>NZ_JAZHSH010000001.1:2092500-3292500 GCF_040100845.1 Chengkuizengella sp. SCS-71B | reverse complement strand
GTTAAACCTGAAGTGAATCTAGGTGAATATAAAGGCTTGGAAATTCCTGAGAAAGATTTCTCAGTGAGTGATGAGTCCCTTGAAGAAGAATTGAAAAAAAATCAGGAACGTCATGCAGAATTAATTGTTGTTGAAGAAGGCGCTGCAGAAAAAGGCGATACTGTCATCATTGATTTTGAAGGTTCTGTAGATAACGAACCTTTTGAAGGTGGAAAAGCTGAGAAGTATTCATTAGAGTTAGGTTCAGGTTCATTTATTCCTGGATTTGAAGATCAAGTAGAAGGAATGGCTAAAGATGAGGAAAAAGATGTAGAAGTTACATTCCCTGATCAATATCAAGCTGAAAATTTAGCTGGAAAACCAGCTGTCTTCAAAGTGAAATTACATGAAATTAAAAGAAAGAAATTGCCAGTACTTGATGATGAATTTGCAAAAGATGTAAGTGAATTTGAAACATTAGATGAATATAAAGAAGATATAAAAAAAGGTTTACAAGAAACTAAGGAAAAAGAAGAAGACCAATATAGAGAAAATACAGTTGTAGAAAAAGCAACGGAAGTTTCAAGTGTTGAAATTCCTCAAGTTATGATTGAAACGGAAACGAATCACATGATTCAAGATTTTGAAAACCGCTTAAAAATGCAAGGTATGACTTTAGAAATGTATTATCAATTTTCTAATCAAGATGAAGCGGCATTAAAAGAACAAATGAAAAATGATGCTGAAAAAAGAGTAAACCAAACTTTAGTCTTAGAAGCAATTGCGGCTAACGAAAAAGTTGAAGTTACTGAAGAAGATTTAAATGAAGAATTAGAAAAATTAGCAGGCATGTACCAAAAAACGCCTGAAGAATTAAGAAACATCTTTACTGCTAATGGTAATTTAGAAACCTTAAAGCAAGATGTTGCTAATCGTAAAGCAATTCAACTTTTACTTGAACATAGTGTAAATGTACCAGCAGTTGAAGAAACTGAAGAGGCTGTAGAAGCTGTAGAAGAATAAATCATCATAACAGACTTGTAAAAGGCACAGCTATATTAGCGCGTGCCTTATTTTTTACCATTAAGGAAAGAAAAATTTCTTTTCAGTTGTTTAGTTAATATGACATCACGGTCATAACATGATAAAATAATTAAAATGAATTAAATTGTAACAAATTCATTTTAAGGTTCATTTTGTATAGATAAAAGGAGATGTATGCATGAATCTTGTACCTATAGTAGTTGAGCAAACGAATCGTGGAGAGAGATCTTATGATATATATTCACGATTACTAAAGGATCGAATTATTTTCTTAGGCAGTGCAATTGATGATAATGTTGCAAACATTGTCATGGCTCAAATGTTATTTTTAGCTGCGGATGACCCAGATAAAGACATACATTTGTATATTAATTCACCTGGAGGCTCTGTTACTGCAGGAATGGGAATTTTTGATACAATGCAATTTATAAAACCAGATGTTTCAACGATTTGTGTTGGAATGGCTGCAAGTATGGGATCATTATTGCTTACAGCGGGTGCAAAAGGAAAACGTTTTGCTTTACCTAATAGTGAAGTCATGATCCATCAACCACTTGGTGGTGTTAGAGGTCAAGCAACAGATATTAAAATTCATGCGGATTGGATTATTCGTACAAAGAAAAAGTTAAATCAAATATATGTAGAGAGAACAGGACAACCTATGAGTAAAATAGAGAGAGATACTGATAGGGATTTCTTTATGAGTGCTGACGAATCAAAGGAATATGGATTAATTGATGAAGTTATCACTCGTACCGATTTTATAAAGGAGTGACGGAATGTTTAAGTTTAACGATGAAAAAGGTCAATTAAAATGTTCTTTCTGTGGAAAATCACAAGAACAGGTAAGAAAATTAGTTGCAGGTCCAGGTGTATATATTTGTGATGAATGTATAGATTTATGTACTGAAATCGTTGAAGAAGAACTAGGTACTGAAGAAGAATTAGAAGTTCAGGAAATACCAAAACCTCAAGAGATTTTTGGTATCTTAAATGATTATGTAATCGGTCAAGAGCATGCAAAAAAATCTTTGTCCGTCGCGGTTTATAATCATTATAAACGAATAAATTCCAAGCATAAAGCTGAAGATGTGGAATTACAGAAAAGTAATATTGCACTAATTGGACCTACTGGAAGTGGAAAAACACTTCTGGCTCAAACATTAGCAAAAATTTTAAATGTACCGTTTGCTATAGCGGATGCCACTTCTTTAACAGAAGCTGGATACGTGGGCGAAGATGTTGAAAACATTTTATTAAAATTGATCCAAGCGGCTGATTATGATGTGGAAAAGGCAGAAAAAGGAATCATATACATTGATGAAATTGATAAAGTTGCAAGAAAATCTGAAAATCCATCTATTACAAGAGATGTTTCAGGTGAAGGGGTACAACAGGCTCTTTTGAAAATTTTAGAAGGAACTACTGCTTCTGTACCACCACAGGGAGGGCGTAAGCATCCTCATCAAGAATTTATTCAAATTGACACAACAAATATATTATTTATTTGCGGCGGTGCTTTTGATGGTATTGAACCAATAATAAAAAGAAGACTTGGTAAAAAAGTCATTGGTTTTAACAATAATGACAATGTCAAGAATAACTTGAATAAAGAAGAAGATTTCTTATCTTTGATTTTACCAGAAGATTTATTGAAATTTGGTTTGATTCCTGAATTTGTAGGGCGTCTTCCAGTGATTTCTTCATTGAATAAATTAGATGAAACTGCATTGGTACGCATCCTTAAGGAACCTAAAAATTCTCTAGTAAAACAATATCAAAAGCTGCTTGAAATTGATGGTGTCGAGCTGGAATTTGAAGATAATGCTTTAAGTGAAATTGCTAAAGAAGCCATTAAGAGAAATACAGGAGCTAGAGGTTTGAGGGCCATTATTGAAGATGTAATGTTGGATGTAATGTATGAGGTTCCATCCAAAACAGATATTAAAAAGTGTATTATCAAAGAGGATGTTATTAAGAATAAAGTAGCTCCTCAGTTATTAAAAGATGACAATAGTAAAGAAGAAAGTGCATAAAATAAATTCATAAAATCTAAAATTACCTATCTCACTGCTTTCAGATTTATGTATTGGGATAGGTAGTTGTATTTCACGGGAGAGACGTCTATGTTTTTAAGGGATGAAACGACACCTGTTAAGGTTGGGGATTTAACAATAGGTGGGAATAATGAGCTGATTATTCAAAGTATGTGCACAACTAAAACAGCAGATGTAAAAGCAACTGTTGCAGAAATTCATCGATTGGAAGAAGCTGGATGCCAATTGGTGAGGGTTACTGTTAACAACCAAGAGGCTGCTGATGCGATTAAAGAAATTAAAAAACAAATTCATATCCCATTAGTTGCAGACATTCATTTTGATTATAGGTTAGCTCTTTCTGCTATTGAAAATGGAATTGATAAAGTAAGAATTAACCCAGGAAATATTGGAAAAAGGGAAAAGGTAGAAGCTGTAGTCAAAGCTTGTAAAGAACGTGGTATACCCATTCGTATTGGAGTAAATGCGGGCTCATTAGAAAATCATTTGTTAGAAAAATATGGATATCCAACAGCTGAGGCAATGGTTGAAAGTGCAGAATTTCATATACGGATTTTAGAAGAACTTGATTTTAAAGATATTATTGTTTCTTTGAAAGCATCAGATGTACCTATGGCTATTGAAGCTTATTCTAGGTTTGCTGAAAAATTCAATTACCCACTGCATTTAGGAATTACAGAAGCAGGTACTTTACATGCTGGAACAATTAAAAGTGCGGCAGGTTTAGGTGCTTTGTTATCTAAAGGATTAGGTTCAACTATGCGCATTTCTTTAAGTGCAGATCCAGTTGAGGAAGTGAAAGTGGCAAGAGAGTTATTAAAATCGTTTGGTTTAATTTCTAATGCAGCCACTCTTGTATCATGTCCAACTTGTGGAAGGCTTGACATTGATTTATTCTCTATTGCTAATGAAGTGGAGGAATACATTCAAAATGTGAAGGTTCCAATCAAGGTTTCAGTATTAGGTTGCGCTGTAAATGGACCTGGAGAGGCGCGAGAAGCCGATATCGGCATAGCTGGGGCACGAGGTGAAGGGATGTTGTTTCGGTATGGAGAAATGATCCGAAAGGTACCAGAAGCTGAGTTGGTTAATGAATTAAAAAAAGAAATTGATGTAATTGTAGAAAGCTATGAAAAAACAGGTGAAATCCCAGGTCGGAAAATGGCACATACAAATCCACAAAAGTGAAAACTAGGATGAAGCCCTCCATATCGTAGAACTCTATGTTAACTTTAAAATGTTGGCAAAATAACCAATATCTAAAGACTCCTAAATGTCAATTAGGGGTCTTTTTATTGTTTATTACTTTTCTAGGACATTTGCGTATGAAGTGACGTGATGCATGGTAATACTAGCTTGTAGTTAGTAGAAAGGGGAGGTCGAAAGTAATATGAGTTTTATGGTCATTTTAATGATTATTCAAGGTTTTTTTGCTGTGGTTATTGGGTTGTATTTTTGGAATCAATTACGAAGTCAGCAAAACAGCAAAACAGCTGTTGATAGAGAATCTAAAAGAGAGATGGAAAAATTACATAAATTGAGATCCATACATTTAACACAACCATTAGCTGAAAAAGCTAGACCCATATCCTTGGAAGATATTGTAGGGCAAAAAGAAGGGTTGCGAGCATTAAAAGCTAGTTTATGTGGCCCTAATCCACAACATGTACTTATTTATGGACCACCAGGAGTAGGAAAGACAGCTGCGGCAAGGGTCGTTTTAGAAGAAGCCAAGAAAAATGTATTCTCTCCATTTTATAAAGATTCAAAATTTACTGAAATCGATGCTACCATTGCTCGTTTTGATGAAAGGGGAATTGCTGATCCTTTAATCGGTTCTGTGCATGATCCAATATATCAAGGGGCTGGTGCAATGGGTGTTGCAGGAATACCCCAACCTAAACCTGGTGCAGTGACTAAGGCTCATGGAGGTATATTATTTATAGATGAAATTGGAGAATTGCACTCCGTTCAAATGAATAAACTATTAAAGGTTCTTGAAGATCGCAAAGTTTTTTTAGAAAGCTCTTATTATAGTGCAGATGATAAAAATATTCCAAAATTTATTCATGATATTTTTCAACATGGATTACCTGCAGATTTTAGGTTAGTGGGAGCGACAACTAGAACGCCTGAAGAAATTCCCCCAGCTATTAGATCACGCTGTATAGAGGTGTTTTTCAAACCCCTTTTACCTAAAGAAACGGCTACTATTGCAGCTAATGCAGTTAAAAAAATAGGAATGCCTTCTGAAGATAAAGCGATAGATGTGATTAGTAAATACGCTACGAATGGGCGTGAGGCGGTAAATATTGTTCAGATGGCAGCGGGGATAGCAATGACAGATCAAAGAAAGAAAATTACAGCAGAAGATGTAGAATGGGTGATTAACAGCAGTAATATTCAACCACGCCCAGATAATAAAATTCCAAGTCAACCTAAAGTGGGATTAGTAAACGGTCTTGCAGTATATGGTCCAAATATAGGTTGTTTGTTAGAGATCGAAGCAACGGCTAGATTGACTAAAGTACCTGGCAAAGGTAAATTTACGATTACTGGTGTTGTAGACGAGGAGGAAATGGGAGGTGGAGGCAAAAAAATTCGTCGAAAAAGTATGGTCAAAAGTTCCTTAGAAAACGTGATTACTGTATTAAGGCAGGTTGGGATAAATGCGGATGATTATGACGTTCATATTAATTTTCCAGGTGGTATTCCAATGGATGGACCATCAGCAGGAGTCACCATTGCTACAGCGATTACTTCAGCAGTATATAATATTCCTGTAGATAATAAAATTGCCATGACTGGTGAAGTGAGCATTCATGGAAAAGTAAAGCCTGTTGGGGGAGTTGTAGCTAAAGTGGAAGCAGCAATTCAAGCAGGTGCCAATAAAGTATATATTCCAAAAGAAAATTGGCAGGATTCATTTTTTTCAATAAAGGAAATCGAGGTTATTCCTATGGAAACTATAGAACAGGTGCTTAAATATTCAATCGGTGTTGAATTTAATGACCTAGCTAATAAACAAAATACAGACAACGAAGGCATCGATGTTAAAGTGCTCCCTGTTTTTCAACCAGGAACTTCTACATTAGAACAATAACCTTAAAAGTCACATAATATGTATAATCAACAAATAAAATTGCAAATAAATTGAAATTATGGGCGATATCAGTTAGAAATTGGTTTTTTAATTAAGCATTTGATAAAATAATATACAGCTATAGGAGAGAATCTTTGGGGGTACTAGAGATGAGTCTAAATAAAACAAGAGAAGATCGCTTGCCATTGTTGCCATTACGTGGATTACTTGTTTATCCAAGTATGGTTCTGCATCTTGATGTTGGTCGAGAAAAATCAGTGAAAGCCCTTGAAAGAGCGATGGTAGAAAACAACTTGATTCTGCTTTGTTCTCAATCTGAGGTGAGTATTGAAGCACCAACAGAAGAAGATATTTATAAAATTGGTACAAAAGCAAAAGTGAGACAAATGCTTAAGCTTCCTAATGGAACGATCAGGGTGCTAGTAGAAGCATTAAATCGTTGTGAGATTGTCGAATATGTAGATAATGATGAATTTTATGAAGTGTATGCTAGAGATTTATTCGATGTATTATCAGATAACTCAGAGAATAACGCATTGATGAGAAGTGTATTGAAACAATTTGAGAATTATATTTCGTTGTCAAAAAAGGTTACACCTGAAACACTGGCATCAGTTTCTGATATTAATGAACCAGGAAGATTAGCAGATGTTATTTCTAGTCACTTATCTTTAAAAATTAAAGATAAGCAAAAGATCCTAGAAACGTTAGATGTTCATGAAAGACTGGAAAAAGTACTGAATATTTTAAATGACGAAAGAGAAGTACTTGAACTAGAAAAACAAATTAATAAACGTGTTAAGAAACAGATGGAGAAAACACAAAAAGAATATTACTTGCGAGAGCAAATGAAAGCTATTCAAAAGGAATTAGGTGATAAGGAAGGTAGAGCAGGTGAAGTTGAAGAACTCCGAGCTCAACTTGCTGAAATAGAAGTCCCTGAAAAAATTAAAGAAAAAATTGAAAGAGAAATAGAACGGTTGGAAAAAATGCCTTCAACTTCTGCTGAAGGTGGAGTTATTCGTAATTATATAGATTGGATGATTGCATTACCTTGGAACAAACAAACTGAAGATGATTTAGACATTTCTCATGCTGAAAAAATCCTAGATGAAGACCATTATGGCCTTGAAAAACCTAAAGAGCGAGTACTGGAGTATTTAGCTGTCCAAAAAATGGTTAAGAAAATAAAAGGACCTATACTTTGCCTAGTTGGTCCACCTGGAGTGGGAAAAACCTCTTTAGGAAAGTCTATCGCTAGAACTTTAGGACGTGAATTTGTTCGTATTTCACTAGGAGGGGTGAGAGATGAGGCTGAGATTCGTGGCCATAGGCGAACCTATGTAGGGGCTATGCCAGGTCGGATTATTCAAGGTTTGAAAAATGCTGGAACGAATAACCCCGTTTTTTTATTGGATGAAATCGATAAGATGTCCATGGATTTTAGAGGCGATCCTGGATCAGCACTTTTAGAAGTATTAGATCCTGAACAGAACAGCACTTTTAGTGATCATTTTATTGAACAACCATTTGATTTATCTAATGTTATGTTTATTACTACAGCGAATGCAGTTCATAACATCCCTCGTCCATTATTGGATCGCATGGAAATGTTATATATATCAGGTTATACAGAAAATGAAAAATTAGAAATTGCTAAGAAGTACTTACTCCCTAAACAAAAAAAGGAACATGGCTTAACAGAAGACCAGTTAATAGTAGAAGATAATACGATATTATCGATTGTACAGGAGTATACACGTGAAGCAGGTGTCAGGAATCTAGAGCAGCAAGTCGCTGCACTTTGTCGCAAAGTAGTGAAGGAAGTTGTTTCTAAAGATGAAAGTAATCAAATAACTATCACTTCAAAAGAAATAGAAAAATATCTTGGCCCTAGTAAGTATCGATATAACTTAGCAGAAAAAGAAAATCAGATTGGAGCAGTTACTGGGTTAGCATGGACAGAGGTGGGTGGAGATACTTTAACCATCGAAGTAACAGTCATGCCTGGAAATGGCAAGCTTACACTCACTGGTAAGCTTGGAGATGTCATGAAGGAATCTGCTCAAGCAGCTTTTAGTTATACACGATCTAAGGCTAAAGAGTTGAACTTAGAGCCTGATTTTCATGATAAGTATGATATTCATATTCATATTCCAGAAGGTGCAATTCCAAAAGATGGACCTTCTGCAGGGATCACCATTGCTTCAGCTTTAATTTCAGCATTATCAGACGTACCTGTTTCCAAAGAAGTAGCGATGACTGGAGAAATAACCTTAAGAGGGAGAGTTCTTCCAATTGGAGGTTTGAAGGAAAAAGCGTTAGCAGCTCATCGTGCAGGTATCAAAAAAGTACTGTTTCCTGAAGAAAATGAAAAAGACCTTCAAGAATTGCCAGATGCGGTGAAAAAGGATATTAAATTTGTTCCTGTTTCACATATGGACACCGTATTAGAACAAACATTAATACAGTAAACAAAGCTCAATGATATTTCATAAGTGATTACTCATTAAATGAGTGATCACTTATTCAGTTTTTATTGTTAACGTAAAAACTAGAGAGGTTCATCTAAAAGAAAGAGTAGGTACAATGATGTGAAAGTAAATCAGGCAGAATTTATTATTAGTGCAGTAGGACCAGATCAATATCCTGAAGATGGATTGCCAGAAATTGCACTTGCTGGTCGTTCTAATGTAGGGAAATCGTCTTTAATTAATAAAATGATTAATCGGAAAAATCTAGCAAGAACAAGTTCTCAGCCAGGTAAAACACAAACTTTGAATTATTATCGCATTAATACAGATTTGTATTTTGTAGATCTTCCAGGTTATGGTTATGCTAAAGTTTCGAAGTCTCGGAGACAAGAATGGGGAGAAATGATCGAACGATATTTGTTAGAGAGAGAACAATTAAAGGCGGTTTTACAAATTATTGATCTTCGCCATTCACCTACTAAAGATGATATTGCTATGTATGAATGGTTAGTATATCAGCAAATTCCTCGCATAATCATTACTACAAAAGCTGATAAAATATCAAAAAATAAAAGAAATAAACATTTAAAAGTAATAAAAGATACATTGAACCTTGAAAAAGAAGATCCAATCTTATTATTTTCATCTGAAGAAGGATTGGGGAAAGATGAATTATGGAGAATTATTCAAAACCAAATTACCAAATCATAATTGACATGTGAATTTTGTTCACAAATGACTTCACAAACAATAGAAGATCTAGTGCAAAGAGTTAATTTTGCGCTAATGCTATTTGTGAGTGGTTATAAGCATAAATAGTGAGCAATCTCTGTTAATTTTTTTCAATTAAAAAAATATTGAAAAAAAGTATTGCAATTCTGCCCAATAGATGTTATTTTTAGATTCGTTGAAATTCTCAAAATAGGAACCAGGATTCACTCAGACAATGAAACGATGGTAGTAATGTTACCCTCGGGAAGTGAATGACGTAGGTCCTAGTGGATGAAATTCAAATTATTTTATTCCTAGGAAGGAGGACCGAAAGATGGAATACTCAACTTTCGGAAGACACGTTGTTATAGATACTTGGGGAGTAGAAGTAGAATTATTAAATAATATTGAATTTTTAAAAGAACATATGGTACAAGCAGCTGAAGAGTGTGGTGCTACTGTGTTATCTGTACAGGAAAAACAATTTGATCCTCAAGGAGTTACGATTTTAGTCATGTTATCAGAAAGTCACATTTCCATTCACACCTATCCTGAAAAACAATTCGCTGCTATTGATTGTTATACTTGTGGTGTAACGGTTGATCCTGAAAAAGCCATCAACTATTTGGTTTCTAAATTAAATCCTGAACAGGTACACTCAAAAAAGATTATTCGAGGTTTAGGAGAATTAGGTGTAGAGACTCCAAACATAAAAAATGCACAAGTTACGACTTGTTAAATATTATAAAAATAAAGAGTGAAGCTATGAATAATAACCATGGATTAAATCCATGGTTATTTGTTTTACCCAACCCCCATAAACATCAATATATAGAGGTTGTTTATAATGGGGGGAAATGATATGCGAAACAGACAGATGTTGATATTTATTATTGTTGTACTTTTAGTAGCATGGCCGATTTATCAACTGGTTGATTTGTATCTTGCTAAAAAAAGCGAGAAAGACAGCAATATATTGTTGTATCAAGTTTCATTGTTTCAAATTGAACTGTTAAATAACTTAATTTATGATTCGATGAATGCCAGTAATACCGAGCAGTTAAACGTACTTAAACAATTTGCTTATACTTCTGATTATTCCCATCAGCATTTAGTTCTTGCTTATGGTGATTCCAAATTAACTAACATGAATAGCTTTTTAGATATAATGCAATATATTATCCGTTTGCAGCTTGGAGGGGATCGTTTATTAAAACCAGAAGAGGTAGCGGTTATACAAGAGTTGAATAAAGCTTTCACAGAAATTATTGAAGTTTATGAGAATTTACTTTCAGAAGATGGAAAAATCATCTCTTCACAGAATGACAAGTTAATGCAATTAGATGAAGTAGTATCAGAATATTTAAGAAAAATATTGTTAGAGTAAACCGTTATTGGTCATAATAGAACAAAAGACTCTCAATGGAAGAAGGAAGTCATTCATTTTGGATACACTTTAATAATTTGCGTTTATTTGTTTTAATTTGTTCAATTTTTCATATGTTTTTTAAGATGTAGGATGTCTAAATATGTTATAATAATGGAGTTATGTAATTATTTAATGAAGGCAGGTGAGCACATGCACATTGTAGTAGTTGGATTAAACTATCGTACAGCCCCAGTAGATATTAGAGAAAAGTTCGCAATATCAGAGGAACAGACTCCCATTGCTTTAAGAATGTTGAAAAACACAAAAAGCATACTGGAATGTGTTATGGTAGCAACTTGCAATCGGACAGAGATTTATGCAGTAGTAGACCGTTTACATTTGTGCGGTCATTATATAAGAAGTTTTATGCAAAATTGGTTCGGAGTTTCTCGAGAAGAATTTGCTAAACACTTATATGTTTACGAAGACGAAGGTGCAATAGAGCACTTGTTCAAAGTAACCTGTGGATTAGATTCTATGATCATAGGTGAAACCCAAATATTAGGACAAGTGAAAGATGCATTTTTATTAGCTCAATCAGAGAAAACTACAGGAACATTATTTAACCATTTATTTAAACAAGGGATTACGATGGCAAAAAGAGCTCATTCTGAAACTACAATTGGTGAGAATGCTGTCTCCGTAAGTTATGCAGCAGTGGAATTAGGAAAACAAATCTTCGGTGATTTTCGTAATAAAACAGTGATGATTATCGGAGCAGGTAAGATGAGTGAGTTAACAGTTAAACATCTTCACGCAAATGGTGTTAAAAAAGTAATTGTTGTAAATCGAACCATTTCAAAAGCTAAAAAACTAGCTCAACAGTTTAATGGAATAGCTTGTTCTTTTGATGGTTTTCATAAATATATTTCTGAAACAAATATTATTATTAGTTCCACAGGGTCATCTGACTTAATTTTAACTAAGGGTCAAGTTGAAAACTTGATGAGTACTCGAAAAACATCAAGTCCATTATTTATGATAGATATAGCTGTTCCTCGTGATTTAGACCCTGACATCATAGATATTCCTAATGTGTTTTTGTATGATATTGATGATTTGGAAGGCATCGTACAAAATAACATGGAGCAAAGAAAACAAGAAGCAGAAAAAATTGAAAAAATGATTATACAGGAAATCGCAGTTTTCGAAAATTGGTACAATACGTTAGGTCTTGGTCCAGTAATTCAAGCTCTGCAGGAGAAAGCTGCAGATATTCACGCTGAAACGATGGAAAGTTTATTGAACAAACTTCCTGATTTAGATGAACGAGAGATCAAAGTTATTCGTAAACTATCTAAAAGCATTGCAAATCAAGTTCTTCACGATCCTATTCAACGTATTAAAGAAATGGCGGGAGATCGCAAAGGAGATGCGGCAATTCAATTGTTTTCCCATCTATTTGCTCTTGAGGAGAAACTTGAACAAAACAAAGAAATCGTAAGATTAAATCATCTTGAAGAGAAGAAGCAAAAAGCCGCTGAAGAAAAAGCGAAAATATTATCTTTACACAAGCATAAACTAGCAGCTCGACCTTAGACAAAATGAATCTAGGAGGCTGCCATGGGAGCTAAAACTTTTATATATGATATTATTATTTATTTGTATACCCTGAGCTTGTTGTTTTCGTTCTCTGATACAATTCATAAAAATTGGAGAGCAAAATGGATAGGTACAGGGTTGCTTATTATCGTTTGGATTTTGCAATCCAATTTTTTTATATTAAGAATGATAGACAATTCATATTTTCCAATATTAACGATGTTTGAAACTTTGTTTTTTTTCTCTTGGATTGTTGTAACCATTTCACTAATGCTCAACTTTATATTGAAGCATGATTTATTCGTATTTTCAGTTAATATTGCAGCCTTTACTATCATGGCTTTAAGTTTTTTTAGTGATTCTTCTGCTATACCAACCTTACAAAATTGGGAGATTCATGATGAGTTGTTATTTATCCATATTTCTCTTGCCATAAGCAGTTATGCTTTTTTTTTAATTTCATTTATTTTGTCATGTTTATATCTTATGCTTTTTCGAATGTTGAAAGAAAAGAAATGGTTTAATTATTTAAAGAAGTTACCAAGCCTCGAAAAAATCGATAAGTTTGCGTTTCTTTCTGTTATGATTGGGCTGCCACTATTGTTATTATCTATTATCTTAAGCTTGATTTGGATGGTGTTAACGAATCATTTGTCATATTTATTGGATTTAAAAGTAATCAATTCATTATTAGTGTTAGTTGCTTACTCTTTTTATTTATTTAAAAAGTTAAAAAGACATACATCAGGAAATGAATTAGTTTTCTGGAATATAATCTCGTTTGTATTGTTATTGATTAATTTTATAATATCTAACTATTTATCTGATTTTCATAAATGGATTTGGATGTGAAGAACTGTGTATGATGTTATGCCAATTATGATCAATATTAAACATAAAAAATGCATAGTTGTTGGTGGAGGGAAGGTAGCAGAACGAAAAATTAACTCACTAGTAGAAGCAATGGCCAGCATTGTAGTGATTAGTCCTACAGTGACGAATCTGATCAAACATTGGCAAAGAGATGGGAAATTGCAAATATATAAACAAAACTATGATAAATCAGTAGTTGGTACACCTTATTTGATGATTGCTGCAACAGATCAAAATCATGTTAATTTGCAGGTTTATGAAGATGCAAAAAAACAAAACATATTGGTTTGTATTGTGGATCGTCCAGACCTTAGTGATTTTATTTTCCCTGCCAGCTTTAGGAGAGGGAAGTTGCAAATTGCGGTCTCTACTTCTGGCGCTAGTCCTACTGCTGCTAAAACAATCAAGAAAGATTTAGAGAAAAAGTATGGGAATGAATATGAGATTTATCTCGATTTTTTAAGTGAATTTCGTTTGTTTGTAAAAAAAACAATTAATGATACACATCAAAGACAAGCTCTTTACAAGGAAATCATGGATTTAGATATACTTCGTTTCATACGTATAGGGCAATTTCACAGTTTTCAGAAAGAATTATATAAAAGATTAAAAGATCCTGATTATAAATATAAAGGAAATTGGATCAATCGTTATTTTGAGGACAAGGAAAAAGGAGTATAATCATGAGAACAATCATTGTAGGATCAAGACAAAGTCAATTAGCGCTGACACAAACTAATCATGTGATAGATGCTTTAAAAGAATTATGCCAAATCCATGATATTCAAGCTCAATTTGAAATTAAAAAAATTGTTACAAAAGGCGATAAAATTCTAGATGTTACTCTTTCCAAAGTAGGTGGAAAAGGGCTTTTTGTGAAAGAGATCGAACAAGCGATGTTAGATGAAGAGATAGATATTGCAGTACATAGTATGAAGGACATGCCTTCCGAGTTGCCAGAAGGTTTAATCATTGGTGCAGTTCCAAAAAGAGAAGATGTTAGAGATTGCATCGTATCTAGAGAACACATACCCTTGTCTGATCTGCCTAAAGGAGCAGTGATAGGAACGAGTAGTTTAAGACGTGCAAGTCAAATAAAAAGTTATCGTCCTGACTTTGAAATTAAATTCATCAGAGGAAATATTGGAACTAGAATTAATAAATTAAACGACGGTGAATATGATGCGATCATTCTAGCGACTGCTGGTCTTAATAGAGTGGGATGGCAGGACAAGATAACTGAATATATCCCAACAGAGCTCTGTATCCCTGCCGTAGGTCAAGGGGCACTAGGAATTGAATGTAGAGGCGATGATGAGTTTATAATAAAGCTATTATCCCTTTACAATGATAAGAAAACAGCGAAAACAGTTCGAGCCGAAAGAGCTTTCTTAGCTACTTTAAACGGAAGCTGCCAAATTCCTGTAGCTGCCCATGCTATTTTACAACATGAAGGGGATAAAGCAGACATACAATTATATGGTTTGGTCGGTTCTCCAGATGGAGAAACTGTGATCAAAGATCAAATTACAGGTAATGACCCAGAAAAGTTAGGTGTACAATTGGCACAAATATTAATTGATCGGGGTGCGAATCGAATATTAGATGAAGTGAGGGGAGAGAATTGACAAAGGGGAAAGTTTACTTAGTTGGTGCAGGACCGGGGGATCCTAAATTAATTACAGTAAAGGGTTTGGAATCCATCAAAAAAGCTGATGCTATTGTGTACGATAGATTAGCCAGCCCACGGTTACTTACCTATGCAAAACCTGGAACAGAAAAAATATACGCTGGCAAATTACCAAATCAGCACACGATGGATCAGGAGGCAATTAATAGACTATTAGTTGATTTAGCTTTGCAAGGTAAGGTTGTAACACGTTTAAAAGGCGGTGATCCCAATATTTTTGGTCGTGTAGGAGAAGAAGCATCTTTGCTGGTTGATCATAATATTGAATTTGAAATTGTACCAGGTATTACTTCTGCTATTGCTGCTCCTTCCTATGCAGGGATTCCAATAACACATCGTGATTTTAATTCTTCTTTTGCAGTTGTAACAGGTCATGAGAGACCTGAAAAAATAGATTCAACGATTAATTGGGAAAAACTATCTACAGCGACCGAAACGATTCTTTTCTTAATGGGAATCACAAAGATTGGGTACATACGTGATCAATTAATTAAATACGGTAAATCTCCACAAACTCCAGTTGCTTTAATTCGATGGGGCACACGAGTAGAGCAACTAACTTTAATTGGCACTTTAGAAACCATTGTTGAACAAGTAGAAAAAGAAAAGTTTAAACCACCAGCCGTTATTTTAGTAGGTGAGGTTGTAAAACTGAGAGAGAAACTAATGTGGTTTGAAAATAAACCGTTATTCGGTAAAAGAGTACTTGTGACTAGAGCACGATCACAAGCTAGTGAATTAGCTGATCAAATTGATGACCTAGGAGGAGAAGCGGTTGAATTCCCTGTCATTGAACTAAAACAGCCTGAGAATGAACAGACGTTAAATCAATTAGATAAAGCTCTACAAAGGTTGGATTCATATCATTGGATCATTTTCACTAGCGTAAACGGTGTAGAATATTTCTTTAAACGGTTAAGAGATTTAGGCATTGATATTCGTTCGATGCAAAATGCCCGTATTGCTGCTATTGGTCCAAAAACAGCAAACTCCCTTGCAGAACGTGGGCTTGTTGTGTCCTCTATTCCAAAACAATTCCAAGGAGAGGGATTATTAGAAGAAATTTTACCAGAATTAGAAGAAGGGCAGTTTGTTTTACTTCCAAGAGCAGATATTGCACGTGAATATTTGCCAAAAAAGTTAAGTGAATTAGGGTTAAACGTAACGGAAGTGGATGTATATGAAAATGTAATTTGTGATCATGGACTTGAAGAAGTACTGACGTATATAGATAAAAATCGCCTTCACATTATTACTTTTACCAGTTCTTCAACAGTTCGTAATCTAGTAGAGATTCTTGAGAAAAATGGATATGATGCTAAGCAATATTTAAGTGGTATACAAATTGTGTGTATCGGTCCTATTACAGCAAAAACTGCGAAAGAATTTGGATTTAGTATAACAAAAGTAGCCAATGAAGCTACGATTGAATCGTTGATTGAAGCGATTAAAGAAGTATAAACACTGTGGAAAAGAAAACAATGAAGGAGGAAGTAAATTGGCATTTCCAACAGTAAGACATAGAAGATTAAGAAACAACCAATCCATACGTAATTTAGTTAAAGAAAATCATGTAACTGTTTATGATTTAATCTATCCTATTTTTGTAACTGAAGGTGAAGGAATCAAAAATGAAATTCCTTCAATGCCTGGTGTGTATCATTTTTCGTTAGATCAATTAGAAGCAGAAATAGAAGAAATCTCAAAATTAGGTTTACAATCAATTATTTTATTTGGTGTACCGAATGAAAAAGATGGTGTTGGAACACAGGCTTATAATGATCAGGGTATTGTTCAGAAAGCAACTCGTTTAGTCAAACGTTTGAATCCGAATTTATTAGTAATGGCAGATACATGTTTGTGTCAGTTTATGGATCATGGCCATTGTGGGATTGTTAAAAAATCTGATGATGGGAAGGCAGCAGTTATTGAAAATGATTCTTCTTTAGAATTACTTGTAAAAACTGCTGTATCACAAGCAAAAGCAGGTGCTGATGTTATAGCACCTTCTAATATGATGGATGGATTTGTAACTGCCATTCGTTCTGGATTAGATGAGTCAGGGTTTGAACATATTCCCATCATGTCCTATGCAGTAAAATATTCATCAGCATTTTATGGGCCATTCAGAGATGCTGCTCATTCCACACCACAGTTTGGGGACCGCAAAACATATCAGATGGATCCTGCGAATGCTACGGAAGGAATCCGAGAAGCAGAATCTGATGTAATGGAAGGTGCTGATATTTTGATGGTCAAACCAGGGATGGCATATATGGATATTATTCTTTCATTAAAGCAAAACTTTGACCTCCCGATTGCAGCATATAATGTTAGCGCGGAATATTCTATGATCAAAGCAGCAGCTGAAAAAGGATGGATAGATGAAAAGGCAGTTGCGATGGAGTTATTAGTAGGGTTTAAACGTGCTGGAGCAGATATGATTTTAACCTATTTTGCAAAAGATGCAGCAAGATGGTTGCGTGCTGAATCAATTTAAAATTTAAATAACCATCCGGTTTGGGTGGTTATTTAAATCTTTTTAACGTTAAAAGTGAGTTCAATGTGATTATAGTTGAAAAAACGGCGAACATAAAACTTCCCATTAAGAAAAAAGCAGAATACATTGGTATAAACTCTCTCGGGACTTTCTCCTTTATTTGGAATCCCATAAAATAAATTTCAATCTGATTACTATCAAAATAATTAGAACTTGTAGTTTGTAAACTTAAACCTTTGCTTAACAATAAAATAGAGATCAATAAACAAAAATAAGCAATCAACCAGCGCATAAAAGTCCTCCAGTTTTAAATGAGTGATTTTATTTTTTCATTAATGAATTACAATCATATTTATGCGCTTGAAGGTGACTTATACTTTTTAAATAGATGTATTAAAATAATTTTGAAGTTAATATGGAAAGTGTGGAGATGTTGAATGAATCGAAGAATCGATACGAAGTCAAAAGAAGCTTTTGAATTAGCAAAGACGCATATTCCAGGAGGAGTAAATAGTCCTGTTCGTGCCTTTAAATCTGTAGGATTAACACCAGTTTACATAGAAAAAGCTGAAGGTTCAAAAGTGATAGATATTGATGGTAATGAATACATTGATTATATTGCATCTTGGGGACCTCTAATTTTAGGACATGCTCATCCTGAAGTAATTGAGGCAATAAAATCTACAGCTGAAAAAGGTACAAGCTTTGGTGCGCCAACAGAAATTGAAACTCAAATGGCAAAGCTTGTGTGTGAACGTGTACCCTCCATTGAAATTGTTCGTATGGTTAATTCTGGTACTGAAGCAACAATGAGTGCTTTAAGGTTAGCTAGAGGTTATACAAAACGAAATAAAATTTTAAAGTTTGAAGGCTGTTATCATGGACATGCAGATTCCTTGTTAATTAAAGCCGGTTCTGGTGTAGCAACCTTAGGTTTGCCTGATAGTCCAGGTGTTCCTGAATCTGTAGCACAAAACACTTTAACTGTACCCTATAATGACTTAGAATCAGTCAAGTTAGCATTTGAAAAATTCGGAGAAGATATTGCAGGTGTAATTGTTGAACCGATTGCAGGAAATATGGGAGTAGTTCCACCTATTCCAGGGTTCCTGGAAGGACTTCGTGAAATTACAACTCAATATGGCAGCATCTTGATTTTTGATGAAGTTATGACTGGTTTCCGTGTTGATTTGAATTGCGCACAAGGACGATTTGGAGTTACACCAGATTTGACATGTTTAGGCAAAGTCATTGGTGGTGGTTTGCCAGTGGGTGCCTACGGTGGAAAAAGAGAAATAATGGAGCAGATGGCACCAACCGGTCCAATTTATCAAGCGGGTACATTATCTGGAAATCCCTTAGCTATGGTGGCAGGTTACACTACATTGCAGGTTTTAGGTCAACCTGGAGTTTATGAGCAATTAGAAGATAAATCTGCGAAACTAGAGGCAGGGATGTTGAAAAACGCAGAGGAGGTTGGAGTAGAATGTACGATGAATCGAGTCGGTTCGATGGTTTGTCCATTTTTTACAAGTCAAAAGGTGATCAATTACCAGACAGCAAGTTCCTCTGATTTAAAACGATTTATGAAATATTTTGCCAACATGTTAGACTTAGGTGTTTCCATAGCCCCTTCTCAATTTGAAGGGATGTTTGTTTCGTTAGCACATACCGATGATGATATTGAAACTACGATTGAAGCTCATCGTGAGGCATTAAAGGGATTATGATGTGAAAATGTTGTAATTTATACAAAAGCTGGTGATTCCTACTTAGGATCACCAGCTTCTTATATGGAATTAATTTTTACCCAGTTAAAAATGAGCAACGATATATCAGCTACTAGTTTCTCCGTATATTATTAATAAATTTTCCACTCTATGAATCGTTTTGTCATACTATTGTCAGATATAAATGAATTTTATCGGTTGTGGCAATTTCAAAAAAAGGGCATAATGATGAGTAGGATATTTTCTGAAAAGAGGGAATTTACATAATGAGTGTTCAAGATCGGTTTATTAAGGCATGTCTTAAACAAGAGATAGATACGATTCCTGTTTGGTATATGAGGCAGGCAGGAAGATATGATCCTGAATATAGAAAAATAAAAGAGAAGTATAGTTTATTGGAAATATGTGAGCAGCCTGAATTAGCAGCAGAAGTGACGATGATGCCTGTCAAAAAATTAGGTGTAGATGCAGCTATTCTTTATTCGGATATTATGAACCCAGTTGCATCAATTGGGATTGATTTTGATATAGTAAAAAATATCGGTCCAGTTATTGATAATCCAATTCGATCAAAAGAAGATGTATTAAAGTTAAAACCGATAGATGTTGAGAAGGATTTATCACATGTTATTGATACAATAAAAATATTAGATCGTGAATTAACAAAACCTTTAATTACTTTTGCAGGAGCACCTTTTACCATTGCAAGTTATATTATTGAAGGCAGACCGTCTAAAAATTACATTCGCACCAAAGAATTGATGTACTGTGAGCCTAAGATATGGTTTATGCTAATGGACAAACTTGGAGACATGATCATTACTTATTTAAAAGCTCACTTTGCTGCAGGTGCTAAAGCAATTCAGTTATTTGACAGCTGGGTAGGGGCTTTAGCTCCAAAAGATTTTGAAACATTTGTGCTGCCAACAATTGAACGTATCTTTAAAGAACTAGAAATATACGATCAACCAAAAATTTATTTTCCAGGGGTTAGCTCAGGTGAATTATTGCCATCCTTAACAAAACTAAAAGCAGATGTGATCGGTTTAGATTGGCGTATATCCATTCAAGAGGGGCGTCATAGATTAAATCACAAATATGCTGTTCAAGGTAATTTAGACCCACTAGTATTAATGGCACCGATGGCAGTTATTCAAGATTATGCAAAGGAAATTATAGATCAAGGGATTAGGGAGCCAGGTTTTATTTTTAATTTAGGTCATGGTCTATTCCCTGAGGCATCAATAGATAAGTTGGGGGAATTAACACAGTTTATACATGAATACTCTCATGCAGCAATTAGCAGAATGCAGAAGGGTAGTGGAGTAAGATGACGAGACAAAAAATTGGTGTATTGGTGATGTCTTATGGAACTCCAGAAAGTATGGATCAAATTGAAGCATATTACACCCATATTCGTAGGGGGAGACCGCCTGAACCTGAACAATTGCAGGATCTAATTAGTCGTTACGAGGCTATTGTCGGAGGATTTTTCCCATTACGTAAAAATACAGATCGACAAGTTGAAGAGATTGAAAAAACGTTAAATAAACAAAAATCAGAATACGAGTTTGTATGTTACCAAGGTTTGAAACATGCCCAACCTTTCATAGAAGATGGGGTAAAGAAAATGGTGGAAGATGGGATAACAAAGGCTGTCGGTGTTGTTTTAGCACCACATTATTCAACAATGAGTGTAGGTAGTTATATAAAACGTGCAAAGGAAAAAGCAGATGAACTTGGTTTAAGCATTAACTTTATTAAAAGTTATCATTTGTATCCTAAATTAATTGAAGTTTTATCTGAAAGAGTAGATTCAGCTTTACAAAAGTTTCAGGGTGTAGATAAGTATAAGGTAAAGGTTTTATTTAGTGCTCATAGTTTACCTAAGAAAATATTGGAAATAAATGATCCATATCCAGAACAATTGATTGAAACTTCTAAAAAAATTGCTGAAACAATAGGAATTACAAATTGGGATTTTGCATGGCAGAGTGCTGGTCAGACTGCGATGCCGTGGTTGGGACCTGATATATTAGACGTATTGAATCATATTCATAGTGAAGAAAATGTACAGCATGTCCTAATATGCCCTATTGGTTTTGTGTCAGATCATTTAGAAATTCTTTATGATATAGATATTGAGTGTCAACAGATGGCCAGTAAGTTAGGGATGCATTTAGAACGAACTGAGTCGTTAAACACAGATCCAAGATATATGGAAACTATAGCAGATGTAGTTATGGCAAAACTAGATAAGGATTGATCATAATGGAGAAAACTCCTAAGCGGGTCACCATTGTTGGTGGAGGAATAACAGGTCTAAGCACGGCATTTTATGTGAAAAAGAAGTTTGCTGGACAGGGAAAAACTGTAGAAATAACCATCGTTGAAAAGGATAGTAGATTAGGTGGAAAAATTCAAACATGGTTATATGATGATTTTGTGATTGAAAGAGGTCCCGATTCTTTTTTAGCTCGAAAGTATCCAATAATAAAGATTTCGCGAGAATTAGGTTTAGAAGATCAATTAACAGCTACAAACCCAGAAGCAAAGAAAAACTATATTCTTCACAAAGGTAAATTTCACCTTATGCCACCTGGTCTAATATTAGGTATTCCAACAAAAATGACGCCGTTTATGAAAACGGGTCTAATCTCCGTATCAGGAAAATTAAGAGCGGGAATGGATTTGCTTCTTCCTCGTAGATCTAGTTCAAGTGACGAGACTTTAGGTGGGTTTCTTTCACGGAGATTAGGTAAACAAGTAGCTGAGAATATTGCAGAGCCATTATTATCTGGCATTTATGCAGGAAATCCAAATGAGTTGAGTTTAAAAGCTACTTTTCCACAATTTCAAGGTATTGAAAAAAAATACCGCAGTTTAATTTTGGGCATGGCTAATAGTAGAAAGCAGGTGGCTGCAAATGGAGCTTCAGCTGCTAAGCTGCCGAAAATTGCACAAAATACTATGTTTCTGACTTTTAAAAAAGGATTAAATACATTAGTAGATGCACTTATTGAAGAACTAAGTGATGTGAAAGTCTTAACAGAACAATCTGTTACCAAAATTACGAAACAATCAAATAAAACTGCAGAAAAAATAAATGAATATAAAATCACCTTGTCTAATGGGGAAATGATCGAATCAGATGTTGTTGTATTAGCAATTCCACCACATTTTTCAGCGGATCTTCTTACAGATTTAAAACAAGTTCAACAATTGAAAAAAATTAAATATGCATCAGTTGCCAATGTGATTATAGCCTTTGATAAAAAAGATATAAATCATGATTTGGACGGTTCAGGGTTCGTCATTCCTCGTAAGGAAGGTAGATTCATAACTGCTTGTACTTGGACTTCATCGAAATGGTTGCACACAGCTCCAAAGGGGAAGATATTAATACGATGTTATGTGGGTAGATCTGGTGAAGAAGCTTGGAAACAACTCAATGATGAACAGATTATAGAAAAAGTACAACAAGAGATCGAAGAATTAATGGGAATAAAAGCAACACCACTATTCCATAAAGTTACTCGTTTATATAACTCTATGCCTCAATATCCACTCGAGCATTTAAATATCATTAGCAATGCAAGAAAACAATGTGCAGAACATTATCCAGGTATCTTTTTAACTGGAGCGGGTTATGAAGGAGTTGGCATTCCAGACTGTATTGGCCAGGGAGAAAAGACAGCTGAAAAAGTATTACAATTTAAAGAATGATATAAAGAAAACTCCAGCTTTCAGTAAATTAAGTTGGAGTTTTTTTAAAACTTGGAATATATAATCCACTGACTCTAGAAGTTAGGTAGTGGATTACTTTCAGTTAAGTTAGTTTCATTACCCACTCTAAAAGCTTTCCACCTAAATAAACTCCAAATATACCTACAATACCGGCTAAAACTGGTGGGGCAGGGGCAGGGAGTTTAAGCACCTTAAATAACATTCCTACTAAGATTCCTGCTAATAAGCTTAATAGTATTTCTTTCATTTTTAAATCCACCTCTCAAATATAACTAAATGTTGTAAATATGATTTCTAAAAAAGTTTTAAGTATTTTTAAAACTAAAAAAGCTACGAGAAACGTTGTTTGAACAACATTTTCTCGTAGCCAGATATTTACGGTCATCTGTAGATACCCTCGTCCATATTACGAGGTTATACGAAAATTTACCTCACATATTTACATTAAAAACTGATCGTTGATTGTTTGAACGTAAAACATATTAAACTATTTAAAATAATAAGTCAATATATTAAAATTGTAAAAAGAACATTAGTTCCTATTTGTGTTAAAATAGAATTAAGGTTATACGTGTGTTGATAATGTCTAGGAGGATTAGAAATGGAACCAGTAAAAAATACATTTAATCAAGTTTTTTTTGAAAAATTAACGGATACGATAAGTAAATATGATTCCAACTTTTCTAAGGAATTGTTTTTATCAAAAGTATTAACAGATGACTGGGATGGATATGAACTAAAGGAAAGAATGCACCATGTAACGGAATGTCTATATGAGACTTTACCAAAAGATTATGAGTCTGCTATTGGAATTTTGATGAAAGCAGCTTCAAAGGTAACATTTGAATTTGGATTTGCCCCTATGATATTTCCTAACTTTGTAGAGTTGTACGGTTTAGATGATTGGGATATTTCTGTCAAAGCATTAGAGGAATTCACCAAGTATTCTTCTTCTGAATTTGCTGTCCGTCCATTTATTATCAAGGATGTTAATAGAATGATGGAAAAGATGGAAAAATGGGCACATCATGACAATCTACATGTTCGTAGACTTGCAAGTGAAGGTTGTCGCCCTCGATTACCTTGGGCTATCGCTTTACCTGCTTTTAAAAAAGACCCTTCTATGATATTTCCGATATTAGAACTGTTAAAAAATGATCCAGAAGAATATGTTAGAAGAAGTGTGGCAAATAACTTAAATGATATTTCTAAAGATCATCCAAAATTGGTTTTACAAATCGCTAGAAAGTGGTTAGGTATATCCAAAGAAACGGATTGGTTAGTAAAACACGCACTACGTACGTTATTAAAAGCTGGGAATACTGAGGCGTTATTAATGTTTGGTTTTAGTGATCCGATATATATTGATATAACCAATTTTCAAATACATAATGAGAAAGTAAATATTGGGGATACACTTTCTTTTTCTTTTCAGCTTAAAAAAAATAAAGATACAGATGAGAAAGTAAGAATTGAATATGCAATTTACTTCATGAAAGCAAATGGAGAATTGACAAGGAAAGTGTTTAAAATATCTGAACGTGTGTTAACTAATAGAATTGAAGAAATAAACCGAAATCATTCTTTTAAACTGATAACAACTCGAAAATATTATCCTGGACAGCATAAAGTATCTATCATCATTAATGGAGTTGAGAAGGTTCTTAATGAATTTGAAATATATAATTAACATTTTATTAGATAGATATTGCATTTAATAGAGTTAGGTATTTTGCATGTAACGAAATGAAAAAGGAATCTAGTCCTCCTCCGTTGAAGAATAAATATTAAGATTCTGAGGAGGGTTCCCATATGACCTTAGAAAAATCATGTATATCACCAATGTGTTTTAAAAATTTGTTTTGAAAATATCTTATAAAGACTAAATCTTTTATATTCTTCTGATACTGCACATCTTAAAACATTAAACTTTTGATTATATCCCCTGTTAAATGACATTTATAATATCATTGCTGTAATTTTTTCTATTGAGAAGATTTTTAAATATAAAATTCTTTACAGTCCCCAAATCAATATAATATTTAAATATTCAGTTTTTTTCTGTTCGTGCTGTATTGATTTACCATTTTTGCATGTTTTGCATGAATTACAGGAAAATTTTTCTTTCTCAGCATTTTTTTTATAATTGTCACAACACAATTGAGCAATGAATTCACAATCAATCATTGAGATGGGGGAATGAATATGACACAGGAAGAAATTAGAAGAGCTTTAAGAGATTTTCATTGGATGGAGAATGAAATTCAACGATTATATAAAGAGATGCAAGACTTATCACCCTCAGCTGGTGTTTCACAATATGGAATTGAGGCGAGTATGCAAAGATCAAAACATACCGTATTAGATAAAGTAGGAAACCATGTCGTGCGAAATGATAGATATGGTAGAATGATTCGTAAATTAGAGAAGAAAGTAGGATTGATTAATAAAAGTATGGAAAGCATCACGGATGATCGAATGAAAACCGTTCTTTTATGTTTATTAGACGGCATGTCGATTGTATCTATTGCCAAGCATTTAAGGATTAGTGAAAGACATATTTACCATCTTCGGGATGATATTGTGACACATATTTATAACCAAATTCATGGGGAAGGGGATGATCCTTCAATAAAAAACTTGATAAATACAGGTTGATTGACTTTGCAGGAATTGCAGAATAAACAGAAAAAATGCAAGCCAGGACATAAAACGTTTATACTATGGATATCAACAAAAGAAAAAAACAAAGTAAAAGAGCTATCTTATATAGAGGTAGCTCTTTTTCATGATGTTTATGGTAATGAAGAGATGTCAGATCACTAGTATCAGGAGTGAATGACATTTTTTTATTGAAAGGTGGTGAGAAGAAGATGAGATGGACGCTTTTAAGAAATTGGATTTCATTTACTTATATTTAGCTAGGATGCAGACGTTGAATGGAAGATGGTTGATTCAACTGTTTTCATAGAGTGATTACGAGGATATTAACTGATGAAGGGAGGAATGTATCCCATGTCTATTCAAGCTCACTTTGAAGCCATTGAAACATTTATTGCACAACTTTTTCAAGATCAAGGGATAATGATTGAACGACATTTTCTTACAAAAGAGACGAATAATAAAACTTTTGTCATTCGCCAACGTGAAGATAAGCGGTCAGTTGATACATCACAACATATCTTTATTCAGCGTCAAGTAGAGATTGATTATGTAGGAGGGACTGCAGATGAGATTGTGAACGTAATGGATGTTCTTAGTCAGAGTATTTATCAAGAGAAAACACTTCCGTTAAACGTACAATCCAATCCTTCAAGAGAGAGATCCATTAAGATGGAATCTTTTCACTTCTACAAACCTGAACAGGTGGATTTTATATGGACAGAACTGGATGCTGAAAATAAACCAGTCGAGAAAAAAATTTCAAAGTTAAAATGCACGGGTATTTTAGCTTTTACTGATCGTGTACCACTCATAGAGCTATCATCTGAGAAGATAAATCATTTATTTATCAATAATACATTGACAGCATCAAACCCAGATGAGCATCATGAAGAATCATAAAACAGACCATGGTGAAAAATCTACTAAAAAACAAATGAAACACATTTTAAGGGAGGAACTAAAATTATGGCAAGAACATGGAATTTAACATCTTTACCAACTAGACCAGGATTATATATTAACTTTGTTGAGGCAGCAGCAGCACAGATTAAAGGGGGTGCTCGTGGAATTGTGGCAATGCCAATTATGAATTATGATAGCACTTCATCAGAAAAAGCTGAAGAGAAAAAAGTATACAAAATTGAAACGATTAGTGAAGCGAAAGAAAAATTCGGAGAAAACAATATCGATTCTATTAAATTAGCCTTACAAGGTGGAGCAAGGGAAGTTCTAGCATATGCAATGCCTGAGGTTCCAGACTATGAAGAAATGCGCAATGAATTCGATAAGCACACTTTTAATGTCTTTGTCTATGATGGAGAAGCAGAAGTAGATGATACAGAAATGAACGATACAAAGGCTTGGGTGAAAAATAATCGTGAAGAAGGTAAGCACTTCATGGCTGTTTTAGGAAACATGGTCGATGGAACAGTCCCTCCTGCTTTGGCAGATGGTGATGGTGATTATATTGTGAATCTAGTGAATGGGGTTAAATTCGGAGATGAAGAACATACTTCTCAACAATATGCATCATATATAGCAGGTTTGATTGCAGGAACTCCAATTAACAAATCAATTACTTATAAACAAGTTCACGTTGATGATGTGAATGTACGCTTGACGAACTCTGATGTGAATGAAACTCTAGAAAAAGGTGGACTTGTACTTGTACACGATGGAGAGAAAGTTAAAGTAGAACAAGGTATAACGTCATCTGGGCAGAAGATTCGTGCTATACGTGCAAGACAAGCTGTAGCTACAGATATTAATAAAACAGCAAAAGACTCCTATATAGGGAAATTGGATAACAGTGAAGATGGACAAGCAGCCCTAATTTCAGCAATCAAAGCGTACTTAGAGCGTCTTGAGAATGCTAATGTTTTAACAGAAATTCAAGTCGGACTAGATCCAGAGAACCCATCGGTTGGAGATCAAGTTTTCTTAGTTGTTTCTTATCGTGAGATTGATTCCATGGAACGTATCTTCATTAACATTAACGTATAAGAGTGTTGAAGATACCGATCATCGATAACATCGGAAGGAAACAAGCAAGAATAAGACTTCATTTAAAAAATGACGAGACGAAAATCAATTAATAAATCAAAAAAACAAATTAGGAAGGTGATTAACGTGGCATTAGATGCAACAAAAGTAATGAACGGAACATTTGGTGAGGTATGGCATGATGGAGAATGGTTAACAAACATTAAAAGTGCAGAAGCAACTGTAGAGATTAATAAAGAAGAAATTATGCGTGCAGGAACGCGTTGGGTAGCGCATAAGGTAACAGGATTAACGGGTTCTGGAACGATCTCAGGTTACCGAGTGACCACAGAATTAATCGAGAAGATTAGTATGATTGCTGATGATAAGAATGGTGTCTTTATTACAGAATTAATCCTAGCATTAAAAGACCCTGAAGCATTTGGAGCCTACCGTGTACGCTTAAAAGGCGTTCAATTTGATAACATTCCATTGATCAACTATGAATTAGGTTCCATTGTAGAAGAAGAACTACCATTTACCTTTACTGGATATGAACTCATCGATACGATCTCAGAACAATAAGAGAGTAAGTATTTTCATAGATTCTAAGAAATACAAAAAATGTATGCAATAAGGGGGCGAGTGTAAGAGACTTCGCCTCTTTTCATTGATAAAGACCAATGATAGAGAAATGAAAGGATGAGTACGCATGGCACAAGGGAAAAAAGCAGAAGAAGTATTACGTTCATTATTAGAAACCGATTTGAAACCAGAGCACAATATCTATATGAAGAGATTTAACATTCATTTTCACATTCAAGCATTAGATGGGAAAACCATTAATAAAATTCGTGAGCAAGCCTCCTACCCAGTAAAAAATGGAGAAAAGCGCTTAGATGAAGAGAAGTTTGGGGCACTAATGATTGAGAAGGCATGTCTTGTACCAAAATGGACTAGTCCAGAGTTGTTAGAGGCGTTTGGACCGACACCTGCCGATGTTATTCTAAAGCGTTTACTGGCAGGGGAAATTGCTAAATTATCGACAGAGATACTGCACTTATCTGGTTTTACAGATGAAGAAGAAGTGGTAGATGAAATAAAAAACTGATTCAATCAGGGGGAGAGCCATTTCTCTATCATTTGATCTTTCAGAGATTAGGTATTCCACCTGATGAAGTCTATGACAAACCAATTGGAGCTAGAAGATTTATGTTTGCTTCAATGCTTCTTCAACTAGAAGAAGAAGAGAAGGAAGTGAAACGATTGCAGCGCAGTAGGATGAATCGTTCATAATGATGACGAGATTAAGAAATCCTGACGAAAGGAGGTACATCATTGTCAACATTAGTAAGCTCACATGAGTTGTATCAAGGTGGTATGTCGATGCTAAATAAGCATCATAAACTTATGAAAAAGATGTATAGATTAGTGGATACGATTGAAAATAATCAACAGAAATTGATAAGTGCTAAAGGAAAGCATACAGAAATTATAAAACAAAAATTTTATCAGACATATAATGTAACATCAATCCCAATTCCAGAAGCACATTCTTCAAGATCAAGAAGAGGAAATGAATCAATGCTAGCTAATCCTGTCACTTTAAAAGGAAACCAAGTAGAGACCTCTGCTGACTTTTTTACTACTGTAAGTGATGTGTGGACATCACCCTCCAATCCAATTCCTAATGTCCAGAAGTATTCTAGCTATTTAGTTGATTTATATAAAGGTTCATTGGAACATATGGAGAAACTGAACGAAGGACTTAAGCTTAATGCCAAGTTTGCATCAGCTTTGGATATAGCTAAGAAAGCAAGCAAACGATTAGCGATAGTGGGTCATATTATTAATGGGGTTAATTTTTTCACCTCAGATAATAAATGGAAAGAAGGACTCAAAATAGGTGGAAGTTATGCAGGGGCGTTTCTTTTGGGAGCAATAGGTACGATGATTGGTGGTCCTATTGGTGGAGCCATAGGATCAATGATCGGTTTAGAACTAGGTACATTTGCTGGGGAGAAGCTCTATGATTTCCTTTCGACTTCTAGTAAGAAAACAGTGAAAGCGACTCATGATCTAATTTCTACAACGAATAGTCATCAACCAAGCAACCTAGCTAAAAGCATGTATACCATTCAAAAAGGGGATACATTATGGGATCTAGCAGGAAAATACCTAGGAGATCCAATGAGATGGCCAACTCTCTATGAGATGAATAAAAATCTAGTAGGAAGTAATCCAGACTTAATCTATCCAGGAAATCAACTACACTTACCAATAGAAAACAAGACAAACTTAGCTATAAAAAACATAACACCAGCGAAATCAACACAATCCATTTTATCTAATACTTGGGAACAGTTTAGAAAATGGTGGAGTAAACCTGATAACCCCATTACAAATGGACATAAAATAATAGACAGTATAGTGAAGTTATATGAAGGGGTCAAGGAAGATGCTGGGAAATTGAAAGCGCTCTTTAAGAAAATCAAGGTCCCTAAAGGACTAAAGAATATAGGAACAAAGATGAGTAATATCAAACTACCAAAAAGTCTAGGTAAGGGGCTAGGATATGTAGGCCATGTCCTTAATGCTATAAGCATAGCAACTGCAGATAATAAAGTAAAAGAAACTTTTAAAGTGGTTGGTGGAATTGCAGGGGGAATCTTTGGTGGAACTTTAGGTAGTGCAGCAGGACCTATTGGAACAGCCTTAGGTGGAATTGCAGGAGTTGGAGTTGGGTCTAAATTAGGTGAAGGACTTTACAATTTAGGTGAGTGGGTTTATAACGTTTTCTCTACTCCTAATAAACAACAGAAGAAACAAGGGATGAGTATGTATACCATTCAAAAAGGGGATACATTGTGGGATCTAGCAGGGAAACACCTAGGAGGTCCAATGAAATGGCCAGCGATCTATGAGATGAATAAAGATCTAGTGGGAAGCAATCCAGACTTAATTTATCCAGGCAATCAACTACGCTTGCCAACAGCTTCATCAACTGTGAACTCTGTTGAAAACTTTAATCATAGTTCAATTTCTACTCAAGTATGGACTGAATTGAAAAGTACTGCTGTGAATAGTTGGAATGAAATGAAATTAACTTCGATACAAATCTGGAATGAAATCAAAGGAACTATGATAAATGCATGGGATGAACTGAAAAGTTCTATAGCTAATACTTGGAATGAATTGAAAACAAGTACTGCACAAGTATGGAGTGAATTGAAAAGTACTGCAGCGAATAGTTGGAATGAAATAAAATTAACTACGATTCAAACTTGGAACGAAATCAAAGGAACTGTGACAAGTGCATGGGATGAATTGAAGTCAACATCATCTTATATATGGAACGGTGCTACAGAAACCGTTGCAGATATGTGGAAAGGTTTAGGTGATGTAGCCACTTCCATTGAAGGAAGTGCTAGCTCAGCTTATGCTACAGGGAAAAAGTTCATTGATCGATCTGTCGAGTATATTGCTCCAGGGATGGTTGATGACCCTCATTCGAATCCTTCTGAAGCAATCCATCAAGAATTTCATATTAACATTCATTATACAGGTTCATCAGAAAATAAAGAACAAGAAGTAGATGAGTTAGTAGCGATCATGGTTAATAAACTAAAAGAAGCCAAGATGTCATTTGCTTAGGGAGGTGAGTTCGTTGCAAATATGGTTGAAATCAGAAGAAGATAAGGGGAAGGATGAGCTTCAATTACCAGTTAATCCAGAAAATATTCAAGTCTCATCCTTACATTACTATAACGATATTCATGTAACTCAGCGAGGTGAAGAGACGATACTTGGAGGAGAAAAGTTAAGAGAGTTCAAGCTCTCTTCTTTTTTTCCAAGAGATTATAACCCTGTGTATTGTGATGTAGAGGAGAGTGGTTTCCTTTCTCCATGGCCAACTGTCCAACGTATTGAAAATTGGCAACATTCAGGTGTTCCTGTGCGATTGATTGTGACCGATGAATTTAGAATTAATGCATTAACAACTATTCGTTCTTTTACTTACGTAGAACGTGGAGGAAGTCCAGGTGATCTTTACTATACATTAGGATTAAAAGAATTCCGTTACCTTACTCTTGAGAGAGTTGAGACAGAAGAGGGGGTTACTTTACAAGAGAAACGCCCAAGTAATCAAGAGATTCCAAGCAGTTACATCGTTAAACCGGGTGATTCTTTGTGGAAAATCTCTCATAAAGTGTATCGTGATGGGAGTAAATGGAAGCGGATATACAACGCCAATGAAGCAACCATTGGATCCGACCCTGATAAGATTTTCCCTGGTCAGAAGTTGGTGATCCCATCATGAAGATAGAAGTTCAATATGATAACCAAACTGTACTTAATCCTATTGTCAGCTCTGTGGTATGGTCAGGAGATAGCAAGCAAGCGTTTCGTAAATTAGAGGTAATGCTGATAAATACATCAAATAGAAAAGAGAAGATCATGGAGATCGAAGAAGGCAAAGAACTTCGCTTTCTTAAGGAAGATAAGGAACTTTTTAGAGGAGTGGTTTTCTCAACATCCATTGACTTAAATGCTCGCATGAAAGTGGTTGCTTATGATGAGAATGTCTATCTAACAAAGAACATAGAGACGAAGAAATTTGTTGGTAAAACAGCCTCAGATATCCTGAAGGAATTATGCAGTGATTTTGGCATCCCTACAGGAACGATCACAAATACAGGGTATACCATCCCTAAATTGATCTTACGTCATAAGACATTGTGGGAAATGATCCAAATTGCCTTAACAGAGACAACCCAGCATACAGGAAAGAAATATATGGTGTCTTCTAAGGAAGGGAAGGTGCACCTCATAGATTGGAAAGAGGAAGTGGCTGATTGGTCTTTAGAAGAAGGGATTAATATCTTAGGTGTAAATCATGCAACATCAATTAAAGAGATGAAGAATAAGGTGAAGGTCATAAGTGGGGATGAGCAGAAGGCAGCCCTCGAGGTCATCGAAGAAGACAACAGCTTATCTAGTAAGTATGGAACCATGCAATATCTTCAACAGGTAGGGATGGATCAGAGTCAATCGGCAGTGAAGCAATTAGCCAAGAAATTGTTGAATCAACTAGGAAAAGTCTCTCAGCAGACATCTATGGAGGCACTGGGACATGAAGTCGTAGTTGCTGGAACTAAGATTAAGGTGACAGCATCTATACCTAATGTAAAAGGTACTTATCAGGTGCTTAGTGATCGACACACCTTCCAAAACAATATGCATACGATGTCCATTACATTGACGAATGAGACAGAATAATGAGTGAACTCGTTTAAGCAAAGCTTAAACATTGAGAAATCAGATGGAGACTCTACTCCACCCGATTTGAAGATACCATCTATAGAGATGGGCGTCTGTACGCAAAAATATTTTGGATAAATAATGCTTCAAAACCTTAAGAATTTAGTCTAATTCAGATAAGGAGGAGAATGATGAACAAATTAGAAGAAGGGAGTTCCTATATACAGCTCCTACAACTGATGAAGATACTAGGACACAATATCGATGTGGACATCGAGTTGGCTACTGTTAAGGCGATTGATCCATTAAAGATTCAAGTAGATCATATGGAGATTGAACTAGAGGGAAGTGATCTGATTGTTGCAGAGCATCTCCTCGAGCATAAAAGATTGTGGAAGATAGAGAAGCAGAGCTTAACATTAGAGGGTCAAGTAGATAGTCATGACTTAACAGCAACAGGTAATTTTAATGGTACTATTGCAGGTAATCCTGCTTCAGGGCCTATTACATTACCAAAAAATCAATTTACCTTTACTAAGCTTGATCTAACAGTCGATGCCACAGGAGATGAGTTAGAGATGACATTCTATCCAAAACTCGTAGAGGAAGATAGGGTGATTGTGGCATCCATTAACCAGAATCAACACTATATAGTATTAGATAAGGCGGTGATTCAATGACGTTCAGTCCGATTCAAAAAAAAACAGTAGAACAGGAAATATCAAGGCAAGAGAATACAATTCAAAGGGACGATCCATTAAAGACCTATGAGCTAGATTTTGATTCTGGTGAAATTGGTGAATACATTAATGGCATTGATGCATTGAAACAATACATTCGTAAAGCGTTAGAAACAGCTAGATACAACTACCTCATCTATGATGATCAATATGGGTCTGAATTAGAAGCAGCAATTGGAGATACACCTACACATGAATTATTAACTTCGGAGATTCCGAGATATATTGAAGAAGCATTAATCTATCATCCCCAAATTGAGAATGTGTATGACTTTCATATTGTCCAAGAAGGAGACGGTGTATACGTCTCTTTTTTAGTGGATTCATTACTAGGTAAGTTTGAAGAGGAGGTGAATTGGCATGGAATTTAATGAAATGACCAAGGAAGCAATATTACAGCGTATGCTTAATTTTTCTCCAGATGATCTAGATAAACAACAGGGGTCTGTCACATATGACCTATTATCCCCACTAGCGATGGAATTGGCTCAAGCCTATGTTGCGTTAGATCGTGTCCTACAACTAGGATTCGCTGATACTTCTTATGGAGAGTATCTAGATAGACGCTGTGAGGAGTTAGGTGTTTTTCGAAAATCTGCTGAACACTCACATGGACAGGTTACTTTTGTAGGTCCTGAAAATACAGAGATTGAGGTTGGAACGATTGTCTCAACAACTACTGGAATAGAGTTTACAATCACTCAAGCAGGGACTTTGATAATGCCATTAATCGATGAATATGGAAATAGTGGTACGCTGTTTACAGTCACTCTTCCTGCTACAGCAAAGGAAGCAGGGGTTGTAGGAAATGTCATCGCTAATACAATTAATGTGGTGCGAGACGACAACTTAAAAAATAGTGTAAACGTGAACAATGAAGCATCATTTGTTGGAGGAGTTCCTAAGGAATCTGATAAGGAGTATTTGGATAGGTATTTAGAAACAGTACGTCAACCTGCAACGAGTGGAAACAAATATGATTACATGAAATGGGCAAAAGAAATATCAGGAATATCTGATGCACAGATTATTCCACATTGGGATGGACAGCTTGGAACAGTTAAGGTGATTGTTTTAGGAGACGATAAGACACCCCCATCCGATAAAAAAGTCGATGATGTCAAAGCATATATAGAAGAGGTTCGCCCTGTAGGAGCGGAGGTAACCGTAGAAAAAGCTGTTGCTATTCCAATGAATGTGTCGGTCAAGTTAGAATTACGTGAGCAACCCAAACAAGAAGATAAAGAAAGCGTAAAGCAGGTACTTAATGAAAAGATCAATCAACTCATCACTGGATATCTCGCTTCCCTCGCTTTTGTAGATCCAATGGTTCGCCACTCTCGTATCGCTAATCTGATAGGAGATGTTCAGGAAGTGAAAGATTACCATGATTTAGAGGTTAATGATGGTATTAAAAACATTGAGATTGGACATGGAGAAGTAGCAGTGATGGGAATATTAACACTGGAGTTGATATAACATGGTAATAAGTAATGGAAATTCACATCCTTCCATGATAGAGAAAGAAGTTATTACAATGCGCACTATGTTAGACTATCTTCCAAAATACTATAATAAGTCCCCTCAAGTAGGTAATACAAATAATTCTAAATCTAGTATTGTTTATAATCTGATAAGGCAAGAGGCAATTGAGATTACAAAAGTGAATGATATCACTGATGGAAAAGATAGTATATTAAATCAATTCTATATTGAAGATGCAACATGGGGATTGGCACACTGGGAGCGCATATATGGTTTAGTGACAGATGAATCCAAATCACACGAAGAGCGTCGATCCGTTGTCAAATCTAAACTACGTGGAATTGGAACCGTTACTGCAGCATTAATTAAGCAAGTGGCTGAATCATATAGACATGGAGAAGTAAAGGTGGAAGAAATACCCCGAGAGCATAGAATTGTTATCACATTCATTGGAGAATTGGGCATTCCAAAGAACTTGGAAGATATTCAACAAGTATTAGCAGAGATCACTCCTGCTCATCTAGGTATTAATTATATTTTTACATATATGACTTGGAATGATCTAGACTCATATATGTTAGCTTGGAATGAGTTAGAAAGCAAAAATTTAACATGGGATCAGTTTAAAATCTATAGAGAATGAGGTAATCACAATAATAAAAAACACATTATGCTGGATAAAGCAACCGTATAAAGGAGGAATTTGAATATGCCAGAAGTAACACCAAACCTTGGAATCAAAAAACCTTTGGGAAATGAAAACGTCTCTAGAGAATCTTTTAATGAAAATTGGGACATTATTGATGAGAAATCAGCTACAAAAGAAGAGCTAGAAATTTCTGGAGAAAATGCCAAGTCTTATGTGGATCAAAAGCTGATTGCCGAGAATATTTCCATTAAAGACGAGGATGGGGATTTTTCATCTGAAAATGTAGAAGGAGCCTTATCAGAGCTTTTTCAATCTGTCAGTGATGGAAAGACGACACTTGCTGCCGCTATTACTGACATGGGACAAAGTGCTTTAGGACAGTATACTTTTGCACAATTGGCAGCTGCTATACGAAATATATCTGATGATGCAACAACTTCAACTGAAAATGTACTTACAGGAACAACGTTTTATCAAGGTGGACTAAAAAAAACTGGGAGCATGCCCAATCAAGGAGAGGTAGAGTTAACACCAAGTACTTCCAATCAAACCATCTCAAAGGGATATCATAACGGATCAGGATACGTAAAAGGAGACGTTGATCTTAAAAGTGAGAATATCAAAAAAGGGGTTAGCCTATTTGGAGTGAATGGAGCATCAGATGTGGTGGATACAGGAGATGCCACAGCTGGAGCCTCTAATATCTTAACAGATAAAACAGCATATGTGAATGGATCTAAGATAACAGGAACCATGACGAATCGAGGGAGTGTGGCGATTACACCAGGTACATCGAAAAAAAGTATTGCATCAGGATATCATAGTGGCTCTGGATACGTAGTAGGAGACGCTGATCTCACCGCAGCAAATATTAAAAAAGGTAAAAATATTTTTGGTGTAGCTGGCTCGTTTACTAGTGATGCCACAGCTGGAGCCTCTAATATCTTAACAGGAAAAACAGCGTATGTGAATGGATCTAAGATAACAGGAACCATGACGAATCGAGGGAGTGTGGCGATTACACCAGGTACATCGAAAAAAAGTATTGCATCAGGATATCATAGTGGCTCTGGATACGTAGTAGGAGACGTTGATCTCATCGCAGCAAATATTAAAAAAGGTAAAAATATTTTTGGTGTAGCTGGCTCGTTTACTAGTGATGCTACAGCTACAGCAAGTGATATCGTTAGTGGAAAAACTGCATACGTCAATGGTAATAAAATTGTAGGAACCTCTAATAGAAAACGGACGGCTACAGGCAAATTCAACCTAGATATTGGTTATTCTCAATCAGATGAAGTGACAATATCAAATCTACCATTTAGACCTACCGTAGTTTTAATCTCAGGAGGTTCTACTCTTGCACGATCACCTTTTGGGGAAAGTGAAGTAATTGGGGGAGAAGCTGTTCTTACTAACAGTGAAATATTTATGAAAACCATTACACTTGTGGTCGAAACAGGAAAATATTGGGATGGAGGAGCTGCTTTTCCTAAATACGAGGATTTGAGTTTTTCCGGTTATCCTACCATAAATGGTTTTTACTTTGAGCATGAGGGGGCGTCTGCCACAGAATTTCGAGATAAAAAAGTTGAATTTAATTGGGTGGCCATTGAATAGTATATTATCCGATATTCTCTAAGGCGGAATGTACCAAATTACTGACTGAGTAAATTTATAATGAGGTGAGGAGATGAACATGGAAAATGAATTAATTACATTTTTTATGACACAAGGGCCGTTTGCAGGCCTATTTGTTTGGCTTTTATATACAACAAAAAAAGAGGGGAAAGAGCGGGAGAATCAACTTCATGCTCTACTCAGTAAGTTCTCAGAAAAGTACGATTTAATTATAGATAAAATCGATAAACTCGAAAATAAGCTGAAGGGTTAGTTGATACACTTATGCCAAATAAATTATTTAAAATTGCAATTGATGCAGGTCATGGACCAGAAACAAAGGGGAAACGTTCTCCAGATGAAAGTTTAAGAGAATTTCAATTTAACGAAGTCGTAGCTTATCTTGTGAAAAATCAGCTAAAAACATATGAAGGGGTAGAGATCATTTTTACTCACGAGAAACATTTTGATGTACCTCTTCAAGAACGTACAAGGAAAGCAAACAAGTGGCAAGCTGATCTGTTTCTATCCATTCATGCCAATGCGTATGGTAGTGACTGGAATAATGTATCTGGGATTGAGACGTTTGTACATACATCTCAACCTAAATCGGCTACTAGACTCGCAAATGCTGTACAAAAGCGACTTGTGCAAGTAACGAAGCGGAAGAATAGGGGGGTCAAAAGTGCTGACTTCCATGTGTTAAGAGAGAGTAACATGACTGCGATATTGGTAGAGTGTGAATTTATGACTTGCAAAGAGAGTTGTGAATTATTGAAATCAACATATTATCGGCGACTATGTGCAGAAGCTATTGTGCAAGGAATTGTAGACACCTACTCTTTGCAAAAAAAAGAGAAGCATGACAATGAGAATAGAGAAATTGAAAGTTCTACTTTATTTCAAGATGTAGATACCTTTAGGTGGAGTCATTCAGCCATTGAACAAATGGCTAAAAAAGGGTTGATGAATGGATATAAAGATGGTTTATTTAGACCTTCAAATCCTGTTACTCGGGAAGAATTAGCAGTCGTTCTCTCGCGGATCATGAGAAAGGAGGAATAAGTAATGGAGTTTCAAGCATATGATACAAAAATAAGAAAAGAGGAATAAATAGATTTTCAATAAGAAGAAGAGCGATTCTTACCCTTGTGAATAAGAACAGCTCTTCTTCAATATAGTCTCTTTTTTCAATGATTAACTTAACTTTGGAATATTCAAAAAGTATATTTTAAAAAAATAGTTCTATTGAATGATATACTTATAAAGTTCTGGAAATATACTACATAATTAGTTTTTGAGTAAAATTATGAAGAAACATCCAAATAATTTGGAAAATTCATCCTATTGTACTATACTATTTAGGAATAGTAGTCTGGTATAATATGATTTAGATTAGTTAGTAATTATATTAACATAATTAAATCATTACCAAAGAGGTCTGTGTTTCTCCTATAACACAACAACTAAAAAAACTAAATTGGATGGAGATGATTATATTGAATCAAGTACTAGCTCTTCAACAATTGGAAGAAAAGAAAAACAATGAGGGTCCCGGTCCTATATGGGAAACTCTAACGCCAGTTGCGATAATACATAATAGATATAGAGGTGATACTACTAATATAAAGCAATTTAAAAAAGAAAGGTAAATATATCTTTATCAACTTAATGGTTCGATACGAAAAACGATCGCTATGATCGTTTTTTATAGTTGAGGGATTAACGAACTGATAAAGTTATTACTTATCCTTAACCCAAATATTGTAAAAATCAGCCATTCCTATTAATCCAAAATTATTCCCTTGGAGGGAACTTGAGAAGGCATACTGTTTTTTAAAATGGAACTGAAAAAGAATAAGATTTTCTTTACGAAACCACTCTACCATTTCATTCCAGATATGAAGACGTTCACTGATTGTTTTCCCACTAATAAATCGATCCATAAAAGTATCCATTTGCTGATTCTCTTGTAAAGTAAACATTTTGTGATATATACTGTTATTTCCTAATGGTTCAATTAAATTAATTTCTGATTCATCCTTAAATACAACATCTATCATGATTAAATGAGCTTGATCTAAATGTTGTATGGTTTGATTATAGTTAAGAGGTCGGAGTTCTATAGATATACCAATTTGATTACATCGGGACTGAATCCAAAGTGCATTCTCCCTCCATTGATCTGGATGAATGAACATCGTTATTGTTTCGCCAGCATAGTTACTTTCTTTAAGTGCTTCTTGAGCTTCTGAAAGTGTATTGGATGGAAAATTTCTATTTTTGCTATGAGCAAGTAAAAAACTGTCCGCAAGTTGAACTTCCTCTAGATTTAACTCATCAATCATAGTATCTCGATCTAAAGCAAGTCGAATAGCTTTTCGAAATGCTGGATGTTGTTGTGGACCTAATATTTTTGTATGAAAAATAATGAATTGTGTAATGTTCATATCTTGCGTAATTGTTTTGTCTTGTCCCTCTATTGAACCTACATTTTCGGTGGTCATCTCGTAAAGAAATCTACTTTGCAATTCCTCAGGAAAACGATAAATTTCTACTCGATCTAGCCAAGCCCTTTTATTAAAATAATGATCAAAAGCTTCCATGATTAATTTTTCTTTAGTGAATGACTGTACGGAAAAAGGTCCAGTTCCCACGACTTGTTGTTTCAAATCCACATCGTGTGGAACGATCGAAGCTTTGTTTGAACATAGGATATTAGGAAAAAAAGGAATAGGTCGATTAAAATGAATAATCACGGTATGATCTCCTAATGATTCTATTTTTTCCAAGTGTCGACTAAGCCAGTAGAATACGCTTTCAATAGAATGAAAGAGACGCTGAAAAGTACAAATTACGTCTTCTGATGTGAACATTCTACCGTGATGAAAGCGAACTCCTTTACGCAGATAAAAAGTCCACGACTCATCGTTTAAAGAATCCCAATCAAGAACGAGATGAGGATGAAACTGTTTTGTATTGGGATCCATGCGAAGAAGTGTATCAAAAATATGACCAACAAAATGGTATTCGTATGCTGTAGAGATTTGTGCTGGATCCAACGAAATGAGATCTCTATGAATAGGAATGCGTAAGATGTGCTTAGCTTTTTTTTTTCCTCCGATTTAAAACCAAACCATTCTTCAAGGTATTGCCCCAAAATATTATGAATCTTTGAAGGAATGGATAACGATTGTAGGAACTCCATTCCTTCTTTGAAATGATCCTGTGCCAGTTGTTCATTTGCATACATCTTAATGCTATCAATTAAAGAAAGTTTAAAGTTGATAAGGGATCTATAACCTCGTCCATTTCCTGGTTTCCACTTTAACCATCCTTTCTTATCTAATCGATTTAGTACCGTTTTTGCATTTGACCTACTGCAGCCGAGGATATCGATAATTTCATTGAGTGTCGTTTCAATTTCAACACTACTTTTTTGATTTTTAAAGGCTGTATGTAAGATAAGATAATGTTCAATTAATTTCATTTAATTTTGCTACTCCTTTAAAAATGAATATAGAGAATATAACATGATTAATAGATTTGGTAGAAGGGGTCGAAAATCATGAAATTTTAATCCTTTTTAACTAATATTATTATTTATAAAATAGAACCAGTTAATTAGAGGAGGTGAAACTTGAAAAAGAGAAAATATGAATAGCAGATAAAGGAGGGGGAATTAAGGGACTGTAAAGAATTTTGTGTTTAAAGTATTTTCAGTAGAAAGAATGACTAGTAATGATATATTATAATTATTCATTTAATAGGGGATAGAATATAATCAACTGATTCAATAATTTAATAGGTGCAGTATTAGAAGGAAGTACAGATTTAATCTTCTACTGAGAAGGACTATTGTTTTTTTGTTTAAGAACATAAAAAACCACCCTAAGGGTGGTGGTAATATAAACATTTATTTTAGTCCAACTCTCTCATTCATGATATATTGGATATATTAATCATACATAAAGGACTTAAAATTCCTGATATTCTATCTGGTAATGCTAAGGAAACGAGTCCATTTCCTTCTATCGTTTTTGGATACCCTACAGATAAGGTTCTTTTTATTAATTGTGCATACAATTCAGCTTCAGTTAATGGTCTGTTAAATTCTCTTTCACTGATGTTTTTTAAAAGAGCTAAAGCTCCTGAGACATGGGGAGTAGCCATTGAAGTCCCGCTTAATTCTGTGAATTTATTTCTTGGATAAGTTGAGATGACTTTCACACCAGGAGCGACTAAATCAATTTCATTATTAGAATTTGTAAAATTAGCAGATCTTTTTTCAAAATCAATGGCACCTACTGAAATAACTTCATTGTAGCTGCCAGGATACGAATACTCATTTGTATGAGATCGTCCGTCTCCTTCATTCCCTGCTGCACAAACAACTAATATATTTTTTTCAACTGCATTGATTACTGCTTGATGTAACTCAGGGATATCGTGAGGACCTCCTAAAGACATAGAGATAATATCTGCGTTTTTATCTACAGCGTAATTGATTGCATTAATAATCCAATCGTAACTTCCAGAGCCGTATTTCCCTCCTAAAGCCTTTAAAATTAAAAGACTTGCCTCAGGTGCAACACCGACAACTCCACTGCCATTTATACTTGCTGCAATTGTTCCTGCTACATGTGTTCCATGTCCAATATAATCACTAAATTTGTTAGGGTTTCCATTATCATCATCTGTAAAATTTCTTCCCCCAATGACTCTGTCTTTTAAGTCAGGATGATCTCGATCACAACCTGTATCAATAATAGCAATTACAATTCCTTTTCCTCTTTCACTTTGATCCCAAACTTCTGGTGCTTGAATCATCCTAACTCCCTGAGGGATTTCATTTACATCCACATTTTTATTATCCACTTTATAAGGGATAAGTTTAAAATCTTTGTCCATTTTTTTAACCTCCCAATTCATTTTTTAAAACTATGAGTAAAAAGATACTACTTGTTCATCATATGAATGAAAGTAAAATGAAGGCACGGTCATAACCTAGAGTTGTGTACAAATTTAATGCATTTCATAAAAAATGAGCATGTGTTGATCTGAAAAAAAGAATGATTTGAAAAATATCATAAGTGTAAGGTGAGTTAATTAGAATGGATTTACTTTAATGTGATGAAAATTAAATTGAGGCTGAATGTTAAAAATTGGTTTTTTAATTATAACATACATTATAATAGTTGAACAATCCTATTTGAAAGAAAAAGATTGTGACATTCTTTTGTTACCATTTGTCACTTATTGATAACTAATAAATTATATAATATTTATGCAGAAAGATATACTAGTTATCAATTTAGTTATTGTTTAGAATTCCCTTGAGTATGCCAGTAACACGTAAAAATTGAAGGAAGTTTATGGAGGAGTATCGTGACAAAGGTATATATTATATTTTTTATGACATTTATATTATCTGGCTGTATTGCTTTTGAAAATAATGAATCGTTAATGAAACCCCCAAAACCTGTTTCTAAGATTAATGCAGCTATTCAGTCCTTTCTACCTAGTGATGCATCCATAATAATAGCTGAAACAGGAAATTATGTAGATTCTTATTCTTTAATTGATCTGAATGGAGATGGATTATTAGAGGTTATAGCATTTTACACTGGTACACACGAGGTTAGTGTTCAAGGTCTGGTTTTAAAAGAAACAAATGGAGAGTGGAACGTTCTTCATAATTTTGAGGGAGATGGCAATGCACTTTATGAATTGGATTTTGTAGATGTAACAAATGATGGGTTTTTAGAAATCGTAGCTGGATACTCATTTTCGGATGCATATGAAGTAAGAGGTTTAGTGATTTATCAATATGATGGAAATGAAATTAGTAGGATCTTTAATACTTCGTATACATATAAAGTGATGGATGATTTGAATGAAGATGAAGTGAAAGATATTACCACTATTCTTCTTGATGAAAACCATAACTCAAATAACGCTTCTGTATACAACTATGTAAATCAAGAAATGAAGTTAATTGATGCCTTACCACTTAATCCGATCATTCTTGGGTATTATAACATTCTTAGCGGTTATGTAAATTGGGAGCGAGAAAAAGGCATCGTTCTTGATGTGGCGAACGGAATGCATACAGCATATACAAATATTTTGTTATTTGATGGAACAAATTTAAAAAGTGTTTTTAACGAGGAAGAAGAACCTAATGATAAGGTGTATAGGTTAAAAAGTGAAGACATTAATTATGATGGAATTTTAGAGATTGGAATACCTCGAATTCCTGTTGGATATGAAGATGAGGAGGAAAGGTATATTCCTTATATAAATAGTTATTATCGCTGGGATGGGGACAAGAGATTACAGTTTGTTAGTGAACGATATGATAATTATACTTATGATTACCGCTATGAACTGCCTTGGCTTCCAGAATACGTAACGATTGAAAGTGATCTTGATTTTAAAGAAATAAAATTTATCAGTATAAAGGATCATAGTCTTTTATTTGATATTTATGTGATCCCTATAGCAGAAGGAGATAAACTTGAAGGGAAAATTGAATTAGCCCGTACTAATAGTTATGTGTATTGTACTACAGTAAATGATAAAAGATTGCAAAGGGCATTTAAGTTGCTGTAAAGATTAGAGGTGAGGTGCATCGTGAAAAAATTATACATCATAATGATTTTGTCTTTTTTAATATCTGGTTGTGAAGTTTTAAAAAAAAATGAATCATTGATGACCCCTCCTCAGCCTGTTTCTTTAATCAATGAAGCTATAAAATTCTTTATTCCAAGTGATGCCGCAATTTTAGAAGCAGTAACTGGAGAATACCAAAGTTCCTATTCATTGATTGATCTGGATGGAGATGGTTTACTTGAAGCCATTACATTTTATACAGGTGATCAGGAAAATTATGTACAAGGATTGGTATTGAAAGAAACAAATGGAGAATGGGATATCGTTCAAACCTTTGAAGGGGAGGGCAATGCACTTTATGAATTAGATTTTGTTGATGTAACAAATGATGGTCTTCTAGATATTATAGCAGGGTTCTTTGTAGAAGATAATTTCTACTTAAATAAAGGACTTGCTATTTATCAATATGATGTAAATAAAATCAGTAGGCTTTTTAATACTTCCTATACTAATAAAGTAATCGATGATTTGAATGGGGATGGGATAATTGATGTAACTATTTTTCTTCTTGAAGAGAATCATATTTCATATGAGGCTTCAGTGTATAATTTTATCAACCACGAAATGAAGTTTATTGATGCTCTATCGCTTAATCCAAAAATACTTGGAGCTATTCCTAAAAGCGGTTATGTGGCTAGAGATCATAGAGGCATCGTTGTTGATAACTTATATGGAGCTCACTCTGCATATACGAATATCCTTTTATTTGACGGATTAAAACTAGAAAGTGTATTTGATGATGAAGACCTACCCAATTATAAGGCTACAATGTTAGATAGTGAAGATATAAATAATGATGAAATTATAGAAATTGGCATACCTCGGATTCCTGCTGGATTTGAAGATGATGGACATGCTTATACTCCGTATATTCATAGTTTTTATCAATGGGATGGAGAAACGGGGTTAAAATTTGTACAAGAACGTTATGACAATTATGAATATGGTTATCGTTTTGATTTTCCTTGGTCAAATCAAAATGTAACCATTGTAAGTAATCTTGACTTTAAGGAAATTAAATTTATAAATACTGTGGATCAGAGTCTTTTATTTGATGTGTATGTGATTCCAGTATCAGAAGAAGAGAAACTTAAAGGAAAAATTGAATTAATGCGAACAGATACTTACGTGTATTGTACTACTATAGATGATGAGCAATTACAAAGGAACTTTCATTTACTATGATGGTAAAGATATAACTGTTTAATGGCAGGTGGTTATTTGAGTAAAATATTAATCGTTGAAGATGAAAAAAGCATTCGCAGATTTATTCATATTAATTTAAAAAGACATGGCTTTCATGTCTTAGAAACTGACAACGGTGAAGTAGCACTTGAAATTGTAAATAGAGAAAAGGATATAGATGTTGTTTTATTAGATGTGATGCTGCCTGGAATAAATGGTTTTGAAGTGTGTGATAAAATTCGTGAGTTTAATGAGCACATCGGTATTATCATGCTTACTGCAAAAGTACAGGAGGCAGATCATATCACTGGGTTATTGTCAGGAGCGGATGATTACATTAATAAACCCTTTAGTCCTAAAGCGCTAATTGCAAGAATACAGTCCTTGCTAAGAAGATTAAATGTATCCTTCCGTGAAATGAATACCGAGGTGCAGAATGTGAATCCACCACTGATTGAGATGCTTCCAAAAACCAACAAAATTAAAAAAAACGGGGATTTTGTTGATCTCACTCAAACTGAATTTCAGCTATTGAAAATATTAATGGAAAATAAAGAGCCTATTAGTAGAAACGATTTGTTAGATAAAATTTGGGGATTGGATTATGTGGGAGACGCTAAAATAGTAGATGTAAACATCAGAAGACTTAGAAAAAAAATCGAAGATGATCCCTCCAAACCAATATTCGTTAAAACAATATGGGGTTATGGTTATCAATGGACAGGTGATGAATAATGTCAGGCATAAAAAAAAGAATTGTAACTCACTACACGCTTGTCGTATTTTTAACAATTGCAATATTAGAAGGTATTTTTCTTACGTTTATTCACTTTTATTACTATGATGGAATAGAAAAAATATTAAAAAATCATGCACAGGTTTCGTCTTCCTACGCGAACCGCTACATGAGTTTAAATTCATATAATCTAGATGGTAATCTACAATTAATTAAAGATCAATTTTCATATGAAAGAGCAGAGCTTCAAGTTATAGATGGGCAAGGCAGAGTTCTATTAACTTCAAGTGGAATTGGACTTGATGAAGTGATAAAAACAGATGATGTGATACAAGCTTTAAATGGAATAGAAACCTCTTGGAAAGGAGATCACTTTTTAACTAATGAGAGTGTTATCGCAGTTTCTACTCCATTATTTGAAGGTGATCAACCATTTGCAGCATTGAGGTTTATAACTTCACTTGAAAATGTGAATCAGACGGTGTTTAACATTTATGCAATATCAATCGGTATTGGTTTCATTATTTTATTTATTATATTCCTTATAAGTATTACTTTAGCTAAATCTATTTCAAAGCCAATTCATGAATTAACACTAGCATCAGAGAAAATAGCAAAAGGCAATTTACAGAGTAAAATTAAAGAAACTTATATTGATGAGATAGGCGATCTGGCAAAAACATTTAATGTGATGGCAGATGAACTTACAAAAAATGAAAAAATGAAAAATGAATTTATTTCATCCATTTCACATGAAATTAGAACTCCATTAACTAGTATTAAAGGTTGGAGTGAAACGATTGTATCCGGAAATTTATCAGATAAACAAGAAACAATTGAAGGTCTGCATACTATCCAGGACGAAACAGAGAGATTGATTGGTTTGGTAGAAGAGTTATTAGATTTTTCAAGATATCAAACGAATTCTCTTACATTAAATAAGAAGCCTCTTAACCTTACTAAACTAATGAACGAAGTCATTTTCCAGATGAAAACTAAATTAAAGGAAAAGAATATGAACACTGTATTTCATGTTGATCAAGAACTGCATATCGTAGGAGATAAAAATCGTCTTAAACAAGTATTAATCAACTTATTGGATAATGCGATAAAATATTCTCCTATAGAAACAACAATCACTTTAAAAATTGAAGAAAACGAAAAAAATGTAAAGTTTCATATTAGTGATGAAGGTGTTGGAATAGATAAAACTCAACTCAATTCTGTTACAAAAATGTTCTATCAAGTAGATGCTAATCAAAGTGGTACAGGTCTTGGTCTGGCAATTTGTCAGAAAATTATTTCACTTCATCAAGGCCACCTTAACATTGAAAGCAGTAAAAACGAAGGCACTACTGTCACGGTTTCACTTCCTAAATAGTGATATTTTAACTCTATGTCCTTTACAAATAGTAACAACAGACTGATGTGATTGAAAGAATAAAAAGTAGTCATGGTTATCCTTCTTTATCCATATAAATTTATAGAGAGATGATTTATTCCTTTAACGAGGAATAAGAAAGGTTCATTTTATTGAGAGGAGGATTTTATGTGAATGATCAGCCAAAAGGACTACGGTTTGATATTTTTGAGAGAGTGCATTTACCTGAAGATATTGAGGGAATTCAAGATTTAGATGATATTGAATTAATCCCGGATATACATTTAGAAACAAGAGGAGATCAAGCAAATTTAGTAGGCAAATTAATACTTTCTGGACAATATGTAGGTATCCAAAATAAACATAATAAAAGAATACTAGAGCACTTTATTCCAGTTGACATAACACTACCATTAAATCGAATTCACAGCTTAGAGGAAATTGGAGTTGAAATTGAAAATTTTGATATAGATTTACTTTCCACGAGGAATTTAAATGTATCAGGTGTTCTTTCTCTAGTTGGAATAGAGGTACAATCGGATCAAGATGATCAATGGAATAATATTGAAGAGACAATTTTTGTCCATCATGCAAATGAAAACAAACCAGAATGGAACGGAGAAACAGAAGCACCATTTCTTGAAGAAACGACGGCACAAAATTTCAATCCTATGGAGGCAAGAGGAGATATTCCTAGGTTTGACAGTACTCGTAAAGAACCGGTTGTTGAGGCTTTAGAAAAAGAAGTGGAAGAAGAAGCTCCAGTTGAAAAAATGGAGGAAGTAAAAGAAGAAGTAGAGGAAAAAGCTGAAAAGGAGCCAGTCATCGAAAAAAAAGTTGAAATGAAAATTCAATTAAAAAAAGAAACAGTAAAAGAACCGAAAAAAGAAGTAGTGAAAGAAACAAAAGAAGAAGCAATAAAAGAAACAAAAGAAGAAGCAATAAAAGAAACAAAAGAAGAAGTAGTGAAAGAAACAAAAGAATTACCTGTGAAAGAAGAGAAAAGTGATGTGGCTGGTAAAGAAAAAAGTAAGTTACCCAATCCAATTAAACCAATTCTAGAAAAACTAGGGAAATCTGATAAAAGTAGAAAAGAGCCAGTTGCAGAAGTAGAACAACTAGCAGTTAAACCAAAAATAGAAAAGAAAGAAATCATTGAAGAAGTAAAAGAAGAAAAAAAGGAAAAACCTGCTGCCCATAAAAAAGTTGAAATGAAAATTGAAATGAAAAAAGAAATCAAGAAGGAAGTAAAAGAGGAAACTAAAGAAGAAATTGATAAGAAACAAGTCAAATCTGAAGCTAAAAAATCAAAAAAAGAAAATGTAGAGAATATATCAGATGTTGAGGAAACAGAGTTAGATGATAATTCAAATGTAGAAGCCCTTGAAGAAAATGAGAATGAGCAAAAAGAAAGTAAATCCTCTAAGTTCAAAATTGCATTTTTAAGTAAGAAATCATCAAACGAAGAGTCAACAGAAAATAAATTTTCTAATAAATTAAAATCTTTATTACATAAAAAAGATCATGACGAAGATGCGAATGAGAATAGAAATACGGATGATTTAGCTGATTTTGAAAATAATGAAAATACAGAAGCAACAGAGGTTAGAAACGAAGGATTAGAATGGAAGAAATTGTTTTTAACAGATGAAGAAGAATCACATAAATTTAAAAAGGTAAGAATGTGTATTGTGCAGAAGGAAGAAACCTTAGAATCGATAGCAAATAAATATGAATTAAATCCAAGAGAAATACTGTTATACAACCGGTTTAGTGACCAAGAAGATGTATTCGCAGGTCAGGTTATTTATATTCCTCAGAAATAAAAAATTAAGAACATGAGTGAAAAAAATCGCCCTATTGATGATCTTTAAGAGATCATAAAGGGCGATTTTTTGTGGGTATCTTTTTGATCAAGCTTGAAGTTGTTTAAATTCATTAACAACAGCTTATTTTTTAGGGTGTATTTTATGTTTATGAATGCAGTATAGTTGGTTATGATGATAATATAACAAAAAATGTAGAAAATATTGACTGCGTGAAAGAACACAGGTATGATATGAGTTATAAAATTAAAAACGAAGAAAGGGAGTAGTAAGTAGCTAAACCTTCAGAGAACGGAACCCTTGGCTGTGAGGTTTCGTAGGATGTAACTGCTGAAGTCGCCCTGGAGTTGCAAATAAATTGTTTCTCAAAGTTTTTTTGATGAACAATCATGCCGGCTACAGCCGTTATCTGTTTGAGTGTCGTTCATTTTATGATGAATCGAAATTAAGGTGGTACCACGGAAGCAAAACCTTTCGTCCTTTGAGGATGAGGGTTTTTTTATATTTACATTTGGTTTATAAAATATAGGAGGGAAATAGCATGGCAGAATTAAAATCAGGTATTGAAATGCCTACAACTTATAATCCGAAAGACGCAGAACAGAAATGGTATGATTATTGGTTGAAAAATAAATATTTTGAAGCGGGAAAACGAAAAGATGCAGAAACCTATACTATCGTGATTCCACCCCCTAATGTAACGGGAATGTTGCATATCGGTCATGCTTTGACCTTTACTTTACAAGATATATTAATTCGAATGAAAAGAATGCAGGGTTATGATACTTTATGGCTTCCAGGTACTGACCATGCAGGTATTGCAACCCAAGCTAAGGTAGAGCAAAAACTCCGAGAAGAAGGTACTTCAGGCCATGTGTTAGGTCGTGAGAAATTTATAGAAAAAACCTGGGAATGGAAAGAGAAATATGCAGGTACTATTCGTGATCAATGGAGTAAGATAGGTTTGTCATTAGATTATTCTCGAGAAAGATTTACTTTAGATGAAGGTCTTTCTGAAGCTGTACGCGAAGTGTTTGTGAAACTATATGAAAAAGGTTATATTTATCGAGGAAAATATATTATTAACTGGGATCCAACTGCAGCAACAGCACTTTCAGATATAGAAGTTGAATACAAGGAAGTACAAGGGAAATTATATCACTTACAATATCCACTTGCTGATGGAAGTGGAACGATTACAGTTGCTACAACACGCCCTGAAACGATGTTAGGGGATACCGCTGTTGCCGTTTATCCTAGTGATGAAAGGTATGCAGATATGATTGGTAAAAAAATACGATTACCGATTATAGATAGAGAAATTCCTGTCATAGCCGACCAGTATGTTGATAAAGAGTTTGGTAGTGGTGCAGTAAAAATTACACCTGCTCATGATCCCAATGATTTTGAGATCGGTCAACGTCATGAATTACCACAAGTTTTGGTGATGGATGAATCAGGGAAAATGAATGAAAATGCTGGAAAATATCAAGGTTTGGATCGTTTTGAATGCCGTAAACAAATTGTAAAAGATCTTGAAGCACAGGGAGTGCTTGTTCATATTGAAGATCATGTTCATCAGGTAGGACACAGTGAACGAAGCGGAGCTGTGGTAGAGCCTTACTTATCTACACAATGGTTTGTAAAAATGGAACCATTAGCAGCAGAAGCAATTAAAGAACAGAAGTCTAATCAGGGAGTAAAGTTTGTACCTGATCGATTTGAAAAAATTTATTTAGGTTGGATCGAAAATGTTCGTGATTGGTGCATCTCAAGACAATTATGGTGGGGACATCGTATTCCAGCTTGGTATTGTGAGGACTGTGGTGAAATCACTGTATCACGAGAAGATGCTACATCCTGCTCTAAATGTACTAGTAGCAACCTTAAACAAGATGAAGATGTTTTAGATACTTGGTTTAGTTCTGCATTATGGCCATTTTCTACGTTAGGATGGCCTATGGAAACTGAAGACTTAAAACGTTATTACCCTACTGACGTTCTTGTAACTGGATATGACATCATCTACTTTTGGGTAGCAAGGATGATTTTTAGTGGATTGGAATTCACTGATCAAAATCCATTTAATGATGTATTAATTCATGGATTAGTTAGAGATTCAGAAGGACGAAAAATGTCCAAATCTTTAGGGAATGGAGTAGACCCACTAGAAATAATAGAGAAGTATGGTGCTGATGCAATGAGATTTATGATTTCAACAGGCAGCACACCAGGTCAAGATCTCCGTTTCCATTTGGAAAAAGTAGAACAAGCTCGTAATTTTGCTAATAAAATTTGGAATGCATCACGATTTGCATTAATGAATCTAGAAGGTTTTACTTATGAAGATATAGATCTAACAGGAAATTTAGATACAGCAGATCAGTGGATTTTACATCGTTTAAATGAAACGATTCAAGGTGTTACACGCCTTATGAATAGTTATGATTTTGGTGAAACTGGACGTCTTTTATATAATTTCATATGGGATGATTTATGTGATTGGTACATTGAGATTGCAAAATTAAATTTATATGGGGAGGACGAGTCTGCAAAGAAACAAACCCAATCCGTTTTAAGTTACGTATTAGATCAAACGATGCGTTTAATTCATCCTTTTATGCCGTTTATTAGTGAGGAAATTTGGCAGCATCTACCTCATCAAGGTGATTCAATTGTATTAGCAGAGTGGCCTAAATTTGATAAAGATAAAATAAATCCTGAATCTGTACAACAAATGAACTTAATGATGGACATCATACGTGCTGTTAGAAACATTCGAGCTGATGTTAACGTACCGATGAGCAAAGAAATTGAATTATGCATTAAACCAAAAGATGAACAAGTATTATCTATTTTAGAAAAAAACAAAACCTATATTTCAAGATTTTGTAATCCATCCAAGTTAGAATTAAACATTGAAATGGAAACACCTGAAAAAGCAATGTCAGCTGTTGTAACAGGTGCAGAGTTATATTTACCACTTGCAGGATTGATTAATATTGAACAGGAAATAAAACGATTAGAAAAAGAAATAGAAACGTTAAACAAAGAAGTGGAACGAGTGGATAAGAAACTTTCAAATCAAGGTTTTATTGCAAAAGCACCTGCTAAAGTTATTGAAGAAGAAAGAGCAAAACAAGCCGACTATTCTGAAAAGCGAGAAAAAGTATTAGAGCGGATTAAAGAATTACAAGGATAGTTTGTCGCTTTACCTGAAAGGATGGTCATGATGTTTAATAGTTATATTGAAGCAAGGGATTGGATTAACAGCAGTATTCCATTTGGCATCAAACCAGGGTTGGAGAGAATGAAAGTATTCATGGAAAGGTTAGGCAATCCTCATCGAAGGTTAAAATTTATACATGTAGCAGGTACAAATGGTAAAGGGTCTACCTGCTCATTTCTTAATCAAGTACTGCAAGAAGCTGGATATGATGTGGGGATGTTTACATCCCCTTATATTCAAAGGTTTACGGATCGCATACAAATGAATGGTCAAGATATTCCTGAAGAAGATGTATTATCATTATCAAATGAAATAAAGCCTATTGTAGATGAAATGGCAAAAAGTGAACTAGGTTCACCCACAATGTTTGAAATCACTACAACCCTGGCAATACTGTATTTTTCAAAGGTTAGTTATCCTGATTATGTTATTTTAGAAACGGGATTGGGTGGATTGTACGATTCAACCAATATAGTTACCCCTATTGCATCTGTGATTACAAATATCGGTCATGATCATATGGATATACTTGGTGATTCGATTTCACAAATCTCAAAGCAGAAAGCAGGCATTATTAAGCCAGGGATTCCAGTAATTAGTGCTGTAGAACAAAAAGAAGCGATTGAAGTAATAAGACAAACTGCCGTAGAAAATAAAAGTACATTGTACCTTTTAAACCAGCAGTTTCAATACGACATCATAAGTATGAATAAAGAAGAACAAAGCTTTCATTTTCAGAGTCCCTTTCGTTCTATTGATTCTTTAAAGATTACTAATATAGGAGAACATCAATTTAAGAATGCATCCGTTGCCTTGATGGTAATAGAAGTGTTGAGACAATATCAAGCACTTATTGTTGAAGAAGATGATCTTAGGTTAGGATTTAAAAAGATGAAATGGCCTGGGAGACTTGAATTTGTCGGTTCTAATCCGCGTATTTTATTAGATGGTGCACATAACGAAGAAGGTGCTGAATATTTAGCAAAAACAATCAAGGATTTATACATAGGTACAAAAGTCCATTTTATGCTAGGAATGCTTGATTCAAAGAATCATCGTGGGTACTTAGAACATATACTACCAGTAGTTAATACATTGGTGATAACCGAACCTGATTTTAGAAATAAATGTGATGCTCAAAAATTATTTGAAATTGCAAAAGAATTATCAAAAAATAAAAATGTTGACCTTGAGATTATAGTTGAACCTGACTGGAAGTTAGCACTTAAAAATTTAACTGAGAAGACGAATAAAGATGATCTAGCAGTTGTTACAGGAACCTTATATTTAATTTCTGATGTTCGTTCTAAATTATTACAATACTCTGACTCTGAAAAAGGTTGGTGAAAATACATTGAATAACTCTTCTGAACATGTCCATTTTATTGGGATTGGCGGTTACGGCATGAGTGCAATCGCACGGGTCATGCTTGAAATGGGATATCGAGTAACAGGATCGGATGTCACTAGCAAGGATTTAACAAATAAATTAATTGCAAAAGGGGCAAGGGTCTTTATAGGACATGAACCTAATAATGTCCAAGGAGCAGACATGGTTGTTTATTCAACTGCTTTGTCTAAAGATAATGTAGAAATGGTTGAAGCTGAAAAGTTGAAAATTCCTGTTTTACACAGAGCGCAAATGCTGGCAAAATTAATGAATGAGAAACAAGGAATTGCCATCGCAGGTGCGCATGGTAAAACGACAACATCCTCTATGGTTGCTCTTGTTATGGAAAAAAACAACCTAGATCCCACTTATATTATTGGTGGAGAAATTGTAAATGTAGACAGAAATGCGAAAGCTGGTACTGGTGAATATGTTGTTGCAGAAGCAGATGAAAGTGATGGATCATTTTTACAATATCACCCATCAATCGCTATTGTCACAAACATAGAAGCAGATCACTTGGAAAATTACGATGGGGATTTTATGAAATTGAAACAAGCATATGCTCGATTTTTGAGTCAAGTAAAAGACGGAGGAAAATCGATTGTTTGTTTGGATGATCCATATTTGCAAGAGATGAGAAAAGACTTGCAAGGAGATATTATCACCTATGGTATTAAAACGGATGCAGATTATAAAGCAGCAAACGTTCGGTTAGGGGATCGAAAAATCAAATTTGATGTTGAGCATAGAGGTGAAACATTAATACAAGTCGAACTTCCTGTCCCTGGAAAACACAATGTATATAATGCTCTAGCTACTTTTATTGTTTGTACTATTGCGGGTTTAACACCAGAACAAATTGCAAAAGAAATAAAGCAGTTTCGAGGGGCTAAACGTCGTTTTCAAGTTCTTGGTGAAGTAAATGATATATTGGTAATTGATGATTACGCACATCACCCAACGGAAATTCAAGCGACGATTTCTGCTGCCAAAGCTACTGGAAAACGAATTATTGCAGTATTTCAACCACAGAGGTACACTCGAACCTATTTTCTTTTTGAACAGTTTAGCAGGGCATTTCATGAAGCGGATGAAGTCATTATTACAGATATTTATTCACCTGCTGGAGAAGAGCAAATCGAAGGCATTAATTCAGAGAAATTGGTTGAACTCATTCGTCAAAATAGCAATACAAACGTAAAACATATAGCTACGAAGGAGGAAGTGACGACCTATCTGAGTCAATCGGTTGTAAGGGATGATCTTGTCATAACAATGGGAGCGGGAGATATTTGGAAGGCAGCAGAAGAAATAGTTGAATTGTTAAAAGAGAAATTTGATGTAGATGCTTAAATTTTTATTTAAGAATAATAAAGACGTTCTACTGATCTTTTTGAAGTGATCATTTAGAGCGTTTTTTTATTATAATTTTCTGAAACAAAGAAAAGTCATACATTATTAACATTAAGTATGTTCTTTTAAAAATATATATGATAATGTATTGTTATTGTTCTTCAACTATACATATATAACAGAATATCAGGGGGAATTAGAATTGAGAAGGGGAATCATATTTTCAGGAATATTTATTTTGTCTTTTATATTTTCTTTCAATGCGTTTGCTGCAGAAGAAACAGAGATAGAAGTATGGATTGACGAAAAACAATTACAATTTGAAGAAGAGCCATTTATTGAAAGTGGTACAACACTTGTACCATTTAGAGTACTGTTTAGCGAATTAGGATTAGATGTAAAGTGGGATCAAGAAACGAAAACAGTAACAGGTGAAAATGAAACTTTAAAGGTAGAATTGACATTGAATAGCAATCTAGCAAAAGTAAATGGCGAAGTTAATGAAATGCTAGTAATGCCACAATTAGTAAATAATCATACCTTTGTTCCTTTACGTTTTGTAGGGGAATCTACAGGAGCAAATGTACAATGGGATAGTGTAACGAAAACGATATCTATTACTAGCCCTGAACCTAAGGTGAATGATGAAGAGTTGATTAAAGAATTTTTCAATCAATATGAGGAATTTTACAATGAAGAAAATTTGCAAATTGTAAGTTTATTTGAAGAGCAGTTTTTAGAAGATTGGGGTATTGAGTCAGAATTTGAATGGGATTTTGAAAATTATAATGACCATCTTGAAATGAGAGACTTAGAGATATTAAGTATTGAAGATAATGAAGTATATGTTTATGTTGTGGAAATATATGAACGAATTGATGGATCTTTTTATTTAGATGAAATGTATGAACAAATATATTCATTAGTAAAATCTAAAAATGATAGATGGTTTATTAATGATATTGAAGTTGTATCATTTGATTATTACAATTTAGAAGAACTAAAAAATTCAAATGTTGATTTTCCAGTAAAAGATGAGAAAGAAATATTAGCAACTTTTCAAAAATATTTAGATTCAATCAAAGAAGAAAATTTAGATAAATTAAAATCTACTTTACATGTAGAATACATAGATTTGTTGGGTCTTGAATGGTTTGAAGAATATTATGACGGGTTTCTTTTTAATAATTATGATTATACTTTTGTTCAAATAGAAGAATCATCAGTTGTACATATCTATGAGGATGAAGTTACACTCTTTATAAAATTTAATACTATTTTAACGAATAAAAATATTGGAGAAGTAGAAGTTGAAATGTATGAGAGTTTTATTAAATTTAAGAAATCAAAGAACGGACAATGGAAAATATTACAGATAGAATCAATATATTAAATCTCAATAAATATCACAAGGAGTGCTCATTTTGATTACTAAAAATAAACTAGCAATGATTAAACTTGGACTTGCATTTATAGTATCATGTTCAATTATATTCCCAACAAATAAGGTTCTAGCTGAAGATAGTGAACTTGATTATGAATTATATTCTGTAGACGCAGTAAATGAAGCAATAGATTATATTGAATATTTACATTTAGATTCACCGACCCAAGAAGAATTAATAGACCAGGCGATTGAAGGAATGATTAACAATTTAAATGATCCTTATTCACGATATATTTCACCTAGTGAGTTAGAAGAAGAAGGTTTATTTGATTACGAGTATATTGGAATTGGAGTGGAAACAGTAGTTAAAGACAAATCTTTGATTATTGATAGAATTTATCCTGATTCTCCAGCTTCTAGGAATGACCTTGAAATAGGGGATTCAATCGTAGCCATTGACGGTACCCCAATTAAAGGGTTAACAAAAGATGAGATACATAAATTATTTGAAGGTAAGGAAGGTAGCTCTATAGAGTTGACCATTATAAGAGATAGTAGAAAAGTGAATGTGGAATTGACGAGGGGAATTGTGACACATCCTCTAATCATAAGTGAAGTCATTTCAGAAGGAGTTGGATATATTCGTCTTTTTGAGTTTGCTGAGGAAGTGGACATTCCATTTAATGAGCAGCTTATTGAATTAAAAGAAGATGGTTTAGAAACGTTGATTTTAGATTTAAGAGATAATCCGGGTGGATTAATATATATACTAGAAAATATAGCTAAGCAATTCATGAATAAAAAGATATTAATGTTTACTAGAGATAATGTGAATGATATGGATCCAATTGTTATTTTAGATGGGGAAACGATTGATTATGAGATCATTATATTGGTGAATGAGAATACAGCTAGTGCATCAGAGGCTTTATCTGCAGCTTTGCAAGAACATGATTTAGCTACTGTTATAGGACAGCAATCCTATGGTAAGGGACATATTCAAAATGTAATACCACTTTCTAATGGAGGGGTAATATCTATAACATCTCATGAGTATTTTGATCCTAGTAAAAACACTATTGAAGGTGTTGGTGTGATACCTGATATTGAAGTGAAGGAAGAGATTCCACAGATCATTTCCGCTTTACAGATGGCTGGAATAGAGAAGATAGAATTAGTTAAAAATGATTATTCTATCTTTGTTAACGACATTGCATTTTATGATTATTTTGATTATATACAAAAAGAAAATGAAATATTTGTTCCATCACGCATTTTAACAGCTTTAGTAAATGGAGAAATTAATTGGAATCCAACAGAGAAAGCAATTGAAATTAAAACTGATGAACAAGAACTATTGCTCCCAACAGCAGACAAAAATGTTGTTTTTCAAGAAGGCACCACATATGTAAATATTAATCATTTTAAAGAGTACTTCACTCAAATTGATTGGCAATTAGAGAGTGGTGAACTGACTATAACAAATTAATTACAAAAAACCTTTCCAGTTGATATCTATATATATTTAAACTGGAAAGGTTTTTTATATGTGTACTTCTTGATCTCATAGATAAATCCAGTTAGTATGGAAGGAAAGAGTATTTAATGAATTATTCATATTTATATAAGGATAGATTATAGAGGAGGGGTAATAACAGTTAAATAACAATTATGAAAGTCTATAAAACTCTTTATCTTTTTTATACTATAGTTGGTATAATTAGGATAAGGAGTTGATAGATTTGAAATACTACTCAATAGGCCAATTTGCAAAGTTAATTGGAAAAACAAAGGATACATTGCGAAATTGGGATAAACAAGGAAAATTTAAGCCTGATCACGTGTCAGTTAGTGGTTATCGATATTATTCTCAAGAACAACTTAATCACTTCTTAGGTATTAAAGGAGAAAAGCAATTAAACAAAAAAGTCATAGGTTATTGTAGAGTGTCCTCCCATAAGCAAAAAGATGATCTTGAAAGACAGATAGAAAACGTAAGAACCTATATGTTAGCAAAAGGTTATCAATTTGAAATCATTTCTGATATTGGCAGTGGGATTAACTACAATAAAAAGGGATTAAATCAACTCATAGATAAGATTACGAATTCAGAAGTAGAGAAAGTAGTCATCCTTTATAAAGATCGTTTAATTCGATTTGGTTTTGAATTAATAGAAAATCTATGTGACAAATATGGAACAACAATTGAAATTATAGATCACACGGAAAAAACCGAAGAACAAGAATTAGTTGAGGATTTAATTCAAATTGTGTTTAGTTGCAGACTTCAAGGTAAAAGAGCCAACAAAGCTAAGAAAATGATTAAGGAGTTAGTTGAAGATGATCCTAGCCAAGAAAATTAGAATCAAGCCGAATGAAGAGCAAGAGCAGAAGCTTTGGCAATCCGTTGGTACAGCAAGATTCATCTACAACTGGACATTGGCAAGACAAGAAGAAAACTACAACAACGGTGGGAAGTTTATCTTAGATGGTACGTTGAGGAAAGAACTAACCCAATTAAAGAAAACTGAGTTGCAATGGCTAAATGAAGTGTCAAATAACGTGGCTAAACAAGCTGTTAAAGATGCTTGTAATGCTTATAAACGTTTCTTTAAAGGTCTGGCTGACAAACCAAAGTTTAAGAGCAGACGTAAAAGTAAACCATCGTTTTACAATGACACGGAAAAGTTGAAAGTAAAGCCAATGAAAGTGTTGATCGAAAAGGTAGGATGGGTTAACACAACTGAACAAATTCCGATGGAAGTGAAATACATGAACCCTAGAGTAAGTTTTGACGGAAAGTACTGGTATTTATCCGTTGGAGTGGAAGAAGAACAATCGAAAATTGAATTAACAGATGAAGTTATCGGTGTTGATGTAGGTATTAAAGATTTAGCTGTATGTAGTAATGGAATGACGTTTAAAAATATAAACAAAACAAAAAGAATCAAAAAGATGGAAAAGAAGTTGCGTAGGTTGCAACGCACCCTATCAAAAAAATATGAAATGAATAAGGAGGGAAACCGTTTCGTCAAAACATGCAACATTATAAAACTCGAAAAGAAAATAAAGTTAGTACACCGTAAATTAGCAAATATAAGAAACAATTATTTGCATCAAACAACGAATGAGATCGTGAAAACCAAGCCATCTAAAGTTGTTATGGAAGATTTGAATATTAAAGGCATGATGAAAAACAAACATTTATCCAAAGCGATTGCAAAACAATGTTTACATGAGTTTAAAAAACAAATGGAGTACAAATGTAAGTTTTATGGAATTGAATTAATACTCGCTGATAAATGGTATCCATCTTCTAAGACATGTAGTTGTTGTGGAGAAGTAAAAAAAGACCTTAAACTATCAGATCGTACATACCAATGTAATTCATGTGGTTTGGTGATAGATCGAGACTATAATGCAAGTCTGAATCTATCAAACTATCAACAAATCAGCGTAATATCACTTTAAAAGATATCGTTGATGTGTACCATTCGTTGTATGGGAATTTACGCCCTTGGATGTGTTATATCAAACGAGAGTAGCCATGGCAAAATCGGACACGATGAACAGGGAAATAAACATGACTTTATAGAGTTTTATAAGGTTTTGGCAACGGATACATATGAGTTGGTTAATTGAAGAAGAAGTGAGTCAAACGGATCTAGCTATACAGTTGAAGGGTTTGATTGCGGATAATGAAATATTAAAATTACCAGGTACACATGATGCTATGGCAGCACTAATTGCAAAAAAAATAGGATTTAAAGCACTTTATTTATCTGGTGCAGCTTATACTGCAAGTCGTGGTTTACCTGATATAGGTATTGTTACATCTACTGAGGTTGCAGATCGGGCACGTGAGCTAGTTCGAACAACAAATTTACCTGTACTAGTAGATATCGATACTGGTTTTGGAGAGGTCATTAACGTAGCTCGTACTGCAAAGGAAATGGTTGAGGCTAGAGTGGCAGCAGTACAAATTGAAGATCAGATTTTACCTAAGAAATGTGGTCATTTAAACGGAAAAAAACTAATAAGTACTGAAGATATGATACAGAAAATAAAAATGATAAAAACAGCAGCACCGAGTCTCCTTGTTGTGGCTAGGACGGATGCAAAATCAGTAGAAGGTTTTGACAGTGCAGTTAAAAGAGCAAATGCTTATGTTCAAGCAGGGGCTGATGCTATTTTTCCAGAAGCATTAAGTTCAGAAAGTGAATTTAGAAAAATGGCTGGATTGATAGAAGCTCCATTACTAGCGAATATGACAGAGTTTGGAAAAACGCCTTACTACTCAGCGGATCAATTTAGAGAAATGGGCTATAATATGGTCATTTATCCTGTAACATCTTTAAGAGTAGCAGCAAAAGCTTATGAAAATGTATTTACAGAAATATTTAATACTGGAACACAAGTACAATCTCTTGAGAAGATGCAAACGAGGAAAGAATTGTATGAAACTATCGGATACTATGAATATGAGCAATTAGATCAAAACATTGCAAAAACTCAACTACCTAATATCGGAGAGAATTAAGTAAATAGATCTATTCAAAAGTGTGATTCAGCATCACACTTTTTTTATAACTTTGGCTATATCCTATGAATACAACATATAAAGCAAGTCTAAGGTGTGACATAAAAGTCACGCTTTTTTATCGTTTAAGAATTACTTTCATTTAGCTATAAAATAAAACAATATACATATATGTATATTGTTTTATGAAATATAGAGAATTAGGAAGAATATTAGAATAATTTTCATTATTTTGATTAAATATGACAAAAATAGCGTTTTTATTTATTAACATTTGAACTCTATAATTTTATATATGTGTATTAATTTATTGATGTAGAGAAGATTTTTAATTTCTTAAATTTTCTTTATAAATAGTACGATTAAACTATCATCTGGTCAAAGGAAAAGACTGGCATTATTAATTAGTTATTTAGAAGATAAACCGTTTGATTTAAAAATAGCCAATTGAGGTGTTGAAATGAATAAAATTAAAAGTTTAATCGACGTGATAGAAAATTGTAAAAATGATAATCAAAGTATTACTTTTATTAAAAAAAAGGAAGAACAAACCTTAAGTTATTCTGATTTATACGATAGATCATTAAGAATACTTCATGGATTACAGAGGCAAGGTATTAAAAAAGGACAGGAAATTATATTCCAAATTCAAGAAAATGAGAACTTTATATTATTATTTTGGGCATGTGTATTAGGAGGAATGATCCCTGTACCAGTGACTATAGGAACAACCGATGAACACCGTAAAAAAGTACTGGAAATTTATCAAATTTTAGATCACCCTAATATAGTCACAGATTATGACATTCTCCCTGCTCTAAAAGAAACGTTTAACCAAATGGAATCCTCTATCCCTTATGCAGAAGTTGTGGGGAAAACGATTGAGATAAGTGAAATTAATGATTTGAATCAATTTGGAAATATAGCGAAAGTGCAAAGTAGTGAAATTGCTTTTATACAGTTCTCATCAGGTTCCACAGGGAAACCTAAAGGTGTGATGCTCACGCATGATAATTTGTTGGCAAACATGAATGGAATCGTATTAAACTCGAAAACGAGCAGTCAGGATTCAACATTAAGCTGGATGCCCCTTACTCATGATATGGGACTCATCGGCTATCATTTATCACCTATGTATGCTAATATCTCACAATTTATTATGCCAACGACTTTGTTTGTGATGCAACCCATGTTGTGGCTGGAAAAAGCGAGTGAATACAAAATCACTTCACTGGCTTCTCCTAACTTTGGATATAAACATTTTCTAAAAACATTTAAACCTGAGAAAGCAGCTCATTGGGATTTATCTCATATAAGATTAATTTTTAATGGAGCTGAACCAATATCAGATCAATTAGCAAATCGCTTTCTTTCTGTTCTAGAACCTTATGGTTTGCCACCAAATGCAATGTTTCCAGTTTATGGAATGGCAGAAGCAAGTTTAGCTGTTTCCTTCCCGCCAGTTGAAGAAACATTACAATCTATAGCTGTAAAAAGGGATTCTGTTCGTTTCGGAAATCAAGTTGAAATTATTCATCAATCATCCTCAAATGAAATTCATTTTGTTGACTTAGGTTATGCTGTTGAAGGATGTCAAATTCGGATTACAAATGATAATCATCTTCTACTACCAGAATGTGTAATAGGAAATATTGAAATACGAGGTAAAAATGTAACTTCAGGATATTACAACAATCCAGATGCAACAACAGAACTCATTACTGAAGATGGGTGGCTTGTTACAGGAGATTTAGGCTTTCTGAAACATGATCGGTTATTTGTAACAGGAAGAAAAAAAGACATCATCTTTATTAATGGGCAGAATGTGTACCCTCATGATATTGAAGGAATTGCAGAAAAAGTTCGAGGTGTTGAAGCAGGTAAAATAGCAGTATGTGGAGTTTTCAATGAAGAAAACCAGTCTGATGACATCATAACATTTGTTGTTTTTCGTAAAAAAACGGATGCATTTATCCCGTTGGTTCAGGAACTTAAAAGATTTATTCATTTGCAAACTGGATTGGAAATTAAACATGTAATCCCAGTGAGAAGTATTCCAAAAACGACCAGTGGAAAATTGCAAAGATATAAACTTGCTTCGCAGTATGAAGATGGGGAATACTCCTCAATTGCAGAAGAAATACAACGATATCTTGAAGAACAAACACAAGATCTGATCATAGAAAGACCGATGAATGAAACGGAAGACAAATTAACAAAATTATGGTCTGAAGTTTTAGGAATACAGCAAATTGATAGAAAAAGCCATTTTTTAGAAATCGGGGGTAACTCTTTAAAAGCAGCTACTTTAGCTTCAGAAGTAGAAAAAATATTTGAAGTGGAACTTCCAATCATTGAGTTTTATCAACTTGCTACGATAGAAAAACAAGCAAAATACATCATGCAGGCAAATAAAAAGTCATATGTTCCAATTAATAAAATTGCAGAACAAGAATTTTATCCAGTATCAAGCGCTCAAAAAAGATTATACATTCAGGAGCAGCTCGAAGGTACTGGTATATCCTATAATATGCCTGTTGCTTTTAATATAAAAGGAACACCCGATAAATTGAGGCTGGAGAAAATATTAAATCAATTAATTGATCGTCATGAAGTCTTAAGAACTTCATTTCAATGGATAAATGGAAATATATTTTCTAAAATAATGCCTTCTCTAACGATCGAATTAAAAGATTTAGAAAGACCAGAAGATTTGATTGTACCTTTTAATCTCAAAGAGCCTCCATTGATACGAGCGGGATGGGTACTTAAGGAAAATGATGAGAAGATACTTATTCTCGATATGCATCATATTGTAATGGATGGTATCTCTATCAATATATTAATGGAAGAATTTTTAGATTTATATCACCAACGTTCATTACCTCCTATCTCAATACAATATAAAGATTTTGCTGTGAGACATGAACACTGGAAGACAACGGATTCATATCAATTACAAGAATCATTTTGGAAAAGTCAGCTCTCTGGAGTTATCCCTCAACTTCAGCTACAAACAGACTTTCGTAGGGAAGAAAAAAGAACGTTTGAAGGAGAAACCGTTTATTTTTATGTATCAAAACATATCACGCAACAGATTAATGAAACATGCCATAAAAATCATATTACTTTAAATGCGTATTTATTATCCTTGTATTATATTTTATTAAGTAAATATACTGGGCAAGATGAGTTTGTTGTAGGTTCTTTAGCTGCAGCAAGAATACATCCAGATACTCATCGTATGTTAGGAATGTTTGCAAATTTTTTACCTGTTCGTTATCAGATTAATGATGAACTATCATTTAATGAAATGTTGAGTGAAATGCAGGAGCTGCTTGGCAATATTTATGAACATCAAGAGTATCCTTATGATGATATGATATTAAAATTATTGAAAGATACAGATCGGTCACGAAATCCATTTTTTGATACAATGCTTATTTTTCATAATCAACTGGAAACTAACTATACCCTAGAGACAGACGATTTGAAATTTACACAATACGAATTACATACAAATACATCAAAGTTGGATTTTAAGTTGGATATTTTTCCAGAAGAGGATGGAAGATTAAAATGTGTTTTGGAATATAATTGCAATCTCTTTATAAGAGAAACGATGGTCAGATTTACTGAGCATTACCAAAACATAATAAAGTCTTTAATAAACGAACCAAAACTAAAAATTAAAGAAATAAATATACTCTCAAAAGAGGAAAATTTAAAAATAATTGATGTTTTTAACCAAACATCGTCACCTTACGAAAATAATAAAACAGTGGTAGATTTATTTGTTGAACAAGCAAATAAGACCCCTGACAATATCGCTATACAATATAAAAATAGGAAATTAACATATCGTGAATTGGATGAAAAATCGAATCAGCTAGCAAAAACTTTATTGAGTTATGGAGTACAGTCAGATCATGTGATTGCAGTAATGGCAGAACGTTCGTTGGAAATGATTATTAGTATGTTTGCTATTTTAAAAGCAGGAGGAGCATATCTGCCTATTGCCCCTGACTTACCAAGAGAACGAATTCGATATATGTTGGAAGACAGTCAGGTCCAAATGATATTAACTCAACAAAAATGGATCAATTCCATTAGTTTTCACGGAAAAATAATGGATGTAGAGGATAGTCAATATTACGCAGGTGATGTTTCTGCGTTGCATAAAACAAGTGAGTATAACAATCTAGCTTATGTCATTTATACCTCTGGATCTACTGGCAAACCTAAAGGGGTTATGGTAGAACATTATTCCGTTGTCAACAGGATCATGTGGATGCAAAAGACGTATTCATTAAATGAACAAGATATTATTTTGCAAAAAACACCGATTTCATTTGACGTATCTGTATGGGAGCTTTTTTGGTGGAGTTTTGTAGGAGCGAAATTAGTTTTGTTAGAACCTGGAGGAGAAAAAGACCCTGCTCATATCGTTGAGGTAATAGACAAGCAGAATATTACTACGATGCATTTTGTTCCTTCAATGCTGCAAACTTTTCTAGATCATTTGACTCAAACAAATCAATGGGATAGCCTTCAACCTTTGAAAAAAGTATTTACAAGCGGCGAAGCACTGCATCTTCATCATGTGACGAAGTTTAATGATTTTATTACTCCAAAAAACAATGCGGAACTTATTAATTTATACGGTCCAACAGAAGCTACAGTGGATGTATCCTACTTTTCTTGTACACCACTTGAAAATAGAAATGTGATCCCAATAGGTAAGCCAATTGATAATACACAGCTATGGATTGTTAATAAACATCATCAGTTACAACCTATTGGAATTGCTGGAGAATTGTGTATCTCTGGAGACGGTTTAGCTAGAGGTTATATCAATAAAGAAGAACAGACGAAGGAAAAGTTTGTTCCAAATCCATTCAAATTCGGACAGCGTATGTATAAAACGGGTGATTTAGCAAGATGGTTGCCTGATGGAAATATTGAGTATTTAGGTAGATTAGATCATCAAGTGAAAATAAGAGGTTATCGAATTGAACTTGGTGAAATTGAGGCATGTTTATTAGAACATCAGGATATAGATGAAGCTGTTGTTCTAGTGAAAGAAGATCTACAAGGTGATTCATTTTTAGTGGCTTATATTGTAAGTCAAGATTCATTTGATGTTGCTCAAATAAGAGCATTTTTAAAACGTAGCCTTCCTGATTATATGATTCCAGCTCGTTTTGCGGCTTTGGAAGAAATGCCGTTAACATCAAATGGGAAAATAAATCGAATTGAACTACAGAGTCGGGACAAAATTGTGGAAGTGTATTCAGATAACTATGTTGCTCCAACCAATGAGATTGAAGAAAAACTAGTAGGTTTGTGGCAGGAAGTATTAAATATAAATCGCATAGGTGTTGAAGATGATTTCTTTGAACTTGGAGGGCACTCTTTTAAAGCTACGATGTTAGCTACACAAATTCATGAACAATTTAATGTTGAGATTCCTTTAAGTGAAATTTTCTCATCACCAAAGATAAGGGATATAGCCAAGTATATTGAAACAGCTAAGATTAGCAAGCATGTCACAATTAAAAACTCTGTGAATAGTGAACATTACTCTTTGTCATCAGCTCAAAAAAGGTTGTTTATTCTTCAGCAAATTGAAGGGGATAATTTAACCTATCATCTGCCAGCTGCAATGGAAATCACGGGTAAACTAAATGAAAAATTAGTTCAAGATACTTTTCAAAAGATATTAAATCGACATGAGGTATTACGTACATCTTTTAAATTACTAGACGGAGAAGCAGTACAGTTTATTCACCCTAAAGTGACTTTTCAATTAGAAAAGTTAGATCAGACATACGATAACATCAACCAGATGATGGTCGATTTTATGAAACCTTTTGATTTAAGTTCAGCACCTTTATTAAGAGTAGGGTTAGTAAAACAAGGAAAAGAAAAAAATATACTAGTATTTGACATGCATCATATTGTCTCTGATGGATTATCCATGGTGAATTTAACGAAAGAATTTATGCAAATTTATCAGGGGTTTGATTTATCACCTTTGAAAATTCAATATAAGGATTATGTGGAATGGCAAACGGAGTTTCTCACAACTGATAAATATGAAAAACAAGAGAAGTTTTGGAACAATAGTTTATCTGGAGAACTTCCTGTATTGCAATTGCCAACTGACTTTATAAGACCTCCTGTTCGCAGCGGCAAGGGGGATAAGTACGAGGCTAAATTAGACAGCCAATTGTTATCATCAATTAAAAATTTAGCTTTGGAACATGAGACAACAGTTTATGTTGTAATGTTAGCTGTTTTCAATATTTTGTTAGCAAAGTACACAAAACAGGAAGATATTATTGTAGGAAGTCCAATTACAGGTAGGACACATTCAGACTTAAAAGATTTAATCGGTATGTTTGTTAATACATTAGCGATGAGAAATGAACCGAAAGAAAGCTATACATTTAAACAATTTTTACAAAAAGTGAATCGCAATGCACTTCAAGCTTTCGAAAATCAAGATGTTCCATTTGAGGCTTTAGTAGAAAAATTAAATGTGAAACGTGATTTAAGTCGGAACCCAATATTTGATGTCATGTTTGTTCTACAAAATATGGGTACTCCTTCGGTTAAGTTTGATGATTTATTATGTGAACAACTTCCAATAAATCATCAGCATTCTAAATTTGATTTGACGCTTGAAGCTATTGAAGAAGAGCAAGGGATGACTTTAAACTTTGAATTTAATGTGGATTTATTTCATAAATCCAAAATTGAAAGACTTGCCCATCATTTTAAACAGTTGATTTATATAGTTACAGAACAATCAAATATTCAAATTCGTGATATGGATTTTATGTCAAATGAAGAAAAGAAAAAGATACTATATCAATTTAATAATACAGAACGTGAGTATCCAAAACATAAAACCATCCATAAATTATTTGAAGAACAAGTTGCTAGAACGCCAAATCATGTTGCTTTGACATATAAAGATGAAAAGATGACTTATCAGACATTAAACAATAAGGTCAATCAGTTAGCTATACAACTGAGGGAAAAGGGAGTAACGAATAATACAATTGTCTCTATTATGGTAGAGCGTTCTCCTGAAATGATCATAGGAATTTTAGCGATATTAAAAGCCGGTGGGGCATATTTGCCAATATCACCCCAGTTTCCACAAGAACGGATAACATTCATGTTAAAGGATAGTGAATGTAAACTTGTTTTAACACAAAATGAGTTCAAAGGAAATATTTCATTTGAAGGAGAAATCATCGTTTTAAATGATTCTAAAAATTACATCACTGAAACGAATAGTATAGAAGATATTAGCAGTTCTGAAGATTTGGCTTATATTATTTATACATCGGGTTCAACAGGGAAGCCAAAAGGTGTAATGATCAAACATCACTCCGTTGTAAATCGAATTACTTGGATGCAGAATAATTATCCTTTACACGTATCTGATGTCATTATGCAAAAAACACCTTATACATTTGATGTATCTGTATGGGAGTTGTTTTGGTGGAGTTGGACAGGAGCTCAGGTTCACCTGCTTGAACCTGAAGGAGAGAAGAATCCACAAATGATGATTGATGCCATTGAAAAGCATAAAATTACAACCATGCACTTTGTTCCATCGATGTTACAAGTATTTTTTGAGTATGTATCAGGTAAATCTATTGAATCTAAATTAAAAAGTTTAAAACAAGTATTTACAAGTGGCGAAGCTTTACAGTTGAAACAGGTTGAACAGTTTAACGATACTTTGTTCAAAACAAACAATACAAATTTAATTAATTTATACGGTCCTACAGAAGCTACAGTGGATGTTTCTTACTATGAATGTACTCCTTTTCATGGAGAACAGAGTGTACCAATTGGAAAACCAATTGATAATACGAAGTTATATGTTGTGAATGAATCACTACAATTGCAACCGATTGGTGTAAGCGGAGAGTTATGTATAAGTGGTGAAGGTTTGGCAACAGGTTATTTAAATCAAGAAGAGTTAACAGCGGATAAATTTGTTCCAGACCCATTTGCAGTGGGTCAGTGGATGTATAAAACAGGTGACTTAGCAAAATGGAATGAGGACGGACAAATTGAATATTTAGGCAGAATGGATCAACAGGTGAAAATAAGGGGATACCGCATTGAACTTGGCGAAATTGAAACCCAGTTATTAGACATTGTTGATATTCAACAGGCGGTAGTAGTAGATAGAAAAAGTACAGCGGGAGATCTATATTTGTGTGCTTATTACGTTTCTGAACAAAAGTTTTCAGTGAGTGACATAAGAGAACTTTTGTTAAAAACATTACCAGATTATATGATTCCAGCTTATTTCATGAAGTTAGATAAAATACCTTTAACTTCTAATGGTAAAGTGGATCGAAAAGCACTTCCTGAGCCAATCATCACAGATAGGGAAAATTTAAATACAGTTCCGCCAACAAATGAAATACAGAAAAAATTACTTCATATTTGGAGTGAAACGATTGGTCATGACATGATTGGGCTTTACGATAATTTCTTTGAAGTAGGAGGGAATTCATTACTTCTGATAAGAGTGCATTCTAAATTGGAAGAACATTGGCCGCAGCTTATAAAAGTGACAGATTTATTCTCGCATCCTACTATTTATAAATTGTCGGAATTTATTCAAAGTAAAAGTATAAACAAAAATGAGTTGCCGATTCAATTTGTACGTTTACCAGAAACTTATTTTGAAAGCACATCACAACAGGCCGTTCGATCCTACTCATTTAAGTTAGAGGAAGAGCAACTTCAAATTTTTAAAGATATGAGTCAGCAACTAAATGTGGAATTAAGTTATATTTTACTCGCCTTATATGGATATTTATTTGCTCAAATTACTAAAAACAAACAAATTCCAATTCAGGTTTTAATTAGCGATGATATGTATATGGCATTAGAACTAAATTTAGAACAATTTACACACTTCATAGAAATTCCACCTTATCTAAAAGCAAAGATACAGGAAACAAATTCAAATCAGTCCTACACATTGAATGATTTAAAACAAGCACAAATAAATCATCAAAAATATAATATATTACCTTTGTTTATTCATAACAGAAAGACTTCATTAGATACGGAAATTGTAAATCTGTTTCATATTTCATTAGGATTTTTAGAAATAGGTTCAGAACTTATGCTTATTTCTGAATTTAATGGTAGAAAGATTTCAAACAATAAGATGAAGGAATTTCTTCAAGGTTTTAAACAGTTGTCAACTATAATAGTGGATCAATATGCTTCAGAATATCAAGTATCTGCAACAAAAGAGGAGGAAGAGTAATGGAAAGAATCGCTTTTCTTTTTCCTGGTCAAGGTTCTCAATATGTTGGAATGTCAAAGGAAATAGTGAATCATTATTCGATAGCAAAGGAGGTTTTTGAAGAAGCGAATGATGTTTTAAAGATGGATCTTCAATCTTTATGTTATGAAGGTCCTTTAGAAGAATTAACAAAAACAAAAAATGCACAACTTGCTTTGTTAACTGCAAGTATTGCTTATTTTAAAGTGATTGAATTTGAGTTGGGTCTCACTCCATACATGTTAGCAGGTCATAGCTTAGGAGAATTTTCAGCTTTGACTTGCTCTGGAATACTTACGTTTTCAGACGCGTTAAAGCTGGTCAAGACGAGAGGAGAATTAATGCAGCAAGAAACGGAACAAAGTATAGGTGCGATGACAGCAGTATCAAAACTATCGGCACAAACAGTAGAGCAATGTATTGAGCAAATGACAGATGGTAATGGTACAGTATCTATTGCTTGTTACAATGCAGAAAAAGAATTAGTTTTAACAGGACATTCCTATGAAGTAAAACGTGTAGCAGAGAAATGTGCTCAAGAAGGAGGGAATGTCACCTCTTTAAAAGTAAGTGGCCCTTTTCATCATCAGTTAATGACCAAAGCTTCAGAACAATTCCAAGATCATTTAAATAAATATTCTTTTCAAAAATTTAAAATACCTGTTGTATCTAATGTAACTGGACTACCTCATGTTGAGGACTTAGATGAAGTAAAGTTAAGCTTGGTGTCTCAGATGATTAAACCAGTGAGATGGTTTGAATCTATGAAATATATGTATGACGAAGGGGTCACAACAACGATAGAATTAGGTCCAAGATCTGTTTTGAAAAATCTTATTAAACGGATTGAGCCTATGATGAAATCTTTTTCCTTCGATGTGGCAAATGATAGAGAGGAATTAAAGATGATATATTCATCAACAAATCAACAGCAGACGGATATGAATCTTATTACTCAGTGTTTGACTGCTGCTATCACTACACCAAATCATAATTGGGATTCAAACGATTATGAGAAAGGTGTGATTCAGCCGTATAGAAAACTCCAAAAGCTGCAACAACAGTGGAAAGATCAGAAGGGTGGTTTGGATGAAGAGCAATTGACACGAGCATTTAATTTATTGAAACAAATATTAGAAACAAAAAGAGTGAGTAAAGAAGAACAAGATCATATTATAAATAAATTAAAGAGAGAAGAAATCATAGTATAGAAAGCTACTAAAGACGCACATTTGAAAGGATGATTAAAATATGATTAAAGGAAAAAACGGAATAGATGTAAAAAAAATTTTAAAAATGATTGTCTTGGTATCTGTATATCTAGCAACATATTTTATCGTTATTTTTAGCACTGAAGTTTTATTTTTAGATATTGTTGATTTTCAAAATGTACATCCATTTTTTGTAGACAATCTGGGTCCTTCTTTTTTAACCCTTCATGATCTTATAGCATTGCCTGTTTATTTTTTAGTTCTTTATCTTATACATAAAAAAAGCTTATTTAAATTAAGCCAATTTGTCAAAATTCAAAAGAGAACAGTTGCATTAAGTTTATTATTAGGTGTTTGCATGGGGGCATGGATAATGTCTATTATCCAAATACCTGTTATCAGAGATTCATATACACAGTTTGAAGGATTGTTTAGTTTTTTACTTACAGGTAATTTTGTGTTTGTTGTTTTATTTATAGCATTACACTCTGTTTACAAAGAAATATTTTTTAGAGGAATGATTTTTAATCAATTACGCAATGCCCTTTGGTTGCCTTTGGCATTTTTAATTACGGGGTTAATTTATGGTTATTTATTTTTTCAATGGGATATCATGTTGACGATCTATGGAATGTTAGGCGCTATTATCTTTAACTTGGTTTATATCTGGTATGAATCAATATGGGCAACAATTTCTGTTGAATTTAGTTTGTTTATGACTTATTTCATATTAAGAGAAATGAGTTATGGGTATGGGTTGCTTTCAAACATTTTACTTTTAGTTAGTTCAGTTGCATTCATTGCTACAATGGTTATTCTGTATAAACAAAGACAATCGGCTCTAGCTAGAGAAAATCATGCAGATATAACACAGTCCATACAATCATAAAGATTGAACATCAACCATAATCTTTTTTAATCAGGAGGGAACTTACATGCTAGATTTAAATTTACTAGAATCTAGTGAAGTGCAGCATGATAAAGGTATTGAAGAAGTGTCTTTAAAAGATATTGCGATTATTGGGGTTTCAGCAAATCTTCCACTTTCACCAGATCAAGATAAGTTTTGGGAACATTTAATAAGTGGAGTGGATTGTGTAAGAAACTTTCCTACAAATAGGTTGGAGGATGTACTTCCTCTTATTGATAGTAATGATATTGAATTTTATCCAGGTGCATATTTAGATGAAATAGATAAGTTTGATTATAAGTTTTTTGGGATTTCTCCAAAAGAAGCGAGTCTGATGAATCCAAATCAAAGGTTGTTTTTGCAAACAGCGTGGAAAACGATTGAAGATGCTGGGTATGGTGGAGATAAGTTAAAAGGAAGTAAAACTGGTGTATATGTAGGTTACAATGCAGATGCTTTCACAGACTACAAAAAATTAATTGCAAAATCAGAACCTGACTCACTTTCGATGGCGATACCAGGCAATTTAACCTCCATTATAGCAAGTAGAATTTCATATTTATTAGATTTTAAGGGACCGGCACTATGTATAGATACTGCATGTTCATCTTCATTAGTTGCTGTTCATATTGCTTGTAAAGCAATTCAAAACGGGGATTGTGATCAAGCTCTAGTTGGTAGTGTAAATGTAAATATTCTTCCATTTGATAAAAATATTAAAATTGGAATAGAGTCTTCTGATGGGAGAGCTAGAACATTTGATCAACAATCTGATGGTACAGGTTCAGGTGAAGGTTCAATTGCAATATTGTTAAAACCATTAAGTAGGGCACAACACGATAGAGATCATATTTATGCAGTAATTAAAGGCAGTTCTATCAATCAAGATGGTAGTTCTATTGGAATTACTGCACCCAATGTATCTGCTCAAGAAGAAGTGATTGTAAAAGCATTGCAGGATGCTGATATTCATCCTGAAACGATCGGGTACATTGAAGCTCATGGTACTGGAACTAAATTAGGAGACCCTATCGAAATAGAAGGGATCACAAAAGCATATCAAAGGTATACAAATAAAAAACAGTTTTGTGCGATTGGTGCAGTGAAAACGAATATTGGTCATTTAGATAATGCGGCTGGGATCGCGGGCTTACTTAAAACTGTGCTTACTCTTCAACATGCTCTAATTCCACCTTTGTTGCATTTTCAAGAATCCAACTCACAAATAGATTTTATATCCTCACCTGTATTTATAAATAAAGCTCCAAGGAAATGGGATAAAATGGAATACCCCCGAAGAGCTGGTGTCAGTTCTTTTGGGATGAGTGGAACGAACTGCCACGTTATTTTAGAGGAGGCACAACTTCATTCAAAAGACAATGTAATGGATGAGCAAACAGATTTTAGTGATTTAAATATATTTACGATTTCAGCCAAAAGTAAAACTTCTTTAGAGAGGTTAATTGATCAATATAAGAAATTTTTTAACAAACAAAAACATGTGAACGTAAATGATTTGTGTTATACGGTGAATACGGGTCGTGGTCATTATGATTATAGAATCGCGATGTTAGTTAAAGATGTTGAAGATCTAAAAATAAAATTAAATATATTGGAACAATTAAATGAAGATAAATTTGAAATGAATCAAATTTATTATAGTGAATTTATTTCAAATGAATGTGACTTAGAGAATCATGAACATATGTATTCTACTAAACCTTCTGAAAAAGAATTAACCAAGATATGTCTAGATTATACACAAGGATCAGATATAAATTGGAATCACTTATACGGTGATCATCATAAAAAAATTAGTTTACCAACTTATTGTTTTGACAACACGAGGTGTTGGTTAGATCTTTCTTTAGCAAATCAGACTCTTTCAAATGAAGTTAAATTATTAGGAAGAAAATCAGGTAATTACTCTGAAATTGAACAGATGGTAGCACAAATCTGGGGAGAAATTTTAGGTTTTAAAGAGCTCCAAATCCAAGCCCCTTTTTATGAATTGGGTGGGGATTCAATTTTAGCTTTAAAAATAGTAAATCAAATTAGTGAAAGAAGTCAAATGGCTATAAACGTAACTGACCTGCTTCAAAATGAAACAATAGAGCAGTTAGCTGAATTTATTCATCATTTATCTCAAAGTCAATCGGATGCAAACAATGATATGACAGAAATAACTCAGACTGAATTAAGGGAAAGTTACCCGTTATCTTCTGCTCAACAACGTATGTATATTTTACATCAGATTGAAGGAGCTTCATTGAGCTACAATATGCCTTTAGCGATGTTTATCAAAGGAAAGCTAGATGAACAACGATTTGAGGATTGTTTTCAGCTTCTAATACAACGTCATGAAAGTCTTCGAACTTCGTTTGGAAAGAAAGATGAACAATTAATTCAAAAAATTCATGATGATGTGAATTTTAAAATCTTATTTAACAAAATAAATAAAGAAGATATACCTTCCACAATAAAAGCATTTGTTCAGCCTTTTGATATAAGCAGTGCTCCGTTATTTAGAGCAGGAGTATTTCATATCAATGATGAAGAACATTTATTTATTCTTGATATGCACCATATCATTTCTGATGGTGCTTCCATGAATATTTTAGTTAAGGATTTTATCTTGCTTTATGAAGGAGCATCATTACACAATTTGAAATTGCAATATAGAGATTATGCAGTTTGGCAAAATGAATGGTTGAATTCAGAACAATTTCAAATCATGGAAAATTATTGGATGAATAAGCTTTCAGGTGAGTTGCCTACACTTCAAATGCCATTAGATTTTGATCGCCCAGATCAACGTACTTTTGATGGAGAATCGGTTCACTTTGAAATATCTAAGGATAGAATATTAAATCTTACTCAATTTACAAAAGACCATCACGTTACTTTAAATATATTGTTATTCACCTTGTATTCAATTTTGTTAAACAAATATACAACTCAAGAAGAGATGATCATTGGTTCTTTAGTTTTAGGGCGAAATCATCCTGATTTAGAATCCGTAATAGGAAATTTTATTAATTTTATTCCAATTCATACGGAAGTTCAAAAGAATTCATCCATCTTACAATTTATAAATATACAGAAGGAGAATATGTTAGAAGACTATAAACATCAAAATTATCCTTTTGAAGAATTAGTATCCAAATTAAAAAAACAAACAGAGCGATCTAGAAATGTTTTATATGATACAATGCTCGTTTTTCACAACCATATTGATCCTAACATTTTGTTTGAAACAAAAGAGATGAAGGCTACGAGATATGATTTAGATTTGCAGACTTCAACTTTGGATTTGAAGTTGGATATTTTTAAAGGAAAGGATCACTATGATGGGTATTTAGAATATAATTCAAATTTATTCAAAAGAGAGACCATAGATCTTTTTATTAAACATTTCTTACAACTTATTGATATATATTTAGCAAATCCAAATCAAAAAATTTCAGATATTCATTTATTTACAGATGAAGAAGAAACTCAGATTGAGTACAAGAGAACAATTGTTGAAGAAAAGATAAAGACATTAGAAGTTGCTGTGACTGCAACATTTACGTCTGAACCGATTGAAGACTATATTACTTATTGGGCAAAACAAAAAGATCAAAAAATAGAAGTTAATTTTGCACCGTATAATCAGGCGTTTCAACAAATGTTAAATGAAGATAGCTTAATTTCAAAAAACCGAGGATTCAATGTTTTATTAGTTCGATTTGAGGACTGGCTTAGAGATGATCATGATGATGATGAAAAACGATGTCATAAACTAGATCAATTGTATGAACAATTTAGTTCAACTTTGAGAAACAAATTAAAAGAGGTTCCTTATTTAGTTGGCATTTTTCCAGTTTCAACTCATTTAAATCTAAGTCATAAGTTGACCAATCACATTCAAAAACTAAATGAAAAATGGGAGACTGAGCTAAACAAAATGTCCCAGGTTCATTTAATAGACTTTAAGAATATGGATGTACATTACGGAGTGGATCAAATTTTTGATCCTGTTACGGATAAAAAAGGACATCTTCCTTTTACAGAAGAATATTTTGCAGCAGTCGGAACTCAAATCACTAGAAAAATGCTAGCAAAAAGCAATAAATATAAAGTGATTGTCCTAGACTGTGATAACACATTATGGCATGGAGTTTGTGGTGAGGATGGCGTACATGGCATTCGAATAAACGAACCATTCCAAGAACTTCAAAAATTTATGTTGTCAAAAAAGGAAGAAGGATTTCTTCTTGCCATAAGTAGTAAAAATAACGAAGAAGATGTGTGGGAAGTTTTTGATAAAAATCCTGCAATGATTTTGAAAAAGGAACACTTTGTGCATTGGAAGATAAATTGGAATTCAAAATCAGAGAATATTAAACAAATAGCAAAGGATTTAAATTTAGGATTGGATAGTTTTATTTTTGTAGACGATAGTCCATTTGAAATAGAAGAAGTAAGCACTAGATGTCCTGAGGTTTACAGCTTGCAATTACCAGAAATTACAAAAGAGATCCCATTCCTTCTTTACCATACTTGGACATTTGATACTTTTCAAATTACCCAAGAGGACAAAAAGAGAACAGAAATGTATTTGAACGAAAAGGAAAGAAAAAACCTGCAGCAAACGATTTTATCAGAAGAAGATTTTCTTGATAGTTTACAGTTGAAGATGAATCTACGGGAAATACAGAAAACGGATTTGGAAAGAGCTTCTCAATTAACCAAAAGAACGAATCAATTTAATTTAACTACGATTCGCAGGTCGGAGGAAGAGATTACAGAAATGGCAAAAACCGATGGAGTGAATTGTTGGGTAGTTGAAGTAAGTGATCGATTCGGGGACTATGGCACCGTAGGATTTTTAGTGACTCATATTAAGGGATCTACTTTGCTTATTGAAACATTTCTCCTAAGTTGTCGAGTACTTGGAAGAGGAATTGAACATGCCGTGATGTCTGCTTTAAAACCATTTTGTTATGAAAATAATATCAAAACATTAGAAGCTGCTTATAAACCAACATTGAAAAATAAACCAATATTAGAATATCTTCAACAATCAGATTGGCAAATTATGAATGAAAAAGGTCAATCGCATCAATTTAGTTTGAAAGTTTCTAACCTGCCAGATTCAATTGAATATATTAAGTTGGTACTACAATAATTAAATGGGAGGTAGATATAGAAATGTCATCCATGAGAACAAAAGGCTTTTTTAGTGCAAAAAACATTGTGGAGCAGATGGCTAAGGAAAAACAAAAAAAAAGTGATAGTAGTAATCAAAAAAATGGAGCTCCACAAAATGAAATAGAACGTAAATTAATAGAGATGTGGGAGCAATTTCTTCCAAATCAAGCGATTGGAACTCATGACGATTTTTTTGAACTTGGAGGCAATTCACTTTTAGCCATAAAACTAGAGTCTAGAATTTTAAAAGAGTTTAATGTTGACATATCATTTTCAAATATTATTAATAATCCAACGATATATCATCTAGCAGATGTCATTCAACAAGCCGATTCTTTACAACATATTTCAATTCCTGTAACAAAACAAAGTGATGGTTATCCCGTATCATCTGCACAAAAACGAATTTATGTATTGCAACAGTTTGAAGGTAAACATAATTTAAGCTACAATATCCCACTGGCTTTTGTAATAAAAGGGGATTTGAATGTTTTAAAATTTGAAGAAGCTATTAAAAAACTGATTAAAAGGCACGAGAGTTTAAGAACTTCGTTTGAACTTGTTGAAGGGGAACCTATTCAATACATTCATACAGAAGTTGATTTTGAAATTATTTATCAAAATGCTGAAAATCAAGAAATAGATAATGTCATTTCAGATTTTATTCAACCGTTTGACTTAAGCTTAGCGCCGTTATTCCGCGTCAGCTTATTCCAATTAAATAAGGAAAAATATCTTTTCTTGTTGGATATGCACCATATTATATCAGATGGTTTCTCTATGAATATTTTGGTTCAAGATTTTATGCATTTTTATGAAGGGACACCCCTTTCTGATCTTCGAATTCAGTATAAAGATGTAGCAGTTTGGCGAAAAGAGCAAAACGAAACTGAGGTCATGAAACAAAAAAAGAAGTATTGGTTAAATCAGTTTTCAGATGAAGTACCAATTTTAAATCTACCTACAGATTTTGTACGACCAAATATACAGAGCTTCGAAGGGAAACAGATTGATTTTAAATGGGATAAAAAGTTAGCTGGACAATTAAAAGAATTAGCTAGGGAAACTAAAACAACGTTATATATGGTATTAATGGCAGCGTATACTTGCTTGTTGTCAAAATATTCAGGACAGGAAGATATTGTTGTAGGTTCACCTGTTGCAGGTAGGAATCATCCAGATTTAGAGCCTATTGTGGGCATGTTTGTAAACACGTTAGCTATAAGAAATTTCCCGGAAAATAATAAAACATTTAGAACATTTTTATCAGAAGTGAAAGAAACGACTACAAAAGCGATAGAAAATGAGAATTATCCATTAGAAGAGTTAGTCCAACAATTGGATTTACAAAGAGATACAAGTAGAAACCCATTATTTAATGTAATGTTTAATATGTTAAATATGGAATTAAAGGGAATTGAGCTAGAAGGTTTGAGTTTTGTCCCATATCATTTTGAAAAAAAAGTTTCCCAATTTGATTTGACATTCAATGTCTTTGAAGAGAACGAAGAAATCCTGTTAAGTATAGAGTATTGCACAAAATTATTTAAGACAGAAACGATAGAACGAATGATTTTACACTTGAAACTTATAGTTCAACAAATTATTGATCAACCAGATATAAAACTTCAGGATATTGACATGCTATCTAAACCAGAAAAACAACAGATTTTAGTAGAGTTTAATGATACAGCTGTGGACTATCCAAATCATAAAACAGTGATCAATCTGTTTGAAGAACAAGTCAGTATAAATCCAACTCATAAGGCTATAATCTACGATGATAAAAACGTAACATACGAAGAATTAAGTCATAAAGTGAATACGTTTACCAACTATTTAATGAATGCTGGTGTAGGAAAAGAAACTATTGTTTGTTTATTGGCAGAAAGATCGATAGAAATGATCGCTGCTATTCTAGCTATACAAAAAGCAGGTGGAGCTTATCTACCTATTGATTGTAGTTACCCTAAAGAAAGAATCGAATATGTTTTTGAAGATAGTTGCAGTAAGTTTTTAATCACGAATATTGAATTTGTGAAAGCCAAGAACTTACAGTTTACGGGTACAATCATAGATTTCTCTAACATAGAGGATGGATTAAATGAAGAAGCAACCATTTCTACAAGAAATGAAATAACACCTGATCATTTGGCTTACATTATATATACATCTGGAAGTACGGGTCAGCCTAAAGGGGTTATGATTGAGCATAGCAGTTTGTTAAATCAAATTTTAGCACTTACAGAAGATGCCGGATACAATAAGTTGAAAAACCACATGTTATATAGTAAAGCCGTATTTGATGTATCCATTCAACAAATTTTTACAGCCTTATGCAGTGGAGCAACTTTACACCTCATGACGGAAGTGATGGAAGGCAATTACGAATGGCTCAATCAATATATACAACAAAATAACATTGATTTCATAGATATGGTACCTGCGCAAATGGAAGCTGTTATTAAAGGTTTAGTACAGCAGCAGCCATCAAATCGACGTTTTGTTTTAGGGGGTGAATCCTTTCACTCATCACTTTATAAAAAAATAAGAAAGATGGCTAGAGCGGATAAAATTTATAATATGTATGGTCCAACGGAAACGACAATTAATGCCCTAACCTATCAATGCAAAAATGATGATAACTATCCTATTGTACCTATTGGAAAACCACTTAGAAACTATCAAGCTTACATATTGGATAAAAATATGAATTTATTACCAATTGGTGTAATTGGGGAATTGTATATTAGTGGTGAAGGTGTAGCCAGAGGTTATTTAAACCGATCAGACCTTACGAAAGATCGATTTGCGATTAATCCGTTTAATAAGACAAACAGAATGTACAAAACAGGTGATTTCGCAAAGTGGTTGCCAGATGGCAATATTGAATTTGTGGGTAGGAAAGACCACCAAGTAAAAATAAGAGGATACCGAATTGAACTCGGTGAAATAGAATCAATGATTGGAGAGTTAGAAGGTGTAGAAGAAGTTGCAGTGCTGAATAAAAAAGATGAAACAGGCATTGATTTCTTATGTGCTTATATTATAAAAAAACCGACCATTTCAGTAGATGAGATGAAAAAAATGCTTCATAGAAAAATGCCTAATTATATGGTTCCACAATATTTTATAGAGTTAGATGAAATGCCGCTAACGACAAACGGAAAAGTAAATCGAGCACAATTATTGAATCTAGCTGTTGAATTTTCTAGTGAAGTAGAATATATTCCCCCAACAAATGAGATAGAAAACCAAATTTTAAAAACATGGCAAGAGGTATTAGGGATAGAGAAGATTGGAATCAAAGATCATTTCTTTGAATTAGGAGGTCATTCCTTAAAAGCAGTGCAAATAGTATCAAAACTTCATAAGGAAATGGAAGTAATGATAACTTTGAAAGATATTTTTATGCATCCCACGATTGAGCAATTAGCTAGGAGAGTTCAATCGGTAGATAAAAATGGATTTGTTCCCATAATTCCGGTTAATTCTAAAGAATTTTATCCTGTATCTTCTTCACAAAAGCAGATGTTTTTATTACAGCAATTTGAAGCAAATAGTATCAGTTACAATATTCCATTTGTATTGAGTTTAAAAGGGGAATTGAATAAAACACACTTTGAGTATGTTGTAAAAGAGCTTGTTGCACGGCATGAAAGCCTTCGAACTTCATTTGAATTGATGGAGGGAGAACCAGTTCAACGTATCCATGTTGAGTTAGACTTCAAAGTTCAATACGTGAAAACAAATAAACATGAAGCAGATACACTTATAAGAAAATCAATTCAGTCCTTTACTCTTAATCAAGCCCCTCTATTCAGGGTGCACTTAATTCAAGTAGATAATGAAGAACATTTACTATTAATAGATATGCACCATATTATATCAGATGGAATTTCAACGAATATTTTGGTGCAAGACTTTATCCAACTTTATGAAGGAAAGAATCTTCCAGATCTTCATATTCAGTATAAGGATTTTGCGGTTTGGCAAAAAGAGCAAATGAATACGGAGGAGATGAACAATCAAGAGGGGTATTGGTTGAGTAAACTTTCAGAACCTCTACAACCATTAAATTTACCTACAGATTATAAAAGATCTGAGATGGATAGTCTTAGAGGAAATCAAATAAAGTTTACTTTAAACAATGAATTGACTGAAAAGTTAAAAAAAGTACAGCAACAGTCAGAAACAACGATGTATATGTTGTTGTTTGCCGTATACAATGTGATGTTACATAAAATTACGGGTAATGAAGATATTACTGTAGGTACTCCAGTGTCTGGAAGATCATTCGTGAATCTTGATGAAGTTGTGGGTATGTTTGTAAATACTTTAGTTATGCGTAATTATCCAACAGGGGGTAAATCATTTAAACAGTTCCTATTTGAAGTGAAAGAAAGTACATTGCAAGCATTTTCCAATCAAAACTATCCTTTTGAAGAAATAGTGGAAAAAATGAATATAAAACGTGAAGTTCATCGTAACCCTTTGTTTGACACCATGTTTGTATTACAAAATTTTGAACAGCAACAATTAACCCTAGATCGTATGCAAATTGAGCTTTACGAATTAAAAAGTCAATTTTCAAAGTTTGATTTCATGTTTGAAGTAACAGAAATGGATGGAGATCTACACTTAAATGTAGAATATGCTACTCAGCTTTATTCACAAGAGAAGATGGAACAAATTGTAGAGTTCTATATTGATTTATTAAATTTAGTTACTCAAGATTTAAATATAAAAATAGATGATCTTGGCACAAACTTATCTTCAAGCGACCACAACATTAATGCGAATGAATATAATGAACAGTTTGAATTTTAATTATGATGAGGGGTAGAGCCATGTTAATTTTTGGTGAAAAGTTAAAAAAAGAACGTGATTATTGGAAAACAAAATTATCTGAGTGGAAGCCTGAACGTTATCTGCCTTATTACTCTGATTCAAATATACAATCACATGAAGAATATGATCATGTCCAATTGAAATTGGATGGAGAAATATTTAATCAATTTATGAAGGTTTGTAAAAATTCAGATCAACTTACCTTTATATTTTTGATGGCAGTGGTTAAAACATGCATTCATAAATATTCCGAATTAGATTTTATTACAGTAGGAACTGGCTTAGACAAAACTAAAAATAATGATGATAGACATAGGGATCATTTAGCAGCCATTTGTAGTGAGCTTGATTCTAGTAAAAGTTTTAAAAATGTAGTAATAGACATACAAAAATCTATTATTGAAGCTTATCAAAATGCGAATTATCCTTTGAGTGAGATTGTGAAAGATTTAGATTTAAAATTAGTAAATGATAAAACATTTGAAATTACTTTATTTCATGAAAATATACATTACTTACCTGATAGTAATCTAAAAGATAGTAACACACAAATGATAATACAGAAAAGTGATACGGATTTAAGTTTGCATGTTCAGTATAATTGCAATCAAATTTCGAAAGGTACCATGCAAAGGTTCATAGGACATATTAGAGAAGTATTAACTCAAGTCATCGAAAATCCAAATCTATTATTGAGTGATATTTATGTTGTAACTGATCAAGAGAAGAAGCGGTTGTTAGTCGAATTTAACAATACGGCAACAGATTACCCTAAAGAAAAGATGATTTATGAACGGTTTGAAGAACTAGTTCAAAAAATACCAGATCAATATGCAATAATATTTGAAGAAAAGAAGTTAACTTATAAAGAGCTTAATGATCGAGCTAATCAAATAGCTAATGTTTTGAAAAGGAAAGGGGTTCAATCTGAAGATATTGTAGGCATAATGGTAGATCGTTCCATTGAAATGGTTGTTGGCATGCTTGGTATTCTTAAAGCTGGAGGGGCTTATTTGCCAATCGATCCAACTTATCCAGAAGATAGAAAGAAATTTATGATTGAAGATGCTAGGACAAGATGGTTGTTAACGATGCAGTCGTATGTGGATCATGTATCTTTTGATGGTGAAATTATCAATCTGGAAGACCCTAAGTTAAATGATGAAAGCAGTGAGCAAATCAAGAGTATTCCTCTCTCTTCAAATCTAGCTTACGTGATGTATACATCTGGATCTACTGGTAAACCAAAAGGCGTAATGATCACTCATCAAAATGTAGTTAGTTTAGTGCAAAATGTAAATTATTTAGATTTTGAAACAGAAAAGCGCATTTTACAAACGGGTGCTATTGTTTTTGATGCTTCTACTTTTGAAATATGGGGAGCTTTGTTAAACGGATTAGAATTAATAATGATCAAAGATGAAGTGATTACGAATCCACAGTTATTAAAAGAAGCAATCTCACAACACACTATTACTACATTGTGGTTAACATCTCCATTGTTTAATCAACTATCTCAACAAAACATTGAGATGTTTGAAAATTTGCAGACACTGATTACAGGCGGAGATGTATTGTCAGTGAAACATGTTGGAAACGTACTCAATAAATATCCAGATCTGAAGATAATAAATGGGTATGGACCAACCGAAAACACAACGTTTACGACCACTCATGAAATTGATGAGGTGAGTGAACGAAGCAGCATTCCTATTGGACGACCAACTAGCAATACAACAACTTACATTTTGAATCAAGCAGGTCAATTGCAGCCAATTGGTGTTGTTGGTGAGCTATACACAGGTGGAGACGGGTTAGCTAAAGGGTATTTGAATCGTAATTCATTAACAGAGGAACGGTTTATACAACATCCATTTGAAGCAGGAAAGAAAATTTATAAAACAGGTGATTTAGCAAGATGGTTGCCTGATGGAAATATAGAATATATCGGACGAATGGATTTTCAAGTAAAGGTAAGAGGATTTCGGATCGAGTTAGGTGAGATTGAAAATGAGCTTTCAAAGCACCCAGAAATACATCAAACTCTTGTTCTTGTGAAAGAAATTGCTGGAGAAAAAACATTATGTGCATATGTGGAAGGATTGAGAGATTTTAAAGTTACAGAATTGAGGGAATTTATTACTAAGTCTCTACCATCCTATATGATCCCGTCACATTTTATACAATTAGAAAGTTTTCCTCTTGCTCCAAGTGGAAAAATAGATCGAAAAGCTTTACCTGAACCTGATGAGAATCAACAAGCCAGTGGACAATATATTGCACCAACGAATGAAATAGAACGTCAATTTGTAACTATATGGGAAGAAGTATTGGGTGTTGAAAACATTGGGATTCAAGACAATTTCTTTGAACGTGGTGGACATTCTTTAAAAGCAGTGCAGTTTATGTCAAAACTACAAAAAGAATTACAAGTTTCACTAACGATAAATGATATTTTTACACATCCAACAATTGAACAATTAGTACAACAAGTACAAAAGTTGAAAAGTAATACATTCATATCGATGCCAATAGTAGAAGAAGGTGAAGTCTACCCTGTATCTTCAGCGCAAAAAAGAATGTATGTAATGCAACAGTTAAAAGGCGCAGACATCAGTTATAACATGCCTTTAGTACTGACCATAAAAGGTGACTTAAACCTTAATAGATTTGATGACGTAATAAAGAGTTTAGTGAGTCGTCATGAAAGCTTGCGTACATCGTTTGAAATCATCGATGGAGATGTTATTCAACAAATACATGCAGATATAAATATTGAAATTGATTATAAAAAAGTGGAGAAACATGAAGTAGAAGGAATCATCCCATCATTGATTCAGCCATTTGACTTAAAAACAGCCCCTTTGTTTAGAGTGAACCTGATCCAAACAGATGAAGATGAATATCTCTTTTTCATTGATATGCATCATATTATTTCAGATGGAATTTCAATGAATATTTTAGTTGAAGACTTTGCACAACTATATGCTGGGGTAGAGTTGCCGTCACTTCATTTCCAGTATAAAGATTTTGCAGTATGGCAAAGCAAGCAGTTTGTTTCAGAGCAGATGGAAGAACAAAAACAATATTGGCTAGAACAATTTGCAGGTGAGATTCCAGTATTGGAACTGCCTACTGATTATACTAGACCCTCTATTCAGAGCTTTGAAGGAAGCGCAATTGAATTTCGCTTCGATCAAACTTTTTCAAGTAAAATCAATCAACTTGCACAAACGACGAATTCCACTATTTATATGGTGTTATTAACAGCGTTCACCACCTTGTTATCCAAATATACTGGTCAAGAAGACATTATCGTGGGTTCACCTGTAGCTGGAAGAAATCACTCAGATCTTGAACCTATTGTGGGTATGTTTGTGAATACGTTAGCGATGAGAAATAAACCAGAAGCGAACAAACCTTTTAAGGAATTCCTATCGGAAGTGAAGGAAAATACACTACAAGCGATGAAAAATGAGAGTTATCCATTAGAGGAGCTGATTGATCAATTAGAAATTGAGCGGGTTACAGGTCGAAATCCTTTGTTTAATGTAATGTTAAACATGCTGAACATGGAACAAAATGAAATGGAACTCGACGATTTAGTTTTACATCCTTATTCCTTGGAACATACGATTTCAAAATTTGACCTGACATTACACGTGATTGAAGATGCAGATGATCTCTTATTAAATATGGAATACTGTACGAAATTGTTTAAGAAAGATACGATTGAACGAATGATATCTCACTTTACAGTATTAATTGAACAGGTAGTAACCCAACCCGATATCAAACTTGGAGATATAGAAATCTTAACCGAACAAGAAAGACAGCAGTTATTGGTAGAGTTTAATGATAGGACTAAGGAATATCCAAAGGATGTAACAATTCATAAACTATTTGAAGAGCAAGTCGTTAAAACACCGAGTAATATTGCTGTGATGTATGAAGGTGGGCAGTTAACCTATAAAGAGCTAAATGAAAGGACAAATCAACTTGCAAGAGCTTTAAAGGAAAAAGGTATACAATCTGAAACGATTGTCGGAATTATGGTAGATAGATCTTTAGAAATGATCATAGCAATTTATGGGGTTTTAAAAGCCGGTGGATCTTACGTACCAATTGATCCCACATATCCTATAGATAGAATGAAATTTATAATTCAAGATAGTGGTATAAATACGATATTAACGCAAGAAGAATGGATGTCCCATTCATTTAAAGATGTAGCATTGTTAAATCTAGCAGATGAAAGCATATACAGCCTAGAAACATCTAATTTAGATATTGATATAAAAAATCATCAATTAGCTTACGTTATTTATACTTCAGGTTCAACAGGTAATCCAAAAGGTGTTTTAGTTGAACATAAAAGTGTTGTTAATACACTTTTATCAATGCAGGATTCATATTCTTTATTAGATACAGATACTTATCTATTAAAAACTGCATTCACTTTTGATGTATCAGTCACAGAGTTGTTTGGATATTATATGGCTGGTGGTAAGCTAGCCATTTTACAAAAAGGTGATGAGAAGAATCCATATGAAATATTAAAAAGTATTGAAGAATATAACGTAACCCATATTAATTTTGTGCCTTCAATGTTCAATAGTGTGTTAAGTATATTAAACAAAGAGAACATTAATAAATTTAATGTTTTGAAATATGTATTTTTAGCAGGAGAAGCTGTCTCAAATAAAATGGTACATGATTTTTACCAACTTACCGATCAAGTAGAATTAAAAAATATTTATGGACCGACAGAAGCGACAATTTATGCAACTCAATATGATATTCCTAGTCAATCAGATGGTAAAATCTCGATAGGTAGACCACTAAATAATGTGAAGTGTTTTATTTTAGATAAGAATTTAAAGTTATGTCCAATCGGAGTGGTTGGAGAATTATGCATATCAGGTGATGGTTTAGCTAGAGGCTACTTAAATCGCCCTGAATTAAATCAAGAAAAATTTGCAAAAGTTGAATATTTAGAGGAAGGAAAGATCTACAAAACAGGTGATTTAGCTCGTTGGTTGCCTGATGGAAGAATTGAATATATTGGGAGATTGGATTATCAAGTTAAAATTAGAGGGTTTCGTATTGAGTTAGGTGAGATAGAACATCAATTACTTCAACATCCAGAGATTCAAGAATCGTTAGTGATTGAGATAGAAGACATGGTCGGGGATAAATCATTATGTGCTTATGTAGTTGGGAAAAGTGAATTAAGCATCACAGAGATCAAACAATTTTTATCCAACTATTTGGTAGATTATATGATTCCTACTTACTTTGTTCAATTAGAGGAAATACCTTTATCTCTAAGTGGAAAAGTAGATCGAAAAGCTTTACCTAAACCAGATGGAGGCCATCACATCGGTGTAGAATATGTTGAACCAAGGAATGATTTAGAACGTCAATTTGTAACCATATGGGAAGACGTATTAGGGGTTGAAAACATTGGAATTGAAGACAATTTTTTTGAACGTGGTGGACATTCTTTAAAAGCAGTTCAACTTTATTCTAAATTGCAGAAAGAATTGCAAATATTATTAACATTGAATGATATATTTTCAAACCCAACAATTGAGGAGCAAATAAAACTAATTCAGAGAATAGATTCAAGCTTTTTGACTATCCCTTCTGTTGATGAAAGAGAAGTTTACCCTCTATCTTCAGCACAACAAAGGATGTATTTACTTCAGCAGCTTAAAGGTGCAGATATAAGTTATAACATGCCTTTAGTTCTGACCATAAAAGGGGAGTTAGACCTCAAAAGATTTGAAGAGGCGATGAAGAGTTTAGTGAGTCGTCATGAAAGCTTACGTACATCTTTTGAAATGATAGACGAAAAAACTGTTCAACGAATACATGCAGATATAAACTTTGAAATTAGTTATACAAAGGTGGAGAAACATGAAATAGAAGGAATTATCTCATCATTGATTCAACCATTTGATTTAAAAACAGCCCCATTGTTTAGAGTGAATCTGATCCAAACAGATGAAGATGAATATCTCTTTTTCATCGATATGCATCACATAATTTCAGATGGAAATTCAATGAATATTTTAGTTGAAGACTTTGCACAACTATATGCAGGAATTGAACTGCCTTCACTTCATGTCCAGTATAAAGATTTTGCAGTATGGCAAAGCGAGCAGTTTGTTTCAGAGCAGATAGAAGAACAAAAGCAATATTGGTTAGAACAATTTGTGGGTGAAATTCCAGTATTGGAACTGCCTACAGATTATACTAGACCGTCTATACAGAGCTTTGAGGGGAATTCTCTTGAATTTCGCTTAGATCAGAAGTTTACAACGAAAATCAATCAACTTGCTCAAGTCACCAATTCTACTATTTATATGGTGTTATTAGCGGTGTTCAACACCTTGTTATCCAAATATTCTGGTCAAGAAGACATTATTGTGGGTTCACCTGTAGCTGGAAGAAATCACTCGGATATTGAACCTATTGTGGGTATGTTTGTGAATACGTTAGCGATGAGAAATAAACCAAAAGCGAACAAACCTTTTAAGGAATTCCTAGCGGAAGTGAAGGAAAATTCACTACAGGCGATGAAAAATGAGAGTTATCCATTAGAAGAGCTGATTGATCAATTAGATATTCAGCGGGATACAGGTCGAAATCCTTTGTTTAGTGTGATGTTAAACATGATGAATATGGAACAAAATGAAATGGAACTGGATGGTTTAGTTTTACATCCTTATTCTTTGGAGCATACGATTTCAAAATTTGACCTGACATTAAACGTAATTGGAGATGCAGGCGAGCTCTTATTAAATATGGAATACTGCACGAAATTGTTTAAGAAAGATACGATTGAACGAATGATATCTCACTTTACAGTATTAATTGAACAGGTAGTAACCCAACCCGATATCAAACTTGGAGATATAGAAATCTTAACCGAACAAGAAAGACAGCAGTTATTGGTAGAGTTTAACGATACGACTAAGGAATATCCAAAGGATATAACAATGCATGAGTTATTTGAGAAGCAGGCTCAAAAAACACCAGATCAAATTGCAGTAGTATTTGAAGATGAGTTGTTAACTTATAGAGAATTGAATGAAAAATCAAATCAATTAGCTCGTATATTAAGAGAAAAAGGGGTTCAATCGGGTGACTTAGTAGGTATCATGACTGATCGCTCTTTGGAACTAGTTATAGGTATCATGTCCATTTTAAAAGCAGGAGCTGCTTATGTTCCTATTGATCCCGCACACCCTGTAGAAAGAATTCAATATATGCTGGATGACAGCGCTATTCAATGTGTATTAACACAGTCTCATTATTTAGATCTTATAGCTATTGATGGAGAAATCCTTAATATACAACAGCCAAAGCATTATGAAGGAGAGAGTAGTAATTTAGAAATAGAAATTAAGTCTACGGATCTAGCTTATGTTATTTATACTTCTGGATCTACAGGAAAACCAAAAGGTGTCATGGTGGAACACAATGCCTTAAATAATTTTATACACTCGATTTATTATCAATTTAACAAGCAAATAAGTACAGAAGATCAATGTCTAAGTTTAACGAATATATCATTTGATGTCAGTGTAGGTGAAATTTTCTTGCCACTATCATTTGGTGCTAGTTTAGTATTATTTGATTTTCATAAAACACTAAACATTCATTTATTGCAAGAGACGATTATAGAAGAGAAGATTACTTTTGCTTATATTCCACCGACTATTTTATTAGAATTAAGCTATTTATTAGAAGCGTCTAAACCAATTAGTATGAATAAAATGCTAGTAGGTGTAGAACCGATTAAAGATGAAGTGTTGGAAAAATACATGCAGCTTCATCCATCTATGCAGATTATTAATGGGTATGGTCCATCAGAAGCAACGATATGTTCTAATTTCTACAAATATGAAATGCATGAACCAACTGGACAAAATGTGCCGATTGGAAAACCTCTAGATAATCTTTATATTCATATATTGGATGAAAATGACAAGTTGGTTCCTGTTGGAGTACCAGGGGAATTATGTATATCTGGAGCAGGGTTAGCTCGGGGTTATGTCAATAAACCACAATTAACTGCAGATAAATTTGGACTTAATCCTTATGTACCAGGAGAACGGATGTATCGAACAGGGGATCTAGCAAGATGGTTGCCAGATGGAAACATAACCTATGTAGGACGGATTGATTTTCAGGTGAAGGTAAGAGGATATCGTGTAGAGTTGGGAGAAATTGAGAGCCAACTGTTGAAACATCCAGAAATTGAACAATCTGTTGTAGTAGTTAAAGAAGATTCAACGGGAGAAAAGTTCCTTTGTTCCTATGTGGTTGGTCTTAAACGTTTTAATCCATCCGAATTAAGAGAGCACGCTCTAACTACTTTGCCAGCGTACATGGTTCCATCCCATTTTATACAACTTGAGATGATTCCACTTACATCAAATGGAAAGATTGATCGAAAATCATTACCTGAGCCAAATGAAAATCAAAACTCAAATGGACAATATGTTGCTCCTACTAGTGAATTGGAAATTAATTTTGCAACAATATGGGAAGAAATATTAGGAGTAAAAAATATAGGTATTCGAGACAATTTCTTTGAACGAGGAGGGCAATCCCTAAAAGCAGTGCAGTTGATTTCTAAACTTCAAAAAGAACATCAGGTTTCATTGACGTTAACAGATATATTCACGCACCCTACGATTGAACAATTAGTGAAATTGATTCAGAAGTTAGATGCTAGCCAATGGTCCATTCCTCATATTGAAGAAAGAGAAGTATATCCAGTATCCTCTGCACAAAAACGTCTGTATGTGTTACAGCAACTAGAAGGTGCAGATATTAGCTATAACATGCCTTTGGTTATGTCTATGAAGGGACAATTAAATAGAGCTAAATTTGAAAGTGCGATGATTGGTTTAGTTGACCGGCATGAATGCTTGCGTACTTCATTTGATTTGGTAGACGGAGAACCTGTGCAGTGTATTCATTTAGATAGCTCAACTATTGATTTTCAAGTCAACTTTACAAAAGTAGAAAAACATCAATTAGAAGCAAAAATTTCATCTTTAATTCAACCATTTGACTTAAGGAAAGCACCTTTGTTTAGAGTATGTTTGATCCAAGTAGATAAAGATGAACATCTCTTTTTCATAGATATACATCATATTATTTCAGATGCAATTTCCATAAATATTTTATTACAAGATTTTGCAAAGCTTTATGAAGGTGAAGAGCTGAGTCCTTTACAGGTACAATACAAAGATTTTGCAATTTGGCAAAAAGAACAGTTTAACAACGAACAATTGGAAGAGCAAAAACAATATTGGTTAAATCAATTTAAAGGTGAGATTCCAGTATTGGATCTGCCTACAGATTATACTAGACCTTCTATTCAAAGCTTTGAAGGGAGTGCAATTGAACTCTGCTGGGATCAAACGTTTACGTGGAAAATAAATCAACTCGCTCAATCGACGAATTCTACCGTTTATATGGTTTTATTAGCTGCATTTACCACATTGTTATCCAAATATTCAGGGCAAGAAGATATTATTGTGGGTTCCCCTGTAGCGGGAAGAAATCATAAAGATATTGAATCCATTGTGGGAATGTTTGTAAATACGTTACCGATGAGAAATAAACCTGAGGTTAATAAGACATTTAAAAACTTTCTAGTTGAAGTGAAGGAAAACTCATTAAAAGCATTGGAAAATGAAAGTTATCCGTTAGAGGAACTGATTGAATATTTGCAAATTCAGCGAGATATGAGTCGAAATCCATTGTTTAGTGTGATGATGAACATGTTGAATATGGAACAAACAGAGATGGATCTCGACGGTTTAAGCCTCCAACCTTATAAGCTGAAGAATTCTATATCAAAATTTGACTTGACATTGGATATTGTTGAAGATGCAGGTCAGCTTATATTAAATTTGGAATATTGCACAAAATTATTCAAACGAGAGACTATTGAACGGATGATGGATCACTTTACTTTATTAGTAGAACAGATTTTAACAACACCGGAAATCACGCTCGGAGAGATTAACATTGTATCTCAACAAGAGAAACATCAGATGTTAGTAGAATTTAATGAAACAAAAGGAACATATCCAAATAACAAAACCATTCACCAACTGTTTGAAGAGCAGGTTGAGAAAAAGCCTGATCAAATTGCAGTTATGTTTGAAGATCAGCAAATGACTTTTAGAGAGCTTAACGAGAAGGCGAATCAGCTTGCCCACGTTCTAAGAAGTAAAGGAGTTAGTAGGACTGATTTAGTTGGTATTATGGTTAATCGATCTTTAGAAATGATGATTGGAGTATTTGGTATTTTAAAAGCAGGAGCTGCATATGTTCCGATTGATCCTACTTATCCAGAAGAAAGAATAAATTATTTATTTGAGGATAGTCAAATTCGAGTGCTATTGTCAGAGACTTCGTTAATGGATCGACTACAATTTGCAGGTGAGATTATAAATTTAAAAGAAGGCAGTTTTTATATTGGTGATTCTTCTAATTTAATTTCTATGAGTATAGCAAGTGATTTAGCTTATGTTATTTATACTTCTGGTTCAACTGGCAGACCAAAAGGTGTAATGATAAAACATCATTCTGTTAACAATTTTCTATATGGATTGCAAATGCATTATTCATTAAATGAAGAAGATGTTATTTTACAAAAAGCTCCTTTTGGATTTGATGTCTCAGTATTAGAAATGTTCTGGGGATTACTATTTGGAGCAAAAGTTTGCTTGCTCTCACCTGAATATGAAAAAGATCCAAATTTAATTGTTAGGGCTATTGCTCGTTATAAAATAACTACAGTACACTTTGTCCCATCAATGTTGCAGTTGTTTTTTGACCATCTAGAAAATAAAAATTTACAGACTGAAGTTCGTACCATGAAAAGACTTTTTTCCGGAGGGGAAAAGTTGACCTCAAGTCTAGTGAAGCAATTCCATCGTCTGTTTGAGCATGATTCTCATATCCGTTTGCATAATTCATATGGTCCTACTGAAGCTTCGGTTGCTGTATCGTATTATGACTGTCATATGACTGAACCAGAGGATATAGTTCCAATAGGAAAACCACTTAAAAACGTTCAGTTTTATGTATTGAATCAAATGAATCAACTGCAGCCTATAGGTGTTCTAGGGGAATTATGTATCAGTGGAGATGGTTTGGCAAAAGGTTATTTAAATAAACCTGACATCACGAAGGAAAAGTTTGTTATAAATCCATTTTTACCAGGTCAAAAAATGTATAAAACAGGCGATCTGGTCAGATGGTTGCCTGACGGAAATATTGAATATTTAGGTCGCATAGACGATCAAGTAAAAATAAGAGGTTACAGAATTGAATTAGGTGAGATAGAAAATCAGCTATTAAATCATTCTGAAATACAAGAAGCAGTAGTCATAGTTCATACAAATGAGTCCGATGACAAAACGTTAGTTGCTTATTTAGTTAGTCATCAAGATTTTAATATTTCTGAATTAAGAGATTATGCAATGAAATTTTTACCGGACTATATGGTTCCACCCCACTTTATTCAGTTAGAGGAAATGCCATTAACGCCAAATGGAAAGATGGATCGCAAAGCGCTTCCTGCACCTACAGCAATTGAAAGGAAAGGTGTGGATTATGTAGCTCCAAGAAATGAACTAGAACGTCAACTTGTGTCTTTGTGGGAACATGTATTGGAAATGGATTCTATCAGCATTACGCATAACTTTTTTGAATTAGGTGGTCATTCAATCAAAGCAGTTCAAATTGTCTCAAAGGTTCAAAAAGAGTTGAATATTCATTTAACGTTAAGAGATATTTTTTCATTTCCTACCGTTCAACAGCTTTCGAAAAGAATACAAGAGATGGATAATCTTAAATTTAACTTTATTCCACAAGTTGAACAAAAGGAAATCTATCCGGCATCGTCAGCACAGAAAAGAATGTATGTGTTGCAACAATTGGAAAATAACACTACGAGTTATAACATGCCATCTGCAACGATGATAAAAGGGAAACTTGATTATACCCAATTTGAAAGTGCGATGAAGAAGTTGTTAAACAGACATGAGAGCTTAAGGACTTCTTTTGAGATGGTAGAAAGTGAATTGTCTCAACGAATTCATGAACAAGTAGACTTTGAGATTCAATATGAGAAAGCTGAAGATAATGACGAATTAAATGCATTGGTAGCCGCATTTATACAACCTTTTGATTTAAATCAAGCACCGTTGATTCGTGTAAAGTTAATTCAAATAGATCAAACAGAACATTTACTAGTCTTTGATATGCATCATATCATTTCAGATGGAATGTCTATGAACATATTAATGCATGATTTTTCACAGCTTTATGATGGGATAAATTTAGAAGATTTATATATTCAATATAAAGATATTGCGGTTTGGCAAAGTGAGCAGTTTGCTGAAGAGGAGATGGAACAGCAAAAACAATATTGGTTAAAACAGTTTGAAGGCGAGGTTCCGATATTAAATCTGCCAACCGATTTTGAAAGACCGATACTGCAAAGCTTTGAGGGTGAGCATATTGATATGAAACTGGATCAAACGTTCACATCGAAAGTTTACCAACTAGCCAGAGAAACGAATACAACCGTTTATATGATTATGCTAGCGGCGTATACGGTTTTATTGTCCAAATATACAGGACAAGAAGATATCATTGTAGGTTCACCTGTAGCGGGGAGAAATCACGCAGATTTAGAACCGATCGTAGGAATGTTTGTCAATACAGTAGCTATCAGGAACAAACCAAATCGAAATCAGTCTTTTCATACATTCTTATCGGAAGTGAAAGAAAATACATTACATGCCTTAGAGAATGAAAGCTATCCTTTAGAAGAGTTGATTGAAAATTTAAACTTACCAAGGGATACAAGTCGAAATCCATTGTTTAACGTCATGTTTAGTATGTTGAATATGGAGCAGCAGGAAATGGAACTAGATCAGATAAGCTTTCATCCTTATCCGTTTGAAAATAAAAATTCAAAATTTGATGTGACGTTAACGGTAATAGAAGAAGCTGATGGACTTTTCATCAACATGGAATATTGTACGAAACTGTTTAAGCAAGAAACAATCAAGCGGATGGTTTACCACTTAAAAAGAGTAGTTGAACAGGTTGTTACCGATCCTGAACGATTGCTGCAGGACATTGACATATTAACCAAGGAAGAGAAACATCAGCTATTGGTATCCTTTAATGATACTGCAGTGAAATATCCAAAAGATCAAACGATTCATGAGCTGTTTGAAGAGCAAGTTCAAAAAACACCAAATCATGTTGCAGTGGTGTTTGAAGATCAGCAGATGACGTATCAAGAACTGAATGAAAAGGCGAATCAATTAGCGAATACTTTGAGAGATAGAGGCGTGAAGCCAAATGAATTAGTTTCTATCATGGTAGATCGTTCTCTAGACATGATTGTTGGGCTTATTGGAATTCTAAAAGCAGGAGGAGCGTATGTTCCAATAGATCCTACCTATCCAAAGCAGCGAATTGAACATATATTAATGGATAGTAAGACAAGGTGGTTGTTAACACAAAGTCATTATATAAACGTATGCCAAATCAATGGCGATGTGATAAATCTTGAAGATATTTCATTATATCAAGGTAATAAAAATAATTTGAAATCTCTGCATGGACTTCATGACTTGGCTTATGTTATCTACACATCAGGTACAACAGGGAAGCCTAAAGGGGTTTTAGTAGAACATCAAAATTTGCTTAACTATATCTACACTTTTATTAATGAATTTAATGTTTCTGAAAAAGACCATGTGCTTCAGCAAGCATCAATTTCATTTGATACATCGATTGAAGAAATCTTTCCTGTCTTAGTTAGAGGTGGGAAAATAACGATCGTTAAAAAAGAAGATGTAATGGACGTTCATATTTTAACTAACCTTATTGAGACTCATCAAACGAGTATTGTTTCATGTTCGCCGTTATTATTAAACGAACTTAATTTGTCCTTATCAAACCATCAAGTTAGATTATTTATTTCAGGTGGAGACGTACTAGTTGCTCATCATATAACGAACCTTAAAAAATCTGATGTATACAATACGTATGGTCCAACAGAAGGAACGGTTTGTGTAACGTATTACAAGTGTACGTTTGATGAGGAGGGATTTATATCTATTGGAAAGCCTAATTCAAACAATGGTGTTCTTATTTTAGATCAAAATGGTCAGTTGCAGCCTATTGGTGTACCAGGTGAGATTTGTATTTTTGGTGCTGGGGTTACAAGAGGATATTTAAATCAACCGGAGCTAACAGAAGAGAGATTTATAAAACATCCTTATCATCATGGAGAAAGGATGTATCGTACGGGAGATTTAGCAAAATGGTTGCCTGACGGAAATATTGAATATTTAGGTCGCATAGACGATCAAGTAAAAATAAGAGGTTACAGAATTGAATTAGGTGAGATAGAAAATCAGCTATTAAATCATCCTGAAATACAAGAAGCAGTAGTCATAGTTCATACAAATGAGTCCGATGACAAAACGTTAGTTGCTTATTTAGTTAGTCATCAAGATTTTAATATTTCTGAATTAAGAGATTATGCAATGAAATTTTTACCGGACTATATGGTTCCATCCCACTTTATTCAGTTAGAGGAAATGCCATTAACGCCAAATGGAAAGATGGATCGCAAAGCGCTTCCTGCACCTACAGCAATTGAAAGGAAAGGTGTGGATTATGTAGCTCCAAGAAATGAACTAGAACGTCAACTTGTGTCTTTGTGGGAACATGTATTGGAAATGGATTCTATCAGCATTACACATAACTTTTTTGAATTAGGTGGTCATTCAATCAAAGCAGTTCAAATTGTCTCAAAGGTTCAAAAAGAGTTGAATATTCATTTAACGTTAAGAGATATTTTTTCATTTCCTACCGTTCAACAGCTTTCGAAAAGAATACAAGAGATGGATAATCTTAAATTTAACTTTATTCCACAAGTTGAACAAAAGGAAATCTATCCGGCATCGTCAGCACAGAAAAGAATGTATGTGTTGCAACAATTGGAAAATAGCACTACGAGTTATAACATGCCATCTGCAACGATGATAAAAGGGAAACTTGATTATACCCAATTTGAAAGTGCGATGAAGAAGTTGTTAAACAGACATGAGAGCTTAAGGACCTCTTTTGAGATGGTAGAAAGTGAATTGTCTCAACGAATTCATGAACAAGTAGACTTTGAGATTCAATATGAGAAAGCTGAAGATAATGACGAATTAAATGCATTGGTAGCCGCATTTATACAACCTTTTGATTTAAATCAAGCACCGTTGATTCGTGTAAAGTTAATTCAAATAGATCAAACAGAACATTTACTAGTCTTTGATATGCATCATATCATTTCAGATGGGATGTCTATGAACATATTAATGCATGATTTTTCACAGCTTTATGATGGGATAAATTTAGAAGATTTATATATTCAATATAAAGATGTTGCAGTTTGGCAAAGTGAGCAGTTTGCTGAAGAGGAGATGGAACAGCAAAAGCAGTATTGGTTAAAACAGTTTGAAGGCGAGGTTCCGATATTAAATCTGCCAACCGATTTTGAAAGACCGATGCTGCAAAGCTTTGAGGGTGAGAATATTGACATGAAACTGGATCAAACGATCACATCGAAAGTTCACCGATTAGCCAGAGAAAAGAATACAACTGTTTATATGATTATGCTAGCGGCGTATACGGTTTTATTGTCCAAATATACAGGACAAGAAGATATCATTGTAGGTTCACCTGTAGCGGGGAGAAATCACGCAGATTTAGAACCGATCGTAGGAATGTTTGTCAACTCAGTAGCTATCAGGAACAAACCAAATCGAAATCAGCCTTTTCATACATTCTTATCGGAAGTGAAAGAAAATACATTACATGCCTTAGAGAATGAAAGCTATCCCTTAGAAGAGTTGATTGAAAATTTAAACTTACCAAGGGATACGAGTCGAAATCCATTGTTTAACGTCATGTTTAATATGTTGAATATGAAGCAGCAGGAAATGGAACTAGATCAGATAAGCTTTCATCCATATCCGATGGAAAACAAAATTTCAAAATTTGATGTGACGTTAACGGTAATAGAAGAAGCTGATGGACTTTTCATCAACATGGAATATTGTACGAAACTGTTTAAGCAAGAAACAATCAAGCGGATGGTTTACCACTTAAAAAGAGTAGTTGAACAGGTGGTTACCGATCCTGAACGATTGCTGCAGGACATTGACATATTAACCAAAGAAGAGAAACATCAGCTATTGGTATCCTTTAATGATACTGCAGTGAAATATCCAAAAGATCAAACGATTCATGAGCTGTTTGAAGAGCAAGTTCAAAAAACACCAAATCATGTTGCAGTGGTGTTTGAAGATCAGCAGATGACGTATCAACAACTGAATGATAAGGCGAATAAATTAGCAGGTTTATTGAGAAACAAAGGGATTCATACTAACGAGTTAGTGGCGATTATGATCGACAATTCTTTGGAAATGATCATTGGAATCATAGGTACATTAAAGGCAGGAGCAGCATATGTACCTATAGATCCAACTTATCCAGAAGAAAGAATTGTATATATGTTAGAAGATAGTGGGACGAAATGGTTGCTAACCGAGCAGCGATATATAAACGGGATCGACTTTAAAGGTGAACTCATAGATTTGAAGGATGCTTCATTGTATGAAGGAGAAATGAATTCTTCCCACGTTAGTCATGCTGCAGATGATTTGGCATATGTGATCTACACATCAGGTACAACAGGAAACCCGAAAGGGGTCATGATAGAGCATCACCAAATTGTAAACAGGTTATTATGGTGGAAGGATGAATTTGAATTAAATGAGTCTGATGTTTATTTACAGCAGTTTTCATTTTCGTTTGACGGATTTGTTATTAGCTGTTTTGCTCCGATTCTCGCTGGATCTAAGCTCATATTGTTAAATGGTGAAGAGGCTAAGCACCCTATTGCGATGAAAGAAAAGATAAATAGACATAAAGTAACACGTTTGTTTAGTGTTCCAATTTTGTACTCAACGTTGATTGAAGTGATGAATGCGGAAGAAACACAATCCATAAAGACGGTTATTTTAGGTGGAGAAAAAGTGACAGAGGTTGTGTTAAGAAAGAGTAATCAATTAAATGAAAATATAGAAATTGTGAATGCATATGGACCTACGGAAAGCAGTGTGGTGGCTACACTCAAAAGAAAAGTGAATAAAGACCAAATGATTACGATTGGTCATCCTATTGGAAACACATCCATCCTCATATTGGATGAGGATAAACAACTTCAACCTATCGGTGTTGCAGGTGAGTTGTGTATTTCTGGAGCAGGATTAGCACGTGGATATTTAAATCGTTCTCAACTAACCGAAGAAAAGTTTGTTTCCAATCCTTATCAAGATGGGGAACGGTTATACCGAACAGGAGATTTAGCTAGATGGTTACCTGATGGAACGATCGAATATATAGGTCGGGTGGATCATCAAGTTAAAATTAGAGGTTTCCGAATTGAATTAGGGGAGATAGAAAGTCAGATTTTAAAACATGAAGAAATCGAAGATACCATCGTGACTGTAATAGAAGATCAAACAGGTGACAAATCTTTGTGTGCATATATTGTATGTAGTGAGACATTGGAAGTGGGGGGAATAAGAGAATACGTATCCCAATCCTTGCCACATTATATGATTCCATCTTATTTCATTCCATTAGAGAACATGCCTTTAATGACAAATGGAAAAGTGGATCGAAAAGCTTTGCCAGAGCCAGATGGAAACATTCACACAGGGATAGAGGTAGTAACACCAAGGAATGAATTAGAACATGAACTCCTTTCATTATGGCAAACGGTTCTTGGGGTAGAGCGGATCGGCATTCAACACAACTTCTTTGAATTGGGAGGACATTCATTAAAAGCCGTGCAATTAATTGCATTGATTCATAAAAATATGGAATTATCTGTAAGTTTGAGGGATCTATTTCAAAATCCGACCATTTTACAGTTCGCAGAGCGATTGCAACAATTAGATTCATATGACTTGGGATCCATTGCACAGGTTGAATCACGAGACGTATACCCTGTTTCATCAGCACAAAAACGAATGTATGTGTTGCAACAGCTAGAAGGAGCTGATATCAGTTATAACATGCCTTTGGCAATGATGATAAGAGGAGATTTAAACAAGACTCAATTTGAAAAAGCAATTAAAGGATTGATTTTTCGTCATGAAAGTTTGCGTACTTCATTTGAATGGAAAGAAGGAGAGCCGGTTCAGCTGATCCATCCACATCTTGATGTAAAGATAGACTATCAAAAAGTGGAAAGAGGGCAAGCAGAACCTTTAATTTCACAATTTATTCAACCTTTTGATTTAAGTCAAGCCCCATTGTTTAGAGTAAGTCTTATAGAAATGGGTAGAGAAGAATATCTTTTCTGCATAGATATGCATCATATTATTTCAGATGGAACCTCAATGAACATTTTGATTCAAGACTTTATAGCACTTTATGAAGATGAGAATCTTCCAGAACTTCATATTCAATATAAAGATTTTGCAGTTTGGCAAAGTGAGCAGTTTGCTAAGGAAGAGATGGAGCAGCAGAAGCAGTATTGGTTAGATCAGTATGAGGATGAGATTCCGGTTTTGAATCTACCCACCGATTTTGAAAGGCCAATGTTGCAAAGTTTTGAGGGAGATGAGTTAGATTTTAGATTGGATAAAACGACCACGTCAAAAGTTCAACGACTAGCTAAAGATACGAATACGACCGTATATATGATTATGCTGGCGACGTATAGTACTTTATTGTCAAAATATACTGGACAAGAGGATATCATTGTGGGTGCGCCTGTAGCTGGGAGAACTCATGCAGATCTAGAATCAACGATAGGCATGTTTGTCAATACATTAGCCATACGAAATAAACCTGTGGGGAGTAAGTCATTTGAAACCTTCCTGGCAGAAGTAAAAGAAAACACGGTACGTGCTATAGAAAATGAAAGTTATCCTTTAGAAGATTTGATTGAAAACTTACACTTACCAAGGGATATGAGTCGAAATCCATTGTTTAACGTCATGTTTAATATGTTAAACATGGAACTGCAGGAAATGAAGCTGAACGATTTAAGTTTCCAACCGTATTCTATGGATAATAAAATTTCCAAATTCGACCTTACATTAACTGTCATGGAAGATGATAACGAACTTTTATTGAACGTGAAATATTGTACGAAACTATTTAAACAAGCAACGATAGAAAGGATGATTAATCACTTAAAAATATTAGTAGAACAGGTAGTTACCCAACCTGAACTATTACTAAAAGATGTAGAGTTGCTGAGTGAGCAAGAAAAAGACCAGATATTAGTACAATTCAATAATACTAATATTGCATATCCAAAACATAAAACCATTCATGAGCTGTTTGAAGAACAAGTCAAAGAAACACCGAATCATGTTGCTGTAGTATTTGAAGGTCAGTCATTGACGTACAGAGAACTGAATGAAAAAGCAAATCAGCTTGCGTTAGTCCTTAGAAACAAAGGCATTCAGGCAAATGACTTGGTAGGTTTAATGGTGCATTGCTCTTTAGAGATGGTGATCGGAATCTATGGCATCTTAAAAGCGGGAGGTGCTTATGTACCGATTAATCCAGATTATCCAAAACAGAGAATTGAGTTTATGCTGAAGGATAGTGAAAGTCATGCATTAATAACGACAGAAGAATGTTGTGTTGATTTATCGTTTAATGGAGAGATCATAGATATATTGAACAAGGAAATCTTTGAAGGAACTTCAACTCATGTAAAAAGCATCAATCATTCAAACGATTTAGCTTATGTATTATACACTTCAGGGACAACAGGCAATCCGAAAGGGGTGATGATTGAGCATCATAGTGTGAACAATCTAGTAATAGCTTTGGATCAAAGGATTTATTCCATGTATAGCGACGAGCTGAATGTGGCGTTGGTTGCACCATTTTATTTTGATGCATCAGTCAAACAAATTTTTGCAGCTTTAACAAGTGGTCATACATTATATGTAGTTCCAGAAGATGTAAGAGTGAGTGGAGAGAAATTACTAGAATTTTATGACGCGAATCAAATCGATATTTCGGATGGTACACCTATTCATCTCAATATGATAAGTCACTTTTTGCAAAATAGAGAAAATAGGAAACTTAAACATTTCATCATAGGGGGAGATATTCTAAATCTGAAGTCGGTAAATGAAATTTTAAATACATTTACTAATGCGAAGGTCACCAATGTTTATGGTCCAACAGAATGTACTGTAGATGCGACAACGTATTTAGTTAAAGGAAATGAAACGAACATATCTATTGGAAAGCCGATAGCAAATTCGAAATTGTATATTATGGATTCACATCAAAATATCGTTCCAATGGGAGTGAGTGGTCAACTTTGCATCAGTGGAGAGGGTGTAGCCAGAGGGTATTTGAATCATCCAGCATTGACGGCTGAGAAATTCGTTTCAAACCCGTTTGAACCAGACAGTCGAATGTACTTAACCGGGGATGTGGCTAAATGGAAACCTGATGGAACCATTGAATATATTGGACGCATGGACCATCAAGTGAAAGTTAGAGGATTCCGCATTGAATTGGAAGAGATTGAGAGGCAAATTCTCAAGTATCCAGAAATGGTGGAAACTGTAGTTACCCTTTTAAAAGGTGGGACAGGAGACGATACATTATGTGCCTATATAGTGTGTAGAACAGAAGTAACTGGTGCTAAATTAAGAAAATATTTACTTCAATCTTTACCAGATTATATGATTCCATCTCATTTTGTACAACTAGAGAGTATGCCGCTTACACCAAATGGAAAAATTGATCGCAAATCTTTACCACAGCCAGACAAAAATATGTTGAAAGGTGTAGAATATGTTTCACCAAGAAATGAATTAGAAAGTCAGATTAAAGCTGTGTGGAATAATGTGCTTGGTATAAATGGGATCGGCATTCAGCATAACTTCTTTGAATTGGGTGGTCATTCTTTAAAAGCCATGTCCATCGTGGCTATTTTACAAAAAGAATTTGAAGTGCATTTGACCTTAAGAGATTTATTTACAAATCCAACCATTGAGCAACTTGCAAAACGAATGGAAAACTTAGTGGATAACAAGCAGATTACCTCTCAACCATTAAAATCTGAAATATTCACGATTGAAGTAGAAGGAAGAAAAATGCAGATTTATTTACCTGAATCGTACCATACAACTGACACAATATATCCTGTCGTTTATATGCATGATGGACAAAGTGTTTTTGCCGACACTGCCGAATCTATTGGTTGGAAAGTAGATCAAACCTTAAAAGAATTAACAAATAAAGGATTAGTAGAAGAGATGATCGTAATTGGAATTTATAGTGACAAGGAGCATAGAGCTGAAGAATATATTCCATACAAAGAAAGTTCTTTAAATACAGATGGTTTACAAGCGAAAACTTATGCTGAATTTTTAGTTAATACCATCATCCCTTATATAGATAAGCATTATCGAACCATTCCATCCAAAGAACACAGAGCGATTATCGGTTCGTCCCTAGGTGCCGTTCATGCGTTGTGGTTGGCCTATGAATATCCTGATGTATTTTCAACGGTGGGAGCTTTATCTCCATCATTCTGGGTAGGGGAGAGAGCCATTTATACAGACCTAATCAATAAACCAAAACCAGAGCTTAACATTTGGGTTGATATGGGGAATGTAGAAGAATACTATGAAGCTACCTTTATTGATCTATTGGAAGAACAAGGTTTTACTTATGGCGAAGATGTATTTTATTACTTAGAAGAAGGAGCTCTGCATAATGAATTGGCATGGGAGAAAAGAGTCAAAAATGCTTTGATTCTATTTAACGGAAAAACCCCTAACATGGCTGTGCACATGGAAGTGAACGTCAATTTCATAAAAGACATTATGAACGATCCTTCTAAAGATGAGGATAAAGGGGTTATTGAGATCAATCCTATCATTGAGATGGACAACGGGATGAAGTTTTCTGCAAGACAACTTGCCGAATATACTGTGATCAACAAAGAAGAGGGTATGGTAGATTCAAGAGGATTTGTTACTTTTAAAACAGGTGAAAATCTGTTAGTGGAAGTATCTTGTGACGGTCTTTCAAAACAGATTGAAGTAAATTATGAACGGATGCAGCAGCAACTAAAGGAAATACTCCCTTTTGATCATAAGCAATTAACTGAAAATAAACTTTGTTTTTCAGAAATGTTAGGTGGACATGTTTCCAAAGAAGCAATCATTCATTTGATGGGAAGAATTGAAAAAACTGGATTAGTTCGTGTTAAGGAAGAAACTGATGAACATATTGTAGTAGATTTCCAACAAATCCAAACAAAAACGTCAAATATGTAGCTGTTAAATAAAGATAAATGAAGGGGGGTGATGAAAAGGCCTATTCAATATTCATTTAATAAGTTACTTAAAAATGAAAAGGAGTTATTATATGAAAAAATATTTGTTAATGATTGCGAATTTAGCTGCTTATCTAGGAGCAACTTACTTTGTCTTTGAACTATTGGTTCTATACTTATATAACAATTTTGAATGGTTTGTTACTTTCTTTGAAAGAAATATTCCACTTTATTTAATTTTTATAACGAGTGTGACATTTCTACTATTTCTATTTATTTTTTATATTAAAAAAATCTTTCTCAAGGAAAATTATAAAAGTATATGGTCCGTATGTAATTTTTCCATGATTAATAGAAAACAAATGTTTTTGTTCACTCTCATTGGTTTGGCAGGAACTTTATGGTTCATCAGCTTTATGAAAATAACATACTTTGGGGAAAGATTTCCAGATTTAGAATCATATATGGAAGTGTTTTCTAGATCGGACAACTTTTTTTATGTGTTTATCGGAGTTGGGATTGTAGGTGTTTTATTTGAAGAAATACTATTTAGAGGTTTGGTATTTAATGAATTTAATAAAGTGATGCCCTTTCCAATTGCTTTAATCTTAAATGCAATAGTATATGGATACTTTCAACCAAGTCCAATTATTATGTTTACAGGATTCATGTTGGGGATTTTATATGGATTAGTTTATTTCAAAACGAAATCTATCTGGTCGTCTATATGGATTGGTATCGTGCTGAATGTGTCTATGTTTACATTTAGGGAATTAAAGATAAACGATGCAATAGGGAAATTACCAGATTGGGTATTAGTGTTAACCATGATTTCTTCTTTCCTATTTATATTGATTTCTGTGATTTACTTGTTTAAAAGTGAGTCACTCTCAAATAATAACATAACTCCTGCAAATAAATTGGAATTGCAAGGATGAAACAAACATAAAGAAACTTCTTTAATACATAGAGGATAGATAGGAACCTGGATCAGTTAAACAGGTTCCTATCACAAAGTTTGATGAAAATTTTACGATTCATCATCATTTGGCTGTATGACTTCCAACGGCTTTTATCGTTTTTTCCATATGATCTTGGATAAAGAAGTGCCCTCCGTTTATGAAATGGTAAGTTGAAGGCTGCTCAGTAAGTTCATCCCATTCCTTAATAATATCTATATATTTATCTTGCAGACCATACAATACAACTGTTTTACAATTAATTTTAATTTGTTTTTGTTTATATTCATACGTTTCTACAATTTTATAGTCTCCACGAATAATTGGAACAAAAAGCTCTGCTAATTGACGATTATCAAAAATTTCATCAGCAGTTCCTCCAAGTTCCAACACTTTTCTTTTAAATTCATCATTCGGTAATAAATGAACTTGTTCCTTGTCTGTTTTTTTTGAATGTGGGGCAGGACTTCCAGAGAAAAAGATCATTTCTGGTTCATTATGATCCAAGTTTTTTATCTTATAATACAATTCATAAGCAATTTTACTTCCCATGCTATGTCCAAATAGAGCGTATGGTGTAGAATCTATCTGTCCGCTTATCAATTTATAGACATCCTCCACAGCTTCATTTAAACTCTCGTAAAAAGATTCACCTATTCTAGTGCCTCTACCAGCTAACTCAATTGGAACGATTTCAATAGATTGATTAAAGTGCCTTTTCCATTTGCTATATATAGCAGAGCTGCCACCAGCGTATGGTAAACAGAATAACTTCATCATGATTCAATCACCTCATTCATTTAGTTTATAGCATATCATATTTATTTTCCAATTTTTTCGATATAATAAATAAAATGAAACTTACAAGTTGAGGTATAAAGAATGAAAATCGTGGCTGTAAAAATAGATTCAGAGATTGAACATAGTTTATATATTGATTTATTAAGAAACCTACCTAAAGAAAAACAAGTTCGATTAAATAAATTTAGAAATAAAATGGACGCCGATCGGTCATTACTAGGTGAAATTTTAATTCGAACTGAAATTATGAATGTAACAAATGTTAAAAACCTTGAAATTGTATTTCAAAAAAATAGCTATGGCAAACCAATCTTATTGAACAAGCCACAACTTCACTATAATATTACTCACTCTGGTAATTGGGTGGCTTGTGCGATTGATTGTTCAACTATTGGTATAGATGTAGAGAAAATTTCTCCAATTGATTACACAATCGCTGATCGGTTTTTTTCAAAACAAGAAATAATGGATTTAACAAAAAAAGAAGAGCCTGAAAAATTAAAATATTTTTTTGATCTTTGGACTCTAAAAGAAAGTTATATCAAAGCGGATGGCAGAGGATTATCTATCCCTCTCGATTCATTTAGTATTCGTAAAACGAATAATACTATAAAGATGATGACAGAAAACTCTCTGAAGGAAGTATTTTTTAAACAGTATGAAATAGATGATATGTATAAATGTTCAGTATGTGCATTAAACAATCAATTTCCTGTTGAACCACGTGTGTTATCTTTATTAGACACTTGTCACAATTTTTTGAATCATATAGATCACAATCATTGAACTTATTAGATTGATTTATTAAATGATTTAATCATAATCTTTCTATTTCTATCATATTCTTTTCATATACAGGGTTTGGGACAAGGAGGGAATATGTATTGAATAAAGCAAGATTAACCTATCGCTTTGACAAGGATGGCAATAAAATAAATAAGGAAAATGAAACTCAAAAAGATATTATATCCCTAAATAAAAATGAGTTTAAGGTGTTAGAGAAGTCAGATAAAACGATGACTGAAGATGAACTCTCTGATACTATTTTAGATTCACAGCCATTAAATCAATTTACAACGGATTATGGAGCATGGAGCAGCCCCTTTGATGCTGAAACTGCTAGATTAGAACAGCTTATACGAGAAACGGATACGTATCAAGATAATGACAATGGTTTTAATAATAAACATGGAGATAAAGAGCGCGAAGATGATTATTTAGGAAGATTTGATGCCCATCCAAATTATTCAAAGGAATATCAGAAAAATCCATACAAAAATAGAAATCCTTACGGGTATGTAAAAAAAACAAAAAGGCCATGGTTTAAAATCATCACTTCTTTTACAGGAGCTATCATCGTAGGGATTGCATTTGGTTTTTTTGTATTATCTTTTTTCTCTGACAATCAACAATCAGCCAGTGAAATAAATCAATCACAAAATGATTCTATTGTACCTTCAGAATTAGACGAAGAGGTTGAAAGTGAGGATAACATGACTAGTCCTCAGCCAGTTGTAAATTTAAATGGAACAATCACATTAAACATACCATTCCAATCTTATTTCATGCTTCAAAATGGTGTGTTCAGTAGTTTGGATGGAGCAGAAGCAGCGATAGCTGGGTTATCAAACAATGGTTTTGCTGCTGTAAGTGAATTAAACGATAACTACTATGTTTTTGCAGGGATGACAACAAATCGAGATGATGCATTATTACTGAGTTATAAATTACAGCAGGAAGGTTTAGAAGTTTATATAAAAACGTATGAGATACCTTCTATCAAACAGATGAAATGGAATGGGAATAATGCAGAGCTTGTTCAATCTTATTTCTCTCAGGGATCAGAGCTTGTTCATACAATAAGTGAGTTAACCTTAATACATTTAAGGGATCAATCTTTTACGTCCTTTGAGAATAGCTCTCTAGAAACGATTAAAGGTCTCCATCGAACTTGGGCAGGATTAATCCCGGAAATAAATACTGGATTTCCAGAGGAAGTAAAATCCACGTTTGAAAAAATGAATAGTGCATTAAGTACAGCTATGATTTCCTTGGAGGATTATCAAAAAAATCCTTCATCTTCATTGCTTTGGCAGACTCAAACTGCTTTAATGCAATATACGATTTTACAAAAAGATTTACTCCAAAGGATATCTGTATCTCTTTAATTAAAAATAAGCTCGCCGATGGCGAGCTTTTATTTAGTACAAAAATCTATCAACCATAACAGCTAATTCGGCACGGGTCATATTACGCTCAGGTCCAAATTTGGTTTCTGTTATTCCATTTAAAAGAGAAAGTTCTTTTAACAGATATACAGACTCAGCGTACCACTTTCCCTCTGAAACATCTTCATATAAAAACGTTGCTTCCGTGGCTTCCGTTTCATTTTCATTCCAAATGCGATTAAAAATAACCGAAACCTCAGCTCTAGAAATAGGTTCATTAGGTCGAATCGTTTCGTCTGGATACCCTAGAATATAACCATTATTCACTGCTTCATGGATGATTTTAAAAGCCCAATGATCAGTGGATAGATCTTTAAAGTCTTTTGTCTCTACTTTTGTTTGTTGATTAGAATCAGACTCACTTGTATTATCTGATGTTGATTCTTCATCATTGGTTTCATTTGAGTCTGTGTTTGTATTATTTTGCTCATGGTTGTTTTTTTCTTGATCTGATACATCACTTTCTTCAGATGACTCTGTTTCTTCTTCCAGGTTATTTTCTTGAGTTGACTCTGTATTCTCTTCTGTAGTAGGAGTTTGTTGTTCATCGCTCAAATTATCATGTGGATCCTGTGTTGTTTGCTCATCTTCAGGGGCTTTGTCACTTGTAAAATAAAAAATACGATCCATCATCGCTAAAAATTCAGCTCTGGTTAATGATCGATTTGGCTCATAACTATTGTTATATCCAAAGATTAGATCATTATCCTGAAGTCGAATGATAGACGTTATCGCCCAGTGATCTAAAGCATCCCAAAATGTAATGGGTTCAAATGTTTCAATTCCGTTTGCAATCCCTATGGCCATTTTTTGTCTTTCACTTTCGTCAAATAATCTAGCAGCATCTTCTTCATTGCTTAAAAAAGCGGTTTCTACTAAAATACTTGGAATTGAGCCCATGCGAGCGACATAAACAGCTTTGGACATTAAACCAAGGTCCTTCGTTTCGGCTTCGGTTATCAGTCCATTTAATACGGATTGCGCCAGTGTCTTACTATAGGGTGTTAAGACAGACATTGCTGTACTAGCAGGGTAATCCTTATCTGGATATTGGTTATTATAGTAGATTACTAGACTGCCTTTAATGGATGGATCGTGATGAGCATTTGCATGAATTGATACAAATAAATCTGCATTTTGTTGATTTGTCAATTTTACTCTATCTTGCAAGCTTATGTATGTATCATTTTCCCTCGTTAAAACAACCTCATGTCCACGCTCTTCTAAAATATTTTTTACTTTAAATGAGATGTCTAGATTAACATCCTTTTCTTTCAGTCCATTAACACCCAATGCACCTGGATCTTTCCCACCATGACCAGCATCTAGGACCACTTTCAAAGCTTGAGCATAATTTGGAAAAATCACAAAAAGAATCATCAAGAAAATAACGGTATGTTTACATTTTTCCATCAAGCTAAATCTCCTCCCTGTTGTATATTTTAATAGGAAAAGAGTGGTATGTAAAAAGGTAAAATAAGGAACTTAAAGTTTTTTTTCATAGATTGTGTTAATTCATCTTAACTCGTATAATAGAATATAGATGAAATTCAAAAGATTCATAGATAAAAAGTGTAAGTTACAAGTTTTGGAGGTAGGAGTGTGATGAAAAAAAATAGTTTTGTATTAATTATTTTTTTGTTGATAGGATTATTAACAGGGTCTATTATTGCTCAACTTTTAGAACCCGTACCTGCATTATATTTTTTGACCAAATCCTCACAAATCACATGGGAACCTTCAGCAGATTTAGGTTTTTTATCATATGATTTTAATTTCCAGGTTAAACTAAATATTGCAAACATCCTAGGATTAGCTTTAGCTTTTTGGTTATATCGTAAATTATGATGTTTGAAGGGGATTGAAAATTTTGAATAATAAACATCTTATCCTAGCCTCTTCTTCACCTCGAAGACAAGAATTAATTCGTTCTTTGAACTTACCCTATACAATTTGTGTGAGTGATGTTGATGAAACTCTGACAGAAATATTAACACCTGTTGAAGTGGTAAAAGTTTTATCAACAAAAAAAGCAACAGCTGTGTTTGAAAAAAAGCAATCCAAGAATAAACATGGAATTATTATTGGTGCAGATACAATTGTTGTAAAAGATGGACGAATATTTGGGAAACCAAAAGACAAGAGCGATGCGATATCAATGTTGCTCCAGCTTCAAGGAACAGCACATGAAGTATATAGTGGTATTGCTTGCATAGATTCAGATTCAGGCAAAATAATAGTTGAATCTCAAAAAACGATAGTAAATATGAAGCCTCTAAAGATTGAACAGATTGAACGTTATGTTAATACTGGAGAACCTATGGATAAAGCTGGTTCGTATGCTATTCAAGGTCTTGGTGCAACCATGGTGGATTCTATAGAGGGTTCATATTTTAACGTAGTTGGTCTATCGCTTTCTTTGTTAAGTGAAATGTTAGGTGAGTTTGGAATTGAAGTGATATGACTTTTTAAAGAAATTGTACGAATTTAGGTTCTGTAATGGAGATGCGAATTAGTTTATCTTGTATGCATATCCCTCATGACAATGTACATTTTGAAATATTTTTAAAAATGTCCAAAGGGAGGGCTTAGGATATGTCACATTTGTCACAAATCCTCAGAAATGTACCAGAAAAAGATAGACCTCGTGAACGCATGCTTCAATACGGTGCACAGGTTTTAAGTAATGCAGAGATTATAGCTATATTGTTAAGAACGGGTTCCTTTGATGAATCTGCAATAACATTAGCTCAAAAAGTACTGAAAAAGTTTGGTGGTTTGCGTCATTTGGTTGATGCTAGTACAGAACAATTAATTGAGATGAAGGGGATCGGTCCAGCAAAAGCGTTACAAATTCAAGCTGGAATTGAACTTGGCAGAAGGTTAGCCAAAAGTAAATTAGAACATCATATCACAATCCGATCGCCAGAAGATGCTGCAAAATATATGATGGAAGATTTACGATATTTGCAGAAGGAGCACTTTATTTGTTTATTTTTAAATACAAAGAATCAACTGATAGCACAAGAAACGCTTTCGATGGGAAGTTTAAATGCATCTATAGTTCATCCTAGGGAAGTTTTTCGTGCAGCTATAAAAAGAAGTAGTGCTTCAATTATTTGTGTTCATAATCACCCAAGTGGTGATCCGACTCCAAGTCCTGAGGATATTGAAATAACGAATCGTTTGTTAGAAGCTGGGCAGGTGATCGGTATAGAGGTTCTTGATCATTTAATTATTGGTGATCAAAATTTTATTAGTTTGAAAGAAAGAGGACTTATGTAATACAATGATATAAGTTTCAAATAAATTCATTTTCGTTTTATATAAACAAAACTAGAAAATATATGATAATTTTATTGAGCGATTGGAAATTAGGAAGGAGACTTGGCATGTTTGGCAGCTTTGTTAAAGACTTAGGAATTGATTTGGGAACAGCAAATACACTTGTATTTTTAAAGGGGAAGGGGATCGTTGTTAGGGAGCCTTCAGTTGTTGCTGTACATACGGAATCTAAAACGATTGTTGAAGTAGGGGACGCAGCAAAAAAAATGCTCGGTAGAACACCAGGTAGTATAAAAGCAGAACGTCCAATGAAAGATGGAGTTATTGCTGATTTTGAAACGACGTCTGCAATGATTAAAGCTTTCATGAAGAGAGCTCAAAAGCAAAGGTTTTTATTTCCAAAACATCCTAACGTTATGATTTGTGTTCCATCAGGGGTAACCGCAGTTGAAAAAAGAGCAGTGGAAGATGCGGCACGTCAAGCTGGAGCAAAAGAGGCATACACAATTGAAGAACCATTTGCAGCTGCAATTGGTGCTGATTTACCAGTATGGGAACCAACAGGCAGCATGGTTGTGGATATTGGTGGTGGAACAACGGAAGTAGCAGTGATCTCATTAGGAGGAATTGTAACTGATCGTTCCGTTAGAGTTGCTGGGGATGAGATGGATGATTCCATAACACAATATATTAAAAGAAAATATAGTTTGATGATAGGTGAAAGAACAGCCGAGTCTATTAAGATGGAAATTGGATCTGCAACTGAAGCAGAAAAATCTGAATCAATGGAGATTCGCGGTCGTGATTTGATTACAGGTTTGCCTAAAACAATAGAGATAACTGCAAATGAAGTTACAAAAGCCCTGAAGGACACCGTTGATAAAATAATCGAAGCAGTAAAAGGAACCTTAGAAAAATGCCCTCCTGAGCTTGCAGCCGATATAATGGATCGTGGTATTATATTAACTGGTGGTGGCGGTTTGTTGAGGAATCTAGATAAAAAATTAACTCAGGAAACAGGTATGCCAGTCATTGTTGCTGATAACCCGCTTGATTGTGTTGCAATAGGTACAGGTAGAGCTTTAGAAGAAATACATTTATTTAGAGATAAGAAAAATAAAGGTAGAAATAAAAGATAATTGTTGAATGAATAGAAGGTGTTCGTTTGTTTAAGCTCTTTGGGAATAAAAAACTTTTCTTATTATTGCTGGGTCTCATTTTTTTTACAGCACTAATGGGAATAAGTTCGATTGAAAAGAGAGATAACTTAATCTGGCCTGAAAAGTTTTTAAAAGACTCTGTATCTTGGATGCAAGGTTTAATTTATAGGCCCGCTGGATATATAGCGGGTTTTTTTGAGAATATAGGAGATTTAAGAGTTATTCATGAAGAAAATAAAACATTAAAATTAACTCTATCTCAGTATGCAAGGGATAGGGCTAAGTTAAATACTTTAGAAGAAGAAAATAGGCGATTGACAGAAGCACTTCAATTTACCGAAGAACAAAAGGGATTAAATAATTATAAATTTCATATCGCCCATGTTGTTGCTGTAAATCCTGATGCATTTAATGATACAATTACGATTAATTTAGGTTCAAAACACGGTATGAAACAGAATATGCTAGTGACTACTACGGAAGGTTTGATAGGAAGAATTAGTGAAGTAAATCCTTTATTTGCAACTGTGCAGTTATTGACAGATTTTAATGACCAATTTAATAATAGTATTGGTATAGCTGCTACTGTTTTAGGGAGCGAAGAATCTTTCGGCATTATTCAAAGTTATGACGAGAAGGAAAATGTATTAATAATGAGCCAAGTAAATCAAAATGATACCTTAAAAGAAGGGGACATCATTATAACATCTGGTTTAGGGAAGTTATTTCCAGAAGGGATCGAGATTGGAACAGTTTTGTCAAGAGAAGTGGGGGATTATGGCCTTACGCATATTGCAAAAATTGCTCCAGCAGCAAAATTCGATAACTTTAGGGAGGTTTTTGTAGTTGAAAAACCTGGAATGTGAGGTGTGATATGCTTCGCACATATATTGGTTTGATTCTCTTTATGTTTTTTTTAATTGAAGGCACTATAGTTCAGTGGTTGCCTTTAACATGGGATGAACGTTTGCACGTAACGCCTCATTTTACTTTTATCCTTATATTATACACTTGCTTTTATGTGCAGAGATCATTTGCAATTATATTAGCTTTTAGTATTGGATTTTTTTATGATTTAATTTACTATAATCAATTATTTGGACTGTATGCTTTTAGTATTGGATTTATTGTTTACTTTATATCTTATATGATTAGGCGGTCTTATCTAGGTTTTTTTATTTTTACACTAGTTGTTATGCTTTCTTTAATATTATTAGATAGTACCATTTACGGAGTGTATTATTTATTTAAATTTACCGATGAATCATACATATGGGTATTCTCTCATCAAGTTCTACCTAGTTTGTGTGTCAATTTAATATTTTCAATGATGATATATTTACCATTTCGCTCTTTAGTTGTTCGAATATCGTTTAAACAAAAGGGATAGTAATCATGCAACATTAGAATATTTAGAAGGAAATTAATTTATTATATCGAATTTTATATATTTAAGGGGGAAGGGTTTATATGACTGCAACGAAGGAACACGTGACTATCAAAGGGAATAAAGATGGTCTAGTATTTTTGTTTAATGATCATTGCGAGTTTCCTGTACTACTTAGTGAATTGCAGTATAAACTTGAAAAGACACATCAACAAATACTATCTGGTCCCACGATTAATGTACATATAAAATTAGGTAATCGAGATTTAAATGTTGAACAAGAAGAAAAAATAAAAAAACTTGTTAGTAACCATGGAAATTTATTAATTCAATCCATGGAATCTACTTCAAAAGATATAAAAGAGAATAATCATGATCTAAAAATAATAAAAGGTATTATTCGTTCTGGACAATCCATCCATTATGAGACACCTGTTCTTTTTATGGGAGATGTCAACCCAGGAGCAATGATATCTTCTACTGGAGATATTTATGTTATGGGATCTCTTAGAGGTCTCGCACATGCTGGTAAAACGAACAAAGGCAATAAAGAGGCAATTATAGCAGCTTCATATATGAAACCAACTCAATTAAGAATTGCAAACATTGTCAGTAGATCACCTGATGAATCTGCAAATGAAGGTACATATATGGATTTTGCTTTTTTGGAGGATGATCATATGCAAATCGGAAAAATAAGTGAACTTCATAAAGTTCGTCCTGATGCATTTCAATTCTAACGGAGGTGATTAACAATGGGAGAAGCAATCGTCATTACTTCAGGTAAAGGTGGAGTTGGTAAAACTACAAGTTCAGCTAACATAGGAACTGCCTTGGCAATGTTAGGTAAAAAAGTATGTTTGTTAGATACAGATATCGGACTGAGGAATTTAGATGTAGTCATGGGTTTGGAAAATAGAATTATTTATGATTTGGTAGATGTAGTTGAAGGGACCTGTAGAATAGCTCAGGCCTTAGTAAAAGATAAACGTTTTGAAGAATTATATTTTCTTCCAGCTGCTCAAACGAAGGATAAAGATGCTGTGCAGCCAGAAGATGTGAAAAAAATAGTGGACTCTTTAAAGCCAGATTTTGATTATATTATTATTGATTGCCCTGCTGGTATTGAAGGAGGGTTCAGAAATGCTGTTGCTGGTGCAGATAAAGCCATTGTTGTATCAACTCCTGAAATGTCATCCGTAAGAGATGCAGATCGAGTAATTGGGTTATTGGAAGCTTCCAATATTAAAAATCCAAAATTGATTATTAATCGTGTACGTCTGAATATGATGAAATCTGGCGATATGATGGACATTGATGAAGTTTGTTCTATATTAGCAATTGATTTACTGGGGGTTGTACCAGATGATCAACAAGTGATAAAATCTGGAAACATAGGAGAACCTACAGTAATGAATCCAACTTCAGATGCAGCTGTTGCATATCGCAATATCGCCCGTCGTATATTAGGAGATTCTGTACCTTTAATGGCGTTAGAAAGAAAAAAGGGTGTATTTAATAAGCTAAAAAAGATCATGGGGATAGGATGATCACAAAGTGCTAACTAAGTTGAAACAATTAGATTGGGTAATTATTATAGTATTAATTTTTCTTACGGTCATTGGTGCGTTTTTAATAAAGAGTTCAGATAAGTCATGGTTGTATATAAACCATGTACAATATTTCTTCATAGGTTTTATAGCCATGGTTTTCTTTTCTTTATTTGATTACCGTCTTCTAATAAAAGGAGCATACTATCTTTATGGATTCGGTATTCTTATATTAATTGGATTGATTTTTTTTGGGTCTGAAATAAATAATGCAAAAAGTTGGTATGACTTTGGGATTGTTAACTTTCAACCGGCTGAATTAGTTAAGATTATATTAATTATCATGATTGCGTATTTGCTAAAAAAACGTGATGGAGAGCCATTGACTATAGTAAATGATTTACTTCCAATTGGTTTAGTGGTATTAATTCCTTTTACTATTGTTATTATGCAGCCTGATTTAGGTAATGCGATTATATATATTGTAATTTTTATAGGAATGCTTTGGATTGGAAATTTAAAATATACTTATGTTTTAATTAGTATTTTACTCATTTCTGCTATTGCTTTTACCTCCTTTCAAGTGTATCAAGCTTTTCACGATCAAATCGTAACATTTTTAAGTGATAGTGGTAAAGGACATTGGACTAAACGGATAGATGCAATCTTATTTCCAGAAGCTGCTGGAGATACTTATCATCAAGATCAGGCGATTATGGCCATTGGTTCAGGCGGATTATTAGGAGAAGGTTATTCTAATGGGACTGTGACAGTACCTTATGATTATTCAGATTCTATTTTTGCCATTGTTGGTGAGGAGTTTGGTTTTATAGGATCTTCGTTACTGCTGTTATTATACTTTTTATTAATATATCGATTGATTATTATTGCCATTCAATCAAAAGATCTTGCAGGTGCCTACATTATTGTGGGAATTACTTCAATGTTTCTATTCCAAATTTTTGAAAACATCGGCATGTTAATTGGAATAATGCCACTAACTGGCATTACTCTACCTTTTATTAGCTATGGAGGAACTTCTATTTTAATTAATATGATGAGCATAGGTATTGTGATGAGTATTAAGGTCCATCAAGATAGCCCATGGATGTATGATGATGATTACTGATAGCTGAATATTTGTTTTAATAAATCAACCGTATGGAGCTTTGGCTTTCATACGGTTTATTGTTTGCTTTTTATTTCTATAGGTTCTAACCATTACAAAATGATCATAAATATTAATCATAAAATAAATGGACTAGCCTTTGGGGTGAACAATATGAAAATTAATAAGAGTGTTAAACAAAGAAGGAACCAACGTGTAAATGAGCTTATTCAAAAACAAAAACATAATAAACCTTTGAACAACAACAATTATGAAATGAATCCGAGAAATCATCAGGAGTTGTTAGACCAAAAATTAGATGATCCTGAATTTATGTGGAAACATAGAAAAGATCCATGGGCACATTTGAAACAATATGATAGAGAAGAAAGTTTTTTACTAAAGCATTTCATGACAACATTTACTATTAGCTTCCTCTTATTTATTACCATCTGGCTATTATTTCAATTTGAAACACCATGGGCAGAAAAGGGGAAAGTGTTAATTACACAGGTTATGAATGAAGATTCATTTGATAATAAAACATTTTTAACTCTTTATGACCAAATGTTTGAAGGATACCCTTCCTTCATCCCAACCTTCAATTCAGAAAAAAACAAGATACCAGCAGAAAAAGTAAATACCTCTCAAGTTAAGAATATTCATCATCCTGCTAATGGAAAAATCATCTCAGCTTTTGAGTCTACAAAGTCTGGTGTTACGATCAAAACAAGGAAAAATGAACCTATTATCGCGCTGGATCAAGGGAGAGTCATTTCAGTTGAAAATACAGAGTTTACAGGCTTAACGATAGTAATTCAACATGTAAACAAACTTCAATCTATTTATGGATATGTTACTTATTCATCATTACAGGTGAACGATTGGGTAGAAGGTGGAGAACAGATTGGCGTTGTTTCAGAGCTACAAAATGACGAAGCAGGGATTTTATATTTTGCTTTAAGAAAGGACAATCAATTTATTGATCCTGCGGAAGTGATTCAATTTGATTAAGATTCATGGTACACAATACCGACTTCATCCCATGTTTATATTAGTCATGTTAACTTCAATTTTATCTGGAAATATTGGGGAGTTAATCACTTTGTTCACCATTGTTTTTATACATGAAATGGGGCATGTTGTAGCAGCAAAAAACTTTGGTTGGGAAGTAAAATCTGTACAATTGCTCCCGTTTGGTGGAGTAGCTGAAGTTGAAACACATCGAAATACGTCTGCTAAGGAAGAAATTATTGTTGCAGCTGCTGGCCCACTTCAAAATTGTTGGATGATTGCACTTGTTTATTTATTACAAAGAACTGAAATGATTGATTTAGTTTGGTCTGAGTATTTTATTCAAGCTAATTTAATGATCGCTTTGTTTAATTTATTACCTATTTTACCATTGGATGGAGGTAAAATTGTACAGGCATTGCTCAGTTATAAAATAAGCTATCACAATTCTTTAAAATACTGTGCATGGAACAGTCTTCTGATGAGTGTTTTAATAATTGCTTATGCTTGTATGGACGTGTTTTACTCAGGTGTACATTTAAATCTATTGGTCATTGGATTTTTTTTATTATATTCGAACTGGTATTATTTTCGGAATATACCTTATTCCTTTATAAGGTTTCTAATAAATAGGGAATTGACATTTGCAAATATGAAAGAAAAAAAAGAAACTACAAAACCGATTTTTGCTAAATCTTCAAGTTCAATATCTGAAATTGTAAGATGTTTCAAACGTGATCAAATGCATATTATTTATGTACTGAATGATTTAGGGAAAGTTCAAGCAGTTATACCAGAAAAGCGTATCATACAAACCTATTTAAACCCTAAAATAAAGGGTTGATTTTTTGTGGTTTTTTAACATTTCACTTTTTGGGGAAATTTTGTGTAAAATAAAAATAAAATAAAAAGTTTTAATGATTTGGGAGTGTAATAATGAAAAGAATCGTTATACACTATAAGAAGGATTTAACTGAAGTTGCATATACACAAGAAGGACAATTGACTGAGTATTATGTTGAAGAGACAATGGACAAGCAATCTGTTGGAAATGTATATAAAGGTAAGGTTGTAAACGTTTTGCCAGGTATGGAGGCGGCATTTGTTGATATTGGAAAAGGAAAAAATGCTTTTTTATATCGTGATGATTTATTACCTGTTAACTTAGAACAAAAACCTAAAAATAAACCGCCTATTCAAGAGTTGATTCGTGTAGGACAGGAGATTATGGTTCAAATTTATAAAGAGCCATTGGGGAAAAAGGGTGCTAAAATTACAACTCATTACAATATACCTGGCAGGTATGTAGTATACGTGCCTTTTGGTAATTATGTAGCTGTTTCCCGAAAAATTGATTCAAACGATGAAAGAGAACGTTTAAAATCGATTGGGGAAGAGATACGAATCGGTGAGGAAGGTCTTATATTAAGAACGGTTACTGAGAAAGCGAGTAAGGAGTCATTAAATAAAGATATTGTTGAGATTAGGGGAATTTGGAAAGAAATTGAGAGCAGATTTGAATCCTCTAATGCTCCTGCTGAGCTTTATCAAGAACTTGGTATTTCATTGCGAATTGTTCGAGATCTATTTACAACGGAAGTGCAAGAAATTATCATTGACGATGCTCAAAAAGCTAAAGTTATTAAACAGTTTGTTCATAACATTTCTCCATCACTTTCAAATCGGGTGAAAATGCATGACCCCAATTCTCAGTATATATTTGAGTTTTATCAGATCGAAAAACAAATAGAGAAATTTTTTAAATCTAAGATATGGTTGGATAACGGAGGATATATCGTTGTTGACGAGACAGAAGCACTAACTGTAATTGATGTAAATACTGGAAAATACACTGGTACAGTTGATTTAGAGCAGACTGTGTTTGAAACAAACTTAGAAGCTGTGGAGAAAATTGCTAGATTATTAAGATTAAGAGACATTGGTGGGATTATCATTATTGATTTTATTGATATGGAAATTCAAACCCATCGAGATGAAATTACTGAGAAATTAGAAGCTGCTGTACAAGATGATCGTACGAAAACGACAGTAATGGGATGGACGAAACTTGGATTATTTGAAATGACAAGAAAAAAAGTAAGGAATATGAACAACTCACCTGTTAAGGTTTGTCCCAAATGTAATCGTGTATTATAATCGTTTTTCAAAAACTCTTTTGTTGCATTATTACTGTAAGTATGATAACATCTGAATGATGTGTGCTTATGACACATGTTATAACCGCTCAAACAAGGTATTAAAAGAATGCAATGATGGATTTTAATCCAATTGTGTCACCTTTCATTTGGCGAGTCTGAGACATGAGGAGGTGCGATAAATGTACGCAATTATTGAAACTGGTGGAAAACAATACAAAGTTCAAGAAGGTGATGAGCTTTATATTGAAAAACTAGATACAAATGCAGAAGAATCAGTAACATTTAACACAGTATTAGCTGTTTCAAACGATGCAGGATTAGTAGTAGGTACTCCTACTGTTTCTGGAGCAAGTGTAACTGGAAAAGTAGAGAGACACGGTAAAGGTAAAAAAATTACAGTTTACAAATATAAGCCTAAGAAAAACTACCATCGTAAACAAGGTCATCGTCAGCCTTATACAAAAGTAGTTATTGAAAAAATTCAAGCATAAGAGGAATCTAATGATTACCATAACCATTGAAAGAGATCATGAGAAAAAAATTGTCAGATATCTTGTAGATGGACATGCTGAATTTGCTGAATCAGGTGAAGATATCGTTTGTGCAGGTGTATCGACGGTCACCATTGGAACCGTGAATGCAATTGAGTCTTTATTAAACATAGAAATGCCTGCAGAAATGCATAATGGGCTGCTCGATGTACAGATACCTAATATTGAGGCGAGAGAAATCTCGGATCAAACTCAACTGCTTCTTGAATCGATGGTTGTCATGTTGAAATCAATTCAGGAATCTTATGAAGATTATGTAAACATTATTAATAAACTCGTGTAGGGGAGGTAGATACTATGTTGAAGTTAGATCTTCAGTTATTTGCTTCTAAAAAAGGAGTAGGTTCTACAAAAAACGGTCGTGACAGTATTTCAAAGCGTTTAGGTGCTAAACGTGCTGACGGTCAGGCTGTTAGAGCTGGTAATATCCTTGTTCGTCAACGTGGAACAAAAATTCATCCTGGAAACAATGTAGGTATTGGGTCTGATGATACTTTATTTTCTAAAGTTGACGGAGTAGTGAAATTTGAACGTTGGGGACGCGATCGCAAAAAAGTGAGCGTATATCCAGTAGCAGCAGAAGCTTAATAAATAACACTTTAAACATGAATCCTGGCGTATAGAATGCGCTGGGATTTTTATTTAATTAAAAATAAATGTGGATATAAACGGGGATTGTATTATGGGAAATTGGAAACGAAAGAGTCTTATTACTGAGCTTTTGGTATTGTTATTATTACTGTTTATTTTTATAACATCAAATGGTTGGTTAAGTCGGATCCTCATCATGATTACAGTCATACTAATTATCTTTCATTTTTTTGTTAGAAAAAAGCAGAAGTCAAGTGAAAGGGATCAATCGGTGAGTGAGACTTTGAGTTTTATTCATCATTATCAACATGACTTAATGAATGAGCTGCAACTCATCTTTGGATATATCAAGCTTAAAAAGTTTGATAAATTAATATTTATTGTGGAAAAATTAAAGGAAAGTATTCAGCAAGAAAGAAATATTGCTAAATTAAATACTCCTTTTCTTGAATTTGTTTTACTAAAAATGAAAACGAATTGCAAGTCATACCAATTTAAAGTTGAACAAAGCCTGAACTATCCAGAAAAGTTTACTAACCAATTAAATGATCATGTTTTTTTATTAATTGAATTGTTGAATTTATTTGAAAGCTATGCAAAAAATACAAATGATTCTGATAATGAGCTAATGGTTGACTTTTTTGAAGAACAGGAAAAGTTGCATGTAGCATTTGAATTTGTTGGGAAGATGAACCTAACACAATTCAAAAATGATTTAGATCCAATTGTAATGAAGTTCAAAACGAAAAGGTTGAAGATAAAAGAAGAAGTAAATGAAAAATGGATATCGATTGAGATACAATTTGATTAAATACATAATTGAGGTGTTTTTATGTTTGTAGATAAAGCAAAAGTATACGTGAAAGGCGGTGACGGTGGAGATGGTATGATTTCATTTCGCCGTGAAAAGTATGTTCCTGAAGGTGGACCAGCAGGCGGTGACGGTGGTAATGGGGGAGACGTGATCTTAAGAGTAGACGAAGGTCTTAGGACACTAGTTGATTTTAAATATCAACGACATTTTAAAGCAAAACGTGGTGAAAAAGGGAAAATAAAAAAACAGCAAGGTGCTAATGCAGATGATATGATCGTAAGAGTTCCTCCAGGAACAGTGATTCATGATGATGATACGAATGAAGTATTAGCAGATTTGACCACACATGGACAAGAGGTGATCATCGCTAAAGGAGGTAAAGGTGGTCATGGTAATGTTCGTTTTTCAACAGCAAGCAACCCTGCTCCATACATCGCTGAAAATGGAGAAGAGGGACAGGAGCGTTGGATTGTACTAGAATTAAAGGTCATGGCTGATGTTGGTTTGGTAGGTTTCCCAAGTGTAGGCAAATCCACCTTTTTATCCAGAGTAACTGCTGCTAAACCGAAAATAGCTTCATATCATTTTACAACTTTAACACCTAATCTAGGTGTAGTTGATGTTGGTGATGGCAGAAGTTTTGTATTGGCAGATCTTCCAGGTCTAATTGAAGGGGCACATGAAGGTACTGGCTTAGGCCATGAGTTTTTAAGACATATTGAGCGAACTAGAATTATTTTACATGTTGTTGATATGTCTGCTTCTGAAGGAAGAGATCCTTATGAGGATTGGGTGAAAATCAATTCAGAACTTTATCAATATAGTGAGATGTTAAAAGACCTTCCTCAAATTATTGTGGCAAATAAAATGGACATTCCTGAATCAGAGGAAAATTTAAAGCAATTTCGTGAACAATTAAATGAAAGTCATGGGGGACTGGATGTTTTTGAGGTTTCTGCAGTTTCTGGAAAAGGAGTTCAGGAACTATTGTACAAAACAGTAGATGTCTTAGATGCTATACCGAAACAACCTATTGTTGAAGAAGTATCAGAGATTGAGGATAGAAAAATATATACGATTGAAGATCAGAGTGAAAAAGAGCCGTTTACAATTCGGAGAGAAAATGATGTCTTTATTATCGAAGGTGAACGTATCAATAAGATGCTCAAAAAAACGCAATTCGGGACATATGACTCTGTTATGCGTTTCTCAAGAACTTTACGTAATATGGGAATAGATCAGGCTTTACGAGATAAGGGAGCTAAAGACGGTCAAACTATACGTATCGGAGAATATGAATTTGAATTCGTAGAAAAAGAGTAGTAATTTCGCCCCAAAAAGTGAAGCAAGCCCACAAATAAATAAAACAAACCATTTTACCATCTTAGAAATTCTCTGAGATGGTTTTTGGTTCTCTTCACTTTTGTGGGTAACTTAACTATTGTTTTATTCCCGGTATTTCGATATAATGTCCACTATAGAAAAACATAAGTCTTTAACAGGGGGACGTATGGAGAAATTTTATTTAGTAAAAGAAAATATATTGCCTGAATCATTACTAAAAACAATACAAACGAAAGAACTTCTTGCAAATGGAGAGGTGAAAACCGTTCATCAAGCTGTAGAAAAAGTAGGATTGAGTCGGAGTGCATTTTATAAATACAAAGATGGAATTTTTCCTTTAAATAAACTACAAACTGAAAGTATTGTTACTATTTCGATGGATTTACATCATCGCTCAGGTGTCCTCTCCAAAGTAATAGCTTTGGTTGCGGAATTTAAAGGTAATGTGTTAACTATTAACCAGACGATTCCACTTCAAGGTATGGCGAATGTAGTGATGTCGGTAGATACCTCATCAATAGGTGAAAATTTTGCAAATTTGCTGGAATCTTTGGAGTTTGAAGGTGTTAAAAGAGTGCAGGTGATTGGGCAAGGATGAAATAACTTTGGGAGGGAGAATAATGAAACCATTTAAAGTAGGTTTACTGGGATTAGGAACTGTAGGTACAGGTGTTGTGAGAATTGTAGAGGGTCATCAAGATGATATTAAAAGACAGATTGGCTCTTCTATTGAAATAGAGAAAATACTAGTTCAAAATAAAAATAAATTGAGAGATATTCATATAGAACCGCATAAAATAACAGAAGATCCGTGGGATGTTATAGAAGATAAAAATATTGATATCATTATTGAAGTCATGGGTGGAGTCGAATTAACAAAAAACTATATACTAACTGCACTTGAACAGGGTAAACATGTCATTACAGCTAATAAAGATTTAATGGCGCAGCATGGTCATGAGATATTGGCAAAAGCGGAGGAACATGGCCGCGATGTGTTTTATGAAGCAAGTGTTGCAGGTGGAATTCCTATTCTTAGAACAATAGTAGAAGGTTTATCATCTGATAGAATTACAAAAATCATGGGAATTGTAAATGGTACAACAAACTATATTTTAAGCAAAATGAGTTTTGAAGGTGCATCATACGAGGATGTATTAAAAGAAGCCCAACAATTAGGCTTTGCAGAAGCAGATCCAACCTCAGACGTTGGTGGTTTTGATGCAGCTTACAAAATGACCATATTAGGAACGTTAGGGTTTCACACATATATAACCGTAGACGATGTAAATATCAAAGGGATCTCAGATGTTACTTTAGAAGATATTCGTTATAGCTCTCATTTAGGATACGAGATTAAATTGTTAGGCATTGCTGAACGTAAGGATGATTTAATCTATTTAAGTGTACAACCGACTTTAGTGAAAAAGTCACATCCCCTTGCGAATGTGAACGGCGTGTTTAATGCAGTATATGTTTATGGAGAAGCGGTTGGAGAAACAATGTTCTATGGACCTGGAGCAGGGGAAATGCCAACGGCCACTTCGGTGGTAGCAGATTTAATTGCTGTAGTTAAAAATTCAATGCTTCAAGTGAATGGATGTAGATCAACTACATCTTCATATAAAGAAAAAAAATTAAAGCCACTGGATCAGGTTGTGTATAAAAACTTTATTCGACTTTACGTTGCAGATAAAGCAGGTGTTTTAGCACAAATAACACAGGTGTTTACGGAATATGAAGTGAGTTTGGAATCTGTTGTGCAACAGCCAAACCCAGATTTACAAGCAGCAGAAATTATCATCGTAACTCACGACGCAAATATGGCAAGCATGGAAAAAGTACTGAATGATTTTAATAACATGGATGTTATTTACGAAATTAAAAGTGTGTACCGTGTAGAAGGGTAAATAAATAAAAGGAGCTATCATCAATGAAATATGAAGGACTGCTGAAGGCACATAAAGAATTTTTACCTATTAATAAAAATACACCTTTGATCACACTTCATGAAGGAAATACACCTTTAATTCGTGCTGATCAATTATCCAAAGAATTAAGTATAAATTTATATCTAAAATACGAAGGGTTAAATCCCACAGGCTCTTTTAAAGATCGTGGGATGGTAATGGCAGTTGCAAAAGCGAAGGAAGAAGGAAGTCAGACAGTAATGTGTGCTTCTACTGGAAACACTTCTGCAGCAGCAGCAGCTTATGCAGCAAGAGCCGGATTAAATTGTATTGTTATTATTCCGAATAATCATATAGCACTAGGTAAATTGGCACAAGCCATTATATATGGTGCAAAAGTGATTGCGATTGAAGGTAATTTTGACAGAGCATTGGAAATCGTTCGAGAAATTACAGAAAAACATCCAATTACACTGGTTAATTCAGTAAATCCATATCGAATTGAAGGACAAAAAACAGCAGCTTTCGAAGTTTGTGAACAACTGGATCAAGTTCCAGATGTATTAGCAATTCCAGTCGGAAATGCTGGGAATATTACGGCTTATTGGAAAGGTTTTAAAGAGTATTATGAAAAAGGGAAATCTAAATCTTTACCAAAGATGGTCGGATTTGAAGCAGAAGGTTCTATGGCTATTGTGAAAGGGGAACCGATTAAAGATCCAGAAACAATTGCTACGGCAATTCGGATTGGAAATCCTGCTAGTTGGGATGGAGCTGTGAATGCAGCGGAAGAATCTAAAGGTCAAATCAATTATGTTACTGATGAGGAGATTTTAGATGCGTATAAACAGCTCGCTGGCAAGGAAGGTGTATTTTGTGAACCAGCTTCTGCTGCATCAGTAGCAGGTGTAATGAAACTACACAAGCAAGGGTATTTTTCAATAGATGAAACGGTTGTTTGTGTGCTCACAGGAAATGGATTAAAGGATCCAAATACTGCTATTGATAGTGTGCATGTACAACCACTTGTTGTAAATGATACAGAAGAAGCGGTGATGGAAGCAATTTCAAAACTAACAAAACAAAAGGTTGGGCAAGAATGAATGAAATGAAAAAAATACGTGTGAAAATCCCTGCTAGCACAGCGAATTTAGGTCCAGGGTTTGATACGATTGGTATGGCGTTGGATTTGTACACTTGGATTGAAATGAGTTTTTCTGAAAAAACAAAAATTCATCTATATGGTGAGAATTTAAAAGGTGTGGCTGAAGATAAAAACAATTTGATTTATCAAGTAGCTCAAAGAGTTTTACTGAAAGCAGGGGTTAAGCAACCAAATCTAGAAATTAGTATATATAGTGATATCCCATTAACAAGAGGATTAGGTAGTAGCGCTTCCGCAATTGTAGGTGCACTAATTGCAGCGAATGCTTTGATTGATAATCCTTTATCAGATGATGAATTGTTCCAAATGGCGACGACTATTGAGAATCATCCTGATAATGTAGGCGCTTCGTTATTTGGTGGTTTAATCGTTTCCAATTGGAATGGGATAAGGGCAGAATATATACGTATTGAGCCTAATCCTCAACTAGAAATATTAACAGTTATACCTGAATTTGAATTAGCCACCCAAAAATCGAGGGATATTTTACCAGATCAGATCCCTTTTCCAGATGCTGTCTATAACGTAAGTCATTCTTCTTTACTTGTTGCAGCATTATGTACAGGTAAATTAGAGCTTATTCAGCATGCTATGAAAGACAGATTACACCAACCTTATCGGACTACTCTTATTCCTGGTATGAAAACGATATTGGATCAAGCCGTACAACATGGTGCCCTAGGTGCTGCTTTAAGTGGTGCAGGACCCACTCTGGTGGTTTTAGTGGATAGAAATAGCAGCGAAAAAACAAACCTAGAGGATTTTGTGATCAGTCATTTTAAGAGAGAGAATATTGCGGTTAAAACGTTATGGTTAAACCCTTGTCAAAAAGGTGCTCAGGTTATACCGCAACAACATTCCTTTCCTTTCCATATTGAGAAACTAAAAGAAGAGGCATCTATGAAAGGAGAATTTAAATCATGAAAAAGATCGCATTTTTAGGTCCAGAGGGTACGGTTAGTGAAGAGAGTACTCGGTATTTTTTTTCAGATATGACTGTTGAATTAGTACCATTTAAATTAATTTCTGATGTTTTTTTAGCAACAGAATCTGGAAAAACAAATTATAGTGTAATCCCTATTGAAAATGCAATTGAAGGATCTGTAAGCCTTCATATGGATTGGTTAGTGCATGAAGTGGATCTGCCTATCCAAGCTGAGTGGACTTATCCATCTAGGCAAAATTTGATAGGGAATGCTAAGGAGCTTGGATCTGATTTATCAAATATAAAAAAGGTGTACTCGCATCCAGTAGCCATTGCTCAATGTAAACCTTATCTTAAATCACATCTGCCAGATGTTGAGTTTGAATATGTAAGTACAGCTGAGGGGGTTAGAATTGTAAAAAACAACCCTAATAAAGGGTATACAGCGATTGGTACTGATTTAGCTGCTAAAAAGTATGGTTTAAATGTATTATCAAAACATATTCATGAACATGACGATAACTTTACTCGTTTCATGTTAGTTGGTAAAGAATCTTTAACTGAAATAAAAAAGACAAAACATATAAAAACAAGCATACTAGTTACATTACCTGAAGATTACCCAGGTGCTTTACATCAAGTATTATCCACTTTTGCCTGGCGGAGAATTAACTTGTCTAGAATCGAATCGAGACCTACTAAGAAAAAATTAGGAAGTTATTATTTTTATATTGAAATCGAAGAAAGTCTGGATTCTATTTTATTGACGGCTGCTATTCAAGAAATAGAAGCTATTGGGTGTAAAGTACGTACATTAGGCTGCTTTCCTAGTTTTTCATATGTGAATGATTAATTGGAGGTGTATGATTTATGGCACAATGGATTTATTTAAATGGGGAATTTGTAAACAAAGAGGACGCTAAAATATCTGTGTATGATCATGGTTATTTATATGGTGATGGTATTTTTGAAGGCATCCGTGTCTATGGAGGAAATATTTTCAAGTGTAAAGAACATATGGATCGATTGTATGACGGAGCGAAGTCCATTATGTTAGAGATTCCGTTATCTTATGAAGAAATGCAGCAAGCTTTAATTGAAGCTGTGAAAAAAAATGAAATTATAGATGGTTATATCCGATTAGTCATTTCAAGAGGAACTGGTGATCTCGGTTTAGATCCTCGTAGATGTCCAAGTGCAAATATTATTATTATTGTAGAGCAACTATCTATTTATTCTGAAGAAGATTATTTAAATGGGCTAAAAATTGTTTCAGTTTCTACACGTAGAAATATTCCGGATGCTATGAATCCAAAAATAAAGTCTTTAAATTATTTAAACAATGTTTTAGTAAAGATTCAGGCCAATTTAGCAGGTGTCGGGGAAGCGCTGATGTTGAATTCAGATGGGTTTGTTGCAGAGGGATCTGGTGATAATATATTTATCGTAAAAGATGGAATAATTATAACACCGCCATCTTACATTGGAGCACTTGAAGGAATCACACGAGCAGCAATCATTGATATTTGTAACCAACATGGGTATATTGTTAAAGAACAACCTTTTACACTTCATGATGTATATGTTGCTGATGAAGTATTTCTAACAGGTACAGCAGCAGAAGTGATCGCTACACGAGAGGTTGATGGTCGTATTATTGGTGAGGGTAAGGCGGGACCTATTACGATGCATTTGTTAAAGGAGTTTAGAAGAATTGTAAATAAGGATGGAGTTCAAGTTTATAAATAATATTTTAGATGTTTTCTTATAACCGTTCGAAGATGTTTTTTCGGATGGTTATTTCTTTTGAAAAAGATTTTCTTCATTTTGTAGGTTGTTTTAGATGTCAAATGCCTATTTCTTGCATACACTGTACTAATATACTTGTATGAAGGAGGTACGACAAGTGAAAATCCACATTATCAAAAAGGGAGAGACGTTGGAGCAATTATGTAAAAAGTATGAAGCAGATATAAATAAAGTGCTTGAAATAAATTCATCCTTTCGAGGGAGTGAACTTCAGCCTGGTCAAAAATTAAAAATTCCTTCTAGAACTAAACATCTTAAGTTCGAAAAAAGGAATCAAAAAGAATTCAAAACACATCAGGTGAATGAAAAAGCAGTTGAAGATAATGTTCCAACAGGAAAGCATAAAGATTTGTTTGATGAATTTAATGTTCCTGCTACAGAAGTAGGAAATTTTTATGATGTTCCACCAGTTCCAGAATTAAATGAAATAGAAACAAAATCATTTAAAAAAAATAAACAATTTCAATTTGAACAGAACAACAATTTATTCAATCCTCAGACGCCTTATGACACAGTGAATCAGCAGCAGTTTCAATATCCGCAATTTCAGAACCAAATGCAACATGAGCATGCATCAAATCAATGGTGGACTTCATATTCTCAACCTACAAATCTCGAACAACCACATATGATTAATCCATATATGTCATTTGTGAATACACATCATTATATCCCAGGAAATGAAAACTTGATGAATTATCCGAGCAATCAAATGCCTATGCATCAACAAGCATCTAACAGTACTGCAAGTCCAAGAACAAATCAACCAGAAAAAACAGCTTCTGAACCTAAAAAAAACTCATCAGATAAGAAGGTAAAGGAAAGCAAAGTGAGAGCAAAAAACAGCTTAGAGAATGAAAAACCTGCAAAAAAGGAGTCATCTAAAGCTAAAGTCAGAAACTCTAATAAACGAAAGTCGAAAAAAAACAGTGAACGTATAACTAAATCAAAAAATAAACCTTGGATAAATTTATAACACATATTAAGTATAAACTCTTCTTTGAATGGTTAGAATAGGAAAAAAATCTCTAATTGTTAAAGAAGGGGATAAATGTGAGTTTTACAAAATTTCTAAAACAATTAAAAAAACAATTACGAATGAAGAGAAAATGGCTGACACTAGCAGCATTTATCATTTTGCTTGGTACAATATCAGTGTTAATTTTATTAAATGAGGGGAAAACAGATATAAAGTCTACATTTTTGAATGATTTTTCTTCTGAAAAAGATTTGGATCAATCACAGAAGAATGAAGGTTCTTTAGAACTTTTAATTACAGATTCTCAACAAAGAGAAGTAATCATTAAAAAAATGTATGTTTGTGGAGAAGAAGTTGAATCACTAGGAAGTTTAAATAGCCAGGAAATTTTAGAGCTGTATCAAAATAACCCTCAATATACTTTTGAATTTACTGAAGAAGGAAGCATTGTATTTTCAGAATCTATAGAAGACCTTTCACCTAAATGTAAAGAAAGTGCCTATTTTGGAGTTAGTGAAGATGGGAAATTGACACTTTTTGACGGTTTACCTATACATGATAACGTCCTTCGAACTTTTTTTCAATTGGACATTGAACATCTGGAAAGCAGTTTACCAGTAGGTACTGTACAACAATTAGTTGAAGGAATTAGAATTAAAGACTTTGAAGATTACAATAGTATTCTCTCAACATTTAGCGAATTTACTTCAGTTGATCAATAGAAAGATCAAATTTTCAGTGGAGTTTTCATTAAAAGAGGCTGGGACAAAACCCAATTAAAATGAATAAATCGCATGAAATCAATTTAATAATCCTTGATTTCATGCGATTTTATTTATGCGTATTTTGCAAAAATCAGTTAGTTTTCAACTTATGTCCCAGCCTTTTTTTTAGGACTGTTCAGAAACTTCCACATGGATTTATTTTTGTTAGCGTATGTTTATAGCAAGAATAAATACAAATATGCATGTGCGATAATGAGGGAAACAAGTGTAATTGGAGCCCCAATTAATAAAAACTTTATATAGCTAAACCCTTTTCCTTCACGAGAAGCCATACCAGCTACAATGACATTTGCTGATGCTCCTATTAAAGTACCATTTCCTCCTAAACAAGCACCTAATGCTAATGACCACCATAATACCTCAAACTGAGGTGAGTCTGCGCTTAGACCCATTCCCGTCGCCATATCTTGCAATAAAGGGATCATCGTGGCAACAAAAGGTATATTATCTATTGTCGCGGAAGCAACACCTGAAATCCAAAGAATTAGATATGCAGCGAAAGGAATATTTCCACCAGTTACATCCAACGCTTTTTGAGCTAAAGTTTCGATTAAACCAATATCAATAAGCCCACCAACTAATGTAAATAATCCAACAAAGAAGAAAATGGTTACCCATTCTACAGATTCAAAAACTTCTTCTAAGTCGTGTTCTTTTACTCCAATTAACATAAGCAGTGTAGCACCTGCCATGGCAATAACAGCAGCCTCAAGATGAAGCACATTATGAAGAATAAAGCCAAGAATGGTCAAAAGTAGCACTGCAACAGACTTTTTCATTAATACAGGATCTTTAATATACGATTTTTCATCTAAACTCATTAACTTGTCAATCATTTCCTGACTTGTTTTAATTTGTTTGCGGTATAAAAAGTAAATAATGATGATTGTAACAGCCATGATGACTAATACAACTGGAGCAAGATTGATTATAAATTTGTTAAACGTTAAATGTGGATTTGCTGATCCAATCATAATGTTTGGAGGGTCTCCTACAAGAGTTGCTGTTCCTCCGATATTGGAAAATAATATTTCTGATATTAAGAATGGAACTGGATTTACATTTAATATCCTTGTAATTGAAAATGTAACTGGCACAATTAAAAGTACGGTAGTTACATTATCTAAAAAGGCGGAACCAACAGCTGTTAATAAAGAAAGGTAAAGTAAGATAGTGATTGGATTCCCTTTAGCTGCTTTTGCTGTTTTGATGGCCACATACTGGAATACACCTGACTTACTAGTGATACCTACAAGTATCATCATACCAATCAATAAAGTAATCGTATCCCATTCGATATGATGAGTAAATGCAAGTTCCAAATCTACAATTCCAAGCACAATCATTAATCCGGCACCAAATAATGCGATGACGGCTCGATTGATTTTTTCAGATATTATAAAGGCATATGCAAATAAAAAAATTGCAATGGCAGCCCAATATTGAAAATTACTTACTTCTGAAATTACTTCTTCGTGCAACGATCCCAACTCCCTCAAGTGAATATGTATTGTTTGTTGTTAGTTATCTGCAATGACTTCTCCACCACAAGATGGACAAGTTAATTTTGTTGTGTCTGCATTTAAATCTGAAATAAAGTATGAAAATTCACATTGCTTACAATCTACTTTTAATAAGCGATCGATTAGCAGTTTTTTTGATTTTGAACCTGGTATAGATGTCTCAATAATTTCGATATGTTCATCATTTACTGAATCATCTTCTTCTAGCAACTTTCCTTTTGTGTCTTCTTCAGTACGCCAATCACTTCCCACAATATGTTGTTCTAACATGCTATGTGATGTGTTATTCATCATTTTTTTTGCAAGGCTAATCAGTTGTTCATTTGTTAAAGAATCAAACGCTAAGTCACTATTTTGTTTATTCCAATATCCTTTGAGATGGTCTTCAGTAAAAACTAATTTGACCACCTTATGAATCACAACATTTTTCATCTGTTCTCCCCCTTTTTCATGATTCTCTAAAGAATATTATATGTGTTTTTAGAATGATTCTCAAATGAATTAAAAAATTAAATGATAATTCAATGTCCTTACCATATAATATACTTAATCTAAACCATTTTGTATTATATCATTCCTGCATAGATAGGGAGAAGTGATGAAAATGATGGAAATTTGGTTGAAGCTCGGATTAGCATCCGCAATGGGATTTATGATCGGGATTGAACGTGAGATTAGGAGAAAGCCACTTGGACTAAAAACTTGTTTTGTTTTAGCAGTGAGCAGTTGTTTATTAACAATAGTTTCCATTGAATCTGCATATCAGTTTGACAAGCCAGATCGAATTATGATGGATCCCATGCGTTTAGCAGCACAAATTGTAACTGGAGTTGGATTTATTGGAGCTGGGGTTATATTACGACGAAGTAATGATGTGATAAGCGGATTAACAACAGCTGCTATGTTATGGGGAGCATCTGGATTAGGTATTGCAGTAGGAGCTGGGTTTTATATTGAAAGTTTAATAGGTGTTGCATTTATTTTATTTGGGGTTGAAATTGTTCCTCTTCTTTTAAAATGGATTGGTCCTAAAACACTTAGACTTAAAGAAAAGAAATTGAAGATTTTTCTTAATAACAATGAAAACATGACAGAAATTATAAAAGAAATCAACGCAAAAAAAATAAATATTAAAAACGTAGTTGTGAAAGATTTAAAAGATGAAAAATATCTTATGGATCTACGTATTATGGTGGATGAAAAACATTATACAACAGATGTTTATTATGATATTCACAGTATAAAAGGGGTCGTGAATGTTGAAATAGAAGGATAGTGAACTCGTTTAATCAAACAAATTAAGAAAAGAAGAAAAGAGAGTGTCACTATAATAGAAGTCTGTTATAATAATATCGATACATATGTTCGCTAAAATACATATATATAGCAATGATTTTTTTAAATTAAGGACAGGGGAGAAAAGGTTGCGAATTTTAGGAATTGATCCGGGTTATGCCATCGTAGGATTTGGTTTTGTGGATAAAGTTGGCAGCAAGCTAGTGCCAGTTCAATATGGATGTATTCAAACAAAAGCCCACACCGATCCATCCATTCGCTTAATGGACATCTATGATTCAATGATTCAATTAATTGATAAATATAAACCAGATGCAGCTGCAATTGAGCAATTATATTTTAATCGTAATGTAACTACTGCGATTGCAGTAGGTCAAGCTCGTGGAGTTTTAATGTTAGCATGTAAACAAAAGGGGCTGGAAATTGGAGAGTATACTCCATTGCAGATCAAGCAAGCCATTGTTGGTTATGGAAAGGCAGAAAAAAAGCAAGTACAAGATATGGTGAAAATGTTTTTGAGCTTGTCAGAAATACCAAAACCAGATGATGTTGCTGATGCATTAGCTATTGCTATATGTCACGCTCATTCATCCACTTTGCAAAACAAATTACAAAATAATATAACAAGAAGAGGAATGTAATTATAATGTTAGATTTTTTAAGAGGAACTGTTGCACACATGCAAACGGATTACATCGTGTTGGATGTAAATGGTGTTGGATATAGAGTCTTTTGCTCAAATCCATATGTTTTTCATGTTGATAAAGAGGTTCAAATATTTATACATCAGCATGTTAGAGAAGATGCTATTTTATTGTATGGATTTAAAACAAGAGAGGAACAAACCTTATTTAGAAGATTGATTGATGTTTCTGGAATAGGACCACGTGTTGCAGTAGGTATTCTTTCTGGAGCTACTCCTCAAAATATTATTAGTTCCATTCAGCAAGAAAACATTACTTTTCTAACCAAACTTCCTGGTATAGGTAAGAAAACAGCTCAAAGAGTTATTCTTGATTTGAAGGATAAATTAGATCATATTGTGTCTACTGATTCAACACATGACCATATTGCAGTAGTTTCGTCAGATCAAAGTGATGTTTCTATGCCTACACCATGGGTGGAAGCAAAAGAAGCTTTAATTGGTTTAGGTTATTCAGAAAAAGAAGTAGATCAAGTTTGGGAAGTAATACGAACTAAAGTTGATCAAAACGATACAGTGGAAACGATTATGAAAAAGGCATTACAATCCTTGTTTGAGGGTTAAGGAGGAGAAACATGGATGATGATCGCATCATATCAGCTAATTTAATGATGGAGGATCAAGAAGCTGAATTAAGTTTAAGACCTCGATTTTTAGCTGAATATATTGGACAAGAAAATATCAAGGAAAATTTGAAAATATATATTGAAGCAGCAAAATTACGCAAAGAAGCACTTGATCATGTATTACTGTACGGCCCTCCTGGTTTAGGAAAAACAACACTCTCCAACATTATTGCCAATGAATTAGGAGTTAATATCCGTGTAACATCTGGTCCAGCTATTGATAGACCTGGAGATTTAGCAGCTATATTAACAAATTTACAAGAAGGGGATGTGCTCTTTATTGATGAAGTTCATCGCCTAAACAGACAGGTGGAGGAAGTATTATATCCAGCTATGGAGGATTTTGCATTGGATATTATTATAGGAAAGGGTCCTAGTGCTCGTTCCGTTCGTTTAGATTTACCCCCGTTCACATTAATTGGAGCCACTACAAGAGCTGGTTTATTATCTTCTCCATTACGAGATCGATTTGGTGTGATGTGTCGATTGGAGTTTTATACAATAGATGAATTGAGTTATATTGTTACAAGAGCTTCTGAAATATTAGAAGTTGAAATTATTGGAGAAGCGGCGTCTGAGATTGCAAGACGTTCAAGAGGCACACCACGTATTGCCAATCGTTTATTAAAAAGAGTTCGTGATTTTGCTCAAGTTAAGGGAGACGGAATCATTACTATAGAGATAGCACAAACAGCACTTAAAAACATTCAAGTTGATGATTTAGGTTTGGATCATATTGATCATAAAATTCTAAATACGATTATTAAAAATTTTGCTGGCGGTCCGGTTGGGTTAGAAACGATAGCTGCAACTATAGGAGAAGAAGGTCAAACGATTGATGACGTTTATGAACCTTATCTATTGCAAATCGGATTTTTACAGCGAACTCCTCGTGGAAGAGTAGTCACACCACTTGCATACAAACATTTGGGAATTGCTATACCAGGAGGAGAACAATAGAAAATTCAACGAAAATGATCTAAATAAAAAGTAAATAAGGCCCACATGGAATTGGGAGCTTATTCCTTATTTTTTTGGTTTGCATATGAAACTTTTAATAATAAGGTGAGTCTATATTAATAGAATAGTTAACTTTACTAAAATATTAACATTTACAGGGGGATCGTATATTTTATGTCGCTTATTCGAACAGGGAAGGGAATAAAGTTAGGACTTGTTTTCGTTATGTTTTTTTCAATGATATTATTCCAATTTTCAGGAAAAACGTATGCAGCAAAAAGTTTAGAAGATATCCGCGTGGCTTTGATGATTCAATCATTACATACTAAATCAAGTGCAACATTAGTTGCAAATGGTGGATTAGAGATTGGGATAAGGGAGTCTTCTGGAATAAAAAAATGGGTTTCAGAGGATGGTTCTGAAAAAACAAAAGTTAGTTTAGATCAGTATATGCTTAAAATAATAGAAACTAGTGATTTTAATCAAGCGACCTCATTAAGTGAAAAAGTAGAAGGTAGCAGTGCGTTTATTTTTAAGTCGAATAGAGATGGAAAACCAATGTACCAAGTGTATGCGGGTACCTATGCTAGTATAAGTGAAGCTAAAAATATCAAATCTTCCTTAGAAAAATCTTTAAATCAGTCTGATATTGTGATCACTGGTCCAAACTATTTGAGTGCAGCTTCATACGATAGTAAAAAAGATGCTGAAAACCTTATTTCTGATTTATCTGGAGTAGGAATAGACAGCTATTTGGTATATCAGGAAAATAATAAAGGCGATTTAATGTATTCAGTATGGGTAGGAGGAGTAGCAAATCAAAGTGATTTAAACGATATAAGGAATAAGATCACAAGCTCGTTCCCTGGATTAGAATTAAAGTCGGTAGAAGCTGATTTCCCATATTTAGTCGTTAGAAACGGATTATCTTCAAATGACAAAAGTTCAACAATTCCACATTATTTCCTTAATGTAAATGGACAAAAACTCTGGATTTCATCAGACTCATCAGATATAAAAATAGAAGAAAAATACAATCGATCTTATAGAGGGAATATAGAGATTACACAGTATAAGGATCGTTTAGCTGTTATTAATGAACTTCCTTTTGAACAATATTTATATAGTGTTGTGAGTACGGAAATGGGCTCAGAATGGCCATCTGAAGCTTTAAAAGCACAGGCTATTGCAGCGCGCACTTATGCGTTACAGCTAGGAATGAAATATCAAATTGCTCATATTTCAGATACTACATTTGATCAAGCTTATAAAGGATCTACTGTAGAAAATGCTCATGTAACAAATGCGGTTAAGGATACAGAAGGAATGGTTTTAAAAGGGTCTAATGGAGATTTGATTATGCCCTTTTATTATTCCAATGCAGGTGGTTTAACAGCAGCTCCTTCAGAAATATGGGATTCCCCAATTGATTATGTCCAGAGTGTACCAAGTCCAGATGATATTGCAGAAGAAGGGCTTCTATTGTGGGATCATGTTATCTTAGCCAATGGGACGATTGGGTACATTCGAACGGACTTTACATCTAATACGAGCAAAAAGAATGCGGGTGGTTTTCCAATTGTTAAAGTCACGGATAATCAAATTAATGTTAGACAGGCCCCGTTTGTAAATAATGAAATCAATGCTCCTATTGCAAAAGTGAGAGCTGGGGATCAATTAATTTTACTTGATCAAGTAATAGAGTCTAATTCATATAGATGGATAACCAAACCTTATTCTGCCGATGAATTACTTGAAAGTATAAACAAAACTTCCAACAATGTTATCACTGGAGAGTTAGAATCATTGGAAATTACAGATCGAGGACCTTCAGGGAGAGTTCTTGAAATAGAAGCAAATGGAACAGTAATAGAAGTAAGTTATCCAGATCGTTATCGCACAGCCTTAAATAGTATAAGAAGCACTAGATTTGAAATTGATCAAACGAACAATTATACTGTATTAGGTGCGGATGGCAATACATTAGAGTTTCCTGATTCTGATGAAAGATTACATGTGATAGATTCGGGATCAACTTCTGAAAAAGCTCATTCAGAATTTATTGTATTAAACGGGGAAAATCATATTCGTGTGCTTACAGAAGAACCACAGTTTCGTATAATTGGTTACGGATACGGTCATGGTTTAGGCATGTCCCAATGGGGTGCTAGACAGCTAGCTGAATTTGTAGGGTATGATTACAAAGAAATTCTGAAATACTACTATAAGGATGTTAACATCGAAAAGGTTGATTAATAAACATGAATGTAAATTTATATAATTTTGATTTACCAGAACATTTAATTGCTCAAACACCACTAGAGAATCGTACTGAATCTCGTTTATTAGCATTAGATAAAACATCAGGGAATGTAGAACACAAACAGTTTGAAGATTTAATTGATTTTTTACGCCCTAATGATACACTTGTGCTGAACAATACGAAGGTGATTCCTGCTAGGCTCTTTGGAATTAAAAAACACACAGGTGCAAAAGCAGAAGTTTTATTGTTGAAAAATTTAGCAAATGATCGTTGGGAAGCACTAGTTAAACCTGCAAAAAGATTAAAAAAGGGATCAATTATTGAATTTGGCACATTGAGAAATCCTCTTTTAACTGCTGAAGTAGAAGCAGAGAGCGAAATGGGTCAGAGAGTTTTAAAATTTACTTATGAAGGCATATTTCCAGAACTTTTAGATCAATTAGGCCATATGCCCCTGCCGCCATACATAAAGGAACAATTAGAAGATAAGGATCGTTATCAGACAGTGTTTGCCAAAGAAGAAGGTTCTGCAGCTGCCCCAACAGCAGGGTTACATTTTACAGAGTCTTATTTAAACAAAATTAGAGATAAAGGTGTAACCATTACTTATGTTACATTACATGTCGGTCTTGGAACCTTCAGACCCGTTTCTGTAGAGGATATCGATGATCATAAAATGCATTCTGAGTATTATGAAATAAATGATGAATGTGCCAAAACTTTAAATGAGTCTGTTAATAGTGGAGGAAGGATTATAGCTGTCGGAACTACCGTGGTTAGAACGTTAGAAACTGCAGCCATTCATCAAAAAATTGGAGAGTTTAAAGCGTGTAACGGCTGGACTGATATTTTTATTTACCCTGGTTATGAGTTGAAGTTAGTTAATGCTTTGTTGACTAACTTTCATTTGCCTAAATCTACATTACTGATGTTGATCAGTGCATTTGCAGGTAGAGAACAAGTGTTGCAAGCATATCAAGAAGCTATCCAAAAAGAATACCGTTTTTTTAGTTTTGGAGATGCCATGTTTATATATTAATAGCAAGAGAGGACTATAGTTAATAATGCCACTAAAATATGAACTTATAAAAACGTGTAAACAATCTGGAGCACGGTTAGGTAAAATCCATACACCACATGGAACAATAGACACACCTATTTTTATGCCGGTAGGTACATTAGCCACCGTAAAAACAATGAGCCCTGAGGAATTGAAACAGATGGAGGCTCAAATTATTTTAAGCAATACGTATCATTTATTTTTAAGACCAGGACACGAAATTGTGAAAGAAGCTGGTGGGTTACATACGTTTATGAATTGGGATCGCCCTATTTTAACAGATAGCGGTGGATTTCAAGTTTTTAGTTTAAGTGAAATGAGAAAAATCACTGAGGAAGGTGTGGAGTTTCGGTCTCATCTTAATGGTGATAAATTGTTCATTTCACCTGAAAAGTCGATTGAAATTCAAAATGCACTTGGAGCTGACATTATCATGGCATTTGATGAATGTCCTCCTTATCCCGCAGATTATGAATATGTAAAAAAGTCTTTAGAACGGACCACCAGATGGGCAGAGCGTTGTATTCAAGCTCATCAAAGAAAAAAGGATCAAGCATTATTTGGAATCGTTCAAGGTGGTATGTACGAAGACTTAAGAAAACAAAGTGCAGAACAGTTGACTTCTTTTGATTTTCTAGGTTATGCTATTGGTGGACTAAGTGTTGGTGAACCAAAACATTTGATGTATGAGGCATTGGAATATACAGTTCCACATCTGCCAACTCAGAAACCTCGTTACTTAATGGGGGTAGGTTCTCCAGATGCTTTATTAGAAGGAACAATTCGAGGGATGGATATGTTTGACTGTGTCTTACCTACAAGAATTGCTCGAAATGGCACTACGATGACTAGTGAAGGCCGATTAGTTATACGTAATGCCAAGTTTGAGAAGGACTTTGGACCACTGGATCCCAATTGTTCTTGTTACACTTGCACTCATTATTCACGTGCATACATACGACATTTGTTAAAAGCAAATGAAATCTTTGGAATTCGTTTGACAACTTATCATAATCTGCACTTTTTAATTGAATTGATGAAAAATGTCAGACAAGCAATATCTGAGGATCGGTTGTTGGATTTCAAAGAGGAATTTTTTGATCAGTATGGCCTACATAATAATGATAAAGGATTTTGAAGGGAGGGTAATATATGTTATTAGCGGAAGCTGGAACAACAGGAGAACCAAGTATGTTAACTACTTTTGTATTACCATTGGTATTAATGTTTGCAGTGTTTTATTTCTTGTTAATTAGACCACAGCAAAAAAAGCAAAAAGCTCGTAACTTAATGTTAGGAGATTTGAAAAAAGGCGATAAGGTCATAACAATTGGTGGAATTCACGGTACAATCTTTGAAATTACTGATGATATGGTAGTTCTTCAAATCAATGATGCTACAAAAATGACATTTGACCGTTCAGCAGTAAATGGTGTGAAAACGGATTAAATGATAAAAATTAAAAAGCAAGGATTCGGATATATTTCCGAGACCTTGCTTTTTTTATACGTCCACCTCTATAGGTGGTATCTTTAAATCAGGTGGAGTAGGCTTACTGCTCAACGGTTTTATCTTGAGTAAACTGCTCAGTTTTACTTTTTCTTAAACTAAATCTTCCATCAGCGATACGCTGTGCGATATAAGATGCAAAAAGTGCAAGTAATACGCCACCAATCATATCCGCTATCCAGTGAATACCTAAATAAAATATAGAGAATATAATAATACCTGCGCTGATAAGAACAATACTCTTCCATCTAATATTGTTTGATTTTAACGCAATTAAACAAAGAGTTACAGATATGGAGGTATGTAAACTAGGGAAACAATTATTTAATCCAGAAAGAGCCCTATATTCAGTTTCAAATGTTGGAAAAACGTCCAGCATTAAAAATTGTACACCTGCAGGTTCATGTGCCCAAACTTCATTAATAGGAAAAAATAAATAAAATGGAATCGCTAATCCGTAGTTAAGCATGATAGCATAACAAAAAGTATAAAACAGTTTATTATCTTTTTCATTTAAATAAACTAAAAAAGAAGCGATGATTAATGAAGTAAACACCACAACATAAAAATATACAACAACGGTAGTAAGTAAATCATTGTGAAAGAAGTTTTGAATCGTATATACTATATTTCCTTCCCATCCATAAAACAGTGGGGTCAGGTCATAATCTAAACTCATATTTTCTTCTATGGTTAATTCTATTTTATTTAAAAACAATATGAAAGCTATAGCGGCAAAATGTAATATCATTTTCCAAGAAGTGAAAAATTGTTTAAATGATTTGAAAGCAGGAGTTAAGGGATTTTTAGGATACAGATATACGAATAATACAATAATAGTTAAAAAGATATATACATAAACTTCAGTCATTGATTCAATAGTCAATATTTCCTCCTCCTTATATGTATATTATAAAAACATAAGCGACTGTTAATTTTATCATAAATAAGGAGGAAGTGAAAGTTTATTTTTTGAAATTAACTCCAAAAATCCCACCAACTGCTCCTAATAGGAAAGATAATGCTATGAACATCATAGATTTTGTAGTTAGTATTAAAGAATCAAATCCTAAAAAGCTGATCATTAAAATTAATATACTATACATAATTCCTAATAAACCACCGTAATACCAACCACGAGTTCCTTTTCCTCTACCAGAAATAAAACCACCTATTAACAGGGATAGACCATGAATGAAATATACATATGTATCTAGTGAACTTTCCTTCATGCTGCTGAATTTAAGAATAATGGATGTGATCAATGTTAAAATTGCCAGTGCCACAAATGCATAAAAAATACCAGAAAGCATTGGGGAAAATGATCTCATTTGCGTTGCTTTATTCAAAATATTTCACCTCCAGAATCGAAACACTTAACACATTTTATGGTCAAGCACATAAAATTAGTACTGATATCAACTGAAAATATTTAAGGGAATGTTTTGGAATAACTGCCAACATTTAAAGAAGGGCTGTCTGTATGACAAAGTTATGAAGCGGCTACAATACCATTGAATTGAATGAACCTTGTTTAAATCCTGAACATAAGGTCCGTGATTCACTTCACTTTTATGGGTTAGTTTTAAAGGGGGCAGGTTCAGTGGATATTTGGGGGATTACAATAAGAACGATCTTAATTTATATAGTTGTTGTCATCGTCATGAGAATCATGGGAAAGAGGGAAATTGGGAAATTATCTGTCATTGACTTAGTTGTTTCCATCATGATTGCTGAAATAGCTGTTATTGTCATCGAAGATACTAACAGACCTATGTTAGAAGGCGTCTTACCTATGATTATTTTATTGATGATTCAAATTATGACAGCTTTTATTAGTTTGAAAAATGAAAAATTAAGGCAATGGTTGGATGGAGTTCCAAGTATCATTATTAAAAATGGAAAATTGAATCGTAAAGAGATGAAAAAACAAAGATATAATCTAGATGATTTATTGTTACAATTGCGTCACAAAAACATAACGGATATGCGTGATGTTGAGTTTGCAATATTAGAGACCAATGGAAATTTAAGTATCATCAAGAAAGATAACCTTGATTCCACCCCAAATCATACAGCTAATTTTAGATATGAAGGATTGCCCTTGCCTTTAATAATGGATGGAAAGGTAAAGGATGATCATCTTGAGAAAATAGATAAAACAAGGTTCTGGCTTAAAAATAAACTACAGGAGCAAGGAGTTTTTGATTTCAAAGATGTCTTTTTTTGCAGTATTAACCATCGTAATGAATTGTATATTGACCGAAAGGAAAAAAATAAATAGTCGTAGTTATTTAGAAAAATATTTGCCAATCCAAGGGATTCTCACTAAATCGTAACGATCTATAAGTTTTAACCAAACGATGACTAACAAATAAGTTGAAATGCTCAATGTACAGGTGAATAAAAATTGGACTAAATTTGATTGAATCCACGATTGCTGCATCATAAATAAAATAATTACACTCATCGCGAAACCACCAATTCCTACTTTTATAAAATCTAAAAATTTCATATAAAATTTTAAATAATTCATTACACTTCTCAAATGAAGCAAGGTAACTAACATGATATTTATACTAATAGCAATAAGTGCTCCTAAAATTCCCATTTCTAATTTAGCAGCCAAGATATATATAAGTGTTAATTTTATTGATGCTCCAATAAAGGTGTTTAATAGTGCAGTTCCAGCCTTGTTTAATGCCTGTAATGTGGCTTGCAACGGTGCTTGAAAATAAATGAATATTGCTGCAGGAGCCATCATTTTAAGCATGGCACCAACCTCATTATTTTCACCGTATAAAAAAGAGCATAACGGATCAGCTAAAAAATACATAATAATGATAAAAGGAGCGCCTGTAACTAGTGCAAGCCTTAACGATTGATGTAATCTTTTATGTATTGTTTTCATGTCACCATTTGCAGCTGCTTCAGAAAGTGAAGGAACAAGAGACACTGAAAGTGAATAGGTTAACGCACTTGGAAGTAACAGGATTGGAATGACCATCCCTTGCAGCATGCCATATTGTGCAGTTGCAACTTTTGTCGCGATACCTGCGATAGCTAAACTTTGGACGATCATTATAGATTCTAAAAAATATGAACCAGAACCTACAAGTTTACTGGCGGTAACAGGTACGGATATACGCATCATTTCTTTTAAATTAGCAAGGTGATCTTTTTGATCTTTACTAAATTTCGTTTTATTATATTCGAAAACTTGGCTCCTCCGATTATGATTATTTTTATATTTGCCAAGTAAAATACACATTCCTGCTATTTCACCGAGTACAACTCCAATCATAGCTGCTGCCGCTGCATATTCGACACCATAGGGTAAAACAATATAAGAAAATAATAACATTGTAACAGAACGAACAATCGTTTCTGTTATAGATGAGACTGCAGTTGGAATCATATTATGTAACCCTTGAAAATATCCGCGAAATACTGCAGAGATGCTAACAAATAGTATAATTGGACTCATCGATAAAAAAGTGTAAAATACCCGTTCATCCGTGAGAAGGTGATTTGTAATCCAAGGTGCCGCAATGAAACAGAATATTGTAAATAATGTACTTAAGGTTGTTGTTAAACAAAGTGAGACGAACAAAATGCTTTTTGAACGATCTCTTTCTCCTTTAGATTCAGATTCTGCCACGAGTTTAGCAATGGCTAAAGGAATACCGCCTGTTACAATCGTGATGATTACAATGAGAAAAGGATATCCCATTTGATATAAACCAATTCCTTCAGCCCCAATAATTCTAGGTAGCATTATTCTTGGAACAAATCCTAATATGCGATTTATCATCCCTGCAGCAAGCAGGATCATTGTCCCTTTAATAAATGATTGCTTAGTCACACTGGATACCTTCTTCCTTATTCATTAATGTAAATTTGGACAAAGTTATATATAATGGATATGCACAACATGTCCTAACTCATGCAGAGAATATGATTTTAAGATTAAAAAGTTTTGTTTGGGAGGATTCAGGTGGGGTTTATCGAAATAATAATTTAAGTTTACAACTGGGGAGGGTGAAGCAAATGGATGGGGAATTATGGGATAATGTAGTTGAAGAGGATTCATGTGATACAAAAAGGGAATACGAGTTAGATGAACAAGAGTTAAGTCGAACTATTGAAGAATTATGTTTAAGTAAAGCAGAAGAATTTAGAATGTTAGGGTATAATCATGTAACAGGTCATGAGATATGGCAATGTATTAGCAAAAAATACCATAAAGATGGAATTCCTAATTTACATAAAATTGTGAATGATATTTTAACATTGAAGGTAACCAATTTTATGAACTGGTTAACCATAAATGCATATAAAGAAGTATGATAGTTAACTCCACCAGAATTGACTCGATAATTTGGGGTAGGTATAATAGGACTACTGAGTTTTGAAGGGAGAAATGGTAGTGGTACATACAAAAAGACTGATTGCATTCTTATTGATTGTAATCGCCACGATTGTGATCATGGTTTGGACGAGCCCGGGTATAGTAAATAATGTTAAACTTGGTTTAGATTTAAAAGGCGGTTTTGAAATATTATACACCGCTGAACCGATTGATGAATCTCAAGTTATGGATCAGGAGTTATTACGTGAAGCAGCTAGAAGCTTGCAACTTCGCGCAGATGCACAAGGGATTAGTGAGCCTGAGATTTATCCTGAAGGGGAAAATCGAATTAGAGTTCGTTTAGCAGGGGTTGAAAACCAAGAAGAAGTAAGGCAGATTATGAAAAAACCTGCAGAATTAACGTTTAGAAGTAATGATGGTTGTGAAGATCCAAACGAATTTTGTAAAATTGAACTTAATGGTAGGGACTTTGTTGAAGGTGCAGCAACAGTTGTATTTGAACAGACAACAAATGAACCGTTAGTAAGCATCGAAGTGAAAGATAAAAATAAATTTAAAGAATTATCAAGAAAGTTATATGAAAATGGTTATGGTACGCCAGGAAATATACTTGCCATTTACTTGGATGAAGAATTGATTTCAGCACCATATGTACAAGGTGTATTTTCTGATGGAACTGCTACAATTAGTGGGCAGGACTCGTTTGAAGAAGCTGAAAAATTAGCAGGCATTATTAACTTAGGTGCGTTGCCAGTGAAGTTAACGGAGAAGTACACACAAAGTGTAGGGGCATCTTTAGGAGAATTATCATTGCAACAAACGATCACAGCAGGAATCATTGGTTTTGTTATGATACTCATATTTATGCTTGGTTTTTATAGATTGCCAGGAATTATAGCATGTATTACATTAACGGTTTATACATGGATGTTATTGCTTGTCTTTTATTGGATGAATGCAACATTAACGTTACCTGGAATTGCTGCATTTGTATTGGGAATTGGTATGGCAGTGGATGCCAATATCATTACATATGAAAGAATTAGAGAAGAAATTAAAAGTGGTAAAAGCATCTTATCATCTTTAAGAGCAGGTTCAAGAAATTCATTACGTACGATAATGGATGCAAACATAACAACGATATTAGCTGGACTAGTTTTATATTATATCGGAACTGGATCGATACAAGGGTTTGCACTAACTCTGATTTTAAGTATTTTGGTTAGTATTATAACGAATGTATTTTTCTCCCGACTGCTTTTACATCTATTAATTCGTGCCAACATTGCTAAAAAGCCGGTTTATTACGGTGTAAAGGAGGCAGATATCAGTGAACTTTAGAGACTTTGATTTTGTAAAGAATCGAAAGAAATTTTTTAGTATTTCTATTATTATTACTTTATTAGGGCTTCTAACTCTTCTTATTTTTAATTTAAATTACGGTGTTGATTTCAAATCAGGTACTACATTAGATGTCCTTTTGGGTGAGAACTCGACTACTAAAGAAAAATCAGTACAGATCATACAATCTGCTGGATTAGAGGCTTCAACAATTACAGTTGGAGGAGACTCGAATAATCGAGTGAATGTCCGTTTTGAGGAAGTATTGAAAGAAAATGAGAGGATTGAAATCATTTCTGGATTTGAAAAAGAATACGGGCAAGTAGACTATGAAGAAAATACAGTGGATGCTGAAATTGCTAGAGAGTTAGGGCTAAAGGCAATTTATGCAGTAGCGATCGCAAGTATTGGAATTATTATTTACGTTAGTATTCGTTTTGAATGGAGGTTTGCACTTACTGCAGTTGTAGCCTTACTTCATGATGCGTTTATTGTCATCAGTATTTTTTCTATTTTTCAATTGGAAGTCAATTTACCTTTTGTTGCTGCAGTTTTGACAATTATTGGTTATTCCATTAATGATACGATTGTTATTTTTGACCGTATTCGTGAAAACTTACAGAAATTTAAAATTAAAAACTTTGATGATTTGTCCAGCATGGTAAACACGAGTATTAGACAAACCTTAACAAGGTCTATTAATACGGCTTTAACGGTTGTGTTTGCAGCTTTTTGTTTATTTGTTTTTGGAAGTGAATCCATTAAATTATTTTCTCTTGCTATGTTAATTGGTTTAATCAGCGGGGCCTATTCCTCTATTTTTATTGCTAGTCAGTTATGGTTAATTTTAAAAAGCAAGTCCCTGAAGAAGAAAAAAACGGAAGCATTGAACTCTTAAGCGTAATTTCAAATGTGATTTTTAATTCAAGGAGTGAACTCATTGTCTGTAGATCAACGATTTAACAAAGCTGAATTTGCTGCTTGGGTTGGGATTGTAGGGAATTTAATATTAGTCATCGTAAAGGGCACGATTGGAATAACAGCAAATAGTAAAGCATTAATTGCGGATGCAGTTCATTCTGCATCCGATATTGCAGGTTCTTTTGCGGTCTTAGTCGGATTAAAGGCTGCAAAATTACCTCCAGATAAAGACCATCCATATGGACATGGAAAAGCAGAGCCTATCGCTGCAATTATTGTTTCACTATTATTAATTTTAGTTAGTATTGAAGTTGGCATTAGTGCAGTGAAATCCATTTATAGCGGAGTTGAATCAGCTCCTGCATCGTATGCAATATATGCCATAATATTTTCAATCTTATTAAAAGAGTTGATGTTTCAATATAAATATCGTTTAGGAAAAAAACTTTCTAGTCAGGCATTGATTGCAAATGCATGGGAGCATCGCTCAGATGTATTTTCATCTATTGCTGTTTTAATAGGAATATCAGGAGCACTTATAGGTGATTATTTTAATTATCCATGGATGTATTATTTAGATCCAGTTGCTGGAATTATTGTTGCGATACTAGTATTTATCATGGGATACAAATTGATAAAAGAATCGATACATAATACAATGGACCATGTGCTTCATCAGGAGGAGACTGAGGGGTTACACAAAACAATTGAAGGTGTACCTGGTGTACTTGCTATTAATGAACTTAGAGCAAGAGAACATGGTTATTATGTAATTGTTGACGTGAAACTCAGTGTGAATCCAAAAATATCAGTTCTTGATGGTCATAAAATAGGAAAAATGGTAAAGAAACGGTTGCTAAAGGAACATAGTAACGTATCAGATGTGTTTGTACATGTGAATCCTTATGATCCCGGGTATCCTTACAAAAATGTAGATTCTGATCCAAACGGTTTTTCAAACATATTACATTAACATGTAATCTTAAGGAGAATAACATGCTTCAATCAAAGTCTAAGTGGAAATTACCTGAAGATTCGAATCAAAACTTAGCTGTCCAGTTAAGTTCAGACTTAGCTATTCCTTTACTTGTGGCTAAACTGCTTATAGTGAGAGGAATTCAAAATAAAAAACAAGCAGAAAATTTTTTGAAAACAGAAAATGAAATGTTTCATGATCCTTATTTAATGGCGGGGATGAAAGAAACAACAACAAGAATAAAAAAAGCAATACAGACTGGCGAAAAGATTAGAATTTATGGTGATTATGATGCGGATGGTGTAAGTAGTACGACCTTGATGTACTTTTTACTTTCAAAATTGAAAGCTGACTTTGATTACTATATACCTGATCGATTTAGTGAGGGATACGGGTTAAATCTAGAGGCGATTCAAAAAGCACACAAAGAAGGTATAACTTTAGTTATTACGGTAGATAACGGGATTAGTGCAGTCGATCAAATTAGTTATGCAAATGAGTTGGGGATAGATGTACTAGTTACTGATCATCATGAACCGCCTGAAATATTACCTGATGCTTTTTCGATTATCAATCCAAAAATTCCTCAATGCCAATATCCATATAAACAATTGGCAGGTGTAGGAGTGGCTTTAAAATTAGCACATGCTTTGCTTGGATATTTGCCAGATGAATTTTTAGAAATTGCTTCAATTGGTACAGTAGCTGATTTGATGCCATTAACAGATGAGAATCGTTTGATCGTAAAACTTGGAATAGAAAAAATGAAAAATACATCCATTGTTGGATTGAAAGCATTAATAGATGTAGCCGAGGTAGATTCCTCCAATCTGTCCAGTATGCATATTGGGTTTGCGCTTGGTCCCAGAATTAATGCTGGTGGAAGACTACAACACGCTGAAGATGTTGTTAAGCTATTAACGTCAAGTAGTGAGGATGAAGCTCAGAAATTAGCATATGATTTAGATGCTTTAAATAAAGAGCGGCAATTACTGGTAAATGAAATTACAGTTGAAGCACTAGACAAAATTGAAAAATCAATGGACTCTAATTCCCACAAAGTGATTGTAGTAGCGAATGAGGGATGGAATATCGGTGTAATTGGTATTGTTGCCTCAAAAATTTTAGAAAAATTTTATCGACCAGTTATTGTACTTCATATTGATAAAGAAACAGGTTTAGCAAAGGGATCAGCTCGTTCTATTGCTGGTTTTAATATTTATAAAGCTTTATCTCATTGTGAACCATTGCTGGATCATTTTGGCGGTCATGAAGCAGCTGCTGGATTAACAATTCAAGAAAAGAATATATCACAATTGAGGAATCATCTGAATGAACTGGCTATGAACTGGTTAACAGAGGAAGATTTTATGCCTGAGATTCAAGCTGATATTGAGAGTGAATTGCAAGAGATTACAATCCCAGTCATTGAAAAAATGGAATCTATGCTTGCACCTTATGGATCGGGTAACCCTTCTCCAAACTTGTTTTTAAAAGATTTACGCATTTTACAAAAAAATAGACTAGGCAAAGAAAAGCAACACTTAAAGTTAGTTTTATCACAGGCGTTTAATGAGGTTAGTTGTTCAATGGAAGCTATAGGTTTTGGTAAAGGGGATTTAGATCAATATATATCTACGGAAGCTAAAGTAGATGTCATTGGAGAACTATCCATTAATGAATGGAATGGAATCAGAAAACCGCAATTATTTATAAAAGATATTCGAATTCCAAATCGTCAAGTTTTTGATTGGAGAAATCATCAAATTGATAAATTAACACAGAGCATCCAACAATTAAATAATCGGGAGAATGTGCGATTAGCTATATTGTTAGATAATGGAGATCACATTTGTGATTTTGAGGAGCATATGCAAGCTGCTGAATTCTTTTACACCTTGGATGCTGATGGGAATTTAGTTCAGATAAATACCAATCTAACAACGATAGATGCTAACATGCAGGTGACTGATTTTATTGTATACTCTCTCCCAAACCACATTCATACGATTGAGTCTGCGTTCAGAAAAAATCAATCTATTAAACGCGTATATGTAGTTCATAAAAATAGAAATAAAGCTGCTTTAAAAGGACTGCCATCAAGAGAAGCTTTTAAAAATATTTATGCTTCATTACTTAATAAAAATAGTTGGGAGATTAATGATCAGTCATTTTTGGGAAATTTAAGCAAACGTACAAGTTTATCAAAAGATATGATACAATTTATGATTGGTGTATTTGAAGAATTATCTTTCATTCAAAAGGAAGGTCGTTCATATCATTGTATAAAATCACCGAAGAAAAGTAGTCTTGATTCATCCAGTTTATACAAACAAAGGTGGCATCAATCTGAAATAGAAAAAATATTTGAATACTCTACAACTTATGAAATGACACAGTGGATCTTACATCAAATACAAACGTGAGTGAACAATTTAGGAGGAAGTAAAATGGATTTTAAAGAACATGTTCGAGTGATTGAGAATTTTCCTCAGGAAGGCATTCGATTTAAGGACATAACTACAATATTGAAAAATGGCCCAGTATACCATCAGGTGATTGAATCTATAAGAGACATGGTAAAGCATCTTGAAATTGATTTAATAGCAGGTCCAGAAGCTCGTGGCTTTGTGGTGGGTGCACCATTGGCGTATGCAATGGGAGTTGGTTTTATACCGATACGAAAGAGTGGTAAATTACCTGGTGAAACGATAGAAGCAAATTATAGTTTAGAGTATGGTAACGACAAATTAGCTATGCATAATGATGCTATTCAACCAGGTCAAAAGGTTCTAATCGCAGATGATTTATTGGCTACAGGCGGTACTATCGCGACTTCCATTGATTTAGTTGAGCAATTAGGGGGATCAGTAGTTGGTGCAGCATTTATGATAGAACTAACTTATTTAAATGGAAAAGATAAATTAAAAGACATAGATATGTTTTCTTTGATGAAATATTAATATGAATACCCCAAAAAGTGAACAAAATTCGGTGATGCATAGTCCGATTACTTTTCGGGGACCCGATAACCAATCCTTGTACTTTTGTGGTGCCTAGAAAAAATAGAACCCGTCCAATTAACATAACAATATTGGACGGGTTATTTATGATATGTTTTTCTAATCAGATTCTGTTTTGTTCTCTTTTTCAAGGAGATCGATAATTTTTTTATACTCCAATTCAGCTGTTTCAGAAGAAATGAGATGCTGCTTGACCAGCTCTTCAACAGCCTCATATTCAGCATACAATGATTTTTTTCTTGCGCTGATCAGTTGATCTTCTTGTAATCTTGGGAACTTCTTATATAGGTTTTCAAGCTCTTCATGTAACTTGTTTAGTTTATTCTGATAATCTTTATCCAATTGATTAAAGATCACTGGAGATATGGTTGCTTCATCTTTCATCTCTTCTATCGCTTTTCTTCCAGCAGTTGCTTGGTGGATTTCAGATAATGTTTTTTCATAGGAAAGACTGCTTTCCTTTGTTTTTGTTACTCCTAAAACATTGACAAGTGGTTTAATTGTTAAACCTTGGACAACGAGTGAGAACAATACGACTCCAAAGGTGAGGACTAATATATCCTCTCTTCCTGCAAAGGTAACTGGCAAACTCAAAGCAAGAGCAATGGATAAAGAACCTTTTAAACCACCCCAGTTAAATACATGCTTCCATGCAATAGGTATATGACGAGTGAAAGATAGGCTTCCATAAATTGCGACGCTTCTACCAATTAAAACAATTAGAATGGCAAATAAAATCATCATCCATTTTCCAGATAAATCAATGTTGGCAATTTCTAAACCCACCATTAAAAAGACGAATGAGTTTGCAATAAGAGCAAGTACATCCCAGAATGTTTTTATATTCAATTTGGTTGTTGGACTCATTCCAATTTTTGCCCCATAGTTTCCAAACACAAGACCTGCAGCTACGACGGAAATTACTCCAGAAAAATGGAAAATTTCTGCGATGAAAAATGAACTATAAAATAAAATCATAGAAAAAACAATTTCCAGCGGGTAATCATCAAAGTACCGAAGTATTTTTGAAAATAAATAAGCTAAGAGCAATCCAATGGCTAACCCACCAAGTGAAGCTTTAAAAAACTCTAATAGTCCTTGGCCAAACTCTGTAAATCCTGCAAAAATAAAAGTAGTGAGACTGATTTTGAATAGAACATAGGCCACTCCATCGTTAATTAAACTTTCACCTTCTATAATCGTTGCTAATCGATGGTTTACCCCCATACTTTTAAAAATTGAAAGCACACTGACAGGATCTGTAGCTGCCATAAGGGCTGCAAATATAAAGGCAACTTTTAAATCTAATCCGAGTAAATAAACGGCTAAGAATCCGATCACTGTATAAGTAACTAATGTACCAAACAATGCCATAGCTAAAATGGGCGTTTTATTTTCTTTCAGATGTGAAAAAGGCAACTTTAATGTGGCTTCCCCTAATAAAGTAGGTAAAAATATAGATACAATAACAAATGTAAAAATCTCGTCCTCAACTATAAAACTTTTTAGTTCTTCCAATCCTGGAATATGAACTAAACCTAAAATAGCTCCAACTATAACTAAAGCAATGGGGTAAGGAGCTTTTAATTTTTTTGCTAATGCAGTGATTCCAGCTGCAATTGCGAGTAACAGTAATACTAATTCAAACTGATGTTCCATAATGCACCTCATTCATAAAATTAAGTAAAATGTTAAATCGAATTAATGTAAGTATTACCAAAATTAACATTCCTCATATGAATTATATTTTACAAAAAAATTTAGCAATTGCCTACTATTCTTATAAATCCTATTCCCACTTACTTTTTTAACAGAATTGATAACTAACGCTTATAACAGAATGACACTTGACTTAATTGGAGTAAAGAGACAGGTGAATAGTTGACGTAAGCAAGATTGAAAGGCATAATGATAGAAAATCCTTGAGAATAGGAAGGGAAATTAATGGGCATCGAGCAATTAATTGAAAAGGCATCTGCATATCTAAAAGAAGCTGATCTAGAACAGATTAGAAAAGCTTATGATCTTGCTGAAAAAGCTCATGAAGGACAGGTAAGAAAATCAGGTGAACCCTATATCCTTCATCCAATAGCTGTTGCAGATATTATGCTTAATATGCAGATGGATGTAATTTCGATCATTGCTGCTCTTTTACATGATGTTGTTGAAGATACAGATGTGACCTTAGAGCAATTGCGAGAACAGTTCGGTGATACTTGTGCAATGCTGGTTGATGGTGTGACGAAGCTTGAAAAAATTAAGTTTAAATCAAGAGAAGAGCATCAGAATGAAAATTATCGAAAAATGTTTGTTGCAATGGCTCAGGATCTGCGAGTTATATTAATTAAACTGGCTGATAGATTGCATAATATGCGTACACTAAAATTCCAAAAGGAAGAAAATCAGAGAAGAATCGCACACGAAACTTTAGAAATATTTTGTCCGATTGCTCATCGATTAGGAATGTCCGCAATTAAATGGGAGATGGAAGATATTTCCTTGCGTTACTTAAATCCACAGCAGTATTACCGCATCGTAAATTTAATGCAGAAAAAAAGAGCAGAACGTGAGAAATATATAGATGATGTGATTGAAAATATCAAACAAAAACTAAATGGTATGGGGATTGAAGCTGACATTTCAGGCCGACCTAAACATATATATAGCATTTATAAAAAGATGAAAAGTCAAAGTAAACAATTTAATGAAATTTATGATTTACTAGCGATACGTGTAATAGTAAACAACATTAAAGATTGTTACGCTTCTCTAGGAATCATACACACCCTTTGGAAACCAATGCCTGGCAGGTTCAAAGATTATATTGCTATGCCTAAACCTAATATGTATCAATCTCTCCATACAACGTTGATTGGACCTAGTGGAGAACCCTTGGAGGTTCAGATTCGGACATGGGATATGCACCAAACCTCAGAATTCGGGGTTGCAGCACATTGGGCTTATAAAGAAGGTACAATGGTTCCAAATGGAAGTTTCGAAGATAAAATGAATTGGTTCCGAGAAATTTTAGATCTGCAAAATGAAGCGCAAAATGCGGAAGAATTTATGGAATCGCTAAAAATGGACTTTTTCTCTGATCTTGTTTATGTATTTACACCTAAAGGTGAGGTGATTGAACTGCCAAGTGGATCAGGACCTTTAGATTTTGCTTTTCGTATCCATACAGAAGTTGGTAATCGCACCATCGGGGCTAAGGTGAATGGTAGAATAGTACCACTTGACCATTCTTTGAAAACAGGAGATATTGTTGAAATACTTACATCAAAACATTCATATGGACCGAGTCAAGACTGGATTAAAATTGTGAAATCATCACAAGCAAAAACAAAAATAAAACAGTGGTTCAAAAAAGAAAAAAGAGATGAAAGTATTGAAAAAGGGAAGGAAAGTATTGAAAAAGAAATCAAACGATTAGGATTTGAGCCTTCGGATGTGATGACTGAATCAGAGCTAAATGAAGTACTTCCTAAATTCAGCTTTAATAGTATTGAAGACATGTATTCTGCTGTTGGGTTTGGGGGAATTACTGCTGCACAAATTTGCACAAGATTAACTGAAAAGCTGCGTAAAGAGCTGGAAGAAGAAAAAGCGGTAAGTGAAATTCAGGAAACCAAACCTGATCCTGTCAAAAAGAGCAGACAAGCACACGGGGTTAGCATTAAAGGGATTGATAATTTGTTAATTCGCTTCGCTAGATGCTGTAATCCGGTCCCTGGAGACGAAATCATAGGATATATTACAAGAGGTAGAGGTGTATCAGTACACCGTGCTGATTGTAACAATATACCTACTGGGAATGATGAAGAATCCCATCGCTTAATTGAAGTAGATTGGGAATCAGAAGTAGAAGCAAATTACAACGTAGAAATTGAAATTACGGGTCATGATCGCAGAGGATTTTTAAATGAAGTTTTACAGGCGGTATCTGAAACGAAGACGGTTATTTCCGCTGTCTCAGGTAGAGCAGACCGCAACAAAGTTTCGATCATTCATATGACAATATTAATTCGCAGCAAAGAACACTTACACAGCATTGTTGAGAAAATTAAAAGAGTGAAGGATGTATATTCAGTTCAAAGAATTATGCAGTGAACTTGTTTAAACAAAACTGAAATAACGGAAGTTTAGATAGTGATTGTTTCCCATCTGAAACCGAGTGTAACATAGATTGAAACCTAATCCGTTAACTCCCTTTTTGAAGCGGGTTGACGGATTTTTTATCTAATTTTTGAATGATTAACTTAATTATATTGGAGTGGAGTAACAGTGAAAGTAGTTGTACAACGAAGTAAAGAGGCAAAAGTAACTGTAAATGGAGAAACATGTGGAAAGATTGATATGGGTCTAATGCTTCTTGTAGGTATAACTCATGATGACACGGATGAGGATGCCCGATTCCTAGCGGAAAAAATCAGTCATCTAAGAATTTTTGAAGATGAACTTGGGAAAATGAATCTCTCTGTGAAGGATGTTTCTGGACAAATATTATCCATTTCACAATTCACCTTATATGGTGATAGCAGAAAAGGTAGAAGACCTAATTTTATGAATGCAGCACGGCCTGAATATGCAAATAAAATATATGAACGTTTTAATGAATTTCTAAGAGAGCAAGGTTTAGTTGTGGAAACAGGTAAATTTGGTGAAATGATGGATGTTTCCTTCACAAATTGGGGACCAGTCACTTTGATTGTGGAAAGTCCAATTTCATAAAAATTAACATTTGAAATAAGTGATGTTGCCTTAAAATCATCATCGTGTTATATGATCATAGACTGGAGTTAGATTTTGTTATTTCTTCACTTTTTGTGGGTTGTTTTTTGTCCCGGTAAAGAATTATAACGGGAATTAATGGCCTTACACTGTCAATTTTTAATTAACTTCAATAAATAGAGGTATTTTGTGGTCTTAAAATTGCAATTTTCCAATGAATAAGACTAAATTTAGGGAAAATGACTAAAATAAGACCAAAAATTACCGCTAATTAAAAAAATACTTTGAAAAAGCCAATATAAGACCATTAATTACCTTTAATCTCAACAGCCATTTTTGAAAGTTATCCGGTTAACCACCACACCTGCCATCACTGGTTCACTTCGGTTCCGTTTCAATAACCACCATCAGCTTCCTTCAGACCCCTTTGTCACCAAAGACGTCTTTAAGTTAAAAAGTTTCAAATTTAACCTTTCGTATTATCCACTAGCCACATCAATCAGTACCCTTCCAAATACCCATTATTTTTCTCATCAATCAGTACCCTTCCAAATACCCATTATTTTTCTCATCATTGAGTATCATTTCAATACTAAACACTCTTCCCTTTATCAGTTCCTTACTATTACTTTGTGATAGCGAAGATTTAAATTGGACAGAATAGATGTAAAATAATTCAATCCTTTATATAAAAGGTGGTTATCTTATAATGCATCAGTCCAAAAAAGAAAAATATATGCTGGATGCGGCTACTCGTTTGTTACAAAACACGATTCATGAAACTAAAATCAATCATCAAAATGAAATTAATCACAAAAAAAGAGTAAGCGAAATTGATGATATAAATCTTAAAAATACTTTTCGTTAAAACAAGTTTGAAATTAAAAATTATAATGAATTTACGATAATATTGACCCTTCCCTTGATGTTGGTTAAACTTGAATAGCTAGAGAAAAGAAAAATATAACGTTCATAAATTAGCTTAATATACTAAGGGGAAAAACAAATGGTAATTAACGTAAACGGAGTGGATTCAACATTCCATCGCTCTGTAGAAAATATAATTCGTTTATTTTTTGAAGAAATCAGCATTTCGTTTTCTAAATTAACGAAAGCAGATCTATATATAGATATAAATATGAAAGATGAGGAAGTAGGCACTAGGATATCTGTATTACTTCAAGATCATATTCAAAATAAAAACTTTGAATCTGAGATTACAAAAAAGCTAGATGAAAGGAATACCGAATCACAAAAGCGAAAAGCATTAAAACATTTAATCAACCAACCTTTATTAAATGTACTTCAGCAAAGCACTGGTTTGTATCAACCATGGGGTATATTAACAGGAATACGTCCAACAAAACTACTTCACCAAAAATTAAAGACAGGTATTCCAAAAGCACAAGCACATTTGGAATTAAAAGAACAATACAAGATTCATGATGATAAGATTACTTTAATGCAAACCATCGTAGATAGACAAAAAACAATGGTTCCTGACTTATACGATCTTCGCTCAGAGGTTAGTATTTATATTGGAATTCCTTTTTGTCCTACGAAATGCGCTTATTGCACTTTCCCTGCTTATGCTATAAATGGAAAACAAGGATCTGTGGATTCTTTTCTTGGGGGATTACATTATGAAATGAGACAGATTGGAACCTGGTTAAAGGAAAATAATATAAAAATTACGACCGTTTATTATGGTGGAGGGACACCAACCAGTATTACTGCTGATGAAATGGATATGTTATATGAGGAAATGGCAATGTCTTTTCCACATGTAGATCAAATCAGAGAAATTACAGTAGAAGCTGGGAGACCAGATACGATTACAATAGAAAAACTTGAAGTTTTGAAAAAGTGGAATATAGATCGAATTAGTATCAATCCTCAATCTTATACTCAAGAAACTTTAAAAGCCATTGGTCGACATCATACAGTTGAAGAGACGATTAATAAATTTCATTTGGCTAGGGAAATGGGAATGAACAATATTAATATGGATCTTATTATTGGTTTACCTGGAGAAGGATTAAAAGAGTTTAATCATACATTAGATGAAACCAAAAAGTTAATGCCAGAATCACTAACGATCCACACCCTCTCCTTTAAACGTGCGTCTGAAATGACACAAAATAAAAAAAAGTATAAAGTAGCAGGTCGAAAAGAAGTAACAAAAATGATGAACAGAGGGAATGAATGGACTAAATCCAATGGTTATGTACCGTATTATTTATACCGCCAAAAAAATATTTTAGGTAATCTAGAAAATGTAGGGTATGCTCATCCAGGTCAAGAGAGTATTTACAATATATTGATTATGGAAGAATTACAAACGATCATTGGTATAGGGTGTGGGGCTTCTAGTAAATGGGTAGATCCTTTAACAGGTAAGATATCCCGATTTGCAAACCCTAAAGAACCAAAAGCTTATAATGAACATTACAAAAAATATACAGAAGCTAAAATTAAAACTTTAAGGGAGCTATTTTTAAAAAATTAACATTGAATTAAACGCTTACATTTTTGTAACATAATTGTAATCTGTTTTAAACTTTATTTTAATAATGTTTCCCTATAATAATAAATGACCCCCTTTTTAATATATAAAATAAATGTTTTAGACCTGTGGTTTACGTAGCTACAGGTATTTCTTTTTTTTAAAACACTTAGTAAACAACAAATAAGACCACTAGTGTAGTAGGATGGTCTTATTTTATATTTTGTTTACAATCTTAGGATGGTTGTATTATTTGGTTATTTCTATTTGTTCTATTTGATTATTTTTTTGCGGGAGTCCGAAAGCAGGCACAAGTTTTGATGGATGTAATTTACCACTTAATCCAAAAAATTCGCAAAAATTCATAATCAACGGATTCCATTTTTCAGGATCAATATAATCTTTTTCCACGTCTACTAATAAGTTTTCTTCTACATGAACTCGTTCTATACTTACCTCAATTGCTGCTAGTGAACTATTTGAATCATGAATTGGATTTATTATTTGCACAACAGCTTCTAATTGAACTGGGCATTCAGCAACTCGCGGTGGTTTAACTAGAGTAGATGGACTTTGATGTAATCCAGCTATTTCAAATTTGTCGGGTTCATAACGATATCCCATTTTTTCTTTGTATTTAGGCACAGTATTTTTCCCAGTTAACAATGCAAGTTGATCAACGGCCTCAACTAGATCTGCTGATGGAAGGTTTAAAACACATTCACGTTCACGTTCTAAGTTTTGTACAGTTTTAGAGAATCTGCTCATCCCTAACATACAGGATTGGCCAAGCCACCAAGCTGAAGAAATTGGTGCTAAATTGGGAGTTCCATCTTCGTTTAATGTGCTTATTAGTACAACAGGGGTTCCGAAATAAAGTATTTTTGGTTTAATGATTTTATGCATATAGGTGCTCCTCCATTTTTCATCTTGAGTTTTATACAATTATCTTAACTTAGGAAATTCATTAAATGCTTTCAAAATATTGTGCGTCAATTTTGAAGTATGTATTTGAGCAGACTTTTTTTATATTTCATAGATTCCTTGTGATCTTTAACATGAACTTATAAGATAGTAATTAGAAAAAATAATCAATTTATATTTATTTTTTTGTTGAATTGAAGATTAAATTGTAATAAACCAAAGGGGTGTAGTTTATGGAAGAAATAAGAAAATGTAAATATGATGAATTAGATGATGTGATAGAACTATCCACTTTTGCATTTCAATACGAAGCGAGCCCTGAAAAAAGGGCTGGTATTCGTTCAAGATTAAAACCTGAACAAATCTGGGGTTATTTTAAAGATGATAAGTTAATTTCAATGGCTAGTTTACTGCCACTTCAAGTATTTATACATAATCAAGTTTTTTCTATGGGTGGAGTTGCTGGTGTTGCTTCTTGGCCTGAATATCGTAGAAAAGGTCTAGTGAAGCAGCTATTAAAAGAAGCTTTATTAGAAATGAAAGAGAAGAATATGACAGTTTCAATGTTAGCTCCATTTTCTTTTGCATTTTATAGAAAATATGGATGGGAAACTTTAAGTGAATACAAAAAATATACAATACCTATTTCACATTTTCCGAAAATAGAAAGCAATTTAGGCACAATCTTAAGATATAAAAATATACAGAATTGCTGGCCATTATTAAACGAAATTTATGAACAATATACTTCTGGGTTTAATGGAATGTTAAAAAGAGATGAGACATGGTGGATTAATCGAGTTTTTCGAGAAACGCAGACTATCCAAGTCTATTATAATGACTCTGGGAAACCAGAAGGGTATTTACTATATAAAGTGAAAGATCGTGAAATGAAAGTAAAGGAGATGGTTTTTTTAAATGAAACCGCTCGAATGCAACTTTGGAGGTTGATTAATCAACATGATTCAATGATTGAAAAGGTTCAAATCATTGCTCCTTCTAATGATCCACTTTCCGTAATTTTAGACAATCCAAGTTTTGATCAAGAGATTATCACTTACTTTATGATGCGTATTGTTGATGTGGAGCAATTCCTTCGTGTCTATCCTTTTTATGCTTCAGGAGTAAAACAGGAGTTCATGATCACAGTAAAAGATGAATTTGCTGAATGGAATGATGGTTTGTTTGACATACAAATTGATGAAAATGGAAAAGCTAGAGTGAATAAAGTATCTCTTTGTGCTAAACATGAAATGGTAGATTATTCTATTCATTGTTCAATTCAATCACTAAGTAGTTTGTTATCAGGTTATCAGAGTGTTGAGACTTTATTTAAACTTGGAAAAATTAAAGGACCGAATGAAAAAATAAATGAACTTGAATTTTTGATCCCCCAAAAAACAACTTACTTTATGGACTTTTTCTAAAACATTCTTTTATACTTTAGTGTAATGCTTGACATTAAGACCTAACCATATTAAAATCATTGTTAATATTAAAATTAGAATAAGTTGGTTGATTCTAAGAAGGGATAAAGTAATTCAGATCTTCATACATAGAGAGGGATGTCATAGGCTGTAAACATCCTTATGAAACTGAATGAAAAGACCTCCCTGAGAACTTACAGTGAAGAGTAAACGTTAGTGATTAGTAATGATTTACTTGGTAGCTGTGTAGCGTATACGGGCGTTAACCGAAAGTGTAGGATATTAATCCTAAATGTGGGTGGTACCACGGGTGTTTATTGTTGTTTCAATCTCTCGTCCCTGATAATAAGATCAGGGGTGGGAGATTTTTTATTTAATTTATAACTGATGTAATGAAGTGTTTAGTTTTTTAGTTGAGGTAAGGGAGGTAATAAAAATGAGATATCAAAAGCCAAAAGGCACACAGGATTTCATCCCTGGTGTTGTAGAAAAATGGCAGTATGTTGAGAAAAAAGCTAGGGATTGGTGCCATCGTTTTAATTATAAAGAAATCCGTACACCTATTTTTGAACAAACAGAGTTATTTGTTCGTAGTGTTGGAGAAACAACTGACGTTGTAGAAAAGGAAATGTATACGTTTAAGGACAAAGGCGATCGAAATATGACCTTGAGACCAGAAGGTACAGCTGGAGTAGTTCGAGCCTATATTGAAAACAAACTATATGGTGAACCAGATTTACAAAAACTATATTATATCGGTCCTAAGTTTCGGTATGAGCAACCGCAAAGTGGTCGATTTCGCCAGTTTCATCAGTTTGGAGTAGAGGTGTTTGGCTCCATTGATCCAGCCATTGATGCAGAAGTGATATCACTTGGTTATAGCTTTTTTAAAGATTTAGGATTGCAAGGTGTGAAGGTGGAATTAAATTCGATTGGGAATCAACAGAGTCGAACTAACTATCGTGGAAAGTTACAACAATTCCTTACTCCCGTAAAAGAACAGTTATGTAATGATTGTCAGTCTAGATTCGAAAGAAACCCATTGCGTATCCTTGACTGTAAGAAGGATCAACAATATTTTGATGGAGCACCTTCTATTTTGGATAGCTTAGATGAGGAAAGTATGATCCACTTTGAAAAGGTACAAAAGTATCTTGCAGATATGGATGTTAAGTTTGAAATCAATCCAAGAATGGTACGTGGATTAGATTACTATACAGATACTGTCTTTGAGTATAAAGCTGAAGGTATTGGAGCTATAGATACGATTGCTGCAGGTGGTCGCTATAATGGTCTAGTTGAACAAATTGGAGGGCAGGACCAACCTGGTGTTGGTTTTGGAATTGGCTTGGAAAGAGTATTACTTATTTTAGATCATCAAAATGTTCAAATCCCTGAAGAAAATCTTTTGGATGTATATTTAGTTGGGCTGGGAGATCAAGCAGAGGAAAAATGTGTAAAGGTATTATATGAGTTAAGGCAGGCAGGCATTAAGGCGGAAAAAGATTATTTAGGCAAAAAAATGAAAGCCCAATTAAAATCAGCTGATCGCCAAAAAGTGAAATATGCTGCGATATTAGGTGATGAAGAATTAGAACGAGGTGAAATTGTTCTAAAAATATTAGAATCACGTGAGCAAAAAACGATTGCACTAGAGAATTTTGTAGAAGAAATGATAAAAATAACTAAAGGGGGAAACATGTAAAATGATGCTAAAAACACATCAATGTGGATCTTTAACAAAAGCAAATGTAGGAGATACCGTCATATTAAATGGATGGGTTCAAAGAAGAAGAGATTTAGGTGGTGTTTTGTTTATTGATCTACGGGATCGCTCAGGAATCATGCAGGTTGTCTTTAACCCAGATTTTTCAGGAGAAGCACTTCATACTGGAGATAAGGCTAGAAATGAGTATGTTATAGCAGTGAAAGGGAAGGTTGTTGAAAGAGATGAAGAAACGTTAAATCCAAATCTTCCGACTGGTGAAATTGAAGTACAAGTTTCTGAAATAGAAATATTAAACGAAGCGAAAAATCCGCCATTTTTTATTGAAGACGGAATTGATGTGGACGAAGTTTTACGATTGAAATATCGTTATTTAGATCTGCGTAGACCAGAAATGCAAAAAACGTTAAAACTTCGTTCCAAAGCAGCTAAGATTTTCCGAGACTTTTTAGATGAAAAAGATTTTCTAGAAATAGAAACGCCAATTTTGACAAAAAGCACACCTGAAGGTGCTCGAGACTATCTGGTTCCAAGTCGTGTACAAGACGGGAAGTTCTTCGCACTTCCACAATCTCCACAATTATTTAAGCAGATGTTAATGGTTGGGGGAGTTGAGCGCTATTATCAAATTGCTCGTTGTTTCCGTGATGAAGATTTGAGAGCGGACCGTCAACCAGAATTTACTCAGGTAGATATTGAAACTTCATTCTTATCAGAAGAGCAGCTACAGGACATGATGGAAGAACTTATGGTACGTTTATTTAAAGAATTAAAAGGTGTTGAAATTCCACGTCCTTTTCAACGTTTGACATATGTAGAAGCGATGGATAAGTACGGTTCAGATAAACCAGATCTTCGTTTTGGTTTAGAATTAGTGGATTTATCGGATTTAGTTGTCAATTCTGGTGTGAAAGTATTTGCAAGTGTAGTAGCTAAAGGAGGACAAGTAAAAGCTCTTAATGCCAAAGGTTGCGGTACATGGAGTCGTAAGGAAATTGATGACTTAGGACCTTATGCTGCTCGTTATGGAGCGAAGGGACTTGCTTGGATTCAAGTGAAAAATGGAGAAATGAAGGGACCTATCGTTAAGTTTTTCAGCGAAGAGGAGTTAGCAGCATTAAAGGAAAGATTACAAGCTGAAGATGGTGATTTACTTTTATTCTCTGCTGATACGAAAAAAGTAGTTGCTGATGTGTTAGGAAACTTACGTTTAAAAATAGGAAAAGATTTAGGTTTAATTGATGAATCACAATTTAAGTTCGCTTGGGTCGTTGATTTTCCATTAGTAGAATACGCGGAAGAAGAAAAACGTTATGTTGCATTACATCATCCATTTACTCGTCCAAAAGAAGAAGATATACATCTTTTTGATACAGATCCGAGTGAGATTCGTGCTCAAGCTTATGATCTTGTTTTAAATGGGTATGAAGTAGGTGGTGGCTCTATGCGTATTTATCAAAAAGAAATTCAGGAAAAAATGTTTAGTGCATTAGGGTTTTCGAAAGAAGAGTCTCAAGAGCAATTTGGTTTCTTATTAGATGCTTTTGAATACGGGACACCTCCGCATGGTGGAATCGCTTATGGTTTTGACCGCTTAATCATGTTGTTAGCTGGAAGTTCTAATCTTCGTGAAACGATAGCATTTCCAAAAACTGCAAGTTCAACAGATTTATTAAGTGATGCTCCTTCTGAGGTAGGTCAGCATCAGTTAGATGATTTATCGATTCGCCTTGCAATCAAACAAGAGGCTGGCAATAACTAGAAAGGAAAGATAACTATGCTTCACCAGTTTTCAAGAAATGAATTAGCCATCGGTAAAAAAGGGCTAGAAATAATGAAAAATAGTACGGTAGCGGTTTTAGGTATTGGGGGTGTTGGTTCCTTTGCAGCTGAAGCACTTGCTCGCTCAGGTGTTGGTCGAATCATCTTAGTTGATAAGGATGTTGTGGATATTACGAATATAAATCGGCAAATTCATGCTTTAACATCGACGGTTGGACAGTCTAAAGCTGAACTGATGAAAGAACGTATTGGATTAATAAATCCTGAGTGTGACGTGATTGCTTTGAATATGTTTTACACTGAAGAAACATATGAATCATTTTTCGAAACGCCATTAGATTACGTTGTAGATGCTTCAGATACGATTTCATACAAAATACATCTAATTAAACAGTGTTTACAAAGAAAAATTCAAGTGATTTCCAGTATGGGTGCTGCAAATAAAATGGATCCAACTCAATTTGAAGTGACGGATATTTCTAAAACTTCAATGGACCCGATGGCCAGAGTCATCCGTCAAAAACTTAGAAAAGATAGAATTTATAAAGGAGTAAAAGTTGTATACTCAAAGGAACCACCGATCGTTCCTTTAGAAGAGGTGACAGATGAAATCGTTCCTGAAAATGCTCCGGAAATTCGTAAAGCGAAACATCCACCTTCAAGTAACGCTTTTGTACCTTCCGTTTCAGGTCTGATTATGGCAAGTGAAGTTGTTAAGGATTTATTGGCTGCAAATGATCTAAAAGTACAGCGGAAGTATTGATAATCGATGATAGTTAAATAATAATGAGTCATTTAGAAGAGCCTAACGGCTCTTCTTTTCGTTCTCACTCTTGGATTCAAGGCAGTTGTTTTGATATAGTAGTCTTAGCATCCAGAAATATATGTAATATATAATCACTTTAATGATAGATTGATTGGAAAAGGTAGTGAAAATCATGGACTTATTTTCATATAACGAATCAGAGCAACCTACGCATCAATTGTTAGCAGATCGAATGAGACCGCAAACTTTAGATGAGTATATCGGTCAACAACATATCGTTGGTGAAGGAAAGTTGCTTCGAAGAGCGATTGAAGCAGATCAAATCACCTCTATTATTTTATACGGTCCTCCAGGTGTAGGGAAAACAACACTGGCAAATATCATTTCAAACCAAACCAATGGAGATTTTGTTCAGCTTAACGCTGTAGATGCTTCTGTTAAAGATGTGCGGGAAGTGATTGAAAACGCAAAACTGAGCAAACGAATGTATGATAAAAAAACGATTCTTTTTTTAGATGAAGTACATCGCTTTAATAAATCAAGGCAAGATGCTCTTTTACCAGCAGTGGAGCAAGGGATTATCATATTGATTGGAGCAACAACAGAAAATCCGTTTCATCATGTCAATGGTGCATTACTTTCTAGATCCACATTATTTGAATTACAAGCATTAACATATGAACATTCGTTAGAAGCTATGAAAAGGGCTTTGAATAATGAGGGGAAAGGATTAGGAACGCTCCCTGTCCTAGTTGATGAGGAAGCTCTAATGCATATTGCACATATGGCAAATGGAGATATACGAAGATCTTTAAATGCTTTAGAACTAGCAGTCATGACCACACATCCAAATCCAAATGGCAAAATACATGTAACACTTGAAGTAGCAGAGGAATCAATTCGACGTCCGACGATTAAAGCTGATGAGTCCACACAATATGATGTTTTATCCGCTTTTCATAAAAGTATTAGAGGTTCAAGTGATGCGGCATTGTTTTGGTTCATATACGCAGTTGAAAAGTTAGGTATGGATCCGATGGTATTTATCCGCAGATTGATTGTAGCTAGCAGTGAGGATATCGGATTAGCAAATCCGCAAGCTATGGTACAATCTGTGACAGCAATGGAGGCTTATCAAAAAATAGGTTGGCCTGAGTCAAGATATATCATTTCCCAGGCAATTTTATTTGCAGTAGAAAGCCCAAAATCGAATGCCATTCCAAATGCTCTTTCAAAAATAGCACATTTAATGGGAAATATAAAATCAGCTGAAGTTCCTTTGCATTTAAAAGATACACATTATAAAGGGTCAGAAGAATTAGGGCACAAAGGGTATCAATATCCACATGATTACCCCGGACATTATGTGAAACAACAGTACTTACCAGATAAAATTAAAAATCAAACACTCTATGAAGCAACTGAACAAGGGATGGAAGAGAAAATTAAGATAAATCAAAATCGTAGAAGTAAACAGTAGTAAAAAAATGAACAGACATGGTATATCAAAAATAGTCTCTCAATGAATGAGAGACTATTTGCATCTATCATATGTTTGAGGCCTACTAATGAGCATGTTTTTATAGAAAAATAATGCAAAACAATCAGTAGATTGACACAAACAGTTAGTACATCTCCAACATATATTATAATATCTAAGTCTACTAAATTAGTTTTAAAAGGAAAGAGATGTTGATTATGAATAACTATTCATCTCAAAGTGAGATATGTTGTCCAATTTTAACATAGGAGCTTCTACTTAATAAGAATCCATATAAGAGGTGTCGTGTTGATAAAATTTGATTATTTTTCAGATACAAGAAGATTATTAATTAGACCATTACAAGAAGAGGATTATCATAATTGGTTAAATGAATTTAATAATAGACTTCCTTCTCAGCACAAATACGATGTGGGAAGAATCGATATGAGTGAATGTACTAGAGAGTGGTTTACTAATTTGGTGAAAAACCATCAACAAATAGCAATAAATGATATAGCTCACGTATTTGCTATCTTTCGGAAAGATGATGGAAAACATTTAGGTACTGTAGACTTTTCCTCTTTGGCAAGAGGTGATTTTCAATGGGCTAGAATCGGTTACACCATTCATAATCAGTATTGGCAAAAAGGTTATGGTAAAGAGGCAGTAAGTGAAGCACTTCAAATTGCCTTTAAAAAATTGAATTTTCATCGTGTTGAAGCACATATAAATTTGGATAATTCAGCTTCTATTCATTTAGCAAAAAGTGTAGGTATGGAGTTTGAATGTATAAGGAAAGGTTTTATTTTTGAACATGATGAGTGGACAGATCATCGGGTCTACTGTATAAATTCAATGAAACAATAGTTGAACTATATTTGTTTTGAATAAAAAGGACCTCCAAAAATGAAGGTCCGTTTATGTGGAATTTGAACTTTTAAATGCAAGATAAATGAGTCACTTTATGACATGATCAATCGTTGCTCCGCCTAAACATACTTCATCTTGATAAAATACAACTGCCTGTCCAGGAGTAACTGCTTTTTGGAGCTCATCAAATTGTATATGAACTTGACCATCTTTGATTGCAGTAACTGTAATCCCTTGATCCTGTTGTCTATATCGAAACTTAGCCGTACATTTTAGAGGAGTATCAGGAGCTACATCACTGATCCATACTGCATCAGAGGCAATGAGTCCTTTGGAATATAAACTAGGATGCTGCTCTCCTTGTACTACATAAAGAACATTGTTTTTTAAATCTTTATCAGCTACAAACCAAGGTTCACCAGAACCTTTTCCTCCAATACCTAATCCTTTACGCTGACCTAACGTATAATACATCAGTCCATCATGGCGCCCGACCACATCACCTTCAAATGTTTTCATGTCACCGGGTTGAGCAGGAAGATATTCACTTAAAAACTCTTTGAAATTTCTTTCCCCTATAAAACAAACGCCAGTACTGTCTTTTTTCTTTGCCGTTGCTAATCCTGATTCTTCCGCAATTTTACGAACCTCTTGTTTTGGTAGATGTCCTATCGGAAACATCGCTTTTGAGAGCTGTTTTTGATTTAATTTACTCAAAAAATAACTTTGATCCTTATTGTTATCAACGCCTCTTAAAAGAGTATATTTCCCATCTTTTTGTTCTAGACGGGCATAGTGACCTGTCGCAATATAATCTGCACCTAATTCAAGTGCTTTATTTAAAAAGTCTCCAAATTTAATCTCTCTATTACACATAACATCAGGATTTGGAGTACGTCCTTTTTTGTATTCGTCTAAGAAGTAAGAAAACACTTTATCACTATATTCTTTTTCAAAATTTACTGTGTAAAATGGAATATCAATTTGTGCACAAACTCTTCTTACATCCTCAGCATCTATTTCTGCTGTACAATGTCCAAATTCATCAGTATCATCCCAATTTTTCATAAACACACCAATGACTTCGTAACCTTGTTGTTTTAACAATAATGCTGTGACTGAAGAATCTACGCCTCCTGACATACCCACTATGACGCGAGTTGCCGAGTTGTTAGACATGATAAAAACCTCACTTATAATATATAATACCTACAAAAATAGGACCCTGGAAATATAACAGAACCTGGAATTCTTCTAATAACTTTTGTAGGTCTAATTTATTATTTTTTATATTTCAATAGTAATGAGTTTAACATATTTTAAAAAATTCAATAAAAATAGTCAAATTTTTTACTATTGCAAGCTCTTATATGATAACATATAATTAACTTTTCAATAACTAACTTTTTATAACTAACTTTTCCTTATATAGATAAACTGAAATGGATCATACGGCAGTATAAATGAAGAATTGTTGTTTATAACTAAGAAAGTGAACTCGTTTAAGCATAGCTTAAACATCAAGAAATCAGATGGAGACTCTACTCCACCTGATTTGAAGATACCACCTATAGAGGTGGCGTCTGTACGCAAAATATTATGGATAAACTATTATTTACTGTATGGGGTGTTACCTTGAAAATTTCTACTAAAGGTCGTTATGGACTTACAATCATGATGGAATTGGCTTCAAATTATGGAGAAGGCCCAATCTCACTTAAAAGTATAGCTGAAAAGCACCAATTATCAGAGCATTATCTAGAGCAATTGGTTGCACCATTAAGAAACTCTGGTTTAGTCAAGAGCATTCGAGGAGCATATGGTGGTTATCAATGTTCTAAACCTCCAGAAGAAATCACAGCAGGGGATGTTATTCGTGTGTTAGAAGGACCTATTAGTCCCGTTGATTTTACAGAAGAAGATGATCCTGCAAAAAGAGATCTTTGGATCAATATTCGTGACAGTATTGCAAAGGTATTAGATTCAACTACTTTGGCAAATCTAATCCATTATCAAGATCAAGGAGATGAACATGAGAGTAACATGTTCTATATTTAACAGGTGATGAACAATGCATAATATTTATTTAGACCATGCTGCAGCGACTCCGCTGCACTCTGAAGTTTTTGAGGTAATGGTACCGTTTCTAAAAGAGCATTATGGAAATCCTTCGAGTCTCCATTCGTATGGTAGGAATGCCAAAATTGCTTTGGATTCATCTCGTGACTCCATAGCATCACATTTACATTGCAGTGCAAATGAGATTATCTTTACAAGTGGTGGAACAGAAAGTGTTAATTTAGCTATTATGGGTACGGTAGCAGCAAGTAAACAAAAACCTATTCATGTGATAACAACACAAATTGAACATCGAGCTGTATTAAGCACTTGTCAACAACTAGAGAATCTAGGACATGCCGTTACTTACCTCCCTGTGGACAAGACTGGTTTAGTTTCGATTGAAGATTTGAATAAAGCAATCAAACCTGAAACAGTGTTAATCAGTATTCACTATGGAAACAATGAAGTTGGAACATTACAACCGATTGAGGAAATCGGTGGTTTGGCACGTGAAAAAGGAATTTATTTTCATGTAGATGCTGTACAAACATTGGGTAAAATAATGATTAACCTTTCAGATCTTCCAGTTGATCTTATGAGTTTTTCTGGACATAAAATTAATGGGCCTAAAGGCATTGGCTTATTGTATGTAAATAAAAAAGTCCATTTACTTCCTAATATATATGGTGGAAACCAAGAGCGCAAACGTCGTGCAGGCACGGAAAATCTTGCAGCTATTGTAGGTTTTTCTAAGGCGATTGAGCTATCCGTTCATAATGTAAACAATAATCAGAAAATTCTAAATGATTTAAGATCACTTCTGATTGAAGAGTTAAGTAAAGAATTAGGACATGAAGGATTCGTTATTAATGGTCATTCTATCAAAAGATTGCCGCATATTTTAAATGTAAGTTTTAATCAAACGAACAAGGAAACGTTGTTAATGAATTTTGATATTGAAGGGATTGCAGCTGCTAGTGGATCTGCTTGTACATCTGGTTCTATAAAGGACTCGCATGTATTAGATGCAATGGATATCTCTCCCGAATTGAGAAAAGGAGCCATTCGATTTAGTTTGGGTATAAATAATACGAAAAAAGAAATGATAACAGCTGCAAAAAAAATTGGAACCATTGTAAATCGTTTACGTAGTAAGTAGAAGGGAGAGTTATATTTTGCATAAAGCCAAAGATATAATTGGATTACCCGTCATTGAAATTGAGAAGGGTGAGCAAACAGGCTCTGTAAAAGATTTTCTACTTAACAATAATTGGGAAATTCAAGCAATCATTTTAGAAGGAAAGCACTGGTTTTCTTCAACTAGAATTGTGGAATGGGAAAATATAATTTCCTTTGGTAAAGATGCTGTAACCATACAAAATGAAGAGGTTATTCAGCAGCTAGATGATGTATCTAATCAGTTTCATCCTTTATACGATGGAGAGAAAAAAATACTGGGTCTTCCAATTTTAACGGTGAATGGTCATGAATTAGGAATGGTTGATGATGTTTATTTTGGTGGGAAATTGGGAAGAAAAATAATAGGATATGAATTAACAGATGGTTTAATCTCAGATATACAGGATGGAAGAAAGTGGCTGCCTGCTCCTATACAAATAACCGTAGGAAAAGACGCAATCATCGTTCCTGTTCAGAGTGAACAAGATCTGGAGGATTCATGATTAATTCGAAGGGATAGGGTGAATAAGGTGTTACGTTGTCCAAATTGTAATTCTAAAGATATTGGAAAAATAGGATCACATCAATTTTACTGTTGGGGTTGTTTCATAGAACTAACAGTCAATGGAGAAAAAATGTCAGTATTTCAAGTAGAAGAAGATGGTTCCCTCAGCTCTCTGGATGATTTATTTTTTGAAGAAGAAATGTCAGAAGAGATACAAGAGATACACGCAACTTAAAATATTAAGATTTAAAATATCAAACATAACACTTAGAGAAATTTAATCTCTCTAAGTGTTTTTTTCTATAGGAATAGGCTAGAATATTTGACCTTCACTTTTTGGGGTAAATTAGTGGTTATTTTCCACTTTTAGTACATATACTTTAAAATACTATAACTTGTACTAGAAATTCAAAAGTGTTGGGGAGAAATTATGGAACGTTTTGTAAATAATCGTTTTTTTATTATATTAATTTATATTTTGTTAATCATGGCTGCTTTGTTTATGCTGCTGCAAATCAAACCAATGATTATTGGCATATATAATTTTATTAGTGCTGTTTTAGCTCCTTTTATAATCGCTATGATTATTTCCTATGTATTGAATCCAATTGTTAATTTACTTAGTATACGTAAAGTCCCGAGAACATTAGCTGTTTTACTTATTTACGCAGTATTTATCACTTCAATTACCGTAATATTAATGAATTTAATCCCGATGTTTATGAAACAGGTAAAAGAATTGAATGAACATTTGCCAGAATTAACTGCCACGGTACAAAAATGGCTTGATTATGTATATGAAAATCGCTTTTTTCCTGAATCTGTACGCCTTGGGGTAACAAATTCGCTTATGAATTTTGAAAATAATATTGGCAAAGAAGTTTCACAACTCATTAGTGATATAGGAAGTTATATCAATATGATGTTTCTTGCCTTCATTGTTCCGTTCTTAGCCTTTTATATGTTAAAAGACTTTAAGTTAATTGAAAAAGGTTCTTTAGCCATCATACCAAGTAAACACCGTAAACAAACAGTTCGTTTATTAATCAATATTGATGAAGCATTAGGAAATTACATACGAGGGCAGTTTTTAGTATGTGTTGTAGTAGGTATATTAGCGTATATTGGGTATTGGGTTATTGGTATGCCTTACGCTCTACTATTAGCAAGTGTTGTTGCAGTTTTTAACATTATTCCTTATTTAGGACCATTTTTTGGTGCAGCTCCCGCAATTATTATGGCAGCCACTATTTCTTTTAAAATGGTTTTATTTGTTGCCATCGTAAATATTATCGTTCAAATATTAGAGGGTAATGTCATATCACCTCAGATCGTAGGCAGGACATTACATTTACATCCAATGTCGATTATATTTGCCTTACTTGTTGGAGGAGAATTGGCAGGTGTCGTAGGATTAATCTTAGCAGTTCCAGTTTTTGCTGTTATGAAGGTCATTGTACATCATGTGTTTGACTATTATGTTCAGCGTAAAAAAACATAAAAAATAACAAGATAAATGTCTACAAAAGCAATAAACAATATTATATAATTACCTTGAGTTTTCTTAACATCTTAATTCTTAAAGCCCAAAGGAGTTATATAATATTGGATAAAAAAATACTTTATGCTATTGTGTATCTTGGCATTTGTATGATGGTTAGTGCTGGGTTCATTTCTAATGCAATTCATACAAATAACCAACCCGAAAAACCACTACTAACTAAAGAAGAATTAGGGGAATATTTAGGATTAGATGATGAGGCACTGAATAAGATCGTACCTGATATTAATACTGAGGTCATGAGCATGGACAACCCTAAGATTGCATCATTTAGAATAAATAATCAATTCTATTTTTCTAAAATAGCAGTCGATCATTGGTTAGTTACAGGAGAAAGAAGTTTTTATGAAAATTATGATTTTGATTTCTTTAACCCTATGTCTAATAAATGATATTATATTTTCACGTTATAATTTTATTTAATGTTTGAATACACTCTCCCTTTAGTCCTCTATAGTTTGACAATAAAGGTGGATAAGTTTATAATTTTTTAATGAATTATTATAGGGAAATTCATTGAAATACATAGAAAATACTATTTATCCGTCCCTGTAAAGGGACTTTTTTCATGAAATAATTTATTTAATATACATACGGTTCTTGAGGAGGTAACAAGAATGAAGTCAGGAGAAATACGTCAAAAGTGGTTAGATTTTTTTAAAACAAAAGGCCATAAGATAGAAGAAAGCGCCTCATTAGTTCCACATAACGATCCTTCTCTTTTATGGATTAATGCAGGGATGGCACCGTTGAAACGTTATTTTGACGGTACGGTGAAACCGGACAACCCTAGAATTGCAAATGCTCAAAAGTGTATACGTACCAATGATATTGAAAATGTAGGAAAAACAAAACGTCATCATACACTGTTTGAAATGTTAGGCAACTTTTCAATTGGTGATTATTTTAAAGAGGAAACAATTACTTGGGCATGGGAATTTTTAACGGATAAGAAATGGATCGGTTTTGATCCAGATCGATTATCTGTTACTGTATATCACGAAGACGATGAAGCTTATAAAATATGGAATGAAAAAATAGGCATCCCTGAAGAGAGAATATATAAATTAGACAAGGATAACTTTTGGGATATTGGAGAAGGACCTTGTGGTCCTTGTACAGAAATTTTTTATGATCGTGGTGATGCATATGGGGATTTATCAGATCCAGAGGTAAATCCTGCGGGTGAGAATGAACGATTTTTAGAAGTATGGAATCTTGTGTTCTCACAATTCAATCATAATAAAGATGGATCGTATACACCGTTACCTAATAAAAATATAGACACAGGTGCAGGATTAGAACGATTTACAACGATTTTACAAGATGTAGATTCTACTTTTGATACAGATCTATTTCTTCCAACAATAGAAGAAACATGCGCGATTGCAAACGTTAAGTATAAAGAAAAGACTGAAATAGACGTTGCACTTAAAGTTATAGCAGATCATATTCGAACAGTTGCATTTGCAATAGGTGATGGAGTTCTACCTTCTAATGAAGGTCGGGGATATGTAATTAGACGTTTACTTCGTAGAGCAGTAAGATATGGGAAAGTACTTGGTGTAAATGAACCGTTTTTATATCGTTTAATCTCAAAAGTAGCATCTGTTATGGGTGGGCATTATAAAGAAATTGTAGAAAAACAACAGTTTATTGAAAAAATTGTTCGTGTTGAAGAAGAACGTTTTCATGAAACTTTATCTGATGGTTTAAATATTTTAGCTGAAATGATTCAAGAAGCTAACAAACAAGGGAGATCTGAAATTACAGGAGATCAATCTTTTAAATTATATGATACTTATGGATTCCCATTAGATTTAACTGAAGACTTTGCAAAGGAAAATGGATTCACAGTAGATCATGATGGATTTGAACTTGCAATGCAGAAACAACGTGAGAGAGCAAGAGCAGCCAGACAAGAAGTGGACAGCATGAAGGTTCAGGGGGGCCCATTGACTGACTTAGAGGTTAAAAGTGAATTTGTTGGATATAATAACTTGGAGGTTCGAGCAAAAGTTGAAGCCATTATTTTTAATGATCAACTTGTTGATATTGTAAGTGATAGAAATACTTGCTTAGTTGTGTTAGATCAAACACCATTTTATGCTGAAAGTGGTGGACAAGTAAGTGATCATGGAAAACTAGAGAATGAATCTTTTCAAGGAAATGTACAAGATGTATTTAAAGCACCAAATGGTCAACATGTTCATACAGTGCAGATAGAATCTGGCACTCTGAAAGTAGGCGAAGAAGTAAACGCTGCTGTTGCAATAGAAATGAGAGAAGATATTGTTAAAAATCATACAGCAACTCATCTACTGCATAAAGCTTTGAAGGAAATTTTAGGTGATCATGTCAACCAAGCGGGTTCATTAGTTGCACCTGAAAGATTAAGATTTGATTTTTCTCATTTTGGAAGTATAAGTGAAGACGAGTTATCACAGATAGAGCAAAAAGTGAACGCACAAATTTGGAAAAACACAGCTTTAAAAATTGAACAAAAGTCTCTAAATGATGCAAAAGCAATAGGAGCAATGGCTTTATTTGGTGAAAAATATGGCGACACAGTTAGAGTGGTTCAAGTTGGTGATTACAGCATTGAATTATGTGGAGGATGCCATGTAAATCAAACCTCACAAATTGGATTGTTTAAAATTTTAAGTGAAAATGGTATAGGTTCAGGCATTCGACGAATTGAAGCTGTGACTGGAAAACATGCGTATCAGTTTTTATCAAATCAATTAGAACTTTTAGATCAAGGCTCTCAACTGTTAAAAACAAAAATTGACGAATTGCCAAAAAGAATTGAAATGTTATTAACACAAAATAAAGAGCTAACAAGAGAAAATGAATCATTACGTGGGAAATTAAACACAATTGAAGCAGGTTCATTATCTGATCAGGTGAAAAAAGTAGGAACTGTACCTGTTTTAGTAGCACAATTGAAGCAGGTAAATGCAGATACAATGCGTTCTATGATTGATGAGCTTAAAGATAAGCTAAAGTCAGTTGTGATTGTTTTTGGTACTGTAAATGAAGGGAAAGTACAGCTTGCTTCTGCAGTTACGTCTGATTTAGTTAAACAAGGTTACCATGCAGGTAAAATTATTAAAGAGGTAGCAGCTATTTGTGGTGGCGGCGGGGGTGGACGTCCAGATATGGCACAGGCTGGGGGTAAAGATCCATCTAAGTTGCAACAATCACTTGACAGTGTTGAAGAATATATTAAACAAATTCAAAATAAATAAGAAAGATTTACCTTTATTCAATTCTATTTTATGATATGATGAAGCTATAACATCCTATAAAAGAAGATATATCCTAACTGATTATAGTATTTTGTATAGGAAATAAGCGTTCAATCTAGAGTGATTTTCATAAATATAGTGGTATTAAATCGGGAGGTGCTGGTGATGAACAACAACATGGATAGAACAATGCATTTTAAAATGAGCAAAGACGGTGAGGAAACTTCACAGGATATTTTATTAACCGTATATGATGCTTTAAAGGAAAAGGGATATAATCCAATCAATCAGATTGTTGGTTATTTGTTGTCTGGAGATCCTGCATATATTCCCCGACATAATAATGCTAGGACGATGATTGGGAAGCAAGAACGAGATGAGCTTATTGAAGAATTAGTTCGTTCATACCTAAATCAGCATCGTTAAAAATGAAAGGCCGATGGTTATCCATCGGGCTTTTTACTCTTAGAGGTGTTTAAGGGGCTAAGGAGAATATTGCATGCGAAAAATGGGTTTAGATTTCGGTGATAAAACAATTGGTATTGCTGTTAGTGATGAGTTAGGTTGGACTGCACAAGGTATAGAAGTTATAAAAAGAAAAAGCAAGAAAGAAGATATATCCAGACTAAGAACCATCATAAAAGAATATGATATAGCTGAAATTGTTCTTGGACTTCCTAAAAATATGGATGGAAGTATAGGAGAGCGTGGTCAGCTTTGCATTCAATATGGTGAAACTCTTAAAACAGTGTTGGAATTGCCAATCCATATGTGGGATGAAAGGTTAACAACTGTTTCAGCAGAACGCACATTAATTGAGGCTAATATGAGCAGGAAAAAGAGAAAACAAGTGATTGATAAAATGGCAGCAGTATTAATCCTGCAAAGTTACTTAGATGCAAAAAAATAGTTTAATTAGGAGGTTTTACAGATGAGTGAAGAAAATAACAACGAAACAATACTAGAAGATGATTTAGGGTCAATTTTTATAAAAAATGAAGAAGGTGAAGATGAACCTTTCGAGATCATTATGCAATTTGAAGTTCATGAAACGGGTGCAAAGTACATGATGGTTGTTCCCGAAAATGCAAATGCTAATGAAGATGATGAGGTTGATGAAGTGTATCCCTTCCGTTATGAAGAGGATGGAGATGACCTTAAGCTATTCACCATTGATGATGATGAAGAATGGAATCTTGTTGAAGAAACTTTTAATACGTTACTAGCCGAATCTGATTTACAAGAATAATATATGGTATAATAAATGAGAATTGAGCGGCCTAGCCCGCTTTTTTCTACGTATGAGAGTAGTTTGTTGGTGATGATATCGGAATTTTTTAAACTTTAACTTGTTATAAGGAGGAATTTACGCCTTGGAAAATCAAGAAAACTTTGTTGAAGGAACCAGATCCCGTAATGGATGGAAAAAAGTAAAAATCATAATGGCTATAATATCTATCATTATATTTTTAATTGTAGGTGTTGTAGCTGGCGGCGTTTTTTATGGATATAGCTCTTTACAACCAGTTGAAGCACAAGATGAAAATATACGTTTCATTGTTGAAACGGGTATGAATTCAAAACAAATTGCAAATCGTTTAGAAGAAGAAGGACTTATTAGAAACCAAACCTCTTTTACTTATTATTTAAAGTTCAAGGGTGAAGGGCAACGTTTCCAAGCAGGCGAATATGAAATGAAGCCAGGGATCACTATTGATGATATCATTCAAAAATTAAACAATGGGGAAACAGTAGTTGATACCATTCAATTTACAATTCCTGAAGGTTATACTTTATCTCAAATTGCGGATAAGCTAAGTCAAGAGGAATTAGTTAACATAGATGTTTTACATGAATTGCTATTGCAACCGGAGTTATTTTCAAGCCAATCGATTAAAAAAATACCAGAAGATGAAAATTTAAAACATGTTTTAGAAGGGTATCTTTTTCCTGAAACGTATGAAATGAAAGCTGATAGCAGTGAACAGGAAATCATTGAAAGGATGCTTTTAGAGTTGGATAGGAAATTAAAGACTTTGCCTGAGAACTGGGAGGAACAGCTTGAAACACAAGGCATCAATTTTCATGAAATGATGACAATTGCTTCACTTATTGAAAGAGAAGTGGTTGTAGATGAAGAAAGAAAGACTGTAGCTGGTGTTATTTATAATCGAATTAGAGATAATAGCATAAAACTTGAAATTGATGCTACGGTACAATATGCATTAGAGGAACCAAAGGAACGTTTATTGTATGAAGATTTAAAGATAGAAAGTCCTTATAATACGTATTTTGTTGAAGGATTACCACCTGGCCCTATCGCTAGTCCGAGTATACTATCAATAGAAGCAGCACTTTATCCAGAAAAAACAAGTTATTATTACTATGTTACAAAAAAAGATGGAAGTCAGGAGCATTTATTTTCTGAGACATATGAGGGACATTTACAAAATATAAAGAAAAGTAAACAAACTGCTCAAAATTAAGTGAATTTTAAGGGGATATAATATGATAGATCCACAAATAAATGAGTATATTTTGAACCTGATTCCAGATCGGAATGCAGTACTGAAAAGGCTTGAAAAGGAAGCTAAAAAAGAAGGTATACCAAACATACAGCTTCAAAGTATCCAGTTTATTAACGTATTGTTGAAAAGTATTCAACCTAAAAATATACTTGAGATTGGATCTGCAATCGGTTATTCTGGAATTCATATGGCGGAAGCTGCACCTATGGCTGAAATTATAACATTAGAAATGGATGAAAAACGAGCAGCAAGAGCAGTTCAGAATTTCCAAGAAGCTGGTGTTTCAGAAAGAGTAAAGCTCGTCCTTGGTGATGCTGCAGAAACATTGCCTGCTTTACAAGAGAGCTTTGATTTTATTTTTATAGATGCTGCAAAAGGACAATATAAAAAGTTTTTAGAATTGTCTTTAAAACATTGTAAACAGGGGACTGTGATTGTTTCAGATAATGTGTTTTTTCAAGGTTTTGTGACAAAGGAACGAGATGAATTAGAACCAAGATTTCGCAATATGATTGATAAATTGAATAAATATAATGAATTGTTGTCCAATCATCCACAGTTAGAAACAAGCTTTGTATCAATTGGAGATGGATTGGCAATTTCAATTGTAAGTACTAATCATGAACTACAGCATGAATAAACAGCACCTGAAGTGCTGTTCCTACGTAAACAGTATATGATGATACTGAAACCAGAAAGTTAGCTTAAGGTAAGTAGGGAATGCTTGAACATTCTTTTACGAGGTGAAAAAATGAGAAAAAAACCAGAGCTGTTAGCTACAGCAGGCTCCTTAGAAGAATTGGAACGTTTGATCCAAGCTGGTGCAGATGCAGTGAACATTGGGCATAATGAATATGGAGTGAGATTACCCGGTAATTTCAATTTGGAAGAGATTAAAAAAGCAGTTCAAATCGCCCATGCAAAAGGGGTTAAAATTTATGTAGCTGTTAACAACATATTTAATAATGCACAAATGGAGACCTTGCCATCTTATTTAAAGGCACTACATGATTACCAAGTGGATGCTATTGTTTTTGGTGATCCTGCCATAATTTCTGTCTTAAAGCAACTGAATATTAAAATGGATTTACATTGGAATACGGAAATGACATCCACTAACTATGTAACAGCTAATTATTGGGGAACAAAAGGTGCTACCCGAATGATATTAGCTAGAGAGTTAAATTTAGTGGAAGTTCAAGAAATAAGCGATAAATTAAAGTTAGAAACTCAAATTCAAATTCACGGTATAACGAACATTTATCATTCCAAACGTGAATTAGTTAAAAGCTATATGGGGCATATCAATCATAAAGTCACAGATAAATTTGACAAGGATCGAAATTTGTATTTAGTAGAATATGAAAGACAGGATTTAAAATTACCTATCTATGAGGATGAGAATGGAACACACATTATGAGTGCTGATGATATTTGTACAATTGATGTGTTAGACGAAGTGCTGGAAGAGCCTGTTGATAGTGTTAAAATTGAAGGATTGTTAAAATCGATTAAATATAATGAGACAGTTGTACGTTGTTATCGTGAAGCGATTGATTTATACTTTGAAAATCCTGAATCCTATAAGTTTAATCCTGAATGGTTAGAAAAGATTAAACAAGTACAAGATCCAGATCGGGAATTGTCTTACGGTTTCTTTTTTAAAGAGCAAGTATATTAGTACACCCCAAAAAGTGAAGTAAGACTTCAATATTAGGTCCCCAGTTCTTGGATGAACTGGTGCCAGTGTTCACCGCATGGACGTGGTGTGATATTAGCTGGCTATTACTTTTACGGGGCCCATAACAGAAATATGCACCCCAAAAATATGCTTTCAGCACAGGAAGTGCTGATCCTAGGTTGGTCACAAGGATGTGACTGAATTTAAGTAGGGTTCGGGGACCCCCGGGAAATTAAATATAAAATAGGAGGTGTTGAGCGATGACGGTACTTACTAAAAAGTCACCGGGTTCAACCAGAAGAAAATTAGAAAAACCCGAGCTGTTAGCACCTGCGGGTAATTTAGAAAAATTAAAATTTGCAATTCATTATGGAGCGGATGCGGTATATATAGGTGGACAAAGATTTGGATTGCGTTCCAATGCAGATAATTTCAGTATTGATGAAATGAGGCAAGGGGTTGAATTTGCCAAAAAGTATGGGGCTAAGGTCTTTGTAGCTACAAATATTTATGCGCATAATGAGGATTTTGATGGGTTAGAGGAGTATTTAAAACAATTAGAAGAAGTGGGCATTTCAGCTATCATTGCAGCAGACCCAGCCATTGTAAATACAGCACTGAAAGTAGCTCCGAAATTAGAGGTTCATTTGAGTACTCAACAATCAACAATGAATTGGCAAGCGGTACAATTTTGGAAAGATGAAGGTCTGCCAAGGGTTGTGTTAGCACGTGAGGCAAACATGGAAGAAATAATTGAAATTAAAGATAAGGTTGATATTGAAATTGAAGCCTTTATCCATGGTGCCATGTGTTCCTCTTATTCTGGACGTTGTGTCCTGTCTAACCATTTTACTGATCGTGACTCCAATCGTGGCGGATGTTCTCAGTCTTGTCGTTGGTATTATGATCTGTATGAAGGTGATGAAAAACATCCGATGTTTACTGTCGATGAAGACGATCCATTCACAATGGGATCTAAGGATTTAGGCATGATTGAACATATTCCTGAGCTTATTGAATCAGGTATAGATAGCTTTAAAATCGAAGGGCGTATGAAGAGTATTCATTATGTTGCAACCGTAGTTAACGCATATCGTCAAGCTATCGATGCTTATATGGAAAATACTGATCATTATGAATTAAAGCAAGAGTGGTTGGATGAAATTCATAAAGCTGCGAACCGCCCATTGAATTCAGGATTCTTTTATAAAGCACCAGGTGCAGGAGAACATATTTATGAAGCAGAAGATAAATTAGTGAACTTTGATTTCGCGGGGTTAGTTCTTGACTATGACGAGGAGACAGGAATAGCAACGATTCAGCAACGAAACCATTTTAAAGTAGGACAGGAAATTGAATTTTTCGGCCCAAATGGGACATTTTTCAAACAAACTGTTGCAAAAATCTGGGATGACAAAGGCAATGAATTAGAAGCTGCAAGACATCCTTTGATGACTTTGCGAATGAAGGTTGATCAACCTGTTCATGCTCTAGATATGATGAGAAAAAAGAATATTTAATCCTTTTTATAATTTTTGATAATTAAAAACCTTCAACATATATGTTGAGGGTTTTTAAACGTAGATCTTAAATGCATTATTTTATGGATGAGTGGTATTTATTGGTTGGATATTGTAAAATCACAAAAAGGAATAGAAACTGTACTGAGGAAGTGGAACTTGTATGTTATTTGTTTTGATTGCTCTTTGGGGCATTGCTCTTATACTATTAAGATTTGATCCAAAAAATATTTCAATCCGTTGGTTAAGTGCACTTTTATTTTGTGGTGGATGTGGAGCCATTGCGATTTTAATTGGAGAGCAGTTTCTTCCTTTTGTAAAAGAGCAATCTGATACCAAAGTGTTACAAACAATATTATATAGAATCCAAGTTACTTGCTCTCTATTTTCTTATTATGGGATTCCCTATAGCTATATATTATTTTCTTTATATTATCAACCTATATTTGTAAACAAGCGTTGGTTTAAAATTATCCCGTACATATTATGTTTACCGATTGTACTTATGTTGTTATTTACTCCCGCTTATCCTGTAACTGATGTTGGGTTATATCCATTATTAGCATCATGGTCGGTTTTATATGTTTTGTTTGGAAGTATTTTGATTATATCCAAACGTGAAGAGCTTCCAGATTTAAAAAGGAATCATATACTTACTAGTTTATCGATTGTACCAACGGTGTTGTTTGTATTGGTTATGAATTATGTTTTACCTAGTTTTGATATTTATAGAATGTGGAAGTACAATACATGGATTGTCATTTACGGTACAATTGTATTTGTTTTAGCTATCTTCAATTATGGATTTTTAGGAATGCAGCTTTTTATTGAGCGGAAAAAATTAGATATTACACTTCAAGCGATCACATCAGGAACTGCAATTTTAAATCATGCCATTAAAAATGATGTGGGAAAAATGAGATTGTTTGGACATAAAATAAAAGCACATGCTCAAAATACGGAACAAAAGGAACTTGAAGAAGATATTGGAGTGATTTTAAATGCAACATCACATATTCAACTAATGATTCAAAAAGTGCAACATCAGACACACGATATAGTTTTAAAAAAGGGAAGTTATAACCTTAAAGCTATGATTGATGAAACATTGGAAAATATACGGCCTTATTTGAATCAAATCAATGTCATATCTTCTGTAGATGGAAATATTAATTTAATCTGTGATAAAACACATGTGATGGAAACAATTCAAAATATAATAATGAATGCGATTGAAGCGATGCCAGCAGGTGGAGAGATTGAGATGATTGGTTATGAAATGACCCAGGTTCATGTTTTAGAAATAAAAGATACTGGTTTTGGCATAAACAAAAATCATTTAAAAAAAGTGATGGATCCATTCTTTACGACAAAAATGAAGGATAAGATGAATTTTGGATTAGGCTTGGCTTACGCATATAATGTGATGAATAGACATCGAGGTTCTCTAGATATCAAAAGTATAAGAGATGAAGGTACTTCAGTAATCTTAAAATTTCCTAAGAAATAAGGAGAGAATATGGATAAAATAAAAATTTTAATTGTGGAGGATGATAAAGATTGGAGAAGGGGGTTATCTTCTTTTTTATCAGCTGAATCTGATTTAGAGGTTGTGTCACAAGCGGAAAATAGGGAAGAAGCGATGTTAGCGATAAGCACCGTGGAAATTGATGTTGTTTTGATGGATATTTTGTTAGCTAATAGTATAGAAGGAATTGAAATCACAGCCGAAATGAGTCAGCAATATGGAGCCAGAATTATTATGCTAACATCACTTGAAGAAAAAGAAATGATGTTTAGTGCTTTTCGTGCAGGAGCACTGGATTATATTATTAAATCAGACTTTGAAAAAATCCCCGATTGTATTCGTTCTGCTTATCAAAACCAATCTCCTATTAATGCACAAGCTGCGGAACAGATTCGAGAAGAATTTAAACGATTAAAGAAATTAGAACAAGAATATAAAGTGAAAGAAATGCGTGCATTGATCACACCTGCTGAACTTGAGATACTAAACTTGATTTATCAAGGGAAAACACAAACTCAAATATCAGAAACTTTAGTTGTTTCCATACGCACAGTTAAAAATCATGTAAGTAACATACTGCGAAAATTGGAGTTAACAAGTAGTAAAGAAGCAGCTGAAAAGGCAAAGGAGATGGGATTGTTTTAATAAATTTAATTACTTAGAAATCTGTGAAAAAATAGTACTAGAAAAAGATAGTACTATTTTTTTTTCGATTTTTTTTATAATATAAGAAAAAAATACAGCTTTTATATTGACTTGCAAGTAGCCAGATAGGGCAGTAAACACCCCCTTAATAAAGGAGGAGTAATATTGACTAAAAGTGAATCATGGATACGTTTGGGGTTTGATTTTTTAAAAAGAAAAATAATTGTAAGCACAATCAGTATACTTGTCATCTTGTCTATAGAGTTCGCCATTTATGTACTTTATTTTGGTGAGAGTATTGATGCATTAAAGGAAAACTTATCTTTGATAACAACATTTCAAATGATTTTTATGGTTGTCCCACTGTTCGTTATTGCTATCCCTATTTCGATTTTGTCAGATGTTGTAACAGATCAAATATATAAAGATAATCGTAAATTTATCGCTTTTTTTCTTCATATAATGTTATTTATAATCATTAGTTTACTATTTGTGAATGGATTTCCTTTAGTTATATTAGTAACTGGTTTAACTGGAGTTTTGTATTGGTTGATTGATGAATTTATTAGAGTATATTTATTTAAAATGAGTTAAAATTCTATAAGGAGGTGTAATCATTGAGAAAATTATTACAAAAAGAAGGTTTAGGATGGGTTGAAAAACAAATTATTTCAAACGAGCAATTCAATCAAATACTTGAGTTGTATCCAGAACAGGATAAACGTTCTTATAAAATAATACCCATATTAGCTAGTTTATTAATCGGATTAGGGATATTGACTTTTATTGCCTCTAATTGGTCATTAATCTCAAATCCAATAAAATTATTAATTATTTTAATTGTAATGTTAGGTTTTTACGGATTTGGAGAACAAAAGGTTGCTAAGGGATCTTTAGTTATGGGTCATTGTTTCATATCATTAGGAGTAGTTGCCTTTGGTGCTGGCATCATTTTAACTGGTCAGATGTTTCATATAAGTGCAAATGATGTTACCTCATTTATCGTTTGGGGTTTAGCTGGTTTAGCAATGACCTATATATATCGAAGTTCATTACTGTTTTATTTAACACTCGTGATTTTGAATTTATCACAAGGTATTAGTCTGATTACGTATAATCAATTTAGCTTTGTTACCTTTATTTTTCTAGCGATAGGTCTAGGTTTGTTTGCATTTAAGTATAGACATCATATTGTTATTATTTTATTATTATCTACTTCTGTTTTTATTCACTCATTGTTTTTGTTTTCAAATTATGATATCTCTTGGTTTTGGATGCTTGTTCCAGTTTATTTATTTTATGTATTGGCGGATATTTTTCCTAAAGACTTTTTCTTTTCAATATATCGAAAATTAAGTCTATTATTCTTTTTTATGTTTGCATTATTCATGGTTTTATATCGAAGTTCTGAATCTTTTTCAGCTTTTCATTTTATAACCTTTTTGCTTATTGCTTTAATTTCAATTGCATTTAAGTGGAAGAATAATCGATTATTTACAGGGTATGAATGGGTCATAATGATTCCAGTTTTTTATTTGATTCCATTTACAGATGTTGTTTATATATTTATGATGTATTTCTTTTCAATGTATTTATTGTGGCTTGGTTTTAAGCTAAGAAATAGAATGATTGTTAACTTGGGAAGTTTCTCATTTTTGTTCAGTACACTTGTAGCATATCTTAATTTGACTTGGGATTTTATGCCGAAATCAATTTCATTCATACTTGGTGGTGGATTGCTGTTTGGAATTTACTTCATACTGCAAAAACAAAAGGAAAAATGGCTAATCGATGGTGGAGGTGATTGAATTGAGAACTTCAAAAAGAGGTTGGTTTATCATAGCTCTCATATTACAAGTTTGTTTTTTATTATCTATTTCTCTCAGCAATTATTCTGTGGAATGGTTTGGGGAAGAATTACGTTTGAAAACAGTACCTGTTGATCCTAGAGATTTATTTTACGGAGATTACGTTATTTTACATTATGAGATAAATGACATTCCCAAAACCCTATGGCAAGAAGTTAATTTGCCTGATATAGGTGAGAAGCTCACAATTGGATTAATAGAAGAAAAGGGTTATTATACAGTTGCATCTATTGGTCATGTTAAACCTAAGGATGCAGTGGAAGCTCACATTTACCTTGAGGCAGTGGTTTCTAAGATTAGACCAAATTCCATTTTTGTTGAATATGGTATAGAAAAGTATTATGTTCCTGAAGGTGAAGGTAGAGAACTTGAGCAGCAAAGAGGAGAACTTGATGTCATTGTGAAAAAAGCGATATGGGGAAATATGAAAATTTCTAGGATTGAATTCGGGGAAAGTTGAATTAAAATTAATAACATTTTAAATTCTATATGTAGAATAAAATAACGATGGCAGTCTTCCTTAAGAAGATACCATCGTTATTTAAATTTATATAAAAAATGATTACACCTTACATTCACTGAACCTAAGCTATAGAATAAGAGATGACTGATTTTTAATGTATACATTCTAATATATTCCATATGTTTTAGTGTGAAGCTAGAGTAACTATTTAGGTGTGAAATGTAAGTCACATCATTTTTTGTTTATATAAATTTGTTCAGCTGTTTATTTCAATTATTCAGTAGACTCTTCAGTATCTTCTTCATCAGTAGCTTCTGCATCTTCTTCATCAGTAGCTTCTGCGTCAGCATCTTCATCTGTACCTTCTTCTTCAAAATTCATTTCTTCATTTTCTTGAAATTCTTCCTGTTGCTCTACATCTGTATCCTGTGGTGTACAAGCTGCTGCAAAAACAGTGATAGCTCCTAGAATCGCAAAAATTTGTAATGCTTTTTTCATTTTTTGTTTCCCCCTGGTTTTTTTTTGTTACAAGACTTATTGTAGTTTGTTAACCTTAAAATTACATTAATTTTCAATTAAAATGATATAAAGATTGTAACTGAATTGTAAAGGTGTCATTGAGTTTATAGAGTTGAAGAATTTTGCTAGGGACAATATACTAACATGAGAATATGAAAAGCAGGTGTATACGATGAAATATAACACAATATTATTTGACTTAGATGGAACATTAACGGATCCCAAAACTGGTATAACAAAGTCAATACAATATGCTTTGGCTAAATTTGATATTGATGTGAAAGATTTAAATGAATTAGAAACTTTTATAGGTCCTCCGCTGTATCAATCTTTTATGGAATTTTACTCATTTGATGAAATACAGGTAAAGGAAGCAGTAGCTTATTATAGAGAATACTTTTCTGAGAAGGGTTTATATGAGAATGAACACTATATGATGGAATAATTCACTTGTTGGAGGAATTAACAAATCAGAATAAACAGTTGTATGTAGCGACTTCAAAACCTACTCTTTTTGCGGAAAAAATTCTAGAACATTTTGATATAAAAAAATACTTTCGATTTACAAGTGGAAGTAACTTAGACGGAACAAGATCAGATAAAACTGAAGTCATCCAATATTTAATTGAAAAAGAAAAATTGAATCCCAGTAATATTGTCATGATAGGTGATCGAAAATATGATTTAATTGGAGCACAGAATAACGGAGTTGCATCTATTGGTGTTGGATACGGCTATGGCAGTAAACAAGAATTATTAGATAACAATCCTACTTATTACGTTGAAACAGTTAGAGACCTGATAAATCATTTGGTAAAATAATAATAACTTTATTTCATATTACGAAGTAAAGTTGAAAGGGTAAACAGAACGTATGTTTGAATTATATCGTTTCCCATGATAATATATTCATATTAAGTAAGGGGGATTTGATTTATGAATTATAACGAAATTATTAAACAGTATAGAGATTTTACTAAATTTGTTACCTCTTTAAATGGACTACCTGATCAACTATGGTTAGATCCTATTGCACAAGGGAAAGCATCTATTGGTGAAATTATAGGGCATTTATTAAATTGGGATACATATATCATTGATCATACAATTCCAGCTGTGAAAAATGGAGAAAACATGGAATTTCCCGAATTTGATACTTTTAATCAACTTGGATATGAAATGGCTAGAAAAAAATATTCAAAGGTTGAGCTAATCAAAGAATTTAATGCAACTAGAAATAAATTATGCGAAATGCTGTTGAATTTATCATACGAAGATCTAACTAGGAAATTAACCCCTAATTCACTACTTTATCTTATAGAAGAATTAAATGAACATGATGAACACCATTTAAGTCAAATCATGAACAAATTAAACCATGAGAAAAGGGAGGTGGGGTAATGGAAAATAAGACAGCTTTATTAATTATTGATGTACAAGTGATAATGTTTACATATGATGGAGGGAGTTTGTACAACGGAGATAAAGTATTACATAACATCCAAGAATTATTGGCGAGGGCTCGCTCAAATAATATACCAGTGTTTTTTATTCAGCATACTGAAGCTCCCAATTTAATTGACGGTAAGGAAGGGTGGCCAATCCACCCTAAAATAACACCCCTTGAAAATGAGATGGTAATTCAAAAAAATTACTGTGATTCATTCTTCCAAACAGATTTACATGAGAATCTGCAAGAAAAAGGAATAGAAAACCTAATTATTGTTGGAATGCAATCAGAGTTTTGTGTTGATACGACCTGTAGACGTGCCTTTAGTTTGGGATATAATAATGTATTAATAGAGGATGGGCACTCCACATTTGACACAAAAATATTAAAAGCAAAGCAAATTATAGAACATCACAACAGTATTTTAGGTGGAAGGTTTGCTGAATTAAAAGCTGCCAAAGAAATTCAATTTTAGTTGAAACTCATAAATTTTTAAAATGTTTTTGACAACATTATTCATTTCAATAAATGAACCATATAAGGTATAATATATTTGATTTAAAGAATGAAAGAGAGTGAAACATTTATGGGTCGTAAATGGAATAATATTAAAGAAAAAAAAGCATCAAAAGATGCAAAAACTAGTCAAATATATGCAAAATTCGGGCGTGAGATTTATGTCGTAGCTAAACAAGGTGAACCTGATCCTGACTCAAATCAAGCATTAAAATTCGTTCTTGAGCGTGCTAAAACGTATAATGTACCAAAAGCAATCATCGATCGTGCCATTGAAAAAGCAAAAGGTGGTTCAGATGAAAACTTTGATAAACTTCGTTATGAAGGGTTTGGGCCCAATGGATCTATGGTCATCGTAGATGCATTAACTAATAACGTGAACCGTACTGCACCAGAAGTACGTTCGGCATTTAATAAAAATGGTGGGAATATGGGAGTAAGTGGATCTGTAGCTTATATGTTTGATGAAACTGCTGTTATAGGTATAGAAGGGAAAACAGCAGATGAAGTGCTTGAATTATTAATGGAAGTAGATCTAGACGTTCGTGATATTTTAGAAGAAGATAGTGCAATTATTGTTTATGCTGAACCTGATCAATTCCATGCAGTACAAGAAGCGTTCAGAAATGCTGGTATTTCTGAATTCACTGTAGCAGAAATAACGATGATTGCACAAAACGATGTAACACTTTCAAAAGATGTGCTGGAACAATTTGAAAAAATGATAGACGCTTTGGAAGATTTAGAAGATGTTCAACAAGTATATCACAATGTAGATTTTGGGGAATAATAAATGGTGAAAGCAGACCTTGATAAATTTAAAGGTCTGTTTTTTTATATTAAGTATAATCCAAAATGTAAATTAAATTTATCATTAAATTCTTCAGGAGGTACATATGAATGCAAAAAAAATAGCAGGAGAAAAAGCAGTTGAACATGTAAGAGATGGTATGGTCGTTGGGTTAGGTACAGGTTCTACAGCATTTTGGGTAGTACGAAAGCTTGGTGAAAAAGTGAAGAATGGTTTAAATATTAAGGGAATTCCCACTTCAAAGAGCACCCAAAAACTAGCAATTGAAATGAATATACCTCTCATTACTTTTTCTGATGTAAATCATATAGATATTACCATTGATGGAGCGGATGAAATAAGTTCAACTTTAGATCTAATAAAAGGTGGAGGAGGCGCATTGCTAAGAGAAAAAATCGTGGCATTTGCTTCTGAAAAATTTGTAGTAGTGGCAGATGAATCAAAGTACGTGAAAGAACTCGGTTCATTTTCTCTACCTGTGGAAATTACCCCGTTTGGGTTTGAAGCAACCAAACGAGAAATACAAAAATTTAAATGTCTAACAAAAATAAGAAAACTAGAAAAGAATGAACCATTTATTACTGATAATGGAAACTATATTTTAGATTGTTATTTTGAATTGATTGAAGACCCATCACATCTACATACTCAATTAAATATGATACCTGGAGTAGTAGAAAATGGCTTGTTTGTAAATATGGTTGATCAAGTCATCATTGGATACAATGATGGAGAAGTGAAAGTGTTGGATAAATTAGAATAACCTCAGATTAAAATGATGGGGAAGAATTTACAAATTAATACTTTTGGATACAGTAAAAAGGAGACATCTATGAAAATACCATGGTATATTGGAATTATTGTTGCAATTATTGTACTTATCGTTGGCATTTTAATTACTGCTTTCAACGTTAATTATTTGTTTAAAACAGAAAATTTTCCCTATGTATTCGTTCCTGGAGAAAATGATCTGGAACTAGAACAACCTGGTGAATATACTATTTTTTATGAATATGAAATTGATCAATTAGATATTGGTATATTTGAAATGAAAAGGACACTTAAATATAATCATGTAATAGATCAGATTAAAGTGTCCGTAATAGATTTGGAAACACGGAATGAAATGTTGTTAACACCTCAGCAAAGCTTAACTTATAGCATGAATGATGTGGAAGCTAGTTCTTTATATGATTTTACAATAGAGAGTAGCGGTAGCTTTAGAATTAATACCGACACAGAATCTTTACCACATGATGTGATTAAATTGACGGTTGTTCATGATTTTTTAGGTAGCATTATAAGTGTTTTTGTTTCCATGGGGATAACGATATTGGTTTCAACATTGTTGGTAACAATATCTATTTTTATAAGATTCAGGTCAAAAAGAAGACGAGTTAATAGGTAGGGCCAATTTTATTTTGAAATGTTATGATAATAAGGTCTGGATAATATTAATTAATATTATTTTTAAATAGGAGATGCACAATTGAAAACTTTACTTCGAGGAATCACAGCCATATTGATGATGTTTTATTTGTTCGTATTAGTATATTGGATGTTTGTAGGGTTTGATAGAACTGAGATTAATAGTAGCTTTAGCTACAACTTAACACCTTTCAGTACGATCAAGCAATATTTTTATTATTATGATCATTTTGACCCTAAAATCTGGATTATCAATATATTAGGTAATATAGTTGTATTTATCCCTTTTGGAATATTTGGACCTTATGTGCTTAGATTTAATGTTATTAAATTTATTTTTAGTTTTATCTTAAGTATTACATGTTTGGAATTTTTACAGTTACTGTTGAAAAGGGGTAGTTTTGACGTCGATGATATTATATTAAATACAACCGGAGCAGTTATTGGGTTTATTATATATAAAATTGTAAAAAGATCATTTTAGAAAGAAAAGTGATAGGGTAAGGTGACAATATGAATCAGCCATTATATTACGGTTCCGTAAATGTACTGTTCTATAGAAATGATAATGAAGTTTTACTATTAAAAAGAAAGAATACAGGGTTTGAAGATGGTAAATGGGGTATAGTTGCTGGCAAAATAGAAGGCAGAGAGGATGTAGTGTCAGCTGCAATTAGAGAAGCCAAAGAAGAAGCAGGCGTCAGAATAGATTCAAATGAGATTAATGTAGTTGGCGTAATGCATAGGAATAACATAAAAAACGAATGGATTGATTTTTACGTCAAAGTTGACTCGTGGCAAGGTGAGATCATAAATGTTGAACCTGATAAATGTGAAGAGTTCAAGTGGTTTAAAGTGGACAAGTTACCTAGTAATATGATTCCCTTCATTAGAACAGCTATAGAAAAAAACCATCAGCAAATGTGGTTTGAGAGCTTTGGATGGGAAAAAAGCAAGTAGATTTAAATCAGAAGAAATTTTGAAAAAAATAGAGAATGAAGTTGAGGAAGTGATTATTGGTGGAGCTTGAACAATCTATTCTTAGCAAAGATGTACAGTGCATGCTAAACAAACTCAAATCGCAAGCTACTAATCATGCTGAAACACCTAAACAAGCTGTGAAAAACAAGGCTTTAAAAATGATTAAAAAATTATTGGTAACGAAAGAGTCCATATATGACTTTGGTATGTTATTAGCAAACTCAAATGATATTACAGGTGAAGAATTAGGTTCAATTTTAATAGCGGAGCAATTTGAAATTAATCCAAAAGAAGTAAATAATACTCTACTTATATTAGCTGACAGTGATCATTGGGAAGTTAGAGAATGGGTGGCTAGTGCTTGTTCCATTATCTTAGTCAATCACTTTCATGAATATTATCAAACCTTCTATGAGTGGACAAATAATGAATCACCTAATGTTAGAAGAGCTGTCACTGTTGCAGTTAAATATGTAAGTAAATTAAAGAATCAGGAGATGGCTAATCAACTTATTGATTTGATTGAACCACTTTTAAGTGATCAAAATCCTTATGTAAAAAAGAACTTAGGTGCATTTGCCATTGGTGACGGTTTGTTAATATACTATCCTAATCAAGTAATGGAGAGAATGAACGATTGGATAAAAATAGACGATGAAAATGTAAGGTGGAATATAGCCAAAATATTTTCTTCCGCAGAAGGCATGAAATATATTGAAGATTCGATTGAATTATTTAAAGTACTAGCAAGTGATTCAAGACCGACAGTAAAAAGAGCAATGAAGAGTACAATCAATGGATTAAAGAAACGGAATCTAGAGATATATAGTAAATATTTTGAAGAAGGAGATTTGACTTTTTAGATTTTTTTATTTATGAACAAATTGTAATCTCACTCACAAAACTACGTGTTCCATATACATTCCTTTGTTACACTCTTACCTATATTTTTAATCAAAAGATTAAAGCTTGATTTGAAATGAATATCTGTGACACTTTTTACTGTCCAATACAAGTTGAATCTGTTATAATCCATCTAATTAGTTAACAATGGTATATTAATCATTAAAATGGAGAGTGAAAGGATGTTCATTTCATGTTTTTATGGTTCAGTGAATTAAATCCTACGGTGCAGGCTTTAATAGGTGGGCTTTTTACATGGGGATTAACTGCTTTAGGTGCTGCAACTGTATTTTTCTTCAAAAGAATAGATAAACATGTATTAAATATGATGTTAGGATTTGCGGCAGGCGTCATGATTGCAGCTTCATTTTGGTCATTATTGGCACCTTCCATTGAGTTTAGTGAACAGAATGGACAGATTCCTTGGTTGGCCCCAGCAGTTGGTTTTTTATTTGGTGGTTTATTTATTCGGTTATTGGACTTTGTAGTACCACATCTTCATTTAAATGAAAAACATGAAAAAGCTGAGGGTCCACAAACGCAGTTACAAAAATCAACACTGTTGTTTTTAGCAATTACTTTACATAATATTCCTGAAGGATTAGCCATTGGAGTTGCGTTTGGAGCAGCTTCTTTAGGATTAGGAGACGCATCATTAATAGGTGCTGTAGGTCTTGCGATAGGAATTGGTATTCAAAACATGCCTGAAGGAGCAGCTTTATCTGTACCATTACGTGGAGAAGGGATGTCTAGGAAAAGAGCTTTTCATTATGGACAACTTTCTGCAATTGTTGAACCATTGGCTGCGGTGATTGGAGCAGGTGCGGTTTTACTTATACAACCTATTCTTCCCTATGCGCTTGCATTTGCGGCTGGTGCAATGATTTTTGTAGTAGTAGAAGAACTTATACCTGAATCTCAATCCTCTGGAAGCACTGATCTTGCAACTCTAGGACTTATGGTTGGTTTTGTTGTGATGATGATTTTAGACGTGGCTTTAGGTTAATGAAACTACATAACAAATGAGGGGAAATGAAGTTTGCATAAGGGAATTATTTTTGATCTTGATGATACGTTGTTAGACAGAAGTAAATCATTCGGTAAATTTTTAGAATTATTTATGGAGCAATATTTTAATTCATTGTCTCCATTAAAAAAAAGTCAACACATTGAAATGATTAAAAAAATCGATTATTTTGGATACACAAAAAAAGAAGAAACATTTAATCAAATACGTGAAACATTTATTTGGGAAGTCAAACCAGAGTTAGATGAATTGATGGAATTTTATTTTACCAACTATGTTCAATGTGCGGTTTTGATGGAGCATACCGTTGAATTACTTGAGTTTTGTAAACAAAACAACTATAAACTAGGTTTAGTGACAAATGGAAGAAATCAAATTCAATATGGAAAAATTGATTTATTGGAAATTAGAGATTATTTTGATGTCATTATCGTGTCCGAGGAGGCAGGAGTAAAAAAACCAGATCAGCAAATATTCCAAATGGCGTTGGAACGATTAAATTTATTGCCGCATGAAGCAATTTTTGTAGGTGATCACCCTAAAAATGATATGTTTGGATCTTCACAGGTTGGTATGAAGGCGGTTTGGGTTGATAAAAATCAAAAATGGGATGAATCATTGGCAGTCACACCAGTAAAAACAATAAAGAAATTAAATGAACTTATAGTGTTTATAAAGGATGAAATGTATGATGGAGGTTGAACCCTACCAATTAAAGGACAGAAACGAGAACAATATATTCAACGAGGTGGATAACATGAAACTAGTATTGCTATTTGGTCCTCAAGCTGTGGGGAAAATGACCATTGGTCATGAATTAGAAAAGATAACAGATCTAAAGTTATTTCATAACCATATGACGATTGATCTTATTCAACCTTTTTTTGATTTTGGAACAGAATCTTTCAAGAAACTAGTAAATTTGTTTCGAAATGAAATGTTTAGTGAATTTGCAAAAAGTGACCATTATGGAATGATATTTACATATGTATGGGCATTTGATTTACAAGGAGATTGGAATTTTGTCAACCATGTTTGTTCTATTTTTGAATTGAATGGAGCAGAAATTTATTTTGTAGAGTTAGAAGCGGATATGGAGGAACGTCTTGTCCGTAATACAACACCTTATAGATTAGAAAAAAAGCCAACAAAAAGAAATATTGAACAGTCTGAGCATCATCTAAGAGCTACATATGAGAAGCATAGATTAAATTCTAATGAAGGTGAGATCACAAGAGAAAATTATATTCGAATCAACAATACAAATTTGAGTGCAGAAGAGGTAGCTTATAAGATAAAAGAGCAGTTTAATTTTTAATACATTCTATTGAAATTGGTTAAGTTTTACCTAAACTAGCGAAATGAAAGAGGTGGTGGTATGTTGAGACTAGAGAAATTGATACCAGACACCTCTTTCTTTGGTTTGATACAAGAGTAACTATTTGTTCTGTAGAGTTGAGAGGTTTTCTTCTAATGTTTTTATTTGATCCATAAATGAATCCCAGTCTTTACTTATGGTAATTCGCAATCCTAATCCAACCTCTCGAAGTTTTATTTGTAGCTCTTCAAAATTTTGTTTATCTTCTGTAGTTAAAGTAGAAAATTCATATAGTTCATCATGTGGATATTGCCTAAGTATAGAGGCAAGATTTTCTAGGGTTCGTATATCACTGCTGGATATTGTTTTTAAATACTTTCCAGTACTTACTCCTATATATATACCGTTTAAGATGTCCCTTACTTCTGTTGTAACTAAATTAGGTTCTGACCAGTTATATTTTTTTTGGTGTGTAATCAATCCCTCTAACTCAACTAAATTGTGCTGTACTTGTTCAAAAATTAATTGTTCTTTTACAAAGTTAGTATTTATGAATCCCCAGATAATAATAATTACTAAAAAAATGTTTGTAATAATAGAACTACGAAAAATGATCTGTTGCTTCTTATTCAAGACTCTTAATCTCCTTTGAATTCTACCTATACAATCCTCCAGTATAAATGGAAGCAATGTTATGAACGATTTCTTTAATTGGAGGGGTTTTATGGTCAGTTACAATTTCCCACAAATACATTTCATTAGCGTGAAACCAAGCACGAGCTACGATAGTACAATCAACATCGATTCTAGCAAGTTCATTTTTTTGAGCATAGGCAATGTCTTCACTAATGCGTTTTATAAACTGTTCACGAATTTCAGTCCATTTTGATCTTACGTTATCTGATAATCGTATTGCTTCTTCAATGATCTGCATCATTAGCTTCTCTTTGTTAGCCATATCCAAAAATAATATACTTTGTGATTCAATTAATGCAAAGGCTTCTTTTTTAGATTTTGGCTCATAAGTTCGATTGGCTATTTCATAAAATCTTTCCATCACATCTTCCATTAGTTCTATTAAAATATCATCCTTATTTTTAAAATATACATAGGCTGTCCCATATCCTGTTTCAGCTTTCTTAATGATTTGCGATATGGTCGTTTTTTGAAAGCCAAATTCAATAAATATGTCCTGACCTGCATGTAATAATTTTTCTCTAGTTTGTACAGACTGCATTTTTCTTTTGGATATTTTTTTAGTTTCCATTTCGTTTCAATCCTTTAAAGTGATATTTAAGACATATTAATGAAAAGGATAACACAAATTGTTTATTAATTGAATAATGAAGCTAGATATTTATCTTTTTAAGATACACTAAAAGAGTAAAATTCCATTTGGAATTCTACTCTTAATATCTATAAATTCGCTATATGCTCATATTTCCTTCTGAATAACTGGGGTTTCTTGAACCTCTTGAACAGCTGAATTGTTTGAAAGAGTAAATCGGGATGTGAAATGTCTTAAGATTTTTGGCTCATAAGTAAAACTAACTCCCTTAACTTCAGTTCTTTTTTTATACAGAGCTATAATCCCATCTGCAATGTAACGAATATGATTGTCTGTGTATACTCTTCTTGGAATCGTCAACCTTAATAATTCTAATGGAGATAAACCATCATCTCCTGTCTTGATATCTCTACCGAATAACAATGATCCAATTTCAACCCCACGAATCCCACTTTCTAGATATAATGCAACAGCAAGAGAATGAGCTGGGAATTGAGTTTTTGAAATGTGAGGCAAAAACTTTTGAGCATCTATAAAAACGGCATGACCACCTATCGGTTCTTGAACTGGAATTCCATCATTTTTTAATAAATCACCTAATAATTGAACTTGACGTATGCGGTGTTCTAGATAATCTAACTCCACTACTTCCTGTAATCCGATTGCTAAAGCCTCCATATCTCTTCCAGCTAAACCACCATACGTTGGGAATCCTTCCATGGGAACAATATATGAACGACACTGCTCAAATAACTCTTTATGATCACGAATAGCAAGAATTCCGCCAATGTTCACTAGACCATCCTTTTTCGCACTCATGGTTAAACCATCACCATAGGAGAACATTTCAAGAATAATATCACGAATTGATTTGTTTTCATATCCATCTTCTCTTTTTTTAATAAAATAGGCATTCTCTGCAAAGCGAGCTGCATCAAAAAAAACTGGAATTTGATTTGATTTACCTATTTGGGATACTTCTTTTATATTTTGCATTGAAACAGGTTGCCCACCTGCGCTGTTACAAGTAACGGTTATTAAAATGAAAGCGATATTTTCTTTTCCATGTTGTTTAATATAGGAATTTAATTTGTTGATATCAAAATTACCTTTGAATGGATGATCATGGGAAGTATCATATGCTTCATCAATAACCAGATTAATTGCTTTCGCCTGGTTTAATTCGATATGAGCTTTTGTGGTATCAAAGTGCATATTGCCTAGAACCGCTTGACCTTGATTTTGAATTAATTGTGGAAAAAGGACCTGTTCAGCACCACGTCCTTGATGAGTAGGAATGACATATTGATAATCCGTAAGTTCTCGCACAGTTTGTTCTAGATGGTAAAAATTCCTGCTGCCTGCGTAGGATTCATCCCCCATCATCAAACCTGCCCATTGGCGATCACTCATTGCGCCTGTTCCGCTGTCAGTTAAAAGGTCAATATAGACATCTTCACTTTTTAGTAAAAATGGATTATAACCTGCTTGTTCAATTTTTCTTTTTCGTACCTCTTTAGGAATAAGGTAAATCGGCTCCACCATTTTTATTTTATAAGGTTCAGGATGATAAGTATTCATTGTATAAATCCCTCCTAATACAACTGATAATTAATGACTTTAATTAAATGATATAATGTCAATGACACTATGTCAATGACATTATGTCATTTAATTATATAAGTATGTTATGCAAAAATATTCATGCTTGCTATAAAAATTTTAAGATAATGGTAGTTATAGAAAAGTGTCAAAATATTGAGAATAATATCTAAATATTATAAATAGTATTTAATTGATGAAAATCAAATATAGGAGCTGTGAATTATGGCAAAAAAATTATTTTCTAATTACATGGTAAAAAATGTGACTTTAAAAAATCGTATTGTAATGTCACCTGTGTGTATGTATTCATGTGTCAAAGAAGATGGAAAAGTGATGGACTGGCATCTTACTCACTATACAAGTAGAGCTGTAGGGCAAGTTGGTTTAATTATTGTAGAAGCTACAGCTATAGATCCTCAAGGACGAAGAACGCTATATCATCTGGGAATATGGAATGATGAACAAATTGAAGGTTTAAAACAATTAACTGAAATGACTCATCAACATGGCAGTAAGATCGGGATACAATTAGTTCACGCTGGTCGTAAATCAGAAGTAGAGGGTAACATTTTTGCACCTTCTGCCATTCCTTTTAGCGCCGAAATGAGAACACCCCAAGCAATGTCCCTTGATCAAATAAAAGAAACAACTCAGGCTTTCAAAGAAGGTGCTCGAAGAGCTAAGATTGCTGGATTTGATGTTATAGAAATTCATGGTGCTCATGGTTATTTAATAAGCAGCTTTTTATCTCCACTTGCTAATCAGAGAACGGACGAGTATGGAGGAAGTAGAGAAAATCGATATCGTTTCTTATCCGAAGTGATAGAAGCTGTGAAACAAGAATGGGATGGTCCCCTTTTTGTTCGCATTTCTGCTAATGATTATGTACCTGGTGGCAATACACTCAATGATTCCATTTACTTTGCTAAAAAAATGAAGGAGCAGGGTGTAGATTTAGTTGATTGCAGTTCAGGAGGCGTTGTCCCGACTTCAATTGATGCTTATCCTGGTTATCAGGTGAAGTATGCTGATCAAATTCGGAATGAAGGAAACATTGCTACAGGTGCAGTAGGTTTAATCGTGAATGGATTGCAAGCTGAGGAAATTCTTAAGAATGAAAGAGCAGATCTTATTTTTATAGGTCGAGAATTATTAAGAGATCCTTATTGGGCTAGAACAGCCGCTAAGCAATTGCGTGTTGAGATCGAAAGTCCTGTTCAATATAACAGAGCTTGGTAAGATTCAATCCCTTTTTTACTATCAGTAAACTAGTAAAACGAGTGAATAACCCTGCTGGATAGTAATTATTTCAGGGTCACAAAAACCAAGGTCATAAATAAAGGAACACAACCATCGTGCGTTTCATTTGTATAAATCATTAATGTCAATTTTGAAAAATGAATATTTTTCTATTCAATAGAATTAAATGTACAGTTGAACCTTTGCCTGATAAAAGAAAACGGGATTTATGAAGTTGTAACAAATTATTTTAAACAATCTAATCGTAGCAAAAAATAGTACATTTATCAAAGAAGTTTACTATGCAAATACACAGGAAACAATCAAAGAAATAAGTAAGTATCCTAGATATGATAGAATAGATCAGGGTTTAAGAATAACCAAATCTTTATCTTTCCTCTTTAGGAATAAGGTGAATCGGCTCCACTATAAATGACTTCCATTAAATGACATTATGTCAATTTAATTCATATAAATATATGTTATGAAAATATATTGATGATTGTGAAAATCAAAAGATGAAGGAAATTATTGAAAATGGTAAAATATTGAGGATAATATCTAATTATGATTAGTTTTCACTTGATCAAATACAGGAGTTGAAATCATGGCAAAGAAATTATTTTCTAGTTACGATTTAAAAGATGTAACTTTAAAAAATCGTATCGTAATGTCACCCATGTGTATGTATTCATGTGTTAAAGAAGATGGAAAAGTGATGGATTGGCATCTTACTCACTATACAAGTAGAGCGGTAGGGCAAGTAGGCTTGATTATTGTAGAAGCTACAGCTGTAGATCCTCAAGGACGGATATCCCTATATGATCTGGGAATATGGAATGATGAACAAGTTGAAGGTTTAAAACAATTAACTGAAATGACTCATCAACATGGCAGTAAGATTGGAATTCAATTAGCTCACGCAGGTCGTAAAGCTGAAGTAGATGGCAACATAATTGCACCTTCAGCTATTTCTTTTAATGATGAAATGAGAATACCTCAAGAAATGTCTCTTAATCAAATAAAAGAAACGATTGAGGCTTTTAAAGAAGGTGCTCGAAGAGCAAAGATTGCTGGATTTGATGTTATAGAAATTCATGGAGCTCATGGTTATTTAATAAGCAGTTTTTTATCTCCTCTAACTAATCACAGAACGGATGAGTATGGTGGGAGTACAGAAAATCGATATCGTTTTTTATCGCAGGTGATAGAAGCAATAAAAGAAGAATGGGAAGGACCGCTTTTTGTTCGGGTTTCTGCAAATGATTATGTAGAAGGTGGCAATACTCTTAGTGACTTTATTTATTATGCTAAAAGAATGAAGGAGCAGGGTGTAGATTTAGTTGATTGCAGTTCAGGAGGAGTTGTCCCTGCTTCCATTGATGCTTATCCTGGTTATCAGGTGAAGTATGCTGATCAAATTAGAAATGAAGGCAACATTGCTACTGGTGCAGTAGGTTTAATCGTGAATGGATTGCAAGCTGAGGAAATTCTTAAGAATGAGAGAGCAGATCTTATTTTTATTGGACGAGAATTATTAAGAGATCCTTATTGGGTTAGAACAGCTGCTAATCAATTGCGTGTTGAAATCGAAAGTCCTGTTCAATATAACAGAGCTTGGTAAGATTAAACCCTTTTTTACTGTCATGTAAACTAGTAAAACGAGTGGAAATCATTTATATTAGCCACTCCAATGAGAATGTTTTACAAGTAGAAGAATCTCATTCATAGTAGAGGTGGAATTATGAATAAAATATATGAAAAAACAGATAGAATCATTTTAAGAAATACAGAAGAAAAAGATCTGGACTTTGTTATAAACACTGAACATCATAAAGAAAACTCTCCATACGTAAGAGCTTGGAAAAAAAGTGATCATTTAAACATACTGTCTAATCAAGAAAGATTACATCTAATAGTTGAGAATGTACTAGATCATAACCCTGTTGGATATGTAATTATTTCAGGTCATAAAAACCAAGATCATAATATTGAATTTAGAAGATTAGTTATTGCAGAAAAAGGTAAAGGATATGGGAAAGAAACTATAATTCTAGTAAAAAAACTAGCATTTGAAAAACTAAAAGCACATCGACTTTGGTTAGATGTAAAAGAACACAACCATCGTGCGTTTCATTTGTATAAATCATTGGGATTCAAAGAAGAAGGTCTGTTGAGAGAATGTTTTTTATATGAAGGTAATTATGAATCATTGATTATAATGTCAATTTTGGAAAATGAATATTTTATTAATTGAAATATAATGTAAACTACGATTAAGAATTATGGGTAAAAATTGAAATACATGATAAGGGTGAATAGTAAATGAACAATTGTCCATTATGCTGGCCAATTAAAGAAGTTGACGACCAAGAAATTGTGATAGAAACGAAAAACAATGCATTTATAATGAAGCCTCAAGAAATTCTAGTCGGTTCAGGGTTAATTGTTCCAAAACAACATAAAGAAACAGTATTTGATTTATCTCATGAGGAACTTATGGAAACGTTCTCCCTTTTAAACAAGGTTAAGTTGTTTTTAGATGAAAAATATAATCCAGATGGTTACAATGTAGGTTGGAACTGTTTCCCAGTTGGAGGACAATCGATCAATCATGCACATCTCCACGTTATACCAAGATATAAAGATGAACCTTTAGCCTATAAAGGTATCAGAAACCATTTAAAGCAAAAAATAAATAAACGCCCTAACATATGAATACAAGGGAGTAAATTGTTTGTATATTTATTGTGATTTGGAAAGGGAGAGTTAACAATGGGAACTAACAAAAACCAACATAGTTCTTTAAAACTCATCGTTGTGATTCTAGTTTTTATGATTTTTGGGGGAGTCATATTTTTTATTACTAACGAATCTACAAATCTACCAAATAATCAAACAAATGAAGAACGTGTTTCAGATATTAAAAACCATTCAGCTGAACATGATGAAACCAAACAATCTATATTTGAACAAGATCAAAGTGTAGTCACTAATCAACTGGTTTCTTTTAAAGATTTTAAACCAAACCCTGTTCCTGTAGGAAGCAAAGGGAGTTATGATCTTTCTCTTGAAATGAATGATAATGGAAAGTTTTTTGTAGAAGCACAAATACAGGTTGAAAATTTATCAACAGATGAATGGTCTGAAATCGTTTTTTATTTCATTCCAAATGTGTTTACAGCAGGAAATGAAAAGTATCAGGAATTGCTGCAAGTTTACGAATATAGTATCGATGCTAGTGCTGATGCTACAATAAACAATATTTATGTAAACAATCAACTTGTAGACTATGTGTTAGAATATGATACTTTAAAAGTTGATTTAAAAGAACCCATGATACCTAAAGAGAAGAAAATACTTAGTATATCTTATGAGTTTCATGTTCCCAAATATGGAATGCGCTTTACACGAGATGAAGGAAACTACTATTTAGCTCAGTGGTATCCAATGTTAGCAAATTTTGATTCGGGTTGGGATAAAAATGATTATTTTCCAGTCCCTGAATCTTATCATACAAACTTCTCTGATTTTAATGTTTCATATGAAATTCCACAAGGATTCACAATTTTTAGCTCTTCAGAAAATGACCCACTATCAAACTCAACAACGGGAGAATTTAATGCTTACAATGTAAAAGAAATGTTTGTTGCTATACTAAAGAGTGATATGTATATACAGACGGATGAAATACAGGATATAGAAGTTAGAGTAACTTCATTTCAAGAACAATCTCAAGATGTAGATGAAGTTATGGAAACTGCTAAAGATGCAATTTCTTATTTTCACAATGAAGTAGGCAAGTATCCTCATAACCAATTCGATATTATCTTGGGAGAAAACTTACCGAGCATGGAATACCCTGGAATTGTAACGATTTCATCCTTAGACTCGCTTGTTCATGAAATTGCTCATCAATGGTTTTATGGCATGATTAGTAATGATCCATTTGATGAAAGCTGGTTAGATGAGGGTTTTACAACTTTTGCAACATCGTACTATTTTTACGATTACTGGAACTATTCAGAACAAGACTCATTTGATTTTCCTAATCGTCATCTAAACTATATATTGCAAGAAGGAATTTCAGAGCCTGCCAATGTGACTGTTTTTGAAAATATGAATCATAGAATTTTTGGATTGTTTTATGGTCTTGCACCTATAAAAATATGGGAGTTGCTGAAGGAAAATGGAATGAAGAATAATGCAACTACATTTTTAAAAGCTTATTATGAAACCTATGCTTATAAACAAATAAGTACTGAAGAATTTGTAAGGTTTTCACAATCCTATTTTCAAATGGAGGATACTACCTTTTTTGAGGATTGGTTAGATTTTTAAGTATAAAGTATGTCTATGTTTCTAGTTTGAATTTGGATTTATATGGTATAATTAATGAGGTATAACCAACTTGAGTGGGGTAGCGTTCCTTCCAGAAAGGAGGGGATGCGTATGATTGAAGTCATTTGCTTTGGTCTTTTCCTTATCGCATACTTCTGGTATTTCGATAATAAAAGGAAATAACCCACACTGGTTGAGAGCCTAGTAGTGGGTTATTCTTCAACTTTTTTACTTGGAAGGAAACCCGCCAAGAAAGTTGTATCTGGGACGGTGTGGCTCACCGTCCTATTATTACTATAATCATAACATATACAAAAAATACCTTCAATTAGTAAAAATAAAAAACACATGTCGTTGACTAACCTTAATGTGCAATTATCAGAAATGTTCATAAAGGAGAATTTAATTTATGTTTGATATGTTAGTTAAACTGTATGACCTTTCAGATGAAATAATTAATCTTGATGAATTAAAAAATGAAGGCATTTCGATAAAAAGAGCATTAGTTCCTGATAAATATACCATAATTAATTATGCAAAAAATGAGTTTTATGAGCAGTGGGCGGGTGAATGTGATGTCGCTTTTTCTAATCATCCTGTCTCCTGTTTTATAGCAGTGAAGGATAAACAAGTTATAGGTTTCGCTTGTTATGATGTTACTGCAAAAGGTTATTTTGGACCAACAGGTGTTTCTAAAAGGTATAGAGGATTAGGGATTGGAAAAGTACTTTTAATAAAATGTTTATTATCTATGAGAGAAGAAGGTTACGGTTATGCAATTATTGGATCCGTTGCTGAAGCTGCTGGGTTTTATGAAAAAACAGTAAATGCAATAGCTATTGAAAGCTCTTCACCAGGAGTATATGAAAGATTAATTGATAACTAAATATATTAAAATTTTACGTTATTTGATTTAAAGTGTTTTATAAAATTAATTATAAATAGGAGAGATATAAAGTGAAACAGTTTTATATCCAATTTGGAGAAAATATAGCTAGAATTCATGAGTGGGGAGATAAAAATAATCCACAAATCATCTGCTTTCACGGTTTAGGAAGTACTAGTTTAAGTTTTATAGAAGTAGCTGAATCGTTAAAACATAAATATCATATATTATCATTTGATTTGCCAGGGCATGGAAAGTCAGGTGCGTTTAAAACTGATGAAGAATATGGAGCGGATCATTTAGTAAAATGGGTCATAGAGTTAATAGAGAGGATTGGAGAAGATTCCTTTCATATTTTAGCTCACTCTTGGGGAGCGAGTGTAGCATTGCATTATGCGGCTGAATGTCCGGAGAAAGTGGATAAAATGTTACTTTTAGATGGTGGATATCACAATTTTGAAATGGAGTATAACTATTTTACAGAGTTAGTTAAATCAAAAAAAATAGATTATAAGCCAATGTGCTCTTTGGAGGAAACGATAAAATGGTATGAAAATGATTTTGACGAATTTATTTTTGATGACAAATCTAGTTTTTTAGAGGCGGAAAAAGCAAACCATAGAAGAACGCCAGAATTGAGGGAAGTGGCTATATATGATTTGATGAGGGAAGAAGGTAGTAAAATTCATTTTCATGCAACGGGTAATACCGCAAGAGGTGTTATTAAATTTCAGTACCATTCACAACAAACATTGAAATTCTCCCAACTTAAAAGTGAAATATTGCTCATATATGTTGACCATCCCGATCATTATTTCGATATAAGGAAGTTAATGGTTAAAACATTTGAACAGAAAGTAAAAGTAACTACAAAAGTTTATAGACATACGACACATATGGTCCATTGGGATCGACCTCATGAAACAATAGAAGAAATTAAGAATTGGTTTAAGTAAAACAACATGTATGGAGGAGCTAAGATTGAATTACGTAAGTGAATTGAGAAAAGAGATTGGAACTAAACCTCTCATTTTAACAGGCGCAGTTGTTGTCATATTAAACAATGAAGATCAGGTTTTATTACAACAGCGTAGTACCGGAGGATGGGGGCTTCCAGGAGGTTTATCTGAGCTTGGAGAGTCACTAGAACAAACTGCTATACGGGAGGTTTATGAAGAAACTGGACTAACAGTCAATCAATTAAAACTATTAAATGTTTTTTCAGGAAACGATTATTATATTAAACTTAAAAACGGAGATGAGTTCTACTCAACAACAGCAGTGTATATAACTAGAAGTTTTACAGGTGTGATGAGAAGTGATGGAATTGAAACTAAAGATTTAAAGTTCTTTTCATTTGATGATTTACCCATAGATTTATTGAAAGTATATCGTAAATATCTTGAACCTTTTAAAAGAGAAATAACTAGCTCATATAAAGCCCCTGTGTCCTGTAAAGGAGTTATTTTAAATCAAAATAGAGTACTCCTTTTGAAAAATGAAAGAAATGTTTGGGAATTGCCTGGTGGAAGAATGGAGCCTAGGGAATTGCCAGAAGAAACAGTTACAAGAGAAATAAGTGAAGAGATAGGGTTAGATTGTAAAGTTGAAAAAATTGTTGATGCTTATAATTTTGAGGTCATAAAAGATAAACATGTATTTATCGTTACCTACCATTGTAAAGTTCAAGATGATTTTAATATACAACTTAGTGATGAACATATAGAATATGGCTGGTTTTCTAAAAAGGATTTAGAAGTGTTAGATTTAGCTAAAGGATATCAAAACTCAATTTTAAAAGTATTTAGTCTCGTCTAGTTATAACAGATAAAAAGATAGAGGTGGATATATATGATAGAAAAAAAGTTGTTATTTCCTGATCCATCAAAACATCCAGAATGGATACCTACACATAGTCCAGAGTGGTATGCAGGATTAAATAGAAATGTTGAGAAATATAAATATCCTTGGAAATCTGTATTTGATGAGCCAACAGCTGAGACAATATTTGCAGACCTTATATCTGAACATATAAATGAGACATCAAAAATATTAGACATTGGATGTGGACATGGTGAGTTTACCCATCAATTTGTTACAAAAACCAAAGACATTGTAGCTATTGATATAGAAGCAAATTTTATAGAAACAGCAAAGGGTTTAAGCAAGAATAATAAGGTGCAATTTCAACTAGTTGATGCAAATAAGAAACTACCTTTTCAAGACAATGATTTTGACTTGATTTATACCAAAAAGGGTCCTTGGTTATATGAAGAAGCCAGTAGGTTATTGAAACCAGGTGGAATAATGCTGGGACTTTTTCATAGTGGTACAGATGGTGGATTAAGAGATTTGTTCCAAGGGCTGTATGCTCCGTTGCCACTAGATCCTTATGATATTGAGAAATTTGAGCATAAATATAATTTAAATGAGAGTTATGGTCTAACTAACTTTGAAATTAAAGTAGTTGAAGAAGTTGAATACCTTTCAAGACCAGAAGATGTACTTATCAAAAAGTGCTTTGGTCAAAACGATAAATTAAAACAGTACGTTTGGCAACAGTGTCTAAAGGATGTAAAAGAAATATTTTATCAAAATGCATCATCTAAAGGATTAAAAGTTATTAATTATCATCATATTGTTTGTGCTAAAGTAGCTAAATAACTACTGTTAATGTTGAATTTTCAATTTAACAACTTACAGGATGAAGTACGATTGGGGAGCATTGGAATGGAAAAATGGGAAACGGCTTTAAATTCTTTTTTAATAGATTGGAAACAACGACCTGAAGTGACTGCAGCAATGGTATGTGGCAGTTATGTTACCGGCAATCCATCTCCACGTTCAGATATAGATATTCATATATTATTAGATGATAGAGTTGAATGGAGAGAAAGAGGAAATAAGGTTGTTGATGGATTCGTCATAGAATACTTTGCAAATCCTCCAAAGCAAATAAGAAAGTACTTTCAGGAAGATTTTAAAAATAAAAGAAAGATGTCTATGGTTCAATTTTTAACCGGTAAGGTTTTATTTGATCGCACATCAGGTGTTGTAGAACAATTAAAATCAGAAGCAGCTCAGTGGAAAGATAAAAAATATGAACAATCCAATACGACAATTAAAGAGATAAAAAAGTATTCTATTTGGGACTCCTACGATAATTTATTAGATTGTTTTGAACATGATAGACCAGATTTTCAACTAGTTTATAACAATGCATTAAGTCATTTATTCAATGACTACAGCAGCTTTCTTGGTTATCAACAAATACCTTATTATCAACTTTATTCATTTTTAACAAATCCGATATACCATAAAAAATACTTAACTAACCCATTTCCTGATAGTCAATTTAGTCAACTGTTTATTCAAGCTGTTGAGGAGAATTCCAAAGAACTCATGATGGAAAGTTTTAAGAATTTAACTGATTATGTTTTAGAAAAAATGGGAGGTTTCCATATCGACGGTTGGAAGATCACAAGTAGCGTAGAATGAAAAAAAGTGTGCGACTATTGAAAGTAATATTAAAAAGATAGTTTTCCTCTCAATTTAATACTTATTTAAGGGATTAGTCACTAATTAATAACATTCTTTAGTTGGTATTAAAAAAAAGTATAATAGTAATAAAATAACATATTTAGTATTTTTTTAATTGATTTTTCAAACATGTTTTTTTCACCTCTTTTTTTGAGTTTCAGGGCGAATATTTTCTATTCTTCTATTTTATGAAAAGTCCAATTTTTTGTGTGTACTCCTGTCTATACTTTTTAAGACTAAAATAACAATAGAATCTCAACAAATTGGTGGATATAAATAGATTTTCACGTTCTTACAAAATGTAAATGCAACTTTTTCAATTTTAGGAAGTATAAGTAGTCTAGAAACCCACTTTGTAGGAGGGCGAACATGAGACTTGCAGAAGCATTAATATTAAGAGCAGATTTACAAAGAAAGATATCTGAATTAAGACAACGATTAGAAAGAGTGGTTAGAGTTCAAGAAGATGAGAAGCCTGCAGAAGATCCAAAGGAACTATTTGCAGAAATACAAGGTTCTATTCATGAATTTACTTGTTTAGTAAAAAAGATTAATAAAACAAATTCTTTAACAAAATTTGATTCATCACAAAGTATTGCTGACGTATTAGCTGAAAGAGATGGTTTAATGCAAAGAAAAAAAGTATTGGATGGAATGCTCGAACATTCAGCAATAATACAAGATCGATATAGTAGATCAGAGATTAGATATCAAAGTACAATTGATGTCCGTGAAATTCAAAAAGAAATAGATAACGTTTCTAAAAAATATAGAGAACTAGATTTTAAAATACAAGAGAAGAATTGGAATGTAGATTTAATAGAATAGTTTAATATGAAGGTAAACAATTTATTGATGTGAACACAACCCTTCCACAGGTTAAAGTGGGACCAATTCTAATGTGAGTGCAGGGCCATACTCAATCAATTTTATAAATTAGCCCAATAATGTAACAAGATTGCGTTAAAGCATGTAAGTATTGTGTATAATTTAATGTAACTACCATGTGTTGGCAATAAGTTGTTGAGGGTGGGACTGGGGAATAAAATCTACACAACGATAAAAGGATATAGATAGAATGACATTATTATTTATTATTCTTTAAAAAAATGAACTTGAAAATGAATCAAATAGTTAGACGGATTGCAATGAGATATGATCAATTTTTAATAACCGCTTAATTAAAAGTGGTTATTTTTTGTTTTTTACCTTATATTAACTTTGCTCTTTAATTGGGAAAAATGAACATTTCGTGATCAGTTGATGAACGAATTGTTAAAGCTGTGCATTTGAGTTCACTTAATTCCTTAAAATGTATATACTTTTTCAAAAAAAATAAATAGAATAATTCATAATAACAAAGTCTTTTTTCATACTTATATTTCTCAAATCCCCTCAAGTACCCTTTATGGAAAACGTTTTCAAAAAAAGCTAATCTACAGTCTTATTGAATAAATCTTGTCAATATTGGAGGTTTTATAATGCCAAAAAAAATATTTAAAAGCGAGCAAGGCAAAAAACTGTTATTTGAATCCTATGATAGACTTTTGGAAATGTGGGATGTAGAAGTCCAAGAACATGATATTGAAACAACCTATGGAAAAACACATATCATTGAAGCCGGTGATATAACTAAACCTGCTTTAGTATTGTTTCATGGTACTGGAGATAATTCATCACTGATGTGGATTCGTAATATTCAAGAATTTACAAAACATTTTTATGTAGTTGCAGTAGATACCTTAGGTGCAGCAGGGAAAAGCGAACCAAATGAGTTGTTTTTTAAAAGCTTTGATGAAGTTAAATGGATTAATGAAATCATGAATACACTCAATATTCAAAAAGCTCATATGATCGGAGTTTCCTTCGGTGTAATTTTAATGTTGAATTATGCTATAAAATATCCTAACAGAGTAAAGAAGTTAGTTGGCATGGCAGGCTCTCTTCCTATTAAAGTAAATGGATTGAAGAAGTTCGTATATACTGTTAGAACGATTAAAGTTTTTATGCCAGAAATATTAAACCCAAATCAGAAAAATGCACAGAAGCTGTTCCAAAAATTGAGCGGTCCAAATATGAAGTTGGATGACAATGATGAAGTATTTAAACATTTTTATTATATTTTTAAACATAGTGTTCCGCTAGTTCGTAATATTGCATCACATGAGATCCAGACATTTTCACAATTCAGAGATAATGCCTTATTTTTAATTGGAGATCACGACAAACTTGTTTATAAACCAGATATAAAACAAGAGTATGCAGAACTTGGATTGAATTTGAAAATTATTAAAGATGCCGGTCATAGTATAAATGGAGAACAACCTGAATTAATTAATAAAGAAATAATTAATTTTTTAGTTGACAAGAAAGCTTTTATTATCTAATTTCTATTATGGTGCTTGAGAATTAATTGTTGTTCAAATAGAATTAAAATAAAAGAGCTGAGATATAGCTCTTTTTATTTTAAACAGGAGATGGCAACATATATGAAAAAACAAGTGAAACTTAATGAAATTATTGATGTGATGGAGACGCAATTTGAAGGAACAAGTACATATTTGAATCTGAAAACTTACGAAGTAGTTTCAGTATCTGGTGATGATATGAGAATTGCTGAGGACGAAGAGTCGTTTGACCATCTCCCCGAGTGGCAACAAAAAGATATACAAAAAGCTATAGACGTATTAGAAAACTTTGAAGATTACTTAGAACTGCCAACAAAATTTGAAATCAGTGAGTATAATATGATGGAGCAATTTATTGATAATTTGAATGACCAAAAGAAGAAAAGTGAGTTATTTAATTCAATACAAGGCAAAGGTGCCTTCAGAAGATTTAAAGATAAACTATATGATCTAGAAGTTCATGAAGAGTGGTATGCATACAGAGATGAAAGTTTTAAGCAAATAGCGTTAGAATGGTGCAATGACAACGATATACAATGTATTGAATAGAATAAGAAAAAATAAGCATCTCTTCTGAGGTCTTATTTCCACCTAAAGCACCAGAAGAAGGGTGAGGACATGTCAGAATTACTGCATATTTTTGATGAAGATATGAATTTGATAGGTAAACAACCTAGAGATATTGTACATAAAAAAGGATATTGGCATGAAACTTTCCATTGTTGGATCACAGTGAGAGAGGAAGGAGATACCTTTTTATTATTTCAAAAAAGAGCTGCTTGTAAAGCGGATTACCCTAATTTTTTGGATATTACTTCTGCTGGTCATTTACTTGCAAGTGAAACTATTAAAGATGGTATAAGAGAAGTAGAAGAAGAATTGGGATTGAAAGTGAAATTTGAAGATTTAGTTTCAATTGGCATCATTAAAGAAGAAATAAGAACAGAAGCCATCATTGATCGAGAGTTTTGTCATGTATTTTTATATGAAAAAGATATAATTCCAAAATTCACACTCCAGCAAGAGGAAGTTGCTAGTATATTTAAAATAAAACTATATGAAGTGATCGAACTATTTGAAGGTCGTTTAAGAGAGATAAAGGCCATAGAAGTAAATAATAACAATGAATGTAAGGAAAGAGTAGTTTATAAAACACACATATTAAATGGCAGTGGTTGCTATTATCAAAAGGTTTTTGATTTTATTAAACAACGAAATTAAGGATGGGTGTAATTTAAAGTCATATTAATTTAAATTATAATATAAATAAAGTTGAACTAGGAGTGAGATATAATGGAACACATAAGAGTAGAAATTGTTGAACCTAATCATCCCGATTTACAACTATTAATTTCAAAATTAGATTCAGAACTATCAAAGAAATATCCACCGGAAGCTATCTTTACCATTGATTTTGATAAGCCTAATATATCTGAAACGATTTTCTCAATAGCATATTACGGTCAAATCCCTGTTGGGTGTGGTGCTATTCGACCTCTCGAAAAGAATGTGATTGAACTAAAACGGTTTTACGTAGACTCAACATATCGTAATAAAGGCATTGCTTCAAAAATATTAAACTTTTTAGAAGGTAAGGCGAAAGAGCTCCAATATGAAGTTATCAAATTAGAAACAGGAGTTAAACAGGTAGAAGCTATTAGTTTGTACAAAAAACATGGTTACAATGAAATTGAAGCTTTTGGAGAATACATACATAGTAAGTCAAGTTTATGTTTTGGAAAAAAGTTATAAATATGGAGGATTAAAATGAATGAACATCCAAATAGTTTTGTTTGAGGGATTTGGAGAATTGGTTGCTTTGGCTCCATATGAAGTTTTAAATAGGGCTAAGGAAAATGGAGCACCGTTTCATGTTCAGTTAGTAGGCAGTGATCTTAGCTTACAATTAAAAACGTCTTATGGTATGCAAGTTTCTGTAGAAGAGCATTTACGAATTAGTAATAGGCCGGATTTGTTGATCGTTCCCGGTGGTGGTTGGAATCATCAATCTATTCATGGTGTAAGAAACGAAGTGGAAAAAGGGTATTTACCTAAAATAATTTTAGAAATGTCTAGTTTAGGAACAATTATTGCTGGAGTATGTACTGGAGGAATGTTGCTAGGTGCCTCAGGGATTTTAAAGGGAAAAAAAGCAACCATGCATCATTTAGCAACTGAGGAACTTAAAACGTATGGGGCTGAACTATTAAATTATAGAATTGTGGATGATGGTAATGTGATCACTGCACGAGGGGTTACTTCTGGCATAGACTTGGCTCTGTGGATTACTGAAAGGTTTGCTAGTTCTCAAATTGCAGCTTCTGTAGAAAATAGAATGGAGTATGAACGTAGAGGTGTAGTATGGCAGAGAAAATAAGCGATTCTCAAATCGAAACACTTATTTTTGCACACCGAGGTTCAAGTGGAACTCATCCAGAAAATACGATGGTTGCATTCCAAGAAGCTTTTCTTGTTGGTGTAAATGGGATTGAGCTTGATGTTCATTTAACAAAAGATGGAGAAGTTGTGGTAATACACGATGAAAAGTTAGATCGAACTACAAATGGTACAGGTTTTGTACATGAAAAAACATTAAAAGAATTGAAACAATCAGATGCTGGTGGCTGGTATTCTAATTATTACAAAGATGAGACAATCCCAACTCTAGATGAAGTTTTAGAATGGGCAAGCAATAAAAATTTACTGCTAAATATTGAACTTAAAAATGATATTTTACAATATGAAGGATTAGAAGAAAAGGTTATTCAATTAGTTCACAATTATGGCTTGTTTGGATCGGTGATCATATCTTCTTTTAACCACTGCAGCTTAGTAAAGGTTAAACAACTTGATAAAGAAATAGAGACAGCTGTCCTTACCCATGATATTTTATATCAACCATGGCATTATGTGAAAAGTTTAGGTGCTTCAGCTTTGCACTGTTCTAAATCATTTGCTTTGTCAAATATGGTTACTCAAGCACAACAACAAATACCTATTAGAGTATATACGATTAATGATGAATTGGACATGAAACATATACTTTTAAAACGTTTATCTGCTTTAATGACAGATTTTCCAAAGAAAGCGATTCAATTAAAATCTATTCTAAAATAAAAAAATCCCTTAATAATAACTTTGTTAGAGATATATTTTTTAATTATATTAAATATCCAATTCAAATACCTTAGAAGGAGGAAATTGAAGAATGAATCAAATCAAAATTACGCAAGCAACTATTCGAGAACTTGAGGAAGTAGCTGTACTCTTCGACCAGTACAGAATTTTCTATGAACAACCATCAGATATTGAAGGTGCTAGAAAATTTCTATATGAAAGATTTGAACATCAACAATCTATTATATTTTTAGCTAAAGATGAGGTTGAAGAAGTTGCTGTAGGATTTACTCAATTGTTTCCTATTTTTTCTTCTGTTTCAATGAAAAGAACTTGGTTATTAAATGATTTATATGTAAATGAAAATTTTAGAGGAAGAGGAATTGCACAGGGTTTACTTGAGTCAGCAAAAACCTTTGCTAAGCAGACAAATGCAAAAGGAGTAGAATTAGCTACAGCAAAAGATAACTTAACTGCTCAGAGAATTTATGAAGCATTAGGTTATGAAAAAGATGATTTCTTCCATTACTTTTTGCCATTATAATATGAATAAGTCAATGAATAACAACTTTTTAAATAAATAAGAAAAGGGGGGATTAAAATATGTCTGAAACTACAAGCCAGTATATATATGTGCTGAAATTAATTCCAAAATTACTTGATGAATCCAAATGGACAGGTAAAGAAAATGATATCGTAGGAAGGCATTTTAAAGCTCTACAAAAGTTACAAAGTGAAGGACAACTTATATTAGCTGGTCGAACACAAAATATGGATGAGACGACATTTGGGATTGTTATATTCAAAGCAGAGAGTGAGAATGAAGCCAACTTGATTATGGAAAATGACCCGGCTGTAAAAGAGGGGATTATGACTGCTAAATTATATCCATATCAAGTTGCTTTAATATCTGAGAGCAATATATAGAACAGTTCCTTTGAATCAAAAAAGAGCTAAGTTAATTAAGCTTTTTTTGATTCAACTATTTATAATTTTATGTTCCATTTAAGGAGAAATAATTTTTATTTTATTCCAAATGGACTTCCAATTTTTTTGTTTGATTCTTTTTTTGTAAATAGAAGAAAGATTCTCATTACTAAGGAAATATGGAGTTGGTTTTACTTCTAAATTGATTACATCCTCAATTCCACATGGTGCAGTCAAGATCAGATTGTTGTGTGTATCTAATTTTAGCCCTAGGGCTGTGGCGGTTTCAGGGAATTTTGAAATTGCATCAACTGAGGATGAGTATGGGAGGATACCATTCACAATGTGCATTCTCGCCTCATTTTTAACCTCCCAAGGGATATTTGGCATTATTTTTCTAAGCTTCTCTTCCAGATTCTTTTCATATTTTTTATCAATATGTAAATCATCAAAAAAAATCACATCAATATCGGATAAAATTGTTCTTTCACTAAAATTATGTAATGAATCCCATATCTTATTTCGGACAAACCCTGCACATATCCACCAATCTGGTAATTCTAGCGCTTTAGCAGCTAATAAGATTTCCATCATCCAATTGTCTTCTTGTACTAGTTTTATAACATCTCTTTCATTTTTTATCAACATGATATCCCCCCTTTAAATTTACGAACATGTATTCTAATGTTACATTATTTAATTAAACAATGCTACTAAAACTCTAATGTTATATATATCTTTAATTGTGGTAAATAAAAGTTTACAGAAGATCTAAGTTGATGAATAGTATGATGAATGAGATGTTTTTTGTGATTTTGAAAAATGAAGTTGAATAAAATGAATCATTATACTGTATAATGGGTTGAAATTTATGTAGAAACCTAGCTTTTATTACATAAGGATGGTTTTGTTTAAACTTGAAATAACAGTACTACTATTTATACTCCCAAAGGATGTGTCAAAATGATAAAACCTAAAAGATTAAAACCAGGATCAACAATAGCGATTATATCACCTTCTAATGGTTTGCCCTTCTTGTTCCCAGACAATTACGAATTAGGTTTGAAAATGTTACAAGAAGCATTAGAGTTTGAAGTCATTGAAATGCCGACAGCAAGAATGTCACCTGCTGAATTATATCAAGATCCAAAAAGACGTGCAGAAGATATTAATCGTTGTTTTGAAGATGATAATATAGATGGAATGATCACATCCATAGGTGGTTATGAATCTGTTAGAATTTTGCCCTACCTTAATATAAAGTCCATACTTAAGAATCCTAAGATGATTATGGGGACATCAGATCCATCTACTTTCCTCACCTATTTTAACTATTTAGGATTAGTTACTTTTTATGGTCCTACAGTTATGGCTGGTTTTGCTCAAACAAAACATCTGCCGGATGAATATATAAAACATTTAAAATCTATCTTTTTTGAAGATCAATATCCTTATCAATATCAACCATATCCAAAATGGACCAATGGATATAAAGATTGGGGCATAAAAGAAACTCTGGGGGAGTGTACACCATTTACTGAAAATGAAAATGGATGGACGTTTTTACAAGGGGACTCAATTGCTGAAGGACAGTTATGGGGTGGTTGCATTGAAGTGTTAGAATTTTTGAAATCAACCCAATATTGGCCTGATTCTCAATTTTGGCAAGGAAAAGTGCTTTTTTTTGAAACTTCTGAAGAAAAACCATTACCACATCAGGTTGGATATATGCTTCGCAATTATGGAACACAAGGTATTTTTGAACAAATTAATGGTGTAATTTTTGGGAGAGCTAAGGACTATTCCCCACAAGAGAAAGAAGAGTTAAATGAAACTATTCTTCGTATTATCAGTGACGAGTTTGGGGTTAAGGACATTCCAATAATTGTAGATATGGATTTTGGCCATACAGATCCTAAACTCATTTTACCTTTGGGGTGTGGGGTTCAATTGAATCCAAAAAATAAGAACATTATTCTGATGGAAAACCCTTTTGATAGAAGTTAATTATATTAGAAAGAATATAAGAGCTAGTATGAAAAAAATGATTTTACTCTAGTTTATCCTATTGCACGGGGGACAGGACCTTTAATTGTTGTCATTGTAGATATATTTATATTAAAATCCAAACCTCAGGTTGGTCCTTCAAATTCTAAAAATAAAGGTCTGTTATCCTCTTATCTCACAACATTCTTTCTTACAATTACTAATCCCGTTACAATACTTTCATTTATTGGTATATTTGCTGGTTTAGGAATTGGTAGTTTAGAAAATCCAGATTACTTTCTATCTTTTTTGCTAGTCATCGGTGTATTTCTTAATTGGATAAATAGATTCTCTGGTATTTTTATTCTATGTTTTGGTTTAGCAGTTATTATTACTTTGGTATGATGTATTTTTTCTTTTTATAATATAGTGTAATTTTTTTGAATATAATAATGTATTCTTCAGTACATATTGTTTTGACAAATTTTAAAAATAATGTTATTTTTTAATTGTCTAAAATTGAATTGTACACAATTTATTATGAAGAGTAAATACTTTACTTAATGAAAGGTGATTATCCAATGCAAAATGAAGAAATTCAATTAGCTTCCAGACCAGTAGGTCTACCAGATGAAAAAACATTTCGATTTGTTACTACAGAAATGCCAACACCTAATGAAGAAGAAATTTTAGTGAAAACGCTATATCTTTCAGTAGACCCATATATGCGAGGGCGTATGAGAGAGGGCAAATCTTATGTAGCACCTTTTGCAATTGACGAAGCCATCTCTGGTGGGGTTATTGGAGAGGTAGTAGAATCCAAATCTTCTAACTTCCAAAAAGGTGATATTGTAACGGGCATGTTAAATTGGGCTCGTTATCAAACAATTAACGAAGCATCCGTACAAAAAGTCAATCCTTCTTTAGCACCGATTTCAACAAGTCTTGGTGTTTTGGGTATGCCTGGAGCAACAGCCTATTTTGGATTAATGGATATTGGTCAGCCAAAAGAAGGTGAAACGGTTGTCGTATCTGGTGCAGCAGGTGCTGTAGGTATGATTGTTGGACAAATTGCAAAAATCCAAGGAGCTCGTGTGGTTGGTATCGCAGGTTCTCAAGATAAAATCGATTATTTAGTCAATGAACTAAACTTTGATGCTGCTATTAACTATAAAGACTCTGATTTTAAAACGAAGTTAAAAGAAGCTTGTTCTAACGGAGTAGATGTATATTTTGAAAATGTAGGCGGAGATATTTCTGACGAAGTGTTTAAACGATTAAATGTAAATGCTCGTATTCCTGTTTGTGGAGCGATCTCATCCTATAATAATAAAGAAATAGATTTAGGTCCGCGAGTTCAAACACTTTTAATTCAAAATCGTGCGCTAATGAAGGGGTTTTTAGTATTTGATTATATTGATCGTTTTCCAGAAGGCATTAAACAATTAGCTGGTTGGATGATGGAAGGAAAGTTAAAATATGAGGAGACGATCGTTGAGGGATTTGAAAACACACCTGAGGCTTTTGAAGGTTTGTTCAAAGGGACTAATTTAGGTAAATTATTAGTTAAGGTAGCTGATCCAAGTTTAACGTAAAATTGAATTTATAAACTTTAAGGGAAAATGATAGGTGTATTTTATATTAAACCTATTATTTTCCCTAATTTATTCTTATCTTTACCTTTCATTCTTGTTTAATACAAGTTGCAGTGTAATCAATACATCATTTTCTGTATCTAACAATACAGTGTGTGGATTTTTCATTCCAAAATCATCAAAGGAAGTTTTGTGTCAGAATGAAGTCCAGATTCATTTTTTGAATCGATTGATATATTTTGCTAAAATGGTGTTACATTATCATAAACAATAAACAGAAACACACTTCATCGTTTTTTAGATTACTAAAAACATAAGGAGATGAACTACATATGAAGCAAACAACGAAGTCTATAAGAAAAGAAATCGTAAGTTGGATGGTCACATTTTTGGTAGCATTTGGTGTAGCTTTTTTTATTCAAAGTGAAGTGTTTGCAGTTACTGAAGTGAAACAATCTTCTATGGAAAATACTTTATTTGAAAATGAAAGATTAATTATCGATAAGTTTACAGATACATTTGATGATTTTGATAGAGGAGATATTGTTATTTTTACAGAAGAGAAACAAACTGGAGGGTTTTGGAGTAGCAGTATCGGAATTCAATTGGATGATTATGTGGATAAAGTGACAAATGGTGAACCGAGAAAAAGACTCGTGAAGAGAATCATAGCCATCCCAGGTGATACCATTGATATTAAAGAGGGTCAAGTATACATTAATGGTGAAATAATTGATGAACCTTATGTAAAAAGCGATAAAACATTTTCAAGAAATGTAGAATTACCTATTGAAGTTCCTGAAGGGGAAGTTTTTGTAATGGGTGATAATAGGATGATAAGCAGGGATAGTCGAGATATTGGACCAATAGATATAACCACTATTGAAGGAAAAGCAATTTTCAAAATGTGGCCGATAAATGAAATAGGTTTGATAGATTAACTTTTGAAAAAGGAGTTTGAGTTAGATATTGCTACTTTTGATGATTTTAATAAGTTAGACCAGAGCAAAAAGTAAAAAATGGAGATAAATTAGGTTAACACGAATGTCCAGAAAGCTGCTTTTTCCTTAAGGGAGCAGCTTTTTTAAGTGCGCCCAGCATGGGTGCAGTCTATAGGGTGAAAGTCCCGAGCTGTGAAGGCAGAAGTAGCAGTTAGCTCAACGCAAGGGTGTCCGTAGTGATGCGGAATCTGAAGGAAGCGAGCGGCAAACTTCCGGTCTGAGGAACACGAACTTCATATAAGGCTAGGTATCATTGGGTGAGTTTGCTTAACAAAACAAAGCCCTTTCTGCCAAAGATGGTACAGAGTAAATGGAGCAGATAGATGGAAGGAAAGACTGCATTCTTACCTGGGGAGATCTGTATGAAATGCGAAGTAAACTTCGTAACCCTGCTTGTGAAAGCAGGCTGAACATACAGAAGTCAGCAGACGCCATAGTACGTGAGCTGTGACGACAGTAAACGGAAGGGCTGAACATGAAATAGGAATTGAACGACTGGAATTTCAAGAGTAAGTGATGAAAGCAGACAATCCAGTACGGACTTATCTGAGGAAAGTAATGGTGAATCCATGAGGGTACTCAGAAGGGCTGAATTTACTCATGGCATGAACAGGAGAACAATTCACGTAAGGAGCGTATCTAAGAATGATGGAGTCATTATTGTCACAGGAAAATTTAATTACAGCACTCAAGCGAGTGGAAGCGAACAAAGGAAGCCATGGAGTAGACGGCATGTCTGTCAAAGAGATACGGACACATATTCTACAAAACTGGCATATTCTTCGTGAGCAGTTGGAAAAGGGGGCTTATGAACCGAGTCCAGTCCGTCGGGTCGAAATCCCGAAACCGAACGGTGGAACTCGCTTTCTTGGTATCCCCACTGTGATAGATCGATTCATTCAACAAGCAATAACGCAAGTATTAACCCCAATATTTGATCCTATGTTTTCTGAACAAAGCTATGGTTTTCGTCCAAAGAGACGAGGACATGATGCAGTGAGGAAAGCAAGACGATTCATGCAAGAAGGATACCGTATTGTAGTGGATATTGATTTAGAGAAATTCTTTGATCGAGTGCATCATGATCGTCTCATGGCAAAGTTAGCAGAACGAATCCCAGATAAAACCTTATTAAAACTTATACGAAAATACCTCCAATCTGGCGTGATGGTAAATGGACTCGTTAAACCTACGACAGAAGGAGCGCCGCAAGGTGGACCATTAAGTCCAATATTATCAAATATCGTATTAGATGAACTAGATAAGGAACTAGAAAAGCGAAACCTGAGATTCGTACGCTATGCGGACGACTGCAACATCTATGTTAAAACGTGGAAGTCAGGATTACGAGTGAAGCGTTCAGTAACAGAATTCATCGAAAACAAGCTAAAGTTGAAGGTAAACCAAGAGAAAAGCGCGATAGACCGACCATGGAAACGAAAGTTTCTAGGTTTCACCTTTAGTTGGGACAAGAAGAATCCAAAAGTGAGGATATCCAAAGTATCCATGCAACGAGTGAAAGCAAAGATACGAGAGATTACATCAAGGAGAAGTCCCGTAGCTATGGAGATGCGAATTAAGAAACTCAATCAATATCTAACAGGATGGTGTGGCTATTACGCATTAATAGATACACCTACGATCTTTCGAGAATTGGATGAATGGATACGAAGAAGATTAAGGATGTGTCTTTGGAAACAATGGAAGAAACCGAAAACGAAAGTAAGGAAACTTACAGGTTTAGGTATCCCTAGAGAGAAGGCATATGAATGGGGTAACTCGAGAAAGAAATACTGGAGAATTGCCTGTAGTCCAATTCTTCATAGAACCATGAATAATAAATTCTGGTCAAATCAAGGTTTGCGAAGTTTAATGGATAGATACAAATACTTACGGAATATGACATGAACCGCCGCATACCGATCGGTACGTGTGGTGGTGTGAGAGGTCGGGGGCTAGCCGCCCCCTCCTACTCGATTGACTTAGCTAAGAGAAGGGATTTTATAATGATCTACCAATCAAATGAATTGCTAGTTCGAGAATTAGAGCAAAAAGATGTGAATCTACTTGTGAAATGGTTATCTGATCCGTTAGTTTTAAAGTACTTATGAAGGTAGAGATAATCCTCATGATATTCATATGGTAAAAAGACATTTTTATAGATATGAGCAGAACGTCACAAGATGTATTGTTGAATTTGAACATGTAGAAATTGGATATATTCAGTTTTATTTATTGGATGAAGAAGAAAAGAAAGAGTATGGATACGCTGATAACAGTCGATTGATTTATGGAATGGATCAGTTTATAGGTGAAATATCTTATTGGAATAAGGGGATCGGAAAATCTTTAGTAAATTCAATGATTCATTTTTTAATCAATAGAAAAAATGCTGATGTTATAGCGATGGATCCTCAAACATGGAATGTAAGAGCAATATCTTGTTATGAAAAATGCGGTTTTAAAAAAAAGAAATTATTACCTGATCATGAATGGCATGAAGGTAAAAAAAGAGATTGTTGGTTAATGGTTTATACGAAGTCGGAGGTTAAATAACTAAATTTATTTTACTATAAAAGAGGGATTAATAACTCATGGCACAATTACTACTGTTTATTTTAATAGGCATTATTGTTGGAATCTGCTTAATATCGATGCATATCGTTGGTTTTATTCTCATGTTTGCTATAATTTTTGGCATGTTATTAAAAATAATTGTTCAATTATCAAGAATTCCAAAACCTTTTGATCCACTAACTACAAAACCACAACGTAGAATCTCAAGAATAACTGAAGCAGAGTATAATAAATATTTCAAAGATAAGGAATAGGTTAAGGTTACAAATCGACTTTACTTAATAACGTAATTCAAGATCAACCGGAACAATTTGAAAAAAAATTATTTAAAGAAGCATCCTGCCGGGAAATTGATTACATATAGATTTTCCAGTTTCCATCTTTTTTATCCATCTACACATTTAGATTGCCAATTTTTATTGTGATTTCCAATAATTAAAACTCTGGATTATAAGAAAATTGTTTAAAAGGGTATCTGTCTGTTAAAAAAACAATTAAAATTAATGATGAAGGTATAAAATGTTTTAATTATGGGAAACTGACTATTTACACGAAATGACCGAATCGGTATAATAGTATAGAAAGGTAAACAACATTTGAACTAATATTTATAAATTAAGCACAAAAATAGGAGGGGAGAGTATTGAATCTTTTAGTATGTCTTAAACAAACCTTTGATACTGAAGAGAAAGTACACATCGAAAACGGGAAGGTTAATGAAGACGGGGCAAAGTTCGTCATTAACCCTTATGATGAATATGCTTTAGAAGAAGCGATTCGTTTAAAAGAACAATTTGGCGGTGAAGTGACTGCAGTTACAATTGGAACTTCTCAGGCTGAAACTGCATTGAGAACAGCTCTTGCAATGGGGGCTGATCATGTTGTTTTAATAAACGATGATCGTTTAATGGGAGATGAATTCACGACATCAAAAGTGTTAGCTGCGTTCATGAAAGATAAAGATTATGATTTAATCTTAAGCGGTTACATGTCTGTTGATAATGGCGGAAGTCAAAGTGGAATACGTTTAGCAGAAGAATTGAATATCGCTCATGTGAATGCAATTACCAAACTAGAGGTACAAGGTAAACAAGTAGTAGTAGAACGTGATGTGGAAGGAGATGTTGAAGTTATTGAGGCTGAGCTTCCGGTTCTAATCACAGCTCAACAAGGACTAAATGAACCTCGATATCCTTCTTTACCAGGTATCATGAAAGCGAAAAGAAAACCGATTCAAGAGCTTAAAGCAGAAGATTTATCGATTGATCTAGATCAGATTCAAGCAAAAACCAAAATTATAGATCAGGTACTTCCACCAAAAAGACAAGAAGGAAGAATACTTCAAGGTGAAATGGCGGATCAAGTGAATGAGCTCGTAAACTTATTACAAGGTGAGGTGAACATCAATGGGTAGAGAAGTAATCGTATTTGCTGAGATTAAAAATGGAAGTTTACGTAATGTTTCTTTTGAAGTTTTAAATGCAGCAAAACGTGTAAATGATGGTGGGAAAATTACTGCAGTGATTTTCGGCGAACAACCAGATTCATTTGCTGAATCTCTTACTGCTCACGGAGCAGATGAAATTTTAGTTGTAAACAATGAGGAGCTAACAAATTATACAACAGATGCCTACACTCAGGCTTTTATTTCTATATTAAATGAAAAAAATCCAGATGTAATTTTGATGCCTCATACTGCATCTTGTAAAGACTTTGCGCCTCGTTTAGCATCCCATTTAAACTGTGGACTTATTACTGATTGTACAGATGTAAATATTGAAAACGGAAACATTGTATTTACTCGTCCAATTTATGCAGGTAAAGCATTTCAAAAGAGGGAAGTTATCGATGGAAAGATTTTTGCTACGATAAGACCTAACAATATTCCGAGTGGTACAGAGGACAGCAGTCGTACAGTGAACAAAGACACTATGAATGTCAATATTGAAAACATTCGTACAGTTGTAAAAGAAGTTGTTCAAAAAGCAACGGAAGGTGTAGATTTGTCTGAGGCAAAAATCATTGTATCTGGAGGTAGAGGAGTAAAAAGTACTGAAGGGTTTGAGCCTATTAAAGAATTAGCAGATGTTCTCGGTGCAGCTGTTGGAGCTTCAAGAGGTGCGTGTGATGCTGAATATTGCGATTATTCTTTACAGATTGGACAGACGGGTAAAGTTGTAACACCAGATTTATATATTGCCTGTGGGATTTCTGGAGCAATTCAACATCTAGCAGGAATGTCTAATTCAAAAATCATCGTAGCTATTAATAAAGATCCTGAAGCGCCAATATTTGATATTGCTGATTTTGGAATTGTTGGAGATCTATTTGAAGTAGTGCCAATGTTAACAGAGTACTTTAAAAAGGTAATTAACAAACAAGCTTCATAACAATATGGTGAGGTGGTTTTTTTGATGTCTAAGGATCCATGGACAAAAAATTATCCAGAAGGAATTGAACCGCATCTTGAATATCCTTCACAATTAGTATCAGATTTTTTGAAAAATTCAACTGAGCAATTTCCCAATCATAATGCTATTTATTTTTATGGAAAAAAAATCACCTATAAAGACCTTATCAAACAAGCTTATAAATTTGCTAACCTTTTGAAGGAAAAAGGGGTTAAACCCGGAGATCGTGTAGCAATAATGCTTCCCAATATACCTCAATATGTTTATTGTTATTATGGAGTTTTATTTATGGGAGGCATTGTTGTTCAAACGAATCCATTATATGTAGAAAGAGAGCTTGAATATCACCTGAAAGATTCGGGAGCTAAAACTATCGTTGCACTTGATTTAGTTTATTTCCGAGTGAAAGCGGTTAAAGAAAAGGTCAATTTGGAGAATATTTTTACCACAAGCATACAAGATCATTTACCCTTTATAAAAAAGTCATTATATCCTTTAGTGCAAAAAATTAAAAAAGGACCTTACACACGTTTAAATGTAGAAAAAGAGCAAGTACTATCATTAAAAAAAGAATTACAACAAGCTTCAGACAACCCAGTAGAAAATCCAGGCAAACCTGATGATGTGGCAGTTTTGCAATATACGGGTGGTACTACAGGGGTTTCTAAGGGAGTGATGCTGACTCATATGAATCTTGTGTCAAACACAATTCAATGTCAAGCATGGGTTAAAGTAAAAAAAGGGCAAGGAAGTGTATTGGCGGTAGTACCTTTGTTTCATGTTTATGGTATGACCACTTGTATGAACTTTAGTATTTCATCAGGTGCAGTGGTGAATTTAATTCCTAAGTTTGAGGTGGATTCATTATTAAAAATAATAGAATCACAGAAACCTACTATTTTCCCAGGGGCACCAACATTATATCAAGGTATTATAAACCATCCCAAAGTCAATCAAACGGATCTTTCTTCTATCGAATGTTGTATCAGTGGTTCAGCCCCATTACCAGTGTCAACGCAACAAAGGTTTGAAGAGTTGACCAATGGGAAGCTGGTAGAAGGTTATGGACTATCTGAAGCTTCTCCTGTTGTTATCGCGAATCCAATATGGGGACATCGAGTAGAAGGAAGTATTGGTATTCCTTGGCCAAACACAGAAAGTAAGATTGTTAACGAATTAGGTGAAGAAGTCGCTCCTCATGAAATCGGTGAACTCATTGTAAAAGGACCGCAAGTCATGAAGGGATACTGGAATCAACCAGAGGAAACAGCAGCAGTAATAAGGGATGGTTGGTTATATACTGGAGATATGGGTTATATGGATAGTAAAGGATACTTTTATATTGTAGATCGTAAAAAAGATATGATCATCGCAAGCGGTTACAATATATATCCTAGAGAAATTGAAGAGGTTTTATATAAACATCCAGCAGTAAAGGAAGCTATTGTTCTGGGAGTTCCAGACAAATATCGTGGAGAAACCGTAAAAGCATATATTGTTCGAAAGAAAGATTCAAATGTAACAGATGAAGCGCTGAATCAATATTGCCGTACTAATTTAGCTTCATATAAAGTCCCGAGAATATATGAATTTCGTGATGAGCTTCCTAAATCAATGGTTGGAAAAATATTACGTAGAGTATTGGCAGAAGAACATGCTGCCACACTCGAAGAATAAAACCAGGAGGTAAAGTATGGAAAAACAAATTCGTAAAGCAGCTGTATTAGGGTCTGGCGTGATGGGTGCATCCATTGCTGCTCATTTAGCAAATGTAGGTATTGAAACTTTCCTTTTAGACAGAGTGATAGAAGGGGAAAAAGATCCTAATGTGTTAGCAAAGACTGCGAAAAAAAATCTTTTAAAAGCAAAGCCGAGTCCAATATATTCTAAACAATCTTTAGAACTTATTAAAGTAGGAAATTTTGAAGATGATCTTCATCGTGTTTCTGAGGTTGATTGGGTCATTGAGGTTGTTATAGAAAATCTAGAAATTAAAAAACAACTGCTTAGTAAGGTAGAACAACATTGGAAACCAGGCACGATTGTAAGTTCTAATACTTCAGGAATTTCTATTCAACAAATATCTGAAGATTTATCAGATTCATTAAAAAAGAACTTTTTAGGCACCCATTTCTTTAATCCTCCAAGATATATGAAGTTACTAGAGTTGATACCAACAGAGGCAACAGATCCTAACATTGTACAAATGATGGCGAAGTTTTGTGAAAGAAAGTTAGGTAAAGGGATTGTTATAGCTAAAGATACACCTAACTTCATTGCAAACAGAATTGGGACATATGGATTAATGGTCGTTTTACATGAAATGGAGAAGTTTGGATTGTCCGTAGCTGATGTAGATCAGTTGACTGGACCACTTACAGGTAGACCAAAAAGTGCTACTTTTAGAACTTTAGATTTAGTAGGATTGGACACATTTGTATTTGTTGCAAATAATGTTTATGAAAATGTAGGTGAAGGACCTGAGAAGGAAATCTTTAAAGTTCCTGAGCTGTTGACTGAGATGGTGAAAAACGGTCAATTAGGCGAGAAAACAAAAAAAGGTTTTTATCAGAAACAACGAACTGATGCAGGAAAAGAAATTTTACAATTTGACATTCAGAGTAAAAGTTATGTTCCTAAAACAAAAACGAAATTTACTTCTGTTGAAAACGCAAAAAATGCAAAAGGTTTAAAAGGGAAATTAAAAGCCTTAATTACTTCCGATGATGCAGCAGGAAAATTTGTTTGGGAGATTATGAAAAAAAGCTGGTTGTATTCTGCTAGTAAAGTACCGGAAATTGCTGATGACATTTCAGCCATCGATGATGCAATGAGATGGGGATTCAATTGGGAGCTTGGACCTTTTGAAGCTTGGGATGCTGTAGGTTTAGAATCTACCGTTGCTCGAATGAAAGAAGAGGGAGAAGTAATCCCAGCATGGATTGAAAAAATGCTTTCAGATGGTAAAACATCATTTTACCAGAAAGAAGAAGATAAAACTTTTTATATAAAAATAGATGGTGGCTTAAATGAGAAAGAGATACCAAAAGAATTTATAGATTTAGAATTAATAAAAGAGAAAAATGGTGTTATTAAAAAGAATACAGGTGCAAGTTTAATTGATATTGGTGATGACATTGCTTGTTTACAATTCCATTCACCAAACAGTACTGTTGGACCTGATGTATTACAAATGTTCCTTCATTCTTTTGAGGAAGTAAGAAAGAATTATCGTGGTCTTGTAATTGGACATCAAGAAAAACACTTTTGCGTTGGTGCAAATTTAATGATGATGTTAATGGAAGCTCAGGATGAAAACTGGTTTGAAATTGATCAGATGATTACTACTTATCATCAAGTTGCGATGAATATGAAATATTTTGAAAAACCAATCGTATCTGCTCCATTCAATATGTGTTTAGGCGGAGGAGTAGAGCTTGTTATTCCTGCACCACATGTGCAAGCATCAGCTGAAACATACATGGGGTTAGTAGAAGTAGGTGTTGGTTTAATCCCAGCAGGTGGCGGAACGAAGGAAATGTTATATCGTAATACGGTACCAATGGATATCAACAAAACAATTGATCTACAGCCGTTTGTTAACCGAGTATTTGAGAACATTGGTCAGGCAAAGGTATCAACTAGTGCCGCAGAAGCTAGGGACCTTGGATATTTAAGAGAAACAGATCGAGTTACTGTCAATTCAGATTATTTACTTCATGATGCAAAACAGGCCGTATTAGGCATGTCCATTGCAGGATATGAAGCACCTCAAGCTAAAAAAATCAGAGTTGTCGGAGAACCTGGTCTAGCTACATTAAAGATGGGCTTATATCACATGAAGTCTTCAGGTTATATCAGTGACCACGATGAATTAATAGGGACTAGACTTGCTAACATTTTAACAGGTGGAAATATCCCAGCGAATACATTAGTTGATGAGCAATATATTTTAGATCTAGAAAAAGAAGCATTTTTGAGTCTTTTAGGTGAACCAAAAAGCCAAGCTAGAATGCAGCATATGTTATTAAAAAGAAGACCTTTGAGAAATTAAAAGTATTTTATATAAGTCTTACTTTGAGAGGAGTAATATTATGAAAGAAGCTGTTATTGTTTCAGCAGTGAGAACACCAATGGGTAAAGCTCATAAAGGTTCTCTTGCAAATACACGTGCAGAAGATTTAGGAGGTCTTGTAATTGAGGAGGTTGTTAAACGTACTCCTGGATTATCTCCTGATGAAATTGAAGATGTCATTATCGGTTGTGCTATGCCTGAAGGTGAACAAGGTTTAAATATGGGACGTATTGCAGCTTTAAGAGCAGGATTACCGGATTCAGTACCTGGTTTAACCATTAATCGTTTTTGTTCTTCTGGTTTACAATCTATTGCTTTTGCAGCAGAACGAATCATGAGTGGATTCTCAGATGTGATTGTTGCGGGTGGGATAGAGAGCATGAGTCATGTACCTATGTCAGGATTTAAACCTCAACCAAATCCATATTTGGTAGATCATCGCCCTGAGGTATATATTTCCATGGGGAATACAGCTGAGAATGTAGCAAGTGAATATGAAGTATCTCGTGAAAAACAAGATGCTTTTGCTGTAAGTAGTCATCAAAAAGCAGCGGCTGCAATTGAATCTGGAAAATTCAAAGAAGAAATTGTTCCTGTTCCAGTTAAGCAGACGATTATAAATGATGCTGGTAAACAAGAAGAAGTATCCTTTATGTTTGATACAGACGAAGGTGTTCGTGCAAGTACAAGTGTAGAAGTGTTGTCTAAATTAAGACCTGCATTTTTACAAGGAGGTTCCGTAACAGCTGGAAACGCATCTCAAATGAATGATGGAGCTTCAGCGGTTGTAGTTATGTCTAGAGAAAAAGCAGATCAATTAGGATTAAAACCAATGGCTATTTTCCGCAGCTTTGCTGTTGGAGGTGTAGGTCCAGAAGTTATGGGAATTGGTCCTGTTGTAGCTATTCCAAAAGCATTAGAACTTGCGGGATTAACGTTAGACCAAATTGATTTATTTGAAATCAATGAAGCTTTTGCAGCTCAAGCTCTTGCTGTAATGGAAACATTAAAAATTAATCCAGATAAGGTAAATGTTAATGGAGGAGCGATTGCATTAGGTCATCCACTAGGATGTACAGGTGCTAAATTAACTACAACATTGTTACATGAAGCAAAACGCAGAAATAGTAAATATGGTGTGGTTAGCATGTGTATTGGCGGTGGTATGGGCGCTGCTGGGGTATTTGAATTTGTTTAAAATTAAACTCTAAATTTCAGATCCGAAATGAATTCGATCCAGCCTTAGAGCTGGGTCGGTTATAAATTGCCACTTAATGTGTGGTACAGACAACTAATATGTGTGTTATAATTTTGAGGAGGAATTTAAGATGATTAAAGAAGTTGCTAAAGGTGGAAGTTATTTATTAGGTGATGTTGATGCTTCATCGGTATTTACACCTGAGGATTTTTCAGAAGAACATAAAATGATAGCAGGAATGACAGCTGATTTTGTAGAAAATGAAATCGCACCAGTAGATGAAAGAATTGAAACACAGGACTTTGATTTACTCGTTAATTTATTGCAAAAAGCTGGAGAATTAGGTTTATTGGGTGCGGCAATTCCTGAAACATATGGTGGGACGAATTTAGATAAAATTAGTTCTACTTTAATTGGTGAGAAACTAGTTCGTGGTAGTTCATTTGCTTTAAGTGTGGGTGCACATGTAGGGATTGGAACTCAACCCATTGCACTTTTCGGAAATGATGATCAAAAATCTAGATATTTACCTTCTCTAGTTACTGGTGAAAAACTAGCTGCATACTGTTTAACTGAACCATCTTCAGGTTCAGATGCATTAGGTGCAAAAACAACAGCTGTTTTAAGTGAAGATGGTAAACATTATGTCTTAAATGGGACTAAACAATTTATTACTAATGCAGCGTTTGCTGATGTATTTGTTGTATATGCGAAAGTAGATGGGGACAAATTCACAGCCTTTATCGTGGAAAAATCTTTTGAAGGTGTATCTACGGGTCCAGAAGAAAAGAAAATGGGAATTAAAGGTTCATCAACACGTTCACTTATATTAGAAGATGTAAAAGTACCTGTTGAAAATTTATTAGGAGAGATTGGTAAAGGGCATGTAATCGCCTTTAACATTCTTAACTTAGGTCGTTATTCTTTAGGAGCTGGTTGTTTAGGAACATCCAAATGGGCAATTGATCTTTCTGTTGAATATGCAAAACAAAGAAAACAATTTGGTAAAGCTTTAGTAGAATTTCCACTTATGCAAAAGAAGATAGCTGACATGGCTATTAACACTTATGCAACAGAAAGTGTCGTTTACAGAACTGGTGGATTAATGGATGATGCTCTAAAAACCTTAGATGTAAATGATGAAAACTATCAGAAAGATGTAGTGAAAAAAGTTGCAGATTATGCATTAGAATGTTCTGTTAACAAAGTATTTGCATCAGAGTGTTTGGATTTTGTTTCAGATGAAGCAGTTCAAATTCATGGTGGTTATGGATTTACACAAGAGTATAAAGTAGAAAGAATTTATAGAGATTCTAGAATCAATAGAATTTTTGAAGGAACGAATGAAATTAATCGTTTATTAATTCCAGATATGTTATTCCGTAAAGCGATGAAAGGCGAATTGCCTATGATGGAAGTAGCAGCTAATTTAGAGCAAGAATTAGTAGCCTACATGCCGCCGATGATTGACGAAGACACACCATTAGAAAAAGAAAAAGCAATGCTTGCATCTGCTAAAAAGATCTTTTTAATGGTTGGTGGAACTGCTGTTAAGAAATATAAGCAAGCTTTACAAGATGAGCAAGAAATTTTAGAAATCATCTCAAATTTAGCAATTCAAATCTATGCATTAGAATCCACAATCTTAAGAACAGAAAAAGCAATTGCTAGAGATGGATTAGAAAAGTCCAAACAAAAGTTAAACCTAACAGTTGCATTTGCTCAAGAAGCATTTACAAAAATTGAGTTGATGGCTAAAGAAGGAATTGTTTCTATGGATGATGGTGATTCTGCCTTAATGGTTCTTTCCATCTTAAAGAAATTAGTTCGTTTCAAACCTAAAAACTTATTACACATTAAAAGAGAAATAGCTGATAAGATCATTCAATCTGATCAGTATGTAGTTTAGGTGAAAGTATGAATCAAAAAGAATGGGAAGCCTTTCAGAATATGTTAGCAGAAAAAGTGAAAGGCACATTTATGGAACTCATTAATAGTGAAGTTACTGAAATAAAAGACGATCAAATTTTTGGTTCCATTAAGGTTGAACCCATGCATCTTAATCCAAATGGAATCATACACGGTGGCGTTCACGCCACCGTGTTAGATAGTATCATGGGGCTGGCAGTTGTTGTAGCCCGCCCTGATGATAACTTAGTTACTACCACGTTAAACATCCATTATTTAACTGCTTTAAAAGATGGAACGTTAAAGGTAAATGCAAAAGTTATACATCAAACAAATAATACCCTTACAACTGAGGGAGAAATTAGAAGTGAAGATGGGCAGCTTGTTGCAAAAGCAACAGGCTCATATCGAGTGATTAATAAATAAAGGTGGGTGATTTTATGGAACTATTAACTATAATTCAGCTTTGTGCATTTTTATTGCTCACTGGATATGTTTTCTATTTGTTTTATCACATCATGTATAGTCGTTATTCATTTATTAAATTAGGAAAAGAAGAGTCTTTACAACCAGAATATAAACAAAGGTTTAAACAAATTGCAGTGAATATGTTTGGTCATAAAACATTACTAAAGGATAAAAAGAGCGGTATAATGCACTTGGTTATGTTTTATGGATTTATCCTTATTCAATTTGGTGCGATTGATTTGGTTGGTAAAGGACTGGTGCCAGGTTGGCATTTACCATTAGGTTCCTTCTATCCGATTTTTGTATTTATACAGGAAATTACAGTTTTACTAGTGTTATTAGCTACTGGATATGCTTTTTACCGTCGATATGTTGAAAAGTTAGCCCGTTTAAAACGTGGCTGGAAAGCAGGTATTGTGATTTTACTGCTTTCAAGTTTAATGCTTTCTATAATATTGTCAGGTGGTTTGGAAATGATTTGGAAAGGGCATGAGGTAAATGCTCTTCAACCTGTCAGCTCCCTATTTGTATTAGCATTTTCTTGGATGGGTAGCAATGTGGCTGGGGTTCTATTTTATGTTCTTTGGTGGATTCATTTATTGATTCTCTACACATTTTTAATATATGTTCCACAGTCTAAGCACGCTCATCTATTCTTTGCACCTATCAATGTCTTTATTAGAAAACTAGGTGTTCCTGGTAAATTGAAAAAAATAGATTTAGAAGATGAGAATGCAGAGTCTTTTGGAGCTGGAAAAATTGAAGATTTCACACAAAATCAATTGGTAGACCTGTATGCGTGTGTAGAATGTGGTCGTTGTACAAGTGTTTGTCCGGCTGCGTCAACTGGAAAAATGTTATCTCCAATGCATTTAATAACGAATATGAGAGATCATTTAACTAACAAGGGTGCAGCAATTACTTCTCGTACTCCTTGGATGCCTGCTTTTGCATTTGGAGGAACAACTGCCAATGAACTAGCTGTTTCTACTGAAACTGAACTGGACACTCCTTTAGTAGGTGAAGTTGTTACGGAACAAGAACTTTGGGCTTGTACGTCTTGCCGAAACTGTGAGGAAGTATGTCCTGTTGCTAATGAACATGTTGATAAAATTATGGATATGCGTCGTTATTTAGTATTAACGGAAGGAAGCTTGCCAGCCGAAGCGGCTCGTGCTTTAAATAATATTGAAAGACAAGGAAATCCATGGGGATTAAACCGTTTAGATCGTAAAAATTGGATGGACCAAATGGACGATGACAATAAAGTAGAAGAGGTACAAAATACCGAATCCTTCGAATATTTATTTTATGTAGGTTCTATGGGTTCATACGATAAACGTTGTCAAAAAATCTCCGAAGCGTTTGTAGAAATTATGAACAAAGCCGGTATTTCTTTTGCAGTATTAGGGAATGAAGAAAAAAATTCCGGTGATACGGCAAGACGTTTAGGTAATGAATATTTGTATCAAATGCTTGCAGAAGAAAATGTTGAATTATTTAAAAATTATAATGTTAAAAAGATTGTTACCATTGACCCTCACGCATTCCATACGTTTAAAAATGAATATCAAGATTTTGGATTGCCTGAGGATGTTGAGGTCTATCATCACTCACAGCTCATTTCAAAATGGATCGAAGAAGGTAAGATTCAACCTAATAAATCTATGATGGATAAGATTACCTATCATGATCCTTGTTATTTAGGTCGTCACAATAATGAATATGAAGCTCCGCGTCAAGCCTTATCCTCTATACCAGGAGTAGAACTTGTAGAAATGGAACGTTCAGGAAGCAACAGTATGTGTTGTGGTGCTGGTGGAGGAATGATGTGGATGGAAGAAACAGAAGGTACGAGAGTGAACGTTGAAAGAACAGAACAAGCTTTAGAAACAAAACCTGATCTAATCGCAACAGGTTGTCCATATTGCCTCACTATGGTAGATGATGGATTAAAAGCAAAAGATGAAGAGAAAGTTCAAGCTAGGGATATCGCAGAGATTATCGCTGAGAGCTTGTAATATAAGATTCAAAAGTTTTATACAAGTGTCACTGTAAAAAACCTGTGGATGGCAGATTGCATTCACAGGTTTTTACTTTTCTATTTTTTTATGTCAATAAAGAGCACAAAATGACAGGTTTAAACTTAAATTCACTGTTAAACTTAAAATTGAAGTTGAGGGGGTAAATTTATGAATATGCTTCAAAGCATGAATGAATGTATTGATTACATTGAAAAGAACATGAATCAAAAAATAGAAATATCAGTATTAGCAAGTAAGTCATTCAGTTCTAAGTTTCACTTTCAACGAATGTTCCATATGCTAACAGGTTATACAGTAGCTGAATATATACGAAAACGGAGGTTAACATTAGCTGCTCAAGAGTTGACTGATACGAAAACAAAAGTGATCAATGTTGCTTTAAAGTATGGGTATGAAACACCAGAGTCATTCTCAAAAGCATTCCGGAGAGTGCATGGCATTTCCCCGTCACAAGTAAGGGAATCGGACGTTTCATTAGTCGCCTTTCCACGAATCACATTTCATATTTCTTTAAAAGGAGAAAAGGAAATGAATTATAAAATTATGAAGAAAGACAGTTTTAAAGTATTAGGAAGGGGAATAAAAGTGCCTATGGTGAAAGAGAAGTCCAGAGTACATATTTTAAAATTTAGAGAGAAGATACGGCAAGAAAGTGTTGATATACATATTCTTTCTATTACAGGACAAATGGAACTACTAGGTGTAATTATGGACATAGATCATGAAAAAGAAGAATTTACCTACTTTATTGGTACAATGATCAGTAATAATGAAGATATGAAAAATTATGAGCAAAAAGAGATTCCTTCGGCTTCATGGGCTGTTTTTGAATCCATTGGTGCGATGCCAGATGCAGCTTCAAAAGTATGGGATCGCATCTATACAGAATGGTTTCCTTCAACTGGATATGAGCAACTCGCAGGGGTACCTGAAATCGAGTTGATTCCTCCAGGTGATGATACAAACCCAAATTATCGATGTGAAATTTGGATTCCAATAAAAAAGAAATAAATTATAAAGATATGAAAATAAAAACTGATTATGGAGGAATATGATGAAGGTAGCTACAGGAATTGAAGTATTCGAGATCGAAAGAAAAGACTTTTTGGGGCAAGATGTGACTATACATCCTACTGTTATTTGGGATAAAGAAATGGCTATATTGATAGACACTGGTTTCCCAGGTCAAAAAGATATTTTTCTAGAAGAATTTGAAAAAGCATCTATACCTTTTGACTCTCTAAGAAAGATCATCATTACTCATCATCATTTTGACCATACAGGAAGTTTACCTAGTATTTTAGAGTCATCGCATCACAATATTCAAGTTTTATCAAATGATTTAGAAAAACCATATATTCAGGGAGAAAAAGATCTCTTAACAGATGAATTGCTGGCTCAAATGGAATCTTGGCCAGAACAATGGCGTAATGACTTTAAATCAGAGTTATCCAATCCACCAAAAACTATTGTTCACAAAATAGTGACAGATGGTGAAGAGTTACCTTATTGTGGAGGTATCATTGTCATCAATACACCAGGTCATAGTATAGGTCATATTAGCTTGTATCATAAACAAAGTAAGACTCTTATTGCTGCAGATGCAATGGTTGTTCAAGATGGTCTGTTAGAACTAAACCAGCAATCTATAGATATTGAATTATCTCAAAAATCATTGCGAAAGTTCACACAATATGATATTGAAACTGTTATTTGTTATCACGGTGGTTTATTTAATGACAATGTAAATGAACGTATCGCTAAATTGGTCCTTTCTTAACTAAACTTGATTTAGTCCTCTGTCATTCTTTCATCAAGTTTTCAATTCCTACTTTAAAATTGGATGATGTACATATTTTTGAATATAATCTCGGCCTAAAGTTGTACTTAAAACTAATCCTTCTGAAGGTAGTTAATAGGGCTTTTAATAATTATGATGAAAATATAACCCTTGAGGATGAGTTTAATAAAATTAAACAAGGTGGGAGATTATTGGAGAATAAAAACGTATATACAAAAATACTTAAAAACAATAATGAATATAAAAAACTTTTTTATGCTCAAACGACGAGTACAATTGGTGATTGGTTCAGTACTATAGCTTTATTAACTTTTGTTTATGGGATTACAGGGTCACCCTTCATGGTAAGCTTAACGCTCATTAGCAAGGGGGTTCCTCAATTATTGTTTAGCCCGTTAGCAGGTGTTTTTGTTGATAGAATGAATAGAAAAAAGATTCTAATCATTACGGATTTGATTAGAGCTATCATTGTGCTAGGTTTTCTTTTTGCTGATAATTTTATATATTTGGTTTTTATTGTGAATGCTTTAATGGCGTTATGTTCTACACTATTTAATCCTGCAAGACAAAGTGTAATTCCCAAGATGGTTAGTAAAGAAGAATTACCAGTTGCTAATTCGTTATCAAGCTCAATGCAGGCAATTTCTGCTATCATAGGCTCTAGTATAGGTGGGCTTGTATTAGGGTTTCTAAGTCCTAATATCGCTTTTGCATTAAATAGCATGGCTTTTTTCATTTCTGCTTTAATTATAAAGTTTACCGAAATTCCTCAAACTGAGATAAAACAACAATCAACTAAAAAAATCAATTATTCTAGAGATATAGTGGATGGTTATAAATTTATGCGGTTTACGGATCATTATTTCAGTTATCTATGGTTTTAACAGGTATTTTACTAGATTACTACTCTCCCCAAGCTATTGGTGTAGTGTTTGGGATAATTTGTGTACTTACAAGTAGTATCTGGCTTTTTCTTTTATATCGTAATAAGCTAGGTAATGACCACCACGAAAAATTTAATGAAAATTTCTATTAATATTTTGGAATGAGTGATAATATAAGTTAAACATTTGATAGTTATATAATGAGTAAAGGAGTTATCAAGGATTGATTGGCTCTTTTATCTAAGGTAGGATGGATTAAGAAGTGGGTGAGAAACATGAAGAAGATATATATGTTTATGATAGTTGTAGTAATGATGATCGTATTATTAATTTTAACTAATCCAAATTTAGAAGATTATAAAAAATATATGGCTCAAGAAGAAGAAAGGCTCGGAATAACGGTGCCAAAAACTCCTAAAATCATAATTGAACATATAAATTTCTATCTATTTTCTACCTATACCCCTTTTGTTGAAGTAATTGATGAAAATGGAGTAACTCATCTAGGGATTTTCGGCAAATTCTTTAAAGTGTCAGATGGACAATTTGATTATCCATGGTGGTTAGAACCATTTAACTGAAATAGAAACTAATAAATACACTATAATTAGGAGCGTACGTTAAGATTGAAATACATTGAATTTGGAATAGGTAATACTTGGTTAATTAGAACTGAAACAGAATTAAACAATGGTACAGAATTTGAAGAAAAAGGAATTTGTGGTCCTATAAAGTTTCATTCCTTATACTTACGAATTTGGGTTGGAAAAACGGTATATATTTTAGATTTAAAAAAAGGTTTTCAAAAAGGAAAAAAGGATCGTAATAAATTCAAGTTCATTTTTGGAATTACAAGTAGGTAAGATGATTAATCTTACTGTTCACTAAAATAAAAAATGGGATGTGATAGTTTTGAATGAGAGAGTTTTAATTACTGGTGCAGGTAGAGGAGTTGGATACGAACTAACTAAGTCCTTTTTTAATAGTCATGAACCGTATGAAGCAGCACAAAATATTTTCAAATGATAAAAGACCTAGAGAAAGATGAATCAGGTTTATATGTAGAGCCTGGTATTGGAAAGTTACCTTGGTAGGTCAAATTTAATGTTAATAGTATATCATTAATCAAAATAAGTGTTTATTAATAGTTTTGAATGTAATAGGAGGGGTTTATGAATATTAAACGATTAGATTCTACACATGCTGAATTATATAAAAAACTTAGATTAAAAGGTTTAAAAAACCATCCTTCTGCATTTGGTTCAAGTTATGAAGAGGAAAAAGAATTTACAGTAGAAGAATTTAAAAGTAGATTAAAATCTGAGTTTATAACTCTTGGTGCATTTAAAAGTGAACAACTAATTGGAATAGTGACTTTGGTGAAAGAAAAGAAAAATAAATTAAAACATAGAGCAAATATCTATGCTATGTATGTTGATTCTGATTATCATGGTATGGGGATTGGGAAAAGTTTAATGAAAGAAGTAATAAAAGAAGCAAAAGAGTTAGATGAAGTTGAACAAATTTATTTGAGTGTAAATAGAGAGAACGAAGCAGCAAGAAAACTGTATAATTCTATGGGGTTTGAAACATTTGGAGTAGATAAAAGAGCTTTAAAAATAGGAGATACGTATTATGATGAAGAACATATGATGTTGTTTTTATCATAAATCATTTTGTTCTCACTATTGTTATTTTTAAGTGTAGATTACATACTAGAAAAGAGGGTATTTATGAAATCAAGTCAATTGTTTGAAGGGGAGAAGTTAAAATTAACATCCATTAGAGAAACAGATATTTCTCATATATTGAAATGGTATGAAAATGCTGATTTTTTAAATTTGTTTACTGCAGAAGCAGCATTCCCAAAACAAGCTTCTGAAATAAAAAAGTGGATTGATTCTACAGATTCTAATGAATATAGATTTGCTGTAAGGTTGATAGATTCAGATCAAATCATAGGGGTAATAGAAATAGATGGAATACTATGGAATCACCGTACTGCATGGTTATCAATGGCCATTGGAGATAAACAAAATTGGTCAAAAGGTTTTGGCACAGAAATGCTAACACTTGCTCTTCGTTATGCATTTAGTGAACTTAATTTATATCGTTTACAATTAACCGTATTTAGTTATAACGAACGAGCGATTACTCTATATGAAAAGCTTGGATTTAAAAAAGAGGGAGTTTACCGTGAGTTTCTTGAACGTCATGATATGTTTTTATATGGATTATTAAAAGATGAACATAATCTTGAACAGTATAATTAATTTCCTGCACAACAAGATAGATTTCTTGGATCTTTATCAAATGCAAGAGAGGTTAATTTAAGTCCTTCAGCCATTGTAAGATATGGGGCAAAGGTTTCATTGATGTTGTCTATTGTTAATCCAAATTGTACAGCTAGTGTAGCTGCATAAATAATTTCGCCAGCGTTTTCTGCGACAACCTGTACACCTAGTATTTTATTCGTATTTTTTTCAGCTACAATTTTAATTAACCCTTCGGTATTCAAATTAATGATTGCTCTAGGTACATTTTCCATTGATAAAATAGATGTTTTTATAGGGATATCGTTTTCTTTTGCTGTTTGTTCAGTAATACCAACAGATGCTATCGAAGGGTTAGTAAAAATCACAGATGGAATCACATTCGAATTATTTTTTCGTTTTGTGGTTCCAAATGCATGATCTGCAACAATACTTCCTTGATGTGCAGCGGTGTACACAAATTGTGCACTAAGAAGTACATCTCCAGCGGCATAAATATTTTCTACATTAGTTTGCATGTATTCGTTAACTAGAATTTCTCCTGACTCACCCAAATGTACTTTTGTATTTTTTAGATTAAGTTTACTTGTTTTTGGAGATCTCCCTGCAGCCACAAGTATCTCATCTGCTTCAATAATTTGATCCTCACCTTGAATTGTAATGTGAATCCTCTTAATGGTTCCTTTTTGTTCTATTTTTTTATATGTTACGCCAGTTAATAGTTTTAAATGTTCCGTATTAAAAAAACTAGAAACTCTTTCCGATATTTCTAAATCATAAGAAGGTAATAAACGATCATTACGTTTTAGAAGAGTAACCTTAGAGCCTAAATTATGAAACATTTGCCCAAGCTCAAGACCGATATAACCTGCTCCAATGACAATCATTCGATTAGGGATTTTTTCTAAATTCATAGCAGAAGTACTTGTTAAATATTTTACATCTTTTAGTCCCGGAATGTCTGGAATGAATGGGGATGCCCCAGTAGCAATTAAAATGATATTAGAGGTAATCCTTTTCCCATTTACTTCAATCGTATGGGCATTAGTAAATTTAGCTTCACCTCGAATGAACTCAAATCCGTATTGATCAATTAGATTCTCATATTTTTGCTGTCTAAGTGAAAAAACGAGTTCATCTTTTTGAGATATTATATTTTTAAAATTAATTTGTTTTGTCTCACTTTGCAGACCTTGGACGAGATGATGTTGAATTGTATGATTTATGTTCCCAGCCTGGATTAACGTTTTAGATGGTATGCATCCAATATTCACACATGTTCCTCCAATAGTTCCTTTTTCTATCATCACTATTTTAGTATTGTATTGAGAGGCTTGAATTGCAGCAGAAAATGCAGCAGCTCCAGAACCTATAATGGCAAAATCAAAATCAAATTTATTATTTTTCAATATACTCATCCTTCCTCTGTATTCTTAATATTTCCTTTCATGACTAAGACTTCCTATAAGAAAAGTAAGTTAATCCGATAAAAAATACGATTAATGGAATAAGGAAGTAATCAATGATCCCAATCCATGCACTGAGACCTATTACTCCTAAAGAGATAACAAGTAAGGGGGTAAAGCAACAAACAAGAGTGATGAATGTTCCTGCTAAACCAAATATAAATAACTTTTTGTTTTTCACTATTGCACCACCTTTTTTTGTTAAACCTCTTCTAAAAGTGAATCTACGATGGGACATTCAAACATTTCTTTTTCATCTGGACAACGTTGTTTCAATTCTTCTAACAGACTTTTAGCCTTCATTAGTTCTTTCATTTTTTGTTCAATATCACTTATTTTTTGAGATGTGAATTCATACATGTCTCGACATTTTAAATTGTCTTTATCAATTATACCGAGCATTTTATCTATTTCTTTTATGCTGAAATCTAATCCTTGTAACTTTTTAATGAATTGTATTCTTTGAATTGTACTTTCCTGATACAATCGATACCCAGATTTGGAACGTGGAGGTTCAGGGATGAGACCAACACGCTCATAATAACGGAGTGTTTCTTTATTAATTAAACAAGCTTTTGCAATTTCACCTGCACGATAATTCATGTTTAATCACCTCATAAAAAAAGTATAAACCCTGTACCTAGGTACAGGGTCAATAGTTAATTAAATATTTTTGAAATTTTTTTTTAGTGTTAATATTGGTTATTTATTTTTTATTGCAGCATCTAATGCAACTTCAATCATATCATTAAATGTAGTTTGTCTTTCTTCAGCAGTTGTTTCTTCACCAGTTAAAATGTGATCACTTACAGTTAAAACAGACAGTGCGTTTACATCAAATTTTGCTGCTAATGTATATAAAGCTGTCGTTTCCATCTCAACTGCAAGTACACCGTAACGAGCTAATTTTTCAAATTGTGCATTATCATTATAAAATTGATCCGCAGTAAATACGTTACCCACTTTTAAATTTAATCCTTTTTCAACGCCAGTATCATAAGCTCTTTTTAAAAGGTTAAAGTTTGCTGTTGGCGCATAATCAATAGGTCCAAATTCAATGCGGTTCATTTGTGAGTCTGTGGTAGAGGTCATGGCAAGAATGACATCACGTACTTTTACATCTTTCTGGATTGCTCCACATGTTCCTACTCTAATTAAATTTTTCACACCATAACTTTGAATCAATTCATTTACATAAATAGAAATTGAAGGAACGCCCATTCCAGTTCCCTGTACAGATATACGTTCATTTTTGTATGTACCTGTAAACCCTAACATGCCGCGAACATTGTTATAACAAGAAATATCTTCTAAGAAGGTTTCTGCGATATATTTTGCGCGTAATGGATCACCTGGTAAAAGTATCGTTTCCGCGATTTCATTTTCTTTTGCCTCAATATGTATGCTCATTTTAACAATCCTTTCTAGTTTTCAATAGGTAATTATCATAACCTTGCTTAATCAATGTATCATAATCGTTATACTGATTCAAATAAGACATAAAATGAACAAAATTTCCCCCTGTTTTTAAATGAAGATCTGTTTTATAGTTTAAATTAGAAGAATATATAAGTGCGACTTTGATTAGGATTTGAGGTGAAGATGTTGTTTATATATAACGCAAATATTGTTAGCATAATGGGAGTAATTGAAAGAGGGGGAGTATTCATATATGAAGGAAAAATAGAACAAATTGTTGAAAATCATGATATGAATTCTTTTTTGGTGGAAAACCCAAATGTGGAACTCATGGATGCTAAAGGAGCTTGGTTACTTCCAGGTTTTATAGATGTTCATGTACATGGTGGCAATGGTTTTGACTTTATGGATGCTAGTCTGGAATCTCTACAAGGAATAAGTGAATTTCATGCTCAATTTGGGACAACGACAATGCTTGCAACAACCGTTACTTCCTCGAAAGAAAATATTGAGAAGGTACTGCAATCAGTTGAGAACTTACAGGAAAAAGGACAACTCACTGCACAAATCATTGGCGTACATTTGGAAGGCCCTTTTATTAGTCCCAATAAATTAGGGGCTCAAAACCCAAATTACGTTGTACCGCCTCGGTTAGATTGGATAAAAGAATGGATTGATAAATTCCCAGGGGTGATAAAAATATTAACCCTTGCTCCAGAGAAGGAAAAAGCTGTTGAGATGATTCGATATGGAGTTGAACAGGGTATAGTGATGGCTTGTGGACACTCCGAAGCAGTCCATGAGGAAATGGAAACTGCATACGAAGCGGGGTTAACTCATTCTGTACATATGTTTAACGCAATGAGTGGAATTCATCATAGAGAACCTGGCGTAGTTGGAAGTATTTTAAAGAATGAAGGGGTAAGCACAGAAATTATAGCAGATGGAGAACACGTTCATCCAGTTTGTATTGATTTATTAACCAAATTAAAAAATAAAGATAATCTATTACTCATTACTGATGCGATGTCAGCAGCCGGCTTAGGGGACGGGATCTATAATTTGGGAGGATTAAATGTTGTAGTGGAAGATAACGTAGCAAGATTAAAAGAAGGAGGAAATCTTGCAGGTAGCAGTTTAACAATGATAGAAGCTTTTAAATATATGGTTAATGAAGTTGGTCTGACTGTTCCTGAAGTTAGTAAATTTGCTAGTTACAATCCTGCAAAACGGCTAGGAGTGGAAAATCAAATAGGAAGTATAAATGAAGGTTTGCAAGCAGATTTGTTATTGGTATCAAAAGATCTGCATATAGAGAAGGTATGGAAAAAAGGGGAATTATTGAAATTTTAAAAAATGAAAAATTTGAATATGATATAATGTTTAGATTATTAAACACAAAGGGTGGTTATGATTATGGGTGGATCAATAGGATTTATAGTGGCATTCATGATATGGATTATTTCTATTTTTATGATTACTAAAATTTCAAGACGGAAAAAAACGAATATTCATATGTTATGGAAGATTATTGTTTCTTTGTTTGGACCTTTTGGTGTAATTGCTTATTACGTTGCTGTAAAGAATGTTTAAAGAGTTAAAAAATAGAGAGAACCGTCAAGTTCATTGAATTTGACGCTAGAAAACCTCACTATATAAATTAATAGTGAGGTTCTCCAGTATAGGTTGATAAATAAGTGCATAGCGTTTGATAATTACCTCCTATTTCTAAGAGGTATTATATAATATGTTCAAAGGCTTTATTTTGTATAGACAAGTATCCTATGACAAGTACACATTTTTAATAGTTTATGAATAAGGATTCTGTTTATCATAGAGACAGTAAAGATGTGAATCTATTAACAGTAGGGGTACATTGGCTTTCAACAGGAATTTCGAATTGTATCTATAGTAATTAAGGAGATGTACATATTGCAAGACTTTACAGTGCAGGTTATTAAAATCATTAAACAAATCCCTTCAGGAAAAGTTATGACTTATGGACAAATAGCCAAATTAGCAGGAAGTCCAAGGGGGGCTAGACAAGTTGTTAGAATATTACATTCCATGAGTCAAAAACATAAACTCCCTTGGCATCGGGTAATCAACGCTAAAGGTGAAATAGCTATAACAGATGAAGAATTATTTTCCATTCAAAAAATGTCACTTGAAAGTGAAGGAATAAAGTTTAATACTTATCAAACTTTAAACCTAGCGACATATCAATATCATCCTGAAGAAACTTATTAAAGCTCGATCCAAAATCTATTCTCAATATTTCCTCAACATAATCTACATCAGGAACTCCTCCGTTATTTAAAATGGCTTTTTTAGATGGCAAATTGTTATGATCACATGTAACAAGTGCTTTTTGGATTCCTAATTCTAACCTCTCCTAAAATGATTTTCCAAATATTCTATCATAATAATTAGCAGCAATGTAAAAAAACTAATACAAGATTGAATCTGTAATTTGCTTATGAAAAGAATGGTCTTCAATATGGCTCTGATGTAGGTTTAAAATAAAGATTGTTCATAACCATCTCCCAAACCCATATCTTATGGCAAACAAAAAGAATCCATTTTGAAGATTGATCAAAATGGATTCTAAATTTGAGATTGACTACTTGACTTTTATAAAAAAGATTGATCATTATATTGTCTATCTTCTCCAACTATTGCCCACATACTCAAATGTTTAAGAAGGAGTCTGTCAGTAGTCCAAGTTATTGAGAATTTCCCATTGTTATTGATAGCATAGCCCATTAATTTTCTTTCCTTCATTATTCTTCGAAAAAATTGATACGGACTCATATGATGGTCAATATTGTCAAATGGAATGGTTTGCCCCCATTAGTATAAGAACACTTAAACAAAAAAGTTCATTGAGTGTGCTACTTATTTGGTATAATCTTTGCAAAGCACAAAATTAATGTTCTTCGAAAAGGAGATAGTATGAATTATAACGAAGTTGTTTCAATAGCCGATACCTATTTACTAACATTAGTAACGGAGTTTCATGAATGATCAAACTTTATTTTAAAGTTACAGTAGAAGGGGGGAACTACATCATTTGAAGGATTTGTTTTGCATATAGATGCACTTGCTAGTGAATCTCTTTAATTTAACGAATGTCATTGTTATAACCCAACAATACAGTGCTTTCTACATCATATTTTTGATCAAAGATGTTTCCGTGATAATTGAAGTTGAAAGAGGGGTTAAAAAAAATTAACCCCCAATTATCTATCAATCACTAGAATTTGTCCTCGTAATATTATTTAATTTTTTTCTCTTTCTCTATTTCTTTCTCTACCTCTAATTCTGTCAGCTCAGGGAGTGATCCGCCATAAACATTTTTATATTTCTCACCTTTTTGCTTAAAGATAGCATTTTGAGAACTGCTATACATTACTTCTCCAGTATTTTCATCTTCATAGGTATCTAAGAAAAATATATAATTACCATTTCCCAAGGAGTCCTTAAGCTCTTCAGATAAAGGATAATATTCTCCATTCATTTCAATTCCGTAAGTTTGTGATAGTAATATAACATCTCCTTTATTTATGTTTATAGTAGTATTGTTAGTAAGTAATTTATTAACTTTCACATTATAGACTCTTTCTTTCGCAATCTTTTCAGTTAATTGAACATCACGTTCAATATAATCCTCTGTAATTTTACCTTTAACAATAACTTGATAATCATTATATAATTCAGACACGGTTTTATAATCTTTAGCTAGTGATATAGCTTCATCATTAAACTTTAAATTTTTATCATAAACAGCATATGAACTTACGCCTAAAATAAAAGCAATTGTTAAAACAAATATGTATTTCTTCATATTATCTTTCCCCCTTTTTATCTATAAAGACCAAGAATACTATCTATATCATAATCTGTAGGACCATACATATCACTATCAAAAACATCATCTTTATCCATTATTGATTTAACTGGATTGAAAATACTGTCTTCTGTATGTGCTAATCCCAATATATGACCAAATTCATGCCCCATTACCATTTTCTTATCTTTAGCATCCAGATCATCGCACATTCCCCTAACAATTTCTAAATGACCTGACACATAAGTACCATTTTTTTCTATAGGAACACCAAGTCCGTAAGTGCTCTTTCTTGTCCAATAGTCATCATCAGGAGAAAAAAGTACTTTTACTTCATCACCCCACTCACCCTCTATATATAATGGTGCAGCTGGAACACCTTCCCACAATTTTTCTCCCTTCCTTATTGCTGTCATATATTCACTGTTATTTTTAACACTACTGGTTGGATACCAATAAATACCTACTTGGTCCCATTTTGGTCCAAAAACTTCTGCATAAGCACTCGACAACAAAAATCCAATCAAAAATACCGTTAAACAAAGAGAGCTAAATATTACTTTTTTGATCATATAATAATACATTCCTTTCTTCTTCACAGTATATCCACTGTTTAGTTTGTCTTAATTTGCTTTACATTGTATTTAACGTAAATTATGGATAAAAGTTGCATATTATTTTAAAAAATGTGAATCAGTTATAATAAGGTACAGTTTATTTTTAAGAATTGATATTAATGATCAATCTTTCTTTTAAAACTACAAGGGGGCCATTTTGTGGAAGATCACTATTTCTGCTACGTCATTTTGAATTCCAGGATGTAAAAATGATCATCTAAGAAAAACCTTTCTTAATATAGTAGAAATATAAAGAGCTGATTTTTTTGTAAGAAGAAAATGGGCTCTTTTTTTGTAAATAAATTCGTTGTTTAAAAGGCATTTATGGGGTTTATATATAGAGGAAAAAAAGGTTCAATCTAAGTTTTTGAGAGTTTTTTGAGAGAACCTTCTGTTATAATCATTTATCTGTAACAAAACATTCTGATTACGTTAAATTAAAATTTTGGTTTAACGAGGCATTTACTGAGAAAAAGGTGGTGAAGCGATGGACAGAAATAAGAAGTGGATATGGAGTTGTCATTCATTAGGCACCTTCATTGATTTAAATACCCTGTATTTTGAAAGGAGATAGAACAATTGAAACAAACATTCATGAAGTTGACAGCATTAATAGTAGCCATGATCTTATTCATTCAACCTGTATTTCAACAACAAATGAATGTAAGAGCAAAACAACCAATACATCAAGCAAACGACCAAACATTACTAGCAAATGAGGGTGGTATTATCAATGCCCTTTCTACTGAAGGAACCACTACGGATGGTGCGCCTGAAGAAGTTATAAATGAATATGAAGATGGGACAGAGCCTGATTCCTTGGAAATGCAGATCGATGAACCGTTAGAAGAAGCAGAAGCCCTGGAAGCCGCAGTATCATCAGATTTAAAGATAGAAGAAAATCTATCGAAAGCCGAATCAGCAGACGCTTCAAGTGTTGCAGCCTTAAGTGATTTAACGTTAAATGGTGGAAACTTAGAGCCTGATTTCGATGCTGGCACAACAGAATATACGGTTTCTGTTGAACGTGTCACAGAATATATTGAGGTAATTCCTACTGCGGACGGTTCAGCGAGCGTGAATATAACCGTAAACAGTAAATCAGTGGATGATCCTAGTGCTATCCCATTAGAAGTGGGAGAAAACACTATCGAAGTAAAAGTCACTGCTGGAGGTGATGAAAAGACCTATACCATTACAGTAACAAGGGCAATTTTTGAAGATGAAAACTTAGAAGCAGCTATAAAAGAAGAATTAAATGTATCAGAAGAAATAACCATTGATGACTTACAAGGTTTAGAAGATTTAAGTGCGATTTATGAAGATATTGATAGTATTGTAGGTCTTGAATATGCTGTGAATTTAACCGATCTTGATTTATCGGAAAACAGAATCACAGATATTTCCATTTTATCGAATCTAACGAAATTAACCAGCCTTAATTTATATGACAACGAAATCACAGATATTTCCATTTTAGCAAATCTAACGAAATTAACCAGCCTTAATTTAGATGACAACGAAATCACAGATATTTTCATTTTAGAGAATCTAACGAAATTAACCAGCCTTAATTTAGATGACAACGAAATCACAGATATTTCTATTTTGGCAAAACTAGAGAATTTAACCAGCCTTGATTTAGATGACAACAAAATCACAGATATTTCCAGTTTAGAGAATCTAACGAAATTAACCTGGCTTGATTTAGGGAACAACAACATCACAGATATTTCCAGTTTAGAGAATCTAGAGAATTTAACCTGGCTTGATTTAGATGACAACAAAATCACAGATATTTCCAGTTTAGAGAATCTAACGAATTTAACCTATCTTGATTTACACGAAAACGAAATCACAGATATTTCCAGTTTAGAGAATCTAACGAATTTAACCCGGCTTGATTTATATTACAATAAAATCACAGATATTTCCAGTTTAGAGAATCTAACGAAATTAACCTGGCTTTATTTAGAAGAAAACGAAATCACAGATATTTCCAGTTTAGAGAATCTAACGAATTTAACCCGGCTTGATTTATATTACAATAAAATTACAGATATTTCCAGTTTAGAGAATCTAACGAAATTAACCTGGCTTTATTTAGGGATAAACAACATCACAGATATTTCCAGTTTAGAGAATCTAACGAAATTAACCTGGCTTGATTTATATTACAATAAAATTACAGATATTTCTAGTTTAGAGAATCTAGAGAATTTAGACTTTCTTAATTTATATGATAATCCACTGAATCCAAGAGCGGAAGGAATAATTCAAGATTTGGAAGCTAAAGGAACAGAAGTGAATTATTATGATGAATTTAGAAATCCATTGTCAAATTTAAGTGGCATAAAATTAAGTGAAGGAACGCTTAGTCCACATTTTGATAAGTATAAATTATACGGGTATAAGGTAGATGTCGAAATAGAATCCATCACAGTTACACCAACAGCTGAGAGCGCCAAAAAAGTAACAAGTCTCACCGTGAATGGAGAAGAGGTAACAAGTGGAAGTGAATCAAGCCCTATACCTCTAGTCGTTGGAGATAATGAAATCAAAGTTATCGTCAAGGCAGAGGATGATGGAACAATACAAACATACAAAATTACAGTCACAAGAGCAGCAACCGTCCCCTCCCCTCCAACAAATGTCATTGCAACAGGAGGGGTAAATGGGAAAGCGACCGTTAAATTTACACCGCCAATGGATGATGGAGGAAGTGAAATCACGGGTTATGAGATCGCAGCTTCACCTGGGAATATCAAGGTAATAGGAACAGAAAGCCCGATAAAAATTAGGGGTCTTTCCAATGGAACGAAATACACCTTTACGGTGAAAGCGATCAATGACATAGGAAGCAGTGAAGCTTCAGGAAAGTCCAATGCTGTGAGACCATGGTCATCATATAAGGGAAGCAACACCATCTTTGTTGAAAAAGAATTAACGACAGAAGAAAAATTTGAGGAATTAAAAGCATTAGGTATCTTTAGTGGTTATGCTGATGGCTTACCGCATTTAGAAGATCACATGAGCAGAGAACAAGCAGCTAAAGTGATGGCTTTACTATTTGAATTAGATTTAGAAAGCACAGAAACAGATAAGAGCTTTACAGATATCCCGAAAAGCAGATGGTCATATCCATATATCAAAGCCGCATCAGAAGTAGGGATTATACATGGAATAGGTAACGATCAATTTGATCCAACTGGAAATGTGACCTATGAACAGTTTATTAAGATGTTAGTGGAAGGATATGCCGCTGAGATAGGAGATATGGAAAAGATTGAAAGAGTAAATACGGGTTATGTAAGTGAATGGGCTGAGGAATATGTGTTTGCAGCGATCCAGTGGGAGCTTATAAAAGATCGAGAGAATTATAGGTTGTATGCAACACGTGAATTCTTAGTTGAAGCTGCATACACCATCTATCAATTGCTCCATACTGATAATTGAATATATTAAATTAAAAAGGTGAATTTAAATTGTAACGATAGATGAATTAAAATCAAGTTGGTTAAATTAGGTTATCCGATAAGCGATTGAATACGGCTTGAGGATAACCTTTTTTAGACTTTCTCCATCTTCAACACTATGCGGCTTTATTAACAAAGCATAAAAGGATCATATCTAATTTGAAGAGTTTTTACTAATTAGTATAATCCTTTATTTGATATTTGCGCAAAATAAATCTTAAAAAGTACGCAAATTAAAATTGAAATTCACACACCATATTAAAAAATGAAACTTCTTGGCAGTTACTTCGTATTTAATGGCATTGCATAATAAATAAAGGGGCGATATTTTTGAAAAAAACGATGTTTCTTGTACTTATTAGTTTATCTCTTGTAATTGTCGGATGTAGTACGGAAAATTCTATTGATAAAAAAGTGAAGTTTCAGAAAATTTAGATCTAGTTGAAACATCAACAGTAGAAAATATTGAATCAAATCAAGATTTAGATTTAAGTAAATCTTCTAAAACTCAAGATTTATATAATAAAATAGACTCTACTATGTCTGCTATTGAGAGAAAATATGATTTTTCAGGAGCTGTGTATGTTGGGATGGAAGGTGAAGGAATTTATTCTAAAACATTTGGTATGGCTGACTATAACCAAGATATCTCAAATACATTGGACACGAAATTTATCATGGCATCTTTAACTAAACAATTTACAGCCACAGCGATATTACAGTTAGAGGAAAGAGGATTGCTTGATCTTGATCATCAACTTACAAAATACTTTCCAGATGCAAACCAATTTAATGAGATTACTATTCATCACTTATTATCCATGTCATCTGGTATTGTAAATACAGGTCATTCAAGTCTTGTTGAGAACTTTGAAAAGAGTCTTGGGTCTAATATTACTTCGTTGCCATCCGCAGAAGAAACCATTGCTTTATATAGTGACATTCCTCTTAACTTTAAACCTGGTGAAGAATATGAATACAGTAATTCCAATTATTTTTTATTAGGATTGATAATAGAACAAATCTCGGGGGATACATATGAAACCTTCTTAGATGAAAATATTTTCAAACCTTTAGGGATGTTGGATTCAGGTTATAGTTTGGATTGGAACATTCAAGAAAATAAAGCGATTGGATATGAAAAAGTGATTACAGAAAATAATGTTTATCCTAGTCAATATGATGAGTATTTCTTGTTCCATGCTGCTGGGGGTTTGTATACAACAATGAATGACTTAGTAAAATGGGATAGGGGACTATATTCTGAAAAGTTACTAAAAAAAGAGACAATAGATAAGATGTATGCTCCTTATACTAAAATTCCTTTAAATTCTGATTATGGTAGTGGATATGAATATGGATATGGGTGGCTTACGCAGGAAAATAATGTTGAACATGCAGGGTACTTACCAGGGTATTTAGCGAATATTTATCGTGAGCTTGATTCAGAGCTTGTCATTATTTTTTTTAAGCAACAATCAATACATAGGAGGAAACAAGATTTCGAATTTTACAAATACACTTACTAACATTGTCAAAGGTGAATGAAGATAAGGAGTAGATAATGAAATGACGTTTGTATAAAACTGGAGTCATTTTTTTATCTGGTTGTAAATATAGTACACTTAAAAATAAAATGTAATATTCTGATTAAAACAGATCTGTCCTCCACAATATGGCGCTTTTCTCTAATAAGAGAAGCGTCTTTCTTTATTAATAGGGACCTATTGTTGAGTAACTAACTTAAAAAAAAGGATATTTAAGTTAAAGTATAAAGGCGAGATTGAGAATAATTGTATTTAAACTAACGGTGAGTGGAATTGTTTTTAGTGAACATTGATATGAGGACATAATAATATATGTCTTAAAATTTTTGTGTCGTTAATTACGCTAGGAGTTGTTAATTTGAAAAAATTAAAAACAATTATTCTTTATATCTTTTCACTAGTTACCATAGTTATATTAACACTAGGGATTTATATCTTAATTTTAGCAGTTCAATACAAATTATTTGTACCTGAAGAGTATTTAATGTGGATTTTTAAATACCCTACTTCAAGGCTAGTACTTATTTATGAGATATATCTAGTTGTTGGATTTTTCTATATTCATAAGAAATTTAGAATAATGGGTACGAAAGCATATAGTTCAAATGATAGTTTTCTTAAAAAACACAGAAAACTAGTTCTTTCTATATTTATAACCCTTAACATTGCTCTGTTTTACATCATTGTTTCAGCTGTTACTGTTATAACTAATAATAAGATTATTGATTATTCATTCCTTTCACCAAAGGGTAGGGAATATAACTACAACGATATTGTGAAGATTAAAACAGGAGTGTATGGTAAGAAATTATATTTACCGTTTACTCATTCACAGGGTGACTTTTTTTACATTATAGAATTAAAAGACGGTTCAAACATTGATTTAACTGAAGTCGGCGGAATTAAAAATGAAGAACATGAGTATTTTATTATTGAAGAGCTTGACAGACAGTTTGTTAACCTGAATATTCTCAAAGTATCTAGTATGGAAAATTATGAATACAGTACCGAACATCTAGCTGAAATTTATACGGATAAAATAAGAAATATATTAGAAAACACCAATTAAAAGTAATGGGCTTATTAACGGGGGCAATAGTTGGAAATCAATGCCACTAACATATAATGATCTTTCGCAGTCATGTATAATATGTATCACCCTTATTTTTTATGGTTTTTTACGATTTAGGTCTTGATAACTTTTAAATAATCAATCTTTCTTTTAAAACCACATCTGAGCATTGAATACACACATTAAATGTAAACAACTCATATCATTAAATTAAAATAGTTAAAGAAAAAATCCTGTGCAATCAGAAAAATTCTGTAGCATAGGAGTTTTTTTGTATAAAAAATATATAGTATATTGAAATTCTTTTGATTGTTCTAATTTGAATTTGTAAATAATAAAAAAGACTTAACGTTTTAAGTTTTCTTCATTGCATTTAAGATTACAAAAAAGTCAGGAATTAGGAGCAGACAAATTTGGATAAAAGAAGGATCCTAATCACATTATTATGTTTTACATTGATTATTGGAATGTTAGGCTCAAGATTGTTCTGGATTCAAGTAGTTGAGACGAGAAGTTATTCAACTTTAGACATTAATCTTATCGAGCGTTCCATTAATCAAAGAGAATCTGGAGTTATACTATCCTCTGGAAGAGGTCACTTTTATGATCGTAATGGAGATTCATTAACAGGGCGGTTGGTTCATGTTGTAGCCGTTTTTCCAAATCGAAGTCATTTCCAGGGAAATGAACAAAAAATAAAAAAATTAGTGAGTATATTAGACATTTCATTAGAAGAGTGGACTGAATTCTTCAATAGTATAAATGAACCAGTCATTTGGAAGGAGAATGCAACAGCAACAATTCCATATATATTAACAGCCAATGAGGTAGCGATCATCAATGGACTCCATTTACCAGGCATTCAAGCTATCCAATATGAACTAAGATACCCTGATCCTTATATTGCAAGCCATTTAATTGGTTTTGTAGGTGAAAACCCGAGTCGAATAAAAAAGTTATACCCAACTAAAATCGATAGTGGAGAAATGTCCATAAATACCTTAATTGGTGCTAGCGGATTAGAAAAAACATTTGACTCACTTATTCAAAGTGTAGAAGATACATCTCTTTCATTTTTCACAGATGGGAAACATCGAGTGATTCCTGGATTAGATTTAAGACTCATTCAGTCTACTAATCCATTTTATCCTTTAAAAATTAAGACTACGATTGATAAAAATATTCAACAGAACGTGGAAATGATACAAGCCACATATACAAATCATAATAGTGCTGTGGTGGTTTTAGATACTCTTAACGCTGATGTACTAGCAATGTCGAGTCTTCCTGATTATGATCCCAATCGAGTAACCATGACTGAAAATCATTGGGGCAATCAAGCTTTAAAAGCTCAAATCCCTGGTTCGATATTTAAAATCATTGTTGCAGCTGCGGCATTAGAAAACGACTTAGTAGACCCAAAGGAAAAATTTGAATGTAATGGTTATCTTGGAAAATATAGATTTACATGCTGGAGAAAGGAAGGGCATGGTACGATTTCATTCGAAGAAGCCTTTGCACAATCCTGTAATATTACGTTTGCTAAAGTGATGAAACGAATGAGTTCTAACATGTTAGTGCAAACATTCAGCAAGTTAGGTGGTTTACAGAAAAATGGATGGTTTCAAAATCATGGAGACTTTGTATTTTACCAATTTGATCATGAGGAGATAGGGCAAATTTTTTCAACAAATACAGATAAAGAAGATGAAGGTGTAAAAGCTCAAACCTCAATTGGCCAAAGGGATGTATTGATGACTCCGCTGCAAGCAGCTAACCTTGTTGTTACTTTGCTTAATCAAGGTGAAGTAAAGCAATCAAGGGTAGTAAAGGAAATCCGTTATCAAAATGACTCTTTTAAACAAGCTTTTGATGATCAGTTTCTAAGTACTGGTGAACGCAATATTTCATTGCAAACTTCAAATCTTTTATTGCATTGGATGGAGGAGGTAGTACAAGACGGTACTGGCAAAAGTCTAAAAAGGAATCCTTGGAAACTAGCAGGGAAATCTGGGACTGCAGAAGTGATTGTTGATGGGAGAAAAGGAGAGAATCAATGGTTTATTGGTTATGGTCCTTACATAGATCCTAGATATGCGATAGCTGTATTTGTTCAAAATCCTTACGAAGGAGGGCAACATATAGCTACGAAAATTTTTGGAGAGATTATGGGGTGGTTGGCCAAGAACGGATATTAGAGAAGGCTGACTGGTCTAGTTCCTTCAACTAAAAAAATTCCATGAAATAGTAAATAGATTGACGGTATTTATTTTTATGTTATATACTGAATGCATAATTATAGGAAGGGAATGGTATAAAGATAATGTGGAATTAATCTGTTTTTAAGAGTTCTTAAATAATTGTTGCTTTATATTCTAGAAGCAACCTATATGAACTTAGAGAATCGGATTAATACACCCATATTTTTATGCTTGGATACTTTTAAAATTGTATGATGTAACTTTTTCTTAAAAATTAGTGATATTAAATGTCTTATGATGACCTTTAATACATAGCTAATTTGTTGAGATTAACGTTTTCAATATTATTGTTCATCGTGTAATTCTTTGTCCCATATGCATATATATTGTTCTGGTGTATGTAAAGCCTCTCTAGGGTTCGTTTCTAGAGTGGCTTTTTTGTCATATAAAACTAGCATTAAAACACAAGAAAAAAATAATATAGAGAGGTTGTTATAAATGAACAATAAAGAAGAACTTACAGGGGGTAGAATCGGGAAGATTCATAAAATTGGAGAAACTGTTGTTAGACCCTCTAATAAATGGACAAAGGATATACATTGTTTTTTACAATTTCTTCATGAAGAAGGAGTTAATTTTGTTCCAAAACCATACGGTATAAATGAAAAAGAAGAGGAGATTATTTCCTTTATGCCCGGTGATGTTTTTAATTATCCATTGCCAGAGAAACTATTAACAGACTCAATGATCGTATCTTCATCAAAATTATTATTAGAGTTTCATAAGTATAGTGAAAAATATGTTACAAGACTAACAAATGATGAGCAGTGGATGTTATCAGAAACTTATCCTATTGAAGTAATGTGTCATGGGGACTTTGCACCCTATAACGTTACTGTAGAGAACAATGAAGCAACTGGTATTATCGACTTTGATACTCTCCACCCAGGACCGAAAATGTGGGATATCGCATATGCCATTTACAGGTGGGTACCATTTGACTATCATGGTAACCTAAAGGAACAAATAAGAAAATCGAAGCTGTTTCTGGATACTTATGGAGTAGACTCTGAAAGTAAAAACTCTTTTGTTGGAGTATTAATAAAGCGATTAAAAAGCCTAATAGATTTTATGCGTTTTGAAGCAAGTAATGGTAACAAAGATTTTCAATTACATATAGAAGAAGGTCATATTGAATTATATTTGAATGATATTGGATACTTAGAAAGAAATGAGGAGCAGATAACTCAAGGTATCAAATCAATATAATTTAAACTTATTGGAGGAGATACGATATGAATATTTTAATTGAAGATATTTATGCAAAATTAATGAATACAAAAGAAGGAAATAAAACAATTCTAATTGGGATTGATGGTTGTGGGGGAGCAGGAAAAAGTACTCTAGCACAAGCCATTAGGAAGGTAGACCCAAAGAAAGTAACTGTAATACATATGGATGATTTCTATAAACCATCTTTACTTAGAGAATCTGTAAAAGATAGTGACATAGGAGGAAATTGGGATATTAATAGAGTGAAAGATCAAATCTTACACCCTTTAAGTCAAAATCAAAATACTGAGTATCAGAGGTATGATTGGAATGAAGATGCCTTGGTTGAGTGGCATAAAGTCCCCTCTGGTGGATTGGTAGTTATGGAAGGGTGTTATAGATCGGCTACACTTAACTGGACAGAAAAATTAAGGTCAAGTAGAATACAACTAATATTATTGAGGAGAATCTACTATGACAAAAAGAAAACGAAGAACATTTAGTCCGGAATTCAAGCAACAAATGGTGCAGCTTTATAAAAGGGGTAAACCACGTAAAGATATAATTAGAGAGTATGAATTAACACCATCAGCACTTGATAAATGGGTTGTGCAGAGTGATACATCGGGATTGTTTAAAGAAAAAGACAATTTAACCCCTGAGGAACAAGAGCTAAGAGAACTTAGAAAAGAAATCAAACAACTTCGAATGGAAAATGATATTTTAAAGCAAGCAGCGCTGATCATAGGACGAAAGTAAATGTGATTAAGAATAATCGTCACAAATACTCGATATCAGCAATGTGTAAAGTCCTAAACATCTCAAGAAGCACCTATTATTATGAAGCAAAGGAAAATTCCTCGGAAGATAATCTGGCATCTACTATGATTGATATTTTTAATGCAAGTCGTCAAAATTATGGAACTCGCAAGATGAAAATCGAGTTAGCTAAGTTAGGATATCAGGTATCTAGACGACGAATTGGTCGGATTATGAAAGAGCAGGGATTGGTTTCTACCTACACCATCGCACAATTTAAGCCACATCCAACAACGTATAATGAGTCTAAACAAATAAATGAATTGAACCGTAATTTTGATCAAGAAGAAGAATTGAATGTGGTCGTCAGTGACCTAACCTATGTAAGAGTCAATCAAAAGTGGCATTACATATGTGTATTTATTGATCTTTTCAACAGAGAAATCATCGGGTACAGTACAGGTCCTAACAAAGATGCAGCATTGGTTTATCGTGCGTTTGCATCTATTCAGAGAGATCTTCGTAAAATACAATATTTCCACACAGATCGTGGAAATGAATTTAAAAATAAGTTGATAGATGAAGTGTTAGAGACATTTGATATTAAGCGTTCTTTAAGTATGAAAGGTTGTCCTTATGATAATGCTGTAGCCGAGGCTACGTTTAAAATCATCAAAACAGAGTTTATTAGAAGACATCAATTTGCTAGCTTAGAAGAGTTATCCATAGAACTGCAAGATTACATACATTGGTTTAATTACATTCGAATTCATGGAACATTAGGATATTTAAGCCCGATTGAGTATAAACTTGAACACCTTAAAAAAGTTGTCTAGTTTTGTGTTGACAATCCATTACTCGTTAATAAAAGAACTAGAAACCTACTATGATTTTAAAATTTGGGTTGAGACTCCAAAAGAACTAAGATTGTCTTGAGGTATTGAACGTGATGGTGAACAGAAAAGACACTTATGGGAAGAGTTATGGATGCCAGCAGAAGAGCTTTATATCAAGAGGCAAAACCCTATAGAAAAAGTTGATTTAGTTATTGATGGTATAGGAGAAAACTCTAATATTCAAGATTTAGAAGTTAAAGCATTAAGCATAAAATCACATTGTTGATTACATGAAGAGAAAGATAAACCTTTCTTGAAATATGTTATTCAGTAACCAGAGCTTAAAAATCACTGAAATGAATATTAATTTTTTTCATACCAATTAATTTGTGTATACCTGATATAATTATGGGATAGTTAGTAAACATTTAAAAAGGGTGTGCTGTAAATGAAAATTCTTATTGGTCAACCTAAAAGAGAGAATAATTTAGAACAGTTAGAGAATGAAGTTGAAAATAATCCTACTGTAGATATAGTATTGTTTCCTGAAGGTTATTTTCATCAGGATAACATACAGAAGGTATGTAATTTAGCAAAATCTAATAACACTATTATTGTAACTGGTTATAAAGATGATAACAATAAAGATAGGGTTTCTATTGTTAATAGTTTAGGTGAACTTATATTGGAAAGAGCAAAAACACCAGAAGATGCAAAATTATATACTCTATCGAATATTAAAGAGAATGGTGTGAATATAGGATATTTACTTTGTGTAGAAATATTCAAAGGATTGGAAGGACTAGTCAAAAATGATGATATCGATATTATCTTTAATCCTATTGGAGTTGGTATGTTTAGTGAAGCACAATTTGAAGAATGGACGAATGAAGCTAGAAAAATTGCCATTGATCAAAGAGCGATGATTATTGGAGCTAGCCACGCAGATGGATCATATAGAAATTGTGGATTTTCAATTCCGATAGCATACTGTTTTGATAAAAATGGACAAGAAATATTGATTTCAAAAAACGATGTTAGAACACGTATTTTAGATACTAAACGAAAATCTGTTGATATTATCGAAAATTCTCTAATATAAAGATTAATTTGTAACGTTTACACATTCTCTTCTTAAATGACAGCTAATAGAAACCCAAGCTATCTTTAACAATGCGCTTATCTTAAATATAGATGGCGCATTCTTTGTTGAAAGGGCAAATTTGTTGATTAATTAAATTTGATCTACAACATAAAACATGAATAAAACAGAAAAAAAATGAATAATACTTTAAAAATGAATTGACAAAACAGAATAAAATTGAAATAATATAAAAAAATTATGTTAGATTAGATTTAGGTGATGAAATGTTTTCAGATGAAAGAAGACTTGAAATTCTAAAAATATTGGAGCAAAATGGACGTGTTCTTGCTAAGGATTTGGCGATTAAATTTGATATCTCAGTTGATTCAGTTAGAAGAGATTTATCAATAATGGAAGAACAGGGTGTCTTAAAAAGAACACACGGCGGAGCTATACCTGTACCGGAAGTTAGACATATCCCTCAATCTCCATCTAAACGCTATGGAGAAGGCAGTGTTTTTCAGAATACGATTGCGAAATTAGCTGTTTCTTATATTAAAGAAAATCAAACGTTATTTATAGGCGGTGCTGCTATACATTATGTAATGCTAAAATATCTCCCAACAGATATCCCTTTTACGGTAATTACTAATTCAGTTGAAACGGCTTATCATTTAAGAGATTTAGGTAATGTGCAGACTTTTTTAATAGGTGGAAATGTTAAAAGTTCAGGAAACATTACCGATTCTATAGCAAATGAATTTGTAAAGCAATTTACATTTGACTTATGCTTTGCAACTGCTGGGGCATTATCATCAAAAGGATTAAGTACTGCTACACCAGATGTTTCAGTCTTTTATAAAAATGTGCTTGATCATTCAAAAAAAAATGTAGCTTTAATAGAACATTTTAAATTTGGCTTAGACATGTTTTCTTGTATGTATCCTATTAAGGGAATTGACGTTATTATTACAGATGAAGATACATTAGAAGAAGAGATTAATGCCATTAAATCACTAGGTGTAGAGGTTATAGTAGCCAGGAATTAAAGTATTTGAAAGGTAGGATGATCATGATTTATCGTAGAAAAACTTATAAGATAGAAGCAAGCTTAAGAAGTGAATTTAATTTACATTTTAACAAAACTTTATTACCTACCCAGCTCAAATATGGAGCTAGACTAGTAGGGAGATGGATGACCAAAGGAAAAAATAAGGATGAAATCGAAATATTTGCCATTTGGGAGTATGATAGTTATGAAGATTACATAAATATTGAAAATAAAGTTAGAAGTGATAAAGAGCACGTTAATCGTATTCAAGACTGGTTTGAGAAAATAGGAGGAAGAGAGAAACTCAAGAAATATCTTAAGGATGAAATTAAAGAGGATTTTTTAGAAACCACTTTACTATAATTTTAAACTATCAATGATTATTTCTTAGTATACAATTATTCTTCATCAATCCTCATCAATAGATATTAGTAATGCCATCTGTTTTTAAATGAAAATCCTGTAATTTCCATATTTGAAAAATTACAGGATAAGAATCAAAATGATACAGTTGTGATCACCCAATTCGAAGACCAGTCATATTAGTATTTGGAATAGAAGCTGTGAATTGAGACGCAAGATTTCCATTAAAAAGAAATCCAACTCTTATGCTATAAACAAATTTTCCATTGGGTGGACAATCAGTAAACGTAAAATTAGGATTAAAGTTGTTTCCTCCAAGAAGAATAGAAGCTGCATTAGAGTATGATTGAAGAACCTCATCTAACCGACCATCAAGACCTAAATCATCCCTAACTAAGAAAAAACCATAGTTAAAATCTAAAGCATTTACACCCCTATTACTAACATTTTGAGAGAAAACATTTCCTTGTGTTACCAAAAGTGATATTGAAGCATCTATTTTTACTTTTTGACCAGGCTTCGATATTACTATAGGGGGTAATTCGTTAACAAGTAGTGTATTTGCATCATTAAGCGGATTACCATTAATAATAGGTAGATTTTCAAGATTTTCTATCGGTCCCACACTATTATCAAAAACTAAACAAACATCTTTTAAGGTTTTGCCACAGCAATCAGTTTTATTTGCCATGTGTAATTCACTCCCTAAATAAAGTTAAATTATCTCTGGAATACTCACGTATTCTTACTATTTCACAAACGCCTAAAGCTCACACACCTCATGTATGAAGAGATATGAACCATCTTTGTACTGTAGGTGTTTGTTTTGAGATCTCATAATATAATATGAGTTACAATATTCATTTGATTGGACGTTTTATACTTTCTTGAAAAATTCCGCTAATGTAACAACTAGGGACGGACTTATGTAAAAATTCATGTATGAAGTTACGTGGATCCTCTATAATCATAATAGTAGTGATAAAAATGTCAGATCATCATAAACATCGAAAGAGTGTAGTAAACCGCTTATCTAGGATTGAGGGACATGTTCTTTCTGAAAAAGTGATTGAAAGATTAAACGATGTGATTGATAAATTTAAACGTTAGAAAGGAAAAAGCCTACTATGGAACATACTTTACGTTCATCCCAATCAAATAGTCAAATAATTAAATTCATACTTGTTCTAGCCTTACCAGCAGTAATAGAAAATTTTTTTCAAACTATTCTTGGTTTTGTAGATACTCTATTTGTTTCTAAATTAGGATTAATAGAAGTGGCAGCTGTTGGTGTAACTAATGCTATATTAGCTATATACTTTGCAGTTTTCATGGCACTTGGAGTTGCAACAAATGTTTTTGTTGCTAAAAATATTGGGGCAGGGAACAAAAACAAAGCGAGCCAAATCGGACAGCAAGCTATTATTCTATCTATTTTTGCAGGAGTATTGTTTGGACTCATTTCTTTATTCTTTGCTGAACCACTTTTGAAACTTATGGGAGTAGAAAAAGATGTTCTTGCTCATGCCATGACTTATTTTCGTATTGTAGCTATTCCCTCTATTTTGATTTCATTAATGTTTGTCCTTAGTAGTATTTTAAGAGGTACAGGAGATACAAAAACACCTATGAAAGTAAGTATTATGGCAAATTTATTGAATATCTTATTAGATTACATACTCATCTTTGGTTTTTTCTTCATTCCTTCATTTGGTTTAGCAGGGGCAGCATGGGCAACAGTTCTATCTAGATTAATTGGAGTGATTGGACTATCTATGTATATGTTTAAATCAAAATCCATACAAATTGTAAAGGAAAATTGGAAGATTGATAAGCAATCACAGCTAAATTTAATGAGATTAGGTACTCCTGCTGCTGGAGAAAGACTTGTGATGAGAGTAGGACAGGTGCTCTATTTTGGAATGATTGTAGCAATAGGGACCAATACATTTGCAGCTCATCAAATTGCAGGAAATATTGAGATATTCTCTTATATGATTGGATACGGATTTGCCACAGCTGCTACTACTCTAGTAGGTCAAAAACTAGGTGAAAATGATTATGATGGAGCAAAGAAGTATGCAAATATGTCTATGATCCTAGGTGCAACTTGCATGACTATTTTTGGAATCTTGTTATTTTTTTTAGGAAACTGGGCAGCGTCTTTTTTTACAAGTGATATTGTTGTAATGCAGCAAATAGCACTTGCACTAAAGATTGATGCTTTCATTCAACCCGTCCTTGCAATCGTTCTTATTTTAACGGGAATCTATCAAGGAGGAGAAAACACAAAATTCCCTATGTATATTACGGCAATTGGAATCTGGTTAATAAGAACAATTGGGGTTTACTTTTTAGGGATATACCTTGGGTGGGGAATTGCTGGAATATGGATAGCAATAGGTCTTGATAACTTATTTAGAGCTATCTGTTTATGGATTCGCTATAAAAATAATAGGTGGAGATTGAATACATAAATTTAGACTACACCTAATAAAAAAAACATCATGGAATTTAAGGTTAATCCACAATCGCTGAAAAAATGGATAAACGGTATAGTATCAATTTAATTAAGAACCTTCGGCTAATTAAGAGGTAATATCAAATAGACCGTCTTATGAAAAAGGTCTATTTGAATAGTACAAGTCGTGAGATCCGTTTGTATTCTAATCACATTTTTAGAACTTTCAACATTATTTTTTCCCACATATTCCATGGTAGAAGATTTTTCATAAACATTTGTGATTTTACTCCTTTTCCAATGGGGTATCTTAACTTTGGTTTATTCATTTGAGAAATAGCTGCAACCAATTTTGCTACATCAATAGGGTTTCCTTGATCGAAATTCTTAATTGAATTCTGAACGTTTTTATTAAATTGTGAGTAAGGAGAGGATTGTTCTACATTCTGATAATCTGGGACCATACTCGTTGCATATGCACCCGGTTCAATTAAAACGGAATGAATGCCAAACGGTTTTAATTCTAATCTTAAAGATTCTGTAAAACCTTCTACAGCATGTTTTGAGGCAGCATACGGTGACATAGATGGAAACCCCATTAAGCCCATTCCGCTGCTTATATTAATGATTTTACCTTGTTTTTGTTTTCTCATAAAAGGGATAACAGCCTGAGTTACAGCGATTAATCCAAAGACATTTGTTTCAAACTGCTTATGAAATTGTTCAATAGAGATTTCTTCAACAAACCCCCCCACAACAAATCCGGCATTATTCACAAGTATGTCTATAGTATTATAGTTATGTAGTTTATCTGTAAAAGATTGGATGGAATTTGTATCTGTTAATTCTAACAATTCAATAGTGACTTGTTGCACATCTATATTTTTGCTTTCAAGATTTTCTTTTAATTGATTGGCCTTTTCTTGATTCCTTACTGTTGCAATGACATGAAAACCTAATTTAACGAGTTCGATTACAGTATAGTAACCAAAACCGCTTGATGTCCCCGTCACTATAGCAGTCCTATTATTCATTTTTATTCCACCTTATTTTGAATATTTATCATATTGATTATAACTTAATTTGAAAGATGAGTACAAAATTAATACCCTGATTGGGTTATTATATTGTAATAGCCTGACGTAATACTAAAACTCATTTTATATCTGCTAGCTTAATGTATTCTTCTATATCTTTTAAAATATGATCTATCGACTGTTGCCAAAAGTTTGGGTTCTTAAGATCAATATGAAAGTATTGTTGCAATAATTCTTCAACAGGCTTTTTTCCAGTTTCACTTAAGAATCCTTTGAATTTAACACTAAATTTTATGCCCTCCTGTTTTGCTATGGTGAATAGGCCTAAACTCAATAAATACCCAAAAGTATAGGGGTAATTATAGAATGGGATGCTAGGGTTGTAAAAATGTCCATATTTTATCCAAACAAAGGGTTGGTATTGCTTAAAGGTATCATAATATGCTTTTTTTTGTGATTGGATAGATAATTCCTCTATTTGGTTAGCGTTTAATGGACCTTCTATACTGTGTTCATACAATAGCTGTTCAAACATAAAGGCACCACGAACAGACATTAAATAATTGATACTATTTTGTAATTTATAATTTAATATTGATTTTTTAGTTTCTGGATCACTTGTTTCTATGAAATGATCTATAAAAATAAATTCAAATAAAATAGAAGAGCTTTCTGCTATACTCATTGGAAAATGATCTTCTAAAAAGGTGAGAGAGGGAGTATCTTTTAACTGTCTAAAGTGCCACGCATGTCCTAACTCATGTGCTAGAATTCTTGCACTCTGTATCGTTCCATCGTAACGTAAAGAGATTCTAGATTCCCCATCTCGAATAAATGGTACGCAAAATCCACCCGGGTGTTTTCCTTCTCTAGGTTGTGCATCTACCCACTCATTTTCAATGGCATTTAGTACAAATTGTGCCATTTCCACTTCTATTTCTTTTAATGAACAATAGATTCCTTCTGCGGCTTTAGAGAAAGGGATTTTGGTTTGTAATTCTATTTGATCTGTCATAAATTGATGCCATGTACTTGTACCTTCATTTTTCTTTTTAAAATTTAGAATAGAAGTTAATTTTTCATTGTTCTCATCAACTGTTCTCCACATTGTATGAAGAGTTTTATTGGAAATCCCATTGATTCGCAGCGATTCTGATAAAATATCTTCTTTTTTTGTATCTTGATTTTGAATTAATCTTAATCGAGTAATTTGATTTAAAACCGTAGCATATAATTCCTTTTCTTTATCTAATGAGTTAGTTAGAGCGTTGAATGCCTTAACTCTTTGATTTAGGTTTTTATGATTCATAGTTATATCATTTGCTTGAACATAAGACAGCACATTTCTCTGTTCATCATCATTCATATTAACTTCTAATTTATTTTTAAGCTGGTTATAGAATTGGTTCCATTGAGTTAATTCTGTTTTTGTAAGGTTAATTAAATGTTTTTTAAGCTCATCATTATAGTCCATTATTAAATTGGAAAAAAAAGATTCTACATAAGGAATAGTAGTCCATTGTTTTTTAATTTCAATAGGAAGCTGGTTTATATATTTTGTCCAAATTATTAATAAAGAACGAAAATCATTTTTACATTGATTGATATCGTTTTGTAAAGAGGAAAGAACTACATGATCTGTTGATTCAGAGTAAAGGCAGTAACAATAGTAGTCTGCTTTTTCAATCCTGCTCCTCACATCCGCTAGAGTGTATAACCTTTGTTTATCCACTAAATGATCTTTTATTAATTCTGAATCTGGTTCAATTTTTAATTGGTTTAATAAAAGTTTAATTTCATGTAGTTCATTAGACAACGAATGGTCAATTTCATTTGGGTACAATTTTTTTATATTCCATTGAGTAGGATGATAGTAATGTGGCTTCATGAATAAATACCTCCAACAAAAATTTTTAGTTCAATATATATTGAACTAATTTTAAGTTCAATAATAAATGAAATATAATATAATGTAAATATATTATGTAAGATTATTTTTCATTCTATTTTTGTTTTGGTATGATGAGTTTATTATGTTCCCAAATAGGAGGCAATGAATGTCTTATCGAGTTAGTCTTGAAAATTCAAATACCTATGAACTACTTTTAAGTCTTCATTTATATAAAGTAAGAAAAAATTTAAAGTATTTATATAAAGGTATGGAATGGATTGAAAAGGTGAATAAGAACATAACAGCATCATTTAAAAATAAACTAGAGCTATGGAATGATCTAGCTTTTGGAGATGTGTTGTGTTTACTTATTGAAGAATGTCCACAAAAGAAGGATATAGAATCTTTTTTAGGTTGGTTTGAAAATTTATCTACGGTAAAAATATATGAACTACTTGCATCACACTTAAGAAAAGAAGACTCTCATATTTTGCTCCATATAGAGGAACAGAAAAAAATATATAGTGATCTTCTGTATGAATGGAATAAACAGTATTTTATATATGAAGATGTAGAGTATACGATGTCAAATGAATTAGCGAGATTTAAAGAAAGAGTAAATAAGAGCTCACCAGAAAATTTAATAGAGGAGTTTGCAACGGGGCTTAGAATTGATATTCCATCCATAAAACAAGTTGTTCTTATTCCGTCTATACACTTTCAGCCTTTGCATACGTTTAGTGTTTTCAAAGAAAAAATGTATGTATGGTATCCTGTACAAAATGAAACTGCAAGAGAAAAAACATATTCCATTTCTAAAGCATTATCAGATCAAAAACGTTTGGATATACTCCAACTACTTTCTAAGGATAAATATAAATTTACGGATATTTTAAATGTAATTGGTGGTGCTAAAGGAAATCTTCATCATCACATTATGATATTAAGATCAGCCAATCTTATACGTGTTCATATGTGTAGTCACAATCAATTTTATTTGAGTACACGCAAAGCATTTGTTTCTGAATTGAATGAGAATTTGAATAAATTTATTTGAATTAAGAATTTAGAAATATAAAAAAAGAAATGCCGACGACCTTATCGTTTAGGAAATCGGCATTTTTTATTAAGATTGTATTTTCCAGTATAAAGGAGCTTCTTTTCCTAAAGTACCCTCAACTTCGCCACCTTCATTACGCCAATATTCAATACCCCCTATTAATTCTTTTACTTTAAAACCAAGTTCTGAAAACTTCGCGGCAGCTTTTGTTGCTCCATTACAGGCAGGTCCCCAGCAATAAGTGATTAATACTTTTTCCTTGGGAAATAATTTTGTTGTTTCCGCGTTTATCCGATTCGTAGGTAAAGAGATAGCCTCAGGTATATGGCATTCTTTGTATGAACCAGCTTCTCGAACATCAACAATAATGAAATGATCACATCCTTTTTTTAAATCGATTAAGAGATCGGCTACATCTGTTTCGAATGAAAGTCTTGAAGTAAAGTGCTGAAACGCTATTTTTGGATCAGCTGCTTCAGTTTGTAATACCAATGAAAATTTAGGTTTTGTGTTCATCCTTTTTTCCTCCCAAATAAAATTATTTCGTTTTCATTTTACTTTATTATCTGTATTATAGTTATAGATATTTATTGATATTAAATATCATAATTACTGATAAGGTGGTGAATAGCGGATGGAATTACTATATCTAAAAACTTTTTGTGAGGTCATTAAATGGGGTAGTTATACAAGAACTGCGTTAGAACTAGATTACGCTCAATCTAGTGTAACCAACCATATTCAGAAACTTGAAGAATCATATGGCAATGTGAAACTCCTTGAGAGAAAAGGAAATGTTATGGTACCTACAATCACTGGTGAAGTGCTATATGATTATGCAAAAAAGATTCTATCATTACATCAAGAAGCAAAAGAAAAAATTATAAAACAAGACACAGGAATCATTACAGTTGGAACAGTAGAGACTTTAGCAATATATTATCTACCAAATATTTTAGAGAAATTTAAAAAGAGTTATCCAGAAATTAGGGTTCGTATTATACTAGATACTGAAGCTAATATAATTCATAGAGTAAAAGTCAAAGAAATTGATTTTGGTTTAATATTAGATGTTCCATACTCTTCAAAAGAGATAAATACCATTTCTATAAAAAAGCAAAATATGGTCATTTTGATGGAAGGAAATCATCCACTGTCTAATCAATCGAAGCTTACAATCCAAGATTTAGATAATGAGAAATTAATTCTGACAGAAGAAGGTTGCACATATCGTGCATTCTTGATTAATGAAATGAATAAACATTTCATTACTTTTAATATTTCTTTAGAACTAGGCAGCATTGAGACGATAAAAAAAGGTGTCGAACATTCCTGGGGAATTGCATTTCTACCATATTTTGCGGTTGAGGATAATATAGAAGATAGGGGGTTGAAAATGATACCTTTTGTGAACCCTAACTTGAATTTCTATAGTCAATTGATTTACAGGAAAGATAAATGGATTTCAAAGGCTTCTCAAAAATTTGTAGATTTGCAGAAGCATTCGGATTGAAACGAAGTTGTAAAATCTTAAACATTAAAAAGAATAAATAAACTAAAAGAAGGTTATGAAAAGTGATTGAAATTAAAGAAATAACAAACGAGATAAGTAATCAAGTGAAGCAATTAGTTACAAAAAACTGGGGTTCTTCTATGATGGTGGTGTATGTTCATTGGTCGTGATGGTATAGTAGGTCATCACCAAGCAGTAGGTGCTCAATTATTTCTAGTAGTAAAAGGTGAAGGATTTGTTCGTGGTAAAGAGGGTGTAAAAACACCAATTAAAGAAGGCCAAGCTGCTTTTTGGGAGCCTGGTGAATGGCATGAAACAACTTCTGATAAAGGAATGACAGCTATCGTAATTGAAGGAGAAGATATAGATCTGTCAGCTTTAGTAAAAGTTAAAACAATAAAATAAATTGTGATTTAAAATCTTTTATGAAGCGATTAGCTTTTAATGAGTCTTTGGCTCTATCTCTGAAACTTTATTTAACTAATTTACGTAAAGTTAATAGATAATGTAGTAGTTTAATAGATCAATTAATGAAATCATTTATAATGATAATTATGATTAACCAATGTATGTTTTTGATCATAATATGATTGTAAACGAAGTGGTTTAAAATAAAGCAAATAGATCATTGAAGGAGCGCAGGATGATGAGCATGTTAGATAAATTGAAGAAAGGGTTTTCTGAAGCAGGCAGTAAAGCAAAAGAAGTGATTGAAATCAATCAATTAAAATTTAAAATTTCTGTCAAACAAAAAGAAATAGATAATAAGTTTATGTATATTGGTGAAAAAATATATGATCAATATCAAAAACAAGCTCTAGTCGAGTTGGATCAGGACATGGAAATAATGTGTAAAGATATTGAACAATTAAAAAATGAAATCAAACAAATTGATTTACAAATAAAAGAATTATCAAATAAAAAAGAATGTAGTTGTGGTCATTTAGTAGATATTGATAACAATTATTGCTCAGTTTGTGGACACAAATTCGAGATGAAGGTTGTACGGAATGTATATGTTGCAGACCATGAATATACAAATATCAAGCCTAGAAATGAGGATCGATTTACTTGTTCCTTCTGCGATGAAGTGTTAGAGATTTCGGTTGACGTTTGCCCACAATGTGGTCATTCAACAATGAATTTATAATCAAAAAATAAACCAGCAGATTTGCTGGTTTTTCTTCGTTTTATATAAGTGTTTTGTCATTAACAATCTTAGAGTACTTTGCTTAAGAATGATTTTGTTCTTTCGTGAGATGGGAAATCAAATAGTTTCTCAGGTACATTCTCTTCAATAATATAACCTTCATCCATGAAAATAACTCGGTCCCCAACCTCACGTGCAAATCCCATTTCATGAGTTACGACTACCATGGTCATACCTTCTTTGGCTAATTGTTTCATAACATCTAACACTTCCCCAACCATTTCTGGATCAAGTGCAGAAGTAGGTTCGTCAAACAGCATGATTTTAGGTTCCATCGCTAGGGCTCTTGCAATGGCAACACGTTGTTTTTGTCCGCCAGACAATGAATCTGGATACGCATTTGCCTTTTCTGATAAGTTTACTTTTTCCAGTAAATCTAATGCTACTTTATTTGCTTTTTCTTTAGACCATTTTCTCACTTTTATCGGTGCAAGCGTAATATTTTCAAGCACAGATTTATGTGGAAATAAATTAAACTGCTGAAAAACCATCCCTACCTCTGTACGAATATCATTTATATTAGTGTTTTTGTCTGTAAGATTCACACCCTCGATATAAACTTCCCCAGCTGTAATGGATTCTAATAAGTTCATACAACGTAAGCAGGTTGATTTTCCTGATCCTGAAGGGCCGATGATAACAACAACCTCTTGAGGTTCAATTTGAAGATTAATATCTTTTAGGACTTCATTATCTCCAAAGGATTTTTTCAGATTCTTAACGGTTATCATCGATATTCCACCTCTTTTCGATGTAATTTAATAAGTAAGTTAGAGATAAGGTTATCACAAGGTATATTAAAGAAATCAATATAAATGGTTCCCAAGTAATGAAGAACCTTGTATTTACTGCTCGAGCCCAATAAAGTATTTCTGGAGCTGCGATAGCAGAAGCCAGAGACGAATCTTTAACTAAAGTAATAAATTCGTTTCCAAATGGAGGGATCATTCTTTTAATGGATTGTGGCAATACGATATACCACATCGTTTGAACTTTATTCATTCCCAATGATCGTCCAGCTTCAACTTGTCCTTTATCAATAGATTGAATACCAGCTCTATAAATTTCTGCTAAATAAGCTGCTGAATTCAAAGAGAGTCCAATTATGGCTGAAATAACAGCTTTTGTAGTACCAGCACCACTAATGAAAAGAGGGGCTACTCCAAGGTAAATGATGAAAATTTGTACTAATAAAGGAGTTCCTCTAAAAAATGTTATATACCAGATAAACGGCAGTCTAATAATTGAAAATGGAGATAATCTACCAAAAGCAATAAATAGTCCAAGTACACATCCAATAAGAATTGCTGATATAGAAATACCTAATGTATATAAGGTTCCTTTCATAAATAATGGGAAATAATCTACAATTACATCTATTCTAATTCCAACATCATTTAATAACCAATTATATACGTATCCCCAGATCCAAAGATCACTAATATATCCCCAGATCCAACTAAAAAAAATACTAACATATTCCCAGATCCAACTAAAAAAATCTTTAATGCCCTGCATAAACTCACTCCATTTTCTTCATAAAAGCATAATAGAACTTTCAAAAAAGAAAGCGTACCGCTTGTTCGCGCTACGCTTGAATTTAATGTGTCAATTCAAACTATTTTTGATTTATTAATGTTTCAACATCAGGTGATGTTCCAAACCATTTTTCATAAATTTCAGCATATTTTCCGTTTTCAATGACGGTTGTTAATGCTTTATCCAACGGCTCCTTTAATTCACTACCATCTGCAATCATTAAACCATAATATTCTGCTTCAAAATTTTCTGCATCTGATACAAGCTGAATGTTATCGTCAGGGTTGTTTTTAACAAATTCTGCAGCTACTGCAATATCAGTAACTACAGCTTCAATATTTCCTTGTTTTAAAGCTGCTAGTGCAAGTGCTGTTGTTTCAAATAATTGTAGGTTAGGGTTTGATTCACCAACAATAGATTCTGCTGCAAATTGACCTGTTGTACCTGTCTGTACTCCAATTACTTTACCTTCTAAATCATTCGCCGATTGAATATCTGTTCCTTCGTAAAAAGCGATCATATGAGTGGATTCAAAATATGGTCTAGTAAAATCAAATTCCTGATCACGTTCCTCTGTTATTGTTATTCCCGAAATTGCAACATCAATACTGCCATTTTTCAATGAAGGGAAGATAGGGTCCCAACCAATATTGTTTAGTTCATATTCAAGATCTGCTTCTTCCATTACTGCAGCTAATAAATCTACATCAAAACCAACAATATCTTCACCATCTAGTGATTCAAAAGGTGCAAATGCAGCATCAGTACCTATTACAAGTTTGTCACTTCCACCGCCACACGCCGCTAATAAAGCAACCATACTAATCAATAATATAAGTAATAAACTTTTTTTCATTTTTATTCCCCCTTTTTGTATAAATAATATATATTTAATTTATAGTATAACGTATTAATAGAATTTCTCAACCATTGTTTTATATAATGAAATTTATTAAACAATATTTGAAGTTTATTTGATAACTGTAATGTGTTTGGCCAATACTTCGATTTTATATTTATTCACTGCAATCGTCTCTCCATCTGCCTGGGTGGTTAAGTAATGATTAGGCACATATTCTATCTTTTCCCCAGAAAAGAAACTCACTGCTTTATGTCTAGCGTGTTTTCCAAGATATACGAGAGGGAATAGTGTTATAAGTTCTAAGTGATTAATGTTGCTAACAATACAAATCTCCGCTTTCCCGTCAGTCGGGCTCGCATTTGGATTAATGAGCATTCCACCCCCATAGTATGGAAAGTTGGAAACAGTGATAAACCAAACATTCTTAAGTTGTTTTAGTTCTCCATCAATATTTAAAGTAATGTCACTGGTACGAAAAGAAAATAATACTCTAAATAATGAGATAACATAAGCGAATCCTCCAAGACGAAGTCCATTCAACCATTTTTTATACTTAGCTTCATTCGTGATTTGAGCTATTTTCCCATCTAAACCTGCACCAATAGAACATACCGCGACTTCATTATCAATTTTTAAAAGATCTATTGTTTTACGTTCATTTGAGTTTAAAATGATTTTAAGCGCTTTCAAATGATGTCTTGGCAAGTTTACTCCTCTAGCATAGTCGTTTCCAGAGCCAGAAGGAATATATCCAAAATGGACTTTGTTGTTAACGTCAGCTTGATAGATTCCATTGATAACTTCGTGTACGGTTCCATCACCTCCAACTGCTACAACGATATTAGGTTTATATTTATCAATTAAATTTAGTGTACAATCTGTTCCAGAACCTGCTTTATTAGTAAAACTTTCAACATAGTTTATGTCTTTTTCATTTAATATATGCTTAATTTCATGCCAAACTTTAAGACCCCTTCCATTCCCAGAAACGGGGTTCACAACAAAACCTATCATATATAACCAACTTTCTTCTAAGTGCTATTTGTATCTAAAATCTATTCATTCATATTAACTTACTAGATTTATTTCTACAACAAAAAAATGTCACATTTTAGTGTGATCAAATAGTGAAAAATTCTTGATATTACCAGTAATTTTAATAATGATTAACTTTAAATTATAAATAAACAAATGCTTATATAATCAAGGGAATATAAACTTCAGTGAAATTAATTTATATTTAATATAGAAAAAAGAATAGGAATATGATAATATTTCAATAAATATAAAACCTTACATCTGTGAGTATAAGAGTGGATAATTATTCAACATTTAACTTATTCACTATCAATTTCTATGTATACTCCTGTAAGATACCTAACCTCTTTAGAGCATTTAATAGATTTAACGTAAACTGTCATATCAACTTCAGAGATTTTTTAACTTCACTGTTTTTGTTTACACCATAGAACTTCTAAACTAAATTAAATTCAAAATGTTTATTTTGGTTACTTATTGTTTTCCATATTTTATGAAGGCCATTACTTTATACCAATTTTACAAGAAAGGGATGAAGCGCTTTCACTTGAATGGAACTGTTCTAATAAATCTAAAATCATATGATTATAATGCTTTTGACGATGGTTTTATCGGTACTTATCTAACTTTAAATTGTATGTCTTGGGGGTAAAGAAATGAGTGAAACTTCTGTATTACAGGTAAATGGACTGAAAACCTCTTTTTTTATGGATAAATCCGAAGTGCCAGCTGTTGACGATGTAGATTTCAACTTAAAACAAGGGGAGATTATTGCGATAGTAGGAGAATCTGGATGCGGTAAAAGTGTTACCTCCCTTTCTATAATGGGACTAGTTCCTCATCCTCCCGGTAAAGTTGTGGGCGGAGAGATTATTTTTAACGATGAAGATATTTTAAAAGCTTCCGAATCAAAAATGAGAGATATACGTGGAAATGAGATAGCTATGATATTTCAGGAACCTATGACTTCTTTGAATCCGCTCTTTACCATTGGTAATCAAATCATGGAAGCGATTTTAATTCATCGTAAATGGAGTAAAAAACAAGCGGAAATGAAAGCGATAGAATATTTAAAGTTAGTCGGACTACCTCGTGCAGAGGAATTGATGAATGAATATCCTCATCAGTTATCTGGAGGAATGAGACAGAGAGTTATGATTGCAATGGCAATGGTTTGTGAACCGAAAGTATTAATAGCTGATGAACCAACTACAGCTTTAGATGTTACAATTCAGTCACAAATCTTGGCTTTGATGAAGAGATTAAATAAACAGCTAAATACATCCATTATACTTATCACACATGATCTTGGCGTTGTATCAGAAATATGTGAAAGAGTCATTGTGATGTATGCAGGAAAAATAGTTGAGGAAACGGATGTTAAAACGATATTTGAGAGTCCACAGCATCCATATACTAAAGGTTTAATTCAATCTGTACCTGATATTCGTGATAAAAAGAGTCGTTTGTACTCAATTCCAGGAAATGTACCGATCCCTGGGTCTATTAAACAAGGGTGTAGATTTGCTGATCGGTGTGATTTTGTCATGGATAAATGTAAAGTGGAAACACCAGAGTTAGTTTCAATTGAAACTAACCATAAAGTTCGTTGCTTTTTACATCAGGAAAGTGAGGAAGATACGAATGCCAAAAACACTATTACAAGTTGAAAAAATGAAGAAGTATTTTCCCATTAACGGTGGAATTTTAGGGCGGAAAATAGGGGAAGTAAAGGCGGTAGACGATGTATCGTTCTCTGTATTTGAAGGGGAGACCTTCGGTCTAGTGGGGGAGAGTGGTTGTGGAAAATCTACAACTGGAAGAACACTTCTTCGCTTACACGAACCTACTGATGGAAAGGTCAAATTTAACGAAAAGGAATTAACCCAACTTAGTTTAGGTGAATTGCGTACGGTTAGAAGAGATGTTCAGATGATCTTTCAAGATCCATTCGCTTCTCTTAATCCTAGGCATACCATTGAGAAAATATTAGAAGAACCTTTAATTGTTCATAAAATAGGTACCCCTAAAGAACGCAAAGAAATGGTTATCGAAATGCTGGAAACAGTAGGTTTGAGCAGCTATCATGCAAAGCGGTATCCCCATCAATTTAGCGGTGGGCAGCGTCAGCGTATTGGTATAGCACGTGCTCTAATGACGAAACCAAAACTTATCATCGCTGATGAACCTGTTTCTGCATTGGATGTTTCTATTCAATCACAAATATTAAATTTACTAGATGATTTGCAAAAGGCATTTTCATTAACTTATATTTTTATAGCGCATGATTTAGGGGTTGTTAGACATATTTGTGATCGAGTAGCCGTCATGTATTTAGGTAAAATAGTAGAATTATCAAGCAGTGAAAAGCTTTATAACAAACCACTGCATCCATATACCGAGGCTCTTCTAAGTTCAGTGCCTATTCCTGATCCTACATTTGAGAGGGAACATATTGAGTTAACAGGGGAAATGCCAAGTCCATCAAATCCACCACAAGGATGTTCTTTTCACACAAGATGTCCACAATGTATGGAGATTTGTAAGACAGTTCAGCCAGAGTTTGAAGAAATTGAGCAAGATCATTATGTTGCTTGTCATTTGTACAACAAGAACGAGCAGCTTTAGTGATAGATAAAAAATAGGAGGGTTAAAAAGAAATGAAAAAAAAGAGTATTTTTCTTGCACTAGTGTTTATTTTTGTTCTGGGGATTGCTTTAGTTGGTTGTGGCTCTGAAGCTCCAACTGAAGAAAAACAAGGGGAGACAAATGAAAACAATGAGGGTACTAAAGATGATCAGAACCAACAATCAGAGGAGAGTTCTACAGAAAGCACTCTAGTGTTTGGACGTGGCGCTGATTCAGTTGATTTAGACCCTGCTTTAGTCACAGATGGTGAGTCTATTAAAGTAACTTTAAACATTTATGATACTTTAGTGAAATATGGTGATGTAGATACTTCTATTGAACCAAGCTTGGCAACTGATTGGACAACAAGTGATGATGGATTAACATACACTTTTAATCTTCGTGAAGGGGTAAAGTTCCATGATGGAACGGACTTCAATGCAGAAGCAGTTGTTTATAACTTTGAGCGTTGGGCAAATGGTGAAAAATCTTCATTCTATTATTATGGATCTATGTTTGGAGGATTCAAAGGGGATGAAGGTCATGTTATTCAAGAAGTAAAAGCGGTTGATGAGCTTACGGTTGAATTTACACTAAGTCGACCACAAGCACCGTTTCTACAAAATGTAGCAATGCCTCCGTTTGCGATTGCTAGTCCTGCTGCTTTAGAAGAGCATGGGGAGAGCTTTACAGAAAATCCAGTAGGGACTGGCCCATTTGTATTTCAAGAATGGAAAAGAAATGATCGCGTAGTTTTAGTAAAAAATGAAAATTATTGGATGAAGGATTATCCAAAACTAGAAAAAGTTATATTTGTTTCTATTCCAGATAACGCAACAAGATTAAATGAATTAATTGCGGGAGAGATTGATATTGCGGATGGAGTTAGTCCAAACGACAGTACAAGAATTGAAGGGGAAGACGACTTGCAATTGTTCGTTCGACCTTCTATGAATGTTGGTTATTTAGGTTTAACGAATACAAGACCACCATTTGATCAAAAACTTGTTCGTCAAGCTTTAAATCATGCAGTTGATAAAGAAGGTATTATTGCAGCTTTCTACTCAGGACAAGCAGTTCCAGCTAAAAATCCATTACCACCTGTAATTGCTGGATATAATGATGACATCGATCCATATCCTTACGATCTGGAAAAAGCGAAAGAATTGTTAGCAGAAGCTGGATATGCAGATGGTTTCGAAATGGAATTGTGGGCTATGCCAGTACCACGTCCTTATATGCCTGACGGTCAAAAAGTAGCAGAAGTTATTCAAAGTAGCTTTGCACAAATTGGTGTTAAGGCTAAAATCGTATCTTATGAATGGGCTACTTATTTAGAAAAAGCAAGAAATGGTGAAGCAGATGCATTCCTATTAGGTTGGACTGGGGATAATGGAGATGCTGATAACTTTATGTATGTCTTGTTAGATAAAGACAACATCGGAAGTAACAACTATACTTATTACAGTAATGATCAATTACATGACATCTTAATTGAAGCACAATCAAACCCTGATCAAACAGCTCGTGAAGACCTATATAAACAAGCACAGGAGATTATTCATGAAGATGCGCCATGGATTCCTTTAGTACATTCAACTCCAATCCTAGGTGGAAAGAACAATGTTAATGACTTTTTCGCTCATCCAACAGGTTCTCAAGCTTTAACAAAAGTTTATTTTGACTAAGTTATAATTCAAAAAAGGGGAGCTTAAACCTCCCCTTTTTTAAAGGAAAGAAACAATTTTGACTTCGATACCTGCAAAGGGGATAAATATCGAAGCATCAACTCACATATGTGATTATATTAGTGGCTCAGAGCCCTCTTAAAGTATTGGTAATCATCGGGCTCCCGAAGGAAGAAACCTTCATTTTAATCCGGGGTCCCTGAAAAGTACTCGGCAATCACATCCGTGTGCATACTTCACTTTTTGGGGTAATTATGGGTATATGAAGAGGTGATCATAGTGTTAAGTTATACCATTAGACGACTTTTAATGTTGATACCCGTTTTGTTTGGAATGACGTTTATCGTATTTTTTATGATTCGAGCGATTCCAGGTGATCCTGCTCAAGTGATTTTAGGTCAGCTTGCTACGGAGGATGCCATTAACAGTTTAAGGGCAGAACTAGGGCTTGACCAACCATGGTTTACTCAGTATTTTGAATATTTAAAACAGTTATTCACGTTGGATTTAGGTGAATCACTTAGAACGAAGGCAGAGGTAAGTGAAGAGATATGGCCTTATTTGGCGGCTACCTTTGAGCTCTCCTTCGTGGCTTTGCTTATTGCTGTAGTTGTTGGTGTGAATGCCGGGATTATCAGCGCGTGGTTTCAAAAATCTTGGTTTGATTATACAGCAATGGTCATTGCACTCGTAGGGGTTTCCATGCCAATATTTTGGCTAGGTTTGATGGAACAGTGGATATTTTCTGTTCAACTTGATTGGTTACCTCCTTCAAAGAGAGAAAATGTTAAAAATCCTGTTGAAACCATTACACATTTCTATTTAATTGATACGCTATTACAAGGTAGAATGGATCAGTTTATAGATGTGTTAAAACACTTGATTATGCCTGGTATAGCCCTGGCAACTATACCAATGGCTATTATTGCAAGAATTACTCGTTCCAGTATGTTAGAAGTTATGCGTTCTGATTATATTAGAACAGCTAGAGCAAAAGGGCAGAAGATGTTTTGGGTTGTATATAAACATTCTTTAAAAAATGCAGTCATTCCAGTATTAACTGTAATCGGTTTACAAACAGGACTATTGTTAGGTGGAGCAATTCTAACAGAAACTATATTTTCATGGCCTGGGATTGGGCGATATATTTATAATGCAATTGAATTTCGGGATTATCCTGTCATTCAGTCCGGAATATTAGTTGTAGCTACTATTTTTGTAATGATTAACCTTATTGTTGATTTATTATATGCATTTATCGATCCTAGAATTAAATACAATTAACATTCTAATAAAATATGAAAAACTCCTAAACAAAGGGGAGGATTACTTATGGCAGAACTAGCTCCAAATAAAGCTCCACAGCAATCCGTAGGAGGAACTCGTTTTCTCTTGTGGTTAGAAGCTTGGAAAAGTTTTAAAAAAAATAAATTAGCCGTTGTAGGTTTAATTATCGTTACCATTTTTATAATTTTAGCATTATTTGCTCCGGTAATAGCGCCCGAAGGCATTAATGAGCAAAAACTAGCGGATCGATTATTGCCGCCTTCAAGTGAACACTTGTTAGGAACAGATGATTTCGGAAGAGATGTTTTATCTCGGGTAATTCATGGTGCTCGTATATCACTATGGGTTGGATTCGTTTCAGTTATTGGATCTATCGTGGTTGGTTGTTTACTGGGAATTTTAGCAGGTTATTACGGGCGTTGGATAGACACGATTATTTCTCGATTTTTTGATATTATGCTTGCCTTTCCTAGTATACTACTTGCTATTGCAATTGTTTCAGTATTAGGACCTTCATTAAGAAATGCATTGATTGCTATCGCTATTATTAATGTGCCTAATTTTGGCCGCTTAATTAGATCAAAAGTTTTAAGTATCAAACAAGAAGAATATATTACAGCGGCTAAAGCAATTGGGATGCGAGATCGTAGAATTTTATTTCGTCATATTTTACCGAACAGTATGGCTCCAATTATTGTTCAAGGTACATTAGCTATAGCAACTGCTATTATTGAAGCTGCTGCATTAGGTTTTTTGGGGTTAGGAGCAGAACCTCCAAATCCAGAATGGGGAAAAATGTTAGCAGATTCAAAGGAATATTTAGTACAAGCACCTTGGACAATGTTTTTCCCAGGGATTGCAATTATGTTAACTGTACTTGGCTTTAATTTAATGGGAGATGGATTAAGAGATGCTTTAGATCCTAGAATGAAAAACTAAAATGTAACTTTAAAAAATGTAATGTTACCTATTGTTTTGATATACTATGTTAAGATAACAAAAATAGCATCACCATTAATGATTGTGGAGGTATTAAATGGCGTGGCTCAAATATCTAGGCAAGACAGAGAATTAACATTGCACTCAAAATCGAAATCATATATTTTAGTTTTATCTATACTATCACTTGCACTTTTTGTATTTTTGGTTTATTCATTAGATATAAATAATCCTTCAACTCTTGACATACAGGTTTTAGAATGGGTGGATCAATATGTTCCCAGTTTTTTATCAGGTTTTCTAACTCTTTTAACTGAAGCAGTGACCTATTGGTCTATTCCAATCGTAGTGTTGTTAGCAATGCTCTGGTTAGGATGGAGGAAGCGAGATTTAATAGGTGTAATTATTTTACCTATTGCTGTTGCAGTAAGTGAGATTTTAAAAGGGTCATTTAAAGATTTTTTTCAAAGACCTAGACCTGAAGTAAACATAGCAGTTGATGGAATAGGGTTTAGTTTCCCCAGCGGGCATGCACTCGTTGGACTGGTATGTTATGGTTTAATAGCTTATTTTTTAGTGAAGTATACAAAAAGAACAATAAATAAATGGATTATTTCTATCATTTTTGTTTTGTTGATAGGTTTGTTAGGTTTAAATCGAATTTATTTCTCTGTTCATTATTTTACTGATATTATGGCGGGATATTCTTTGGGGATTACAATTGTGTGTGCAACTATTTTCATTTATGAAAGTGTAAGTGAGTCTAAATTCAAGAAAAAAGTTAACTAATAAGAATAAAAATACCGCCTCTGGCGGTTTTTTTGTTTACTGTTAAATTCACTCATGTGAGTGATTCATTAATATTTTTTTCAATTCAGGTTCATTAGTTAATAGATCTTCTAATGTATAGTGATCTAATATTTCTAGAAATGCATTTAACGCCTCGTTTAACACATTTTTAAGTTTGCAGACTGGACTTATAATACAAGAATTATTTTCTTTATCGAAACATTCTACTATGTTAGATCTATTCTCAGTTTGTCTTACCACCCACCCAATATTGATATCTTTTGGAGCAGAAGCAAGTTTAATTCCACCACCTCTTCCTCTAATGGTATGGATCAATTTTAACAACCCTAATTCATAAACTACTTTCATTAAATGATTATTAGAGATTCCATAAGTTTCAGAGATTTCCTTTATATTACTTATTTTATCTTTAGGTTGAGTCGCTAAGTAGAGTAGGACCCTTAAAGTATAATCTGTATAATTTGTTAATCGCATCATTCCATCACTCCAATTGAACATTGTTCTTTTATTATACCTTTAATCGTTCAAAAAGTTGTAACTTAAACATGTATTTTAAATACTTGTTATAGATTATATTAAAGAAGTAAATAAAATACATCTTTTATGGGGTGAACATTCAATGAATCAAGATACAATTAATATTATTAAATCAACAGTACCAGTATTGCAGGAACATGGAGAGGAAATTACAAGTCATTTCTATAAGATTATGTTTAGTAATCATCCTGAGTTATTAAACATTTTCAATCATGCCAATCAAAAACAAGGAAGACAACAAAAAGCCTTAGCTGGGTCTGTATTAGCCGCTGCTGCCAATATAGATAATTTAGAAGCCATTCTCCCTATAGTGAAAACAATAGGGCATAAACATCGAAGTTTAGGAATTAAACCCGAGCAATATCCGATTGTTGGTAAACACTTGTTATTAGCTATAAAAGAAGTCTTAGGAGATGCTGCTACTGATGAAATTTTGAGTGCATGGGAAGAGGCTTATGGAGTCATAGCTGATGTCTTTATTTCCATTGAACATCAAATGTACCAAGATGCAAAACAACTTAATGGCGGTTGGAAAGACTTTAGAAAGTTTGAGGTTTACAAAAAAGTTGAAGAGAGTAAGGTGATTACTTCTTTTTATTTACGGTCAGAGGATGGTAAATCTATTTCAAGCTTTCAACCTGGTCAATATATTAGTGTAAAAATGAATATAGAAGGGAGGGAAAATACGCATATCAGACAATACAGTTTATCTGATTCCTCAGATAAAAATTATTACAGAATCAGCGTAAAAAGAGAATTAGGGGTTGAAAATAAACCTGATGGTTTAGTGTCAAATTATTTGCATGATCATGTGAATGAAGGAGATATTGTGGAAATAAGTGCACCAGCAGGAGATTTTGTGTTAAATTCAGAACATGATTTTCCAATTGTTCTCATTAGTGGTGGAGTTGGTCTTACTCCTATGATTAGCATGTTAAATACGTTAATTGAAAAAGAACCAAAACGCCCAGTTTATTTTATTCATGCAGCAATTAATAGTGAGTTTCACGCTTTTAGAGATCATGTTCAGCAGCTTGCAGCAAAACATGATCAGTTAAAATCATTAGTTTGTTATCAAGCTCCTACTGAACAAGATAAACAATCTAATGGTTTTGAAAAAGAAGGTTTTATTGAAATGGAATGGTTGAAGAACATCTTACCTTCACATCAAGCTGATTTTTATTTCTGTGGACCAGTACCCTTTATGAAGGTTATATATAAAGGATTAAATAAGTGGGGAGTAGATTTACAACATATACATTATGAATTCTTTGGTCCAAAAGCAGAAATTGAGGAATAATTAATTTATATAAACTTTCATATAAGGCCTTAGGATTAAGAAAATACTACGAACCTAAGGCTTTTTATGTTATTTAAAGTATTCAATTAATTCATCTTCTGAGGTATCTGAGTTTAGCCAATCATCAATCATTGTTTTTACTTTGGTATATTCTGTTTCACTAACATGATCGTACCAAATTTTTTGAGGGTTATCATTAGAAGCAATGCCTTTCAATGTGTATGTGTGAATTTGTGGATTTTCTGATTTTAAATATAAGTTAGCTAATTCTTTTATCATGTTAGGTTTCATATCTGTTTTTAAGTTTTCACCTACAATTTCGATGACATCAAATACTTTCGTTATATTTGATAGTTTTTTCGCTTCTTCTAAAATAGCTATAATAACTTCTTGATGTCGTTCTGTTCTTCCAAAATCACCTTGTGAATCTGAACGAAATTTTGCATAATTTAATGCTTCTTCTCCAGTGTAATTCTCTTTACCTCCAACAACGATAATCTCTGCTCGTGAATAGGTATATTTAATTAAATCTTTCTCAATTGGCAGGCTTACTCCACCCAGAGCATCAATAAGCTGTTTAAAGCCATAAAAATTAATTTTAGAATAATATTGAATGGAGATATCAAAGTAATGTTCAACTGTATCTTTCGCAAGCTTCACTCCACCAAATGCAAATGCGTGATTAATTTTATCTTTTCCTCTTCTACCCGGTATCTCTACGTAAGTATCTCTAGGTATAGATAGCAGCAACACTTTAAGATCAGATGGTCTAATGATAGACAGGATCATGCTGTCTGATCTGCCTTGCTCTTTTCCCCTTGCATCTTCTCCTAATAGTAATGTCGCAAAAGGTTCAGTGTTTTTAATTGTTGTACCATATACTGTTTCATTTTTATCCTTTAATTGCGTTTGTCTTGGAAACAGCTGAAAGTTAATAAGATTTGGATTATTTATTTGGTTCGTTTCAACGTTTTCATCTGACTCCAAAATATTTCCTTCATATGTCAATGGTTCATATGATTGTTCTAGTATGTCATCAAGATGTTGAGAAAAGAACCAATTAAATGCCATAAGTTTAATTGTGTTTTTTAGAAAATAACTAGAAGTGAAAATTAGCAACACTGCACCTAATATATAAATATACTTCTTTTTCATGAAAAAACTCCTAATATTAATTCATTTTCTTTATGTTTTCCGTTTATCAGAAAAATATAAAATAAGTTTACACGAACCATTTTTAGAAGTTTGTCAAATCATGTGATCTAAAAAAAAATATTTTATTAGAAAACATGTCATTATTGTCGAATTGCCAATTTTGAAACTTATGTGAATTATTTCACAAATATAAAGGATACAAATAAATACAGACAAATAAATTCCATATTTTGTTCATTTAATTGGTACATTATTCATTTTCTCTAAATGATACATTGTAGATAAGGAACTATTTCTTGCAAAAGGGGTGAGAGGATGTTTAAAAAAATAAAAGCGCTTGATAAAAGATTAATTTTATTTATAGGTATTTTGTTAGGTCTTATTTTTACGGTAGCAAGTGCAGAAACATTACATTACACTGATTCCGCTGAATTTTGTTCTACTTGTCACCCTATGGATACAGCTTATAGCAGTTTTTCTGATTCAATACATGCAAATTTAGATTGTAATACATGTCATGCACCAACTGATAACTTTGTAGAGAAAATTTTGTTTAAATCAAAGGCAGGTTTACATGATATTTATATGAATACGCTAAACGTTGATGAAATTCCAGATGTCATTCATGCAAAAGCTGCAACTGTTGAAGTCGTTCAAGAAAATTGTGTTTCATGTCACGAGAATTCTATCAACAATGTAAGTCATAATGTGAAAAGTACATGTGTTGAATGTCATCGTCAAGTACCTCATGGCAAAAAAGATAAAATTAAATCCGAGCAATTATATGAACCAGGAACGTACAACATTAAAGGTATAAATGAGAGTAGGAGGGAATGAAAATGATGGTTAATTTGAAACATTTGTTTCTTGTTTGTACTGTTTTGACTTTGACAGTTTTCATCATGTCGGCTTGTGAATTAAATACAGAAGGAACATCTGAAGTAGCTCTAACAGGTCTTTCTCCTGATGAAATCAGCAATGAAGCTTTTGAGAATCTTTTTCCTCTTCATTATGCTAGTTATCAAAGAAACTTAGAGATGGAAGATACAAGGTTTGGAGGTTCTGTTCTTGCGTCAAAGTTTGAACATAATAAAGAACCGTTTGCGCCTATATTATTTAATGGTTACGGATTTGCTAAGGAATATAATGAAGACCGTGGACACATTTACGCAGTAGAAGATAATATTTCAATCGCTAGAATTAATGATAAGTCAATTGGTTCTTGTTTTACCTGTAAAAGTACTGCCGTTCCAAGTATGATAGATCATTTTGGTGATGAGTACTGGAATAAAAATTTCCGTAATGAAATTATCCCACTAGCAGAAGAAATGGGTCATTCTCCAATAGGATGTTCAGATTGCCATGATCCTGAAACGATGGAACTTCAAGTGACTCGTCCCATGTTTGCTACAGCAATGTTAGAAAAGGGTGAAGATATATCTAATCCAACATTAAATGAAATGCGTACTTATGTTTGTGCGCAATGTCATGTAGAATATTATTTTGAATCAGAAAATAAAGCTGTTACGTTCCCTTGGTCAGAAGGTTATCAACCTGAGGAAATGTTTGAATATTATGAAACTATTGCAATGGAATCTGGATTCTCCCAAGATTGGATACACAATGTCTCAGGTGCACCAATGTTAAAATCACAACATCCTGAGTATGAGACATGGGCTGAAGGTACACATGGGAAGGCGGAAGTGAGCTGTTCTGACTGCCATATGCCATATACTCGTGAAGATGATAGAAAAAAAATTACGAGTCATTTTTGGACTTCACCTCTAAAAACAATTGATCAATCTTGTCGTACTTGTCATTCTGATCAAACGGAAGAGGAGTTAAAGGGCAAAGTTGAATCAATTCAGGAAATGAGTAAAGATGCATTGGATAAAGCAGGGGATATTTCGATAATCTCACATTATTATGTGAACAAAATGATTACATCGGGTGTATCAGAAGATAAAATCAAACAAGCGCAGGATTTAGTAAGAAAGGGACAATGGTTCTGGGATATTGTTTCTGCTGAAAACTCAACTGGCTTCCACAATCCTCAAGGTTCAATGGATGCTTTGAAAACATCTGTAGAAGCTTCTAGTGAAGCGATTATTTTAGCAACTGAGGAGCTAGTGAAACTGGACGTAGACATAAATGAATTAAAAGAAGAAATCGAAAAAGTTAAAAAAGCTGTTTATGACGAACCTGATAATTTCAAGAAAAATGAACATGCTACCAACGATTTTTTTCCTCCTCAAAAAAAATAGAGAAGGATATAGAGAGTTGAAAAGTTATGAAAGAGGTGAAATTTATGAAAAAGAATAAAAAGATGCTCATAAGTTTTAGTGCAGTTTTTGTTGCAATTATTATTTTATTAGTTGGAGCTACAACAAAAACTAGTGGTTCTGAGCTTACTTTGCAGGAAATTATACTAGAGCCTCATAAATTTCAAGGGCGTTTTTTAATGACACAGGGTGACTTAATAGAAAACTCAATTCAATGGAATGCTGATCTAATTGAACTTAGTTTCCAAATAGAAGATGAATTCGGGAATAATTTGTCCGTTGTCCATCAGGGTGTTAAACCAGATAATTTCAGTGAAGATGTGATTGTGATTGTTGAAGGTTTTGTTCATGATGATGGGACCTTCACAGCAGAGAAGGTTCAGACGAAATGTCCTTCAAAATATGAAGGAGAAGAATACGATCCTGAGTTACATGATCAAGAGATGGAATAGAGAGTGATTAACAAACAGTAGTGTTCATTGAAATGAGGGTATATTATGCATAATATCGGAGTTCTGACAATCTATTTGGGTTTAGCTATTTCTATTTATTCATTCATTGCATTCATTGTTGGAGTAATAAAGCAAGATCAAAAATGGGTGAATAGTGGCAAAAATGGAGTCTTGACATTATTTCTTCTAACAAGTGTAGCGGTAATTTTTCTATTATATGCCCTAGCAACCAGTCAATTTCAATTTAAATATGTATCCTTGTACACAAGCAGTGATCTTCCAATTGTATATAAACTCTCAGCTTTATGGGCAGGAAATGCTGGTTCACTATTACTGTGGACATTTTTGTTAACGATGTACACCACAATGGTTGCGTTCTCTAATAAAATGAAAGGAAATCCGATGGTTCCTTATGTTTCTACAATTATGTTAGGGAATGTGATCTTTTTTTATTTTATTTTATTAACGACTACAAAACCATTTGAACTAAACAAATTTATTCCTCCTGAAGGTAATGGATTAAATCCAATGCTGCAGGATCCAGGCATGATTATTCACCCCATAACACTCTATTTAGGTTATGTAGGTTTAGCTGTTCCATTTGCTTTTGCGATAGCAGCATTGATTTTAAAAAACGTAGATTCCTTCTGGATACTTATGACAAGACGTTGGACTTTATTAGCTTGGTTGTTTTTAACTCTTGGGAATTTATTGGGTGGATATTGGGCTTATTTAGAGTTAGGCTGGGGTGGATATTGGGCATGGGATCCAGTAGAAAATGCATCATTTATGCCCTGGTTAACGGTGACAGCATTTCTACATTCCGTCATGATACAAGAGCGTAAAGGAATGTTAAAGGTTTGGAATTTATCTTTAATTATTTTATCCTATGCACTAACGTTGTTCGGTACATTTTTAGTACGAAGCGGTGTCTTAACTTCTGTACATGCTTTTGGAGATACAAATTTAGGAACTTACTTTCTAATTTTTATGGGCATAGCTGTAATTTTTGCAATGTATGTCATGATGAGTAGGTATTATTTACTTAAAAAAGATAGCGATCATTTTGAATCTTTTTTTTCAAAAGAAAGCAGTTTTTTAATTAACAATTTAATTTTAGTAGGTGCAGCATTTGCTGTATTTTGGGGCACGATATTCCCGCTAATTTCTGAGGCAGTAAGAGGTACTAAAGTAACCGTTGGTGTACCGTTTTTTAACACAGTAATGTCTCCTATATTGTTGGCACTGTTGTTTCTCATGGCCATTTGCCCACTAATTGCTTGGCAAAAATCAACAATAAAAAACATACAGAAGAATTTTTTAATTCCAGCATTATTAACCTTCATTGTTGCAGTTCTTTTATTTACTATGGGGATTAAAACTGCATATCCTATTTTCGGATTTACTATTGTAGCATTTATGCTATTCACTCACATTTCTGAAATTTTCCGTGGGGTTAAAGCAAGACGTTCTGTTACACTAGAAAGTTATCCATTTGCACTCATTCGCTTAATTTCAAAAAATCGTCGTCGTTACGGAGGTTATACCGTACATTTTGGAATTGCATTGATTGCCATAGGTATTATAGGTTCACAGAATTTTAGTGTAGAGTCTATGAAAACAGTTGCTATAGGAGAAAAGATAAACATAGCAGACTTTGAAATTACATATGAAAATTTAGCTCAAAAACGTGAAGGACTTAATGATATCGTGTTTGCTGATTTAAAAGTTCAAAAGAATGGAAAACAGATGGGTTACATTCAACCAGAAAAAATCTTTTATGGTAATTGGCAACAACCTTCAACTGAAGTTGGAATGATAAGCAGTTGGCAAGAAGATCTATATATTGTGATAAGTGCATGGGAAAGAGACTTACGAGCAACTTTTGTGGTTCGTGTCAATCCGTTAGTAAAATGGATTTGGACTGGTGGAGTTGTTGTAGTTATTGGTACGTTATTTGCTATTTGGGGGGGCAGACAAAATCAAGTCATTCCAAGATATCGTGGAACTCAAAGAAAAGTTACTTGAGGAGGACGATGATGAAACGATTCGTTTTTTTGCTCATTTTCTCATTACTATTATCAGTTAATGTGATTTTTGCAGAAGAAGGTTTTGATTATAGTTCTAAAGAATTTCAATCCATTGTGAGCATGTTGTCTATGGAAGGTCATAGCAGTGATGATTTAGCAACTTGTCCTGTCAAACAAACTTATTATAATGAAGTTGCAGAATTCTTGGCACAAGGGAAAACCAAAGATGAAATTTTAAATGACTATGTTGATCAGTTAGGGGAAGAAGCATTAGCAGCCCCAATCAAAACGGGCTTTAGTCTCACCGCATGGATCACCCCATTTTTATTATTGTTTTTAGCAACATTTCTAGTTTATTTCTTAATTAAAAAATGGGTAAGTCCAAATCAATCTAGTGACTTAAATCGAGAATTTATAGATGAAACAGAAAATGAAATCTTATTATCTGTTATTGAGAAAGAACGGAAAAAGTATTTTTAGGATGTGACAAGGATGGACTTTATAGTTCTGCTAACAAGTGCTCTCATGATCATAGGTTGTTTGTATATGGTTTTATCTCCTTTTTTTCATCAAAAGATATTTACAGATGGAGATTTAAAAAAATCTTCCGATAACGAAGTGATAAAAAAGGAATTTTATGCAACTTTAAATGAGCTTGAGATGGATTATAAAATGAATAAATTGTCAGAATATGATTACAAACACTTGAAGGAAGAGGTTGAATTATTTTTTATAGAACTATTAAGAGATGAAGATCAATTACCAGAGCTACTCGAGGAAAAAGAAAATAAACAAATCTTAGAAGAGATCCAATCAGAAGTTGAGATTGAACTAGAGTTATTAAGAAAAGAAAGAGGATTAAAGGGATAAATTTATGAAAGGAAGGTGAAAACCGCTGTGATCTAATTCAGTGGGATAACATGAATTTCTTTCTTTTAACAGAATCAAATGTAACTAGAAGCTCACCGAATTTTCACAATGAAGGTCATATTCGAATGTGGTATGATTCACCATTAAGAGAGTTTAATCCACACATTGTTTTGATTGTTTTCGGAAGTATTCTTTTAGCATTTGCAGGTTATTATATCGTTTTTAAATTGAAAAAAATAGATGGGTTGGAGCATGGGACTTCGATCACGCAAAATGAAAAACAAATTCAGGACTTATTACAAAAACGTTCTATCATATTAGACAAAATGATTGATTTAGAGCAGTCACATCAATCAAGAGGAATGGATCAATATGAATTCACAAAAAAATATGAAGGTTATAAACAGCAACTAATTCAAGTGAAATTGAAATTAAAAAAGTTTACTGAATAAGTTAGGAGGTTTTACAGTGATTAAGACAGTAACTCTAAACAAAACCATTGGAGAAAAAACAATTTTAAATGATATTAATATCACTGTAAATCAAGGTGAAACGGTTGGGATATTAGGTCCTAATGGTGCGGGGAAAAGTACGATTCTTAAAATTATTGGGGGATTAATGAAACCATCTTTTGGTCATGTAATGATCGACAATGTCTCATTAAAGGAAAATAATTTACAAATAAAAAAGAAGATTGGTTTTTTAGCACATAACAGTTATTTATATGAACATCTTTCTCCTGTAGAAAACTTGACTTTTTTCGGTAAATTATATCAAGTTAATCAGCTTGAAAATAAAGTGAAAGAAATGATTCGCGAAGTAGGATTACAGTTTTTTATGAATGAGCCAGTTCGTTCTTTTTCTAGAGGTATGATTCAACGTTTGGCCATTGTAAGGGCGATTGTTCATGATCCATCGATATTAATTTTAGATGAACCGCATACGGGACTTGACCAACAAGCCATCGATATTTTGAATAAAGTCATATTAAAAAAGAAAAAACAGAGAACAACCATTTTAATGGTAACGCATGATTTAACTCAAGCAATTGAATCATGTGACCGATTTATTTTAATGAAAAAGGGTGTAATTATTGATGATTTTGTATTAGAGGGTAAAAATGTACATCAATTAAAAGAAATCTATTTAAGACAGGTGGGCTATACATGAGAGATTTAATAATTTCAGCATTAGCTATCACCTGGAAGGATTTATATGCGGAGTGGAGGACAAAACAAGTTTTAAGTACAATGTTAATCTTTTCAGGTCTTGTCATCGTTACTTTCAGCTTTGCTTTTGATCCTACGAATAACACTGTTAGGGCAGTTATTCCAGGCATGATATGGGTGATTACGATATTTGCTGGAATTCTAGGTTTGAATCGATCATTTATATCAGAGCAATATAATGATAGTTTACACGGATTAATTGTTTCCCCAATTGATCCATCTAGTATATATTTAGGGAAATTTCTCTCAAATTTTATTATTGTTTTGTTTGTGCAAATAATTACGATTCCCCTATTATTTATTTTGTTTGAATACAAAATGAATGGAAATATATTATTGTTTGTGCTTGTTTTATTTCTAGGCAGTGTAGGATTCATTTGTGTTGGTACTTTTTTAGCAGCACTTTCGGCAAATTCACGAAGCAGTGAAATGTTGCTGCCGATCATATTGTTTCCTGTAATTAGTCCAATTGTGATTGCAGCTGTGCAATCTACTCGAATCTTATTAATAGATGTAGAAGAAATTGAAAGTTTATTCTCTTGGATCAGCTTAATGGCAGGATACGATTTATTATTTTTTGTGTTTTGTTTCTTTTTATTTGAATTCATAATGGAGGTGTAATAAAAATGCATCGATCTTTGGTTTGGATTCTCATTATTTTAATGAGTGCTGCACTTTATTTAGTGTTTATCTGGTCACCAATAGAGAAAGTAATGGGGAATGTACAAAAAATCTTTTATTTTCATGTTGGATCAGCTTGGGTGGCATTTCTTGCATTTGGTGTTGTGTTTGTATACAGTATCCTGTTTTTAATAAAGAGAAAACGGTCTTATGATATGATCGCTGGTATTTCAGCAGAAATAGGCGTTTTGTTTACTGCGATTGTGTTAACAACGGGTCCTATTTGGGGTAGAAGTGCTTGGAATACATGGTGGACATGGGAACCTCGTTTAACAACCACATTCATTTTGTTTTTCCTTTATTTAGCGTACATTTTTATTCGACGTATGGATGGAGCATGGGAGAAAAAGGCAAGATTGGCTGCTGTTTTTGGAATTATTAGCTTTATTGATGTACCTATCGTATTTATGGCGATTAGGTGGTGGAATTCCAAACTTCATCCGATTGTATTTGGTGATGCTCCAAATCAATCAGGAGGTGGGATTGAAGGAGAAATGTTAGCCACTCTCCTTTTTTGTCTTGGTGTGATCACATTGCTTTATATCGTATTACTACAAAAGGGGATTTACATCGAAAAAACAAAACTAGCAGTTGAAAATTATAAGAAAATCACATATCGATGACCTTTCGAAGATGTCGTCGAATCCTTCTTTAGAGGTTGATTTTCTTGAGGATACAAGTATGAAATAATAATACTTTCCTATCCTATAAACAAGAAAAGTTAATGAAATAAATTTTCTATGCCACAAATGCATTATTTAATAGAAAAAATTCAAAGCGATACAACTTACATTTATTTGAGGAGGGTTAAAAGTGAGCTATTTATTTGTTGCTTATATGGTAATCTGGATTTTATTATCAGGTTATTTGATGATTTTAGGTAAACGTCAGCAAAAGATAAATAAAGAAATTGAATTCATTAGAGAGCTTGAAAATAGTAAATAATTATTTAAATTAATGGATTCAATGTTTTACTGAAGGAAGGGGTTAACTTGAATAAGAATGGAATATGGTGGGTTATTATCATTTCTGTTGTTGGTGTATTGTATATCCTAGCAAATGGGCTTAGAGGTGTTGAGGTGCCAGAAATAGGCGAGGTTGCCTATGATTTTAAGTTGTACAGTACAGATGATGAAATTTATAGGTTATCTGATTTTAAAGGTCAGTATGTTGTTCTAAACTTTTTTGCAACATGGTGTTTTCCTTGCCAAGATGAGGAACCAGAATTAGAAAAATTTCATCAAAAATATGGAGAGGAATATCCACTTCTCATTATTGATCGTAGTGAGCCGAAGAATAGAATTCTAGAATTTAAAGAGGAGTATGATTCTACAACAACCTACTTAATGGATAAAGATGATAAGGTTTCACAATATTATGGTGTTAGAGGACAACCGGAAACATTTATTATTACTCCAGAAGGGATCTTACTAGAAAAAATAATTGGACCTACAACGTCTGAGGATTTAGCTAGTAAAATTTACTTAGCTACATTAAATAACAAATAATATGAACTAATTATGAGGTGATAGAGTTGAATGGGCATAAACCGGAAATGCAGCTTACAATTGATCATTTAGTAATAGTACAAGAAGAGATTGATAAAATAGTGACAGGTAAAAAAACGACAGTTAGAAGGCATGGTAAATATGCTGAAGTTGGAGAGATATTAAACATTAGACGGTCAAAATTATCGAATCAAAAATGTATTTCAACAAGCTAATAAAGATATGACAGATGAAGATGCGACAAACATTAAAATTCAACCCTGAAAAGTATTTTTGGGTTCACGTGTTAGAAAAAATGGAATGCTTAATAAATTAAGAAAGCCCCGCAAAAGTTTTTAAACTAGTTTTATAAATGGATTTCAAAGTTATAGTTTACTTTTGCGGGTTATTTTTTACCCTGTTATTGAATCTTGAAAATCAGCTAAACATTTAATAAACCTCTCCCCATATTTTTGAAACTTTGCCTGTCCTACACCTTTTATTGCTAAAAATGCAGCCTCATTATTAGGGCGTACCTCACACATTTCCACCAATGAAGCATCATGGAAAATTGTGAATGGTGGAAGATTTTCTTCATCTGCAATTTGTTTTCGTAAACTCCTCAGAACTTCGAACAAATCTTTGTCATAATTGAAGGAAACTTCTTTTTTTGCAATGATCTGTACTTTTTGAAATACTTTTTCTTCTCCTTTCAGTACCTGTATGGATTTATTGTTTAACTTGACTATAGGAAATTTACTTTCAGTCAATTCAAGAAAACCATCTGCGATAAGTAATTGGATAAGTTGTATGACTTCTTTTTCCTTTTTTTCTTTCATCAAACCGTATGTGGATAATTGATCAAATTTAAATTGTTTTACTTTACTGTCAGCAGACCCTTTTAAAACCTTAGCAGTTAAAGTGACCCCAAATCTTTCTCTCATTCTTTTTACACAAGAAATTACCTTTAAGGCATCATTTGTGATGTCAGTTAATTCTCGATCATCTTTACAGTTGCTACATTTATGACAAATATCATAAGTTTGATCTCCAAAATAACGAACGATATGTTGTTGTAAACAGTTACTTGTATGGCAATAATCGATCATTTGCTGTAACTGACTATATTCTTTTGCTTTATAATTGTCATCCTTTTCAGATTGTTCAATCAAATATTTTTGTGTAATGATATCTTGAGGTGAAAATAATAAAATACATTCACCGGGTTCTCCATCCCTACCAGCTCTTCCAGCTTCTTGATAATAAGACTCAATATTTTTTGGTAAATTTAAATGAATGACAAAACGGACATTTGATTTATCAATTCCCATACCAAAAGCATTTGTAGCGATTATGATTTTAATGTCATCATATAAAAAATGATCTTGATTTGATTTTCGTACTTTTTCCGTTAATCCAGCATGATATTTTTCTACACTAAAGCCCAATTTCTTAAGATTTTCGTAACATTGATCTACTTCTTTACGAGTAGATGCGTAAATCACTCCAGATTCCTCGGTACGATCCTTCAAATAGTTTTGTAAAAAGTCCTGCTTATTAACCCCTTTTAGAACGGAAAAGGAAAGATTATTTCTAGCATAGCCCGTTTTCGTAATATTCGGTTTCTGTAGTCTTAAGTTGCTTATAATATCTGCTTCAACTTTATTTGTTGCTGTAGCCGTAAATGCTGCGATAACTGGTTTCTTTGGTAATTTGCGAATCAGTTGATAGATGTTCATATAACTTGGTCTAAAATCATGCCCCCACTGTGAAATACAATGTGCTTCATCTATAGCAATTAAAGGAATATGAATGTTTTGAAGTCGCTCTATAAATACTTCTGAATCTAACCTCTCTGGTGCGATATATACGAGTTTATATTTTTGATGTGAAATATTCATCAGACGATTGTTCATTTCTTTCCTTGAAACAGAGCTATTAATATATGTACTAGATACTCCCATCGTGTTTAAAGTATCTACTTGATCCTTCATTAACGAAATTAATGGAGAGATAACAAAGGTTGTCCCCTCAAAAATAAGAGCTGGTAACTGATAACATAATGATTTGCCGCTTCCTGTTGGCATGATGGCGACAGAGTCTTTTTTTTGTAATATACTTTCAACTATTTCCTGCTGCCCTTGTTTAAATGAAGTATATCCATATACATCTTTTAGTTTCTCATATATCAAACGTTCCATAATAAACTTCCTTTCATTGAACCTGTAAATCATTCATATAATTATCAATTAACAAAATCTTTTCATAATTTCATAAAGTTTAACCTTTTTAATCATGCTAAAATATGGAATAATTAAATTATTACACTTAATATAGCAATTTTATCACTTACTTGGCTCCACGACATCCTCTAAAAGTCTCCAATAAGTGAATTTTTCCTTATTTATTTCTATATAATCTGTTGTTTAAGGATTATTGTTCTATTATTTCAAAATGAGGTAGGAGGGTTTGTGATGAAAAGCGAAGCTTTACTTATAGTGGACATGAGTAATGATTTTGTACATAAAAATGGAGCGTTATCCGCGGGTGTAGCTGCACAGAAAATTGTACCTTATATTATGGAAATAGCTCAGACTTTTTTAGATCAAGAAGGTTTAGTAGTTATCACAATGGATGCTCATCAAAAAAATGATAAACACTTTGAATTATGGCCAGCGCATAACGTTGTAGGTAGTTGGGGTCAGAAGTTATATGGAGACTTAGGAAATTGGTATGAACAAAATAAAAACAACAAAAGACTTTTTTACGTGCCAAAGGAAAATTATAATGCATTCCATGGTACAGATTTAAAAGTGATATTAAATGGTTGGAATGTGGAGAAGGTTCATATTACAGGTGTATGTACTGATACATGTGATTTCTTAACGTTAGCAGGGGCGGATGCAAATGGATTTAAAACTGTTATTCATAGCAGAGGAACAGCGACATTTACCAAACATCAAGAATTATTTTTAGAGCATGCAAAGTTATGTTTTCATACGGAAATTATTAAGTGAGAAATAATGTGATTAATCAAGCTGAATTAGAATGAGTGTGAATTATCTTAATCAGAAAGTGCAACTTAATGTAATTTTTGATAAAATAGAATATATCTGATTATTTATATAATCTTCTCAAATTGAATCAGGAGGTGAAACCTTACCCTTTAAAGGTGTAAGGTACTTTTTTGGATTATTTTAATTTATTGATCGTAGCATTACTTATATTTTTTACAGCTTTTTTTGTCGCAGTAGAATTTGCAATAGTCAAAGTAAGAAGTACAAGAATTGATGCTTTAGTAAGAGAAGGGAATAAAAATGCGAAAGCAGTGAGAAAAGTAATCAACAATCTTGATGGTTATTTATCTGGGGCGCAGCTTGGGATTACAATCACTTCTCTAGGGTTAGGTTGGATTGGTGAACCTACAGTAGAACATTTGTTACTCCCTGTATTTGAGTATTTTGATTTATCAGAGACAGTCACTTCAACCTTATCCTTCATTATTGCTTTTAGTATCATTACTTTTTTACATGTCGTACTTGGTGAGCTTGCACCAAAGACCGTTGCTATTCAAAAAGCTGAAAGAGTTAGTTTGATGTTAGCAAGACCTTTGATATTATTTAACGCTATGATGTATCCTTTTATTTGGGTTTTAAATGGCTCAGCTAGAGTATTTACAAGATTATTTGGTATTAAACCAGCATCTGAGCATGAACTAGCTCACACTGAAGAGGAACTGCGTCTTATTTTATCTGAAAGTTACAAAAGTGGTGAAATCAATCAATCTGAACTCCAATATGTAAATAATATTTTTGAATTTGATGATCGACTTGCAAAAGAAATTATGATCCCAAGAACTGAGATCAGCGTTATTTTTAAAAACAATGATGTGAAAGAAAATTTAGCGATTATAAATAAAGAAAAATATACAAGGTATCCCGTTGCTATAAAGGATAAAGATCAAATCATCGGAATGGTGAATGTGAAGGAGATCTTTGGAGATTATATAAATGGTAAACAAGAGAAACTTGATCATTATATTCGTCCAATTATCCAAGTAATTGAGACGATACCCATTAAGGATTTATTAGCTAAATTACAAAAAGAAAGAATGCATATGGCTATTCTTGTAGATGAATATGGAGGTACTGCTGGCTTAGTCACTGTTGAAGATATATTAGAGGAAATTGTAGGGGAAATTCGTGACGAATTTGATGTAAATGAACAACCAAACATTAATAAAATTAATGAAACAAGTGCAATATTAGATGGAAAAGTTTTAATTGAAGATGTAAATGAATTATATAATTTAAATATAAGAAATACAGATTTAGATACCATTGGTGGTTGGGTTTTGTCTGAAGCTGATGAAATTGAAGATGGAATTGTTATAAAAAAAGGCAGCTATGATTTTAAAATCGTCGAGCATGATGGGCATCAAGTGAAGAAAGTTGAAGTAAGAAAAAGTTCTTCAGACAAAGAAGAGAAATAACTAGTTATGTTAAATTCCAAAAATAAAAGTCAGCTTCTAGTTATGTGGAAGCTGACTTATTCTTTTAAGATTTTATAATATTAAAGAAGTTTACACTTCAAATAAGTTTGCTTTTAAATTCATTAAGTGGTATAGTTAATTTAAATCATTTACAAATATAATACAGATTTAATTTAGCTGTAACTTTTAAGGAGAAAGCAGAGTTGAATCTTCTTAAAAGTTGCAGCTTTTTAAACGTTTTATATAGGTAAAATGATTAATTATGAATATGTACTTAAGGTATATTTAGGAGGATTTTTTAAATGCAAAACGGTACTGTAAAATGGTTTAATGCTGACAAAGGTTTCGGTTTTATCGAAGTTGAAGGTGGAGATGATGTTTTCGTACATTTCTCAGCTATCACTGGTGAAGGTTTCAAAACTTTAGAAGAAGGTCAAGCAGTTTCTTTCGACGTAGAAGAAGGTAACCGTGGACCACAAGCTGTTAACGTAGTAAAAAAATAAAGAAATAAAGCGAATAATCGCTTTTAAGCATATTTATTTCAAATCTAACGTTTACAACAATTAAATGAAAATCCCTGCTGGTATTAACTAGCAGGGATTTTTTTGCACTTTAAAAATATTTATAAATTTTTTAAACACTTCTAATTTTCAAGCTAGAAGCTCAGGTTGAATCGGATCCTCAAAAAAGAATTACTACTTAAAAAAAATTTACAATTGGGAAAATTATCTATGCATTTCTGATCAATTTTTGATACATTCAAATAGAAGGTCAGAGATTGTTTATGTTCTGATCAAAAATATAATTTATGGGAGAGTGTTTTATGTTTTTTCAATCAAAGGAAAAAAAGTGGTACTCCGTAATGATTATTTTTAGTTTATTGTTTTCTCTTTTATTTGCGACTGTACAAAGCTTTGCTGAAGGACCTGATGATCCTGCCCCAGAAATTCAAGCAAGAGGACAAGTAAATGGCAAGTCTGTTTTATTTGATAATACACACGGTCAAACAGCTGGTTCTGCGGATTGGGTCATTGATGGTGCTTTTTCTGATTTTGCAAATGCGATTGCTGATCAAGGTTACTATGTAAAGGAACTTAGAAAATCATCACCTATTACATACAGTGATTTAAGTACTTATGATGTATTTGTCATCCCTGAGGCAAATATACCTTATAAAGTTTCTGAACAAAATGCTATGATACAATATGTTCAACAAGGAGGAAGTATTTTCTTTATATCTGATCATTACAACGCTGATCGAAATAAAAATAGGTGGGATGCTTCCGAAATTTTTAATGGTTATCGTCGTGGTGCATGGGAGGACCCAACAAAAGGGATGAGCATTCAGGAAGCAAACTCGACAGCTATGGAAAACGTGGTAAGCTCTGATTGGCTTGCTGAACAATTTGGAGTTCGTTTTCGTTACAATGCTATAGGTGATGTAACTGCAAATCATATAGTGAGTCCTGAACAATCATTTGGAATAACAGAAGGTGTTCAGAATGTAGCTATGCATGCAGGATCAACATTAGCTATTTTAGATCCAAAAAAAGCAAAAGGAATAGTTTATCTTCCACAAACCAATGCTGCATGGAGGCATGCAGTAGATCAAGGTGTTTATAATAATGGTGGATTAGAGGAAGGTCCATACGCAGCGATATCTAAATTAGGTTTAGGTAAAGCTGCATTTATAGGAGATTCTTCACCAGTTGAGGATATCTCTCCTAAATATGTTAGAGAAGAAAATGGTCAGACAAAAAAAACTTACAATGGCTTTTTAGAACAAGATGATGCTAAACTCCTTGTGAACATCATAAATTGGTTATCTATACAAGAAAATTATTCTAGTTTTGATACAGTTGCTGGTTTGGAGTTAGATCAACCAACTTCTTTATTAAATATGGAAATACCTCAAAATTCGACTGAACCTGAATTCGAGCCTTGGTCACAGCCAGATGCTGGATACATTTGGTGGGATGCTTCAAGTTTCGCAAAAGGTTCATATGGGTACACTGATTCAAATCCAACGGACCCTTCAATAGTAGATGGTATTTATTTCTCTGAATATATTGAGGGGAGTGGCTATAATAAAGCATTGGAAATTTATAATGGATCTGGTGAAGATATCAATCTCTCCAGCTTTAAGATCGAGCTCTCTAATGTATCAACAGCCATTTCATTAACTGGAACATTGCAAAAAGGAGATGTATTTGTCATATCTCATTCAAGCGCAGATCAAAGGCTTTTGAACGTTTCAGATATGACAACGTCCAACCTTTCTTTTAATGGGGACGATTCAATTACATTAAAACTAAATGATGATATAGTTGATGTAATAGGGGTAATAGGTACACAATTTGCCAAGGATATCACGTTAGTACGAAATGAAAACATTACTTCGGGAACAACAAGCTATAATAGTGCTGAATGGTCAACACATCCTAATAACACGTTTGATTATATCGGAACACATACTTCAATAGGTGGAGGTCCAAATACTACTGAAAGCTTATTCTTTTCAGAATATATAGAAGGTAGCAGTTTTAATAAGTCTCTGGAAATTTATAATGGAACAGGGCAGGATATTAATTTATCTGGTTATTCTATTGAATTGTCAAATACTTCAGCTTCTATAAATTTAAGTGGGATATTACGAAACGGAGATGTTTTAGTCATATCTCATTCAAGCGCAGACCAAGCGTTATTAAATGAGTCAGATATGACGACGTCGAATCTTGCCTTTAATGGAGATGATTCTATAACATTAAAACATAACAATGATATCGTAGATGTAATTGGAATTATGGGCACACAATTTGCAAAAGACATCACATTGGTACGAAATATGGACATTATTTCAGGGACAGCAAGTTATAATAGTAATGAATGGACATCTCATCCGAATAATACTTTTGATTATATAGGGTCTCATTAAGAATTTAATTAGTCAAAAATGATAAAAGACCTTAGTAAGTTGCTAAGGTCTTTTACTTGTTTATTCTACAAAAGTATACTATGATCTTACCCCTTGAGAGTAATGTGGTTAATTTGAAAAATTCATAAAATATAAAGGCTATCCTTGAAGAATTTGATGAGTTATTTAGAAATGAGTGATAGTTTAGTGACAAAATGAAACAAAAACAGTATAATGAAAAAGATAAATAATAAGGAGCTATATTTTATGAGTGGAGTCGTTCTTAACTAACCAAAGTAAATAATGGATCAAAATAAGTGATGTACTTATTTTTTTAAAAAATAGGACGTTTATTTAAGTGTATTTATTTGATCCTGTACTTTAAGTTAAGAACATTGGTATAGTTCGTTATTTATATACGTACGATACAACTCTGTGCCAATTGCACAGTTTTTTTGTGCAATTTGAGTGTTAAGTTTGATTTTGAACCCGCACAATCAAACTTATAGAACCTCGTACATTTTTATGAAAGACGACAATGAATCTTTGTTCATTGTCGTCTTTTTTTTAAGTGCGCCCAGCATGGGTGCAGTCTATAGGGTGAAAGTCCCGAGCTGTGAAGGCAGAAGTAGCAGTTAGCTCAACGCAAGGGTGTCCGTAGTGATGCGGAATCTGAAGGAAGCGAGCGGCAAACTTCCGGTCTGAGGAACACGAACTTCATATAAGGCTAGGTATCATTGGGTGAGTTTGCTTAACAAAACAAAGCCCTTTCTGCCAAAGATGGTACAGAGTAAATGGAGCAGATAGATGGAAGGAAAGACTGCATTCTTACCTGGGGAGATCTGTATGAAATGCGAAGTAAACTTCGTAACCCTGCTTGTGAAAGCAGGCTGAACATACAGAAGTCAGCAGACGCCATAGTACGTGAGCTGTGACGACAGTAAACGGAAGGGCTGAACATGAAATAGGAATTGAACGACTGGAATTTCAAGAGTAAGTGATGAAAGCAGACAATCCAGTACGGACTTATCTGAGGAAAGTAATGGTGAATCCATGAGGGTACTCAGAAGGGCTGAATTTACTCATGGCATGAACAGGAGAACAATTCACGTAAGGAGCGTATCTAAGAATGATGGAGTCATTATTGTCACAGGAAAATTTAATTACAGCACTCAAGCGAGTGGAAGCGAACAAAGGAAGCCATGGAGTAGACGGCATGTCTGTCAAAGAGATACGGACACATATTCTACAAAACTGGCATATTCTTCGTGAGCAGTTGGAAAAGGGGGCTTATGAACCGAGTCCAGTCCGTCGGGTCGAAATCCCGAAACCGAACGGTGGAACTCGCTTTCTTGGTATCCCCACTGTGATAGATCGATTCATTCAACAAGCAATAACGCAAGTATTAACCCCAATATTTGATCCTATGTTTTCTGAACAAAGCTATGGTTTTCGTCCAAAGAGACGAGGACATGATGCAGTGAGGAAAGCAAGACGATTCATGCAAGAAGGATACCGTATTGTAGTGGATATTGATTTAGAGAAATTCTTTGATCGAGTGCATCATGATCGTCTCATGGCAAAGTTAGCAGAACGAATCCCAGATAAAACCTTATTAAAACTTATACGAAAATACCTCCAATCTGGCGTGATGGTAAATGGACTCGTTAAACCTACGACAGAAGGAGCGCCGCAAGGTGGACCATTAAGTCCAATATTATCAAATATCGTATTAGATGAACTAGATAAGGAACTAGAAAAGCGAAACCTGAGATTCGTACGCTATGCGGACGACTGCAACATCTATGTTAAAACGTGGAAGTCAGGATTACGAGTGAAGCGTTCAGTAACAGAATTCATCGAAAACAAGCTAAAGTTGAAGGTAAACCAAGAGAAAAGCGCGATAGACCGACCATGGAAACGAAAGTTTCTAGGTTTCACCTTTAGTTGGGACAAGAAGAATCCAAAAGTGAGGATATCCAAAGTATCCATGCAACGAGTGAAAGCAAAGATACGAGAGATTACATCAAGGAGAAGTCCCGTAGCTATGGAGATGCGAATTAAGAAACTCAATCAATATCTAACAGGATGGTGTGGCTATTACGCATTAATAGATACACCTACGATCTTTCGAGAATTGGATGAATGGATACGAAGAAGATTAAGGATGTGTCTTTGGAAACAATGGAAGAAACCGAAAACGAAAGTAAGGAAACTTACAGGTTTAGGTATCCCTAGAGAGAAGGCATATGAATGGGGTAACTCGAGAAAGAAATACTGGAGAATTGCCTGTAGTCCAATTCTTCATAGAACCATGAATAATAAATTCTGGTCAAATCAAGGTTTGCGAAGTTTAATGGATAGATACAAATACTTACGGAATATGACATGAACCGCCGCATACCGATCGGTACGTGTGGTGGTGTGAGAGGTCGGGGGCTAGCCGCCCCCTCCTACTCGATTTCATTTAAAACGGAGGAAAAAACATGAACCAACATACGGTTGAAATTTTAGAAATTGAAAAAGTGATCAAAGAATTAATGAAGTATTCTTTATCAGAAGAGGGTAAACAAAAATTAAAGAATATGAAACCATTAAATCAGTTAAATGCGATCCAAAGTGCTTTAGCTGAAACGACAGAGGCTAAAACAATACTAAAGAGAAGCACAAGTGTACCCGTTCATAGCTTAAATGGAATGGAGCAATTAATGGGAAGGTTAAACAAAGGAATGATATTACGTCCAGATCAATTTAACAAATTTATTGAATTTTTAGACAGTATAAAGAAAATGAATCGATTTATGAAAGACAAGGAAAGCATTGCTCCTAGAGTAAGCTCATACATTTATTCAATATCAGATTTTTCTCATTTATATGAGGAAATAAATCGTTGTATTCGAAATGGAAAAGTAGATGATAGAGCTAGCAAGCCAATGAGTAAAATACGAAAAAATATTTTAATAATAGAGGCAGAAATGAAAGAGAGAATTGAAAAAGTATTAAAATCAAAAAAATACGATAAATTTATTCAAGAAAAGATAGTGAGTATGCGAGATGGACATTACGTTATTCCAGTACGAAAAGAATATAAAAAAAATATTAGTGGAGTGGTTTATGATACTTCTGCTTCTGGATCAACCGTATTTATTGAACCAGAAGATGTAAGTAGGTGTCATCAAGAATTGCAATTATTGAAAATTGATGAACAGCTTGAAGAGGAAAAAATCTGCTCTATGCTCACCAATTTAGTTGAAGAATCTGAATCAGAATTAAATATTGCAATTGAAATGATGATTCATTATGATGTTTTGTTTGCTAAGGCGAAATACAGCCAAGAAATAAATGGCATAGCTGTTTCAATGAATGATGATCAAATCATAAACTTGAAAAATGCAAGACATCCATTATTGGGTGAGAGTGCTGTTCCATTAAATGTGAAGATTGGTGATTCATACGATGCTCTTGTAATTACTGGTCCAAACACTGGAGGGAAAACAGTAACGATTAAAACAGTAGGATTATTAACTTATATGGCCCAATGTGGTTTACATGTACCAGTTAGTGAAGAAAGTGAGTTAAGTATATATGATCATATCTTAGTAGATATCGGTGATGGTCAAAATATCGAGCAGTCATTAAGTACATTTTCTTCAAGAATAAAAAATATCATTGAAATACTGTCAAGTACTACCAATAAAACGCTAGTGCTTATTGATGAATTGGGTTCAGGAACAGATCCAGGAGAAGGTATGGGTTTAGCTGTTGCTATATTAGAAGAATTGTATGAAAAGGGAGCGGTCATCTTTGCTACAACTCATTACAGTGAGATCAAGAAATTTGCCTCAAAACATGAGCGGTTTGAAAATGCCTCTATGGAATTTGACCCTGAGACGTTACAGCCTAAATATAAGTTATTGATAGGCAAAGGTGGGGATAGTCAAGCATTTCACATAGCTATAACTTTAGGTATGCATCCAAAACTAATAGAAAAAGCACATTTAATCACATATAAAGAAAAGAAGTTTTATGAATCAAACGCAACTGGGACAAGAGAATGGAGAAATCAGGAAAAACAATTGGCTCCAAAAAAAAGGTTTAAAAAAATAAAAAAAGAGTTAAAAAGTAAAAGTGAAGAATTGCCTCAATTGAATATTGGAGATAATGTATTTATTCCGCATTTAAAACAATATGGTATTGTGTATAAACCAATGAATGAAGTTGGTGATGTTGTGGTAATGATCAAAGGAGAGAAAAAGGTTCTGAATCATAAACGAATGAAACTGCATATCAAGGCGGAGGAATTATATCCAGAAAATTACGATTTTGACATCATATTCGAAACTAAAGAAAATCGTAAGGTACGGAATCAACTAAGTCGAAAACATGTTGAAGGATTGAGCATTGAATATGATCAAGATGAGGTATAGGTGCACAAAGAAAATTAAATTTCATCGGTACTTGCACAGATAGGTAATCGCCCACATAAGATATAACATTCTCTTTTTATGTGGGGGTGTTAACACATGCCTGGTTTCTTTGCAGCTTTAGCGTTGTTTGCTAAGGAGTTAGTGTTTTTTGTATCCTATGTAAAAAACAATGCTTTTCCCCAACCTTTAGCTGAAAAAGATGAAGCCAAACATTTACGATTAATGGCAGAAGGCCATCAGGAATCAAGGAACATTCTCATCGAGCATAATTTGCGTTTAGTTGCTCACATTGTAAAGAAATTCGACAATACTGGTGAAGATATTGAAGATTTAATTTCCATTGGAACAATTGGTTTAATCAAAGCGATTGAAAGTTATAAAGCGAATAAAGGAACGAAGTTAGCTACTTTTTCAGCTAGATGTATAGAAAATGAAATTGTAAAGTCAATTGGTTGCGAATCACTTCAAAACAAAAAAAATACTAATAAATTAATAATCAACGTCACAAATGACCTAATACGCGCCACACATATAGGTGTAACCAACAAGAAGAGGGTATGGAGGGGCGTTGATTATGTGTATTAAAAATAAGCTTAATAAAGGCTATATTCCCGAAAGTAAATTTTATCCCGTCCTAATTGAAAACGATGCAACCAACGAAGCAATAATTGAATGCTACAACGATATAAAGAATTTAATTAGGAAGGAGATGAGAAAGAAAAATGATAGCACTTTACGCAAGGGTATCAACGGAAGAACAAGCTAAAAGTGGGTATTCACTTAAAGACCAAATTCATCAATGTAGGCAAAAAGCGGGAAATACAAATGAAGTGATGGAATACATTGACGATGGATATTCGGGTGAATTCCTCGAACGTCCTGCATTAACTAAACTTCGTAATGATATTCGGGAAGGTTTAATAAACAAAATAATTGTTTATGATCCCGATCGTCTCTCACGTAAACTTATGAATCAACTTATTCTATCAGAAGAAATCGAGAAGAAAGCTGAACTAATTTTTGTAAATGGCGATTATAAGAAGACCCCTGAAGGAATGTTATTTTATCAAATGCGTGGGGCAATTGCTGAATTTGAAAAAGCCAAAATTACGGAACGTATGTCACGGGGTCGACGTGAAAAGGCGAAACAAGGAAAAGTTGTAAAAGATTCGAAAGTTTACGGATACAAATATAACAAGGAAACGGAAAAATTAGAGATTTATGAACCTGAAGCGAAAGTTGTTCGATTGATTTTTGAGTTGTTCATCAACCCTATGGGGCGAGTCAAGGGGATAAATGGAATTGCTCATTATTTAATGGATAAAGGGTATCCAACGAAGAAAGGTAAAGGAATTTGGCATAGGCAAGTTGTTCGTCAAGTCTTAATGAACGATACTTATTGGGGTGTTTGCTATCATAATAAATGGAACACCGAAGGAATGTTAGCAAATAAATATAAAGATAAAGATGAACGCATTCCTATGACACATAGACCTCGTGACGAATGGATACCTGTCAATGTTCCTGCAATTATTGAAAAGAAGACTTTTGAACACGCACAAAGATTATTAAAGGAATCCCGAAGGCGCTGGGCAGGTCATTCAAAGAACCAATATCTATTAAGTGGTTTATTGCGTTGTGGGGATTGTGGTAATACTATAACGGGACGACGTTCAAAGAATTGGGGAAAATATGTATTTGAATACACTGATATTAAGAATACGGCTGGTGCAAAAAATCGAGGGTGTGGCAATCGTTTAAAATGTGACGAAATCGACAATTATGTTTGGAATTATTTTGTTGATTTAGTGACATTAAGGGGTGATTCAGCGAATCAAGAAATCGCTACAACAATAGAGGAAAATTTCAATTCATTTGAACAAACCGAGCTTGAACGCCTTGAAAAAGAATTAGATCGAATAAAAACGTCACGTAAGCAACTACTTAATTTTATGGTCAACAATGCTGATATTGTTGATGAAGAAGATATCCGTAATCAGTTAAAAGAATTAAAGGAAAAGGAAGAACATATGTTGAAGCTAAAAAAGGAAACCATAGAATTGCTTGACAATAGTAACGACGAAGGATTCCAAGAAGAAATTTTAAGAGAAATGGTCGAACAATTCATTCATGAAGAAAATATCGAATCTTTGACAATTAATCGAAAGCAAGATTATCTGCGCAAAGTATTTCGAGAAATAAGGATATATTCAGACGGGAAAATTGAATTTATTCGCTTATAAAACGAGAAAGTATTCAATAAGCGAGAACGTTCAAGCCCCTTGATCCATAAATTCTATCAATTAAGAAGAATTGCTTGAATCGTATACCAAGGAAAAGAAACTTGAAACGAATAAAAGGTGTGGGATTAATTTAGTTTTTTACATAAATTAGTGATAAGATAATCCAACCAAAAAATTAATTTATGGTTTCGTTGTTAAATGAGAAATAGTTATATTGACGTTTATAGTCTGTTTTGAATTTAGTGACGCACATTGATAAATCTCATCATACTTATCTGAACTCTTTTCAATCATTCTGTCTTTTTAGTATGTTCATACAAAAAATGTAACCTTTTTTGGTTTTGCCTCGTTTAAAATATGAACCAACTTTTATTAAGGAGCATTCCTGTTTTGAAAATCGTATTACATAGGTTTGATGTCTCTTTTACAAGTGATAACAGTGCAGTCTGGAAACCATAATTACTAAATTGAGAGGAGTATTAATTAAATGAAAAGCAGAATATTAATAACTGGTGTAGTTACTGTTGGTCTAGTATCTACTGCTTTATTTTACACTTCAAATAGTGACATACTAGTTTTAGCAGAAAATAAAAAAGAAGAATTAGGGATCTACGAAAAAATACAAAAAAAGGAAAAAGAAGTGAAGGAAAAAGCAAGTAGAGCAGATAAAATAAAGTACAAAAATAATAAAGATAAAGATTTTAAAAGTGCAGAAAAATTTTTGGAATCCAATAAAGATAATCCACATAATCGTAAAGATGTTGATAACAAAGTAAAGGAAAAAATTCTATATAAGAACATAAAAAAATATGCTCCAGAAATTACTGATACAATGAATTACGTAGATCCAGAAAGGCAAATTTATCTAGTAGTTTCTAAATTTAAAGAATATGATTCGCCTAAGCTTGGCACTCTCAAAAATGTAAAAGTAATTAATATTTACGATGCTGAAACAGAAGAAGTGTTAGGGACTAGCCTTAGAGTTGAGTAATCTCCCCCTCTTTTTCTAATTAAATTCATAGTTTTATTAAAGTTCCTAAAGCGGGAGTGTTGGTCTATCGATCGACGCTTTTTTTTGTGCGTAATTCTTCCCACCTTACTGTCAAAACTATATGATTACATGACGGGTATATATCGCTATCATTGTATTTATAAAGTTCGTCGTGCTACAACGATCTTTGAACGTGATGGGGTAACTAAACTTGAAAAAAAATTAATAGTGGTGGTTTCGTTGTAGTACTACAATTTACGCAGGTGATTCGGATTCATCGAATGATGATTGGATGTAAGTTAGCTATTATAAGCCGCCTCCTACTTCAAACTGGAAATCTAACTATCAAATGACGGCAGGAAAAGAGAAGCATGGTTTTGCGCCTATCGGATTGGATTGAGGTTCTTTTGAAAGGAACCATTTCGTTTACAGTAATTGGTAATACCTCAATTTATCCTCCCTTCGGGGAAGGTATTTTTTTATTTATACATACTTATTTCCTTTGGCACTTGTTTAAATGTCATTGCGGCAAATAATTTTGTCGTTTTTTTAACTATGTATCTTTTACAAATCAGGTTGTTAAATCATTTTATTTTTTGTACTACTTTTAGTTTTTGTTTCTACCAATCTGGTTCGGGGTCAAATAATATACCTACAGTTCCTGGCTCTAAAGCTAATAGTGTTACACCAATTAAAATCTTTAAGAGTTTTAATTTTTTTATGTTCATAAATAATCTCCTTTCTTAACTTTATCATCATAATAATTTTCTAGATTCCCAAAAATTGAAAAATCTATATCTTCTTTATTATCCTTATGTATATTCATAATTTGTCGTAAGCATTCACTTTCTTTGGAGATAAGGTCAACCTTAGCGTATCGTGTTGCCGCCTCCAAATAACATTTTGCCCCTTCTCGTACTCTTTTTAATAAGACATAATAGTCTCCTTTTAGTTTATAATAGAGGGCTAATTCAGCCTTTTTAAACGGAGTGACACATGGGATGGATAAAAGTCTCTCTTCTAATTTTAGAAGTTCTTTTACATCCAATAATTTATGCATTTGTAAATATAGTTTAATTAATTGGTTCACTGCATGCAGTAATGAGTCATCTCCATATTGTGATAAGTTTTCTTGTAATATTGAAATAGCTAACTGATATTCCCCAAGCAATGAGTGTAAGTTTGCTTCGGTTAACTTTGATCTACCCTCCACTTCTGGAAATGAGAACTCCTTATATTGAGAAAAATACTCTTTTGTCTGTTTATAATCACCTAAATTATAGTAACTATTGGATAAAGTAATTAAAGTGCTTACCCGCATTCTATCACGAATCTTTGCATCCAGTGCCTTTTTACCAAACTCTATGCTCTCTTCAAATAAACACAAGTTGTAAGCATGAACGGACAATTTATAATACATCACCCCTTGTTCTTCACTTGTCAGAAATTCTTCATAAAGCAAAATACCTTTCCCTGATTCATATGTAGATCGAAGTTTAGAGAAATCATCACGTTCAATAAGATAAGCTTGCAACATACCTTTGGCAAGATAAGGCATGATACCATGTGCACGAGAGTATACAATAATCGCTTGATAGAGGGCTACCCTGATAGAAGGTTCCTCAATGTTTTCTATTATATCATAAAGCTTCTCTACCAAGTCCAAGCTGTCCTCTACAGGATATTGAAGTGCTTTCATAGCAACTTTGGTAATAATATAAAGGTTCTTTCCTTCTACTAACTCATGAAGAACATTGAATAATATATCTGCTCTATCTTCTACCTTTATATATTGTTCAATTAATTCTTCATATGGAATGTTTAATATAGAGTTAATTTTCTGAATTGTGTCCAAGGATGGGCGTCTAATTTGTCCCGATTCGATTCTAGATATGCTCGCTTTATCTACGTTGGTTAATTCCTCTAATTGTACTAATGTCATTTCTGCTTGTTTCCGATGATGTCGAATGAGTTCCCCCAAAGATGAATACTTCGTGCCGGTAACCATCACTTTTATACACCCTTTCTGACATATTTAATTGACAACTAATTATGAGGTTTATTTTTCAATAATAATCAATATTTTCCAATGATTTCATATTTTTATTATACCTGTTTAAACTTTTTGTGCAATATATAAAGCTGAAAAATAAAGATGACTTTTTCAGTATTTGCTAGTAAACGTTCCAAGTAGATAATTATCAATAAAATTATAATTAATAGAAAAAAGAAATTATATAACTTATTTGTTAAATTATTTTAATAATAAATAAAATATGCAAATTATACTATTATTTATCTGTACAGATACTTATACAAAATAATCAAAAAACTAAACGTTGAATTATGAAACACAATTAAATTAACAAACAAAAAAATTTCAGAGCATTTGGTATATGTATCTAAAATTTTACTTTAGTGGAGGAGGTATAAAAGATTTAGTTTTTATTTATTTATGTTAAAGAAAATCTAGCAATAATAGGAGGAATTTAAATTTATGACGATTTTAAGAAAGGCATCAGTTTTAATACTTGTTTTTACATTTATTTTTGGTGTTGTTGGCATTAGTATTTCAAGTGATATTAATGCTAGTCAAGAAGATGAAGTTAAAGTTACTAGCAAAAAAATTGAAATTAGTAAGGAAGAAAAAGATGAGATTATTCGAGAGCTAGAAAAAGGTGAGAAAAATCTCAAATTTAAAGTAAAAAAGAATAAAAGCATAAAAGAAGAATCAGCTTCTAAAAATGATAATTTAATCAACATTTCTGAGGTTGAGAATAAATTAATTGAAGATAATAGTCTCATTCAATTGCAGATATTTGACTCTCAAACGGATAAACAAGTCCTTGTTAAAACAGTAGAGAGTTTAAAAGATTTAAATGGAATTAAATTAAAACCTTCTAAAGAATTAAAAGAGGCAAATAAAAACGAACCTTTTTACAGTGTTGATTACACAATAATTTTAAGTACTAGTGACTACACTGGATTTTATGAATTTACTCAATTTTACATAAACAAAAAGAATGAGATTCATCCTGATCAAGTAACCCATATGCTTGAATATAATAAAGAAGGAAGTTTACTTGGAGAATTAGATTTTAACTTATTTAAAAATAAGAATGAAACTACTCAACTTAAAAAGTCTAAAAAAGGAGATGTGGTTTCTGCTTTATGCATTATTTGTGGTGTGGGTGATGTCTACAGAGTCAAAAGTACGACATATTACAATGATGATATTAGAATAGCAGAGTTACATTTTATAAAAGGAGTTACTGCTAAGTTTACATTCAGTAGTGCATCTGGTGTAAGTTTTCAAACAAAATTTGCTGCTAGTGGTTTAGGAGTAGAGGTTTCTGGAAGTGTATCTAAAAGTTTGAAAGGCACAACAGGTTGGGGACCGAAGACTGGTTCAACTAAATCTTCTCCAGGTCGAGCATTAGAAACAGAGTATAAATTTTCTAAAAAAGTTTATGGAAAAATATCTGGAAACAATGGCGGACCAGAAGAATATACTCGTGTCGGTGTTTATGAGCATATAGGAGGAGCACATTACGGTAATTACATCTATGCAAATGGAAGAGATTTTGATAGTGTTTCGGGTCCAACATATGATTCACATACATCTTACACTGAAGAACAAACAAGAAGTAATACATTTACTAACCAAGCAGGAGTAAGTGCTTATGGATATTCTGTTTCACTCTCAGTTACTTCTAGTTCATCAAACTCTAATAAATGGGAATATACATTTGGAGATGCTTATGATGAATACAAAATATATAACTTTGGTTCTAAAAATAACTTAACAGCAAGATAATAAAAAATAGAGAGAGCCTTTCATCAAATAGGCTCTCTCTATTTTAATATTAACTTACTCTAATGTAATTTCTGAAATTCCGTCAAACTCTTGATTAAATGTTAATTTGTATTTATTAATATTAATTTCTTCTTGTTTGTCGGTTATAAAAACAAAAGTATAAGTATCCTCAATATTTATTTTTGAAGGTAGACCAATATCATCGGCAGATAAAAAGAATGAGGATGTTCTATTATTGTTACTCAAAACCGTCTTAAATTCATAAAGTTCTTCATTAATACGGTTATAATCATTATATGGAGTTATTGAACTAATTCCAGGTATATCTTTTACACCCAATTCTTGATTTGGATAAAGAACTAACGCAAATATTTTTTTTGTATCTGTTTCTGACCATCCTATTGATTTAAAAAATAAAGTTTCATTATCTGGGTCAAAATTGTTAGTACAACTTACTGATGAGATGATTATTATGGCAAATACAAAGGTGAAAATTATTTTTCTCATTATACAGCCCCTCTCAAACCACTTCCTTAATTATACTTTAAAAAAAAAATTTGGTAAATTATTTTAAAATAAAAAAATCCACCAACTATGATAGTCAGTGGTTAGCCCATAAACAAACATTTTGAAGAGCGAAAGCGTTGGTCTAACGATAAACGCTTGTATGTTATATTGTGATATAATCAAAAAAGTTTCATAAAGGAATCCTTTGTGAAACTTTTTTTAAGTATATACGCATAATTATGTTATTTTTTATTATTTTTTTGACAGAAAATTGGGAAGTTATGCAAAATAAAATATGGTTATAAGAAACCACTATCCACGTCCTTATGCAGAATTAACAACAATAGAAATTAAAAATCATAATTTAAAGGATAGAAATATTAAACTAAAACGAAGATAAACTTTGAATATTGTTATTATAAATGATGTTAAGATTGTAGTCTCACGTTCAAATAAAATATAATGTGTTAAGGAGTAACCATGAAGAATACTAGACTATCTATATTGTTATTTATATCTATATTAATTGGGTTAACTGGATGTGGTGCAACACAATCAAATAATCAAAAGCAAGCAGTTGAGTTTGTAGAGGATAGAATGTATATCATGATTAGTGATCTTGAGACTGAATACTTATTCTCCATTGCTTGTAAAATTAAAAATAATACGAATGAAGCTTTAGGTCCATTTTATATGAAATATATATTCCATGATGATCGACTTTCAAATATTTTGGAACGTGAAGAATCTAATATCCAACAAGATGTTGGTTTAGAACCTTACACATTAGAGGCTGGTGAACCTTTAATTTGCGGTGATAGTATATCGGTAGAACTAGATAAAACTAACTACGATGAGTTTTATTCTATTATAAAAGATAAAAAATCAATTGAAGTCCAGCTTTTTCATATAGATGCTGAACACATTATAGCTAATTATTTTATTAATGAAATAAAGCCTCTCCAATATGAAAAAAAAGATTTCTAATTATTTGAGTCAGTGGAAATAAAAAGAGCTCCATAACGGAAGTTCTATATATGGATTTTTATCCAAAAACAAGAAAGCGTTTGTCTAACGATTTACGATTTTTTTTGCGTAATCTTGCCACCTTACTGACAAATGTTTACTCTGCTTAGATGGAACAATCGATTGGAATAGATCGTAAATATATCGAAGATCATAAAGAACGAAAGAATTGAATGAAATTGATTTATGTGGTATGTGAAGTAAAACAACACAACAATGAAGAATGTAATAAAATTGGGGGATTTAATGGTAACTGTTACGCTCGAGAAGAACCTTCCGAACAAGCGTTAAGATATACGAATAGAATAATTAATAAGTACACCAATTCAGTACGTTCATGATTCCTTTTAAAAAAATAGAGAAGTTGACAAACTCCTCTATTGACATTAGAATCGAAATTCTAATGCATCTTCGTTCTTTAAAGAAAACAAGAAAGGATGTTTCTCTCCAAGATCCAATTGGAACGGACAAAGAAGGTAATGAATTAACCCCCACAGGTTATCTGTGAGGGTTAATTCTAGGTTTTATCTTCAAATCAAAGTCATCATTTCTCTGTGTTTTTTCTTTTCGATAAATTGCGTAATCTAATATTGATTTTATGGTTGCGTTCTTTTTTTTGGGGTCTTCAGTGTCTTTGTAAGACCATAACGCTTGTTCTACTGAAGGAATAATCTCTAACTGATTTTTATTCCGTTTCAACTCATTTTTTAAATCCTGCTCAGAATTAACTATTGAAGATTGAATTGTTTCATAACGTTCAGAAAGATTTCTTGAACGGTTAATAAAAGTTTCTTCATCATATATTCCTCTTTCTAAAAGGTCATGTAATTTTTCTTTTTGCTTTTCAATTTCAATTAATTCTCGTTGCATGTTTTGTAAAGATGTTTCTATAAACTTGATTTTGTCATTAGAATGTGAATTGTCTGGATTGTTACCCAATTCAATTTTTAAAGATTCTAGCCATTCTTCTAATGCATTAAGTAATCCAGTTTCAACATAAGCAAAACGGCTACTTTTATTTTTACAAAAGCGATTATAGCACATTAAATGTGGGAGTTGATTTGTGTATGGTCGTAGGATCATGGAAGATCCACACATATCACATTTGATTAATCCAGCAAGTGGATTAGTGATACCATTCTCTAATTGATATGGTACGTGATACTTTGTTTTCAGTATTTCTTGTGCTCTTTGATATGTTTCCATGGATATCAGAGGTTCATGTTTTCCTTCAACATCTATCCACTCTTCAACTGGTCTAGTTCTGGTGTCTCTTCTCTTTCCAACTTCATTTGATTTCTTTTGTTCTTTCTTTTTCCATTGAATTCGACCTGCATAAACTGCATTTTTTAAAACATTTAGAACTGCATAGCCTCTCCATTGAACATTAGTATATGTTTTATATCCTTTTAGATTTAGTTCATTTGCGATTTTGTTAGATCCTAAGTTATCTTTTGTATACATTTCAAAAATCATTTTAACTACTGGTGCTTGTTCGGGATGAGGTATTAGATATCTCTCGTTATCTTTCTTTTCAATTTGATATCCATATGGGGGGCGAGTCCCTATATAATTTCCTTCTTCTACTGAACGAACACGTCCACCTTGTAAACGTCTAGTGATTATTTTTAATTCCTTTCGAGCCATGAATGCTTCAAATTCGCTGTACTCTTCATCAAATTCATCGTTCAAATCATATACTTTTCTAGGTGTAATAATTTTTGTATTTGATGATCTAAAAGTTTCTAAAATCAATCCTTGTTCTTGCATATTACCACGACCAAGTCGATCTACATCCATTACAAGGACAGCATTATACTTTTTAGATTCCACTTCTCTAAGTAACTCCTGCATTTCAGGTCTGTGTAGAAGAGACTCACCAGAAACGATTTCTTCACGAATTTGGACTATATTTAATTTATTTAACTTAGCGTGTTGTAGAAGTGCTTTTTTATGTTTAGCTAGCGTTTCACCTTCTCCACGAGCTTCAGCATCAAGATCAGCACGTGATTTTCTAAGATATATACAAACTCGATCCATCACAGACCTCCTAGTTTAGAAGCATTATAAACATAATTATAACAAAAAAATATAAAAACCTCACAGATGATATCATTCGCAACGTTAGTCTTTAGCTTTCCATAAAAAGAAGTAAACCGCCCTTGTCTCTGAACGGAGGCGGTTTACAGTACTCTTTATGAGTCGACTTGCTTTAGGCAAACCTTTTGTACACTGAACGCAGATATTCCCGTATCTGTGGTCTTTCATATTATATACTTTATACGGAAAAGTAATAGTTGATACACACATATACTATATAAATTTTTTAACTACATTTTTTAAGCGTTCTTTATGGTTCAAAATATCAGATAAGTTCTCAATATATACATTTGTTTTGTCCTCGTCATTAAACTGTATATATTTATTTGAACCATTGAAGCCTAATCTACATATCCATTTTCTAATATTATCATCTAATAATACATTACAGTAACTTAAGTTATCTCTGTAAAAGATTCTATCTGGATCTACTTGATCGCTAACTATTATTTTAACTGTAGCATATCCTTCAATCTCTTCTTCTGTTGTAACAACTTGAGCTTCTTCTACAGTGTCTTGTTCTTTAGTACTCGCTACTTCTTGTTCTTTTTCAATTTCTGAATTTGTGTTTGAAATGGCAGCTTGGAGTTTATCATTAAGCATATCATTGACAAATTGGTTTAAAGATTTTTTAACTAAAACACTAAATTTTTCAATTACTTGTTTGGTTTTTTTTCCTGTGTATACATTAGCTAGAATAAAAGTAATAAAATCTTCTGAAGGATTATCCCATTGAACTTTTAGAAAATTAATGATTTCATTAGTATATTTTAATTCCGAGGCAGTTGTTAATATATTTTCAATATCGAAGTTGTCTTTACTGAACTTATATAGTTGTGTGATTTGATTTTCTCTAATATCAAGTAAGTTCAATTCCAAGAAAGGTATAGTATCCATCATATTCTGTTTTTCAAGGTCTGTGTAAAACTTATATTGAATACCATTAGTTAGTATAGCGAATTTTGCTTTTGTAGTTCCGAAATATCTGAATAGCTGTGAATCATGTTTATCGAGTGGCTCTTGAATTGATTTAGCTTCAATTAAAATGACAGGTTCACCATTTTGTATGATAGCATAATCAACTTTCTCCCCTTTTTTTATACCTACATCAGCTAAAAATAGGTGTTATGATAACCTAGAAATTGTAATTTAATCTCATCAAAACTTAACCTTCATCATGTTTTGGAAGTATTTTATACGTTGAACGAATTCAATAATATAGCAAATTTAATTTTGTATTTTTTCATTACATTCGTCGGAAAATTAAGGATGAGGGAAGCGTTTTCTTCAACCTTTAGATTGAGAGGTACTTTATTCATGGAAACTGTTGAAAAACGACTATCTTTGGGGGAACTGATTCGAGAAAAACGTGAAAAATTAGGTATGACATTAATACAATTAGCGGAAGCGGCTGATGTAGACAAAGGAAATCTATCAAGGGTTGAAGCAGGTCAAGTTAAACGGCCAAATTTTGAAAACATATTAAAAATATGTTCCGTGCTAGATATCCCTAATGAAAAAATGATAGAAAAATACATAGAAAGTATAGATAATGTAATTGTTTTATTTTCTATTTTGGACACCTTAATTAATGAGAAAAAAAATATATCTATCATCGTTAAAGTTGCGACAAAAGCACTTGAATCTCCTAATCAGAACACACTAGAATCTGTTGAGATGCTTTTTAACAAGATAGAAGGTATAAACTGTACTTCTATCAGACTAGCCCTATATAATGCGATTACGGGCTTTTCAAAATCACATGGAATGATGCCTTATATTGCCAAAAGTTTATTGGGAATTTATCTCATTGAACGAGACGATTTTACCAAACTTCGTTCCACGTATGGATCCGGTAAAGCTAATTTATTTTTCAATGACTTCCTTACAAGTGAAGAACGAGGCGAATTTTACTATAAGTTACAAGTTCATGCTTTCTACACAAATCAGTTTGAGGAGAGTGTGGAGATGGGCTTAAAAGCATTGAATGAAACAATTTCTGATACTAGAACGCTTGCAAACACCATTTATGTCTTATCTAATGGCTACTTTTTTTTAAGTAATTATGAAGAATCAAAAGCTTATTTAGATCGATATAAGAAATTCTTACTCCCAGAAGTGAAAGACAATGTAAAGTTAAACGAAGCAGAACTATATGCTGCAACTGGTGAACATAAACTTGCCATTTCCATCCTAGAGGATACCCTGCCACAATGTGGAGATTTTGCTTTGATCCATGCAGTGAACCAATTAATAGATTTATTTTTTAAAACAAATAATCTACCAGCAATTGAAAATCTTTTCAAGTTAGAAGAGAAATTATTGTCTATTCCATGCGTTACTCCATTTAAAAAGGCAGAAATCGGTCGTTATTTTAAACTCAAAGGAAAATATTTCATCCAAACTGATAGAATAGAAGAAGGCATAAATTATTGCTTAGAAGCAGCAAAACGTTACTCTATGATTGACTTAATCGAAAACGAAAAAGAATGTTTATGGATAATTACGAATATCCATGATACAAATAAAGAAACGGAAACTTTTAAGACTATGAAGAAGTTGAAAAACTATTTAGAGAAAGAGGGTTAAAATCATGAAAAAATTATTCAAATCTTTCGCTTTTCTTGCCTTTACATTGGCAATCACACCTGAAATCAGTGAGATCGTTACTTTATTAAGTGTAGGTGACGGAGGCTGGTAAAAAATATTAAAAAACCTTTCCTTAACAAGGAGAGGTTTTTTTTGTATATATTGTTAATATATTGCTGAAAAATTTAAGAAACTGTTTTTTAGCAACACATAGTAGAATAGTGGTAAACATATAAACATACTATCATTCGAAAAAAAGATGATAAAGTTTTTAAAAATGTTTAAGAAACTTATTATACGATGAAACAATAAACAATAAGGACTTTGTAAATATGGCTTACCAACAGTCCCCCCGTTTGCTGGTAATGTGACATGCTTAAACAAATATTCAATTTAATGGTAATATATAAAAGCTTCCAAAAAAAAAGCGAAAAGCAACTTGTCCTGCTAAAAGCTATTTCATATAAATACTGGAAAGAGGAAAAAATTTACTACTAAAACGAAATTGTTTACACTACAATAAATATGTAGAACAAACGTTCGTTTTTTGTGTGAAGAGGAAGTAAGACGCAGTTTCAATATATAATAAAGGATGGTGTTAAAATATGAGGGAAGTTTTTGATGAATTTATTAATGGAGCAACAGAAAATGAAGTTAAACTTGTAATAAAAAGTATCGATAACGATAATAAAAAAAAATTAGAGATCATAATAGAATTAATGAGACTGCTCTTGTAGAACATGTGAGAGTTTTACTTTTTTATCTTTTTAATTAATTCTACAATGTACTTTTGATCTTCTTCTGACAATTTATCAAATTCACTAAGTAAACTCTCTTTAACCTTATCTTTAATGTGTGTTTGTGCATTTATATTACTTTTCCCCTCGTTTACAGCCTGTGAATTACGACCTAAAAGGAAGTCAGTAGTTACATTTAGTATATCCGCAAGTAATGTTAACATTTCGTTTGAAGGTGTACTATATCCATTTTCATAATTACTGATTGTACCTTTTGTAGTGTTAACTTTTTTGGCTAATTCTTCTTGAGTTAGTTTAAGTTCCTTCCTAGCTTGTTTTAAACGATCAGATAACATAAAAACTTCCCTTTCTAATTCCAAATTTAATTCATTGTACAAGAACATTGTACATGTTTTGGTACTACTTTGTAATAATAGTACAAGATATTTGTTATTTTGTGTTGACATACAAGAAACTTGTACATTATAATATGATTACTAAGTACAAGTTATTCATACTTAATAAAGGTGGTGATAATTAATGAAAAATAAGCGGTTGACTACAGCAAGAAAAGAAAAAGGCTTTACACAAGAAGTACTAGCTATTTTGTTAGGTTATAAAGGAAAACAGTCTGTAGCAAATTGGGAAAATGGTTACTCAAGTCCTCCATTATCTGTAGCAATTCGTATAGGAGAAATATTAGAAAAAGATGTAGGTTTTTTATTTACAAAAAATGTACAAAAAAATCATACTATTGAAACGAAAAAACAATCTGCGTAGGAGGTGAAAAACCATGGCAGTCCACCCAGATCAACAGCATACACATAATGTAAGAGGTGATGCTGTTATGTACGGACCTGGTCATTTCAACCACAAAGGTAACATTGTTAAAACATTAAAGTATGGAAAAACAACAGTATATATTTGTGATGACAGTTGCGCTAAGACTCAAGAAGAAGAAAAGAAAGTTCTCGAAGATTTACGCCTAGCTACTTGGGCTGTTATCAATGAAAAAATCGAAAAGGGAGAAAAGGTATAAAAACTTTTCTTCCGCTGGACAAGCAGTTCTTGTAATGCATTATCAAAAAAAGGTGAACCTATTAACAAGGTAGTGGGTGGGAATAAACTTTGTAACTAAATAATAACTCTAATTTCAGTGACTTGAAAGATAGTTCAAAGTCACATATTTAATAATAAATTTTAAGAAAGTCACGAAAGGAGATTTGATTTTATGGCAATGAGTTTATCTAAGAGGTTAAATATGCCTCAAAAAGAAGTAGCAGTCAGACTTAATATGTCACGAAGTGCTGTAGCAATGATTGACACAGAGAAAAGAAAGCTTCCAGAGGATCGTGAACCAATCGTTGCAAGAATGTCATTCAAAATGGCAATCGAAATAGCGAACGAACGTACAGGGGGTTATATTTCAAACTTATTTGACACATATGGTGAAGATGTTGACTTACATTCAAGTGCATTAAAAGAAAGACTCCTAATAGAAATGAAAGAACTATACACAAAATTGGAGGCGTTAACGTTGTCCAGAATGAACCCTCTTAAGAAAAAGGAGCTTGTTACAGATTTATTAATGGAAATTGAGGATGTTGAAGAAGTGATCCACGTTATGAAGGGTTCATATGCAGAGGAGTTTGGAATTGATCTAGTAGAGGTAAGTAAAAGAAGGAAAGAATTGATTCGGAATGGGGAGCGATAAAAAGAAAGGAGTGTGCTTAAATGCATCAGTATGAAGCTTGGCATTATATTTTGAATAATTCAACTAAAAAGAACGCTAGATTAATTGCATTGAATAACTTAGTAAGAATAAGAAAAGCGCAACTGCTCGCAACAGTCACGCTTTAAACAACACATAAAAATAACTATAAATTTATTATAACAAAATTAGGAGAAAATTAAAATTATGAAACAAGATATAGAACTGCAAATATGGAAAATTGAAATGAAAAGAGCAGAGACTTTAAAAACTGAAGCAGAATATTTTGGTGATACAAATGCAGCTCATTATTATTCTGATCGTATTCGATGGGCGAAACATAAGATTGAGAGATTAGTTTCATAAGATTGGAGAATGGATTATGTTGAATAAGGTTTATTTAATGTGTTGGATTATCAATTTTTATCATAGAGAGTTGATTGAATGGATGTTACAAAAAGGATTCAAACTAATTGAAAGAATATTTGAGAGGAGAATAATTCAATGAAACATGGTAAACGTCCTAATAGACGTCAAAAGATATTGATAAAAGAATACAGATTAAATCCAGATAATTGGTTCATAGAGCGTGATACGGTACAAGAAATGAGATTGGTAAACAGGATTACTAATACCCTTAGAACGATTCAAAAAGGCGCATAGGAGGGGGTTCTATGATGCAAGGCTGGATTAAGTTACACCGTAAAATATCTGAAAACATTATATGGAGTGATCCGAATTACTTAAAATTATTTATGTATTGTTTATTCAAGGCAAGTCATAAAGAACACGATCAATTAGTTGGAAATCAAATGATTAAGTTAGAAGTTGGACAATTTGTAACTGGTAGAAAAATATTATCTGAGGAGTTAAATAGCGGGGTTAAGCCTGAAAAGAAGCTGTCCGAGAAAAGTTGGAGTAGATACTTGAAAAATTTAGAAAGGTGGCAAATGTTGACCATCAAAGTGACCAACAAATATAGCATTGTTACCGTTGTGAATTATGGTGTATATCAGAATTCGGAAAGTGAAATTGACCATCAAAGTGACCAACAGTTGACCAACAACTGTCCAACAAGTGACCAACAGTTGACCACAAACAAGAATGTAAAGAATGTTAAGAATGAAAAGAATAATAAAAATGTATACTCTGAAGCATTTGAAATTTTTTATAAATTATACCCACGAAAAATTGGAAAGAAGCAAGCATTCAAAAATTGGAATACTCGCCTAAAAGAAAAAGTGAATCCAGATGACTTAATTACTGCATGTAGAAATTACGCAAAAGAATGTGAACGAAATGAAACAGAACAAAAGTTTATAAAGCATCTAAGTACTTTTATTAGCAACAGTAAGGCTTACGAAGATTACATTGTAGAACAAGAATATGAAGCAAGAAAGGAAGATGGATCATCAAATGCAAGCACTAAGCGAAGCAATGCCGAACCTCCTAAAAAAAATCCAACACTTAAGAGTATTACAGGCGGAAAAACAGGATGGCTCGCAAAGGATAGAAAAAAAGCATAAATGTATGAATTGCAGGGATGAAGAAGGGTTTATAATTCGTAATGCAGAGGGAATCGAGGTATGGAAAGATTGTGAATGTCTGGTGGAAAGGCAGGCTGAACGGTTGATAAAGTCTAGTAAAATTACTCCTGAATTTGCTAGAAAGTCCTTTGATAACTTTAAGTTGGAAAACAGACCACAGATTGTACGTGATGCACATTATGCAGCTAAACATTACTTTAATAACTTTGCTGAGATACGAAATGACCGTAAAAATAGCATGGCTCTGTTGGGAGTACCAGGAGTCGGAAAAACGCACTTACTTATGGCAATTTCTAACGCTCTTATTAAGAAAGGGACAAGCTGTTCTTACTTCCCATGGGTGGAAACATTCAATGATTTAAAAGATGATTTTGATCTACTTGAACAAAAGGTTAATTACATGCAAAAGGTTGATGTCTTGTACATCGATGATCTATTTAAAGGACGTAAAACTCCGACAGAATTCCAATTAGAACAATTATTTGCAATTATAAATTATCGATATCTTAATAATAAACCAATATTGATTTCATCTGAAAAAGACATAGAGGAGATTTGTGAAATTGATATGGGACTCGGATCAAGGATATATGAAATGTGTAAGGATTACACAGTGTTGTTAACAGGAGATTTAAGTTTAAATTACCGATTGGCAGAGTGATGAAGTTGGGAGTTATAGAAAAGCAACGAACCATGGAGCAAGAATGGGAGTCATGGCAATATCTACTGAAAGATGATTTAGAAAGGCTTGACCATAGAATACAAGCAGTTTATAGAAGTATGTCTGTAAATCGAGTAGATAGAAAAGCAAGAGAAGAATTTGTGATTGGAAAGCTTAAAGGCTTGATATTAGAAATTAGTCGAGAGGGGTAAATAAAATGGATTTAAACGAATATCAGTACAAAGCAATGAGAACTGCAGCAGGGTTAGACTCAGATCAATTACTTTTAAATGCAGCATTAGGACTATGCGGTGAAAGTGGAGAAGTTGCGGACCAGCTAAAGAAACATATTTTTCAAGGTCACGAACTACAGAAAGACAAGATCATAAAGGAATTTGGGGATGTTCTTTGGTATGTTGCAGCAGGAGCAGAAGCGTTAGGAATATCAATGGAGGACATAGCAAAAGGGAATATATCAAAGCTTGAAAAGAGATATCCGAATGGGTTTGATAGTAAGAGAAGCATTAACAGGGGGGATGAATCGTGATAAAGGAAAAATCGAATGATCCTATTAATAATCCAGAACATTATATCGCAGGAGGAATTGAGACTATAGATTTTATGAAAGCAAAATTGACAGATGAACAATTCAAAGGGTTTTGTTTAGGAAACGTCATAAAATATTGCTCTAGGCATGAGAAAAAGGGAGGACAAGAAGATTTGTTGAAAGCTCGGTGGTATTTGAACAAAATCATTGAAGTAGGTGAAAAAAATGAAATGTCAGTACCATAATTGCAATCAAAAAGCTTGCACAACATGGGCTCTAGTACCATTATGTGTACTGCATTATGAAAGTGTAATGCTTGAAACAAGGACTTATTATTATCAAGAAATAACATACGATGAACGGATTCGGTACTCAAATATTAAACATCTGATTCCATGGAGAGCTAGTTAGTATATGAGTTTTAATTAATAGGAGGGTAAGAACATGAAAAAATACTTCGTTGTACTTAAAAATCATGATCCAATACGAGTTAAAGTTAATTGGGATGTCAACTTACCGAACAATCCAGATTACGACGATATACTACAAAACTGGATTGAACATAATTATGGTGAGATTAATTACGATGCTTGGGAAATATCAGATTTTGAATGTCACAGTATTTAGGAGGGTGTAAATTGAGAGAGTTAAAGTTTAGAGGAAAAAGGCTTGATAACAAGGGATTCTTTTACGGTAGTTACCTGTATCTAAACACAAGAGATTATGATTGGACAGGAAAAGAAGTAGGGAATAAGAAAGAGGTTCATTTCATCAAAGATGAAGAGGGTTATAATTTGCCTGTTAATCCTAAGACAGTAGGACAATACACAGGACTAAAGGATTGTAACGATGTTGAGATTTATGAGGGGGATATATTGGAATATAGGTTTCATAACCCACTAACAAAAGAAAAAGAAAGTATAAAATATGAAGTTATTTACGAGTATGGGGAATTTAGAGTGATCGTTGATGATGGTAGGAATAAATCAAGAAAACCGTTATATATGGAAACTAACTCTATTGTCATAGGAAACATATATCAAAATCCTGAGTTGTTGGAAGGAGTGAAACAATGAAACAGTTAACAAAAGAGGATAAACAAGCAGTATTAGACGTGTTAAATAGTTTTGAAGTTTATGAGGAGTGTATGATTGACGGTTATATCTTAGTAGAAAACAACGAAGAAAACCGAAAATTATTAAATGATGTAGGTGTAACAGATAAGGAAATAGACAATGTAGCAGACGAAGAATATTTTTGTACAATCGCTTTAGCTTTTAACGGAGGATATGCAGATAACTATGAACAAGGCAAGTTCGTTTTATGGGGTCCAATAGATGATGAATTAAAGGAAAGAGTTAGAGAGTTTAAGGGAACTGAGACTGATGCTTTTCGCTTGTTGGAAGCTTTGGAAGGAGTGAAAGAGGTTGGGTGATACAGTAAAAGATGATATCAGATTCTTGAAAGATTTACAGAATGACTTAAAAACACAAGGAAATGATGGACAAGCTCCACCTAGATACTGGTCAATTATGGATTATAAGTGGATACCTACAGCAGAAGGACATGAAGATAGAGTGACGTTATATGATTCGGATAATTGCGAAACCTTAAGCCTTGATGGAAGGAGTGAAAGAGATTGCTCTATAAAGATTGGTTGGAGACAATAGTTATTCAAATAAATGAATATAGAAATAAGGAAGAAACGAACTTACTTTTATTGAGGAACCATTTGAACATGCTTGTTAACGATATTGAACAAAAGCCTGAATTCAAGTTACAACTAGAAAATTGCAAGTATTAAAGTCTTATGGTGAAGATATAGGGGAGCTTGTAAAAAGGAAGTGAGGTACTTTTGAAAGATGATATTATAAATAGTTTTACATTTAAATTTCGATTATTTAAACAGCCTAAAAAAATAGGTGATACATTTGAACATAGAAGCACAACTTATTTAATCATAGGAATTGAAAACTTTGAACTATTGTATGAGAGTGTTTTAGAGGTATCGTATATTTGCCAAAATATACAAAGAAATGATTTTAAGAGAAAGGTTTATAAACCTTCATATCAACTAGAATTTGTAATGAGACGAAAATATGATGATTCTAAAAGAATAAAAGAACTGATGTTGGGTAACATTTTTGAGTTCAAAGGTGAGAATTATAAGATAATGGAGTATACAAAAATAAACCTTGAACATGTAGACATCTCAATCTCATTCTTAGCACGCCCTGTATACCCAATAAATCCAAAAGAAGCTAAGTCCAAATATATAAATGAACGAAAGAAAAAGTTGCAACTAGAAGTGTTTTAGAGAGGGTGTGAATCATTTGAATGATAAAGAACCTAAAATAAACATAATTGAAACTGAATCAAATCAAAGTCAAGTTTATATCAGTAAAGGTGGAGAACTAACCGAAGTAAAACCCCCAAAAACAGGCTATAGAGAACAAATAATTACTTGGCAAGCTGGCAAGGTCAAACTAGTAAAAACAACAAATATAGAAAAAATATAAAAAGTCCAAATGGAAAAACCAAAGGACACTGGATCATATTTTATATGACTAGTGTTCTTTTTATTTTAGGGTGAAAAACAATTAAGGGGTGTGGGTTGTGGAATGGAATCAAGTTACATTTGATTTACCTAAAATTGCTGTTGAAGATACAAAGAAGGTTGTTGAAGATGCATTTGAAAAGTATAGAAGATTATTGTTTACAGTACCTAATGATAAGTTACCAAAGATCACAACCACTTATTCATTAACACCACCAAGTCAAACGAACGAATTTCATTCTACTACTGAAGATGCGGCTATTTATAATGTAGAGCGAAATCTTTTTATGAAATCTATTGAAAGTGCTGTAAATCGTTTAAATGGTGAACATCGAGCCATTCTAATTCAATGCTATATGCAAAAAGAAAGAACTAAGGATTGTGCTGTAGCTCTTGAACTAGATATGAGTTCTCGAACCTTCTATAGAGAAAAGAAAGAAGCCATTATAAATATAGCTAATGCGTTAGGTATTGCTGTGTATGAATCAGAGGTGAAAGCTGGATGAACTTTGTACAGCCTATACGTGATCTAGATTGTATATTTGAAATCAAACGACATTTAAAGAATCAAAGTGAACGAAACTATATGTTGTTTGTGACAGGTATAAACTCAGGACTGAGAATATCAGATATCCTACCTTTAAGAGTATCTGATGCAAAAAGAAAATACTTTAACATCATTGAAGTAAAAACAGGAAAGAAAAAACGTATTGATATGACTCCACAACTGCAGCGTGAATTTAAACAATATATTGAAGGGAAAGAAGATCATGAATATTTGTTTCAAAGCAGAGAGGGTATTAATAAACCGATTGGTAGAAGCATGGCATATAAGATTTTAAGAAGTGCTGCTGAATATGTAAGTTTAGATGATATCGGTACCCATACGTTACGAAAAACATTTGGCTATCATTTGTATAAACAAACAGGAGATGTGGCTCTATTACAGAAAATATTAAACCACAGTGATCCAGCGTTTACGTTACGGTATATCGGTATAGATCAAGATGCGATGAACAAAGCCATTAAAGACTTCAAAATATAAGCTTACCTTGTATCATGGGTAGGCTTTTTTCTTTGTCTTCTCTCTAGTTCCCTTCATTATGTGCATGTGTAACTCATTTTAAGGAAATGTTTTATCGCTATATATTGTAAGGATTACAGTGGTTGTGTGAATTCAACACAATATAAGATATGGGTAATTGGAAAAGAGTATATCAATAATATGGTAATATAAATGAAAAGATTAAAACTGTAAAAGGTGGGGATTATTTGAAAGTTTTTATTAGTTGGTCAGGTGAAAGAAGTAGAGAAGTAGCTGCTTTTCTATATGAATGGTTACCATGTGTGATTCAAGCCACTAATCCATGGATGTCCAGCAAAGATATTGATAAAGGGAGTATATGGTTTAATGAAATAAATGATGAACTAAAGGATACCGCAGTAGGAATAATTTGTGTTACTAATGATAATAAAAATAAACCATGGATTTTGTTTGAGGCAGGGGCATTACTAAAGGGATTGACATCAAATAGAGTTATTCCTTTATTAATAGATCTGGAAGTTAAAGATATTGAAAGCCCACTATCTCAATTCAACGCTACTCTCCCTTCAAAAGAAGGCATATTAGGATTAGTTAAAACTATTAATAATGAAGTAGAAACGAACCGATTAACGGATAATATACTAGAAAACATATTTAATACATTTTGGGGTCAATTTGAAAATAGGTTTCATGAAATATTACATAATACGGAATCAGAAAATATAGTTGAGAAAAGAAGTGATGATGAAATTCTTTCAGAAATTCTCACCACTACAAGATCACTAGATAAAAAATTAAGATCAATTGAAAATATTGGACAATATAAAACAACGAACACTAGTAATTTTAAAGCAGTTTCATTAAAAGATGAAATTTATGAATTAATAAACAGTGGATACACTAAAGAAGAAATATTCAATGCTCTAGATTCAAAGTGGCTTTTAACAAAAGAACAATTTGACTATTTATTTATATCAGCTGCTGAAAAGTTTAGAACGGGAGTTTTAGAAAAAAAATAATTTATAATTTGTTTTTGGCAGAATCTTGGCAGAAAGTTGGCAGTATAATCATTGAAATAGATGATATTATTATATTATGAGATATAAAGAAAGGGCGGCTGATACTAGTCGTTCTTTTTTTGTTTGGATAAAACACATCAAAAAGAAAATATTATCTAGTTCATCAGAAAATACACATATTATGCATTAATTTCATGGACATTACAGTTATACTATATTATTCTATCAAAAGATTATTACATAATTTACTATAAGGTGGTAGAAAGATGAAGAAATCATTTAAAGTTTTATTGTCAGTTGTTTTAGCTATGGTGATGTTGTTATCTGCTGTTCCTGTTTTTGCAGCAGAAGAAGGAGTTTGGAAGGAAAAAGTGCCAAAATTATCATCAAATTATATTTTTGGTAAAACTGTTTTAGATGGGATGATATATGTTATTGGAGGGTCAGTTGATAACATTTCACAAAATACAGTTCAAGTTTACAATCCAGAAACAAATACCTGGGAATTTAAATCTCCAATGTTAACAAATAGAAAGAGCCTTTCTGCAGTTACTATAAATAATAAAATTTATGCTCTTGGTGGGCAATCTGATGATGGTCATTCATTGAATGTTGTTGAAGAATATGATCCCCAAACAGATACATGGATACCTAAATCTAACATGCCAACAAAGAAGCATGATTTTGCTTCAGTAGTGTTTGAAGGCAAGATATACACATTTGGTGGAGTGAGCTTTGCAGATCAACCAGGTAGTGGACCAGTTCTTGATATAATAGAATTATATGATCCAGAGACTGATACTTGGTCAAAACTTTCTAATAGAATGCCATCAGGAGAGAAATTATTTGAAGCTGTAACGATTGAAAATAAGATTTTCATGGTATGGGATGGAGGAGAAATATATGAATATATTGTATCTCAAGATGTTTGGGAGAAAATATATTCTCCCATTGAAGATGATGGACTTAGACATCAGTATAATATAACCTCTTTAGCTGAAAAAATATATATTACAAGGAATACAAATTCAAATGATTCTCAATATGTATATGAGTTTAACACAATAACAAATAAATTGAGTATTCATTCAGATCTTCCAATAGTTACACTTTATGAAATATTAAATGTTAATCAGAGGTTATTTCTATTAAATTCTACAGCTACTTATATTTATAATGATAAATTAGGCTATCCACTAAACCTAACAGCAGAAGCAGGCGATTCACAAATAACTCTATCATGGAATCTAGTAGAAGGTGCTGACAGTTACACAGTAAAAAGATCAACAACACAAGGTGGTCCATATGACATCATAGCAGAAGGTGTATCTGAGACATCTTATCTTGATACAGACGTGATAAATGGAACCACTTATTATTATGTTGTTTCCGCAGTAAACGCAGCGGGAGAAAGCGGAAACTCAAATGAAGCATCAGCAACTCCAGAAGCATCAGCAAGCGTAAACAACAATAGAGCAATCCTAGTAATTGTATTAGAAAACGGACAAGAAAAAGAATATGATGTAACAATGAGTGAAGTTGAGGAGTTTGTTAATTGGTACCAAGGCAACTTAACAGTAGCATATGCCATAGAAAAGACAGGTAATGTTGGACCATTCTTAAACAGAACAGATTACATTATTCATGATAATGTACTTACATTTGAAGTAAATGAATATGAATTAACTCAATAATATATTAGCTTAAGGGGAGCCTCGAAAGGGGCTCTTTTTGTCATACGTTTGCCACTATATAGTGAAGGGTAATAAAATGGGCTGCAGTTTTAAGCAGCCCATTAGAACTATTCATCGTTATTTATATGGTTATTGAGAGCTTTCCAAAAAATCACTCTTAGCTTAAATTCTTTTTCATCATCATCGACATCTAGTTCATGTAATCTGCCAAAAAACTGCAATAAATTATAAGTGTTCAGTCTTGCTATATCTAGATATTCTTTTTCAAACTTTTCGTATTTTGTTTTACCTACTATAATAGATATTTCGCGAGTCAGTTTGTAGGCAAATTCATCAGTTACTTTTTCATTTTTTGCAATCTTAATGGTTTCGAGAACAGTTTCTAAATGTTCATTTAAATTTTGAATTTCTTCTAATTTTTCAATAATAGGTTCTACTGATTTACCACGATGATAAATAGAGATTGGCTTATCTAAAATTAATGAAGTTTGAGAATTATCTTCATTTGTTAATTCAAAAGTAGGGTGAAAACCAACAGTTTTATCTTTAGTTTCACTGTTAAGTACAGTGAAACCATATGTTAGGGTTCCAACATCAGGGATTTCTATTTTATCCTCTGAAAATATGTTTAATTTCATCTCAGAGTGTTTTAAGGAATAACTTTGAAGGTTAAACTGTAAATTAAGCTTATTCAATGCGTGGCATGTAATGTAAAGCAAAGCATGATTATCAATTGGTCTGTATTCTGTAGATGCAAAACATCGAACAATATATTTCCCTTCTTCTTTTACAGTACGAATTAATATTTCTCGATCCGCATCTAACTTTCTGAACCAGTAATCAAAAATATATAAGATGTGTTCAAAGTGATCTGTAGTATCATCACTTAATAAATGCGCCATGTACTTATTTAATTTCATAGGCTCAAATAACTGAGCTATAGCATCTGAAGTAGTTTCAAAATCTTGTGAGACCTCGTCTAGTCTAATTAATAATTGCCTATTATCATTCTTATCTTTAGTTATACCTTCAATCGAAATTTGAGAACGAGTTTTTGTGAAATCTTCTTTTGTCCAGTAAGTTTTTGGGATGAGTAGTTCGAAAGGTTGTTGTATACCTGTTATGTTTAGTGGAGAGTCATCAAAAGAATACTCTTCTCCATCAAATGATTCAAACACTAACTGATCGAATTCTGAAACTCTATCAAGTAACCGGACTAACTCTTTTTTAGTTACAAAATCATCACTCATAAATAAAAAATCCTCCTCTAGTATAGAAAGTTGGTGAATATTATGAAAATTCTAAAAGGTGACTTCATAGAAATGCTAAATAAAAAAACATATGAAGTATTAGAAGGTGAATCTTGTTGTGGTTCAGAAGGTGAGTTAATCTTAGTTGAAGTCGATGATGATAACAGACATATTGGCAAAGCTTTCGAATATCACTTGACAGATGGTTCGCCAATATTTGATGTTATTAGGTAAATAATCACATAAAACGACATAAAAATGTAATTACTTTAAAATTTATAATAAAATTAAACATTTGTAAATAGGAAGGGGCGCATGTAGCGCTCTTTTTTACATTCCAGCCCATAGATAAGAGTCCAAGCAACTTCTTTAGATTATTCATAAGATAGGATAAACGGATAATAATAAAGTTGGGAGGTAAGTTTATGGGATTAAATAAAGGACCTTTTGTAATAGCTCAAAGTTTTTCGGTAGAGAACCCATATGGTGGTGAAGGATCAATCGAACTTCCCTTTCCTGATCCTGATGAAGTTCCTGTGGTTGTAGCTACAGTTGATGTTTGTGTCCAACAACCACAGAAAACTCAAGTATCAATTGATTCAATGACCCAAATTGCTGTTATAGGTAATCCAGGACTTGATTCTATATCTTTTGAAGTGAAATATGAGATCTTGCGAAATGGCACTACCATTGCAACAATAAATGATGAAATGGATTATGCAAAACCTAATTCTATTGAATTTAGACATACAAACTTTCCAAACTTTCCTTTAGTAGATGAAGATCCGGATCCTGGAATCAATAAGTATGATCTTAGATGTACATTTTTATCATTCTTCGGTGTGAATTCTATCTTTGCTGGCTCTAGAAGTCTTAAAGCCACAGTAATAACAATATAGAACTAAAGTTTAAAAATAAAATTTTATGATTAAACGGTTAACAGAAAGGGCGTAGAAATACGTTCTTTTTTTGTTGGGAAAATATCATCCATTGTGCTAGGGGAGGGAAGCAGGATGATAAACAATAGGATCAATTATTATTCTTACAAGTGCTACATGTTAGAAACAATATAATAGGATAGCAAAACGATTTATAGATAATAAGAGAAAATTTATTAGTTCTTCTTAATATTTTATATGTTAACTTTTTATGAAAGTTTTTTAAATTGTTTAATTCTAGATCCTCGCAGCCTCAGAATGAAATTATTTCCATTGGAATATGAAAGAGATTTATATATGATTTAAAGGTAAATAAATGAAAGTTTTAGTAAATGAAGGAGGGATTGGTTTTAAGAAGGATAGATAAGAAGTTTAATAGAGAATTAGATTATTACATAATAACTTAAATATTAGGAGGAATGAATGTTGATTATTAAAAAATCAATAGTTTTGATGTGCATATTTTTATTGGTGTTTCCAACCTTAGTAATATCTAATGAAATTCAAGAAGAAGTTACGAAGAAATTAGTTTTTGGAGAAATTGATGAAGTTAATCAATTAAAACCTCAAAAGAATAATATGACTAGTTCTTCTTTGACTTTAGCTCAGCGAGATGTAAGAAAAAGCCACATTAGTGCAGGAGGTAATTTTACATTAGGTCTGAAAAGTGATTATACTGTAGCAGCTGTAGGATCAAATTCTGATGGTCAAGTCACTGTGGGTCATTGGAGAAACATCATGCACGTGAGTGGAGGAAGTGATTTTACGGTTGGTATAAAATACGATGGAACTGTACAGGGAACTGGGGAAGGAGAAAATGGTCAATTACAAGTAAGTAGCTGGGAAGACATTGTTGATGTGGATGCAGGTAGATCACACACAGTAGGTTTGAAAAGCGATGGCACTGCTCTGGCTGTAGGCTCTGGTGGTTCTGGTCAAAAAAGAGTAGAAGACTGGACAGATATCGTACAAGTAAGCGCTGGAAGCGAACATACTATGGGTTTAAAAAACGATGGAACAGTCGTGGCTGTGGGATCCAATCGATATGGTGAAGTAGATGGAGTAAGTAACTGGAGCAACATTATACAAGTAAGTGCAGGAAGCAATTTTTCAGTAGGTTTAAAAAGCGATGGTACTGTTCTGGCTGTTGGAAATAATATTTATGGTGCTATAGATGTAGAAGACTGGACAGATATCGTTCAAGTGAGTGCAGGATTGGTTCATACAGTAGGTTTAAAAAGCGATGGAACAGTCGTGGCTGTGGGGTCGAATAGTTTTGGTCAAGTGTCTGGAGTGAGTAACTGGACAGACATTGTCGAAGTGAGTGCAAATGGAACCAATCAAACAATCGGTTTAAAAAGTGATGGAACAGTCGTGGCTGTCGGAATGGATAACTATGGTCAAGTGTCTGAAGCTAGTAGCTGGACAGATCTGAAAATTCCTCCTCCTTTTCAGCCTACAAATTTAATAACAGCATCTACTGACTCACAAGTACAAATTTCATGGGATAAAATAATTGGAGCAGATTTATATAATATAAAACGATCTACTAGTTTAGAAGGACCTTATACAGTTGTTGGAAGTGGAATTATAGAAACACAATACATAGATTTGGAGGTCATCCATGGTACAACGTACTATTATGTGGTTAGTGCAGAAAATAACAGTGGAGAGAGTCGAAACTCAAATGAAGTCAGTGCAGTAACTTTACCAACTGTTCCAACAGGATTGTCAACAACACCAGAAGGTGGGGATGGGGTTCAACTGAATTGGATTGAAAGTATAGGGGCAGAAAGTTATACAATCATGCGTTCAGAAGTAAGTGGAGGACCTTATACTACGATAGAAAGTGGTATTTCAACAACCAGCTATGTAGATACAAATATATCCAAAGGAATTACGTATTATTATGTGATCAAAGCAATAAATAACGCTGGGGAAAGTGAAACCTCAAATGAAGTAATGGCCATAACAATTCCAAGTCCACCATCTGATTTATCTATAACTTCTGGAGATAGAAAGGTTCAAGTACAGTGGGACGATAGCATAGGAGCAGAAAGTTATACAGTTATGCGCTCTGAAGCAAGTGGTGGACCTTATGTAACGATAAAAAGTGAGATTCCCACAACTAGTTATATAGACACAAGTGTAACTAACGAAAATACTTATTATTATGTAGTTAGTGCAGTAAATGGTGGTGGAGAAAGTGATAATTCTGAAGAAGTTAGTGTTGTACCTTTTCCAACAGAAATTCCATTAACCCCATCAGGAATTACTACAGTTGTTGGAGATGGTGCTGTAAGGATTAGTTGGAATGTATCTACAGGAGCAAGCGCTAGTAGTTATACTGTAAAACGATCATTGATTTCAGGAGGACCATACACCATAGTAGAGAGTGGTTTACAAACAATGAATTATATAGACTACGACGTATCCAATGGTACTACATACTTTTATGTGGTAAGTGCAATAAATCGTAATGGGGAAAGTGATGACTCAGTAGAGGTAATTGCAATTCCAGAATTTAACGGTACATTCTTCGGATCTTTTACGCACATTTATGATGAGGAGGATAGACTTACTTCAGTTATACTACCAAATGGGCAAACAATGGTGTATGAATATGATCATAATGGTAATTTAAATAAAAGTTACATTTTAGAATAGATTTTTGGCCATTTCAAAACAGGAGGAAATATAGTGGATTCAAAAAAAGTTATAGTATATATATGTATCTTTTCTATGATATTTTCAAATCTATCTTATGCAAATCCAAGTGAACTATTAATAGAAGAACCAGTTACTTCGTATTTAATAGGTTTAAATGATGAAGTTTCTGCAGATGAATTTAAGGAAATAAAATTAAAAGATAAAAAGACTAAGAAAATTAAAACAAAAAAGGAAGATCTCATCGTTGCTGAATTAACTGAAGCAGAGTTATTAGAAGTAACAAACGATGATGAAGTTTTATTTGTAGAAGAAAATGCAATCGTTGAAGTTGCATCCATAGATAAACCAACAAAGAAAGATGTAGACGAAAATAATCAATTGCTTCCTTGGGGGATTCAAGCTATTGGGAGTGATATTGCTTTTAAAAATAAATTCGATGGTAAAAACGTAAATATAGCCATTTTAGATACAGGAATAGCTGACCATTCTGATTTAAAAGTGAAAGATGGGATTTCTTTTGTAGAAGGTAAATTATTTGATGAAGATGACCAAGGACACGGAACTCACGTTGCTGGAACCATAGCTGCACTCGATAATAGATTAGGTGTTTTAGGGGTTGCTCCTGGTGCTGATCTCTATGCAGTGAAAGTACTTGATGAAGATGGAAATGGCTCTTATGCTCAAGTCATTGAAGGGATTCAATGGGCAATTGATAACAAGATGGATATTATCTCTATGAGTTTTGGTGGAAAATCCTATAGTCAAGCACTTCATGAAGTGATAAAGACAGCAGAAGACGAAGGGATCTTGGTGATATCTGCAGGAGGAAACTTAGGTGAAGGTAATAATACGTTATTATATCCATCATTGTTTCCAGAAGTCATCTCTGTTGGAGCGGTAGATAAAAAACTGGAGAGAGCAGATTATTCTAGTACAGGATTAGAACTTGATTTAGTGGCTCCTGGTACTTCAATTTTAAGCACCTTGCAAGATGGAAATTATGGCGAAATGACAGGGACGTCCATGGCTGTACCTCATGTAACAGGTGCTGCAGCACTTATTTGGGAATCAGATAAGAAGCTGACAGCTGATGAAGTGAAAAATATATTATACAATTCAGCAACACCATTAGGAGATAAGCATCGATATGGTTTTGGTTTGGTAAATGTAGCTAAAGCGTTAGAGTTAATTGATCAATCGGCACAAGGAACAGAGGATGCAATTGAAAACCTAGGGGAAGAATTAACAGAATCTGAAGAAAATATTGAAGAAGAACTTATAGATTTACCTATAACTGAAGAAGATTCTAAGGGATTTTCTTCAAAAGAAAGAATAGACGTTCCTGAGTTAAGAGGAGATCTCTTATTAATTGCAGCTTATTTTTATCCAACATATATAAATCAATTAAATGAAGTTGAAAAATTTGAGCTATTCAAACTAGATACGGAATTGTTGAATAAAAAAATAGCATCATTGAATTCAACAGATTTTAACACTTTAGAAGAATTGCTACCAGTAGCGATATCGCAATATAAATATCATACTGATCGAGAAGGTTATATTGAGGAAATACAAAATTTAAAATTAAATAAAGCAAGAGACTCGAACACAAAAGAACTAAAAGAAACATTCTCAAAGGCTTCCGTACCAGAAGATTTTACTTTTTCCGATTTTAACAATGAATATACTTATAAGATAACAACAGATGACTATGTAGATTCACTATATAGAACGGCAAATCGGAGGGTAACCGATGTATACTTACCTGGAAAAAATGGATTTGACTTGGTTCTTCAAAGACATTACAACTCACTTGAAAGTAAAGTGAAGGATCCACGTGCAACTTCAACTACTAACAAATCCGATGAGATTAATCCAGAGGATGTTATGAGTGGGTTTATTGCAAATGGGTGGAGTTTAAATTTGCCGTATTTGGAATGGGAAGATATTAAAGGTGACATCATAAATGACACTGATTATCTTGGAACAGATAGTAATGATGATAAAGTATATGAAAGCAGTTATAAATTTGAACTGAATCCTTTTACCAAAATGGTATTTACATTAGAGGATGGAAGTTCATACGAATTTCGAAGAACCAACTACGATAATCCAAACTATCCAACAATTGAACTAGTGGATTATCCTTATGGAAACAATGTGAGTTTTGAAGTTCTACCTCAAGGTGATCAATTTTGGAAGGGATTTAACTTTGAGAACGGTCCTGATAGATGGGATTATGAAGCAGGATGGGATGTTGAACAATATAGATTTGGTATTGGTAATATAATGTATGAATTTGATGCGGACGGAAAAATCCTAAGAAAGTATGATCGGATTCTAGATGATGAACTAATTTTTGAATACGATGATGTGAACAATAACATTACAATTTCTGACTCTCTTGGAAGAAGAGTCTCAATATATAGAAATAATGATATGGTTATTTATCAAATTAGTGTTTTTGATCGTAATGGGAGTACACTGAAAGAAATTCATTATAAAACGACGAACAGAACGGAAGATATCACGTATAGAAGGTATACTTCCAATTTCACGTTTCCAAATGACATCATAACGGAAAGTATTTCTTATTGGCGACTAGATGAAGTGAATGATATAGATGGAAATGTATTGGAAGCTTATAATTATTACCCTATTGATTCAACAACATTAGCTGATTTCAATCTTATTTTAAAACCATATGCTCACTATACAAAGGAAAGCGATGGGAACAGGATCAGAAATCATTTAGACTATGACGAATATAAAAACAGAATTGATTATTGGGAATCAGATAGAGTATTAATAGAATTAGATGAAGTTTATGATACACAATGGCAAGATTATGCGGAAATCCCATATTTATTATTAAAAAATGTTTATTTCAATAATGGAACGATTATGAAATTTAATTATGATCTGTATGATCCGTTTTGGGATGATGATTATTTTGAAGGGAATCAGGAGATTGGATCGGCTGAAGAACAACGGAATACAACCAAGCTTTTCATTGACCGTTATGCATTACAGCACATCTCCTATCATGCAGTAAACCGAATTGATTTTATGTATGAAGATCCTGTGAACTCTTCTTCTATAAACTATGTGGAATATGCTAAACTTCATCAAGATCATGGTTGGAACTTCAAAGAATATTGGAAAAATAGTCAAATTGAGATTCCAAGATTAAGAAATTCATCTCGATTTGGTGATCGACAAACGAATAAGGTTTCAAGTTCCACTGGGGAAGAAAATTTCTATTACTATCAAAATAATGGGACTAGATTTTTACTAACATCAACATGGACAAGAGATTTACAAGAGAGTGAACTTCAGTTCATAGAAGATGAAAAATATTTTTTATCACAACCAGATGTTGTAATTGCTTATGATTATTCAGGCGATCATATTCAACCCACTACTGTATATCGGTACTCAGACGACATACCTGATTATGAGGAAGTAGTACAAGAAGTAGATGAAAGATTTATTATGAATGTAAAGAACGTACAATTTCCAGAGATTCCTTATCCTGAGGTGAATGTACAAGCCCATTACTTTGAATACGATAATTATGGGGAATTAAAACAAGAAGTTGATCCACTAGGAAATACAACTGTATATGAATACACAGGTAATTTTCATCAACTCTCAAATATAAACATCCAATCACAAGATGGTTTATTTACGTATCAAAAAGATATCGTTTACGGTAGTAGTGGAGCTCAAAATGATTTACCGGAACTTGAAACAGAAATATACACGTATCAAGATCCTTTTCTTCCAACTTCAAATAAAACAGATACTCTTAAAAAGGAGTATGTTTATGAAGATCAGTTATTGAAGAGTTTAACAAGTTATGCATCTGGAGATCAATTTGGGAATGAAAGTATAGTTTCAGATAAGGAGTTTACTTATACAGAGGATGCAAAGTTAAAAACTGAAACTTCAAAAGTTACCTTAGAAGAAGGTCAAAGTCCAACATCTTTAACCATTCAATATGATTATAACGAAGAAGGTAACTTAAGAGAAATCATCTATTCAGATACAAGTGAAGTCGAATATGAATATGACTATCTAGACCGCATTACATCTTACAGCCAAGTGCCATTTGGTGGAGACATTCGAACCACGACTGTTGACTACGTTAACGATGAAAGAAAAGTAACTGTAAATACACCAGATGGTGAACAAATAGAGAGCTTTTATAATCCATTTGGCTTAAATGTAAAACAAGTCAGAAATGTAAATGAAGTATCAAAAGTCATCAACGAAATAGAATCTAATGATGGCATCATTACAGATGCAACCAAACCTTATGGAAATAGTGATTTAGGAACCAGTTATACGTATGATAACTTAAATCGTGTCATGAGCATGGAGGATGCAGAAGGGAACATTACAAGATATTTTTATGCAAACACGGTTCAAGGAGCCGATGGAAAATACACCCTACAACAAACATCCAAAGTGGTTTATCCAAACGGAAAAGAAGAAATCTCATACTATGACGTCAGTGGAAATCTCATAAAGTTTGTTGAACGTGATGTGAATGGAGATAAAGAAAGAATCACAACCAATCAATATTCATCTTTAGGTCAATTACTAGAAACATCCGTCACTTCTGAAGGAAAAACACAAACGAATCAATTCGGTTATGATGGAACAGGGAACTTAATATTCCTAGAAGATGACCTCGGGCAAACCTATAAGTATGTTTATAACCCATTAGGGCAGGTCGTAGAATACTATATCAATAACAAAACTGAGCCTGAGGTTACGAAAATATATAACGAAGTCGGATGGTTATTAACAGAAACTTCTCCATCTGATGATCAAGAAACGTATACGTATAATAACAAAGGTCTGATTGAAACCTTTGTAGATAAAAAAGGTCAAACGTTTACTTATACGTATAGTCCATATAACGAAGTCGAACATATGACGGTGACAGATAACACTGGCCAAGAAGTATTATGGGAAGACTATACGTATGACCCAGAAACAAGATTGCCAACAGAGCTTGCCAATAGTGAAGGGCAAACCCTTTCCTATACGTATGATGAGTGGAAACGATTAAACACACAACAAATAGCTGGGAACACCTATACCTTTAACTATGATGATTTTGATAGACTAAATGCTTTAGTTTACCCTGATTTAAAACAAGTAGATTACACGCATGACAATTTAAGTCGTATTAAAACCGTCTCCTATGACGGTCAATTGATGGGAGACTATGACTATACCATTTCTACAGATGGAACTTCTTTAGCACTCAATTATGAACCTTTATCTATGGGATTCCAAACAGACATCAATCCATTTGGAGAACTGATCTCTCATGAACAAAAAGATACGGGAAGTATTACTTGGGCTGAATCTTTTGGGTATGATGGTCTTGGGAATATTGAATATATCAATCAAAATGGTGAACTCAGTACGTATCAATATGATGATTTAAATCGAATTATTCAAGAAGATGTAGTCGAAGGCATTCAAACTTACACGTATGATGAAAAAGGAAACCGTAAAACAATGGAAGGAACAATGAAACTTCCATTAGGTCCAAGAGAATTTACGTATAATGCACTAAATCAATTAAGTACTTTTAAAGAGAATGATGAGGAAACAACGTATCAATATTATGTAGGTGGACTACGTGCAACCAAAGAAAGTGTAGATGGTGACTTTACAAGATATATTTATTATCAAGGAAATGTTATTGAGGAATTAGATCAAGTAGGAAACCCAACAGCAAGAAACATTTGGGGAAATCAGTTATTATATAGAGAGGACATGACATCTAATTTAGGTGGATATTACTTCTATAACGGTCATGGTGATGTGGTTAAAGTTATCGCTGATGATGGTAGCAAAGATGTATTAAAAGAATATGACTACGATATCTGGGGTAACGTTCTATCTGAAACAAGTCATGAAACAAAAACCTTTGATAACCCATTCCAATATACAGGTGAAATCTATGATGAAGAGTCTGGATTGATCTATTTACGTGCAAGATACTATGATCCATCGATGGGTAGGTTTATTACTGAGGATACTTATGAAGGAACAATTAGTAATCCACTTAGTATGAATTTGTATACGTATGTAAGTAATAATCCGTTAAAATATATTGATCCGAGTGGTCATAGTGCGGTGTGTGGATATGGTGGCTGTGGAGCAGGATTATATGGACCTGATGGGACACATTATATTACTGGGGAAGAGAAGCCAGGAAACAGTGAATCAGAAAGAGCCTTTAGTAGATGGTTCTTTAATGACTTTTTACTTGGCGACTTTTATACATTAGCTGATCCAAATGCTAGTAGAGTAGATAAAGGTGCTGCTATATTCTTTCTCCTTGGAAATAAACTATTTAAGCTAGTTGATGAAGGAATATATTTTTTAACAAAAACAAAGACTAGTGGTGCTGAAGATATATACAGCTTTCAGAAGTATAAGGGATCACTAATGACAGAGGATATTCTTTCTAATTCTAGACCTATAATTAATGGTGGTGACTTAAAGGACTCTAGAGCTATTGCTGAACTAACTAAAGATGGTAGTGATATTAATGATTGGGCAAAAATGTCTTCAAATGCATACGAAACACAGTATGGTAGAGGAGAGTTCCATTTTTATCAAAATCAATTAACAGGTGAAATAAGCTCGTTTGATTCAAAACTTAAGATTCCAAAGCCAAAAAAATTAAGAGAAAATCCAGATGATGAGTATTGGATAATAGATGTAGATGAAAATTTTAATTATGTAAAATTGAGGGATTAGTATGAAAGTTAAATTGAAAAATAATATATATGAATCTGGACTTTTTGAGGGTAGGGAATACTTGGTTATTGAGATGGTAGTTATAAACCAAATTAATCTTGGTGAAAATCAAACCTTTTTTCTTATTGAGAATGATGATAGGCAAGTTATGAGATATGAAGCACATTTATTTAATATTAGTACTTCAAATTTAAATTCTAAATGGATTGTAAATCAAACTAATGAAGGTAATATTAGATTTACATTTGAAGAGTTTGTTGAGTCTGATTTTTGGGAGAATTTTTATAATGATCATAAAGAAAGCATACACAAATACAATAATATAAAAAAATGGTTGCTTTTTTCAGAGATAAATGACGAAGAGTGTATAGAAATAATAACTAGAGGTGTTTTAGAAGAATTTAATAATCCAGAGAAACCTTATAATCTAGAAAAATCTTATGATTTGATTGAGGCTTTCACTCAATTTAAAGATGAGAGGTTAATAAAAGTTATTACTGATCAAGCCAAGGTCTTATTAACATCAGAATTAGTTTCTAGATATATCTTTTTAAATGTGGCTTTCAAATATTTATCAATATTTAAAGATAGTGATGTGAATAACTTTTTCATATTTTATTTAGAAAATATAGAACATGGAAATGATATATTAACGGAAATTGCAACTAAATATTTTGAACAAAACTAACAGTTAATATTGATAGATAATTTAAATGAAAATAACGTTTATTAGATAATTTCAATTATTTGGTTTTGCTAAAAAGTTTTGCCTATAGTTTTGAATTTTATTAAATAAATCAATATGTATAATTTTAAATTAAGTAATTCCTTAAAATGGAGTAGGTTTATAAAATGAATTCATAAAGAAAATGTAAGAAATGAGATGAGTAGGAAGTTTTATTTATGAAAATTTTGAAAGTAGAATTACAGTGATTTTGAACTGCATCCAATTGTTAGACACTATTCTACAATTGAAGGTGCAGTTCTCTTTTTGTTTATTTAAAAGATTATTAACATCTCGATTTTAAACGGTCGTTTGTAGAGTTGGGTAGTTTTTTCTAAATATATAAAGAATAGTTGGTAATAATGTTTGAAGTAAAATCATATATTCGTGTTCCTTAATGAAATATGAAATGTATATGGCTTTAAAAATTTCGAAAGAGACTGAAATGGAATGGAGAGAAGAAGAGTTTTATAGATATTACAAGTCTTTAAATGATGACAAACATAATAATGAAAAACTATTGCTAAAATATGATAGAATGTATGACTTAATCGAAAGTACTAAAAAAATTGACCACATACTTAAAATGAATTCTATAATAAAGGTAATAATGTCAAAGCTAACTGATATCATAGCAGAAACCATTAATGGTAGAAGTCCACGTAGTGTCATATGATTTAGGAGAAGAAAATCTTGCAAAAAGTTTTAAAGATAATTGTATGAATTTATTAGAAGTATCTACTGATGATGAAGAATTAAAAAATAGAGCTGAAAAAGCGAAACAATTATGTAATGATATTAAAATTGAACTAAAGCTCTAGTAAATAGGAAAACTATGTAAAAATGTTTGGTTAGTAAGTCTTATGAAAAACCTTGATTGGCTCTCATGCCTTTCGAGGTTTTTAAATTATATACATTTTAATAACAGTCCCATAAACGGTCGTTTTTGGGATGATTTTATCGTTTCATAAACACATGATTTTTTATATAATTTTAGTACCATAACTCATATTTTTATCTAAATCTCATTAATATCTCTGTTCTTTCTTTATAGTGCAATTTATACTCTTTAATTTTGAGTGTATTTCCCTTTATTAAACCTTTCTCTACTATGAAAGGTTATTTTGATTCTCTTTAAGGTTTAACAACCATTAAAAGTAACATATTTCCATTGGATTAAGAAGGTATATTTATTTATGATGAATAAGGAAATAAGAAATTTTTGGTACTAATTATTATAAATTGACATTTTAGTGGAAATGTAGTTATTACCAAAAAGTGATGAAAGGGAGTGCGAAGGTGTATTTTAATTTTTTAACAAATGAAAAAACTTATCATATATGTATAGAGACTTTACGTAATATAATTTATGATTACGACATTTCAGAAACAGAGGTACAAAGAATTAATGAAGAATGGAAAGGTTTATCTTTGGAAGAAGATATATTTTTAGTTGATGAAGATCCTAAGTTTTGGTCAGCTTATATTTATAAGGGTATTTCAAAAGGGAGATTAGGTTTTAAAACCAATACTAGTGGATATGTATTATGTTTAGAAATAGTGCGAATGATGAAAAATGATTTTGGTATTTCTACTGAAGAAGCAATAGGAAGGATAAGAAGTAAATGGATAGGTAATGATATTATTGATGAAGATGATTTGGTATTTCATGAAGGACCAAAAGATTGGGCGTATAATATTTATTATGGTCACGACTCTTATTGGTGGACAAAATCCAAAGAAGAATTAGCTGAACTATCTCCTTTGCCTTATAATGAAGAATAATACAAAAAGCAACCTATAAATAATACTAGGATATTTAATAGATGATTTCGGTTATTTTGCCGAAGTCATCTTTTTATTGATTTCGATAAAAAGATTTCATTTCACAAAATGCCTCCTCTGTGAATAGAATTGATGTAAGAATGTAAATGATGGGAGTTATGTTATTTTAAATCTATTAGAATAATATAATTAGAAAATTTATGAAGGGTTAACATAACAAAGAATAATGTTATGAACAAAGCAGATAAGAAGAAATTTTATGATAGCCAAGCATGGAAAGGTTGCAGGAAGTTAGTACTTTTAAGAGACAACTACTTATGTCAAATATGTATTAAACAAAATAAGATTACTCCATCAGATATAGTACACCATATAGAACACTTAGAAGATAATCCTAGTCGAGCATTAGACATGGATAACTTATTAAGTGTTTGTTCGTCATGCCATAATAAAGAACATCCAGAGAAAGGGAAGAAGGAGCAGAGAAAGAAGAGGACAAGGAGAATCAAAGTAATAGAAGTAAAGGCAAATGAAGAAGTGATATAAGGAGGAGATAACATTGAAAATTACGTGTATTTACTGTGCATAGCCCCCCTACCTTTAAACTGAAAATGTATAAAAAAGCTAGACCGGGCTGGCAGCTTCGTTCACACCACGGAAAAAATTTTCATGAAAGGGGGGTAACACAAAAATGGCTGTACCTACTGCTAAAAAAATACGTGAATATTTAGGTGATTCTTACGAAGAATCTGATGAGGAATTAATTAAAATTTATATTGAAACACATCAATTCTATAGGAGATTGCAAAAGGAAGTGAAGAACTCTAATTTGATGTATAAACACACGAATAAAGCAGGGGCTACTAACCTTATCAAAAACCCCCTATCCATTGAGCTGACTAAGACGGTGCAAACTTTGAACAACCTTTTAAAGTCGCTTGGATTAACTCCAGCTCAACGTAAGAAAGTGGTGAATGAGGAAGATGACGACTTCGAAGATTTCTAATACAGGGGCTCTCAATGTGCTCATAAAACCTGCTCAATCACTTCTAACTACTTGGTATGCAGAACAAGTTGTTTCTGAAAAAATAGTAGCCTCAAAAGAGGTTATTTTAGCTTGTGAGAGGCATTTAAATGACCTTAAAAGGGCAAAAACTAGCGATTTTCCATACATTTTTATAGAAAAAATAGGACATAGACCCATACGTTTTATTGAAAGTTTCTGCAAACCATCAAAAGGTGATTTTAAACAGTTAATACTTCAGCCTTGGCAACATTTTGTTTTAGGTTCCACGTATGGGTGGATTCACAAAGATACAGGCGTAAGAAGATTTAAAGAATGTATCATTTTTGTGGGCAGGAAAAACGGAAAGACTACTATGATCTCAGGAACCGCAAATTATGGTTGCAGTAAAGATCATGAGAACGGTGCAGACGTTATTTTATTAGCAAATTCAATGAAACAAGCTAAATTATTGTTTGATGAGTCTAAGAAAATGATTGGATCTTCACCTCAATTAAAGAAAAGGTTTAGGACATTAAGGGATGCTATTCATTATGATAAAACCTTTTCAAAAATAGAACCACAAGCAACGGATAGTGATAAATTGGATGGGTTGAATACTCACCTCGGTATTTTTGATGAAATCCATGAATATAAGGACTACAAATTAATCAATGTCATTAAAAACTCGAGAGGAAGCAGGAAACAACCTTTATTAATTTATATAACTACCGCTGGCTATCAGTTAGATGGACCGTTAGTAGATTATTATGAACAAGGTGTCGATGTATTGAATGGTCTTATAGAAGATGAACGAACCTTTTATTATCTTGCTAGTTTAGATGGTGAAAGCGAGTTTGAAAAACCTGAGATGTGGATCAAGGCTAATCCTAACCTCGGTATATCCATCCATTTACAAGATATGATCGAGGATTGGGAAAAAGCGAAACGTATTCCTGCAGAAAAGAATGACTTTATAACAAAGCGGTTTAATATATTTGTAAAATCAGATGAACAGTCCTATTTAGATTATCAGGTCATTCAACGAAATCATAAAATCATGGGTATTGAAACTTTAAAAGGAATGCCATGTGTTGGAGGTTTCGACCTTTCAGAATCAGAAGATTTCACAAGTGTCTGTCTTGAATTTCCTCTTGATTCAGGTGAGGTTTTTGTATTATCTCATTCTTGGTTACCTAGAAAAAAGGTAATAGCAAATAATGAGAAAATTGATTATTTAGGGTTATCAGAACAAGGTCTTTTGACCATTGTTGATGAGGAATACATCAAGTTGGAACTTATATATGAATGGTTTGTGAGACATTCTGAGATTTACTCTATCCAAAAAATGATGTATGATCCGGCCAAAGCATTTAGAATCATTAAGGACCTTGAGAATTTTGGCTTTAAAACTGAAGTAGTTAGACAAGGAGCTTTGACTTTAACCCCTGTTTTAAGAGATTTAGAAGCTATGTTTATTGATGGAAAAGTAATATTTAATCAAAATAAGCTATTCAGATGGTACATTAATAACGTGCAGTTAAAGAAAAATGATAATGGAAGTTGGTTGCCTAAAAAGCAAGGTCGCTACCGTAAAATTGACGGTTTTGCGGCCTTTTTAAATGCGCATTCAGAAGTGATGAAAATGATGGTGGCTCCAAAAGGAAACGGAGATATTAATGTGGTATCAATGAGTGACCTAATGAAGTAATAAATGAAAGGTGGTGATAATTTGAGGTGGATTAATAAGATTAAAAGCGCTATTAATGGCGCGGTTTCTGGTTGGAAAGGGACAGGTTTTGATTTTTCAAACTGGTTGGGACGTACTTTTTGGGGTACTGAAAATGCTCAATTAGCAAACAATGAAACCATTTTTAGCGTTGTATCTAGACTATCCAATAGTATGGCTTCACTGCCCTTGAAATTACATCAGAACTATGATACTGTGTCTAACTCAGCATCCGATGTATTAATGAATTCACCTAATTCATACATGAGTTCATTTGAGTTTATTCGAAATATGGAGACCATGAGAAATGAAACAGGAAATGCCTATGCAATGATTGAGAGAGATATTCGAGGGCAAGTTTCACGTCTCACTCCGTTAATCTCAACTTACGTTGAACCTATATTTGATAAAGACAGTGGCGAGTTATGGTACAAAGTTATTGGTAGTAACAAAACATACTATTTTCATAATCTAGATATCTTGCATTTAAAACATATTGTTGGATCTGGAAGTTTAAAAGGAATGAATCCTATAAAGGTCCTCACGAATACTAGTGATTATGATAAGGCTGTTCGTGATTTTAGTCTTAATGAAATGCAAAGTGCTTCAAACTCTTTCATCTTAAAATACGATGCGAATGTGGATAATGAAAAGCGTCAAAAAGTCATAGAAGATTTTAAACGTTTTTATCAAGACAATGGGGGTATTTTATTTCAAGAACCTGGTGTTGAGATCAATGAGATTCAAAGAAAGTACATTCCTGCAGATACGTTTACATCAGAAAAAATTACACGTTCACGTGTGGCCAATGTATTTAATGTACCAGTTACCTTTTTAAATGATACCGAGGGTCAAAGTTATTCGAGTAGTGAACAGTTAATGCGTGTGTTTGTTCAACTCACATTAATGCCTATTGTTCGTCAGTATGAGCAAGAATTTGACCGCAAGCTACTTAATGAACACGAGAGACGTAATGGTCATTATTTTAAATTTAATGTGGGAGCCTTGTTAAGAGGAGATACAGCAGCAAGAGCAGCATTATATCATAACGGACTACGAAATGGGTGGCTTAGCAGAGATGAAGTAAGACGTTGGGAAGACTTACCCCCACGTGGTGGTAAAGCAGATGAATTATGGGTGAGTGGAGATATGTATCCTTTGGAAATGGATCCATCACAACGAAAGGGGGTGAAGGATAATGGAGAAGTTTTGGAAAGTAAAAGCAATTGATCATACTATGGGTGAAATACAGATATACGGTGAGATCACATCGTATAAATGGGATGAATCAGACACAACAGCAAAAAGTTTTAAAGAGGATTTAGATCGTTTAGGTGACATAAAGACCTTAAACATTTATATGAATTCTCCTGGTGGATCGGTATATGAAGGGAATGCAATCTATAACATTTTAAAAAGACATAAAGCAAAAATAAATATTCATATTGATGGAATAGCAGCTAGTATCGCAAGTGTCATCGCAATGGCAGGTGATACTATTTTTATGCCCGAAAACACGATGATGATGATTCATAATCCTTGGACATTTGCTATGGGAAATGCATCTGATCTAAGAAAAGAAGCAGATGATTTAGATAAAGCTCAAGAGAGTATGATGATTTCTTATCTTGCGAAAGCAGGTGAGAAATTAGAAAAAGATAAGCTAATTCGGATGTTAGATGCTGAAACGTGGTTGTCTGCGAAAGAGTGTGTTGAGTATGGGTTATGTGATGTGATTGAGCAAGAAAAGAATATCGCTGCTAGTTTTAACCGTGATTTCTTTGCAAAATATAAAAACACACCTAAAAATCTACTAGAAATAGCAAATAAAACAACGGATTCGGACATTTCAGACGAAGAAAAACAGGTAAGACAACAGTTAAAAGAAGAAGCAGAAGTGAGTATTCAAAAATTAAATCTAATCCTTGGAGGGATGTAAATATGACATTATATGAATTGAAAGCCAGTATAGCGACAGTGGGAAGTGAGCTTAAAAAAATAGAGGGGGATATTTCAGCAAAGGCAGCCAACCCAACAGTGCCCATTGAAGATATTCAAAGTTTAAAAAGCCAAAAAAAGGACTTGAAAGAAAGATTTGACTTGTTACAAGAGCAACATGATGAGTTAGAAGCAGAGCAAAAAGCTAATTTACAAGCAAGAATGAAGAATAACTCATCTTTAAATCCAGGTTTAGAAAGTGAAGATCCAAAAGCCAGATTAACAGGTGCAAAAGCTGAATTAATTCGTGCAACTATGCGCAAGCAATCAGTTTCTAAAGATGTTTTTAATGCACTTGGAGATAACGATTCAACAGGTGGGAATAAGTTTTTGCCGAAAACAGTTTCCAATGAAATCTTAGTGGAACCCTTTGTTAAAAATCAACTACGTGAATTATCGATGATTACACAAATACCGAACTTAGAAATTCCTAAATTAAGCTTTACTTTAGATGATGATGATTTTATTAATGATGAAGAAACAGCAAAAGAGTTAAAAGCCGATGGAGATGTCGTTTCTTTTAATCGTCACAAATTTAAAGTATTGGCTGGGGTCTCTGAAACAGTTCTCAACGGTACGGATACGAATTTAGTATCCAATGTTGAAATGAGTTTACAATCAGGTGTTGCAGCTAAAGAGAAGAAAGTTGCTTTTGCTACAACACCAAAAGCAGGAGAAGAGCATATGTCTTTTTATGGCGTTTCCATTATTGAGAAGGAAGCAGGAAATATGTATGAGGCTATAACAGATGCGATTGCAGACCTTCATGAAGATTATCGAGAAAATGCAACGATTGTTATGCGTTATCAAGATTACAAAAACATTATAAAAGAGCTTGCTAATGGAAGTGCTACTTTATTTGCTGCACAACCTGAACAGGTTCTCGGAAAGCCAGTGGTATTTTGTGACTCCGCCATTCATCCAGTAGTAGGAGATTTTAATTATTCGCATTTCAATTATGATTTAGATGCACTTTATGATAGAGATAAAGATGTAAAAACGGGCATTGAACAATTTGTAGTAACAGCGTGGTTTGATCATCAAATCAAGCTGAAATCAGCATTTCGTATTGCCAAAATTGTTCCTGAAGCTTAATAGGACCATAAATGATGCTTGAGGAATTAAAAAAATATCTAAGAATCGATGGGAGTGAGGATGACGTAACCCTCACTCTTTTACTTGAAGCTGCTGAAGAATATTTATCAAATGCTGGCGTTCCAGAGTCAGAGAGTAAATTATATAAATTAGCAGTCTTGTTGTACGTCGCACTTCATTATGAAAATCGTGATCCGAGTCAAAAGATGGATAAACTAAACTTTGCATTTCAAGGGATCATCTTACAATTAAAAGAATGGGGTGAAAATGAGTGAAAAAACACGTTGTAATAAGGGGTTTTATTGATAAAATCACTAAAAAACAATATAAAATGGGCGATTTATACGAAGCAAACAAGGAAAGAGCAGTAGAATTAACCAATGGTGGGTTTATAGCAGTAGAGGTCAATGATGATCCAGATCATATTTTAGATCACAATGTCAGTGAGGTATTAGATTCAATTACAGAAGAACTTACAAAAGCAGAATTAAGAGAACTATTTGATAATGAATCATCTGGCAAGAACAGAACGACAGTCTTAAAACATATTGAATCTCTGCTAGGAGAATCTCTGTTATGAACCCAGGACAATTAAATCAAAGGATTACCATTCAAAAATTTGATGAAAATGCAATGAATGATAACGGATTCCCTTTATCTGATGATGATCCTAAGACGTGGACAGATGTTAAAACGGTTTGGGCTATGATTAAAACAATGAAAGGAAAAGAATTTTATCAAGCTGCAAGTGTTCATACTGAAAATACAGTGAGATTTGTTATTCGTTACACTAGGGATGAAATAAATACAAAAATGAGAGTCAAACTTAAAGAGCACTATTATGACATTGAATCTGTTACAAATGACGACATGAAAAATAAAACTTTGACTATCATTGCAAAGGAAGTGATGTGATGGGATTTGAGTTAACAGGAATGAAAGACATACTTAAAAATCTAGAAAAGATGGGGGATCAAAGTCAAGAGGTTGCAGATGAAGCTTTAAAAGCAGGAGCAGAGGTTCTAAGAGCAAAAATGGAAGAATTAGCACCACGATCTACTTTAAACAAAGAACATTTAGCAGATCATATCATTATCTCATCAATCAAAGATGGAAAGTTAGATGTGGGTCCTCATAAGGACTTTTTTTATGCTCATTTTTTAGAGTTTGGAACATCAAAGATGAGTGCTCAACCATTTGTGCAGCCAGCTTTTGAAGCTTGTAAAGACCAGATTCAACAAGCAATGTCGAGTGTAATTAAAAGTAGGTTAAATCTATGAGTATTAATTCAATCATTATAAATGCTCTAAAGGGTATTGGTGTTCCTGTAGCGTTTCAAAACTATGTAGGTAGTGAAAAGACATACATTACATTTTTTGAATATAACCAAAAATCAGGACTCAATGCTGATGATGAAGAACAAAGAACAGCACACTTTATTCAAGTGGATGTATGGAGCAATACAGATTATACAGACATAGTAAGCCAAGTAAAACAGGCTATGAAATCAAATGGATTTACAAGAACAAGCGAAGCAGATTTATATGAAAAAGAAACAGGTATTTTTCACAAAGTAATACGATTTAAGGGGGAAATTTAATGAGTGCAATTATTATTGGTTTAAAAAATATTCATGTTGCTGAAATGTTGACTGACAATGAAACTGAGACAACATATGATACTCCAAAAAGGCTTGCTTTAGCGATTGAAGCTAAAATAAAGCCTAATGTAAATACAGCTACTTTATATGCTGATGATGGTCCTGCAGCTACGGATAGTAGTTTAGGAGAAATTGAAGTTGAATTAAATATTGATTCTTTATCGACTGAAATGCAGGAATTTCTTTTAGGTCATGAAGTAAATGCTGAGGGAGTGTTGATTAAAAAGTCTGATGATCAAGCTCCTTATGTTGCTCTGGGGTTTAATTCACCTACAAGCGATGGACAAAATCAATATGTGTGGCTATATAAAGGGAAGTTTGAATTACCCGAAGCTAACTATAAAACAAAAGGGGAATCTATTGAATATCAAACTCCCACCATTACAGGTAAGTTCATTAAACGTGAATTTGACAACGCATGGAAAGCAACAGTGATGAGTGGGGATGCAGGTGTTAGTGCAACAGTGATTACGAATTGGTTTACTGGCGTATATAAAGAAACAGCGTAAGAGGCTATGATTTCATAGTCTCTTTTTAATAAAAGGAGGGTTAAAAATGGGAAAGAACGTGATTCAAAAAGGGGTAAAAATTGAATTAGGTGGGAAAGAACGAAAATTATTATTTGATTTGAACAGTCTTGTTGAATTGGAAGAACATTATGGTGATATACAAGAAGCATTCAATCAGTTACAGAAAATGAGTTTTAAAGCGACTCGCAAATTACTCCATGCAGCATTAGCACATGAAAATTTAACAGAAACGGAAGTAGGAAGCCTGATTGATATGTCTAACATGTCAACCGTAATGTCAAAAATAACAGAAGCATTTGAAAGTTCATTACCAGAAACGAATGATTCAAAAAACAAGCAAGCCAGTCCCAAAAGCAAATAGATTGGGACTGGCTTTACTATTGTGGAACGGTTCTTTTGAATATGGATGAAAAAACTTTTTGGCGCTGTACGTTACGCAAGATCTACTCACTGATAGAAATACATGTTAATAACTATAACCGAAAGGATCAGCAAGAACAAAAAGGATTTATTGATCAGGTGTTGTAAGGGGGTGAGTGAATGGAAGAAGTAGGAGCGCTGAAGGTTAATCTTGGATTGGATAGTGCTGAATTTACAAAAAGTATTACAGACATAAATAGAAAATTAAAAGCTGTAGAAAGCGAATTTAAGGTTGCAAGTACGAGTGTAGATGGGTTTGGATCAAGTGTTGATGACTTGAAAGTTATATCGGATAATCTTTCTACCAAACTTCAATTGCAGTCTGAAAAAGTAAGAACTCTTCGTGATAAATACGAAGAAAGCGTAAAGACAAAGGGAAAAGAAGCTAGAGAAACTGAAAATCTTCTAATTCGATATAACAAAACCGTTTCTGCCATGAACAGCACTCGAAAAGAATTAGATAAAGTTAATGCAAAGATCGAAGACCAAACCAACACATGGAAAAAATTAAAGAAACATATGGATGAAGTATCGAACTCTCTAAAAAAAGCAGGAAGTTCATTGGGCAGTATTGGCAAAGATTTATCGCTAAAACTAACGGCTCCCATTTCAGCTATGGCTACTGGCATCGTAGTAGCAGGTGCGAATTTTGAAGAAGCAATGTCAAAAGTAAAAGCGATATCTGTAGCGACTGAAAATGATGTATTGAAACTTAAAAACCAAGCAAAAGAATTGGGGTCAACCACTAAATTTTCAGCTACAGAGGCAGCGGAAGGTATGCAGTTTTTATCGATGGCCGGATTTGAAACACAGGAGATACTATCGTCTATGCCTGGGCTACTCGATCTTGCAGCAGCCGGTGCCTTAGATTTAGGTGCTGCCGCAGATATAACGTCAAATATCATGAGTGCTTTTGCAATAGAAGCATCTCAAACGGGACATGTTTCAGATGTAATCGCAAAAGCAGCATCATCAGCCAATACGAGTGTTGAACAACTAGGTGAAGCCATGGTTTATCTAGCTCCGTCTGCACAATCACTTGGATGGTCGATTGAGGAATCCACAGCCGCAGTCATGTCACTTTCGGATGCAGGGATTCAAGGACAAAAAGCAGGTGCTGCATTTTCAACCAGCTTAACGCGTTTAGCAAAACCAACTGGAAAAATGTCTGGGTTAATGGAAGTATTAAGTTTGAACTTTTTTGATACTGAAGGAAAGATGAAACCACTTCCTGATTTAGTTGGAGATTTGCAGAATGCAACCCATGAAATGAGTGAAGAACAAAAAGCAGCAACACTGGCTACGATTTTTGGTTCAGAAGCATATAAACATTGGGCGGTGTTACTTGAAGCAGGGTCAAATACCCTTGGTAAAAATACACAAATGCTGATTAACGCAGATGGTGCAGCTCGTAAAATGGCGGAGACCATGAGCGATAATACGAAGGGAGGATTTAAGGAATTTCAATCAGCTTTAGAAGGCCTAGCGATAACCCTTTCAGATTATATACTACCTCACATAAATAAGGTTTTAGAATCGGTAACGAATATGATTCGTAAATTTGGTGAAATGGACTCAGGGACACAAAAATTAATATTAGTTTTAGGTGGTATTGCGGCAGCTATAGGGCCTATTCTTGTCATAATAGGGACTTTAGTAAGTTCAATTGGATCTATTCTTTCGGTCATCACACCTGCTATTTCTGCTATTGGTGGTGCAGGAGGATTTTCTGCTGTATTAGCAGCAATCACAGGACCTATTGGTATTGCAGTGGCAGCCATAGCAGGATTGATTGCTATATTTGTAACCTTGTATAAAAAGAATGAAACCTTCAGAGATGGTGTAAAAAAAATATGGGATAGAATCAAGAGTGCTTTTAGTACAGCATTAGGATTTATAAGTTATATAGTTCGACAAGTCATGGGTGCGGTAACTGGATTTTTCAACGAACAACTTGAGAAAATAAAAGGCTTTTGGGATGAAAATGGCGAGAGTATTATGGAAATAGTTAATGTTTTCACTACTTATATCTCTGAGGCGATAGAAGTAGCCATGTCATATATCCAAGCAGTTTTTCAAACGGTCTGGCCCATCATCAAAGGCATTGTTGAAATAGCGTGGGAAGGTATTAAACTCACGATCAATAATGTCACTGATATTATTATGGGTATTATCCAAACCTTTATAAAGCTTTTTCAAGGGGATTGGGAAGGTGCTTGGGAAACTGTAAAGGAAACCTTTTGGAACGTATGGGATAACATCAATGAGTATTTTTCAGGGTTAGGTGACACTTTGTTTGAAATGGGAAAAGATGCTATTCAAGGGTTTATTGATGGGATTGGTGGCTTGAAAGATAAGGTGATCGAAAAGGCTAAAGAATTAGCTGAAACATTGCCGAATTGGGTTAAAGACCTTCTAGGAATTAACTCACCATCCAGAGTCATGAGAGAATTAGGAGAATGGGCAGGGAAAGGGTTTGTGGATGGCATTGGAAATACACAAGAGGATATTGAAGATCAAGGAGAGCTACTTTCTAAGGCCATTATTCCAGACATTTTAGGACCTGTTAAAATCACTGAAAAGAATTTAAAAAAGTTAGAATCCATTGTTGAGGGATCAGCCGAAGATAGATACAAAAACATTAAAAAATGGGTAGATCAAGAAGTCAAACTAGAACAGTTAACACTAACTGAAGAAGCTGCCATATGGAGTGAAGCGACAAGGCTTTTTAAAGAGGGTACAGATGAAAGAATACTAGCCGAACAAAATGTCTTTGATGTACGTAAAGAAATCTATTCAAAGTTAAATACAGCTAGTGAAGCGTTTTTAAAACAGACTCAAGAAATTAACACGAACATCGAAGAAGAAGAACAACGCTTAAATGAAGTATATGAAAAAGCAGTTAAAGAAAGATCCAAATCTATTTATGATTTCAAAGGGTTATTTGAAGAAGTAGTGACTACAGCAGATATTACAGGAAAAGAACTGATTAAAAATTTAGAAGGTCAAGTGAATCATTTAGAAACTTGGTCGGATAATATAGGCCAACTAGTCAAACGTGGAATAGATGAAGGACTCCTGGAAGAATTAAGACAAATGGGTCCCAATGCAGCACCAGAAATTGCAGCGTTATTGAATTTAACGAATGAAGAATTAGTCAAATACGAGGCATTGTGGAAAGAGAAGAGTAGTCTAGCAAGGAAACAAGCACATGCTGAACTGAGTGGTTTACGCTCTGATACAGAGTTACAGATCCAACAACTACATTATACATCTTCACAGCAGCTTGAAGGTGTGAGGAATGAATTTGCATTAAAGGTCAAAGAAATTCGTGGAGGTACTAACACAACATTTGCTGGTTTACGTGAGGATACAGCATTGAATCTACAGCAATTAAACGTAAAAACCTCTGAGCAATTAAGTCATTTGAAAGGTGAATTTGCAACCAAGACACAAGAGATCAGAAATCAAACAAAAACGGAATTTGTAGTTTTAAAAGATCAGTTACCTGATGCTGGACGTGATGCAATGAGAGGTTTGATTGAGGGGATGAATGCAATGAAATCTTCAGTGATGAGAACAGCTAGAGAAATAGCTAGATCCGTTAAAAATGAAATACAGGACGCTTTAGATATTAATAGTCCTTCAAGAGTCATGATGGATGTAGGTAAGTGGATTCCAATCGGTTTAGCTGAAGGGATGGAGCGCAATATGAACGCAGTGATTGGAGCAACAAACAACATGGCACAGGCTACCATTCCAAGAGGTCCTAATTTCGGTCAAAGTCAGCAAATATCTAATGCAACGAATAAAAATTTTAGCACGAATGTAACGAATCATTTTCATATGCCTGTAGATTCGCCTGCACAAGTGGCAAGGAAACAACAACAATCACTTAGACAACTCGCGTTAGAATGGGGGTAAACTGTCTTGCAAAAAATCACTTTTACAAATACAAATGGCTTATCTGTGGAGCTTGGAGGAGCTCCTTTTTTGCTGTCTAAAATAGAGGGTTTAGGTGATGTTGAAGCAGATATTCAAACCCAAAAAGCACCATATCAAGATGGAAGTACACATATTCAGTCCCTACTTACCGAGAGGTTTATCCCTATTGAGGTCACAATTTTGGGAACGAACAGGAATGATATATCAGCAAAACGAGAGCTGTTGTCTAGTGTCTTTAATCCAAAGGTGAAGGGCGTATGTAAATATGAAAATGATAGGGTAACTAGGTGGATAGATGCGGTTTCTGAACATGTGCCTACTTATCCTAGCGGATTAGACAATCGGACTAACCGTTTTCAAAAAGTCATCATTGATCTAATTTGTCCCAGTCCATTTTGGACAACAGAAGAACATGTGGATCAACTTGTCATTTGGCAGGGTGGGTTAGAGTTCCCACTTGAGTTACCCACTACATTTGCTGAACAATCAGAATCAAAATCAAAAATACTACTCAATGAAGGTCATGTTGATACCCCTTTGCAAATTGGTTTTGAAGGTCCTGCTACAGCACCCATAAGAGTAGAAAATGTGACGACTGGCAATTTTATTGAAGTGAATCAGGATCTACTAGAGGGTGAATTTCTTGAAATCAACACCGCTTTTGGACAAAAGAAAGTTGAAAAAGTAACCACGAATGGTGAACGTATTAACGCTTTCCATTTTGTGAATTTGAATAGTACTTTTTTTCAACTACAAGCTGGAAATAATCTCATTGATTATTCAACAGGTCAGGAATATGAAAATGCAGGAGTGACCATTACATGGAGGAATAGATATTTAAGTGTGTAAGGAGGTGTAATCATGGCAGAAAAATCTAGCTTTTTTAATAGCGTGAATGGGGATAGGCAGTATGATATGGAGCAATTTGCATTGTATTTTAAGCAATTTCTTTCTACTGGATTGTATCATCAAAACAATCAACCCTCTTTAGAAATTACCCATGTAGCAGATTTGCAGACTAAGCTTGAAATAGGTTCAGCATACCTCGAAGGCTTCATGTATGAAAACACAGCAGAACTTTTATTTACACATGACGATGCGGATGTAACCAATCCACGTATTGACCGCATTGTCTTGAAGCTAGATCGAGATGTAAATGTTAGAGATATTAAGGCAGTTTTAAAGAAGGGAATTCCTGCAACAAGTCCCGAACCCCCTAGTTTACAACGTGACGATATCATCTATGAAATTAGCTTGGCTCAGGTAAGAATTAATACAGGAGAAACGACCATCCATTCCATTATAGATGAACGATTTGATGAGGATGTATGTGGGTTAGTATCGTCACTCATTACTGTTCCAATAGAAGAATTTCAAAGACAATGGAATGAGTGGTTTAATGGGATACAAAATGATATTGGTGTCAGAATATTAATTGGAGACAATGAACCGCAAGAAGTAATAACAGGGGATATCTGGTTAAAAAATATCTAGGGGGTGGAAAGTTTTGCAACCGATAAAAGTGATGACACCCTCATTTGAATTTTTAGGTGAGATAGATGATTATGAAAGTCTACAATTTACAAGGCGGTTTCATAAAGCTGGCGAGTTTGAGATTCATATCAACATCAATAAAAATTTAACAGAGACGCTGCAACAAGATCATTTGATTGTTTTATCTTCAAACAAAGTAGGTGTTATTCGTCATCGTGAAATGAAGCAAGAGAGCACAGAACAATTACTCATAAAGGGTTATTCCCTTCAAGGTGTGTTAAATAGAAGGATTATAATCCCACCTATGGGTGAAGCTTATGACAAAATTCAAACGAATGCAGAAACAGTTTTAAAACATTACGTGAGTAACAATGCTGTGGAACCTGTGAATTCAAGCAGAGTTTTCCCCAATCTAATCATTGCAGAGGATAAACAATTAGGATCTGTGATAGATTGGCAATCAAGGTATAAGAATCTAGCAGAAGAATTGGAAGGGATCTCTTTTTCTTCAGGTCTAGGATGGGATATTGTTTTAGATTTACAACAACAAAAATGGAGTTTTGAAGTGTTTGAACCAAAGCATAAAACTGCATCCCAAAGTGAACTACCCCCTGTGATTTTTTCCGCCCACTTCGATAACATCAAGAGCCATACATTCATAGATAGTGCCATTGGATACAAGAATACAGCCTTTGTAGGTGGACAAGGAGAAGGGGCAAGCAGAATGATTGTAGAAATGGGTGAATCGTTAGGAATGGAAAGATTAGAAACTTTTATCGATGCGAGAGACCTTGAAGAAGCTGCTAGTTTAAAGACCCGTGGGAATCAAAAACTCCAAGAGATGCAGAAAATTTTTAGTTTTGAAGCTGAAATACTCACACATGGACCCTTTGAATATGAAAAGGATTGGGATTTAGGGGATATTGTAACAATTCAGGATAGAAAACTCGGGATCACATTAGATACTTCGATTTCAGAAGTTAAAGAAATCTATGAGTCTGATGGATTTAGATTAGATGTAACGTTTGGAAACCATGTTCCAACTTTGATTGATAAGATTAAGAAGACAATGGATACACCAGTAATGTAAGGGGGGGATTAAAAGTGGCTGAAAAAAATATTCAAATGAAACAGAGAAATGAAGTAAATACAGCTTGGGATGACCTTTACCCTAAAACAAAGGCTGAAAATGTGAAATTGCAAAACAGTAACAACTTAGAAGAAGAGATCATTCAAATCAATCAAAATATAGAAAACATTGACTTAAGTGCTGAAAATATAAGCACATCAAATGAATCAAATGTTCAGTTGGAAATAGACAATTTAAAGTCCTCTGTCAGTGATGGGAAAAATAAAGTCGCTACCGCTATTACTGATGTAGATAGAGGGAAGGATTCTAATGGTAGTGATACGTTTGATAAGTTATCAGACGATATTAGGAATATAAGAAAAATGGCAACAGCAACATCTTTTGAGACTTTATTATCTGGAAGTGTTGATTCTTTAGAAAAGTTTTGTATAGTAGAGGATACTGGTAAATTTTACGGATTGGCAAGAGATCAAGATGGAAATCTATATGCGGGTGATGGTAGTAGTTTTACTGTGAAAAAAATAGATCTAAATGGAAACATCGTATGGGAACATACTGGTCATACAAATACTGTATATGCTTTAGCATTAGATCATGGATATTTATATTCAGGAAGTGCGGATAATACTGTTCATAAAATAGATATTAGTAATGGAAATCTTGTATGGGCAACCGCATTTGCTTCAGAAAATGTTCGTAGTCTAGCAGTAGATCATGAGAGGAATATTATTTTTGGTAGTGAGGACACGAATGTATATAAATGTAATTCATCAGGTTTGTTAATTGGAACATATACAGGACACTTGAACAGAGTATACTCAGTAGCAGTAGATAAAAATGGCATGATTTATTGTGGTGGACTCGAGCCTGAAGTCCATAAAGTAGAAATGAGTTCGATTGTACAATTATTAAATAAATATACTTATTATCAGGGATTATATAGCATAGCAGTAGACGATGATGAAAATATTTACACTGGTGTTACAGGTGGAATGATAGAAAAAAGAGATAAAGATGATAACACTATATTTGTGACTCTTACAGGATCAAATACAGCATATGATCTTACATTTGATCCTGTGGGGAATATTTATGGGGCATTAAATAGTACAGGTTATGATGGTGTTGTAAAGTTAAACAAATACGGTAGACTTCAATGGATTATAGATGATGTAATGGGTGATGTATATTCTATTGTATTAGATGATGTAGGTCATATTTATGCGGGTGAAAATGGAGAGATTTATAAAATAGAACAAACTGAAGCAAAAGCGATTATATATGAAAGGGTCAGTTTTGAAACTAATTATGTAGGATACGGAAATTATATTTATGCAGTTGCAGTAGATCAAGAGGGAAATTTTTATTGTGGTGGAGCAGCCTCTGATATTGAAGGGATTCATAAAGTAGATAAAGAGGGAAATTTCTTAAATAAAATGGGTAGTTTTTCTGGTACTGTAACAGGTGTAAAAGTAGACGATCATGGTAATATTTTTACTTCAGATTATGGTCCTTATATTAAAAAATATGATCAAGATGGGATGTTGATTTGGTCGTACAGAAATACAGATATAAATAATGGATGGTTATGTTTAGATATAGATTCATTAGGGTATGTTTACGCAGGAGATGAAATTGGCGATGTTGTGAAATTAAACGGAAATTTAACAGACGATGATTTAGAATGGAGATATACAGGACATACAGATGATTGTAAAGGTGTGGCTGCAAATACAAACGGTGATTGTTTTACAGCCTCAAGAGATAATAGAGTGAGAAAAATAGATGATAATGATGGTACTTTAACGTGGACTTTTGAGGGAAGTGGAAGTTACGATTTTCTCGCTGTTGTTGTTGATCAAAGCAATGGTCATGAGATACTTTATGTAGGAGACAGCGGAAATTATCTTAGGAGAGTAAGTGAAGATGGAGGACAGGTATGGTTTGTGAATCTTGGAAATGATGTCACCTCATTAGCAGTAGATCAATATGGCTATATTTATGCAGGTACGACAGGATCAAGTTCTAACAATGCTAAATTGTTTAAATTGGATAGTGACGGTAATGTGATGTGGATATATGGGGATCTTTCGACAGGCGATCATGTTAGAAGTATAGCCATATATAAAAATGATACGATTTATATTGGAATATACAGTGCTGATGCTGGAGTTCGTAATTTAAAACTAACAGCAGGTATAGAGATGTAATAGAGTTAGCTTTTATAATGATATGAACAAAATGAAAATGGAGGTTTTTTATTATGGTTTTATTTTATGAAGTAGAAACAGAAGAACGAGCTAGGGTGACGACCATTCATTATAAACCTGAGTTACTTACTTTGGAAGCAAAAAGTAGAGGGGTGGAAGTGGATCAATTACCTGTAAAACCTGTGTTAGGATCAGGGGAAAGAGAAGTGTTATATATGAATCCACAAACTGACGAGTTGTGGTATGAAGTCATCAATAAGTCTCATCCAGTTGAAGAAGAGGTAAAATCTATCAAAGAAACAGTGGATATGCTAATTCTAGATTCATTATTATAAATTTGAGGGGGAATTTATCATGTTTGATACATTAAAAAGATTATATGACACGGGAAAATTGAATGCTGCAGGATTACAAAATGCAATCAGTAAAGGGTGGATTACACAAGAACAATACAACCAAATTATTGGATAACGATTAAGAGCCATTGACAGTATTGGTTCTTTTTTTATGCTTTAATATAAGAGCACTAGTAACAATCTTAGGATAAAGTACATTTCCAAACAATCAAGTCACTTGTCTATACCAAAATGAAGGGTTTAAACATAGAATATAAGGAAGAACTATTAAGCACTCATAAAATCTCTCTACGGAAACTGGATTGTCAACACAAAACTAGACAACTTTTTTAAGGTGTTCAAGTTTATACTCAATCGGGCTTAAATATCCTAATGTTCCATGAATTCGAATGTAATTAAACCAATGTATGTAATCTTGCAGTTCTATGGATAACTCTTCTAAGCTAGCAAATTGATGTCTTCTAATAAACTCTGTTTTGATGATTTTAAACGTAGCCTCGGCTACAGCATTATCATAAGGACAACCTTTCATACTTAAAGAACGCTTAATATCAAATGTCTCTAACACTTCATCTATCAACTTATTTTTAAATTCATTTCCACGATCTGTGTGGAAATATTGTATTTTACGAAGATCTCTCTGAATAGATGCAAACGCACGATAAACCAATGCTGCATCTTTGTTAGGACCTGTACTGTACCCGATGATTTCTCTGTTGAAAAGATCAATAAATACACATATGTAATGCCACTTTTGATTGACTCTTACATAGGTTAGGTCACTGACGACCACATTCAATTCTTCTTCTTGATCAAAATTACGGTTCAATTCATTTATTTGTTTAGACTCATTATACGTTGTTGGATGTGGCTTAAATTGTGCGATGGTGTAGGTAGAAACCAATCCCTGCTCTTTCATAATCCGACCAATTCGTCGTCTAGATACCTGATATCCTAACTTAGCTAACTCGATTTTCATCTTGCGAGTTCCATAATTTTGACGACTTGCATTAAAAATATCAATCATAGTAGATGCCAGATTATCTTCCGAGGAATTTTCCTTTGCTTCATAATAATAGGTGCTTCTTGAGATGTTTAGGACTTTACACATTGCTGATATCGAGTATTTGTGACGATTATTCTTAATCACATTTACTTTCGTCCTATGATCAGCGCTGCTTGCTTTAAAATATCATTTTCCATTCGAAGTTGTTTGATTTCTTTTCTAAGTTCTCTTAGCTCTTGTTCCTCAGGGGTTAAATTGTCTTTTTCTTTAAACAATCCCGATGTATCACTCTGCACAACCCATTTATCAAGTGCTGATGGTGTTAATTCATACTCTCTAATTATATCTTTACGTGGTTTACCCCTTTTATAAAGCTGCACCATTTGTTGCTTGAATTCCGGACTAAATGTTCTTCGTTTTCTTTTTGTCATAGTAGATTCTCCTCAATAATATTAGTTGTATTCTACTTGACCTTAATTTTTCTGTCCAGTTAAGTGTAGCCGATCTAAACCTCACTATTTATATAGTGGGTCTAAACTATTTAAAATGTGTACTTGCACTAGGACACTCGTCCAATCAAAGTAGATTATCCTTTCATAGTATGTATTAAGTCATATATTGAAAGGAGGGATGATTCTATGGCATCTAAAAAAGGATTTAGTAGTTTAGCTGCCATTGTTCTAGTACTATTCATACTCTTAGTTATCATTATAGTTGCTGCAAGAGGACGTTCGAGATATGGCTCAGGGGATACAATTGGAACAATTGATATAAGAGATGAAGAACAGCTATTAGCACTTCAAGAACAACAAGCTTTAATTCAAACGCAATTTGATTTAATTGTAAGGATTGAACAAACACAACGGGCTTTACTCCAGCAATTGATGCAAACGTTTTAGGTTTATTACCTCTTAGAAATAGGAGGCTGTATGCTCATAAATCTCTCTACGGAAAACCTCACTATTTATATAGTGGGGTTTTAAACTATGAAAAATGTGCGCTTGTATCAGAACATTAACCCAAGCAGTTCAGATGATTTGACATAGTATATATTACATTATATATAGAAAGGAGGGATTTACATGAGCGGACATAGTTCAGCAGCAGGAATTGTTCTAGTACTATTCATTCTTTTAGTTATTATTTTAATTGCTGCATATGCAGGTTTTGAAATGAATGGGGGCCCGAGATCTGGGGGAATATAAATTCTTTTGTGTAAATGGATTTTTCTAAACTAACTTAAAAGGCTTTACTTGGAGTGGCGGGCATGATAGGCTGATTCAAAAAACTTGCGATACAATTTGAAGAATATGTATCCAACTATCGCAAAACATCGTGCCCGCAGAGGCTCCATGTCAAGCCGGCACTACCCTAATAATTCAGGTTGAATCCGATCTTCATAATAAATACTTAATTGTGATATACATTCTTTCCAATCTCTTAACGGCATAGACCATTTTTTGGATACTTCCATTGTGACTAAATAAATAATTTTTCTTAACGCCTCATCCGATGGATAGGTTGTTTTTGTTTTTGTAACTTTTCTAAGTTGTCTATGATACCCTTCGATGATATTGGTGGTGTAAATCATCCTTCTAATGGCAGGTGGATAGCTAAAGTAAGCCGTCAACTCTACCCAATTCGTTTCCCAAGATCGAATAATAATGGGATGTTTTTTGCCCCACCTTTCCTTGAAAGAGTCGAAGGAAAGTTCTGCTTCTTCCAACGTAAGAGCCTGATAGACTTTTTTCCCTGGTGGGGATATCGTCTTTGTAGAAATGAAAGCACCAGGAGAAAGACTTCGACCTTTACAGGTGAAACGAAAACAAGAACTAAACGAACGAAATGCAAAAGTATACGTCATTGATTCTGTTGAAAAGATAAATCAATTTGTGGAGGAACAGCAGAAATGGATTTTAAACCACACAAATACCAAGAATATGCTATCGAGCGAATTTTAGATACACCTGCTTTAGCACTATTGTTGGAAATGGGTTTAGGTAAGACGGTGATCACACTAACAGCTTTAGAACAAATGTTGTTTGATTCCTTTGAAGCTTCTAAGATTCTAGTTATAGCACCACTAAGAGTAGCAGATGATACATGGAAAAACAAGTTGATTGTCAGCATCTACTCTAACCACATGATTTCCATGGATGAAAATAATATCCTTTTCAATCAAGGAGAGTTTGAACTTCACATTAATCTAAATAAAAACAACACGGAAACATTACAAGAGGATCACTTCATTGTGTTAAGTACGAATAAAGTCGGTGTGATCAGACATCGGGAAATCAAACAAGAAAACACGGAGCAATTAATGGTGAGAGGATATACTTTACAAGGTATATTGAGTAGACGGATCACCGTAGGTGGACAAGGAGAAGGAGCAAGTAGAGCGATTGCAGAGGTTGGGGAATCGACAGGGTTTGAGCGAGTAGAAACGGAATACCTCACTATTTATGTAGTGGGGTCTTAATCTATGAAAAATGTGTACTTACCCTAGGATACACGTCCAATCAAAATAGATTTTCCTTTCATAGTATATATTACATTATATATAGAAAGGAGGGATTAACATGAGTGGACATAGTTCTGCAGCAGGAATTGTTCTAGTACTATTCATTCTTTTAGTTATTATTTTAATTGCTGCAAGTGGGCGTTCAAGATATTCAGGGATTCATTGCCCCGCTAATTATTGAGCATGTGAATAGATAAATTATATAGTAAATTTAAAATCCCTGCTTATTAAAGCAGGGTTCTTTAATGTTAAGGAGGGTGGAGAGATTGGAATTAAATATCATTCAATATTTTTTAACTCAGGGACCCTTTGCGGTCCTTTTAGTTTGACTTAGGATAATATAGCACATTTTCAAACAATCAAGTCATTTGTCTATACCAAATGAAGGGTATGAACATAGTATATATGGCAGAACTATTAAGCACTCATAGAATCCCTCAACGGAAAACCTCACTATTTATAGTGGGGTTTTAATCTATGAAAAATGAGAACTTATCCTAGGATACACGTCCAATCAAAATAGATTATCCTTTCATAGTATATAGTACATCATATATAGATAGGAGGGATGATTCTATGACATCTAAAAAAGGATTTAATAGTTTAGCTGCCATTGTTCTAGTACTCTTTATTCTTCTTGTTATCATTTTAATGAGTTCTAGAGGACGTTTGAGATATGGCTCAGGGGGTTCATTAAGCTCATTAAGTAGAGAAGAGTTGCTTGCATTGCAAGCAGAATTGATAGCAGAGATTGAGGCACTTAGGGGAGTATCAGAATTGGAAACCCCAGAAGGGCTAATTGAAAGAATGCAACAGTTAAATTTAATTAATGAGTTGTTGTGATTAGGTTCAAGGATTCAACAATTATATACAGTACTAAAGTGTTTATTTATTATTAAATTTTAGAAGCCCTGCCTATAAAAGCAGGGTTTTTTAATGTTAAGGAGGGTGGCGAGATTTGAATTAAATATCATTCAATATTTTTTAACTCAGGGACCCTTTGCGGTCCTTTTTGTTTGACTTAGGATAAAGCACATTTTCAAACAAGTATGTTACCTGTCTATACCAAAATGAAGGGGTTGAACATAAAATATATAACCTCCTAGTAATAGGAGGGTGTGCACTCATAGAATCCTTCTACGGAAACCTCACTATTAATGTAGTGGGGTTTTAATCTATGAAAAATGTGCGCTTGTATCAGAGTATTAACCCAAGCAGTTTAGATTTTCCTTTCATAGTATATATTACATTATATATAGAAAGGAGGAATTCGAATGAGTGATTATGGAAGACGTTCTGGTACTGGCGCAGCTATTGTACTAGTGCTATTCATCCTTTTAGTTATCATATTAATTGCTGCAAGTGGACATTCGGGATATACTACAGCACCTACGGCGACGGCATTTTTCATGCCTTCTCTTATGAAGTGAATGTTTTAACATAGTTTTTATTAGTTATTATTTTAGTTGGAAGTTATAGGGAAAGAATTTTGCAATATTTTGCACAGGGATAGATTGGAATTAAATATCATTCACCCTATGCGATCCTTTTTTTATGAAATGGTATAATAGCACATTTCTAACCAAGTATGTCACCTGTCTATACCAAATGAAGCTACAGAACATAGAATATATAACCTCCTAGTAATAGGAGGGTGTGCTCTCATAGAATTCCTCAACGGAAAACCCTACTATTTATATAGTGGGGTTTAAAACTATGAAAAATGTGTACTCACCCTAGGATACACGTCCAATCAAAGTAGATTTTTTAACATAGTATATTACATCACAGTATAGAATGGAGGTGTTTTTATGGGAGCAGCTATAGTTTTGGTTTTATTTATATTATTAGTTATTATTTTAGTTGGAAGTTGGAGTTATAGAGAAAGAAGACTTGAGGAGCTTGAACGACTAGATTTAGGCTTTAGTAGGTTTTAGTGTACATGGTGGTTTTCTATAGATGGAAGATATCTAGATTTACATGCAAATAGAGGAGTTGTAACTAGCTTCTGCAAATAATAAAAAATAAATATTTGATAGTCCGTCCCCACCAGATACCAGCGGGGATTCTATATTATATCGTATATAGAAAGGAGGGGTTAACATGAGTGGACACAGTAGTTCTGGAGCTGCATTAGTTCTAGTACTCTTTATTCTTTTGGTTATCATTCTTGTTGCTGCAAGTAGAACATATTGTCCTGATCAACTAATGAGAATAGAACCCGACTTGCCAGCGAGAAACCCACAGTAAGGACAACGTTCTTCTTCACATTCTTTCTCAACGACTACAAAATGAAAATTCGAACCATTTTCTTGTTTAATGACTTTAAATTCTGGCAAATCTAGTGATAGGGAAAGCATTTATGAATCCTCCTAGTGTTTGTTTAGTCGCTAACATTATGACCAGGATTATATAGATGCTTTCCTATTTTTATGGATAAATCACAAAATTTGGTGATGAACCTTTTAACAGCAGGGTCCTTTAATGTTAAGGAGGGTGGAGAGATTGGAATTAAATATCATTCAATATTTTTTAACTCAGGGACCCTTTGCGGTCCTTTTTGTTTGGTTGCTTATTTATCACTTTTTAAGGGGGGAGAGATTTGGAAAATACAATATTTAAATTTGTTATCGCTTCATTAGGTTCAATAGGATCATATCTATTTGGAGGATTGAACAGTTTGATTGAAATATTAATTGTCTTTGTATTGATCGATTATATTTCAGGAATCATAGCTGCAGGTGTTGAGGGGAGATTACAAAGCAACAAGGGATTTAAAGGGATAGCCAAAAAGGTAATGATATTCATCATGATATCAGTTGCTCATTTAACAGATACAGCAATAGGCGACCAACACTTCATACGTGATGCAGCTATATTTTTATACCTTGGTAATGAGTTGCTTTCCATAATAGAAAACGCTGGACGGATCGGATTACCTGTTCCGTCTATTTTATTGAATGCGGTTGAGATTTTTAAATCAAAGAGTGAGAGGAAGTGAAAATATGACCTTCAAAGTAAAATATCCCATCACGAAGAAATACCTCACTAAAGGCACAAAAAGACGATCTGGAATTAAGATGCCAAAAGTGGGGTTTATCGTTGCTCACGATACAGGAAATGACGGATCCACAGCATTACAAAATATTAAATACTACGAGAATTCAAATAATGATATGTATGCTTCTGCTCATATCTTTGTAGACGATACAGGTATTTATGAGTGTATTCCTTTGCTTACAGATACACCAGAAAAGGCATGGCATGTTCTATATCAAAAACCTTTAGATAATCAGATATTTGGTGATGATGCAAATGATATAGCAGCAGGTGTTGAGCTTTGTTTTTCTCATAAGAGAGGCAGTATTAATAATGAAGAAGCTTATAAAAGGTATGTATGGGTGATTGCTTATATTTGTTATGTAGCTGGACTAGATCCGTCTAATTCTATCATCGGTCATCACATCCTTGATCCACAACGTAAAACAGATCCACAAAACGCACTATCAAAAATGGGTAAATCTTATGACCGGTTATTACAGGATGTAGTGAAAGAATACTATGATTGTTTACCGAGGGAGGAATTGATTTTGAAGTTAAAAAAATGGCAGATAGAAATGGCTCATCAATCTATTGAGAATCTTAATGAGAAAGAATTACTTCATGATGTTGATGAATGGAAAAAGAAAGTAGAGGACAAGCCTGACGAGGTTTTACAGGACATACCTTGGTTATTTTTTGTTATGTTAGATCGATTATCAAATAAAAAATTGGAAGGAGGAAATTAAATGGAATTTCAAGTTTATGATTTTGCAATTGTGCCGATTATCGTTGCATTAGTTCAATTAGTAAAACAACTAGGATTAGGGGCTAAGTATCAACCAGTTTTATCCTTAGTATTAGGGGTAGTAACTGGTATTGTTTATGTGGCACCTGGTGATCCAAAACAAGCTATTCTAGTAGGCATAGTAATGGGATTAGCTGCTAGTGGATTATGGAGTGGCGCTAAAAATATAGTGCAGAAATGAGTTAATGTGATAGCTCTCCTAAAGGTAGAAAGATTAAAAAATAAAATTCTGCTACTTAAAGGGGAGTATTTATTGTGTCTAAAACCATGAACCAACGAACCCGTAAAATAAAAGTGGTATATTAATAGAGAGCTAAGATAATAATGTTGGTGATATTACAATATTTTGGAGGGTATTAATAGTGAGTGAAAAATTACAGTTCTTTTCTATTATTTTTTTAGGGGGATGCATTCTTTTAAGTTCTTGGATTATTTCACAATCTTTACATTCAAATCAAGAAGAGAAGGTAGGTATAACACAAGAACAATCATTATAATATGAATTAATCCCAGCAAATGATAATAATATTATTATATTTGATAAAGAAAGTGGGGAGTTATGGCGAAAATTTATTGCTAGTAATGAAGGACCAACTGATTGGACAAAGGAAAATCCATTTGAATAGACTTTAATTAATTCAAGTAAAAAGAACCAGGTGAATTAAATAAAGGTAAGCGTAAATAACCCCCACTGGCTCATAGTGTAGCTGGTCGGGGAGTTTCTTATTTAAATAGTCCGAAACTTGAAATTGATTCAAATGTCCTAATGATTACTTTTTATTATTATTTCAATTCACTATTAATTTTAATAAAACTACTTAACACGTCATGAAATTTTGAATCTGTAGTGTTTTAAATGCTCTGGATACGGTTTCTGCAAAATCTAAAGGAGGTTGTATAGATTGAAAATGAGTATAAAGTATACGTGGGTCTTCATAAAGCCAATGGTTACTCAAAGTCCCTAATTCCATATTCTCATCTTTTAGTATTTCTTTTATAAAAGGAGTTACTTCACCTTGTAAAAGCCCTATAGCTCCTAAGTTTAATGCCTCGCCATCTTCAGTCAATGCTTCAAAGGAAAAATCGGCAGGATATAAAAGTAAAGATTGAGATCTAACACCTTGTATAGTCGTTGCAATGTCTCTGCTTAATATAACTGTACACACCCCATTTTTTATTGTAGGCTCTCCTCCAAGCACCTCAGCAAAAGCTTTGCATATTTGATTAAAATTTTGATTTGTATTCATAAAAAAAACTCCCCTTCGTTTTAATAAATTGTGCTCAAATATAGGTATTCTAGGAAAATATTAAACACCTCTCTTATTCTTTTATTTGATGGGATATTGTATGAGTTAAGATTGAACTTTGACTGGATGTTTGTATTGTAAATATTAAATTGTGCTCTTGCGTATCTCCCTGTACCTCTTATATAATAAGAACAAATGTTCTATAAGAGGTGAATAATAATGAAAGAAAATAAACTAACACCTGGATCTAATATGATGTGGGAAGCAAGCAGAATGATACTACCCGAACACAAAGAACGTATAATGATTATCAACAAGAGCTAAATAGAAAGACGAAGCCAGTACTAGCAGAGGAAGAAGTTAATGTTATATCAGAGCAGTTATCAGATTCTATGTTAAGTAACTCGGAAATTACAGTTGAATTGTTCAGAGATTTTGGTCTGAATGCATTTAAGACGGGAACAGTGACTAAATTCGATACCCAATTAAGACAAATTAAATTAGATCATGAGCATGAATATGAGTGGATCAAGTTTGGTGATATAGTGGGGGTGTCCTGATGCTTACCGACCTTGAACGAAAGGTATTACGAATTTTGTATAACTTTTCTCATTCAAAACGTAGAATGCCAACCATTCCTGAACTAGAAATCAAAACAGGTAAGGACGACCAAACAGTCCGTTCAGTATTAAATGGACTTGTTAGAGGTGGGTATATAGAATGTCCAGATGGAGATACACAAAATATAAAGATTATATATACTCGGGATTATGATTCACCGTTTAGAAGATAAAACCGCTTATTTAGGCGGTTAGTCTTTTAATCATCCCTTCATTTGACGGTTGGTTCTAAGAAAAGCCACTGCAATTCTGACTTCTTCTTTTGTTAATTCTTTTCCATCTAATGTGAGAAAAAACTTTTTAAGTATTTCATCATCTGATAATTCTAATTTTTGAAGAAACTCTTTTTCTGGTGTTTTAGAGTCATTAGATTTACCTAACAAATAATCTGAGGATACACCTAACACATCTGCAATTTTCATTAGACTGCTACTTGGTAAATACTTGTTTTTATCGCGTTCATAGTTAGAAACATTTGCTCTTGTCATTCCCAAATGCTCAGCTAGATCATCTTGAGATAATCCTCTTTTTTTTCTCAATTCTTTAATTTTTTTACCCATCGACATTTTTAAATCACTCATTGTAAAACCCCTCTTGAAAACACATTTTCATTCAATATCTAAAATTGCTTTTATAACACGATGTATTTTTTCTTTTTCTTCTCCATCGATTAAAACATCGTCATATTTGATTTGTTTGTTATCTTCTAGTATTTTCTTTATATCAGGTATGACATTTTTATCATTTCCATCATCGTCTATTAATGAACTTAAGTTTATCTCGAGGGATTCGGCGATGCGTTTTAGAGAAACAACACTTGGGTTATATCGATCGCGTTCAATATCAGCTAAATAAGACCTTGACATATTGGACATGTTTGCAAGCTCATTTTGTGTAATTTTTTTAGCTTTTCGTACTCTTTTGATATTTTTTCCTACTGACATCTGTTCTGTTCGTGAACTTTTAAAAAAATGTGAAACTGGTACATTGAACATATCTGCTAAAATTGTGATTTTATCCAAAAGCGGTCTATTCTCATCTCGTTCCCATGCTGAAACTGCTGTAGGAGCGACATTTAATTTTTTAGCTAATTCAACTTGAGTCATTTTATGTCCTTTTCTTAATTCTTTAATTATTCCTCCAACTTTCATCTTCTGCCCTCCTGAAATCTTTTGGATAAGACGTGTCCAAATAGTTTCCTCTTAATATTTATTGTTCATTATGCTTTAAAGCTGTTCGCAAAAAAGCTACAGCAAGTTTAATATCTTTTTCTCTCAAGGATTTACCATCTAACTTTAAATTGTATTTTTTAAATAAGAATTCATCTGAGACATCAATTTCTTTTTTTTCAGATATTGAATCATCTAGTTCACGAGGTACAAGATTGGAGAATTTATTAATTAGCTCTTGAGTTTCCTTATCAAAATTCTGGGTTTTTAATAAAATCCTCTTTAAGAGTTTTTCATAAAAAATAGTTTTATCTAAAACTTCTTTTACTTCAATAGGTGCTCTTTCGTGATAACCCGCCATAACAAGTTTATTGGGATCACACCTTGTTATTTCTGCAATGGCTCTATTAATTTCATCAGATGCAGGGTATTTTGTTTTCCCATTTTTAAGCATTGATATATAAGAACGATCAATTTTTATATTTTTTTCATCATGCAATCGTCTTGTAATCTCTGCCCAGCTTAAACCACTTTTTTTAATATACTTATTGAATAATTCTGAATAATTCATTTGGTAAACCAACCCTTTAAACAATGTTTTTATTATTAAAAATACCATGGTGTTAAATTTTTGGTCAACTCCTTTTTAAAAAGTGAATAAATGTTCATTGATATAAGATGTAAAAAAAGAGTTATTATTGATACAAGAAAAGAACAAATAAAAAAACCACTGAATTTTAAATCAGTGGTTCGGTCTCATTCCTAATGAGACCATTAGCCCATAAACTAATCTATTTAATGCAAAGAAAAGGTAACTCTATTATATCAACCTTCTAATATTTTACAATAAGAGATATAAAACATTTTAAAAAGCATCACTCACAAGCTACTCCATCACCATCTCGATCTAGTTTTGTACTATATCCTAAATCACCTGCATGTAAAGGTGTAACTCCTGCTTCTCTTGCTAGTGTACAGTTAGCATAAGGTATATCAATTGTGGATTCTTCATTGTTAGCAACTTGAACACTGCCAAGTTCTTTTTCTTCAATTACAAATAACACCCTAGTTCCATCTCTATAGTCTTCTAATTGATTACTAACCCAAGATCCTGCCCCTCTGTTATCTGAAGGATCAACGTAAGCTACACTTGCACCTTTTCCACCTTCAGCACACATTGCCATTGGAAATTCATCTCTATCAAATCCATCTTTAGTGGGGATTCCTGCAAGTGATTCACCTCTATTTTCATCTGCTCCATCACGATCTATGGTACATACAGCAGACTGACCGTTTAAAATGGCTGATTCAATATGTGTTGCCGTTTCGGGGTATCTATCAGCAGGAAAAACCAAAATTTCATCATATGTAGCATTAGAAGTAACTATTTCACTAGATTGCGAACAACCTAATAACATTAATAAAAGTATAAGTACATAAGTAACTCTCAAGATATTTCCTCCTAGAAGTTAGTAAAACTATTGTATTGATTATAACAAAAAACCATCGACATTAAGTCAGTGGTTAACCCATAAACATACATTAGTTAAAATGTAGTTCTACTCCATTATATCAAGTTTTTACAACTCACCAAAAATCCGATTCCTCCACTTCCTCTCCTTTTTTTCTCAATCCCGATACTATTCTATGTTTTGTACTTCGATTTGGTTTATAGCTATCATTTCCAGTCAATCTACTTGTTGTATTTTTGTCTATTCCACAATTATCACTTATCCATTTTTGTGAGATTTTCTTCTTATCGATATATTTCCCTAATTTTGTTCTTGGTTTACCTAATCCAAACATTTAATCCCTCCTTAAATGCAGGATTGACAGTAGGATCAACTATTATACATTTCTATTGAATAAATGTGGAATAGTGTACAATCTGTGGCACATACACTTCTAACAAATATCTAAGGAGGTTTTAAAAATGAAAAATGAACTTATAGTAGAGGTTGATTTTAGACTGTATATCCACATTATTAATACAGGTTATATTAGGTTAATAAATATGTTTAAAGGATTTTAATATCATGGATATAATTACCAGTTTTAACTATTAAATAATAGTATATTATATATTTATAAAGGGGAGGGGACGCGTTGAAGAAAATAATACTTATTGTGTTTTTATTGATTATAACTAATAGTGTTACTTACATGGTATCTAACAAAGTTTCAGTGGAAGAAGATTTTTTAGAATACCATGAAAAAATGATGTTGATTCAGGCAAATGAAGAAGTTGAATTAATGTCTTTGTTTGAAAGTGTAACGGGAGAGAATTATCAAAATGATACTATATTATATGAAACATTAACTCAAGAAATTATTCCTAGATATACTTTATATAAACAAATCTATAATAGTATGCATAATGATCATTTTGAAACACAGGAAGTAAAGGAATTACTTTTTGATTATGGGTTTGTATTACAGCGCCGACTGGGTGCATTTCAATTGTTACAAGCATCCATTGAAAAACAAAATGATAAAAAACTGAAAAATCAAGCATTTGAAAATTTAGAAGTAGCTAATGAATTTTTGGAAGAATTTAATGAGCTATATAATAAACTGTTCCGTAGATATGCTTTTCCAGGATGAAATAAAAGGCTCTATCAACTTAAACCTACAAACTAGATAAAATGTACCCTGTAGTGTAGACACTCAAAAAAAGTCTAGCTATAGGGTATTTTTTGTATAATTAATAATATAACGAGAGAATTAGTTTGGAGTGGAGAAATTATGAGTAAAAAAACTTTTATAAAGAAAGAGATAGAGCAACTGAGAAACAATAAATACGTTAAATCTGTTAGTTCAAAAGGAATCACTTATACAGATGAATTTAAGCATATTTTTATTGTAGAAAAAGAGAAAGGGAAATTTGCTAGAGAAATATTTGAACAATGCGGTTTTGATGTAGAAGTTTTGGGAACGGAAAGAGTTAGATCGGCAAGTAAAAGATGTCAGAAAGCTTACAAGAAGAACGGGACAATCGGTTTACGTGACACTAGGGCAGGGAACTCAGGGCGCCCATTGGAAAGAGAACTTACTCTAGAGGAGAAAAATGCTCGTTTAGAAGCACAAATTAACTTACTAAAAGCAGAAAACGAACTGTTAAAAAAGATTCGTTTTGTCGAAAGGGGGATGAGAAAATAGAGCTTTCCCCCAGCCAAAAGTATGTCCTTCGACGTTAAAGATGGTTCAACTAACGAAATACTAGCTTACCACCTGTCAGATCGCATGACCTTAGACATCGCAACAGATACGCTTCTCAAATTAAAGAATAATAGAAAAGTAAGATTGGTTCCGTCTGCCTTTATTCATTCTGATCAAGGTGTCCATTACACTAGTCCGAAGTTTCAAAAAATGGTTGAAAAATTTGGGTTAGACCAATCCATGTCCAGGAGGGGGAACTGTTGGGATAATGCCCCTCAAGAATCCTTCTTTGGTCACTTTAAGGATGAAGTATATATCAAGTCATGTGAAACACTCGAAGAACTCCAAAAAGAAATCAAAAGCTATATGACTTACTATAACAACTATAGATATCAATGGAATCTAAAAAAAATGACCCCTGTTCAATACAGAGATCATCTTCTTAAAACTGCATAGGCTTTTTTTATATGTCCTTTACAAAGGGTACACTTTAAGAGTTTGTGGGTTTTTTTATATTAAAATAGTTAAAGCCACCGACTATTAAGTCAGTGGTTAGCCCATAAACATACATTAGTTTATATGTAATTCCATTCTATTATATCAAACACCTAATATTTTATAATTACCAAAATGTATTAATATTTGCATTTTTATCTTTTTCTTTCAATGCTTTTACAACTTTTTGTTTTGTTTTTTCAGTAGGGGAGTAATTTCTATCCCCACATAATTTAGACATGGTATCTCTACTGATACCAGTTTTTTTTAAAATAGTTTGTTGAGCATTATCATCTAAATACTTACCTAACCTTGTTCTTCTCCTACCTAAACCCTTACCCCAAAACCATTTCCATCACTCCTTTTAATGATCATGATGGACAGGTAAATTGAAAAATATACTATTTTACTAAATAAATTTGTCAAACTCCTGACATAGTGGACAAACGCACATAGGCTTTAAACAAAGGAGTTTTTTAAATGAAAAATGAACTTAGAGTAACGATTGATTTAAAATTATATATCCATATAATTAATGAAGGTTATTTGAGGTTAATAAATATGATTAAGGGGTTTGTTGTAAATTAAGAGGGGACTGATTTTCTATTTGTTTGTTAAAGAAATAAAGGAGATTAAAACAGATAATATAATGGTGTTAATGAAATCACACTAATTGATATTTTAGGAACAGAATCAGATGAAGTAGTAGACAAAGTTCAATTAAAAATAGAAAAAAGTAAAATATATAGCAATCTTCATATTTTGGATGATCGAGAACGTGAAGTAATTAAGGGGAGATTTGGATTAATTCAAGGTGGAGAAGAACTTACACAAAGAGAAATTGCAAAAGATTTAGGCATTTCGAGATCCTATGTATCTAGAATTGAAAAGAGAGCTTTAATGAAGTTATTTCATGAATTTTATAGAGTGAAAAAGTTGTAAATGCCCCCCACTTGCTTGATAAGCTTGTGGGGTTTGGTTTGTATTAAACTCAAATAATAATATAGTCCAACTAAAGATTGTTATATTTTTCTTGACAATAAAAAAAGGAAGATGTTAAGATAGTTGAGACTTTAAATTAATGGAGGTTGCGTAAACGTGAGCTTATTCATTTATTTTAATCAAAATCAGACAAAATCATATTACGTGACCTCAGCGGATCATTAATTGTATATCTTATATTTGTACTTTGTTTTATTAAATCAAAATAATGATGCAGGTCACTTGAATTAATGTGAGCTGCATTTTTATTTTTTGATGAATTCATTAAATAGACGTATCGTAGCTGCGATGCGTCTATTTTTTTGTTTTTTTTTAAGTTTCAACTAAGAATTAATGAGGTGTTTATTATGAAGTGGAAAGACTGGGATCAAAATTTAAAGGTAAGATTATATGGGGAAGCTGTTATTGGTATTTTATTTTGGATGTTTTTTCCTTTTATGGCTATCTATTTTGCTGAGATATTTGGTAAGAGTACAGCCGGGATATTGTTAGTGGTTTCACAATGTATAGGTGTTATCGCGAATTTATTTGGAGGTTATTGTGCAGATAAATTCGGTAGAAAAAAGATGATGGTGTATTCATACTTAGGTACATCAGCTGCATTTTTGATGTTTCTATTTGCTAATTCACCATGGTATGAATCACCTGTACTGACTTTTATATCTTTTTCATTGTTAGGTGTTTTTGGGGCTTTTTATTGGCCTGCAAGTCACGCTATGGTTGCAGATGTTGTACCTGAAAAAGATCGTACAGCAGTATTTGCTGTGTTTTACATTATGATTAATATGTCAGTAGTTATAGGACCATTACTGGGTGGAATTTTCTTTTTTAATTATCGATTTGAATTATTGGTTGCTGCATTTATTATAAGTGTCATATTTACAATTGTATTGCAACGATTTATTCGAGAAACAGCACCGAACGTTGTAGAGGACAAAAACAAAGAAAGTAAAGATGATAAGTGGTATTCTTTCTTAATTGAGCAGGTGAAAAATTACAGTGTTATTATTACGGATAAAGCATTCTTTTTATTTATACTTGCAGGGATCTTACTCGCACAAACCTTTATGCAGATGGATTTGCTGTTAGCTGTATATATATCTGAATCTGTACCGAGTCAAACTTTATTTAATTTCAATAATTGGTCATTTGTTGCTTCAGGGGAAAAAGTGTTTAGTTGGATTATTGTTGAAAATGGTTTATTGGTTGTATTATTTACTCTTTATGCTACAAAAATTTCTGAACGCTTTGAGGCGCATAGAGTTTTTATTGCCAGTGCATTGACCTATGGAGTATCCATGATTATCTTTGGACACACCTTGCAAATTTGGGGTTTATTATTGGGAATGTTTATATTTACTGTAGCAGAGCTTATGGCTGTTGGTATTCAAGAATCTTTTGTAGCTAAATTAGCTCCAAAAGAAATGTTAGGGCAATATTATGCTGCTGCCAGTTTACGATTTACGATTGGAAGAACAATTGCTCCATTGGCAATTCCGTTAACGGTTTGGTTTGGGTTTCGATGGACATTTATTATCATTGCCTTATTGGCCTTTGTAGGAGCAGGATTATATTATGCAATGTCTGTGTTGATGAGGAAGCAGGAGTATATATAAGGGTTTTACACGGTATTTATTATAAGGAAGGAACAATCTTTGACCTATGAGACCTGAACATATACAATGATGTAAGATCATTTTGTGTGTGATAAATAAGTGGAGGATTATAATGAAACGTCAAATAGAAGATATAGAGTTGCTAGCACCTGCGGGTGATTGGGATTGTATGAAAGCAGCGGTAGCCAATGGAGCAGACGCTGTTTATTTTGGAGTAGATAAGTTTAATGCTCGTGTAAGAGCTAAGAACTTTACAATAGAAGATTTGCCAGAGGTCATGTCTTTTTTACACACTTATGGCGTAAAAGGGTTCGTTACGTTTAACATACTTGTGTTTGAAGATGAATTAGAAGCTGCAAAAAAACTAGTTGAAGCCTGCATGGATGCAGGAGTAGACGCTTTGATTGTGCAAGATTTGGGATTAGTTAAAATGATTCGTGAAATCTCACCTGACTTTCCGATTCATGGTTCTACTCAAATGACCATTACTTCTCCTGAAGCGGCTGAATTTACAAAACCTTATGAGATGGAAAGAATTGTGTTAGGAAGAGAAAATAATTTAAAACACATTCAACGAATTGGAGAAGAAGCGAAACTGCCGATGGAGGTTTTTGTTCACGGGGCTCTTTGTGTCTCCTACTCAGGTCAATGTTTAACCTCAGAAATGTGGGGAGGGCGTTCAGCGAACCGAGGTGAGTGCGCTCAAGCTTGTAGATTGCCTTATGACATGATGGTTGACGGTGAGCATCAGCCAATGGGAGATGTCACTTATCTTTTGTCTCCAAAGGATTTAGCAGCGATTGAAATTGTACCAGAACTGATTGAAGCAGGGGTGACTTCATTTAAAATAGAAGGTCGCCTTAAAAGTCCTGAATATGTAGCAAATGTTGTGAGTAAATACAGAAGAGCGATAGATAGGTATTTTGAATGTAAAAACTCAAAACCGAATAAATATGAAATGCGTGAATTGCAGCAAAGCTTTTCTCGCGGTTTTACTTATGGATTTTTAAAAGGGACAAATAATAAACAACTAGTTGATGGTACTTTCCCTAAAAGTAGGGGAGTTTTTCTAGGTGATGTACAACAAATAACAAAACGAGGTGTTATCTGTAACCTTGAAGCTCCAATAAAACGTGGGGATGGTATCGTTTATGATGCTGGTGATCCAACAAAAGATGAAGAGGGCGGACGAATTTATGATTTAAGAGTAGATGGAGTAAAGTTTGAGGGTGAAGCAAAAGAAGGTCAGTTGATCGAGATAATCTTAGGTCGTAATGATATCAATTTACAAAGAGTCCATGCAGGGGATCGTATTTGGAAAACAAATGATCCTAAGTTAGATAAAGCACTGCGTGAAACTTTTGAAACTGAAAAGCCTTATCACATATTTGCATTAGAAGTTACAGTAACTGGTAAAGAGGGTGAACCGCTGACTGCAAAGTTTACAGATATAAAAACTAAACATCAAGTTACAGTTCAGACGGAAAAAATATTAGAGAAAGCCATAAAAAGACCTCTAGAGGATGGAATTTTACAGGATCAATTGGGAAGAATGGGTGGCACGATTTTTTATTTAGAAAATGTGATCAATCAATTAGAAGGACACGTCATTGTGCCTATCAAAGAATTAAATAAAGTTCGTCGTGAAGCGGTTGAACAGTTAGTAAAAAAAAGACAAGAGCCAAATTCATATACAAAACGAGAAGTTGATGTATACGCTGATGCTGTCACACAACAACCTTCAGCAGTTGAACCTGCTCTTGTTGTACTATGTAGAAACCTAGAACAAGTACATGCTGTTTCCGAAACACATATTGAATGGATTTACGCAGATTTTGAATTTATAAAGCAATATCCAGCTGCGGTGGAAAGTGCCCGAAAAGCAGGAAAAAAAATTGCTCTAACTACACCTCGTATTCATATGCCAGGTGAAACAGGTTATTTCAATCATATTTTGAAGTTAAAACCAGATGCTGTACTTCTAAGAAATACAGGAGCTGTATATGAGTTTATAAAAAGAAAAGAAGAAAATCCGAATGAAGAATTTCCACAAATGTTCGGTGATTTTTCCTTAAACATGGCAAACCATAAAACAATTGATCTTTTCCTTAATTCAGGATTGGATCGCTGTACACCTTCATATGATTTAAACATCCAACAAATGATGGATTTATTAAACAAAGCGAATACATCTAAATTGGAAGTAGTGATACATCAGCATTTACCAATGTACCATACAGAGCATTGTGTTTATTGTACTTTCCTAAGTGAGGGAACAGATTATACGAATTGTGGAAGACCTTGTGAAGAGCATAGAGTTTCCTTGAGAGATCGAATTGGAATGTCACATCCAGTTCGTGTAGATGAGGGATGTCGGAATACTGTTTATAATGCAATTGAACAGTCTGGGGCAGAGTATTTAAAACATTTCATAAAATCAGGTGTATCACATTTTCGTATTGAATTTTTAGAAGAATCTCCGGAAAAGGTAAAAGAAGTGATAAGCTTGTACGAAAAAGCGGTTAAAGGTGAAATTAGTGGTACTCAAGTGTGGAGAACATTAAAAGCAACAAATCAACTAGGAGTCACAAGAGGTCAGCTTACAAAATAAATAGTAAAATATATTTCTCGGGAAATAGACTGCTTTAGTTTTGAGAAGGACTAGGGTGGTCTTTTTTTTATTTCAAAACATATAAATATGTACACAAAGGTAACTATTGGGCAATTGTACAAAATTCAAATAAAAAAAGGACGCATGAAAATCCGTCCTTTTTTGTCTATATTAATAAAACTAACTTTTTCGTAAAATACGTGCATCAAATAAAAACGGTCCAAATGGAACAATAGAAGCTATTCCTGCAAGTAAAGTTCTTTTCAATGGCCATTTATGTTCTGTTGCAACATAAAGAACAGTAAGTACATAAAGAATAAATAAACCTCCGTGAATAGCCCCAACAACTGAAACTGCTAATGGCATTTCAAAAATGTACTTAAGAGGCATTGCGATAAAGAGTAGGATAAGGAAAGATAATCCTTCTGCAAACCCAACATAACGAAAAAACTGAATTGATTTATTCAAATAATATCTGCTCCTTTTTCTAAATTAAAATCATTATATCAAAAATTGATAGAGTTAGAAGGAGTAAAATGAATATTTTTCATGACAAATGAGGGAGATATTACTAGATTGAAACTTTCTCCTTATATTTCCGTATACTTATAAAGAAACTCGCCAATTTGTGCACTTGTGCTCTAATTTAAAAAATAGATTATTTTTAAATAAATTATTAAATAGAAAAGTTGGAGTTTGATTATAGGGGGAACATGCATGGAGCAATCATTAAAAACAAAAGTGGATGAAATGTTAGATCTTTATTTTACAATTGAAAAAGACTTTAGGTGGGAAAACAATCTATCTCTTCACTTTGCTGCACTAACCTATACTCAGAAGCACATTAAATATGAAAAAAACAAGATTAAAAATACTAGTGATTACATAAAAAAACAAACTAGACTGTTTTCAAGCTTTAGAAGTAATATGTTTATGATTTCCATGTTGTTGTGCAGTGAATTTGACGATCCAGAATCACAATTTTTAAAATTGTTAACTTATGAAAAATGGTTTAAAGAAGCAGGCTTTAAAAATAGTGAGTATATGCCTATTACTTGTTATGCATTATTGTTAACTTGTGAAGAAAGCATGATGCAAGAAAGGATAAGGAAATCATTAGAGATATTTAAAGAAATGAAAAAGAATAATCCATGGATTACAAGTGGAGACGATTATCCACTATGTGTGATGTTAGCTAATTCTGAATCATCTGTTGAAACAAGTATGCAAAATATTGTTGAAATTTATAGAGCATTAAATGAGCATGGATTTAGAAAAGGAAATGGTCTGCAGTTGCTTTCTCACATCTTGTCATTTAGCGATGAGAATATTCAAATAAAATCAGAAAAATGTAAAAGTATATTTAATCAATTGAAGAAAAACAAATTGAAAATTGATTCACAGTATTATGCGGCACTTGGATTAATCACCTTATTAGATGATGATCAGCATGAAGTTGTTACTAATTTAATAGAAGTTGCTAACTACTTAAAAGGGCTTAAAAAATATAAGTGGTTAGGAAGAGGAATGAATGTACTTTTAGCTTCTGTTATCGTGAGTAAGCAATATATTGATAATAAAACTGAACAAAACAAGTTGATTGATACAACTTTAAGTGTATCAATTGAAGCATTAATCGCAGCACAGACTGCTGCTTCAGTATCTGCGATTGTCGCAACATCAGTAGCAGCCTCAACTATAAATTCACAATAAAAAAAGAACACAATAAATTAGGAAATTAAAATTTTAGGATCATTGACCAACCTTATGGCAAATGATATGAATGATCTAACTAATATTTGCACACAATAAAGTGATTAATAGTTCAAAAATATTTACACTTTAAAGGGCTGAACATATGATATATAAATGGATTTTAATAACCTTAACTTCAATTGTATTTATCATGTTGATTCTTATTTCGGGTTTGGATCAAAACCCTTCTGAATTAAATAAAAATGAATTTAATCTGAATACTTTTGACTATAGTTCCTTATCTACAAAACCTATAGTTTTGATTATCGCAGACTCAATAATGGATGAACCCTTACAAAATGCCATACAAAGTGGTGAAGCTCCAGCTTTAAAATATTTGATAGATAGAGGAAAGTACTTTCCTAAAGTAGTCAGTAGTTATCCAACGATGTCTGTTACAATAGATAGCTCAATATTAACAGGGGAATATGCGGATCAACATAAAGTACCAGGTTTAGTGTGGTATAGCGATGAAGAAAAGCGTGTCATTACATATGGAAGTGGAATGAAGGAAATATGGAAGCATGGTATATACCATATGATATTAGATAGCCTAAAGAATTTAAACGATAAACATTTAAACCCAAATGTGAAAACAATTTATGAGACCCTCTCAACGAATGAAATCGATTCAGCATCAATCAATGGTTTAATTTATAGAGGTAATAAAACTCAAACACTCTATCTACCAAATACCTTTTCACAATTTAGTGAATTACCAGACAAAATCAATGTGAAAGCTCCTGCTTTTTTTTCGTTTGGCAGCTTGGCACAAATGAATCCTAAAAATCAAAACCATCATGTTTGGCAAAGGTTTGGTTTAAATGACCAATATTCTACAAATGAACTATTATTCTTAATTGAAAATCAAATCCTACCCCCTTTTTCAATGGTTTATTTTCCAAACAATGATCAAGTTGTACATAAAAAAGGAGTAGATGAAACTGAAGGAATTAAAAAAGTAGATGAACAGCTGCAAAAGGTTTTAAATTCGTATCCAACCTGGAACGATGCTATAGAAAAAGTAAATTGGATCATATTAGGGGATAGTGGTCAATCCAAGATAGGCAAAGATAAAGAAAAAAATCTAATAAGACTAAAATCATTGTTAAACGAATACCAAATATATGAGCTAGGTTCAGAAGTTAAGGAACACGATCAAATATTGTTAAGTGTAAACGAACGGATGTCTTATATTTATGTATTAGATAATAATCTTTCTTTACAGAAAATAGCTGAGAAAATAAAAGAAGATAGTCGAGTTGATTTTGTAGCGTGGAAAGAAGAAAAATCAGTACATGTGCTCTCCCCGGATCATAATGGCAGTTTAAGCTATGAACCGAATAATGTAATTCAAGATTTGTATGAGCAATTCTGGTCAGTAAATGGAAATTTGGAAATACTAGATCTTGATTTTAAAGATAATCAATTGCAGTATAAAACTTACCCTGATGCGCTTGCCAGATTGTATGGAGCTTTATATTCACATCAAGGCAGGTTTTTAGTAGCAGATGCAAAAATTGAATATGAATTTACAGATGAATACTCACCTATACATTTAGGAGGAGCAGGTCATGGTTCATTACATGCAGATGATTCATTCGTTCCAATGATTATAACAGGAACTAACTCATCTCCTAAATATACAAGGATTATTGATGTTAAGGATTGGATTTTGCAATTGATGGATTTAGAAAAGTTCAATTAATAAAGGGATAGTTAAGGTTCTTGTTCAGCTTAATACATGTTGCAGTCGTTCAATACCTATTTGCATTTGTTCTAAAGGAGTATATGTGAAATTTAATCTTATCGTATTTTTCTCACCCTCTCCAGTATAAAACACGGTACCTGGCACAAAGGCAACTCCTTTTTGGACTGCTTTTTTTAATAATTCTGCTGAGTTTATTTTAGAATCTTGCAATGTCAACCAGAGGAACATCCCACCTTGAGGCTCAACCCATTTAGCTGGAATTTCATATTGTTTTAATAGTTGTGTCATTTGATCTTTTCTCTTTTTGTATTCATTACAAATAGTAATGATATGCTGATCAAGATCAAAGTATTTTAATAAAAAATATAAAGCTTGTTGATCAATCATGCTTGAATGAATATCTGCCGTTTGTTTTGCTTTTGTAATTTGTTGAATAATACTTTGCTCACCTATAACCCAACCTGTGCGTAGTGCAGGTGCGACAATTTTTGAAAAAGTACTTGTATAAAGTACTGGATTAAAATCATCATTTGTTGAATGTAAAGAATAGATAGAAGAATAGTCTGCTGCTTTATCAAACTGAATCTCTCCATATGGATCATCTTCAATTAAAATGGTTTCAAACTGTTTACAAATTTGTAGTATTCCTTGTTTTCTTTCACTACTCCATACACGTCCAGTTGGGTTTGCAAAGGTGGGGGTTACATAAATGAACTTAGGCTGATAATGTTTTATTTTTTCATTTAAATCATCTAGATCCATCCCGTCATCATCACTATTAACTCCGACAACATTTGCCCCATAACCTTGAAAAACTTGTAATGCAGCTAAATAAGTTGGATTTTCAATCAGTATAGTATCCCCACGATTTATGAAAACTTTGGTGATGAGATCAATGGCTTGTTGAGAACCTGTTGTGATTTGAATTTGATCCAAGTTCGCTTGAATACCTTTTAATAACATCCTTTTGCTAATTTCTTCCCTTAATAGGGTATGACCTTCTGTAATCCCATATTGAAGTGATTGCTTACCTTGTTCAAACACATTAATAAAAGCTTCTTGAATAGCTTTATCAGGGAAAAAATCCTCTGCTGGTAATCCCCCTGCGAATGAAATGATATCATTGCCTTGAGTTAATTTTAAAATTTCACGAGTAGGTAATGTTTTTAATTGTTGTATTGACTCTGAAAAAAGAAGTTTCACTCACATCTCCCCCCTTCAAGGAATATTATATTAATTTTTGCACACACTAACAGAATTTGGCAAGGGAAATTTACATAAGAAATAAATCATTTATACAAAAAGTACCATCTAGAGAGGATGTTATAAAAAATATGGATCAAACAGATAAAAAAACACGTGTTGTTGTCATAGGAGTTGGAGCAGTTGGTTCTACAACAGCGTATACATTATTACTTCGTGAGCGTATGACGGAACTTGTGTTGATTGATCATAATAAACAAAAAGCTGTAGGTGATGCCTTGGATATGAATCATGGGATACCTTTTACTGGAAAGACAAAGGTGTGGGCTGGAGACTATGAGGATTGTGCAGAAGCGGATATTGTGATTATCGCTGCTGGCGCTGCTCAAAAGCAAGGAGAATCCAGACTTGATTTATTAAAAAAGAATGTAATGATATTTGATAGCATTATTGAAAATGTAATAAAGTATAATCACCATGGAATTTTATTAATTGCTTCAAATCCTGTGGATATTATGTCTTATTTCTCTTGGAAAAAGTCTGGTTTTCCTAAAAATCGAATAATTGGGTCTGGAACACTTTTGGATAGTTCAAGATTTAAATATTTAATTGGTGAAAAAATGAATGTTGATCCGCGAAGTATACATGCAAAAATTATTGGTGAACATGGTGATTCAGAGGTGCCAGTTTGGAGTCTAGCCAATTTTGCTGGTATGCCATTAACTCTTTCTGATGAAGATAAGAAGCAGATTTTTGAAAATACTAGGGATGCAGCATATCAAATCATTCAGGCAAAAGGTTCTACTTATTATGCTATAGCATTAGCCTTGGATCGGATTTGTACAGCAATTTTGCGGGACGAAAGTGCAGTTCTGAATGTGTCTACATATATTGAAGATTATCAAGGGGTTTCAGATGTATATATTGGTGTTCCTTGTATTGTAGATCAATCAGGCATAAGAGAAGTTGTTCCTATAACACTAACGGAAGAAGAGCAACAAAACTTCAAATTTTCAGCACAAAAAATGAAGGAACAAATTGAAAAAATCAACGCCGAGTTAGAGAAAAAATAAACATTTAAGGGAACAATTTCAAGGGGATTATAAAATGAAGAAAATGAATTTCCATTTGAAGTGAAAAATGTGATCGTAGATCCCCAAAAAGGTCCATTGACAGAAAATTCACCGATTTTTTACAAAAAAACACCTACTAAAGGTGTTTTTTTGTTGCCTTATATTCATGGTTCTTAACTCATATTACCAGAACCATAATCAGTTCCTTTGATGTACGATGAATTTCGGAAATTTTCTTCACTATTATCTTGTTTGCCAGTTTTTATATGTGGTTGATTGGCTTTTTTTCTGTCTTCTTTTAAAGACATAACAATAGCTGTAATGAAGAAAGAAAAAAGTACTATAAAAGTTAGTATCCAAAGTAACATTTGAATCACTCCAAATCGTTTAATCAGAACTTTTTTCTATTTAATACCATTTTATAATTGATGCAACATATGTGCAATACTAAATTTCAAGATATTATAGTCCTTTATACTGTGGTTCTTCATTTTCTAACTGCTGAACTCGTGTTCCTATTTGGTCCACTACTTGTTGAGTAGTTTGGGCACAATTTTCAAATAAAGTTTTTGCGGCTTGATTTTGAGTACTTAATGCAAATTGTTCAAGGCTTGCTTGTGCACTTTTCAATGAAGCTAAACATGTTTTTACATCAGATGCTACAGTCATATTTATACACCTCGTATTTTTAATTTTGTGTAGGAAAAAGTCATCTGTTTTCGTATTGACATTTTACAATTTCATACTTATTGTATTTTACCCTATTCATGATTTTCTAATTGGAAAAATATTGTGATTCATAACATAAGGAAACATTGCAGATAATGAATATTAATTAAGGGAAGGAGTGAATCATTTTGCTACCTGAATGGATTCAAATTGTTTGGAAGTCTTTAGCGGCGATTATCGTAATGTTTTTGTTAACTCGTTTATTGCTTGGCAACAGACAAATTTCAGAATTGAATTATTTTCAATATATTGTCGGTATTACCATTGGGAGCTTGGCTGGATTTAGTTCCATAGATTTCTTGAATTGGGGTACTGGATTAATAGCATTAACTGTTTGGGCTTTAGTTGCATTCTTTATTGAGAAATTGTTATTAAAAAGTAAAAAAATTCGGGATTTGATGGAAGGAAAAGGAACTACATTAATTAAGGATGGTAAAATATTGGAAGATAATATGCACAAGGTCAAATATAATACGGATGATTTGTTGTCTCAATTGAGAAAGAAAAACGCTTTTAATGTAGCAGATGTAGAATTTGCAGTATTGGAAACTTCCGGAGATCTTTCTGTTTTATTAAAGAAAGAAAATCAACCTATTACACCTCAACATCTTGGGTTGAAATTACCGAATGAACAAGAATCTCAAACAGTTATCATGGATGGAAATGTGATCAATGAGCCATTGGCATCCATCGGATTAAATCGTGAATGGTTACATACGGAATTAGAAAAACTAGGAGTTACTATAGAAAATGTATTTTTAGCTCAAGTAGATAATTATGGTGAACTCTATGTTGATTTATATAATGACCAGCTTCAAGTTGCACAACCTCAACAAAAGGCTATTTTATTGTCAACATTGAAAAAATGTGCAGCAGATATTGAACTATTCAGTTTATCTACAGAAAATGAAGATGCAAAAAAAATGTATGAAACTAATTTAATGAAGTTAAACAAATTGATATCTAGATTAACACCACTTTTAAAATAAGGAGATGTTTTTATGGCGAATAAAAAGAAAAAAACGTTAACTCCTGTACAGCAGCAATATCAATCATTTGCAAAGGAGAGGGAACCTCAAAGACCTGTAATTAAAAATTCGATACGTGCATTTTTTGCTGGAGGTACCATTTGTTTGATCGGACAAGGTATTCAAGACGCAATGGTACATTGGTTACATTTTGAAGAAGACAAAGCGGGTGACCCAACGGTTGCAATATTAATACTCATTTCCATCATTTTAACCAGCTTAGGTGTATATGATAAATTTGCACAATGGGCAGGAGCAGGATCAGCCGTACCTGTTACAGGATTTGCGAATTCCATGTGCTCTGCAGCTTTAGAACACCGTAGTGAAGGTTATGTGCTTGGCGTCGGTGGTAATATGTTTAAACTTGCTGGTTCTGTTATTGTATTTGGTGTTGTTGCAGCCTTTATTATTGGGATTATTCACATCTTTATAGGAACCGGAGGAGCTTAATTATGTTGCAAGGGCATCAAAGCTGGAAGTTTGAAAATAAACCTGTTATTATCTCAACAGCCACAATAGTAGGACCTGAAGAAGGAAAGGGACCTCTTGTGAATGATTTTGATATTATTCATGAGGATAACTGGATAGGTCAAGATAGCTGGGAACAAGCAGAGCAAAAATTCATGGAAGAGACTGTGAAGTTGGCAATTAAAAAAGCAAACCTTACTTCAGATGGGATCGACTTCTATTTAGGAGGGGATCTTATGAATCAAATCATTAGTAACAGCTTTACAGCTAGAACTTTAGCTGTACCTTATTTGGGAGTATTTGGTGCATGTTCAACTTCAATGGTAAGTTTATCGTTATCTTCTTTACTGGTTAATTCTGGAGCTGCAAATCATGTGGCCTGTGGTGCTTGCAGCCATAACAGTTCTGTGGAAAAACAGTTTAGATATCCTACAGAATACGGTTCACAAAAACCTCCAACAGCACAATATACAGTTACTGGTGCCGGAGCTTCTATCATTGCTAAAGAAGGGAATGGACCTAGAGTTACTGGCGCCACGATTGGAAAAGTGGTGGATATGGGGATTACAGACCCCTTTAATATGGGAGTAGCTATGGCACCAGCGGCAGTGGATACGATTGAGGCTCACTTAAGAGATTTTCAAATTACACCTGATCATTATGATTTAATTGTGACAGGAGACTTAGCAAAAGTTGGTCATCAAATTGCTACAGATTTGTTTCACAAGCATAAAATTCCGATAGATCAAACGGAATTTAAAGATTGTGGACTAATGATTTACGAACTTGATTCTTATTTAATTATTGCAGGTGGAAGTGGATGTGGATGTTCTGCAGTAGTTACATATGGTCATTTAATGAAAAAATTACGTAATGGAGAACTGAATCGAATACTCGTTGTTGCAACAGGGGCATTACACTCCCCTATATCATATCAGCAAGGTGAGAGTATTCCTTGCATTGCACATGCAGTAAGCATAGAAAGTGAATGAGGTGATGAATTGATACAATATTTTTGGGCATTTGTAGTTGGAGGCGGAGTCTGTGTAATCGGACAATTTTTATTGGATGTAGGAAGAATGACCCCAGCTCACACGATGAGTACACTTGTTGTAGCAGGTGCAGTACTTGATGGTATTGGCTGGTATGAACCTTTTGAGGATTTTGCAGGAGCAGGTGCTACTGTACCGATTACAAGCTTTGGGAATGCACTTGTACACGGGGCATTAGCTGAGTTAGAAAGAGATGGTTATATAGGTGTCATAACAGGGATTTTTGAGGTAACAAGTGCTGGTGTCTCGGCGGCTATTATATTCTCATTTCTTGCTGCATTGGTGTTTAAACCAAAAGGATAACTTCATAATTGGATAATACAGAACCTGCTTCCTGGTTTGAACTTTACAAAAAAAGGGAAGCGGGTTATTTTCGTGAAGAGGACATTTTTTCCTAACCGTAAAAGCAACATAATGATTTGTTCAAAGTATTATGTAAAGCTTTTCTTCCAAAAAACCAGCTAGAATCGATAATTTTAATGGATATATACAAATTAATTCTGAAAAATACACTGTACAAAAACACGGAATATTCATGTAAAATAGAAGAATATAGACAAGAGGAGGAAATTGGAATGGAAGCGTTTACGAAAGAAGAATTTGCTGTTGCTAAATTGTTGAAAGGAAATTTGGAAACTTGTATTTTGGGTAAATCAGAAGAAATTGAACTTTTACTCACTGTGTTATTAGCTGAAGGACATGTATTGCTTGAGGATGTCCCAGGTACAGGTAAAACCGTATTAATTAAATCATTAGCAAAGTCAATTGATGGCCAGTTCCATCGCATTCAGTGTAACCCAGATTTATTGCCAACAGATATTACAGGCGTTTCCATTTATCACCCAAAAGATGATTCATTTGTTTTTCGTCCTGGTCCTGTTTTAACAAATATTTTGCTCATTGATGAAATCAATAGAGCAACTACTAAAACACAAGCCGCATTACTAGAAGCAATGGAGGAAAAGAGTGTGACTGTAGATGGTGTCAGCCACGAATTACCGAAGCCGTTTATGATGCTAGCTACACAAAATCCAATAGATTTTGCAGGTACATATCTGCTTCCTGAAGCACAGTTAGATCGTTTTATGATGAAGTTTAGCCTGGGATATCCAGATGAAGCAACTGAGTTGAACATGGTAAATGCATATAGTCGAAACAATCCATTGTTAGATTTAAAGCCAGTCACTGACATGGAAACGATTTTAAACATACAAGAGAAGGTAAAACATGTTCATATTGATCAAGCTGTGTCTCAATATGCCATTGCAATTGCAAGAAATACACGTCAACACAAATCAATCTTATTAGGGGCAAGTCCTAGAGCTACACTAGCTTTAATTCATGCAGCAAAAGCGTTGGCTTTTCTAAAAGAAAGAGATTATGTAATACCAGATGATATAAAACAATTAACACCATACGTATTAAACCATAGAATGATACTGCAATCTGATGAACGTATGGAAGGAAATACGGTTGAAACCGTACTGGAAACTATTATGGAACAAGTTACCGTACCCGTTAAATTACGAATGGAGTAATCATTATGGCAAATTATTCGTCTAAGTATGCAGCGATATCTCCTAATCAAAAGTTAAGATATTGGATCATTTATACGATCATGTTTTGTAGTTTATTATTTGTAATATTTCAAGGCGGTAAATTAGCCTATATGATTTTTATTATTGTTGTTATTTTAGGAGCATATATTCTTTCGGGAAAATGGAGCGGAATCAAATATGTGAAGGGTAATAGAAATTTAATGAACCAAAAAGGAGTAAATATACCTGGAGGCAGTTCAATTCATGTTCAATTAAATTTTGATTTTCCAGGTTTTTGGCCCATTCCCTATGTCATAATTAGAGATCAATTAGTTAGAAAAAATGGAGAAAGCTCTGTTTATGAATCTACAATTATTCCAGATTGGAAAAGAAAAGGAGAATTACAATATGTTATTCCTTCTTTAAAAAGAGGTTTTTATCATTTTTCTAACACGACATGTTCTACAGAGGATATTTTTGGAATTATAGAACATCAAGGACAAATAAAAATGAGCCTTTCCTTTAAAGTGCTTCCCAAAATTATTGAACTGCCTCGTTGGCAATTCATAGATGATGTTTTGAAAGGCACTCAAAATTCCTCCATGATTACTTTATCATCTAGAGGTACTTCTCAAATTAATGGAGTGAGAGATTATGTATATGGGGATCGAATTTCAAGAATACATTGGAATGCCACTGCTAGAACAGGTGCATTAAAATCCAAAGACTTTGAGCGAGAATCACTTCCACGAATGATGATTATACTAGACTGTGATCAAGGGGTTTATGATGATTCGAAACATTTTGAAACGGCAGTATCCGTTGCGGCTTCGTTCTTGAAATATGGCATTAAACATCAACAAATGGCTCAAGGGTATATTTCTTTTGGAAGCAACCCTGCCTACTTTGAACCAGCACAAGGACAAGCCCACTTCGAAAATATACTAAACCATTTAATAGAAGTAGAGCCAGAAGGGAATTACAGTTTACTAGAAATGATGAAAAAACATAAACGTTTCTTCTCTGAAGGCACCTTGTGTCTTCTTATTAGCCCTAGAAAGAATAATGACATCATTCAAACATTAAATTGGATAAAACATTCAGATATGAACAGTTGTTATGTCTGTGTTACTGATCCATTTTATTCTGAGTCAAGCATCCCTTGGTTTAAAACGATTCAATCTAAAGGGTTTTATAGTTTAGAAATAAAACATTTAGAGGATCTTCCAAGCAAAATAGGGGGTGAGACATAATTATGAAATTCTTAAAACATCCTCAACTTTTTAAAAAATTAAATTTAATATTATGGGGCGTTTTTCTTTTTCAATATCTTGAGTGGTTTTCGGTCTATTGGTGGGATGAAACAAACACTATCGTAACTTACTCATTTCTGATAGTCATTGTTACAGAAGTATTGATGAACAAGAGATTATATAAGCGCATAATGCAAGTTGTTGGAGTCTTATCTATTCATTTTATCGTACTTGGTATTCAAACTACAGAACATACAGATGGAATATTGTCATCTTTCTTTCAATTTTTGTTTATAAACGTCCTCAAACTTCATCCATATATTTGGTTTAGTCTTACTGTAGCTGTAATCTATTTTATTTTAATTTTATGGGCAAATAATCTCAAAAGAATTGGTATGTTGATCATGATTACGATCATTGTATTTTGTTCAGTAGATTCATTTACAATTCATACTATGTGGGATCAAGTAGCATTCATCATTTTTAGTGGACTATTACTATTAATTATTAATCATTATCATCATTTTAAATCAAAACACCCAAAAAGCTGGTCTGAAATTATGGATTATCCTGAATCATTTGTGACTCCAATTTTTATCTTTGTTTCGGTAACTATTATTTTAGGTACTTTGGCACCTAATTTTGGTCCCATACTAACGGATCCCTATACTGCTTGGAAAAATGCAACACAAGCTACTGCTAGAGGTGAGGGTGATGGACCTACTTTAGAATCTGGTATTGATTCAATTTCTGGATATGCTCGCCATAATGAAAGGTTAGGTTACGGATTTGATTTTGATTATTCGTCTGTCATGGAAGTTGAAAGCAGTCAGAGAAGTTATTGGAGAGGTGAAACAAGATCTCATTATAATGGTATGGGTTGGGAACTCAATGAATTAGAAAGTGAGGTTAATAGTCTTGTATCCACTTCAGACATTAACTTATCTGAGGAATTTAATACTTCAAAATTAAAAACAAAAGAAGTAGAACAAAGGTTTAGAATGCTAAACAATGAAATTTATCCTGTTTTGTTTGGCGCAGGATCTATTAATAAACTCTTGTCCGTTAACGACGAGCAAATTGAAAACATTTCTGATGGAGTTTTGTGGAATTCTTATCAACAATCTTTATATTGGTTTAGAATTGAATATCCGAAAAGTTATACGGTTGTTTCTGATGTCCCTGTGATTGAACCGAATAAATTAAAAGAAGCTGCTACATTGATTAGATCAGAAGTTGTAATGAATGAATATATTCAATTACCGGATACTTTACCAGAAAGGGTTAAAGATTTAGCGTTACAAATTACCGTTGATGAAAATAATGATTATGATAAAGTAAAAAAAATTGAGACTTATCTCTCTGAAAGATATCCCTACAACAACAAGCCAGATTTGACAAAAGGACAAAGTGAGGATTTTGTTGATCGTTTTCTTTTTGAAATCCAAGAGGGTTATTGTGATTATTATTCAACTGCAATGGTTGTCATGACACGATCACTGGGTATACCTGCACGTTGGGTAAAAGGATATACACCAGGTGAAGATGATTCAGAGGAAGTTGATTCCTTTATTATGAATCAGCTTAGACAACAAAATTTAGACGACTTTAAATTAACCTATACTGTTCTTAATTCCAATGCGCATTCTTGGGTTGAAGTATATTTTGATGGATATGGTTGGATACCTTTTGAACCAACAGCAGGTTTTAGAATGCCAGAGGTTTTCTTATCAGATGAGAACTTAGTAACAAATTCTAATATAGACACTAAACCAGAAAATAATCAAGTTTCAGAAGAGGGATTTAAGGTAAATGAATTTGGGTTGTATGCTATAGGTTTATCCGTGTTTTTCATCATTCTTCTCTTTCTAATAGTGGTCAAATTCAATGTGGTTAGGCTGTTCTTTAAAAAACTGATGAATAGGACATTTAGAAGAAAAACAAATGATAAAGTAATTATTGAGTTTGAGAGGTTTTTGAAGTTTGCCTATAAAAAAGGCTTTGGTAAGAAAAAACATGAAACCATTAGGGAATTGATTAATAGATGGAAATCAAATTATTATTGGTTAGAAAAAGATTTTAATGAACTAATACTTATTTTTGAGCGTGCAAAATATAGTTCTATCATTATAGATTCAGATGAAGCGGATAGAGCTTCAAAGATTATACGCCGATTAAAAAAAGGTTTTTTTAAATAATAGTTGAAGGGCGCTTATTTAAGCGCTCTTCAGCTTTTTTTGCAACAAAAAGGACATATATGGTATAGTTTCCGTATGAAATTAATTGAGGTGACAGGATTTGATCAAAAAATTTGTACCCTATTTACATGTGAAATCAATTTATGAAATTGATATTGATGCTTTAAAAAAAGCAGGAATAAAAGGAATTATTACAGATTTAGACAATACGCTTGTAGGTGCAAAAGTTCCTCTAGCTACACCTGAATTAATTCAATGGTTAAAGCAGTTAGAAGAAATTGGTTTTAAAGTCGTTATTGTTTCCAATAATAATCATTCAAGGGTATCTAAATTTGCCGTTCCATTAAATATACCTTTTTTACCAAATGCCAGAAAACCAGCTAATTTAGCTTTCAAAAAAGCACTTCAATTAATGAGTTTAAAGGCTTCTGAAACTGTGGTTATCGGTGACCAGTTACTGACTGATGTGTATGGGGGGAATCGATTTGGTTTGAATACTATTTTAGTGAAACCAGTTTCAATTGGTGAGGATTCTTTTTTTACAAGAATTAACCGAAAAATAGAACGAATCATTCTTTCCAAGTTAAAAAAGAAAGGTCTAATGCCTTGGGAGGATTAAATTGTGGATAAAAACATAGATACAGACCAGCTCGAATATTGTTCAGGTTGCGGTGTTAAATTGCAAACGAATGATTCAAACAAAATTGGATATGTTCCTAAAGAAAATGCAACGATATGTCAACGTTGCTATAAAATTAAACATTATAATGAAATTTCATCTATTGCTCTAGAAGAAGATGACTTTTTAAAGATTTTAAGTCATGTAGGACAAACGAAAAGTTTAGTTTTAAATATTGTTGATGTGTTTGATTTTGAAGGAAGTTTAATTACAGGATTGAAACGTTTTGTTGGTTCAAATCCTACGGTTATGGTAGTGAATAAAGTAGATTTATTGCCAAGAAATATGAATTTGAATAAAGTGATGAATTGGGTAAAAAAACAAGCGAAAGAATATGGTTTAAATGTTATTGATGTCGTCTTGTGCAGCGCTAAAAAAAATATAGGATTTCAAAATGTATTAGAAGTTTTAAGTAAGTATAGAAAAGGCAGAGACATTTATGTTGTAGGAGCAACAAATGTAGGAAAATCCACTCTGATAAATCGACTCATCAGTGATTTTAGTGATTTAGATGAAGAATTAACGACATCCAGATACCCAGGTACTACTTTAGATTTAGTAAAAATCCCTTTGGAAGATGGAAAATTCATTGTGGATACACCAGGGATTGTTTACACTTCACGAATGACTGAAATTATTTCTAAACACGATTTACAAAAAATAACACCAGAACAATCTTTAAAACCTAGAGTATATCAATTAAATGAGAGGCAAACATTGTTTTTTGGATCACTAGCAAGGTTTGATTTTGTACAAGGTGAACGCCAATCTTTTACTTGTTTTATTTCTAATTCTGTTTATGTCCATCGAACGAAATTGGATAAGGCAGATGAAATCTATGAAAATCAAAAAGGTGAAATGTTATCACCACCTGGAATTAAAGAACTAGAAGCACTTCCTTCATTTACAAAACATGCATTTCGAATTCCAAAGAACAAGAGATTGGATTTATTGATTTCAGGTTTAGGTTGGATCAAATGTAATGGTGATACTGGTGCAGAAGTGATAATACATGCTCCTAAAGGTGTGAAAGTCGTTTTGCGTGAATCCATGTTATAAGTACTAGATTTTTAATCTGTTCCATGCATACGATATTATTAAAGGGTTTAAGAACAGGGTTTTAACTGAACATAATATGCTGAACCCTGTTTTAGTCTTGTTTTATGGGGGAGGTAAAAAGATGCAATTTCATTCAAAAATAAATACAAACACAAAAGTGTACGGTGTCATTGGAGATCCAATTAAACATTCCAAATCGCCTACTATGTTGAATCGTGCCTTTCAAGAGATGAATATAAATGCTGTTTATGGAGCATTCCATGTAGAAGTAGGCATGTTAAAGGAAGCAATTGAAGGACTAAAAGCTTTTAAGCTTGGAGGACTTAGCGTTACCATTCCACATAAAGTAGAAGTGATGTCTTACCTTGATGAGATTGATGAAAGTGCCAAAGTGATTGGGGCTGTAAATACAGTCGTGAATGATAATGGCAAGTTGAAAGGTTATAATACGGATGGAATTGGTTATGTAAGGTCTTTGAAAGAAGAAATACAACTCGATCTAAAGGGAAAAAGGGTTCTCATTTTAGGTGCAGGTGGTGCAGCTAGGGGAGTTGCTTATGCATTAGCTGGGGAAAATCCAAGTCACATCTGGATTGCTAATCGTACAGTAGAAAGAGCAATAGAACTTGCTGAATCAATGCAATCATTCGTGAAGTCAACAGGTATGGCTATCTCAGACATTGCAAAAATAAATAAAGAGGTTGATCTAGTCATCAACACGACCTCCGTAGGGATGCATCCACAGATTGAATATAGCCCGATTCCTTCTTTATTTATAAAAGAAAACATGGTTTTTAGTGACTTGGTTTATAATCCTAGAAAAACAAAACTTCTATCATTAGCAGAAGAAAAGGGTTGTCAAATTCATAGTGGATTAGGTATGTTTATTTATCAAGGAGCCTATGCTTTTGAGTATTGGACAGGTAAGCCTGCCCCGATTGAAGCCATGAAACAAGCAATGGATTACAAAAATTAAATACATTCAATTGAATAGAGGTTAGACAATGTTAACAGGAAAACAAAAAAGATATCTTCGATCATTAGCACACAATTTAACACCTATTTTTCAAGTTGGAAAAGGTGGGGTTAATGACCACTTAATACGACATATCAATGAAGCAATAGAAAATAGAGAACTTATGAAAATAAGTGTACTGAGCAATAACTTAGATGATCGAAAAGAAATTGGAGCGGAAATTGCGACAGCTTCCAAATCCGAATTGGTACAAGTGATTGGGAATGTGATTGTGTTGTATAAGGAATCAGAGGATAACAAAACTATAGAACTTCCATAACTCTACCCAAAAAAGTGAAGTGAAGTTATGTAGCTTAGTTTAATGGAGGATAACAATGAAAGTTGGGATTTTAGGAGGTACTTTTGACCCCATTCATATTGGCCATATGATAGTTGCTGAGAGGGCTAGAATTGAAATGGATCTGCAAGAGGTTTGGTTTTTGCCTTCTTCTATCCCTCCTCATAAAAATAATGCTCCGATTGCAACTGCTAAACAAAGATTGGAAATGGTATGTAAAGCAGTTGAAACAAACAAATATTTTTTAGGGAAAGATCTGGAGTTAACAAGAGAAGGCATCTCATATACGATAGATACGGTAAAAACTTTAAAAAAGCAATTTCCTCAACATGAGTTTTTCTTCATTATAGGAGGAGATATGATACAGTATTTACCAAAGTGGTATCGAATTGATGAGTTGATTCAACTTATTTCTTTTATAGGTCTACAAAGACCAGGAACTGAAATACATTGGGAGCTGTTAAATGAGCAAATAAAGCAAAAGATCACTATGGTGACAATGCCTTTAATAGACATCTCATCTACTGATATAAGGACTCTTTCCGCTCAAAACAAATCAATACGATATCTCGTTCATGATAAAGTATATGATTTTATTAAGGAGCATAAATTATATGAAACGAGATAAATTTATTCAAGCTGTGCAACAGCAAATGCCAAATAAGCGTTGGCTTCATACATTAGGTGTTATGGAAACTTCTGTTGCTCTGGCAGAACAATATGGAGCTGATCCTGTAAAAGCAGATTTGGCCGCTTTATTACATGATTATTGCAAGTATTGGCCCACAGAACGACAAAAAGAATGGGTTATAAAGGAACATCTGCCGGTTGAATTATTACAATATGATAAACAACTATGGCATGGTCCTGTTGCAGCAGAAATAGTACAACAAGAATTTTCAATTAAGGATGAAGATGTGATTAATGCTATTCGTTACCACACTTCTGGCAGAAAAAACATGTCAATGCTTGAAAAAGTCGTTTGTTTAGCTGACTACATGGAGCCAGGAAGAGATTTTCCTGGAGTTGAGCAAATTCGAGAATTATCTAAGGAAAGTATAGAAAAAGCCCTTATAGCTGGATTTGACTCTACTATCCGTTTTTTAATATCCAAAGGAAGAAAGGTTTATCCTTTAACTGTTGAATCACGTAACTTTCTAATTGATGAAGTGAAAAATATGAAGGAGGAATAGAATGAATTTAAATTCAGAGGAAATATTAACAATCGTAAATAATGCAATTGAGGAAAAAAAGGGGCATAACATCACATCTTTAGATATAAAGGAAATTTCATTGATCGCAGATTATTTTGTTATTTGTCATGGGAATTCGGAACCGCAAGTTAAAGCAATTGCAGAAGAAGTGAAAAAAAGCGTTGAAAAAGGAAACGGAAATATTAAAAGAATGGAAGGTTATGATACCGCTAGATGGGTACTCATAGATATAGGAGATGTGATTGTACATGTGTTCCATCGTGAGGATCGTGAGTATTATAACATCGAACGTCTATGGTCTGATGCAAAAGTGGTAGAGAATGTATGAAATTAGAAGCAGGTACTTATGTACAATTAGAAGTTGAAAAAGAGGTTGAACCAAATGGATATTACTTAACAAATGGTTCTGAAAATGTACTGCTGCATTACAGTGAAATTGAAGGTCAAATACAGATTGGCGATTGTATTGAGGTGTTTTTATTCCATGATACTCATGACCGGCTAGCTTCAACGATGAAACGTCCTTTAATCAGTTTGAGTGAATTAGCATTATTAGAAGTGGCAGATGTTCATCCGCGAATGGGATGTTTTTTGGAGATGGGGTTAGGTAGGCAATTATTGCTGCCAATACGAGAACTCCCTGAGGAACAGGAATTAAGACCTGTTGTTGGAGATCATGTTTTTGTTGTCTTAGAGCAGGATAAACAGGGAAGAATGCTTGCTAAACTTGCCGGTGAAAGAGAATTTGAGCCATATATTTTTGCAGCTCCCTCTACTTGGAAAAATCAGTGGTTTGATGCGAGAGTATATAAAACATTAAAAATGGGCACTTTCGTCATTGTAGACGGGGGAGTATTAGGATTTGGAGCCATCGGGATGATCCACTCTTCAGAAAGAACAAAAAAACTAAGGGTTGGTGAGGTAACCAAGGTAAGAGTTATTTTTGTTCGTGAAGATGGACGAGTTAATCTTTCATTAAGATTAAGTAAAGAAAAAGGTAGAGATGAGGATGCAACGACCCTACTTCATTTTTTAAAGGAAAGACCTAATGGTGCAATGCCATATTCAGATAAAACGCCTCCGGATATTATTTTACATAAATTTAATATGAGCAAAGCAGCCTTTAAACGAGCAATGGGGAAGTTGATGAAAGAAGGTTTGATCAGACAAGATGAAAATTGGACCTATTTAAAAGAAAAAAAAGCAGAAGATCATTAGTATTTAATTGAAATACAAATGTTTTAATGTCTTTGTAAAATGTTAGCATTAATTGTTTTCTATTAGAGGAGAGTAAATATGTCTTATGAAGGATTTGCTAATTATTATGATGTATTAATGGAGGACATGCCCTATTCTCAATGGATTGAGTTTGCAGAGAGTTGTTGGAATAAACATGGGAAACCAAAAACAGTCGTGGATTTAGGCTGTGGTACAGGTAACATCTCAATCCCTTTAGCAAAAAAAGGATATCAAGTATATGGAATAGATCTATCTTCAGACATGCTTACGGTTGCAACTCAAAAAGAAATAAATTACATGTCTACTATTAAACAAAATGGGGGCTCTATAACATGGCTTGAACAGGATATGAAAGACCTGGAATTACCTTCATCTGTAGACTGTATCATTTCTTTTTGCGATTGTTATAATTACATTACTGATGAATCTCATATCATTCAGTCTTTTCAAAAGGTATATGAACATCTAGAGCATAAGGGTTTGTTTATATTTGATATGTTAACAGAGTCTCAATTTCAATTTTATGCCGAAGAACAGCCCTTCACATATAATGAAGAAAATTTATCGTATATTTGGACTTGTGATTATGATACCCGACATCAAGAAATTGAACATGATTTAACAATCTTTGCACAACAAAGTAGTTCAAACTATTTGAAAATCAATGAAATACATACTCAACGTGCCTATTCTTTAGAATGGATTAAGAGCCAATTAAGTCATGCAGGGTTTATAAATATTAGCTCTTATGGAGATTTCGAATTTGAATCACCGAATGATGCTACAAACCGTGTTTTTTTCGTTGCAAACAAGTCCCCAGAGTAAAGTTGAAGAACTTGACATGGGTAGGATAAATTTATATAATCTAAGAAAATTTGCGAAAATCATTAGCCTAGATTAGGAGTAGTAGTTTTTGTCCCATTTCTCAGAGAATCGGTGTAGGGTGTGAACCGATAAATGGTATAAAGTGAACTTACCTATGAGCTAGATCGTTCCCCGCGTTAAGGGTTGAAGTGAGCAGAAAACGGAAGTGGACTGCTAATTAGGGTGGTACCACGGGAAGTAACCTCTCGTCCCTAGCATTAGCTAAGGATGGAGGTTTTTTTAAATGGAAGAATTATTTAACTTTCTTCACTGCAAGGTTATACTTCACTTTTGTGGGTTGTTTATCGTAAAGGAGGATTTAATTATGTCACAATCACAATCAAATGAACAAGGATATAACCCTCAAGCTTTTGAACCAAAATGGCAAAAGTATTGGGAAGAGAATAAGACATTTAGAGTAGAAAATAATGATGCAAAAGAGAAATTTTTTGCTTTAGATATGTTCCCTTATCCTTCTGGGGCTGGTTTACATGTAGGACATCCAGAAGGAATGACAGCAACGGATATCATATCTCGTTACAAGAGAATGAAAGGCTTTGATGTGCTTCATCCAATGGGCTGGGATGCTTTTGGACTTCCTGCAGAACAGCATGCAATAAACACTGGTGAACATCCAAAAGAATTTACGGTCAAAAACATTAACAATTTCCGCAGACAAATTAAGTCTCTAGGATTTTCATATGACTGGGATCGTGAAATTAGTACAACAGATGCAGATTATTACAAATGGACGCAATGGATTTTTCTTCAGTTGTATAAAAAAGGTTTAGCATATGTTGATGAAATTTCGGTTAACTGGTGTCCAGCTTTAGGTACAGTGCTCGCTAATGAAGAAGTAATTGATGGATTAAGTGAGCGGGGGAATCACCCTGTAATTCGTAAACCGATGCGTCAATGGGTGTTGAAAATTACTGAGTATGCTGAAAGACTTTTAGAAGATTTAGAGGAATTAGATTGGTCAGAAAGTATCAAAGATATGCAGCGCAATTGGATTGGAAAATCTGTTGGAGCTGAAGTCTATTTTGATATTCATGGTTTTGAAGAAGAAAAGCTGACAGTATTCACAACAAGACCAGATACATTGTTTGGTGCTACATATTGTGTGCTTGCTCCTGAGCATCCTTTGGTGGATAAAATTTCTACTCCTGCTCAGAAACAAAGTGTAAAACAATATCAAGATATGGCTGCTCGTAAAAGTGATTTAGAAAGAACAGATTTGGCTAAGGATAAATCTGGTGTTTTTACAGGTGCATATGCTTTGAATCCTGTAAATGGAGCAAAAGTTCCGATTTGGATTTCTGATTATGTATTAATTAGTTATGGAACAGGTGCTATCATGGCAGTGCCTGGACATGATCAGCGTGATTGGGAATTTGCTAAACAATTTGACATAGATATCGTTGAAGTCATTCAAGGTGGAGATTTGTCAAAAGAAGCTTATTCAGGTGATGGTGAACATGTGAATTCCGATTTCTTAAATGGTTTAAAAAATGCTGAAGCTATTTCAAGTATGATAGATTGGTTATCTGAACATAACAAAGGTCAAAGTAAAACCACATATCGTTTAAGAGATTGGTTATTTAGTCGTCAACGCTACTGGGGAGAACCCATTCCAATCCTACATTTAGAAGATGGAACGATGAAAGCAGTTCCTGAGGATCAGTTACCGCTGTTATTACCTGATGTAGAGCAGATTCAACCATCAGGAACTGGCGAATCCCCTTTGGCAACTGTCGAAGAATGGGTGAATACGATTGATCCTGAAACAGGTCAAAAAGCTAGAAGAGAAACGAACACGATGCCACAATGGGCAGGAAGCTGTTGGTATTATTTACGGTATATAGATCCAAATAATGAAAATGAGCTTTGTTCTAAGGAGTTACAGGAAAAATGGCTTCCTGTAGATCTTTATATTGGTGGAGCAGAACATGCTGTCCTTCACTTGTTATATGCTAGATTCTGGCATAAAGTATTGTATGATATCGGAGTAGTATCTACAAAAGAACCATTCCATAAATTAGTGAATCAAGGTATGATTTTAGGGCCTAACAATGAAAAAATGAGTAAATCTAGAGGTAACGTGATTAACCCGGATGAAATCGTTAATGAATATGGAGCAGATACATTAAGAATGTATGAAATGTTCATGGGTCCTTTAGAAGCTACAAAACCTTGGAATACAAACGGAGTAGACGGAATTTATAAATTTTTGAATCGAGTCTGGCGTTTATTTATAGCAGATAATGGGGAACTGAACGATAAAATCGTAGAAGATGGAGGACCTGACTCCTTTAAAAAGATTTGGCATAGAACCGTTAAAAAAGTAACTGAGGATTACGAAGGTCTTCGTTTTAATACAGCGATTAGCCAAATGATGATTTTTGTAAATGAAGCATATAAAACGGAAGAACTACCAAAAGAAGCGATGGCTCATTTTGTTCAAATGTTAGCCCCTATCGCTCCTCATATTTCTGAAGAGTTGTGGCAGCGTTTAGGAAATGAAGGGACGATTACATTTGTAGCTTGGCCTTCTTATGATGAAAAATGGATTGTTGATGATGAAGTAGAAATTGTAGTCCAAATTAAAGGGAAAATCATTGATCGAATCAAAGTATCAAAAGAATTAGATAAAGATTCTTTAGAGAAAATGGTTTTAGAACTTGACAAAGTAAAAACAGCAACAACCGGTAAAACAATAAGAAAGGTTATTGCTGTTCCAGGGAAATTAGTAAATATTGTAGTATAATATACATTTAATTTTTGCTTGAATCGTAAAACATGGATTCTACTTTGTTGAGGTCCTCATCATATTTTGCATGTGTAGTTTTGATAAGCTGATTAAAAACACCATCTAACTCGTTTGACATCATCTTCAAGCCCTCAGCGGTTATTCCTCCAGGAACACTAACACGTTCTCTTAATGTTTCTGGAGTGAATCCCCCTGTAGTTAATAACTTTCCAGTTCCCAATACCATTTCACTGGCTAAGCGAGTTGCTTCTTCTTTTGGAATTCCTGTTTCCTCCACAGCTGCGTCAACAAAGTTTTGAATAAAAAAGGCTAAAAAGGCTGGACCACAGCTAGAGATATCAGATGTAACCCTTGTATACTGTTCAGAAATTTGCAATGGTTCACTAATAGTTTCTAGTAAATTTTCTAGCGTTTGTTTGTCTTTTTCTGTTATTTTGTTTCCATACATGCATAGAGAGGCCCCGCTGCGTTCATGATTTGTAATGCTTGGAATAATCTTTGCAATTTTACAAGGAAGCTGATCTTCAAGATGTTTTATTAAAATTGGACTAGTAATTGAAACAATGATTTGAGAAGGTAATAATACATTTTTGATTTCATCTATTACATGTTTAAATTCTAATGGTTTCACACAAATAAAAATAATATCACTTTCTAAAGCTACCTCAATATTTGATGGAAAAATACGGAGCTTAGGGTATTTTTCTTTAAGTTTCTTCGTTTTGTCCTTTGTTCGATTACTTGCTGAAAGTTGCTCTGCTTTCAAGGCTTCGGATTGGATGAAAGCCTCTATTAATAAACTCCCCATACTGCCAGTTCCAATGAATCCTAAATTCATCACGAAACCCTCCTATATAAGATTCAATTCATTTACGCATATGGTTAAATTAATATGCTACCATTATATATATGTTTGTGCATTAATAAACATGAGGGATTTTTTTGCTTTAAAGTAAAAGAGTGATAAACGAAACGAAGTTACATAAAAGTATAGACTGTACACTACTGATATGGTATATTTTTCAAAATGGAAACATGAACCCTAGTAAATTGAATTGTATTAGCAGGTGATGAGTGATGAGTTTAAGCAAATTAAAAGAAATCCGTTCTATATTATGGATCATACTTATATTATGTATTGTCTTCTTTCTTTTTCTTGAGATGTTTATATTACAAACTGATGAGGTTAATGAATTAGAGAAGGTTAATGACCAGGTGGAAGATGTACTATTACTAAATGATGTTAGAACTAGTCAAAAAGGTAAATTAGAAGAAAAGGGGTTGGAAAACCCATCAGATTCAAGCGCAGAAACTATAGGACCACCTGAAAAAATTAATGTTAACCAAGCAAGTGTTCAACAGTTAATGACTTTACCGAATATTGGAGAAGTAAAAGCTCAAGCCATTGTTGATTATCGAGAAGAGCATGGGAGATTTCTCAATAGAAATGAACTGATGAATGTAAAAGGAATCGGAGAGAAAACGATTGAAAAACTAAAAGGATTGATTACATTTTAGGAATTTGACGATCACCGATAGGTGATATTTTTATAAATTAAACAACTTAAGCAAGTTACTCTGAAGACATCTTTAATAAATGTGTATTGATTAATATATAGTGAATGCATAATTTTATAAAATGAGGAGGAGTAATATTATGTTTGAAGAACGTAAGTTAGGCTTAGAAACGTTATCTGTACATGCAGGTCAAGAGGTTGATCCAACAACGATGTCACGAGCCCTTCCAATTTATCAAACGACTTCGTATGGATTTAAAGACACAGAACATGCTGCGAATTTGTTTGCTTTAAAGGAATTCGGTAATGTATACACTCGATTAATGAATCCAACTTCAGATTCGTTTGAGAAGAGAATAGCGGCTTTAGAAGGTGCACCTGCTGCTTTGGCAACAGCTTCTGGATCATCAGCAATAACGTATTCCATCTTAAATATTGCTGGTGCTGGAGATGAGATTGTGTCTGCTTCAAGTTTATATGGTGGTACTTTTAATTTGTTTTCGGTTAGTTTACCTAGAATTGGTATTGATGTGAAATTTGTAGACCCGAACGATCCAGATAATTTTCGTAAAGCAATTACTAGCAAAACAAAAGCTTTGTATGCTGAATCTATAGGAAATCCTAAGGGAGATGTCTTAGATATTGAAGCTGTAGCTAAAATAGCACACGAAAATAGCATTCCTCTCATTGTTGACAATACGATACCAAGCCCTTATTTATTACGCCCAATTGAGTTTGGTGCAGATATTGTTGTACATTCAGCTACGAAATTTATTGGAGGTCATGGCACTTCAATAGGAGGAATTATCGTTGACGGAGGTACATTTGATTGGAAGGAAAGTGGGAAATTCCCTGGATTAACTGAGCCAGATCCAAGTTATAATGGGATGGTGTATACAGAGGCAGTAGGACCAATTGCATATATCATTAAAGCTCGAGTTCAGTTGTTACGGGATATGGGAGCTGCAATTTCACCATTTAATTCTTTTTTACTTATGCAAGGTATAGAAACACTTCATTTGAGAATGGAAAGACATAGTGAAAATGCGCTTAAAATTGCTCAATATTTAGAGGGTCATGAATTTGTTGATAGTGTTAGTTATGCAGGGTTGGAAAGTCATCCTTCACATCAATTAGCAAAGAAGTATTTACCGAACGGACAGGGAGCAGTGATGACTTTTGAAGTAAAAGGTGGAATGGATGCAGGAAAAAAAGTCATTAATTCTGTTGATATATTTTCGCACCTTGCTAATATTGGAGATAGTAAATCACTTATTATCCATCCTGCTAGTACAACGCATGCTCAATTACAAGGTGACGATCTATTATCAGCAGGAGTAACATCTGGAATGATTCGTTTATCAGTAGGAACAGAAACCATAGATGATCTAATGAATGATTTGGGTCAAGCGCTAAAAGCAAGTCAACAATAAAGAAAATTCATCTCATGATTGGAATAAGATAGGAAAAATAACTTAAAGGAGCCTTTACATGAACAAAAATAAACGCAAAGATTGGGATACCTACTTTTTAGACATTGCTTATATGGCAGCTACAAGATCACAATGCCCACGAAGAAGAGTAGGTGCTGTTCTTGTACAAGGAAAAAAACTGCTAGGTTCAGCATATAATGGTGCACCGATGGGAGTTCCAGACTGTTCAGAAGCAGGTTGTATGATCGCTGAAGAATATGAATTACAATATGTAGATGGAAATGATGAGATGATAAAAAAACAAAGATGTATTCGTACGATTCATGCCGAGCAAAATTTATTGCTATTTACAGACCGCAAGGATCGTGAAGGTTCAACGGTTTATGTAACAGATCAACCATGTTGGACATGTGCTAATATGCTTGCAAATTCAGGTGTTTCTGAAATTGTTTATCATCGTCCATATTTAAAAGATTCAGATAAAGTGATAAATCTTATGAAAGCTAGAGGGATCGTGTTTAGAACACTTGAACATTATCATCCCCCTGAAGGTGTTTTTGCTGAAATAAAAGGTAACTAAGTAATATGACCCATAGACAAGTTGCTTTAGAGGGTGTTAATATATGATATGAAAATATAAACAAATATTACGAGGAAGAACCTCTTTCGAGCATTTTCGAAAGAGGTTTTTTGTTTTGGAGTGAGTACATTTTGAAACAGCCAATCCTTTATATTGCAGTTTCTTGGGTAATTGGTGCAGCTATAGTGTTTTCAATTCCTACAAAAATGATGTTTTTCTCTATTATAATAATGAGTTTATTTGGTGTTTTATTGCTTTGGAAAATAAAAGTGCCATTTAAAAGTATTTTATTATTATGTTTAATACTAACTTATTCAATTATGTATCACTACTGGTATCATATGAAAAATGTTTCAATGATAGATCCGGATTGGGAAGAATCAGAGGTGAAAGTTTATGGTACGATTAATTCCACAATAAAAATCGATGGCGATCAAGTCAGCTTTGATATCAAAACGGACCAACTAAATGAAAAGTTGAAAGTTTTTATCAAACTGAACACAAGTGATGAAAAAGATACTGTGAAAACATGGGGGAGAGGAGATTCTATTGCTTTTATCGGGGTACTTAAAGCACCTTCGGTAGCAAGGAATTTTGGTGCTTTTGATTATAGAAAGTACTTATATTATCAACACATTCATTGGATTTTGTCAGCAAGAGGTTTGGATAATCTTCAGGTGACTCCAGCTTCATTTCAATTCAGTTTCAGTTACTTTTTGAGTTGGACTGATAAAATAAGAAGTTATTTAGCTAATCAATTGGTAATGATTTTTTCAGAATCGCATCAGGGTTTTATGTTAAGTTTGTTATTAGGATTACGTAATGAATTTGACCCAATTGAGTTTGAACAATTTTCTCAAATTGGATTAACGCATATATTAGCGATTTCTGGTCTTCATGTAGCCGTTTTTTTGACTTGTTGTATGTACTTATTAAAACTACTAGGGTTTACAAAAGAAAAACAAATCTATTGTTGTATGTGTATTATTCCTTTTTATATCCTTATTACAGGAGCTGCACCATCGGTAGTTAGAGCTGGTCTTATGGCCATGTTTGGGTTATATGCACTCCAAAACGGACGTGGTAAAGATGTTTTAAATTTTGTTGGTTTTGCAGTATTCCTCATGTTGATATGGAACCCTTATTATTTGGTCAATGTGAGCTTTCAACTTTCAGTGATCGTAACATTATTACTAATTTTACTTGTCCCTATGATTAGTAAATTAATTCCCATTTCTTCAACTCTTTTAAATGGAACGTTGTCTGTGACTATTACTGCGCAGCTTGCCTCATTTCCGTTAACAATTTATTATTTTAATCAATTTTCTTTTCTATCTTGGTTAGCAAATCTCCTTTTAGTGCCTATCGTTAGTATTATCATTTTACCTCTTGGATTAGCAGCTTTAATTTTAAGTTTAATTCATATCAAAGTAGCTTTATTGATCACTTATGTAATCGAAATATGTATTGATATTTTATTTTGGTTTGTTCACAGTATTAATTCGTATTCAAAATTCAATACCATTTGGGCTTCCCCAACAATTGAACTTCTCTTATTATATTACATTTTGTTATGGCTGAGTGTTTGGACATTGCATAAAACAAATACAAAAGATGATCTCATTCCGGTAATAGTTCAAGATCTAAGGTTCGTTTTTATTAAGAAATATAAACTTGCTATTTTTTTTAATATCATCCTCCTTCTCCTCGGATTATTTTTTTATTTTCCAGATCTTTTTGACAAAACTGGTTTAGTGCGATTTATTGATGTAGGTCAGGGTGACAGTATTGTAATTCAGACTCCAAAAAACAAAGTGATTTTGGTTGATGGTGGCGGCACGTTTTCATTTACAAAGTCAAACGAAGAATGGAGAAACCGAAAAGATCCATATGAAGTTGGTAAAGATGTTGTGGTACCAACTTTAAGAAAACAAGGGGTACATGAAATAGATTATTTAATCATATCTCATTTAGATTTTGATCATATTGGTGGGTTGATCGCTACGATTGAAAAAATACCTGTTAATCATATTATTTTTAACGGTACATTAAAAAATAATGAAACAGTTCAACAACTCTTCCATTTAGCAAATGAAAAGAGAATTCCGCTATATAAGGTTGAATTTGGAGAAGTTTTAAAGTTGGATCAATATACGACTATTCATTTTTTACATCCTGCTGAATTAGAGGAACTTTATCTTGAATCTGAACAAAACGAACAATCTATCGTTTTTCTGCTGAAAATGTATCAAACAAAAATTTTATTTACTGGGGATATAGATCAGGTTACAGAAAGTGCAATTTTAAACCGCTTGAATCCGAATCAATCCAAAATAGATATATTAAAAGTAGCACATCACGGAAGTAAATCCTCTTCATCAACAGAATGGCTAAGTTATTGGCAGCCAAAAGCAGCCGTGATTTCAGTAGGTAACAATAATTTGTATGGACACCCACATCATGATGTGTTGATGAACTTAGAAAATCACAACCTTAAAATTTATCGTACTGACATACAGGGTGAAATAAAGTTGGAAATTAGAGCTAATGGATGGGATGTGACTACAAAGTTGAAATAATGATAGTTTAATAAAAATGTAAATTAAAAATGCTATATTTAATCCTGATTTCTGATATATTTGTAGTAATGTTATAAAAAAATAAACGTTACATTGTACTGACCATTGGTAATGATTTGTATTAATTATATTACTGCAACATTTTTGATTTTTTCTACGTCAATATAGTTGTAAGAGAGGGGGCCCATTTGTGGTAGAGCCAGAAATAATTAAAAATGCTCAAAATGGGGATAAGGAAGCTTTAGTACAAGTGTTAAGAGAAATTGAAACCCACGTATATCGCACCGCTTATTATATATTGGGCAACGAACACGATGCGATGGATGCAGCGCAAGAATCACTTATTAAAATTTATTCTAAAATTCATTTATACGAAGAAAAAGCTCTGTTTAAAACTTGGATTCAAAGAATCGTTACAAATGTTTGCATAGATAAGTTTCGCAAGAAAAAAACGAATGTTTCTATTGAAGAGCATGAAATAGTTATTAAAGGTGATGATAATGTGGAAAAAGAAATTTTATCTGCATATGTGGCAAAAGATATTGAGGATGCGATTGCCAAATTGCCTGAACATCACCGTGTGGTTGTTGTTTTAAGGTATTTGCAGGATTTTTCTTACAATGAGATCTCTACCTCACTTGATTTACCTTTGAATACTGTGAAATCGTATTTATTTAGAGCTAGGAAACAACTGCAGAAATTACTCCATGAATATCAGAAAGGTGGTGTACAAGGATGAAATGTCAAGAGGTGATACAACTTATGCAAAGAGACCTTGATGGTGATTTAAATAAAGAAGAACATCAGCAAATGATCGACCATATCAACGATTGTCATTCTTGTACAGAGATGTTTGAACGATTAAAAAATGTTTCGATTGAATTAGAGCAGTTACCGAAAGTAACACCACCAGTAAGTATAGTAGATCAAATATTACCTCAATTAGAGAAAATTGATCAGGCTAATATAATTGAAACACAAGTACCTGATACAGATGAAACAGAAGAAATATTAACTTCGAATAACCAAAGAACTACATTTGCAACTTTGTTCAAAAAAGCAAAACCTATTGCTTTTCTTGGAGCTTCTGCTGCGGCTGTAATATTGATCGTAATTACAGCTTTAAACTCAGGAGATAATCTTAAGATGAACGACATGGCGGCAGAACAATTTGCTTCTGATACTACTGCAAATCAAAACGCACCATTGGAAGAAAGTGCTGAGGTTGTTTTTGATGACGATGTTGTGCCGACCCCAAAAGTGGAATTTGATGAGAACGCAGCATTGCGAATTGAAAGTGAAGAAAACAATGAAAATGCTGAACAGTCAGGAGTTGAAACAAGAACAGGAGAAGAAGCTTCTGAAGAAGGCATAAAAATCCCAGCTCACGAAGAAGTTACATTCTCAGAGATTGTGAAGGGAACTGCATCACCAGATGGTCAGTACGTTGTAAATATTCGTGTTGTTGAGGAGGGGGGACAAGAGCTTATTGTACAGAAAGTAAATAATCAAGAAATATTATTTACTTTAAAGATTGAGGATAACTTATCCATTACAAAGATAGAGTGGTTAGAGGATAGTCAGTTTATCCTGTTAGAGACTTTCGACGGTGAAAAGAAATATTCTGAAAAAATCGATATTTTTAATCCAATGTAACCTTCTTAGTAATGAAAACATAATCTTTTTGAACACTTATCCAAAAATTTTAAGAATGTATTCACACTTTTTGCGTAAAATGTATATAGTATATTATTCATTAGTCAACAACGCGAAATCAACCGCGTTGCTGACCACTCCGGTAATACGTTTCTAGGGCTTATTACCGAGTGTTTATATAGATTTTTTGAGGAAGAGATCACTTTAAAATCCATTGGTTTTGAAGTGATCTCTTTGTTATACTATTCTTGGCAGAATAGTTCAAATATCTTACCTGGAACAAAAAGTAGATGAGGGATAATATGGAATATAAAGAAGCAGTAAAACAAATAAAACAAAAACAGTTTTTACCTATATATTTATGTTATGGCACAGAAAAATTTTTAATGAACGAATTTATTCAATTTTTAACGAATGAATTTATTGATCCTGTACATAAAGATTTTGCATTAAGTCTTTTTGATTTAAATGAAACAAGTCTAGACCAAGTTATTGAAGATGTTGAAACCCTTCCGTTTATGGTACCTAATAAATTAGTTGTTGCTAAAAACGCAAGTTTTTTGACCGGAGCAAGGGATAAATCTAAGATTGAACATCAATTTGAGAAGTTAGAAAAATATACTAACTCGCCAGTTGATTATTCTGTGTTAATTCTTTATGTCCATACTGAGAAATTAGACGAAAGAAAAAAAATAGTGAAGTTATTAAAAAAACAAAATTATATTGTTTCATTCCCCCCATTAAAGCCAAATGAATTAACAAAATGGGTTCTAAATAGAGTGAAAAAAAATGGGAATCATATTTCAGAGCAGGCTATTGAAACATTTATTTTATACGCGGGTACGAATTTACAAACTTTAACGGCAGAGATTGAAAAGTGTTGTTTATTTGCAGGAGTGGATCAGGAAATTACTAGTGAGATGATTCAACAGTTAGTTGTACGCAGTACTGAACAAAACATTTTTATATTAGTTGATGAAATTGTAAAGAAAAAACTTGATAAGGCTTTAGCTATTTTTAATACTCTGTTAAAACAAAAAGAAGAGCCGATAAAAATTGTTTCACTTATTGCCAGACAGTTTCGTATTATATTACAGGTAAAGGAGTTATCCAGTAAAGGTTATTCACAATATCAAATTGCATCGCAATTGAGCATCCATCCTTACGCTGTTAAAATTGCTGATGGACAGGGTAGGATATATCACGAACAGAATCTATTAGACATTTTAGACAAATTAGCCGAACTTGATTTTCAGATGAAAAGCGGACAAGTTGATAAAGTGTTAGGTATAGAGAAGTTTTTATTTCAGGTGAATATGTAAGATATCCTCATACTAAAAAACCCGTCATTGAATGGCGGGTTTTAATTTAACCACAAGAGGTACTCGAATCAAAGAATTGAATTTTTCACTCTCTTAGGATTAAAGAGCATTAACTTTTTTAGTTAAGCGTGATTTTTTCCTAGAAGCAGCATTTTTGTGGATTAATCCTTTTGAAGCCGCTTTATCAAGCTTTTTAATGGCGTCACTTAGTGCAGCTTTTGCACTTTCTGCATTTTTATCTTCAATAGCTGTATCAACAGTTTTGATTGCAGTACGTAATGCGGATTTTTTAGCAGCATTAATTAAACGACGTTTTTCACTAGTTTTTACTCTCTTAATAGCAGATTTGATATTAGGCATGTAGTTCACCTCCTAAAGACCTTGGTGTTACATAAGAAACCGTTCAAAGGTATTCCTATTGACAACTTTAAATATTCTATCATGCAGGTTATAAAATTGCAATACTTGTCATGATGTATAACGAAACAAAATCAATGACAAAATAAGATGGACGTTTTTTTGTATTTTAAAACAGCTTTGGAAGGGGTTAAGTTATGGACACATATTCAGAACGTATTGATCTAGCACTAGAAGCAACAGAATTAGCATCCAATCGTATGGGAGGCCAAATTCCAGGTGTACATACAGAAACTAGATCAGATGAGGGGGTTACTATTACTAAAATTAAAGTTTTAGATGAGGAAGGGTCTAGAGCTATTGGGAAAATGAAGGGACACTATATTACAATTGAAGTTCCTGGTTTAAGAAAAAAGGATTCTGAATTGCAAAACCAAGTGGCAACAAGACTTGCTAAAGAGTTTGAACAGCTATTAAAGGACATTAAAATAGAACCAAATGCAAAAATATTAGTTGTAGGTTTAGGGAATTGGAATGTAACTCCAGATGCACTAGGTCCAATTGTTGTTGAAAATGTGATGGTGACAAGACATTTTTTTGAATTAATGCCGAATCAAGTACAAGAAGGATATAGAGAAGTAAGTGCAGTAGCACCAGGTGTATTAGGAATAACAGGAATTGAGACAAGTGAAATTGTTCATGGGATTGTTGAAAAATCTAAACCTGATGTAGTGGTAGCTATTGATGCATTAGCTTCTATGGCCTTAGATCGAGTGAATACAACGATACAAATTGCTGATACAGGTATTCATCCTGGTTCTGGAATTGGGAATAAGAGAAAAGGACTAAATAAAGAAACGTTAGGTGTGCCTTGTATTGCAATTGGGGTCCCTACGGTTGTATATGCTTCAACTATTGTAAATAACAGCATTCAAATGGCGATTAATCATTTTAAAAAACAAACAGATAATACAGAATTTATTTTCGGTGCTTTGGATAAAATGACGGATCAAGAACGATTGAATTTAGTGAGAGAAGTATTAAATCCCATGGGACATGATTTGCTAGTTACACCGAAGGAAATCGATGAATTTATTGAGGATATAGCAAACATCATTGCTAATGGCTTAAATGCATCACTTCATGAAGCAGTGGATACAGATAATGTAGCAGCATATACACATTAATGATTATAGGAGATTTCCATGAGAAGAAAAAAGCTCTTATGTTATCTATGCATTTTTTTATTTTTGATTTTGCCCAACAATTCTTTAGGATTAGAAAAAAAGTCAAATCAGAATTTAAATCAGATCATCATACAAATACAGAGTTCAGAATCATCGAAAAATACGTCCAGTTTAGTAATTAGATCTAAAGAATTTTTTAATGTGGTTGAGAAAATGTTAGAGGATAAAAATACAATGATATCCAAAGTAAGATATCATCAATTATCTGATGCTACTTTAACCATTCAAAAAAAGAAGCAAAAAAGGACTTATGTGATAAGTGAAAGGTTTAATCTTATAGATGAAAAACAAGATATATTATTCCAATTGCCAATTGATTTAAAAATAAAAATAAATAAATATGTAAATATCGTTCGCAAAAAACATTATGGCTATTTGTTAACTTGGGATCAGGCAAAAGGAGAGTTGCCGAAGTATTCCATTTTTACTGTTATTGATATAGAAACAGGGTTAAGTTTTAAAGTACAGAGGCGAGCCGGCAGTAAACATGCTGATGTACAGCCATTAACAGCTAAGGATTCTAAAATCATGAAACAGATTTATAATGGTCAATGGAGTTGGAATCGAAGAGCCGTGTTAATACAAAATGGAGATTATTCAATAGCAGGTTCAATGAATGGCATGCCTCATGGGGGTGATGGCATACCACATAATGATTTCTCAGGTCATTTTTGCATTCATTTTCTAGGGAGCACAACTCATCGTCTAAGAAATGTAGATTTATCTCATCAATCCATGTTATATAAAGCAGCTGGTATGTGGAGAAAGTACATTCAAAGTGCGAGCCCGAATGATGTCATTGAAAGTTTTTTTATTGCATTGAATCAAAAAGATTTATTTTTATTAAAGACATTATTTCCTCATAAAAACCATGAACAAATTGAATCCTTTAAAGTAGAGATGGAAACCAATTCAAAGATTCGCAGGTTATCTTCATATACCGAGGGACAATATGATGGTGATTTATGGTTAGTCATTCCAATTCAAGCGATATTAACTACGAAGCATAATAAAAATCAGATTGTAATATACAATTTTTATTTACAAAAAAATGCTATAACAAATGCTTGGAAAATATATGATGTCACTAAAAATTTTTAAATCTTTATGTTCCAAAAGATCACCAAACAAGGTGATTTTTTTTATAACTTAAGAATTTAAAAAATTTCAAATACTAAGTTTCAACAAAAACTACCTCTAAAGAAAACTCGATGATTGGCAAGTCTAGACGAAGGCAGAATCGTTAGTTGCCCTTATACTATCTACATTTTAATTATTTAATTAATGATAGTGTAAAGAAGTATTCAGCTACCTCCTCGAGAGACTCCGATAGGAGTTTTTGTTTTTATAATAAACTACTTCTTATTTTCTAATAAAAACTAATATAGGCAGATACCTTTTTAAATAGAGTGTAGGTCATCACCCACTCGTTTAGACTAATGACTTCATATTTTGTGATAGGGTCATTTAACTATGATTTTCTAACAAAATATAGGATGTGATATACATGGATAGAAAAAGTTGCAACCGTGAAGTAACGGGAGATTGTGCCACAGCATTAGGTAGAAATACCGTAGCTAGTGGAGACAATTCTCTTGCTGAAGGTAGAAGTACGAGATCAAATGGGGAGAATTCTCATTCCGAGGGAAGAGATACAATGTCAAGCGGAGACGCTTCACACTCCGAAGGGAGGAATACAATAGCGAGTGGCGATGCTTCCCACACAGAAGGAAGAAATACGACATCTAGCGGAGATGCTTCCCATGCCGAAGGAAAAGACACCGTAGCCCAAGGCGATAATGCCCATGCCGAAGGAGAAGGAACGCAGGCGATTGGAACAGCTTCCCATTCGGAAGGAGCAAGCTCAAAAGCAAAGGGGCTTCAATCTCATGCCGAGGGAGATTGTACAACGGCAGCTGGAAGCTACTCACATTCAGAGGGAACCAAAACGAATGCCGAAGGGGAAGCTTCCCACTCGGAAGGAAGAAATACCACATCGAGTGGAGATTATGCGCATGCTCAAAACAGAGATACCGTAGCGCAAGGGGATAATTCTTCCGCCGAGGGACTAGGTTCCGTAGCTAGAGGGTTGAACAGTCATGCGGAAGGATATATTACACAGGCGGATGGAGAAAGTGCTCATTCAGAAGGACGAAACACGAAAGCAACAGGAGATAATGCCCATGCCGAAGGAAGAGATACACTTGCCCAAGGAGACAATTCCCATGCCGAAGGAGAAGGAGCAATTGCAACGGGTATCGGTGCTCATGCAGAGGGAACTTTAACAGAAGCATCAGGTTTACAGTCCCATGTGGAAGGTATTCATTCTATAGCAGCTGGTGATTTTTCTCATGCCGAGGGAGCTATTACATTGGCTCAAGGTGATCAGTCCCATTCGGAAGGATTACAAACAAGAGCTACTGGTACAAATTCTCATGCTGAAGGAAATGAGACGAATGCCATGGAGTTTGCCTCTCATGCTGAAGGAGATGGAACAAATTCAAGGGGAATTGCATCCCATGCGGAAGGAAGCAATACAACAGCTGGAGTAGATGCTTCTCATGCCGAAGGAAGTAATACAACAGCCGGAGGGATTGCCTCCCATGCTGAAGGGAATGGAGCAATAGCAGTAGGAGCTGCCTCCCATGCTGAAGGAGATGGAACAAGAACAGTGGGAGATGCCTCCCATGCGGAAGGTACTGGAACAGAAGCATTAGGAAATAATTCTCATGCGGAAGGCTGTGGCACTGTTGCTTCTGAAGATTGTTCACACGCAGAAGGTAGTGATACAAATGCTGAAGGGATGAACTCCCATGCCGAAGGATTATTTACAACTGCAAGAGGTATGGATAGTCATTCGGAAGGTACTGGAACAGAAGCATTAGGAAATAATTCTCATGCGGAAGGCTGTGGCACTGTTGCTTCTGAAGATTGTTCACACGCAGAAGGTAGTGATACAAATGCTGAAGGGATGAACTCCCATGCCGAAGGATTATTTACAACTGCAAGAGGTATGAATAGCCATTCGGAAGGTACTGGAACAGAAGCATTAGGAAATAATTCTCATGCGGAAGGCTGTGATACTATTGCTTCTGAAGATTGTTCACACGTAGAAGGTTCTCGTACAACAGCTGAAGGTACTGCTTCTCATGCGGAAGGGCGACTGACCATTTCAATAGGTATAAATAGCCATGCGGAAGGATTTCTTTCTGAAGCTTTTGGTGATTCTTCTCATGCGGAAGGCGAGGGGACGATGGCAAGAGGTATGAATAGCCATGCCGAAGGTTGCAATACAGTTGCGTTTGAAGATTGTTCACACGCAGAAGGGGATGGAACAAGAGCCGAAGGATCTTCGTCTCACGCAGAAGGCAGAAGTACAACATCACAAGGGGTCAATTCCCATGCAGAAGGACAGCAAACGATGACTCAAGGCATAGCTTCTCATGCCGAAGGAGTATTAACTTTAGCTATTGGGGACTTTTCTCATGCTGAGGGATTACGAACAGAAGCTAATGGATTAGCTTCTCACGCAGAAGGTTGTGATACAGTTGCATTTGAAGATTGTTCACACGCAGAAGGAGATGCTACAAGAGCTGAAGGATTTGCCTCTCATGCCGAAGGCTGCAATACAATTGCTTCAGGTGAATGCTCTCATGCTGAAGGGAATGGTACAGATACAAACAATAAAATAAATGCGCATATTATGGGGAGATCAGGTCAAGCGGTTGAAGATAACTCCTGGCATTTAGTAAATGATTCTTTAATGGCTTTGATTAATGGAAATACGGGAGATGCCTGTTTTGCAGGGAAAATCACTTCTGGTAGAGGCTGTGATTTCGCTGAGTTGTTTGAAACTTTGGATGGCGAACCCATTGATGATGGATACTTTGTCACAACAAAAGGAGATAAAATAAGGAAAGCTACAGATGGAGATGATTATCTTTTAGGTGTAACCAGTGCAGTACCGGCTGTATTAGGAGGTTCCGGTTATGAATGGAATAAGCGTTATTTGACAAATAAATGGGGTCGTGTGTTATATGAGGAGGTCACGATTCCAGCGGAAAAAGATGAGAACGGCAAAATTATTTCGCCTGAGCGAATCGAAAAAAGACCAAAGCTAAATCCAGAATATGATCCCGATCAACAATATATTCCAAGATCAGAAAGACCTGAATGGGTAGCTGTTGGATTAACTGGGCAATTATTAGTAAGAGACGACGGGACATGTGAAGTAGATGGATATTGTAAACCTAACGCTGATGGTATTGCTACAAGAACTCATAGTGGTTATAGAGTATTAAAACGAACAGATGAAGACCAAATTTTAATTATTGTAAAATAACTAAATCAAATTTTATGATTAAACGTTGAACAGAAGGGCGCTGACATAGCGCTTTTTTGTTGGGAAAATCAATTTCCATAGGCAGAAGCCTTTTTACATAGAGTGTAGGTCATCACCCACTCGTTTAGGCTAATGACTTCATATTTTGTGATAGGGTCATTTAACTATGATTTTATAATAAAATATAGGATGTGATATACATGGATAGACAAAGTTGCAACCGTGAAGTAACGGGGGATTGTGCCACAGCATTAGGTAGAAATACGGTAGCGAGTGGAGACAACTCTCTTGCCGAAGGGAGAAGTACGAGATCAAGCGGAGAGAATTCTCATTCCGAGGGAAGAGATACAATGTCAAGCGGAGATGCTTCACACTCTGAGGGCAGAAGCACAATGGCGAGTGGTGATGCTTCCCACACAGAAGGAAGAAATACCACATCCAGTGGCGATTCTTCTCATTCGGAAGGAAACGACACCGTAGCACAAGGTGATAATTCCCATGCCGAAGGAGAAGGAACTCAAGCGATTGGAACAGCTTCCCATGCGGAAGGAGCAAGCTCAAAAGCGAAGGGGTTACAATCCCATGCCGAAGGAGATTGTACAACTGCGGCTGGAGAATCCTCTCATGCAGAGGGAACTAAAACAAAGGCAGAAGGGGAAGCTTCCCACTCGGAAGGAAGAAATACCACATCGAGTGGAGATTATGCACATGCTCAAAACAGAGATACCGTAGCGCAAGGGGATAATTCTACTGCGGAGGGATTAGGTTCTCTTGCCAGAGGGTTGAACAGTCATGCGGAAGGATATATCACACAGGCTGATGGAGAAAACGCGCATGCAGAAGGTTCTGAATCAATCGCTTCGGGATTTGCAGCTCATGCAGAAGCATGTGGGACCATGGCTCTTGGTGAATGTTCCCATGCTGAGGGGGCTTTTACAGTCGCGGAAGGTGATAGATCTCATGCCGAAGGGACAGGTTGCAGAACACTAGCGTCGTTCGCTCATGCTGAAGGATTTATAACGCGAGCCCTTGGTAATCAATCTCATACGGAAGGAGAAGTAACAAGAGCGGAAGGAGCTAGCTCTCATGCGGAGGGTAGTAACACGCAAGCTATTGGTGACTCTTCCCATGCCGAAGGGTTTTTAACGCTTGCCCAAGGAGATAATTCTCATTCCGAAGGAGATGGAACGATGGCGTTAGGTGATAGTTCTCATGCCGAAGGATTAGACACTGAAGCCATAGGGTTAGCGTCCCATGCCGAAGGAAGTGGAACGATGGCAACGCGTATTAATGCGCATGCAGAGGGAGAAAATACAACTGCCTCTGGTGAAAACTCTCATGCCGAAGGAAATAGAACAGAAGCATTGGGAAATAGTTCTCATGCCGAAGGTATTGATACAACAGCAGAAGGATTCTCCTCTCATGCCGAAGGATTTCGAACACGAGCGAATGGTATAGACTCCCATGCCGAAGGACATTTTACGACTACCGAAGGTTTTGCGTCTCATGCGGAAGGGAATCTTTCATTCAGTATAGGTAGGATGTCTCACGCCGAAGGAGATGATACAAGAGCTCGAGGAGAAGCATCCCATGCCGAAGGATTTCGAACAACAACGAATGGTTTACACTCCCATGCTGAAGGAGCCCTTACAACTACCATTGGTGCACAGTCTCATGCTGAAGGTAACTTTTCAGTAAGTAGGGGGATGAGTAGTCATGCCGAAGGATTAGACACTGAAGCGATTGGTGAAGCTTCCCATGCGGAAGGTTGTAATACGGTAGCCATAGAAAATTGTTCTCACGCTGAAGGAAGCAATACAATAGCGGAAGGGTCTGCTTCTCATGCTGAAGGTTTTCAAACCGAAGCGAGTTCAACTGGTTCCCATGCGGAAGGAAATATAACGACAGCAGAAGGTTTCGCCTCTCATGCCGAAGGAGAGGGAACAACCGCCGAAGGAGATGCTTCCCATGCCGAAGGATTAGACACACAAGCCATTGGTGAAGCCTCCCATGCTGAAGGTTGCAATACCGTAGCTTTAGAAGATTGCTCTCACGCCGAAGGAAGCAATACGAGAGCCGAAGGCTTTGCCTCCCACGCTGAAGGTTGTAACACGATTGCTTCAGGTGAATGCTCCCACGCCGAAGGAAACGGTACAGATACAAATAATAGAGTGAATGCGCATATAATGGGAAGATCAGGTCAAGCGGTTGAAGATAACTCGTGGCATCTAGTCAACGATACCTTAATGGCTCTAATTAACGGGAACACAGGAGATGCTTGTTTTGCAGGCAAAATTACTTCAGGCAGAGGTTGTGATTTCGCTGAATTGTTTGAAACGTTGGATGGCAAACCCATTGATTATGGATACTTTGTTACAACAAAAGGGAAGAAAATAAGGAAAGCTACAGATGGAGATAATTATATTTTAGGCGTAACAAGTGCTGTTCCGGCTGTTTTAGGAGGTTCCGGTTATGAATGGAATAAGCGATATCTTACGGATAAATGGGGTCAGGTGTTATATGAAGAGGTCACGATTCCAGAGGAAAGAGATGAGAAAGATAACATCATTTCACCTGAGCGAATTGAAAAAAGACAAAAGTTAAATCCAGAATATGATCCTGATAAACAGTATGTTCCAAGAGCAGATAGACCAGAGTGGGTAGCTGTTGGATTAACTGGTCAATTATTGGTAAGGGACGATGGGACATGCGAAGTAGATGGATATTGCAAAACTAACGCTGAAGGTATTGCAACAAGAGCTCAAAGTGGTTATCGAGTTTTAGAAAGAACAGATGAAGACCAAATTTTAATTATTGTAAAATAACATCTAAGATTACTTCTATGAGAAGCTCCGATAGGAGCTTTTGTTTTCACAATATAAATCACAAAATTTTAAAACACCCAAAAAGTGAAGTTGATTCTAGAATATTAAATCCTAGTACTTTTCAAAAAATATAGGTTCTATCTTTTTTTCAAATTCATAGATTATAAATAAATAGATTCAAATAAGACATGCTGCTTTGGAGGAGAGTTTATGAACCAATCTACTATTTTTGGGGTGATGTTAAGAGTTTTTATTACTTTATCTTTAGGTACGCTTACTATGTTTCTGATGCTTTCCATTGGAAGTTATACTCAATCAAAAATGGTTACATCTCCTATCGTCTCAATGCAGGGGTTAGGTACTTCAGTATCAAGTCAATTTTTTGTAGATATGATGGCAGTAGAAATACCACAAATGAAAAGTGGGTTAAACAGCACTACATTTTCTCAAAAAAATGTTCTAAATTTTTTATTTAGATACGTAACAAGTATTAATCCAAATGATCCTAAAAGTTTGCTTGCAAGTGAAGTTCCAGGCCTTGCATTAGAAAAAGTAGTTTTACTTCGAGGGGGATCAGATAAAGATGATATAGTTGAACCACTTGACTTACCCCCGACTCATTTTGATTTTAAAGCAAACAATGATAACAATCCTCAAAAAATAGATCCAATTATAGAAACCCAACCCCAAGAGGACGAACAAACCATTGAATCAGGCTCAAGTGATGATGAATTAAATGTAGGAGAAGACGAGCAAAAGTCTGGATTTAGTGAGAAACAATCAGATAAAGTTGCAGCGAATGGAAACCCTCTTGTTTTTATATACCATTCACATAATAGAGAATCTTGGTTGCCAGAATCAGGTCAAGTTTACGATGGGGAGACTAATGTAACAGCCTTAGGTAAACGATTAGAAAAATCTTTAAAGAATTTAGGAATTGTGGCAGTTAGTTCAGATAGAGATTATGAAGAGAGTGTAGAGGGATATAATTGGAATTTCTCATATAAATATTCTTTAAAAACAGTAGAAGAAGCATTTGCTGTTAATCCTACATTTAATTATTTTATAGATATTCATCGAGACAGCCAAGGGAGAGAAGTAACAACTATCAATATTGATGGAGTAAATTATGCTAAATTTTATTTCATTATCGGAGCAAGTAATCCAAATTGGAGAGCAAATGAAGCATTTGCCACCAAGATTCATGATGCAATGGAAACACAATATCCAGGTATATCTCGAGGTATTTGGTCAAAGTCAAGTACTGATGGTAACGGGGAATATAATCAGTCTTTTTCTCCAAATAGTATTGTTATTGAAGTTGGAGGCGTTGAAAATACGATTGAGGAATCAAATCGGACAATCGATCTTTTAGCAAAAGTTTTATCAGATGTCGTTTGGGAGGCTGAGAAGGTAGATACTGGAGTGGGAGGTTAATGTTATGGTTCGATTTAGTGTTCAATTATTAATTTTGTTTTTTATTGTTAGTTTTTGTGTTTTTTTTGGTGTTGAACTTGCTAAGCAAGGTATTGAAGATATTCATGGTCCCTTGGAGACAGTGACAGAAGAAGATTCAACATCTAATGAAATCCAATCAGAAAAACAAAAAACTGATGATTTGATCCCACCTGTAGAAGATTCTCCAAAATTAAGTTTGACCACTCCAACGAAAGACTCTTCTGGATTAAGTATTAAAATAGGAAACGTTCTCCAATCTACTGCACATAAGGGTGTTGAAATCATTGTCTCTGTATTTCATGCGTTATTTTCCTAACCTTCAATTGTAAGCAATGTTCACTTTACATACACTTGTGGTATAATAAAGGGAATGTATATTTGCAAGTAATTTATGGGGGTTTAGCATGACAGACGTACATGAAAGACAAAGTCGTATTCGGAATTTTTCAATTATAGCACACATCGATCATGGAAAATCTACTTTAGCAGATCGAATTTTAGAATTTACAGGCGCGTTAACTTCAAGAGAAATGCAAGATCAAGTTTTGGACAAGATGGATTTGGAGAGGGAACGCGGCATTACAATAAAATTACAGGCTGTACGTTTAAACTATAAAGCAAAGGATGGTCAAGAATATATTCTTAACTTAATTGATACTCCAGGACATGTCGACTTTACATATGAGGTTTCTCGTAGTTTAGCGGCTTGTGAAGGAGCTTTGCTCGTAGTAGATGCAGCACAGGGCACGGAAGCTCAAACTCTAGCTAACGTGTACTTGGCTTTGGACAATAATTTAGAAATTTTACCAGTTATCAATAAAATTGATTTACCAAGCGCTGAACCAGAAAGGGTAAAGCAAGAAGTTGAAGATGTAATTGGTTTAGACGCAAGTGATGCTGTTTTAGCTTCAGCAAAAGCAGGCATAGGAATTGAAGATATTCTTGAACAGGTAGTAACCAAAGTTCCAGCACCATCAGGGGATGCTAACAATCCATTAAAAGCATTGATTTTTGATTCACATTACGATGCATATAAAGGTGTTATTGTATATGTTCGTGTTATTGATGGATCCATTAAATCGGGATCTAAGGTAAAAATGATGGCCACGGATAAAACATTTGAGGTCATAGAAGTAGGAGCTTTTAAACCTAACATGTCTATCGTAGATGAGCTGCAAGTTGGTGATGTTGGTTTTATTGTAGCAGGTATCAAAAATGTAAAAGACACTAGGGTAGGGGATACAGTTACTGATGCAATGAATCCTGCACAAGAAGCATTGCCAGGTTATAGAAAAATTAACCCTATGGTGTATTGTGGATTGTATCCGATTGATACAGCTGATTATAATGATCTTAGGGAAGCTTTAGAAAAGTTAGAATTGAATGATGCATCTTTAAAATATGAACCTGAGACCTCCAGTGCATTAGGATTTGGATTCCGTTGTGGATTTTTAGGTTTGCTTCATATGGAAATCATTCAAGAGCGTATAGAACGTGAGTTTAACATTCCATTAATCACAACAGCACCAAGTGTTATTTTTAGAGTGACGCAAACAAACGGGGAAATGATTGAAATTGACAACCCTTCTAACATGCCAGATCAGCAAAAAGTCGATTATATTGAAGAACCTTATGTGAAAGCTTCAATCATTGTACCAAATGACTTTGTGGGGGCTGTAATGGACCTTTGCCAAAATAAACGTGGCGACTTTATCAACATGGAATACTTAGACACGAATCGAGTACAGGTTATTTATGATATTCCACTCTCTGAGGTTGTTTATGACTTTTTTGATATTTTGAAATCCAGTACAAAAGGTTATGCTTCATTTGATTATGAGGTTTCTGATTATAAAAAATCAAAATTAGTAAAAATGGATATTCTGTTAAACAGTGAACAGGTGGATGCCCTGTCATTTATTGTCCATAGAGACAAAGCTTTTTACAGGGGACGTGCAATATGCGGTAAATTAAAGGATCTGATTCCTCGTCAAATGTTTGAGGTGCCTATTCAAGCAGCTATCGGTCAAAAAATTATAGCGCGTGAAACGGTAAAAGCGATGCGTAAAAACGTACTAGCTAAATGTTATGGCGGTGACATTTCAAGAAAAAGAAAACTTCTTGAAAAACAAAAAGAAGGTAAAAAACGAATGAAACAAGTGGGAAATGTTGAAGTACCACAAGAAGCATTTATGTCTGTTCTAAAGTTGGATGAATGACTTAACCTGAAACGGTGATAATGATAAACCGAAGGCCGAGAAAATGCTCTCGGTCTTTTAATTGGATGAACGAGCATTGATAATATTGGAGAGGTCTATATGGATATTTGGGAATTAGTCAAATATATGTTTTTAGGTGTTTTACAAGGTTTTACTGAACCTATCCCTGTTTCTTCTAGTGGGCATGTTTTATTGGCACGACACTGGTTTGGAATAGAAGTTGAAGGATTAAGTTTTGAAATATTAGTAAATTTTGCTTCTTTGCTTGCTGTACTCCTTATTTATAGATCAGATTTGATTCATATAACAAAACATAGCTTGAAATTTATACAAACGAAGGACATCAAATATAAAAAAGATTTTATGTTTGTTGTTTATTTAGTGATTGCCACTATCCCCGCTGCCATATTAGGAATCACTTTAGAAGACTTCATTTCAGGGACATTTAATGAAAATGATGTAAAAATTATAGGTGCCGCATTAATCATTACAGGTATAGCCTTGTGGTTTATCAGAAACTTAAGAGGCAAAAAAAACGATCAGAATATTACTTTATTAGATGCTGTAATTGTAGGTTTAGCACAGGCAATCGCATTAATTCCAGGGATTAGTCGTTCTGGGGCAACTATTGTTGCAGCACTTGCTAGGGGATGGAAGCAAGAGACGGCGATGCGTTTTTCTTTCTTTTTGTACATCCCAATTAGTATAGGAGTTATGGTATTTGGAATGTCGGATATGATCAACGAACCCGGAATAGAGTCAAGAATCATTCCCTATACTCTTGCTTTCCTTGGTGCATTAATTGCTTCTTATTTTTCTTTGAAATGGTTCATGGGTATTATGCAAAGAGGTAATCTTATTATTTTTACAGTGTATTGTTTAATCGTTGGTACCTTCGTTTTACTTTTTTAAATACCACTAACCACTACTTGAACAACTAACACGACTAAAGAAAGAGGGAAGTTGATCATGACTACTTTTAATTCATCTGCTGCAAAAGCTGTATATATTCATATTCCCTTTTGTAAACATAAATGTTATTACTGTGATTTTAATACGTACGCACTACCAGTACCACCAATTGATGAATATTTAGAAGCATTGGAAAAAGAACTACAAGCTACTGTTGAGAAGTTTCCACCTGGACAGATCGAAACGATTTTTGTTGGGGGTGGAACCCCTACAATACTAGACTCTCAACAAATGAACACTTTTTTACAATTAGTAAATCACTATTTTCCAACTCAACATGAACAGCTTGAATTTACGATGGAAGCAAATCCAGGAACTACGGATGTAGATAAATTAACAGTCATGAAAGCAGGTGGAGTGAATCGCATCAGCTTTGGAGTTCAGTCATTTCAAAATGACATATTAAAGGATATAGGAAGAATTCATGATGCTTCTGAAGTATTTGAAAGTATAAAAAATGCTAAAGAAGTAGGTTTTGATAATTTATCTATTGATTTAATGTTTGGTCTTCCAAATCAAACGTTGGAAAATATGGAAGAAAGCTTAAATCAAGCCTTATCATTAGATTTACAACATTACTCTATATACAGTTTAAAAGTGGAAGAGAACACAGTTTTTCATTCTCTATATCAAAAGGATAAGTTGCCTCTTCCTGCTGAAGAGGATGAACTCAATATGTTTTTACTTATTATGAACAGGTTAAATGAGGCTGGGTATCAACAGTATGAAATCAGTAATTTTGCAAAATCTGGATTGGAAAGCAAACATAATAAAATGTATTGGAGAAATCAAAGCTACTACGGTATAGGTGCAGGAGCCCATAGTTATTTGCAAGGAATAAGGTATATCAACGTAAAAGGTGTACAAGATTATTTAGATGCCGTTAATCAAGGTCTTCCTGTAATTGAAGAGCATCGTGTTAGTATAAAAGAAGCAATGGAAGATTTTATGATGGTTGGATTACGATTAATGGAAGGTGTAAACAAAGAAGATTTCTTTCAACAATTTTCACATCCGATGGATCAAATATTTAATAGACAACTTAATAAATTAATTAGTAATCAGTTGTTGGAATCAACTCAAAATGGATTTAGATTAACTAAAAGGGGAATATTGCTCGGGAATGAAGTGTTTGCTGAGTTTATTTCTTCACATTAGATAGTTAAACTTTTACCTGTTGTGATGAAATTGCTGTGTTAAAAAGACTGGATTCACTTGACAACACATGATTTGATTTGGTATTTTGTTATTAGTGATTAGCACTCGACTTGAATGAGTGCTAACGATGGATAAAAGTTCATTTTAAGTTTAGTTCTTGAAGAGATTCAATTCTCCCGATGTTTTCACTTTTTATCGTATATCAATACCTTGCTTTTGAGGGTAACAATAAGGAGGGGAAGTTATGCTAACAGAACGTCAGAAAATGATCTTAAGTGCGATTGTGAATGATTATATCCATTCTGCAGAGCCTATAGGCTCAAGAAGCATATCAAAACGCAGTGATGTTGGGTTTAGTCCTGCTACGATAAGAAACGAAATGTCTGACTTAGAGGAAATGGGATTTTTAGAGCAACCACATACCTCTGCTGGTCGTATTCCCTCTCATAAAGGCTACAGATATTTTGTGGATCATCTTATTAGTTTAACAAAATCGAAGAATGAAGAGATAGTATCTATAAAAAATTATTTTAATAAAAGACTGAATAAAACGGAAGCAATTTTGCAAGAGGTGGCTTCGATTTTATCAGACATGACTCAATATACTTCCATTGCGCTTGGACCTGAATTATTTAATACTACTTTAAAACATCTTCAATTCATCTCTATTAATGATGTTACAGGCGTTGTCATTATTGTTACAGATACAGGAGAAGTTGAAAATAAGAAGGTTCAAATTCCAAATGGAATTTCCATTGACGAAATTGAAAAGTGTATTAATATTTTAAACAGTAGATTACGTGGAGAACCTTTAATCTCATTAAAATCAAAACTTTTCAATGAACTTAGTAATGAATTAAAAAAATATGTAAAGCAACACCATGAATTGATGCACATGTTAGATGAAGTGTTTGAAACGAACAAACAAGAGCGCATTTACATGAGTGGCACTACCAATATGTTAACACAGCCTGAATTTAATGATGTGTCAACAGTAAAAAATATTTTAGACTTAATCAATGAAACGAAAACATGGATCGAATTATTTTCTAATGCACCCAAAGGAATTCAGGTATCGATAGGTCCAGAAAATGATGTAAAACAAATTCAAAATTGTAGTTTGATAACAGCTACTTATAAAATTGAAGGTCATTCAATTGGAACAATAGGTATCTTGGGACCTACTCGTATGGAATATGAAAGAGTCATAAACTTATTAAATCATTTAACAGATGACCTTGTTAAATTCTATTATAGATAAGAGTGAAGATGATAGAAATTAATAATATATAGGAAAAATATATTTATTCCACTAAGGAGGTGAATGTATGAGTCAAACAGACCAAACAAAAATGAATGAAGAAGAACAAACACTTAACGATCAAGAGAATGAAGGTTTAGAAAATATGGCTGATGAAAATCTAAGTGACGAAGAAGAACAAAACGTAGAAGAACAAATACTTATGGATAAAAAAGATATTGATGAGCTGAAAAAAAATGCTGATGAAAGTCAGCAGAAATTACTTAGAACTCAAGCAGATTTTGATAATTTTCGTCGCAGAACTAGAATGGAAAAAGAAGAAGCTCTAAAATACGCTTCAAAAGGACTCATAGAGCAGCTGCTTCCTGTAATAGATAATTTTGAAAGAGCCATTTCATCAAGTGCTGAAACGAAAGATTTCGATTCATTGATGAAAGGAATTGAAATGGTTTTTGATCAAATGAAACAAACATTTGATAGTGAAGATTTAAAACCTATACAATCCGTAGGCCAACCATTTAATCCAGAATATCATCAAGCTATCATGCAGGTAGAATCTGAAGAACATGAGGAAGGTATCGTAGTGGAAGAAGTTCAGAAAGGTTACATCCTAAAAGATAAAGTACTCAGACCTGCGATGGTTAAAGTAAGCAGTTAATACACAAATCATCATGATTAATAAAAATAAAAGTAGGATTATTATAAGGAGGGTTACTCATAAATGAGTAAAGTAATAGGTATTGATTTAGGAACTACAAATTCATGTGTTGCGGTTATGGAAGGTGGAGAAGCGGTCGTTATTCCTAATCCAGAAGGGAATAGAACTACACCGTCTGTTATTGGATTTAAAAAAGATGGAGAACGAATCGTTGGTGAAACGGCTAAACGTCAAGCGATCACAAATCCAGATGGAACGGTTATTTCCATCAAACGTCATATGGGAACTGATTACAAAACTACAATTGAGGGTAAAGAGTTCAGCCCGCAAGAATTATCTGCAATTATATTACAGAAATTAAAATCTGATGCTGAAGCATATTTAGGATCAACGGTTACACAAGCTGTTATTACTGTGCCAGCTTATTTCAATGATAGTCAGCGTCAGGCAACTAAAGATGCTGGTAAAATTGCTGGACTTGAGGTGCTTCGTATTGTAAATGAACCAACAGCTGCAGCTTTAGCATATGGTTTGGAAAAAGACGAAGACCAAACGATTTTAGTATATGATTTAGGTGGAGGTACATTTGATGTATCTATTCTTGAATTAGGTGATGGATTTTTTGAAGTAAAAGCTACAAGTGGGAATAACCGCTTAGGCGGAGACGATTTTGATCAAGTGATTATCGATCATCTAGTATCTGAATTCAAAAAAGAACACGGAATTGATTTAAGCAAAGATAAAGCGGCTGTTCAACGTTTAAAAGATGCTGCTGAAAAAGCGAAAAAAGAACTTTCTGGAATAGTAACTACTACAATTTCATTACCGTTTATTACTGTAGTAGATGGAGTTCCCCAGCATTTAGAAGTGAACTTAACTAGAGCGAAGTTTGAAGAATTATCAGCAGATTTAATTGAAAAGACATTAGCACCTACAAGACAGGCAATCAGTGATTCTGGTTTAAGTGCTAGTGAAATAGATAAAATTGTATTAGTTGGTGGTTCAACAAGAATTCCAGCAGTTCAAGAAGCAGTTAAAAAATTAACGGGTAAAGATCCTCATAAAGGTGTAAATCCAGATGAAGTAGTAGCTCTTGGAGCTGCAGTTCAAGCAGGTGTACTCACAGGTGATGTTCAAGATGTTGTATTATTAGATGTTACACCTCTTACATTGGGTATTGAAACTGCTGGTGGTGTATTTACGAAGATGATCGACCGTAATACAACAATACCAACAAGTAAATCACAAGTGTATTCAACATATGCTGATAACCAAACAAGTGTTGAGATTCATGTTCTTCAAGGGGAACGTGCAATGGCAGCAGATAATAAAACATTAGGGCGTTTTATGTTAGGAGATATTCCTCCTGCGCCACGAGGAATCCCGCAAATTGAGGTTACATTTGATATTGATGCGAATGGAATCGTGAATGTATCAGCTTTAGATAAAGGTACTGGTAAGAGTCAAAAAATCACGATTACTTCTTCTAGTGGATTGTCTGATGACGAAATTGAACAAATGACTCAGGATGCTGAGAAATTTAAAGAAGAAGACGAGAAGCGTAAAGCAGCTGTAGAAACAAGAAATGAAGCAGATCAGTTAGTTTATACAGCTGAAAAAACATTAAAAGATCTAGGAGATAAAGTGGATCAAGCAGAAATTGATAAAGCGAATGAAGCTAAAGATAAAGTGAAAAAAGCTTTAGAAGGCGATGATACTGATGAGATCAAAAAAGCTTCTGAAGAATTAACTGAAATTGTACAACAATTGTCTGTAAAATTATATGAGCAAGCAGCTCAAGAAGCTCAAGCGGCTCAAGGTGCAGAAGGAAATGCAGAAGCTGATAATGCTGCAAGAGATAATGTCGTAGATGCAGATTATGAAGTTGTAGATGAAAAAGAAAATAAATAATCTTAAACAAAAATAAATGTTTTAAAGAATAGTCAAAGTCAAGTAGTATATTGGCTTTGACTATAAACTTGTAGATAAAAAGGTAGTTCAAAAAGTCCACTTTTGCCGGCACAGGACGTGCTGGTACTGCGTTAGTCACAGGGAAGTGACTGGTATTAAGTAGTGATTACGAAGTTTTTCGAGGAAGTGGTTTCGACGTCGAATATTGCACTCACATTTGAAGTCCGGTGCTCATGTAACCAATCACTACACTGTGCTCCGGCTTCTGCATGTTCGTACAATCTTCTCGGTACTGAAAACCGAACTTTTTGAACACTCATTTAATGGTAATATGTTTAATTGGAATAGAATGGAGTGAAGTGATGAGTAAACGAGATTATTATGAAGTTCTCGGTTTAGGCAAAGATGTTTCAGGCGATGAAATCAAAAAAGCTTATCGCAAGTTAGCTCGTCAATATCATCCTGATGTAAATAAATCTTCTGATGCTGAAGAGAAATTTAAAGAAGTAAAAGAAGCATATGATGTATTAAGTGATGATCAAAAAAGAGCAACCTATGATCAGTTTGGTCATGTTGATCCAAACCAAGGAATGGGTGGAGCTGGCGGTGCTGACTTTGGCGGATTTGGTGATATCTTCGATATGTTTTTTGGAGGCGGAGGTGGCCAGAGACGTAACCCAAATGCACCACAAAGAGGTGCTGATTTACAATACACAATGACGATTGAATTTAAAGAAGCGGTTTTCGGAAAGGAAACAGAAATTAAAATTCCTCGTACAGAAACATGTGATCGTTGTTCAGGTTCTGGGGCTAAACTAGGTACTAAAAAGCAGACTTGTTCTACATGTAATGGTTCAGGTCAACAGGAAGTTGTTCAGAACACTGCATTTGGACGCATCGTGAATCGTAGAGTATGTACTACATGTAACGGTCAAGGTTCGATCATTAAAGATAAGTGTGGTAAATGTCATGGTTCAGGACAAGTAAAAAATCAAAGAAAAATCAATGTGAAAATTCCTGCGGGAGTAGATGAAGGATCACAAATTAGAATTTCAGGTGAAGGTGAAGCAGGACAAAAAGGTGGACCTTCTGGTGATTTATATATCGTTTTACGTGTAAAATCTCATGAGTTTTTTGAAAGAGAAGGCGATGATATTTACTGTGAAGTACCACTTACCTTTGCTCAAGCAGCTTTAGGTGATGAGATTGAGATCCCTACTCTAACTGAAAAAGTGAAATTAAAAATTCCTGCTGGAACACAGACAGGTACCTATTTCCGTTTAAAAGGAAAAGGTGTGCAACGCGTTCGAGGATACGGACAAGGTGATCAACATGTAAAAGTGGTTGTTGTTACACCTTCCAAATTATCGGAAGATCAAAAGCAATTATTACGCGATTTTTCAGAATTAAATGGAGAGCATACTCATGAAAAACACCAGTCCATTTTTGAAAGAATGAAAAAAGCTATTTTAGGTGACTGATAAATTTATCAATTATGAATAAAACCAAAAAACCGTTAGAGCAATCTTGCGGTTTTTCTGCTACAAAAAGTGTGGACGATGGAAATTTAACGAATTAGCATGGACAAACTTGAGCTTGAAAGGAGATTAATATGAGATATGAAGATTTGAAGACATATTGTTTAAAGAAACAAGGTGCTGTGGAAGATTATCCATTTGGACCAGAAACTTTAGTGATCAAGTTAAGCAATAAAATGTTTGCATTGATTTCAGAAGGGCAAGAGCATCCATCCATCAGTCTTAAATGTGATCCATTTTTAGCAGAAATTTTACGTGAGAAATATAAATCAGTTGTAGGAGGTTATCATTTAAATAAGAGACACTGGAATACGGTTTATGCGGATGGAAGTATTCCAGATGAAGAGATATTAGAGATGGTGGATCAGTCATATCAGCTAGTATTTAATAGTTTAAAAAAAGCAGATAAACAAATGATATTGAATTCTTAGAAACTCGCCAATCGGTGAGTTTTTTTGTTGAATAAAATTATTGATTGTTGTAAAACATATATGGAGTTTGAGGAGAATCTGAAAGGAGGGTAATGATGAATCAAAAAAAGCCTAAAAAAAAGTTACCAATTGCCAGAAATGAAGATGTCGAGTTTTCACAATCATTAGCAGATGAAGATGATTTAAAAGCTCAAGAAAGAGCAAGGGAAGCTGATCAAAGACAAATTAATAAATAGGGAGTTTTTGTTATGAGTAATAAACATATAATTGCTTATTTTGACACTGAAGATCAGGCGGAAAACGTGGCAATCAAATTGCAAAAATTAAAAACAAAAGACATCTCTGTAGAAAGAATACCTGCTCAGAAGCAAGTAACAGATAATTTTCCAGCAATGCCTCAGAGTCTTGGGAATTATTTTCAAGGAGCATTAGGTTTTGTTTATCCGGCTGCATGGGGATTCACAGACATAGGAAACCAAAATCTTAACTCGAAAAATATTATGCTTAGTTTTGTTACAGCACAAGAATCAATCAATGATGCAATTGATTTTATTCATCAGGGTCGAGGTCAAATAAAATGACAAAAAAAAACATATTAGCGTATTTTAATTCTCCAGAACAAGCAGAAGGAGCTGCAGTGAAACTAAAATCGTTAAGAGCAAGCAACCTAAACATAAACCGTTTTAGTAAATATCAAGGGGAAGGGATAACTAAAATATCAAATCCAGTGAATGGGGATACTACGAGTATAGGAAAGTTATTCTTACATGCTGATTTTACTGAGCCAGATGCTGGTATATTAGCTGCGGCTGATGTAAGTGCAAGTGGAATGAGTGATGGAGGGCAAGGAGCTCCTACTGGTAAAGATATTTTATTAACTGTAAGCATAGATGAGGCCCAATATCAACATGCACTTCAAGTAATTGAAGCTTGTGGAGGAATGGTATAGAGGAGCTAACAAAGGGTGATATTAGTAATTGCATCTCTAACAGTTAAAAGCCCTACTAAACATAGCAGGGCTTTTATATATAATTAAAATTTTCGCCTATTAGGCTTAGTAATCACCAAGTTTTCTTTACTGTGTTAAACTCTGCTCTAATAACTTATCTAAAGATTTAGCTATTTCGTTAGTATATAAATAATTAGCTTCCTTTAGATTTTGTAAATGTTCTCTTATAATAAGAGTGGTACGTGAATCAGGATAAGACTCAATCCATTGTGTATAGCTATCAATGAGTTCTTGATTGAATTGTTTTGATTCGACATCATATGCTGGTGTGTTTGGAAGCCCTTGTAAATACGGAATTAAATAATTTAAATATATTCTTTCTATTATATTTGCTCTAACTGACTCTGGATAAGAGGATAAGAATTTTTCAGTATGAGCTAAACGGTCTGAGAGTTCCTCCCACGAAATAGTTAACATTAAATCTTTCTCATATAGTTGTGAAGATTCCTTTGCTTGAATCGTAATATATTCAGACATTTCTTCAGTCACATCTGTTTTATATATTTCCATTTGAGAATAGTCTATTTTAACTTTATAAGTTCCTTTTAATAATTCCATTTTATATCCATTTTCAACGATTTCAGCTAACTGTTCTTTGAGCGCTTCTTCCTGTATTTCATTTATTTCAAAATTGTTCTCTTTGGATAATTCCTCTAGTTTTAATTGCACCTCATCATCCTCAAGAACTTGACTAAAGTCTTTAATTTGTGCTGTTAATTGATCTTCTAGAGCTAATAACAAGTTCGTAATAACTTCCTTAGGAACGTCCTCTAATTGTTCATTTATGAACTCATATAATTGAGCAGGCTTTGCATTATGTTCAATAAGTTCTTGAAATTCCATTGTTATTTTGAAAGACTGTTCATCAGCCTGATTTTTTTCATCAGATTGATTTGTCTGATCTTCATTAGTACAACCTGTAATAATCATTAATATGATAACAATTAAAATAAAAAGCAAGTGTTTGTTATTCTTTAACATGGTGTTCCTCCTGATGTTTTCTATATCTTCCTTCCCGATGTAGGATTTTACCACGATTGCAAACTATTTTCAATACAATTCATTATTCCATTTAATACTCAAAAATATGAATGGAAACAGATTTTGTCTTAAGATAAAACTATGATAAAATAATAGGTCAGATAAAATAAGTACGGAGGGTTAATGATGAATTGGTACGAAATATGTATTTATACAACTGAAGAAGCTAGTGAGCAAATTTCAAATTTTTTTCATGATAACGGAGCTGGTGGAGTTTCAATAGAAGAATCAGGATCTTTGAATAAAGAAAGAGATACTTCTTTAGGTCAATGGTATGAAAAACCATTAAATGATTTTCCAGAAGGAGATGCAGAAATTAAAGCCTATTTTCCAGAAGAAATTGATATGGATGAGCTTATAAAAAGCTTAGAACGTTTCGTCAAAAATTTAATAGATTTAAATATTAACGTTGGAAAAGCGGAAGTGAAGTCACAAATAGTAAACGAAGAAGATTGGGCTAATGCTTGGAAACAATATTTTAAACCTGTTCGTATTACAGAAAAGATTACAATTAAACCCACCTGGGAAAATTATGAAGCAGGTGAAAATGAGTGTGTGGTTGAGCTTGATCCAGGAATGGCTTTTGGTACAGGGACGCATGCGACTACTTCTTTATGTTTGAAAGCATTGGAAAAAGCACAAGTGGAAGGAAAAAATGTAATAGATGTGGGGACAGGCTCTGGGATATTATCCATAGCAGCTATGAAATTGGGAGCAAATCAAGTGTTAGCTTTGGACTTAGATCCAGTTGCAGTCTCAAGTGCAAAGGAAAATGTACGTATTAATCAATTAGAACAAAAAATTACTGTTCAACAAAGTGATCTGTTGCAAGTGCTTCAAACTCAACATAACTCTGATCAACCACAGATTGTTGTAGCTAATATTTTAGCAGAAATCATATTGACTTTTATTGATGATGTATACAATGTTTTGGAGCATAACGGTTTATACATTGCCTCAGGAATTATTAAACAGAAAGAAGACGATGTTATACAGGCATTAGAAAAATCTAATTTTAGTATTATTGAGAAACTTGAGCAGGAAGATTGGGTTGCCATCATTGCAAAAAAAAGATAGGAGATTGTTATGGAGTTATTAGATCGTTTGATTTATTTTGATTTAATCGAACTGCCTTTTGTTTTATTAGCATTTTTAATGGCTATTACCATACACGGATTTTCACAAGCATACGTGTCGAATAAGTTTAATGACTTAACAGCTAAAAAACAGGGACGAATTTCCCTTAATCCACAAACCCACCTTGACCCTATCGGGATGGTATTATTACTTATAGCAGGATTTGGTTGGGGTAAACCTGTTCCAGTAAATCGACATCTTTTCAAAAAACCCAAATTCATGGGGATAATCACATCTCTAGTTGGACCATTCAGTAATTTTTGCTTAGTTTTGATTGGTTTTTTATTTTGGTATTTATTATTTACGGATGTGATTCATGGATGGTTTTCACCTGATGTTTTTAATGCCATAAATACTTTTATAGAATGGTTTATAAAAATGAACATATTGTTATTTGTATTTAATTTAATCCCTCTACCACCGTTGGATGGTTATAGGATATTAGAGGACATAGCGCCAAATCATGTCCGTGCAAAAATGACGAAATTTGAACCCTATTCTATTTATATTTTTTTACTTTTAGTGTTTATACCACCACTTAGAATGGTGACAATTCAACCGATTTTGGACTTGCAATTTGTAATATTTCAACTATTAGATAAGTTTTTCTCTGTCATTTTTTAAATCTAATTTCTTTATGGTAAAACTAAACAAATGTGGCGTAATCAGCTTTGTTTGTAGTAAGATATATTTTGGGTATTTTATATAGAAGAGGTTGTTGTTAACATGCAGCGTTATTTTATTTCAAAAAATCAATTTGTTGAAAATAAAGTTCACATTGAAGATGAAGATGCGTTTCATCTCATCAAAGTCATGCGAGCAAAAATAGAAGACCAATTTATCGTTAGTGATGGAGAAACACGTGATGTTTTGGTTGAAATAGAAGAGATTACAAAAAGTAAAGTCATAGCTTCGATCATAAAAGACTTGGATCGGATCAACGAACCCAATATAAATGTTTGGATTGCTCAAAGTTTACCTAAAGGTGATAAAATGGATGCAATCATCCAAAAGAGCACTGAGATTGGTGCAATACAATTTATTCCATTTATTTCAGAACGAACAATTGTACAATATGATGAGAAAAAAAAGAACAAAAGGATGGAACGTTGGAATAAGATTGCAAAGGAAGCGGCTGAACAGGCTCATAGAAATCGAGTTCCACAGATTAAAGGAATTAGTACTTGGCCGGAACTTCTAAAAGTTATTTCTGACGCTGATACCAGTTTTGTCTTTTATGAAAACGAAGATCATATCTATTTAAAGGATATTATAAGCCGGAAGAAAACAGATCATGAATCAATTCCAACTTTTTTGATGATTATAGGACCTGAGGGCGGATTTACTGAAAAAGAAATATTAGAGCTAGAGGAAGCAGGCTGTCAATCTGTTAGTTTAGGAAAAAGAATTTTAAGAACTGAAACAGCCGCTATGGTAGGGCTGACATGTTTGTTATATGAATACGGTGAGATGGGAGGAGTATAATGATGAAAAAAGTTGCGTTTCATACATTAGGTTGCAAAGTGAATTTCTATGATACTGAAGCGATTTGGCAGCTTTTTAAAAATGAAGGATATGAACAAGTAGACTTTGATGATACAAATGAACCAGCGGATGTGTATGTTATTAATACATGTTCTGTAACAAATACAGGTGATAAGAAAAGTAGACAAATGATTCGAAGAGCTATTCGAAGAAATCCAGAGGCAATCATTGCCGTTACAGGTTGTTATGCTCAAACAGCATCAAAAGAAATTTTAGATATTGATGGTGTTGACCTTGTCATAGGTACACAAGATAGAGAGAAAATAATGGATTATGTTAAACAAATCCAAAAGGAAAGACAACCGATTAATGCTGTCAGAAATATTATGAAAACTCGTAACTTTGAAGAATTAGATGTACCTGATTTTTCTGAGCGTACCAGAGCATTTTTGAAAATACAAGAGGGCTGTAACAATTTTTGTACTTTTTGTATTATTCCTTGGACACGTGGATTGAGTCGAAGTCGAGCTCCAGAGGATGTAGTTAAACAAGCAAGAAAGTTAGTAGACTCTGGTTATCAAGAAATTGTATTAACAGGAATTCATACAGGTGGTTATGGGGATGACCTAGACAATTATAAATTAGCTGATTTATTATGGGATTTGGATAAAATAGAAGGTTTAAAACGTATTAGAATAAGTTCAATTGAAGCAAGTCAGATTACAGATGAAGTGATTGAAGTATTAAAAACATCAGATAAAATGTGTCGTCATTTACACATCCCATTACAAGCAGGGGATAATGAAGTTCTTAAAGCGATGCGTAGAAAATATACAATCGAAGAGTTTGGAGAAAAGATTGATAAAATCCATGAAATTATGCCAGACGTTGCAATTACGACAGATATCATTGTAGGGTTCCCAGGGGAAGATGAGGAAAAGTTTGAGAACAGCTATAAGTTTATAGAAAAATGTAAATTTTCCGAGCTGCATGTATTCCCTTATTCTAAACGTACAGGTACTCCAGCGGCGAAGATGGATCAGCAAGTGGATCTGGAAGAGAAAAATCGTCGTGTTCATGAATTGATTGATCTTTCAGAAAAAATGCAATTAGAATATGCAAAGAAATTCGAGAATCAAGTGATTGAAGTAATTCCAGAGACAGCAAAAAATAATGAAGATAGTCAAGTCATTACTGGACATTCAGATAACTATTTACAGGTTATCATGGAAGGTACTGATGATTTAATTGGAAAAGTGTGTAAAGTGAAAATTGCCGAAGCTGGAGTGAATGAGTGTAAAGGAAAGATCGTAAGAGTTTTAGAGCCTTCCAATGTGAATGCTGTATAAATGAGTAAATAATTTTTGAATAACGGGATTAAAATTTATAGACCCCACAAAGTATCACGATTAAATTTATAAAGTGAGTGATTAACTTTTGTGGGGTTTAGTCAAAGTAATTTAATATTGAGGTGTGGTGAAAGATGAATATGAAGAGAGAAGTTTCAGCCGGTGGTGTGGTCTACAAATATGAGAATGATAAATTACTCATACAAATGATACAGGATCGTTTTGGAATAACGACTTTAGCTAAAGGTAAGATGGAGCCAGGAGAAACGATAGAACAAACTGCTCTAAGAGAGATTGAAGAAGAAACAGGGATGAAGGGTACAATCAAGGAAGCAATTCCTTTGAAGGTTGTAAATTATCAATACGATTCACCTCAATTAGGTGTTATAGATAAGGAAGTTCACTATTTTTTAGTTGAAGCCAAAGAGGGAGTTTTACAAGCTCAGGAAGAAGAAATATCATGTGTAGATTGGCTGACTCCAAAAGAAGCTTGGCGCAAACAAATACATAATGGGTATGATAACAATAACGATGTGTTACAAAAAGCATTATTAAAGCTAGGATATGAGGTGAAGGTTGATTAGTATACCTTTGGAAATATCTAGTTGTTTACTATGGTGATAACCTAAAATTACTAGAAAACAACTAAGGGGGCACAATATGTATAAAATATTCTTTTATCTAGTCCTATTACTAGCTTTACCTTTTGTGTTAGCAGCAGGTGCTCTTCCTATTATAATTGGGTTATTTTTTGTTTTAGGAGCCATATTAATAGTTAAAATTATATTGAAATAGTAGTAATATCAACTGGAATTTGAAATTAACTTTCAAGCCTTTTAATGAAAGACAAATAACATAACGGAAGAGCAATGATAGAAGAGACCACGTTATATATAGTCTGAGCATGGGCTATTTGTTCCGAGGGGTTCGAGGAGATAGAAGCCGAAATATTCGCAAGTACTGACAGCAGTGGGAAGAATAAAATAGCACCGCCCACATTTAAAATAACATGTGACCATGCAACAAATTGCCCAGATTTACTACCTCCAATACTCGCAATCATTGATGTTACACATGTTCCAATATTTGCTCCAATGATAATGGCAATGCCTAACTCAAGTGAAAAAGCATCTAATGTAATTAAACTCATTGTTATGGCAACCATTGCTGCACTGCTTTGAATGATCGCGGTTATACAAGTACCAGCAATAATACCCCATAATAAACTTTGCTGAGATTGTTCCAAAAACCAAGTGAACATCCCTCTCGACTGTAAAGCAGGGACCACGGCCTGCATGACTTCAACCCCCAATAAGACACAGGAGAATCCCATGATTGCTAAAGATAAATACCTTAAAATCAATACGATACGAATGAAAAGAGTTTGTTCTTGTTGTTCTTGAAAATACCAGCTGAGCATCCAAATGATAAAACAAACAATTAGCATTGGGAGTGCAAGATAGTTAATATTTAATCCAATTAATTCCGTTGTAATACAAGTGCCTATATTTGTACCTAATATAATTCCTAATGTTCTTGGGAAGGTCATTATTTTCGCATTTACCATTCCAATTGTAATGACAGTTATCGCACTGCTGCTTTGTAAAAATGCTGTTAAAGCAGTCCCAGTTACCATTCCTCGTAATGGTGTTTTCGTAAATCGTTCTAATGTATTTTTAAGATGAGAACCTGCCCACTTCTGCAAAGCTAACTCCATTATTTTCATCCCAAATAAAAATAAACATAATCCAGTAAATAAAGGAAGTAATATATCATTTATCATTCTATGAAAATCCTCTCCAAAAAGATATACTTATAGAAGAACTTTTAATATGTGAATTTTATATTTTGGTGTAACTATATATATGAAAATGAATAGACAAGCATGACAGCAACAATAAAACAAATGAGAATTATTATGGAATTATAAATGAAATATAGGTGATTGTATTTCATTTTGTTTTGAACTAGGGGGTTATTTGGTTTGTCAGTGCAATTTGTATTAGGAAGAGCAGGGACTGGGAAAAGCCAGTTTTGTGTAGATGAAATTTGTGAGGAGTTAAGAAAGAATCCAATTGGAGATCCTCTTATTATGTTAGTCCCTGAGCAGGTGAGTTTTCAAATGGAGCATAAGATTGTCACGTCACCAGATCTAACTGGGATGATGCGTGCTCAGGTACTGAGCTTTCGAAGACTAGCATATCAAATTATGCAGGAGACGGGAGGTACTATACTCTCTCCTATTGATGATACTGGTAAAAAACTGCTTTTATATAAAATCTTAAAAGAACAAAATAGCAAGCTGAAATGTTTCCATCAATCTGCAAGACAGATTGGTTTTTTAGATGAGATAAATGATTTATTTAATGAATTTAAAAGATATTGTTTAAAATCTCGAGATATAAAAAATTATTTACAAAAATTTGAGGATCAGTTCAGAAGTGAAGACCCTACTTTTAAGAATAAATTACATGATATTTATTTGTTATATGAACAATATGAATACTTCTTTCAATCGCAATATATCGATGCAGAGGACTATCTTGATTTAATGGCTAATCAAATTAAAGATTCCCAATACATACAAAAAGCAGAAATATGGGTGGATGGATTTCATGGTTTCACGCCATTAGAATATAAGATCTTAGGACAGCTTCTTCAATTTGCAAAAAAAGTGAAGATAACACTTACAATAGATCAAGCTTACCATGCACAGGATGAAACAAAAGAGTTAGATTTATTTCATCCTACAGCTAAGACAATGATTCATCTTCAGAAATTGATTGAGGAATTAAAGCTTCAACAAGAAGAAACAATCATTTTAAATCAAACAAAACGTTTTATTCATAATGCACCTATTGAACATTTAGAACAGCATATTGAAACAGGTTTAAAGTGGACAGGTAAAAAGGTTAATGAACATATAGAAATATATGCTGCAGTTCATCGTAGAGCGGAAGTTGAAGGTGTAGCTCGTCAAATGGTTCGCTTGGTTCGTGAGCAAAATTATCGCTGGAGAGATTTTGCAGTATTAATAAGGAATATGCAGGATTATCAAGATCTCTTCTCTACTATTTTTTCAGATTATGAGATTCCATATTTTGTTGATGAAAAACGTGAAGTTATGAATCATCCATTAGTTGAATTCATTCGGTCAGCTTTAGAAGTTGTGAATTACTATTGGAGATATGAAGCCGTTTTTCGTTGTATAAAAACAGGATTTTTCCAACAGATAGAATTGGAAAATGAAGAGTCTCAATTTATTACATTTGATGAATTAGAGAATTACGTTTTAGCTTTTGGAATTCAAGGTTCAAAGTGGACAGATAACATGCCTTGGAAATATAAAATAAAATCTTTAGAAGATGCGGAACAGTTCACAAATAAAAAAGAAGAAACACAGTTTTTTAAACGTTTAAATATGACAAAAGACCTTGTAGTACAACCTATCCTCAAGTTCCAAAATCAAATGAGTAAGGCTGGAAAAGTACGTGAAAAAGTATCAATACTTTTTGAATTGTTGGAATCTATGCATATTTATGAAAGATTGGAGCAATGGGGTTTAGAAAGTATGGAGCAGGGTGAGACTGAACAATCCAAAGTCCATAATCAAATATGGGGTAGTGTAATGGATGTGTTTGATCAGCTAGTAGAAGTGATCGGTGAAGAAGAAATAACAAACGAATTACTTGCAGAGTTAATCAATACTGGATTAGAAGGGATAAAGATGGGACTTGTTCCGCCCTCTTTAGATCAAGTATTAATCGGAAGCATGGAGCGCACACGCTCAAGTGATATTAAATATTGTTTTCTAGTCGGAGTGAATGATGGAGTTTTGCCTGCTACAATGAAAGAAGACGGGGTGTTAACTGAACATGAACGTGAATTTTTACTTGAATCTGGCATTGAACTAGCCCCCAATAGTAAACAGAGATTAATGGAAGAGCAATTTTTAATTTATACAACTTTAACAACAAGCAATGATAAGTTATGGATCAGCTATCCTATGTCTGATGAAGAAGGGAACACACTTCTATCCTCTGAGGTCGTATTTAAAATCAAAAAAATGTTCCCTCATCTTGAAACAAAGCTACTCTCTGCTGATCCAACAGCTTTAACAAAGTTGGATGAGATTATCTCATTTTTTGAGCATCCAGAGCGGGTTTTATCCTACTTGATGATACAATTACAGCAATGGAAAAATGGAGCTCCGTTATCAGATATATGGTTGCAAGTTTTCCATTGGTTTCATGCAAAAGAAAAGTGGAAAGATAAATTAGAACGTTTATGTTACGGTGTTTTTTTTACCAATGAAGAACAATTTTTATCTGTGGATACAGGTTTAAAAATATATGGGGATAAATTATATACTAGCGTTTCTCGAATGGAGAAGTTTATTTCATGTCCGTATGCACATTTTGTTTCTTATGGACTACGATTAAAAGAAAGAAAAATTTATCGTTTAGAAGCACCGGATATTGGACAGCTATTTCATGCAGCGTTAAAGATGATATCTGAACAATTATTAGAGAGTAAGGTGAAATGGTCTGATTTATCCAAAGAGGACTGTATTCAACGTGCAGAACAATCAGTGAAGTTATTATCTCCTAAATTGCAGAGTGAAATCTTATTCAGCTCTAAAAGGTATTTATACATTACAAAAAAATTAACAAACATTATCAGCCGAGCAACATTAATATTAAGTGAACAAGCCAAAAGGTCAGATTTTGAACCGATTGGTTTTGAAATTGATTTTGGTCTAAACGGTACATTACCCCCTTTAAAGCTGGATTTAGCTCAAGGATATGAAATGGAAATGAAGGGGAGAATTGATCGTGTAGATCGTGCCTATAATGATCAGGGAGTTTTACTAAGAGTCATTGATTACAAATCCAGTGAAAAATCTTTAAATTTGTCAGAAGTTTTTTATGGCCTGTCCTTGCAGATGCTTACGTATTTAGATGTAATTATTACTCATTCTGAAAAATGGTTAGGGGAGCAAGCAAAACCAGCGGGTGTATTATATTTTCATGTGCAAAATCCAATGTTGAAATTATCTAATGACCTTTCTCCTGAACAAGCAGAAGAGCAGTTGTTTAAACGTTTTAAAATGAAGGGTCTTTTGCTGGCTGATGAAGATATGGTGAAAAAGATGGATTTACAATTAAATAATGGTCATTCAAACATGATTCCAGTAGCCGTTAAGTCTAAAGGTGGGTTTTATAAAACATCTTCAGTAGTAGAAGAAGAGCAATGGAAGCAATTAAGAGGGTATACAAGACAAATGATAGTGAATATCGGATCAGAGATTATGGATGGAAATGTTGATATCAAACCGTATCGAATGGGTAAGAAAATTGCCTGTACGTATTGCGAGTATAAATCTATTTGCCAGTTTAATACTTTATATGAAAACAATGATTATCGTGAATTACAAATGAAATCCAATGAAGAGGTTCTAACAACAATAGAGCAAGAGAGTAAGGAAAGAGGTGAATTCATGTGATCTCAGTACCTAAACCAAAAGGTAGCTATTGGACAGATGATCAATGGTTAGCTATTTCAACTAGAGGAGATAATGTCCTCATTTCAGCAGCTGCAGGGTCAGGAAAAACTGCTGTTCTTGTAGAACGAATCATACGATTAATTTCTTCAGAAGAGGATGGAATTGATGTCGATCGTTTGCTAGTTGCAACATTTACGAAAGCTGCTGCTTCAGAAATGAGACATAGAATTAGAGAAGCTTTGGAAAAAGAGTTATCCAAAAAACCACAGTCAAGTCATCTGAAAAAGCAGCTTACGTTAATTCATAAAGCAAATATTACAACCTTGCATTCTTTCTGTCTAGAAGTAATTCAGCAAAATTTTCATTCTATTCAAATGGACCCTAAATTCAGAATAGGCAACGACACAGAAACGGAATTAATTAGACAGGAAGTTTTAGAAGATTTATTTGAACGACATTATGAGTGCAGTCCTCCGGATAGTGATTTTTGGAAGCTTGTAGAAGCTTATACTGGAGAAAGAAACGATGACTTGTTATTTCAGTTGGTGCTGCGTTTATATCATTACTCGCGAAGCCACCCATGGCCAGATAAATGGTTGCAACAAATGGCAGATACATTTCATGCTGTAAGTCAACATGAAGAAGATAACTACGTAGAACACGGTCAGTTGTGGCTGCAAAGTTTAATAGAAAGTGTGCAGATTGAATTAAATGGCATTATAGGGTTATTAAAAGAAGCGTTAAAATTAGCAAATGGACCGAACGGACCTTTCGTTTATGTGGATAACATATTGGAAGATATTCAATTAGTTGAGCAACTACTATCTGCTGCCAATGGAAAAGATTGGAAACGATTATATGTTTGTTTTCAAAATATTCAATTTCCCAAACTTAAATCAACTAGGAATCAAGAAATAGATTCACAATTACTTGATCAAGTGAAGGAATTAAGAAACGAAGCAAAGAAGCTAATTAGTGGGATACGTGATGAATTATTTCAAAGGTCACCAGAAACTTTTTATCAAGAGTTGGAAGAAGTAGCCCCACTAATGCAAATACTTGTAAAACTAATTCTAGATTTCTCTGATCAATATCAACTTGCCAAAGCAGATAAGGGTTTAGTAGATTACGGGGACCTAGAGCATTATTGTTTACAAATTTTATGTAATGTAGAAAGTGATTATGATAATATACAGCCTTCTCAGATTGCATTGAATTATCAAAAAAATTTTGAAGAGGTATTGATAGATGAATATCAAGATACAAATATGGTTCAAGAAGCCATTTTATCTTTGATTTCTAAAGATAAACCAGGTAATCGATTTATGGTAGGGGATGTTAAACAAAGTATTTATCGCTTTCGGTTAGCAGAACCAGGATTGTTTTTGGATAAGTATAAAAGATATGAGAGTGTGAATACAAAAGTTCAATATCAAGATGGAGTAAAAATTGACCTTTCAAAAAACTTTAGAAGTCGTAAAGAAATCATTAATGGAGTCAATTATATTTTTAAACAATTGATGAATGAATCTATTGGAGAGATGGCGTATGATGAGAAAGCTGCTTTAATTTATGGTGATGGTTTTTCAGAAATGAACCAGCTAGGAGAGGCTAACTCATCGATTCACATTCAGCTCATTGATAGATCATCGGAAGTAAATCAACAACAGAATAGTGAATCTGAAGAAAATTTAAAAGATTGGATAGAATCGCAGGATGTTGAAACGGCTCAATTAGAAGCATTGAATATTATAAAACAAATTAAAAAGTTAGTAGGTCAAAATGGAGAGCCTTTTTATGTAACAGATAAACATGGAAATGCAAGTCCAGCAACATATAAGGATATCGTTATTTTACTTAGATCAACTCAACAATGGTCTTCAATTTTCATTGATGAATTTAAAAAGTCAGGTATTCCTTGTTATGCAGATTTAGATTCAGGTTATTTTGATGCTGGGGAAGTAGAAGTGATGTTGTCTGTCTTAAAAGTTATAGATAATCCTTATCAGGATATTGCCCTAGCAGCGGTTTTACGCTCCCCAATTGTTCAACTTTCTGCTAATGACATGGCATTAATCCGTCTTGCTGATTCGAAACACTCCTATTTTGAAGCATTGCAAGCTTTTGTAAATCAAAAGTCAAACGACGAGCATGAACTAAAGAATAAACTGGATCAATTCTTGATTCAATTGGAGAGTTGGCGTAAAAAAGCTAGACAAGGAGCCCTATCCGATTTAATTTGGCACATTTATCGTGAGACTCTGTTTTACGATATGGTAGGGGGAATGCCAGGGGGGATACAAAAACAAGCGAATCTTCGTTTATTATATGATCGTGCTAAGCAGTATGAAAAAACTTCTTTTAGAGGTTTGTTTCGCTTTTTAACCTTTATTAATCAAATGCGAGATAAAGGTGGAGACTTAGGAGCTGCAAGAGCAGTAGGGGAACAAGAAAATGTGGTTCGTTTAATGTCTATTCATAAAAGCAAAGGGTTGGAATTTCCAGTTGTTTTTGTTGCTGGAATAAATAAAATGTTTAATTTTCAAGATTTGAATAATCCATTTTTAATGCATAAACAGCTGGGTTTTGGTCCTAAATATGTGGATATTCCCAATAGAATATCCTATCCTACCTTACCTAGCCTAGCTATTAAACGTCGACTGCAATTAGAAATGTTAGCTGAAGAAATGCGTATACTTTATGTTGCTTTAACACGTGCAAAAGAAAAACTATTTTTAATTGGCACAATTAAAGATTTTAAGAAGAAGTTGTTGAAATGGAGTCCAATGATTGAAAATACTTCTTCACAGCTTCCTGATTATGTATTAGTCAAGGCTCGCAGCTATTTTGATTGGTTAGGTCCTGCATTAATTCGCCATGATCATATGAAACCAATGAGGGATTTATTAGACCACCAATTGATGCCTAGATTCAAAGAAAATAGTTGCGATTCGAAATGGGTATTTGAGATTTTGCCTGCTCATGAATTAGTAGATAAAGAAATAGATGAATTATTACCAGAAACTAAGATAGAGTCACTTACTAATTTACAGAACCTTGAACAGAAAACAGATTCAATCGTATTCGATTTATTATCTCATAAATTTACTTGGATAGATCAGAATAGATTGTCTCAAACTTTGTTATCTAAAACATCAGTTTCAGAAATGAAAAGGATTGCTGAATTAAAGACAGAGATGTTTGCTAAAAGTGATGAAGAGACGATTAAAACTTCTTTATTAACATCGATTCCTCAAAAAAATAATTTAAAAAGAAGACCTAGGTTTATGGAACAAAAACAAGTGAATGCTGCAGAGAGAGGAACTGTGTACCATTCCATCATGCAGCACATTCCATTACAAAAAGTTATTTCTTTAGAGGTGATACAACAAACTTTAAATCATCTGCAAATGAAAAATATGATTTCTGTAGAACAAAGTGAAGAGGTTGATATTTCTGTTATTCATGCTTTTTTTCAAAGTGACTTAGGAACAAGGTTGAATTTGTCTAAAAGGTTCTACCGAGAAGTACCCTTTAGTTATGGATTACCTGCTAAAGATGTATATGGTAGTCTTGATACTGAAGCTTCTAGTGAGATTGTATTGATACAAGGAATTATAGATTGTTTATTTTTAGAAAATGACCACTTTATTCTCATTGATTATAAAACAGATGCGGTTTATGGAAATAAAATAAATGAAATAAAAGAAAGATATAAAATGCAAATAGAAATGTATACAAAAGCAGTTGAACACATATGGAAAATTCCTGTTTCAGAACAATACTTGTATCTTTTTGATGGTGCCCATACTGTAAAAATAAACTAGGTAAACACCCATTTTTATTCTTTTAGTAGCCTTTTGCCTACGGGTGAATATCATGGTTGGTGTAGGAGGTGTTTACTAAAAATGAATAATGCCAATACTGGGGTGTCCCCTATGTCAAATAACACAAATGCTGGGATATCCCCTATATCAAATAATAATGTAGCACCAACATCAAAGGCAGGAGTATCTCCTGTATCAAATGAAAACATATCCCCGATGTCAAAAGCAGGTGTTGCACCAGCACATATGAATGGTATGAAAGATGTTTGTTGTGAAAATATGCATCGATATGTCATGGTTGAAATGATGGATGGTACTACCCAAGACGGATTTGTAGAAGGTATTGATGAGGAAAATTTATATCTAGCTTGTCCAAGGTGCGAGAATGTAATGGCAGCTGAAGATCATATGATGCCAAACACCATGCATCACTCTCACCATATGATGCCAAACACCATGCATCACCCTCACGAAATGAGACAATTTGGATATGGTGGATTTGGAGGATTTGGATATCCAGGGTATGGTTTTGGATTCCCAGGATATGGATATGGATTCCCATATGGTAGAAGATTAGGTTTTTCCAGAAGAATATTTCCTTTTGGATTTATAAGAAGATTCGGCAGACTACCGTATTATTGATACATTCATCTTTTGCGTAAAGTAATTCATTAGAATAATTTAATAGTTACTTATTATTTAGAGATTAGGTCAATTTGATTTAGTCTCTTATTTTTTATTTACGAATCATTTTAAGCGTTGTAAAGTAAAATGTATAAGTGAAAACGCTTCATTATCATTTAAAGGATTGTATTAGAAGGGGAGAGTTTAATGGAACAATATATATTAGCTTTAGATCAAGGAACGACAAGTACGAGAGCGATCGTATTTAACCATAAAGGACAAGTCGTTAAAAGCGAACAAAAGGAATTCACACAACATTTTCCAAGACCAGGTTGGGTAGAGCATGATGCGATTGAAATTTGGGAGTCCAGTTTAAAGGTCATGAAGGATGTTTTGACAAATTCGGATATAAAGCCTTCTCAAATTGCAGGCATTGGAATTACAAATCAACGAGAGACGGTTGTCGTATGGGATAAACAAACTGGGAAACCAGTATATCATGCAATCGTGTGGCAATCACGTCAAACTGATGAAATATGTGAACAATTAAAAGCAGAAGGTTATGAAGATATATTCTCTGCTAAAACAGGACTCGTTATTGATCCTTACTTTTCAGGGACAAAGGTAAAGTGGATACTAGATAATGTAGAAGGGGTACGAAATAAAGCAAATCAAGGAAATCTATTATGCGGAACGATAGATAGTTGGCTGATTTGGAAGTTGTCTGGTGGACAACAACATGTAACGGATTACTCAAATGCTTCAAGAACCTTAATGTACAATATTTATGAGCTCCAATGGGACGATGAGCTTTTAGCTATTTTAAATGTTCCCAAATCTATGCTTCCTAAAGTTTGCCCTTCTTCTGAGGTATATACAACTACATCTACTGAACTTTTTGATGGGTATTCCATCCCAATTTGCGGTGTTGCAGGAGATCAACAAGCTGCTTTGTTCGGGCAAGCCTGTTATAAGCAAGGAATGGTGAAAAACACCTACGGTACGGGATGTTTTATGTTAATGAACACGGGTGAAAAAGCTGTGAAATCAAGCCATGGTTTACTTACCACTATTGCCTGGGGAATAAATGGAAAAATTGAATATGCACTAGAAGGAAGTGTGTTTGTAGCAGGTTCTGCTGTCCAATGGTTACGTGATGGTTTGAAGCTGATTCAACAAGCATCAGATAGTGAAGCTTTCGCTGAAAAAGTGGAATCAACGGATGGAGTGTATGTCGTGCCTGCTTTTGTTGGATTAGGTACTCCTTACTGGGATAGTGAAGTAAGAGGATCTATATTTGGTCTTACAAGAGGGACTGACAAATCACATTTGATCCGTGCAACATTGGAGTCTCAAGCTTATCAAACAAAAGATGTTTTAATGGCTATGGAAGCTGATGCTGGTATTCCTGTAAATACATTACGAGTTGACGGTGGCGCTGTTCAGAATAACTTTTTAATGAATTTTCAAAGTGATATTTTAGGTGTGTCCGTTGAACGTCCAACCGTAAATGAAACAACAGCATTAGGAGCAGCTTATTTGGCAGGTCTTGCAGTCAACTATTGGAAAGATCAGAATGAAATATCGCAAAATTGGTATCTAGATCAAAGTTTTCACCCTTCTATGAATGAGTACATGAGAAATAAACTTTATGGTGGTTGGAAAAAAGCTGTTAAAGCTGCAATGGCTTTTAAATAAGTTGAACAAATGAATTGTTGAAGATATTGCTAGGTGCTTTTCTTAATTCTGGTACATTAGATATGAGTCCACTCCTTTTTATTTTATTTGAATATATTAATGTATCAACAAAAACTTAGGAGTGGTATATATGACTGTTTTTAATGTACCTGACCCAATACCCACCATTACAGCTGCCCTTGCTATGGCAGGACCAAATGACACAATTAGGATAGCACCTGGAACTTTTTCTGAAGCATTAGTCATTGGTGCTGGCAAAGCTGGAATAAGAATCATAGGATCAGGAGTTAATAAAACGATACTTGAGGGTAATAATGCCCTTAACACAGCATTTGATATTACCGGTTCACAATTGGTAACTATTGAATGCCTTACTGTCCAAAACTATACTAATGATGGGATTGAGATCAATACAAATAGTAACATTCTTAGAAATCTTTTAGTTATTGGAAATGGAGCGGAAGGAGTTCATGTTACAGCGGGAACTCACAATCTTGTCATGGACGTTGAATCAAGTGGTAATTCTAGTGATGGGATTGATCTAGATACTAATTTTAATTATTGCATCAATTGCATTGTGAAAGATAATGGGATCGATGGGATTTCAATTACTGCTGATTGTAATTTTATATGTAATAATTTAATTCAAGGCAATGGTGATGGGATTTTCACAACATCTGCAGCAACTGATAATTTGTTTATAAATAACTGCCTAATCAGCAACACAGATTCTGGTTTAGATGCTGAGGGAGATGGGAATTTAATTTATTGTAATCAAGCCCTAGGAAATACGAATTTTGGTTTTGAAATAGAAGAAAATAATTTAATACTTGGCAATAAAGCGGCCAAAAATGGAGCAGATGGCATCATGACTGCTGATTTTTCATCTGGGACTGACAATCGAATATTGAAAAATAAAATCTTTCAAAATATGCTGAATGGTATAAATATTACAGGTATGGATAGTATTATAGACAACAATTGCGTAGTAGATAATACTCAAGCAGGTATTTTATTATCTACTACATCTGATAATAATGGAGTTCGTTCAAATTGTTTAGAAGGAAATAATCCAGATATCCAAAATAATGGAGGACCAGGTAATGTCATTGATGAAAATAAATGTGAAACAAGTGTACCTGATGGATTATGTGAAGACTGTGGATTCAACTCAATCAAAACAAAAGGTCGATTTTTCCCCCCACATCTTAGATGATATAGTTTACTGTATAGCAGCATAAAATTAGCCGTCTGAACATACTCTGACGGCTAATTAAGTATTAAGTTAAATATTATTTTTGAAATTATAATTTCTGTTCACTGTTTTTTGCTTAAAATGGATGTTGATTCCATTGTTGTCCACCATCTAATGTTATACATTCACCATTCATATAAGAAGCCTTGTCTGAGAACATGAAATAAGCTAATTCAGCTATTTCTTCAGGTTTTCCAATTCTTCTTAAAGGAATACTGTTCAAAGTTCTTTTAGCTGCAGCTTCTGATTGGAATAGTTTTTCAGCTCCACCAGTTCGCTCTATTGGTCCTGGTGCGATAGCGTTTACACGAATGCCATAACTTCTACCCCATTCAACAGCTAAAGTTCTAGTCATAGCAAGTACACCTGCTTTTGCTGAGGCTGAATGAATTACTCCTGGACCTGCATCCCAAGCATACGTTGCAACTATGTTTAGAATGTTTCCTTGCATATGCCTGTCAATCCAATATCTGCCTACAGCAGAACTGCAATAGAATGTTCCATTTAATACAATATTAATGACTGCATTCCAACCATTAACGGATAAATCTTCTGCCATACAGATGAAGTTTCCAGCGGCATTATTAACTAGAAAATCTATTCTGCCAAAAGTTTGATCTGTTTTTTGCACCATTTGATCCACTTGATCTGGTTCTCGAACATCCATTTGAATACATAAGACCTGTCCATCATAAGTTTCGATTTCTTTTTTCGTTGCTTCTAATTTCTCTAGAGTTCGTCCAGTGATAGCGACTTTTGCACCTTCTTGAGCAAATTTCTGTGCCATATGTTTGCCCATTCCATTTGAACCACCTGTAACAATAACTACTTTATCTTTCATAGATAAATTCCCCTTTCAATATTGTTTATTTATATTTAGAGAAAATTCTCAGAAGCCCTATGTTTAAGTATATAATATAAATTATGACAAGAGACCAGAGTTTAGATAGTCCTGGTCTCTTGCTTTTATTTGTTTATTTACGAAATTGTTTTGGAATTTTTCGAGCTACATTTGTGTTTATAGCTGCTTCAATTACATTTCTTCTAACTTTTTCTACAACTTTTTGATTGAAAACACTTGGTATAATGTAATAACTGTTTCTTTCTTCATCGGTTATAACTGATGCAATTGCTTCTGCAGCTGCTAGTTTCATCTCTTCATTAACTTCAGTTGCTCTGCAGTCTAATGCACCTCTGAAAATACCAGGGAAAGATAACACATTATTAATTTGGTTAGGATAGTCTGATCTTCCCGTTGCCATCACACCTACGATGTCCTCAATTTCTTTTGGATCAATTTCAGGAGTAGGATTAGCCATAGCAAAAACAATCGGATCTGTCGCCATGTTTTCAACGTCTTTCCTCTTTAAAATTCCTCCAGCAGATAATCCTATAAACACATCGGCATCTTTAATGACATCACTTAAACTTCCACTTAACTGATTAGGATTTGTATTATCAGCGTACCAATTCCACATTACATTATCATAGGATTGAGTTTTGACTAGGGCACCTTCACGATCGACCCCAATAATTTCTTTTACTCCAGCGGCCAGTAATATTTTGCTGCATGCTATTCCTGCAGCTCCAATTCCAGTTATCACTACTTTTACTTCATTGATAGATTTTTTCACAATTTTCAAAGCACTGATTAAAGCAGCATATAATACAATCGCTGTTCCATGTTGATCGTCATGGAAAACAGGAATATCTAACTCTTCATTTAATCTAGATTCAATTTCAAAACAACGTGGAGACGAAATATCCTCAAGGTTGATACCACCAAATGTCGGTGACAAGGCTTTAACTATACTAATAATCTCTTCAGTGTCTTGCGTGTCTAAACAGATTGGAAATGCATCAACTTCAGCTAATTGTTTAAACAACATCGCTTTACCTTCCATGACTGGCATGGCGGCATGAGGTCCGATATTACCTAAGCCTAAAACAGCACTTCCGTCTGAAATAACGGCTACTGTATTTTTTTTAATGGTTAATGTATGTGCCTTTTTCTCATCTTCATGAATGGCAGAACAGATCCGTGCTACTTCGGGTGTATAAACACGGGATAAATCCTCACGATTTTTAATTGGTGTTTTTGGACGCATTTCAATTTTTCCACCTAAATGTAGTAGAAAGGTTCTGTCAGATACATGAATTATTTTTGCACCTTTTAATAATTTTACTCGATCAATAATTTCATTAATTTGAGTTGTTTCAGAAACGGTAACAGTAAGGTCACGGACTGTAATTTGTCTATCTGTTTGTATGACGTCAATCGCAATAACATCTCCACCTGATTCTGATATAGCCGTAACAACTCTACCAAATTTGATTTCTTCAGTATCCATTTCGATACGGAGAATGATGTTTTTTCCACCTAGGTCTCTATTTGACATGCTGCTTTCCTCCTAATTCGAATCCATTAATTTCAGATAAGAAAGATAATAACCTTTTGAAAATTTTTTCTAATATAATCCGCATTATTCAATAATAAATAATATAGATTATATATATTATATAACATATATAGCTAAATAATATCTAGTTGATTCTCTAAATTGCTAATAGAACTAAAATATCAATACGAACAAAAAAATTAATTGACATTAAAAATAAGTAAAAATTGGACTCTGCTTGTATTTTTCGATATGATGAATATGCACTATATATGTAGGGGGTGAATTGAAATGAGTTGTATTTTTTGTAAAATTGTCGAAGGGGAGCTCCCCTCAAAAAAGGTATTTGAAAATGAACTAATTTTAGCTTTTCACGATATTCAACCAGAAGCACCTGTACATATATTGTTTATTCCGAAAAAACATATACCGTCGATGAATGAAATAACACCAGAGGATGTAGAGGCAATTTCTGAAATTCATTTGGCAATAAAAAAAGTTGCTAAGGAATTGAATGTAGATGAAAGTGGATACAGAATTGTTAATAACTGTGGTCAAAACGGGGGACAATTAGTTCCACATCTGCATTATCACTTACTTGGTGGAGAAAGATTAGGACGACTTAATCCAAAATAATTTGCTCTAGAAAAAAGTGATAGGTTGACACTATCTTCTAATATAACATATAATTTTTATGATAAGCCGTTTTTATGTTGGACGGTCTGTTTGGAGGGAGGGAAAACTGGTGTCTGAAACTAAAGTTCGTAAAAATGAATCACTAGATGCAGCACTTCGTCGTTTTAAACGTTCAATGGCAAAAGATGGAGTGATTGCTGAAATAAAAAAACGTAAACATTATGAGAAACCGAGTGTGAAACGTAAAAAGAAATCTGAGGCTGCGCGTAAGAGAAAGTTCTAGGGGGATTTTAAAAAATGAGTTTGAGTGAAAGATTAACTTCGGATATGAAGCAAGCGATGAGAGATAAAGAAAAATTAAAACTTACCGTTATTAGAATGATTCGTTCAGCAATCAAAGATGTAGAGATTAATGAACGAAGAACACCAGACGATAACGATGTGCTTGCAATCATTACCCGAGAGATAAAACAAAGAAAAGATTCCCTCCAAGAATTTAAAAGCGCAGGTAGAGATGACCTTGTAGAAAAATTAGAAGCAGAAATCAATATCATTAATGAGTACCTTCCGCAACAGCTAAGCGAAGAAGAAATTATCGAAATTGTTCAACAGACCATCCAAGAAGTTGGAGCTTCTTCTAAGGCGGACATGGGTAAAGTGATGGGTGCACTTATGCCTAAAGTAAAAGGTCGTGCTGATGGCAAAATAGTGAATCAAACTGTTCAAAACTTTCTACAATAAAAAATCTAATGAAGTTTTTTTTGAATAAAAGGAACAAAAGGCATCTCCTAATGGGGATGCCTTCGTTTTATATTTTAATTTATAAGGAGTTTTCTTTATTGAAACCACCTCGATACATTTACGTATTAAGTGAATATGAGTTATCATTAAACCGAAAGGAGGAATATCATTGAAACGAAATTTATTTAGGCTTATTTATATAAGCGCTTTAATTTGTTTCATATTATCATCTTTTATTTCAATACAAGCCAAAACAAATGACCCTACAAAAGATTTGGTTTATGTCATTCCAATTGAACAAAGTATAGAGTCAGGTCTGCAAAAGTTTCTAGAACGTGCTTTTGATGAAGCATATGAGAATGGTGCAGATCAAATCATTTTAACTGTGAATACATTTGGTGGTTTGATTACCGATGCAATTGATATAGGTGAAATGATAAGAATGAGTCCTGTACCTACTACTGCTTATATACAAGGAAAAGCACTTTCGGCTGGAAGTTATATTTCACTTAATGCTAATCAAATTATGATGCAGCCTGGTAGCTCCATTGGTGCAGCCGCGGTTGTAGATCTTGCAGGAAATAAAATAGAAGATTCTAAAGTCATTTCAGGATGGCTGAGCTCAATGAAAGGTGCTGCAGAATTAAATGGCCGTAACCCTGAATATGCAATGGGTATGGTAGATGATAACCTGATTATCAACGTTACTGAAATTGATCGCACTTTTGGCAAAGGTGAATTAATCTCTTTTTCTGCTAATGAAGCCGTACAAGCGGGATATGCAGAGGGTGAAGCGAGAAATATTAATGAAGTTTTGGAGAGCCTAAATATTGTGGATTACGAAATTGTTGAAATAAATCAGTCTCCTGCAGAAACATTGGCAAGATTTGTTACTAACCCTATAATCATGAGTTTATTATTACTTATTGGCCTTGTAGGTGTTGCATTTGAAGTGTTATTACCTGGTTTTGGGTTCCCTGGGATAATTGGTGTTAGCGCTTTTGCATTATATTTCTTTGGTCATTATATTGCTGGATTTGCTACAATTGAACATGTTCTTTTATTTGCAGCAGGTGTGGTATTATTACTAATAGAAATATTTGTTCCAAGTTTTGGTATTTTTGGGATCTTAGGAATTGTTTCTTTAACTAGCAGTGTCATTTTAGCCGCATCAAATACAGGAAACGCTATGTTATCACTCATAATAGCTATTGTGACGGCAGTTGTTGTGATTGCAATTTCCATCAAATATTTAGGTCATAAAGGAATTTGGAATCGTTTTATTTTACGGGAATCGCTTACAAGTGATAAGGGGTTTAATTCCACTGAATTAAAGGAAGATTTAGTGGGTGTGAAAGGGGAGACTTTAACTCCTCTACGTCCATCTGGAATGGCCAGATTACAAGAAGAGAGAGTTGATGTAGTTACACGTGGAGAATTTATTGACAAAAAAGTAGAAGTCATAGTGGTAAAAGTAGAAGGAACACGTATTGTAGTCAGGGAAGTTTAAAGTTAAATCAAATTTTAGGAGGTATTTTTTAATGGCAGATCTTGACCCTTTAGTTATTTATCTAGTTATTGGTGCTTTAGCAGTAATTGTTTTAACCGTATTTTTAAGTTTTGTACCTATTATGCTTTGGATCTCCGCACTCGCTTCAGGTGTTAAAATAGGTATTTTCACATTAGTAGCAATGAAAATTCGTAGAGTTATTCCAAGTCGAATTGTAAACCCAATGATTAAAGCAACAAAAGCCGGACTAGGATTATCTATTAATCAGTTGGAAAGTCACTATTTAGCTGGAGGAAACGTAGATCGTGTTGTCAATGCTTTAATTGCAGCGCAAAGAGCAAATATAGATCTTGTATTTGAAAGAGCTGCTGCGATTGATTTAGCTGGACGAGATGTACTACAGGCAGTACAAATGAGTGTTAATCCAAAAGTGATTGAGACACCACTTGTAGCAGCTGTTGCAAGTGATGGAATTGAAGTTAAGGTTAGAGCTCGTGTAACAGTTCGTGCCAATATAGATCGTTTAGTTGGTGGTGCAGGTGAAGAAACCATTATTGCCAGAGTTGGTGAAGGAATTGTAACAACAGTAGGTTCAGCTAGCTCTCATAAAGAAACATTGGAGAATCCTGATACAATTTCTAGAGTGGTTCTAGAAAAAGGGTTAGATTCTGGTACTGCTTTTGAAATTTTGTCTATAGATATTGCTGATGTAGATGTAGGTAAAAATATTGGAGCAAATTTACAAACTGAACAAGCGGAAGCTGATAAACAAATTGCTCAGGCGAAAGCGGAAGAAAGACGTGCAATGGCTGTTGCTCAAGAACAAGAGATGAGAGCTAAAGTAGAAGAGATGAGAGCTAAAGTAGTGGAAGCAGAATCCAAGGTACCTCTTGCAATGGCAGATGCATTAAGAGAAGGGAAACTTGGAGTCATGGATTATATGAATTTGAAAAATATTGATGCTGATACTAATATGCGCGATTCATTTGGCAAATCTACAGACCCTGATAAAACGGAGTGATGACATATGGATTTTATGTTAATCATTGCAATAATAGCCATCGTTGTCATAAGTAATCTATTTAGAAATATTAGTAAACAAGTGCAAACGCAAAGAATGCCAACTTTTGGAGGCACTGATGATGGCGAAGGTCCATTGAATTTGGAACCAACTGAAATTAAGCAAACGGTTGTATTGGAAGACAGAAAAGTTGCACAGCCTGTTCACTCCTTTAGTACAACAAATTTCGTTGAGCACAAGGATTTAAGATCAAGTAGTGGATTTGGAAATACAGCAGTGACTAAACCCATTGTAACATCTTCGCAAGAGAAAAAAGTTATACAAAACAAGGGGCTTGATCCTAATCAAGCTATTCAAGGGATGATGTGGTCTGAAGTTTTTGGACCACCAAGAGCAAAAAAACCTTATAGATACCCACAAAAGTAGGGTTTAGTAACTTAGTCTTTAACTAAAAGCAAATTAAATCTGTGTTCTACAAACAAGCAGAGGAAAATAAAATCCTAATTAGGATTTTATTTTCCTCTATTTTTGTTAACTGCCTTGTCATGAAAGCAGTTTTTGATACTCCTCCCTTGATTTAGAGTGTTTTCTTGTGTCATATTTCTTCATTTCGTTTCATATCGATTTGTATACGGTTATAGTTGTGTGCTGACCCTTTAAAGGAGGGGCTATATGAGCCGCATTAAAAAAAAGCTTCGAAAATTCACAGCAAATGTTCTTGACTTACCTAAGGATGTAATATTTGATTTGCCTAGAATAACGATGATTGGAAACATGCAGCTGTATGTAGAAAATCATAAAGGTGTTATTCAATTTTCCAGTGAGAAATTAACTTTGCAGTTGGATGTAGGGAAATTAGAAATCATAGGTAAAGATCTTGTAATTAGAGCCATTTTATCAGAGGAAGTATTTATCGAAGGCGTAATAGTAGATGTCAAATACATTCAGTAGTGGATAGTAGGATTTAAGGGGGGAGAAAGGTGCAGTACCAACTGATTACATATTTTCAGGGCCATGTTAAAATTGAAGTTAGAGGAAAAGATATAGAAAAGCTTATGAATGAACTTATTCATAGTAAAATAAAAATTTGGGATGCAAAAAGATTATCTGGGGGATCAATTGAATTTCATATCCATTTAAATGATTTTTTTAAGCTTCGCCCGCTTTTAAAAAAGACAGGCTGTAGAATGCGTGTAAGAAAACGTTTTGGTTTTCCATTCTTTTTAAATAAATTTTTGAGAAGGAAATTTTTTATCTCTGGCATTGCCTTGTTTCTAATGGGAATTTATATATTGTCAACGATGGTATGGAATATAGAAGTGATAGGTACTGAAAGGTTAAGTACCGAGCAGGTTTTGGAAAAAGCAGAGGGATTGGGAATACATAAATATCAATTTAAATTTAAAATGGATGACCTTGATTTCGTAGCTAGGGAGTTGACGAGGAGTCTGCCTGAGAGTAGTTGGATCGGTGTAACAATGAAGGGAACAAAAATTCAGATCAAGGTTGTTGAGTCAACTATTCCTGAAGAAGTCCCTTTACTAAGCCCTAGGAATCTTGTAGCAACTTCTGATGCTATCATTACTGAAATCTTTGCAGAGAAGGGGAACCCTGTAGTTAGAGTAAACCATCGAGTGAAAAAGGGAGATGTTCTAATCTCTGGTGTTATTGGTGATGAAGAGAATCAAGAAATTGTTGTTGCCAAGGGAAAAGTCAGAGGTTTGGTCTGGTATGAATATAATGTAAAGGTTCCATTAAAACAAGGAGTTAAAGTGTATACAGGTAGTGTGGTGGATAGAAAATATTTAGTTTTTGGGAATAGAGCCTTAAAAATAATGGGTTTTGGTAGCTTAGAATTTGAGAAATCTGAAAATATTCTGTCTAAACATATGTTAGGTTGGAGAGAATATTCTTTACATATTGGATGGATGGATGAAAAAATATTGGAATCCCAAATAGTGGAAAGAGAATTAAGCATGGAGGAAGCTCAATCTGTTGGTATCCAACAAGCAATATCAGATATCCTTTTTAGTACAGGAATTGATTCTAAAATACAAGCACAAAATATAATTGAAACTAAGGAAGAAAATGGGGTTGTACATATGAAAATCCTATTTGAGGTAGAACAGGATATTATGACTGAACAGCCTATTGCTGAAACTAATCAATTATTTTAGAAGATATTGTTGCATTTCTCTACAGTTATCAGATACACTTGGACATATAGATATCTATAGACGGGTGAATATTCATCTATAGAAATGGTATTTACACTTACTAAGGAGTATGAGAATTTGATTGAACACAAAAACAAAGAATCCATAACATTAAAAGATACATCTGAAGCATTATCATTATTTGGACCACACGATAAATTTTTAAAGATTATTGAACAAAATAGTGATTCTAAAATAATATCTAGGGAAGCCGAAATTTCGATTGAGGGAAATGCGAATGAAGTGGCTTATTTGAAACATTTGTTTGAAGTATTACTTGATTTAATTCGGAGCGGATATACACTTTCAGAAAGAGATATATTATATGCGTTTGAATTATCCAAAAAATTTCAAGCAGATCAGTTACTTGAATTATACAAGAATGAAATTACTACGACTTTTAAAGGAAAACCAATTCATATTAAAACGATTGGACAGAACCATTATGTTTCTGCGATAAAAAAGAAAGACATTGTATTTGGGATTGGTCCTGCTGGTACAGGAAAAACTTATCTTGCTGTAGCCTTAGCGGTTAAAGCTTTGAAAATTGGTGATGTCAAACGAATCATCCTTACGCGTCCTGCAGTAGAAGCAGGTGAAAGTTTGGGCTTTTTACCAGGAGATCTACAAGAAAAGGTAGATCCTTATTTAAGACCACTTTATGATGCTTTACATGATATTTTAGGCGCAGATCAAGTTGTAAAAGCAATAGAAAGAGGAATGATTGAAATTGCTCCTCTTGCTTATATGAGAGGACGTACATTAGATGACTCATTTATCATATTAGACGAGGCACAAAATACAACGCCTGAACAAATGAAAATGTTTTTAACGAGACTTGGGTTTGGATCGAAAATGGTTATAACAGGTGATAAAACACAAATTGATTTACCTAGAGGGAAAAAATCTGGCTTAATCGAAGCGGAAAGGGTTTTACATAATATTGAGGAAATTGGATTGATCCAATTTACAGAACAAGATGTAATTCGCCATTCTTTAGTACAACAAATAATTGTGGCCTATCAGAACTATACGAATATGGAATAAGAGGGGCTGAACATTTCATGATTTCTACAAAATCCAGTGAGAAAAAACAAGCCTTCATCAATGGATGGAAACAGAGTAAACTGATAAGGGTGCTTCTTTACTTCATCTTAATAATAGTTTTCTTTTTATCCGCATTTCAACATGTAATTAACCTAGACAAAAATATGGGGGATTCTGCTTCAGAGAAGGATTTAAATCAAGATACTCCTATTTATACTGAGTATTCTATTAATTCATTGGATTTTTTAGATCATATATTTGATAAGCTAGAACAAATTAACTTAGACACTACATTAACTGATGAAGAAAAAACCGAAATTTATAGTTTGTATTTTATTCAAGAGTACAACACATTTGTTGAAGATAATGTGAAAATAATGCAGGAATCTGAAGACTCCCTAGATGCGTCTTTTATACAGGAAATAGAAAAGCAGCTTCTAGATCAACAGTATGATTTTCCTGTGGAAGCATTTTTTAAACTGCCTCGTTTAAGTCAAGCAGAAATCATAAAGATGAGTCCGGTTGCTGAGAGCATCGTCAAAAATTTAATGAAGGAGCAAATTAAAGATGCTGATATCATCCGTGGAAAAGTTGCAGAAATTGTAAATGCTTCTAATTTAAGTGATGATGATTCTAGGGTGCTTGTTACTGAAATTGCACGATTCAGTATAATTCCTAATTATTTCTATGATGCAACTGCTACTAAAGAGGCTTTGTCTTCAACTGAAACAACAGAACTAAATTACTTGCAGGTTATTGGATTAATAATACTTGTTATATTGTTTGTGGTCTTTTTGTACATGTATATCAGACAAAGTAATTTGCAAATTCGGAATAATAATGTACAACTATTGATGTTAGTATTTATATTTATCATAAATATGATGGGCATGAAGATCGTAGCTTTAGGACACAATTTAGATTATCCATATCTTGGATTTTTAGCACCAGTGGCAATGGGAAGTATGTTAATTGCAATTTTGTTGGATTATAAACTTGCATTTATTTCGTCTATAATATTTAGTATCTTTGCCAGCATCATTTTTAATTTTGAAAATCAAGTGTTTTTATTTGATTATAAATATGGACTAGTTGCCTCTGTCATTTGTTTCACATCTATATTTGCTGTTCATAAAGCAAGTCAAAGGTCGAGCATTTTAAAAGCAGGTATATTTATAACTATAACGGCATGTATTAGCATTACTGCCATATTTTTAATAACGAATGAAAATGTGATTTCGAATTATATATTTTCACTGACCTTTGCACTTATGAATGGTTTATTAACGGCTGTATTTGTGATAGGCATACTGCCATTCTTTGAGGCTGCTTTTGGCATTCTTTCGCCTGTTAAGTTAGTGGAGCTATCAAATCCTAATCACCCATTATTAAGAAAACTGTTGACTGAAACACCAGGAACCTATCATCACAGTGTAATGGTTGCAAATTTATCAGAAGCTGCTGCAGAATCCATTGGGGCAAATGGTTTATTATGTAGGGTAGGATCATTTTATCATGATGTAGGAAAAACGAAGCGACCTAATTATTTTATAGAAAATCAAGTGAACAGTGAAAATCCACATGATACGATAGATCCTGATTTAAGTAAATCGATCATAATATCTCATGCTCGAGATGGAGTAGAACTGTTAAAAGAGTACAAGATGCCTAAGTCGATCTGTGATATTGCAGAACAGCACCATGGTACGACATTACTAAAATATTTTTATCATAAAGCAAAAGAACAACAAGAAGCAACAGGAGAGCCAGAAGAGGAAATTCAAGAATCCGATTTTCGTTATCCTGGACCTAAAGCACAGTTTAAAGAGGCTGCAATTGTGGGTTTATGTGATTGTGTAGAAGCTGCAGTTCGATCATTATCAAACCCTACAATGGATCAAATAAATACAATGGTTGATAAAATCATAAAAGATCGATTAGAGGATCAGCAACTTAATGAATGTGATCTAACGCTTAAAGAAATTGATACTATTGCTAAATCACTAAAAGAAACATTGCTTGGAATTTTCCATTCAAGGATTGAATATCCAGAATTACCAAGTCCAGATAAAAAGGGAGTTACGAAAGATGAAGCTACAGTTAGCATATAGTAATGATCAGAATGAATTTGAAATAGCAGATGAATGGATACAAATATTAGATGATTTATTACAAGTAGCCGGTAAGTTAGAAAATATATCATCTGGTGAAGTTACACTAACTTTTGTTGATGATAAATCCATTCATCAATTAAACAAGGAGTATAGGGGCATAGACACTCCGACAGATGTGCTTTCCTTTGCAATGCAGGAATCTGGGGTTGAAGAAGCTGAGATTTTTTATGAAGATGATGTTGAAATGGATGAATTATCTACCATGCTTGGGGATGTGGTTATTTCATTAACTACAGCGAAAAGGCAGAGTGAAGAATATGGGCATTCCTTACAACGAGAAATCGGTTTTTTGTTCGTACATGGATTTCTTCATCTAATAGGATATGACCATCAGGATGAGCAATCAGAAAAAGAAATGTTTCATAAACAAGAACAAATTTTGCAAGAGGCAGGATTAACAAGATGAACAGGTGGCTTCACAGTTTTAAATATGCATATGAAGGTTTAATTTATGCTTATTCAACTCAGAAAAACATGAGATTTCATTTTTTTGCGGCCATCATTGTACTTTTTCTTGCTTTATTTTTTGAATTATCTCAGGTGCAAATCCTATTTGTATACGTTGTGACATGTTTAGTTATTGTTATGGAGTTAATAAATACAGCAATTGAAAAAACGATTGATCTTACTGTAAAAGAGATGCATCCGATGGCCAAAATTGCAAAAGATGTTGCCGCAGCTGCTGTACTAGTATCTGCGGTTTTTGCTATTATTGTTGGTATTGTCGTATTTTATAACCCGGTACTATTTTGGCTTAATGATCAGCTAGTGAAAACAAATGAAATCTCTAGTGAAACAATATTAGTAGTGCTTGGCTTAGTGTTTTTGTGTACAATAGTAATTCAAGAAACTATATTCAGTAAAAATAAAACTACTCAAATTAATCTAATTTCAGCATTAAACTCATCAATACTTACGTTAATTGTGTTAAGTGATGCAGATTTTATTCATATATTACTAACATGTTTTATATCGCTATTAGTTGTATCAATCTTACTAAGTCAAAAAGGCGTAATGATTCGTTCCATCTTATATGGTGCGATATTAGGTATCATTCTGCCGTTATTTATTTATTTTTATGTATAGGGTAAAGTAAAAAAAAGATAATTTGGAGGAGAACAGTTTGGATAAGGAAAAATTAATGAATAAAGCAATTGAAGCTATGGATAGTGCATATGCACCGTACTCCAATTTTAGAGTAGGGGCTGCATTATTAAGTGATGATGATGTTATACATATGGGCTGTAATGTAGAAAATGCTGCTTATGGTCCTACTAACTGTGCAGAAAGAACGGCTATGTTTCGTGCGATTGCGGATGGCTATAAACCTAAATCATTTAAAGCAATAGCTGTTGCAGGAGATACGGAAGATCCAATAAGCCCTTGTGGTGTCTGTCGACAAGTTTTAGTGGAATTATGTTCTGAACAAATGCCAGTGATATTAGTAAATCTAAAAGGTGAGCATTTTGAAACCACTGTTTCTGAATTGTTGCCAGGAGCATTTAAACTTTAGGAGGAATGCGTTACATTATGAGTAAATCACACAAATCGGGGTTTGTTTCTATAATTGGTCGACCTAATGTAGGTAAATCCACTTTTTTAAACCAAGTAATTGGACAAAAAATAGCCATTATGTCTGATAAACCTCAAACAACAAGAAATAAAATTCAAGGTGTATATACACAAGAAGATACACAAATTGTTTTTCTAGATACACCTGGAATTCATAAACCAAAGTCTAAGCTGGGTAGGTATATGCTTAGTATTGTGGAAAATACATTAAGTGAAGTGGATGTTATTTTATTTGTGGTGGATGTGGAACAGGGGATTGGTAAAGGGGACCGTTTTATAATCGAGCAATTAAAATCTGTGCGGACACCTGTAGTCTTAGTACTAAATAAAATAGATCTTGTTCATCCAGAGAGCCTTTTACCTATTATTACGACTTACAAAGATTTATATGATTTTGCGGAAATTGTTCCAATTTCAGCTAAAATGGGGAACAACATTCAACCGTTATTAAATCAGATACGAAAATATTTACCGGAAGGTCCACAGTATTACCCAGAAGATCAAGTTACTGATCATCCAGAACAGTTCATTTGTGCTGAATTAGTACGAGAAAAGTTGTTAGAAGTGACACGTGAAGAAGTACCGCACTCCATTGCTGTACAAATTGAACAAATGAAAAAAGAAGACAATGGAGTTGTGCATATTTCAGCATTAATTTATGTAGAAAGAAAATCTCAAAAGGGAATTATCATTGGTAAACACGGTGCTGTTCTAAAAGAAATTGGTAGAAAATCAAGGCAGGACATGCAGAGATTGTTGGGATCAAAAATATTTCTTGAACTTTGGGTAAAGGTGAAAAAAGATTGGCGGAATCAAGATGTTGTCTTAAAGGACTTAGGATTCCATCACGATTAAAAATCACTTTTACGATGCTTTCAAATTTTTTGATAAAAAAATTCACTAATTTGGTACGAATTACTTCGGATATTCTTTTCATAACTGTTTAACCTAATACTAGACACCAGTTATTTTACGACATAGCCACTGAAAGGAATGACTACCATGCGAGATTTTTCGTGGAAGTATTTTATTAACACTGGAGATGTCGACGCCTACTTATTATATAAAGAAATTCATGAACAAGATGACGAAGAGCCTAATCAGGAAGAATTGCAGGACGATGTGTGGAGTGATTAATTAGGGAAGAGGAAAAAGGGATGTTATTTAAAGTTGAAGGTATTGTCATCCGTGCAATTGATTATGGTGAAGGAAACAAAATTATTGTAATATTTACAAAAGAAACGGGGAAGGCAAGCATTATGGCTAGAGGGGCGAAAAAATTAAAAAGTCGCCTTTCTAGCGTTACTCAGTTATTTACATATGCTGAATTTACATACTATAAAAAAGGGAAAATGGGAACACTGAACGATGGTGAAGCCATAAAATCTTTTCATGATTTGAATTTAGACATATATAAATCTACTTATGCAGCTTATCTTGTTGAATTAATTGATCGAATGATAGATGAACAAGAAGCAAGTTCTTTTATTTTTGAGCAACTATTAGCATCTTTGGAATTTATAGAGGAAGGGAAAGATCCTCTAGTCATCACTCATATATTTGAGATGAAAATACTTAAACTAGCTGGTTATTATCCAATTTTAACTGAGTGTATATCATGTGGAAGAGAATTAAATGATAGTTCTTTTTTTTCTATTTCTCTAGGAGGTACGCTTTGTCAAATTTGTAAATCCAAAGAACAGTATGTAAAAAAAATAAACGTAAGATCTCTAAAATTACTGCGCTTGTTTCAAGAAATAGATATAAGAAGGTTAGGGAAAATAAATATATCAGATTCAATAAAAAAAGAAGTGAACATGTTGATGCGTGATTTTATGGATACTCATGTGAATATTAATTGGAAGTCTCGATATGTAATGGATCAAATAAGCAAATCTAATCTAAATAATTTAGAATATCCTAAAAAATAATCTAAAAGCGCTGAAGAAGTACATAATTTGACTTTTTTATTATGCAGTAATATACTAATAATTAAATGTTTTCTGATAAGATAGGTACTAAGAAGGAAAAAAAGTAACCAAAATGAGTTGTAAAGCGAGTCAGGGAGGGTGCAAGCCTGATCAAATCGTTTGGTGAATGGCATTCTGGAGTATCTTATAATAAAGTGGATAGTTGATACTAAAGTTTAACTATCAAGTAGGGTGGAACCGCGGGTATATCATCTCGTCCCTATGTCAACTTGATGACATAGGGATTTTTTTATTCCTAAAAAAGTTAGTTGAGTAAATTAAATATCAAACAATAAAGGAGATGGTTTTGTTGAATTTTCAAAATATGATTTTAACACTGCAACAATTTTGGTCAGAGCAAAATTGTATCATTGTTCAACCTTATGATGTTGAAAAAGGTGCAGGAACGTTAAATCCAATGACATTTTTACGTAGCATTGGACCAGAGCCATGGAATGTATCATATGTTGAACCTTCCAGAAGACCAGCGGATGGTCGATATGGTGAGAATCCAAACCGTTTATATCAGCATCATCAATATCAAGTTATTATGAAGCCTTCTCCAGATAACATTCAAGAAATTTATTTGGAAAGTTTAAAAAAATTAGGAATTCATGCTGAAGATCATGATATTCGTTTTGTTGAAGATAATTGGGAACATCCTGCTTTAGGAGCATGGGGTTTAGGCTGGGAAGTATGGTTAGATGGAATGGAAATCACACAATTCACATATTTTCAGCAAGTAGGCGGGATTGATATGAACCCTGTTGCAGTAGAGATTACATATGGATTAGAACGTCTTGCATCTTATATTCAGGATAAAGAAAATGTGTTTGATTTAGAATGGGTTGAAGGTGTAAAGTATGGTGATGTGTTTCTTCAACCAGAATATGAACACTCTAAATATACTTTTGAAATATCAGACACAAAAATGTTATTTACTCTTTTTAATATGTATGAAGAGGAAGCTAAAAAAACATTGGAACAAAATTTAGTTTTCCCTGCTTATGATTACGTTTTGAAATGTTCACATACATTTAATCTACTTGACGCAAGAGGAGCTATCAGTGTTACAGAACGTACTGGTTATATTACTAGGGTAAGGAATCTATCAAGATTATGTGCATCAACCTATTTACAAGAAAGGGAACGTTTAGGTTTTCCACTTTTAATAGATGAAGGGGTGAGCAGCAATGAATAAGGATCTATTGATAGAAATTGGGATGGAAGAAATACCTTCCAGATTTATTCGTGATGCTGTTAATTTACTCGAGAAAAAAATAAGTGAATGGTTAAAGGAGTCTAGAGTTCATTTTTCAAAAACTAAAATTTACGCTACTCCGCGCCGTTTGGCCGTTATTGTTGATGATGTATCACCAAAACAATCAGATCTTAGAAGTGAAGTGAAGGGTCCTTCAAAAAAAATTGCTCAAAATGATCAAGGTGAATGGAGTAAAGCTGCATTAGGTTTTGCAAGAAGTCAAGGTGTTGAGCCATCCAGCCTGTTTTTCAAAGAGTTAAATGGTGTAGAGTACGTCTATGCTGTTAAAAATGAGGTAGGTATTGAAACAAAAAATATATTGTCTCAGGGTATCAGTAAGATTGTTACTTCTATGGTTTATCCTAAAAATATGCGCTGGGGGAAGCATGAATTAAAATACGTTCGTCCGATTCGATGGATTGTTGCTTTATATGGTGAGGAAGTAATCCCAATGGAAATTACAGAAGTACATGCTGGTAGAAAGTCAAGAGGACACCGTTTCCTTGGAGATGAGGTAAACATAGACCTTCCATCTACGTATGTAACTCAATTAAAAGAGCAATATGTATATGCTGATTCAGAGGAGAGACAAAAACTAATTGTTGGACAAATTGAAGCACTCTCTAAAGAAAAAAACTGGCATATATCAGTAAAAGAAGACTTATTAGAGGAAGTTCTTTTTCTAGTTGAATACCCAACTGTACTATTTGGTTCCTTTCAACCAGAGTTTTTGGAAATACCACAAGAAGTATTGATTACATCCATGAGAGAACATCAACGTTATTTTCCAGTTTTTGATCAAAATCAAAAATTATTACCTCATTTTGTGACGGTCAGAAATGGAGACAAGAAGTCGTTAGACGTAGTAGCAAGAGGTAATGAAAAAGTATTAAAAGCAAGATTAGCAGATGCAAGATTTTTCTATCAAGAAGATCAGAATTTTCCAATCGAAAAAGCACTAGCTAAACTAGAGAAAATTGTATACCATGAAGAATTAGGTACCGTTGGGGATAAAGTGAGAAGAATCAGACTAATATCTGACCAAATTTCAAAGTTTTTATCCTCAAATGATGAAGTGAAAAAACAAGTATCAAGAGCTTCAACTATCTGTAAGTTTGATCTTGTAACCCAAATGGTTTACGAATTTCCTGAATTACAAGGGGTAATGGGGGAAGATTATGCGCTAAAGGCTGGTGAAGATCCAGTTGTATCACGAGCTATTTTTGAACATTATCAACCTCGTTTTTCTGGTGATTCTTCACCTGAATCTACGGTTGGAGCTATTATCAGTATTGCAGATAAAATGGATAGTATTATTGGTTGTTTTTCTATTGGGATAATTCCTACTGGTTCTCAAGATCCATATGCGTTACGTAGAAGCGCAGCTGGAATAGTTCAAATCATATTGGATCATGATTTAAGTATCAATTTATCTAATTTATTTGATATTTGTATCGAAGTATATGAAGAGAATAATCTCTTGAAGACAGAAATTTCAGATCTTCGTTCAAAATGTTTAGAATTTTTCTCATTAAGAATTAAAAATGTACTGACTGATATGAAATTAAGATATGATGTGATTGATGCTGTAATGGCAACTGACATTAACAATATTCCATCTGTTATAAGACGAGGTAAAGCATTGATGGATTTTGTAGAACATACTGATATTAAGCTGATTATAGAATCGTTTAATCGTGTAGATAATTTAGCATCTAAAGCAGAAAATGAAATTATAGAACAAGAGTATTTTGAAGAAACAGTTGAAAAAGAACTATTTAATGTATGGAAACAAATACATCCTAAGTTTATAGAAAAATTAGATGCATCATTGGAGTTTGAAGCGCTGGAGATGTTAAAACAATTGCAAGCTCCGATTACTGACTTTTTTGAGAGTGTCATGGTTATGAGTGAGGATGAAAACTTAAAAAGAAATCGATTATCTTTATTAGCTAATATATCTTCTGATATTAATAAAATAGCTGATTTCCAAAAAATAGTCCTATAAATATAAAATGCCATTAGTGATTAAAGGATTACATGACATGTCATAAATAAAGGATTTTATATTTATTTCTCGTATATAATAATAGATACTCTAAAAAGAAATTGGTGATTAACAATTAATAATACTTGTATTTTTGTTGATGCTGATGCGTGTCCCGTGAAGAATGAAATTTTCAAACTCGGTAAGTTATTTGAAATCAAGATTGTGATGGTTGCTTCTTTTGATCATTCATTGAAAAATGAAGATGGTGTCGAGAACATTCAGGTTGATCGTTCTGATCAATCAGCAGACTTATACATTTCAAATCATATTACTGCGAATGATATTTTAGTCACACATGATTTTGGCTTAGCTTCTATCTGTTTAGGAAAAGGAGCTAAAGTTGTGTCACCTCGTGGTAAATTTTATTCTACTCATTCCATTGATTTTTTATTGGAGAACAGGCATGAAAGTGCTAAAAAGAGAAGAAATGGTCAATATGGCAAGGGACCAAAACCATTTACAAAAGAGGATCGGAACATTTTTCTACAAACAATGACAAATTTTTTAAAAGATTTGCAGGAGATTTAATTAAAGTATCGAAATATAAATTGTTAATAATAGATGAAGGTGGTTAAGTGTCAAATTTAGGTATTCCAGATGAAATTATTGAAACCGTCTTAAAACAGCATGATATTGTAGATGTGATTAGTAAGTATGTTCATTTATCAAAACAAGGAAGAAATCTAAAAGGACTTTGTCCGTTTCATTCTGAGAAAACCCCTTCATTTACAGTTTCACCCGACAAACAAATTTTTAATTGCTTTGGTTGTGGAATAGGTGGTAATGTAGTCAAATTCATGATGGAAATAGAAAATTATTCATTTCCAGAAGCGATTCAACAATTGTCTGAAGATGCAGATATTCCATTCCTTTGGCATAATCAAAGTGATCATCCAGAACAGCAGAAAGAAAAGTCTGATTTATTAAGAGCACATGAGTTATCTCAAACTTTGTTTCATTATATATTAAAAAATACTGCACATGGAAAAGTAGCTTTAGAATACTTGAACAATAGAGGTTTCTCATTAAAGCTTATGAATCAATTTCAGATCGGTTATGCCCCATCGATGCGAAATACCTTGACTGAGTTTTTACATAAAAGAGATTTTTCACTATCTTTGATGGAGCAAGGTGGACTTTTATCTGAAACGGGTCAACAGCAGCATGTCGACCGATTTCGGGATCGTATCATCTTCCCTATTGCAAATGCAAGAGGAAAAGTAATTGCCTTTGCAGGAAGAGCTCTAGGGGATGGTCAACCAAAATATTTAAATTCACCCGAAACCATCCTATTTAATAAGAGTAAAACATTGTATAACTTTTATCAGGCAAAATCTGAAATTAGACGAACTGGGCGAATTGTCTTATTTGAAGGGTATGCAGATGTCATCAAAGCGTGGGATGCAGGGGTATTAAACGGAGTAGCAACAATGGGGACTGCTGTTACCCGAGAACATGTAACCACCTTAAAGCGATATGCTGATCAAATTATTTTGTGTTTTGATGGAGATGAAGCTGGTCAAACAGCAGCCATAAAAAATCTATCGATATTAGAAAAAATGAAATTTCAAGTTTATGTTGCTATGCTACCTGACCAAATGGATCCTGATGAATATATTACAGCTCATGGTTCAGATCGTTTTAAAAAAGAGATTGTTGAGAATGCTGTAACTGCTACAAAGTATAAAATATTGTTTTTAAGAAAAAGATTTAGGTTAAATGATGCAAATGAAAGATTACGTTATATTCGGTCCTCTATAAAAATTATAGCTGAACTTGAATCACCCACTGAAAGAGAACATTATATAAAAGAAATAGCAAATGATTTTGATTATTCATTTGAAACTTTAAAACAAGAAATGTTTGAGATCAGGCAGGAAGCAGAAAAAAAACACTTTAAAGGGGATAATAACGTAAATCGGTGGAATAATGTAATGAATGGAAGTGGCAGGGAGGTTGTCCCTTCACTATTACCTGCTTTTCATAATGCGGAAAAGAATTTATTGGCCATTATGATGCATAGTCGAGAGATAACGACTTATGTTGAAAAAGAGATAGGTGATCAGTTTAATGTAGAAGTTCATGGTGCCATTGCAGCTTATTTATATGCATTTTTTGCTCAACATGAGAAACCTGATATTAGTAAATTTTTAACAATGCTGCGGAATGATGAACTGGAAAATGTAGCTAGTTCCATTTCACTTATAGGTGATAATCATGCTACGAATTCGAAAGTCATTGATGATTATATTAAACAAATCAAAAATAATTCACAAAAGCATATTATAAAACAAAAGAGACTAGAAAGAGATCAAGCAGAACGAGCAGGAGATTATATACGGGCTGCAGAAATAGGAAAAGAGATTATAACCCTAGAGAGAAACCATAAATGAAAAAGCTGAATGAACAATCTAGGGAGGAGGGAGTTGGATCAAATGACGAACGATCAACGAACTCAAATTGACGATACTGAATTAAGCTTGGATCAAGTGAAAGAACAGTTAATTGATTTGGGTAAAAAACGTTCATCACTTACTTATAAAGTTATTATGGAGAAATTATCTCCATTTGACCAAGAACCAGAACAAATTGATGATTTTTTCGAACATTTATCTGAACTAGGTATTGAAATTGCAAATGAATCAGATGAAAATATACCTACTGCTGCTTCAGGAGCAAATCAACAAGATGATTTTACGTTGGATGATGACTTATCATTACCACCAGGAATAAAAATTAATGATCCAGTTCGCATGTATTTAAAAGAAATCGGTCGTGTACCATTATTATCTGCGGAGGAAGAAGTAAATCTAGCTATTCGAATAGAACAAGGTGATGAGGAAGCTAAAAAAAGATTAGCAGAGGCAAACCTTCGACTTGTAGTTAGTATTGCTAAAAGATATGTAGGCCGTGGAATGTTATTCTTGGATTTAATTCAAGAAGGGAATATGGGTTTAATTAAAGCTGTTGAAAAATTTGATCATACAAAAGGTTATAAATTTAGTACTTATGCAACTTGGTGGATCCGTCAGGCGATAACTCGTGCAATTGCAGATCAAGCTAGAACGATTCGCATCCCTGTACATATGGTTGAAACCATTAATAAGTTAATACGTGTTTCTCGTCAATTACTGCAAGATTTAGGTCGTGAGCCTGCACCAGAAGAAATTGCAAAAGAGATGGAATTAAGTACAGATAAAGTACGTGAGATTATGAAAATTGCACAGGAGCCGGTTTCGTTAGAAACACCGATTGGGGAAGAGGATGATTCACACCTTGGTGATTTTATTGAAGATCAAGAAGCTTTAGCACCTTCTGATGCTGCAGCCTATGAATTACTGAAGGAGCAGTTAGAAGATGTTCTTGACACGTTAACAGAACGTGAAGAGAATGTATTACGCTTAAGATTTGGTCTGGATGATGGCCGAACTAGAACTCTAGAAGAAGTTGGAAAAGTATTTGGAGTTACTCGCGAACGTATTAGACAAATTGAAGCAAAAGCCTTAAGAAAGCTTAGACATCCAAGCCGAAGTAAAAGATTAAAGGATTTTCTAGAATAATTTTAGTTTTTTTAAAGACCTTTCTGCTTGCCAGTGAGGTCTTTTGTTTGCAATTAACCACCACTTATAAATCCTTTAGTTGAGTACTAGATATTAGCTGTCTTTTGTTTTCATATTCAGTTTAACTCTTTTCCAATTTTAATGCAAATTTTTAAAAATATGTTTTTTTATGGTTTTATTTCTATAAAAAAGATAATTGAAATTAATTGATGGGGTTGTTCCTATATGGTAATAATATCTAAAAGACTGAAAAGAATAGCAGATAAAATACTGCCCGATAGTAAATTGGCTGATATTGGTTCAGATCATGCTTTGTTACCGACTTACTTAGCACAGAAGAATCAAATACAATTGGCTATAGCGGGTGAGGTTAATAAAGGACCTTATGAAGCTGCAAAAAAACAAGTTGAAAACTCAAATTTACAACATAAGATTAAAGTAAGGTTAGGTAACGGATTAGAGGTATTAGATAAAGAGGAAGTAGATACAATTGTGATTGCAGGTATGGGTGGAGGATTGATTACAAATATCTTAAATCAGCCTTTTGATTATACCGGTGTAAATCGATTAGTTTTACAGCCTAATGTAGCAGAAGATAAGGTGAGGCGTTGGTGTATAGAAAATCAATGGAAATTAATTGAAGAAGACATTTTGGAAGAGGATCGTAAAATTTATGAAATTCTAGTTGCAGAGCGAAGTGAAGAAGCTTATGAATTTAATCAGCAAATTTTTGCCAATGTAATGCACAGGCTGGATTGTAATATTCAGCTTACTCGTAAATTAAAAATACTAATGGGACCACATTTAATAAACAGACCTACTGCTGTTTTTATAAAAAAATGGAATATGGAAATTGCAAAGAGAGAAAAGGTAATTGAACAATTATCACAATCAAATTTGGAAGAAGCAGTTCAAAAGAAACATGAATTTTCTTTAGAAGTTGAACAACTGAAGGAGGTACTGAAGTGTTTGCAAAGGGACAAACAATAACCCAAATCTTAGAGCAATGGACACCTAAATATTATGCAGTTCCGGATGATAAAATAGGTTTACAACTAGGGACATTAAACAAAGTAGTTAAAAATGTATTGGTGACTTTAGATGTTACAGAAGAAGTTGTTGATGAAGCGATTGAAAAAGATATTCAATTGATTATTGCCCATCATCCCATTATTTTCAGACCATTAAAACATATTCAAACAGATTTATCAGCAGGAAAAATTTACGAAAAATGCATCAAAAATGATATTGCTGTTTATATTGCACATACGAATCTTGATGTTGCAGAAGGTGGTATTAATGATATGATGGCAAATGCATTGGGATTAACCTCACTCTCACCTCTTGAAGAAGTACACACTGAAAAATTAAGTAAACTTGTTGTTTTCGTACCAGAAGAAGCACATAACAATGTATTGAAGTCCATATTTGCTGCAGGTGCTGGATGGATAGGAGAATATAGTCATTGCAGTTTTAATATTAAAGGACAAGGTACATTTTTAGCCAATGAAAATACAGATCCTTATATTGGGGAAAAAGGCAAACTAACCAAAGCAACTGAAATCCGCATAGAGACCATTGTACCTCAGAATATTCAGAGAAAAGTAGTACAAGCAATGTTAAAAGCACATCCTTATGAAGAAGTTGCTTATGATATATATCCAATGGATTTAAAAGGGAAGTCCTTTGGTTTGGGAAGGGTTGGACGTTTGCCCGAGAAGAAAACCCTAGCTGATTTAGTAGCTACTGTAAAAGAAAATTTTAATGTACCAATGGTAAGAACTGTTGGAGATTTAAATAAACCTATAAGTAAAGTTGCTGTTTTAGGAGGATCAGGAAGTAGATACGTACAGCAAGCAAAATATGCTGGTGCAGATGTTTTAATTACAGGAGATATTGATTTTCATACTGCTCAAGATGCTTTAGCAGATGGGTTATCGATCATTGATCCTGGCCATCATGCAGAAAAAATAATGATTAAACATGTTTCTGATTATTTGCAAACAGAATTTTCTTCTAAAAAAATAGGAAGCAATGTAATTCAATCAACGACAAATACAGATCCATTTACATTTTTATAGGATAAAATGGATTTAACCTCAAAAAGAAAATATAATAAGTTTTTGAGTAAAATTTTCTATAATTTCTAAAATTAAGTGCTTGTTATTTATGATTTCGATCTGTTATACTAATCTTCGTGACGGAAAGTTTGACGAACAATCGCTGGAGATATTCTCGAGAGGAAAGTCCGGGCTCCACAGGGCAGGGTGCTGGATAACGTCCAGTCAGCGCGAGTTGAAGGATAGTGCCACAGAAATGGACCGCCGATGGCATACATTGTATGCACAGGTAAGGGTGGAACCGTGGTGTAAGAGACCACGAGGATTTATGGTGACATATTTCCTGGTAAACCCCACTTGGAGCAAGACCTAATGAAACGCAGTGATTTCTAATCACAACCTTAGCCCGAGGTGCGTTTAGGTTGGTCGCTTGAGCTGTATAGCAATGTGCAGCCTAGATAGATGATTGTTACTTCATTGGTGGGAGGGATGACACCCATTATTACCACTGGAAGGTACAGAACCCGGCTTATGGCAAACTTTCCAATATTAAAGGTCGTCAAAAGGGAGTGGATTTTTCCACTCCCTTTTTTTAAAATATAAAAATTTATACACATTTTACTCTACAGTAGAGGGGTTATTATTAGGGTTTAGTGATTCAATTAATCTTTGAAACCATGATTTTCTCTCCTTTGATTGAACCGTTTGATTTCCACCTGCATTTTTTAAAGCATCTACAACATGAATTAGTCCAAAACCATAATAATTATCTTTTCCAGCATCTCCTAGATCTACAGCCGTGTTCCGAATGATTTCCATGACCTCAACATTTTTTAATTGTGGATTTAGTGACCGAATCATTGCGGCTAATGCAGATACATGTGGACTAGCCATTGAAGTACCGGATAATGCAGCATATTGGTTGTCAGGATAAGTACTTGGAATGCTGACACCTGGTGCCATTACATCTAAATAATCACCAAAATTAGAAAACTCAGCCTTAATTGATAATTCATCTGTTGCTGATACTGCAATCACTTCAGGATATGCAGCCGGATAACCTGGTTGATTTGTATTATCGTTTCCTGTTGCAGCAATCAATACAACATCTTTATCATAGGCATATTTTATTGCATCATGTAGAAACTGAGTCTCAGCATAATTACCTAAGCTCATATTAATTACTTTAGCCCCTTGATCAGTTGCCCAAATAACACCTTGAGCTACTGCGTAGGTGCTGCCAGCTCCAGTTGAATCAAGCACTTTAATAGGGATTATTTTATTGTACCAGCTCATTCCTGCAATCCCTTCAGAGTTATCTACAAGGGCTGATATAATACCTGCAACATGTGTTCCGTGCCCAACATCATCTAAAGGTTGTGATCCTTCGTCTACGAAATTAGCCCCTTCTAATAGCTGGCCTTGTAAATCAGGGTGGTTTAAATCTACTCCAGTATCTATAACTGCTACGGTGATTTGATCACTGCCTTTACTTAAATTCCAGCCATTTAAAGTATCAATATTAGGGAGGTTCCACTGGTAAGGATCATATAAAATATCATTAGGCTCATTTTCAGCAGATTGAATTGTTTCATTGGTCATATATAAATAATGTGGTTCTGTATATTCCACATCCCATTTGTTAAAATAACTCATCATTTGTTCTGCATCCAAAGTACTTGAGCTGAATACATAAGTATATCCTAATTTTTTCATCGAAGTTGCTTGAATGTCAGTTTGAATTTGCTTTAAGTCTGATTCTGAAGGTTTAACTTTGAATTTAACTACGATTTCTTTCAGATGATAATGGCTTGTTCCCACATTCTCTTCAGGATGATCTACTTTTACATCTTGAAGTGTATCAGAATCTACAGATTTTATGCCATATCTTTTATCACTTGGATAGGGAACTATTCTTAAATTTTTCCGTTGCTCTGTAGCTACTTGATTTAGAAAATCTTGTTTAATCACACCAATTAAGGAAGAATTTCCTTCTTGGGAAGGTACTGCTATCACAAAATATTTTTCTTTACCAACTTCAAAGGTTCTAGACTGAAAAAGTTTATTTCCATTTAGAACCTTTTTTCCCTCACTAATTAATGGAGATACCTTATTTTTCAATTCTTCACTTAGACTACCTATTTTTATTGTCTTATTTGAATTGGTGTGATCTATCCAAACTACTTGAACCATATTGGAATGATTTGCTTTCATTTTAGATAAGATTGCTTTTTTATCTTTAGTGCTTTTATTTATATTATTTATAGCTTGAGTAAAATGCCTTGTACATTGAATGCGGCATAGCTCATTTGTCTTACTTACATCTTGATTCATTAGCTCTTCTTTTATTTTTATTTCAGAACTTTTATTCATTTGAAGTCTCATATTTTCATCATTTTTCTGATCACTAATTGGAAATACTAGTAAACCAATAACAGTTAAGATGAAAACAGGAAACGCAATTTTAACAAATTTCATATGAAATCCTCCTAAATATATTGAAAGTTTATTGATGTAGGTATAGAATATCTTTAGATTCTAAAAAAAACAGTTCTTTTATTCATTTTCATTTACATCAATAACATGAAAAGCTGTGCAATCTATGTTACGATTGAAATGTAGTCATCATTATAGGATGGTTGTCAGTTTAAGGAGGATCTATATTCATGACTAAAGACAATGTGAAAAATTTGTGTGAAATTACAAAAGAAAAATTAAAGGGAGTCATTGATAACACAGAAGAATTTTTAAATCATCATTCATTAACTCAACTAAACATAGACAATGATAATGAAATGGAGCAGTTTTATCGAGATATTTTATCTGATCTTCGACACTTATTAGTGTTTTCAGAAGTTTTCTATGAAAAAATTGGCATCTGCTTACGAAGACCTAGTTTTAATTTAGATTTCTCTGAAAAGGTTTTGTTTGATGTTTACCATAGATGTTTAAATTCATTTTACTATCCTAAACACGAATGTTATGCAGAAGATGGCAGATATGCATATACAGGTGAAGATGCAATTCGCTTTAGAAAAAAACCAACACGAGAAATTAGAGACCTTATACTTGGGTTATCTAAAACATTTGAGGAATTACGTGATGATCTTGCGTTTTATGAAACAGATTATATGACAGAGAAAAAATTACAAGGAAAAAGTGTGTAAAATAAAAAATGTTAAAGACCATCCTATCATATAGGGTGGCTTTTTTGCGTTGTATTTTACTTGGTAACATTCATATAAAATTCAATTTTTATGGATAAAATTATAAAGTATAGATCGTTATATATACGGAAAAATAAAAATGGGGGTGATTATAATGCCGCAAGTAAAATGCAGCGTGGCAAATTGTGAATATTGGGCAGCTGGAAACAACTGTGTTGCAGAGAAAATCAATATTGATGTAGATGAACATGCAAATATGAATTTTAATGAAGAATTCGCAAAGGAAAACTTTAATTCCAATCATCAGGATATTGCTTCAAGGGAATCGAATACGTGCTGTCACACGTTTAAAAAGAAGTCATAACATTTCCTTGTTGAAAGGAGGTCAGACATGGATTCAGAACGAATGGACATTGGGAATAGAAATGAACGAAATCAAATGAACGATAACTTATCTAATGATAATGTTGAACCCTTTGATGAGGAATATGCAGCAGAATATGCTCCTTTTAATGTAAATAGGGTACAGAATGAAGATATTCAATCTGATGTTGAAGAGGCAAGGGATATAGGTGCAAACACAACGTTAGGGATTATATCGCTTGTATTTGCACTTGCCTCTTGGTTTATTTATCCCTTGATTTTAGGTCCTGCTGCAGCTGTATTCGGTTTTGTTGCATGGTATCAAGGAAGTCGCACATTAGGTGGTTGGTCCATTGCACTAGGAGTTATTGCTTTTCTAGCTTATATGGTTTTACCTTTATACACTTAGGTTACAAAAAAACAAACCCTTATTTTATTTTGGGGTTTGTTTTTTTGTATATCTAATGGTGTTTTAAATTTATCAAATAAATATTTGCTTCACTTTTTTGGGTGTATTAGTGTAAAATCGTTGAAGGAGTGAAATCATAGTGTTTTAAAGGGGTTTATAAAAAATGTATTATTTTGACCACTCTGCTACAACGCCTCCATTTAAAGAAGTGACGGATACTGTTATGGAAGTTATGAAAAATTATTATGGCAATCCATCTTCACTTCATCAGTTAGGAATAGATGCAGAACAATTGATGAGAAAAGCTAGACATGTCATATCAGAATCTTTAGGGGTAAATGGGGAACAGCTTATATTTACTTCCGGAGGGACTGAGAGCAACAATATGGCAATTAAAGGGGTAGCAGTTCAATATAAAAACAGAGGAAAACACTTAATTACGACAGAAATTGAACATGCCTCTGTATACGAAAGCTTTAAACAACTTGAAAAAGTAGGTTATCATGTAACTTACTTACCTGTCGATCATACAGGTCAGGTATCAATAGAGGATTTACAGAATGCACTTACAGATGAAACAATCTTAGTAAGTATTATGCATGTAAATAATGAAGTCGGACGAATTCAACCGATAAAAAAAATCGCTAGCTTATTAAAAAAGCAAAAACGTATTTTTTTTCACGTAGATGCGATTCAAAGTGTTGGTAAAATACCTATATATCCTAAAGAGTGGGGCATAGATTTAATGAGTGTTTCTGCTCATAAGCTAAATGGTCCAAAGGGGATTGGGGTATTATACTATCGAGAAGGAATTAAATTTTTTCCTTTATTGTCAGGTGGTGGACAGGAAGCGGGGTATCGTTCAGGTACTGAAAATGTCCCATTGATTGTTGGAATGGCTAAAGCCATCAGAATGTCAATGGACAAGCAGAAAGAAAATCTGGAGCATTTGTACCTTTTAAGAAAAAAATTAACTGATTTTATTCTTCAAATTCCTGAACTTAAATTAAATGGATCAGTAATTTCTGAACATATGGCACCTCATATCGTACATTTTTCATTTACTGGTATGAAATCTGAAGTGATTGTTCATGCACTAGAAAAAAAAGGAATTTATGTATCCACCCGATCTGCATGTGCTTCTGGGGAAAGTAAAGCAAGTCGTGTGCTTAAAGGTATGGGAGTTTCTGAAAAAAATGCAAATAGTGGTATACGTATTAGTATGTCTGCTGAACACTCTTTAAAAGATATTGATACATTGTGTAAACAGTTAAAACAAGTTGTCCATGATTATAAAGGGTTTACAAAATAGGGGGAAATCATAAAATGAAGCCAGATTATATATTACTGCGTTTGGGAGAACTAACACTTAAAGGTAGAAATCGAAACGTATTTGAGAATCGAGTTCTTACTCATATTCGTGATTTTTTGAAATCATATCCTAATATAAAAGTTATTAAGAACTATGGTAGGGTATATATTCAATTAAATGAAGAGCCATTTGAAGGCATTGCTGAACAATTAAAAAAAATATTTGGGCTTGTTTCATTTAGTCCTGTAAAAAAAGTAGACACTGAACTTAAAGCAATGAGAGAAGTAAGTCTAGAGTTAATGAATAAAGTGTCACCAAAACCAAAGACTTTTAAAGTTAATGTTCGAAGAGCTTATAAACATTTTCCACATGACTCACAAGAGCTTAATCACCTAATTGGGGGATACGTATTACATCATACTCCAGAATTAAAAGTAAATGTCCATGAACCAGATGTAATTTTAAAAGTAGAAGTAAGAGAAGAGGGTACATTTATTTATTCAGAGACAATACAAGGACTGGGTGGTTTTCCACTTGGAAGCAGCGGTAAATCAATGTTAATGTTGTCAGGGGGAATTGATAGCCCTGTTGCTGGTTATCTTGCCATGAAACGTGGAATAAAATTAGAAGCAGTTCACTTTCATAGTGCACCATTTACTAGCGAACGTGCTAAACAAAAAGTAATTGAATTAGCAAAGCAATTAACGAATTACTCTGGGAAAATGAGACTGCATATCGTACCGTTTACAGAAATTCAAACGCAGTTTAATGAACATGCTAGAAAGAATTTGATCATCACATTCATGAGAAGAGCGATGCTCAGAATTACAGAAAAACTTGCTGAGAAAAATGACAATCTAGGTATTATTACTGGGGATAATTTAGGTCAGGTAGCGAGTCAAACTTTATCTAGCTTGAATGTTATTGGTCGTGCGACTGGAATGCCAATCTTACGCCCTTTAATTACAATGGATAAAAACGAAATTATTAAAATTGCTCAAGAAATAAATACATTTGAAACCTCCATACTTCCTTATGAAGATTGCTGTACTATATTTCTACCGAAAAATCCAGCTACAAACCCAAATTTAGGATTAGTTGAAAGAATTGAAGAATCGATGGAATGGCTTCCGCAAAGTATTGAAGAAGCAGTAGAAAATACGGAAACCATCATCGTTTCTAATCAAGAAGAAGAAAAACTAAATCATTTATTCTGAGCCTGTTAACTGGGCTCTCTTTTTTTCTTTGCTCATATTAACTAGCTTACCTAATGCAATTACACCGATAACTATTGCAATAACAACTGTCCATTTTAGCGCAATATTGTTTTCAAAATAGTGTACTAGCTTCGGTTCATCTGTTATCATTTTAGCTGCTGTGTAAGCTAAGATACCTGATCCGAAATAAATAATAATAGGATAACGATCAATTAGTTTTATAAACAAAGTACTTCCCCAGACGATGATTGGGACACTAATGATTAATCCTAGAATAACAAGAATAAATTCCCCTTCTGCTGCACCTGCCACAGCAATAACATTATCAAATCCCATTGATGCATCCGCAATGACAATGGTCCAAACTGCTGACCACAGACCTTTTGCAGCATTCACGTCATGATCATTATCTTCAACTAAAAGTTTATAAGCGATCCATATCAACAGCAGCCCCCCAACAAATAACAACCATGGAACTTTTAGCAACCAAACAACAAATACCGTTGCAACAATACGTATACCTACAGCACCTATCGTTCCTAAAATGACTACTTTTTTCTGTTGGTTTTTTGGTAAGTTTCTTGCAGCTAAGCCAATCACAATTGCGTTGTCACCAGCCAAAACTAAATCAATAAAAATAATGGTGATTAGTGCAGAGATAAATTCAAACGTTAAAAAATCCATTCCTTGTACGCTCCTTCAGTTTTATTCATCGTAAGAGTCAAACAAAAAGACCCTTACCATGGTATTGGTAAAGGTCTTGCTAACAACGTATTGTTGCCAACAAAGCCGGGGAAAATTTTTCCCGAAATGACGACTTTGCTGTGACAGCTACTCCCCTAAACTCATTATAACCATTATAAATGAATGATAATTTATTCGTCAAGAAAATCAAAGGACAACTTTAATACATGAATCTCTTTTAATTGAATAAACATGTACAAACTGTAATAGGTGGTGTAATGAGTGGTAGAAAATATATTTATTATGGTAGAAATCATTGTTATTAATATTGTACTAAGTGGAGACAATGCAATAGTTATTGCATTAGCAAGTAAAAACCTTCCACAACAACAGCAAAAAAAAGCAGTGTGGTGGGGAGCCTTGGGTGCAGTTATTCTTAGATTAGCTTTAACTGTAGGTGCCGTTTTTCTTCTGGATATTCCATATATACAGGCCATTGGATCAGGACTTTTGTTGTACATTGCTATTGCTCTTCTAATCAATGATAGTGACCATTCTGTCAAAGAGGTTTTTTCACTTGGAGCAGCGATTTGGACCATTGTCGTTGCTGATTTCGTGATGAGTTTAGATAATGTGTTAGCCATAGCTGCAATAGCGCAAGATGATTATGTATTATTATTTTTGGGAATAGGAATGAGTATACCATTAATCGTTTGGGGCAGCACGGTGTTTATGAAATTGCTAGAGAAATATACCATATTAGTTTATCTTGGTGCAGGTATATTGGGGTATACTGCAGGTGAAATGTTATTAAATGATCAAAAAGCGGTTGAACTGCTTAGAGATGCTCACCATTCAGTACATTGGTTTATTCCTGCTTTTTGTACTTCAGTTGTACTATTAGCAGGATTATTATTTTCTAAGAAGAGATAAAAGCAATAATAATGCAACTATTTACTAAGGATATCGTATATAATTAAAGGTGAATCGTTTATTGTAAATTCAAATAAAATCATTTTGAGAGGTAATATACGTTATGGAAAGGAATCGAGCAACAATAGGTTTACTCATTATCGCAATAGGAATCGTATTAATTTTATTCAAATTAAATACCTTTGATTTTGTGTTTGATTTCTCATGGCCGTTTATATTTATCTTTGTGTCAATTGTATTTCATGTATTATATTTCATTAGGACCTTTCCATCCGGTGTTCTAATTCCAGGTGGTATTCTTGGTACTTATGGATTATTGTTTTTGTTTCTAAATATTACGAGTTGGCATTATTTACAGTATTTATGGCCGATATTTATTTTTGGTGTTGCGGTTGGTTTGTTCGAATATTATTTCTTTAGCAGACAAAATCCAAAAGATGCACTTACAGCTGGAATTGTATTAACAATCATATCCATTGTGTTCATGTCATTTACACTATTGTATAAGATAGGTATTTACATTTTAGCAGGTATTTTAATTGTATTTGGATCTTGGTTAATTTTCGGGAGAAGATAATTTAAAATATTGCTTTTTATTGTTCCACATAATATAATGTATTTAGCTTAAAGCGTCGGAGTATGTCCGACGCTTATTTTGTGAAAAAAATTAACAATTTTATGTTGAACTCATATAGATTGTTATTATACAGTGGAGGGAATAAACAAACATGTTTAACAGAGAAATGATCAGAAATATTGCAATTATTGCTCATGTTGATCACGGGAAAACGACATTAGTTGATAAATTATTACAGCAGTCAGGTGTTTTTCGTGAAAACGAAGCGATTCAGGATAGAATGATGGATTCTAATGACTTGGAAAGAGAACGTGGAATTACAATCCTTGCAAAAAATACAGCCATTGAATATAAAGATTATTTAATTAACATCGTAGATACACCAGGACACTCTGACTTTGGTGGTGAAGTAGAACGAATAATGAAAATGGTTGATGGTGTATTATTAGTCGTTGATGCTTTTGAAGGTTGTATGCCTCAGACTAAATTTGTACTCAAAAAAGCTTTGGAACAAAACTTAACACCTATCGTCGTTTTAAATAAGATTGATCGTCCAAATGCTCGCCCTGCAGAAGTAATTGACGAGGTATTAGAGTTGTTTATTGAGCTTGAAGCTTCAGATGAACAGCTAGATTTTCCAGTAGTTTATGCTTCAGCATTACAAGGAACTTCAAGTTTAGATGCGGATAAACAAGAAGATAATATGCTTTCTATGTTTGAAACGATTACAGAACATATACCTTCTCCAAAAGAGAGTGTTGATGAACCATTACAATTTTTAGTAACTTTGATGGATTATAATGAATATTTAGGTCGAATTGGTGTAGGCAGAGTAAATCGTGGTAAAATTTCGCAAGGTCAAGTTGTGACCGTCATCAATAGAGAAGGAAAACATAAACAAGCGCGGATTGAAAAATTGTTTGGTTTCCAAGGATTAAAACGAGTTGAGATTCAAGAAGCTGGTGCGGGTGATATTATTGCCATCGCTGGTATTAAGGATATCAACATTGGTGAAACGATTGCAGATCCTGCTAATCCTGAAGCTCTTCCTGTGCTTAAAATTGATGAGCCAACCCTTCAAATGACATTTTTAGTAAATAACAGTCCTTTTGCAGGTAAAGAAGGAAAATATGTAACATCAAGTAAACTTAGAGAAAGATTGTATAAAGAAATTGAAACAGATGTAAGTTTAAAAGTAGAAGACACAGATAGTCCAGATGCATTCATCGTATCAGGAAGAGGAGAACTTCACTTAGGAATTCTGATCGAAAATATGCGAAGAGAAGGTTTTGAGTTACAAGTTTCTAAACCTGAAGTCATCATTAAGGAAATTGATGGTGTAAAATGTGAGCCAATGGAACATCTTTTAATTGACGTTCCTGAGGAAAGCATGGGTGCTGTAATGGAAAGTCTGGGAACACGTAAAGCTGAAATGCAGAATATGATCAATAATGGAAATGGTCAAGTACGTCTAGAATTTATGATTCCAGCAAGAGGGTTAATTGGGTATGGGACAGAATTTTTAACAATGACTCGTGGGTATGGAATTATGAATCACTCCTTTGAACGATATGCACCATATGCTGGTCAAGGTGTTGGTGGGAGACAAAAAGGTGTATTGGTCTCTACAGAAACTGGAGTAAGTAAATTATATGGTATCTTGAATGTTGAGGATCGTGGAACTTTATTCTTAAAACCTGGTACAGAAATTTATGAAGGTATGATTGTTGGTGAACATACAAGAGACAATGATATAGTTGTAAATATTTGCAAGGAAAAAGCACTAAATAATATTCGTACTGCTAATAAAGAAGAAACAGTCAAAATGAAAACACCACGTATTTTTTCATTAGAGGAAGCATTAGAATATTTGAACGAAGATGAATATTGTGAAATCACACCGGAATCTATTCGTTTACGCAAAAAAATCTTAAATAAAAGTGAACGTGAACGTGCCGAAAAAAATCGTAAATTAGCAAAAGCTAATGTTTGATGATGAATGATTGTTATAATAAGGAGGGGTTTAGATGTTTTTATTAACAGCTGAACCAAAAGATATACCCCCCATTGATTGGGGAGCATTTATTCAAGACCATTGGTATAAATATATTATTATTTTTATATGCCTTATTTATGTGTTTAACAAAGTGTTTAGAGTGAAAAAGTTGCCAATTTTAAAAGACTTGGTTATTTATTCAATCATTGCACTCTTTTCATTTATTTTATTAATATTTGAAATTGATGTAGGATTACCTATTATTTTAAGTTTAATGATTGCAGTTGCACTCATGTTCACAGTTCGTATCCGTTATTTTATTGAAGATCGTAAAAAGAGAAATTAAATGTTTTAAAAAGATAGGAATGTTTAAATTATGAATTTACAGGACGCTTTTTTTAACTGGTTACAAATGAAAGTAGTTTATAAAGCACGTCCAAATGACGCCTCTGCTTTAAAAACACTAGAATTTTTTGAATCTATCCTTATAGAAGACCACCATCTGACAAACATTGATATGTGTTTGTCAGATGATGATTTGATGTACCAAGTTACGTATACTCAAAAAGATGAAGTTAAAACTAAAAAGTTTGATCGAGAAATAGTGGATCAACTTTTAGAAGAAATTAATTCAAACCCCAAATATAATTAGTCTATATGGTTTGATGAAATATCCTATGTTATAATTTACCTAAGATGTAGATATAAATAGGAGGGTTGAATAATGACTGATATTTTGACCGAGTTAAATGAAACGATATTTTCTCAACTCCAAAAAGAAAAATTAGTATTGTTACATACGTTGGATAATGAGTCAGGTTCACCAACAAGCAGTGTGATTTCTTGGCTTAATGCAATTGATACAAAGACAGTTAGATTTGCCGTTGATCAACGCTCTAGAATTGTGAATAACGTAAAAAATAATAAACTTGTGTCTTTAACAACCTTCGCTTCAACTACAGTATATGAAATTTCTGGATCCGCTGAAATTATTACGGAAGAAATGGAAGAAGTACCTTTTAAATTAGCTTGTATAGAGATATCAATAAAAAGTATAAGAGACGTGATGTTTTACGGAGCACGCATTTCTACGGAACCTGAATATGAAAAAACCTATGATAAGAGGGCTGCAGAGAAGCTTGATAATCAGGTTTTTGAAGCAATTAAAAAAAGCTAAGTAAAAGGAGATTGGGTAATTTAACCAGTCTCCTTTCTTGTTTAGAGAGAGGAAAGTATATCCTCTTCCAGAACATGCTATTAAGCATTTCTTTTATTTACATGATATTTAAGTATTATTAAGTCAACTTACTACATATATGTCTAATATTAGGTTAACCCATCTTTTATTGATGAGAGTTAAGTTGATTATTATTTGTCTCACTCTTTGGTTTGTTTATTTGCTTATTTCGTTGATTTTTTATTGCATTTTTTGGAAACTGTGGCATGACTCGACCTACAATATCAGCTAATTCTTCAGCAAAACCAGAGATTGGCTTACCTTTCATGATATCATTTCTTATTTCTTTAATTCGAACATTTAAATCCATGTCCGCTGTGATTACTGCATTTGCACCGTAAGGATCTTTACTTAATGCTTCAGCAACAGAATATTTTACACTTCCAACCTTAGCCCTTTCTAACGAACCATCAATATCTATACCTACAAGTGCTGTATCTCCAAACACTACAATATTTGCTGCATTCACTTCTGGTATAGACAGGGTTAGTGTTTCTAATCTTTTTGTCACTTCTGCATTATTCATGTTTTTATTTTCAGATGAAGTTTGAAGCTCTTTGACAGATTGTTTATCAGAATAATTCTCAGATTGTTGACTACAACCAAACAGTATACACAATATACTCATAAACAAAAATAAGGTTCTCATCGTTAATCTTCCCTTCAGTGAATTTTCACTTTTTTTACTTGTAATATGAACCTTCGCAAGTAAAAGAGATTTTAAATGCGTGTATTTTTTAGTTTGTCCTCTAGATTGTTATCTATGTATTTCCTACTTTGAACATATTTATCGGAGGAGATTTTTAAATGAAAAAGATATATGTGTTAGATACGAATGTTCTTTTACATGATCCAAACTCACTTTTTAATTTTTTAGAACACGATGTAATTGTACCAGCTATCGTATTGGAGGAAATTGATTCAAAGAAAAGAAATGCTGATGAAATTGGAAGGAATGCTAGGTATGTATCGAGAGTATTAGATGGATTTAGAGAAAAGGGAAAACTTCAAGAAGGAATTACTTTGGAAAATGGTGGTCGATTAAAAGTAGAACTCAATCATCTTAGTTTTTTAAAAATGAAAAATACATTTGCTGAAATAAATAATGACAACCGTATATTGGCTGTAGCATTAAATTATAAATTAGAGGAGGAAGAAAAATCACACCCTAAATCTGTAGTGTTAGTTAGCAAAGACACTCTTGTAAGAATAAAAGCCGATGTTTTGGGTATTAAAGCAGAGGACTATTTATCTGATAGATTTGAAAAAACAACTGATTATACAGGTTATAATACACTGGATATACATCCTTCAGTTATAGATGAGTTTTATACTTTCCGAAATATAACGATTGATCATTTGAATGATAAACATAACCTGAATCCACATGAATTTGTAATTTTGAAAGATGAGTTAGGAACTTCGAAATCAGCTCTTTTAAAAGTGGATGAGCAAGTCAAAAAGTTGGACGCATTATATTTGAGTAATGATCCGATTTGGGGAATTGCTGCAAGAAACGTACAACAAAGAATGGTTTTAGAGTTACTATTAAACGATGACATTCCGCTTGTAACCATCACAGGAAGGGCGGGTACAGGTAAAACTTTGCTGGGACTTGCTTCTGGATTATTGAAAGTAGAGGATGAGAATAAATATAAAAAATTGCTTATTGCAAGACCGGTTGTACCTTTGGGCAAGGATTTAGGGTATCTACCTGGTGAAAAGGAAGAAAAATTACGACCTTGGATGCAGCCTATTTATGATAATCTTGAATTTTTATTTAATACAAAAAAGTCAGGCGATTTAGACAAAATATTAGCTGGATTAGGAAGTATTCAAGTTGAAGCATTAACCTATATACGAGGACGTTCCATTCCAAATCAGTTTATTATTATAGATGAAGCGCAAAATTTATCTAAACACGAAGTAAAAACCATCTTATCACGTGTAGGTGAAGGAAGTAAAATTGTTTTAATGGGTGATCCTGAACAGATTGATCATCCTTATTTGGATGCTTCAAGTAATGGTTTAACACATGTAGTTGAAAGATTTAAAAATGAAGCGGTGAGTGGTCATATTACTCTAAAAAAAGGGGAAAGGTCCCATCTGGCTCAGCTAGCAACAGATTTATTATAATTTTTTCAATTGATTTTGATTCCAAAAATACTTTTTTTTTCATATGATATTGTAATATTGTAAATTTTGGGGCGGTATATGACATGAGGCTTAAAGCTAAGGAAAAGATGAATAGAAGAACTTTGAAACATCTGGAGGAATATCAAGAAAATTTGAATAGATCCAGACCTAAGTTAGATTTGTTTAGTTCTAAAGATGATATGGATTTATGGATAAAGCAAGTTCAACATCAAAGAAAATCTTCCATAATAAACACGATAGATCAATTGGAAAAAAGAATCTCAAGTACAAACAATTTTTCAAGTGTTGAGCAATTGTTTGAAATCAAAACAGAGCTGAAGAAATTATTAATCTCCTTGGAAGATAAGTTATAATATTCTACAGTGGATCAAAAAAGCTTCAGCAAGGGGGTGTTACCCCTTACTGACTCCAGGTTAGATAAATTTAATTTGGCAATGATACGCTTTAGATATCCCTTCTATTAACTCCTCTAGATGTTTCTCTACTGCATAGTACGTGAGCGTTCCTAAACTGTACTCAGCTAATTTATGCTCTTCAATTTGATCAATGGCTTGACTAGTGTTAGTTTCTTGAGATTGAGTAAAATAAAATATACTTGTGAGATTCTCATATAAATAAGTATTTCCAAATTTACTTGTAAATCCATAGTCAGAATAATGAGTTGCTAATTTGGCATCCTCTGGCAATACAAAAAGAGTGCAAGTATCATAATTGATTTTAAAATGATCCATGACTTCAATAACTGACTCCAGCTCTTTTTTTGAGTTAACTATAAGCACTTCTTTATCTCTGTCAAATAAATTGGTTTTATTTGCTAATGATTTGACAACTTGAGCATAATAACCTGGTATTTTCCCCTCAGGTAAATCCATTATAACTGCATGTTTAATCATAATTATTCTCCTTATATGTGTGTTTTAAAAAGTTAGGTCAGTAAGAATGATAACTTTTTGAACAATCTTTATGTATAATATCACTTTTTCCATTATCCAATAAAACACAATTTAACTCAATGTACATTTTTGTTATTATAGAAGTAAGTATGGTTACTATAGGGGAGAAACCGATGTTTAATAAAAAGGGTCTGTTTATGTTTTTTGGGATTTTATTAATTTCCTTTAGTATAGTTATTTTCATTGGAGGCACTGAGCCTATTATAACAGTTAATGAGAAAGAACCGGATGAAGAAGAAAGACCTTTTTATAATCAGAGAGATTTTCAATCAACCAACATATTGGAGGTTTCAGTTTCACTCGATGAAAATCAGTTAAAATTATTAAAAGAATTTAATAATAAATATGAAGAGAGTCATTCAGGTGTATATATACGATTGAATTCTTATACTAAAGAACAAGCATACACCGAGTATAAACAAGCTTCACAAATTGGAACTGCATCAGATATTATGTTATTGGACAATGATTGGATAAATGAGTTTGCAGCAAGTGGATATTTGATTCAACTGGATGAAATCATAAATAGTATGAATGTGGAGTATCACAACTTGTTACGTTATCAGACGAAATGGAATGGTTCTGATTGGGCTATTCCAATTGAATCAGATATGTATATTTGGGTATGGAATCCTAAACAATTAACAAAAATGGATGTACTAAAACCGAATACATTAGAAAACTTAATTGAGATCATGTTTCTTTATCCAGAAAAAGTGTATGTAGATCAAAATGATCCTTACAGTTTACTTCAAATCCTCTCTATGTTAAATACTATGACAAAAGAAGGATCATCTGTAGAAATTAACCACTCAGATATACAATGGGATATTATTACTAAACTTAAAGTTGCTGAAAACTCGTGGGAATTATTAAATAATGGTGAAATTTTGTTGAAGTTAACGACATTAAAAGATTTTTATAATCATGAGAATGAAATTTACGAATATGCACCTGTATATTTAGAATCTGAATCTGAGAACACCTCTCCAATTGGAGGAGGAGTAATTAGGGGAAGCAGCTTTGTCATTTCATCAAATACGAACGAACAAAAAGAAGCCTTTGAATGGCTTCAAACGCTTCTTTCAGGTCCATATTATTCAAAGATTTTTAATAATAATCGGGTAGACATTCAGCTTGATGGTATGAAAGCTATGAAACCTAATCCCAATTTACCTAATCAATTGAGTCGATTTATACAAGATTTTAACCAGTTGTATGGTGTGAATCAATCAAGCTTTTTAGAAAAAAATTCAATTCTTTGGACTTCACAATGGATGGAGGATAGTCAAAATTAACTCCACCTGATTTGAAAATACCACGAATAGAGGTTGGCGTCTGTACGCAAAATATTTTTGGATCAATTTTTAATTTAGTAAATTTAAAAATATTTTTAGATTGCCTTCACTTAAATCAATCTCTTTTGCCTCAACAAATGGGGCGATTTTTTTTGGATAAAAAGCTAAATCAAATTCTTCTTCTAATGCTCTAATGGTTGTATCTGGTAGTAAGAAATCATTATATTTTAACTCGTTAACTTGGAACTGGATGATGTTCTCGGGCTCAACCACTATCTGATACATACCAGATAGTTTGATATTTATTTCTTTATTCGTTCCATAGGCAACAATTTCATCTTTTTTGAATTCAAATTGAAAAGGTTCGAATAAAGGATCTTGTTTCCTTAGAAATTCATTGAGCTCATCGTCTGTGATTTGAAAAACAAACTGGAGTCCCTCTAATTGTAAATGTTGTTTATTGTCAGTAAGGATATCAGGCAAGTTTTGCATTGCATTAGCTAGAGCTTGAAAATATGTTTTAAAAATAGGCAAGCCTTCATGTTCCCAAGCCATTGTTAGTTGTTCAATTTGCTCTAGAATGCTTTCTCCATCTTCTAATTGTTCTATTTCATTATCGAGTTCATTTTGTAAAGTGATTAAACGTTCTTTTTCAAAAATAAGCGCTTTTTTTATATTGCTTAGTTCTGTTTGCGTATCTAATAATTCAAGATATAAAGCTTGAAGTTTATCAAGATCATTTTGGAAGTCAGATAAAATTTTTTGATCCCTTGATACAATTGCTTGCATAAATTCTAGTATAGATAGAACTTCTGATATAGATTCACTTGAAAATAAAAGGTGAATTAAATCATCTCTTTCTTTTGTGTAATATTTTTTTAATACTTCTCCTGATTTTTCTCTGCTTCTTTCTACCATTTTATTTTGTGTAACAATGTTAGTTTCTGTAACTGAAATGGCTTGTTCAATTTCTTCTTCTTTTATGCCTAGCCTTTCTAACTCTTGGTCTATTTCAAAAATAGTTAGTCCCTTTTCAAGTAATTTTTTTGTTTTTTCTAAGGAGAGATCATCTGTTTGTAAAGCATAAGATAGATTTGAATAGTAAAAAGATAAAAAGATGCAGAAATAAAAGATTAGTATTTTTTTTGAAAATTGCATAAACGTTCTCCTCCATATCTATCCTACTTAGTATATCATTTATATGACAATTTTAACGATATGATGATTGTATGCAATAAAATGCCCATTTTGATTGAACAAAAGATGATGTCTTGTTCAATCAAAATGGGCAATACCAAACTACCTATTTAATGTTTTGAATTTTCCATTCCGACTCTACTTTACTAATTGTAAATGTAAAGCCACTCATGAAAGGTTTTTGATCAGTGTTTGCTTCCTTAACGGATTCGTATAGTACACCAACTTTAAAAGATTTTCCTGATTTATTTTTAAATTGCAGGTCTTCAACTTGTATAAATCGATATAAATTGTTTTGGACAAGTTCCCAGCCCTTTTCAGCATTTTTTTCTGAGGAAAAAGTAGAGTAGAACTGATCTTTATTTTGTTCAATGATAGATTCTAAATTGTTGTTTATAAGAGTAAGAATTTTTTTCTCTGCGGATTGATCAGCATAATTAGATTCAGGTATGAAAATACCGGGCTCAAATGTAAACTCTTGCAAATTCTCTAACTCATCTAAATAAGTAAAAAAGTCAAATAATGGTAAAGTTTGTTCTGGCACTTTGATTTGTGCATTAGAGTTAGGGTTGTTTATGATTTGATGACGAATAGTTATTGCCTGATCCAACAAATTTAACGTTAAATCTTGGTCCGTAATTTCACCATTTGCATCCATAACTAAAGTGATTATACTTGACTGCGTTTCTTCTGCCTCTGTATTTTCTGCTGAGAGATAAGAATTTAAAGCTCCATCTATATTTGAACGTATATCATCAGGGATGATATCTTTCATTTCATTTAACAAAAACTCTCTGACAACGAATATTAAATCTTGTTCAGATATTTCTATTTCAATAATTTTTTGTTCTTGAAGTTCTTCTTTTGTTTCTATCGATTTATCTTTGAACATCTGTGCATCTGTTTTATTTATTAATTCTAACAAAAATTGCATATATAATGACTCAAAATTAAGGTCTGCATTTGCTAACAACTCATTTTTCTCTGCTTCAAAATATTCATTTTCAGGGCTAATGAGTGGTATATTAAAAAATAATTTGTCATTTGTAACAATAATAGGTACATTTAAAGAAGTTTGATTTGATTCAAATAAGGTGCTTATTTCCATAGAATCATCAACTATTATACCATCCCAACTTAGTTGTCCATTTTCTGAAAAAGTTTGTAATAAAGTGTAAAATGGATTCGATTCATTTGAAGGCAATTGTAAATGTAGCTTTGCGTTACCACTTAGTGTGACGTCTGATAAATTGCTCTTTTCCATTAAGGAGGTTTCTACTTGTTCTTTTAATGCTTCATTTTGTGAGGTACAGCCTGAAATGAGTAAAACAAATAAAATAAAAGTGCTAAAAAAAGTTGAAAATAAAATATTTTGACTAGGTTTTTTCATAAATATGTTCTCCTTCTATATGTAATGAACCCATGGTATGTATAGATTTTATTATAACATAAGACTGACATTGAAGGGATAACATACAAATGTTTTTTAAGTTTAAATCTTAGTAAGGGAGTTTACTATATGGCTAATATAGGGTGTATTCCATTAGTGGAAATTATTGAAAAAAAAATAAATAACAGTGAGATGAAAGCTATTTCATTTTATGATTATATGTCATTGTGCTTGTATCACGAACAGTATGGTTACTATGTTAGGAGTCATACTAAGATTGGTAAAGAAGGTGACTTTTATACAAGTTCGTCAGTAGGGACAATCATGGGAGAAATGCTTGCTAATTATATTTCCAATCAACCTATAACAAAAAATGGACAAAATATAAGTATAGTTGAGTGGGGAGGAGGGACGGGTAGTTTAGCCAAACAGGTATTAGATGAATTGCAAGATAACCACTATGCACTATATGAGCGTATTAAGTTTATATCAATTGAGGAGAGTGATTACCATAAACAGCTTCAAGTAAATTCTCTTATTGAACATCAAGGGAAAGTACATTTTCTAACAGGTGAAGAATGGTTAAGTGAGAAACATACTGAGCATGTAATCATATTCAACAATGAACTATTGGATGCATTTCCTGTTCATCGTTTGATTTATGACCAGGAGGAATATTATGAAATATTTGTTGGCTGGGATGATCAAGCTCAAAAGTTTATGGATAAATACATAAAATGTACTAATCCACTTTTACTATCTTATATAAAAAATGAAAATCTAAATTTGAAACAAGGGCAAAAATTTGAAATCAACTTAGCAGCAATGGAATGGTTAAAAAAGTTGATGGCTAGTTTAACCTCTTCAACGATTATTACCATTGATTATGGAGATTTAAGAGATGAAATATATGCTGCACACCGAATGGAAGGAACACTTATGTGTTATTACAAACATCAAGCATCTCAACAGCCTTATTCCCACGTCGGAGAACAAGATATAACTTCACACGTTAATTTTTCTGCTTGTATATCAGTAGGTGATAATATGGGCTTTAGTCATAGTTACATGTCACAAAAAGAATTTTTATACCAATCAGGGATTTTAAACAAATTACAGCAGCATAACATTTCAGATCCCTTTCATCCTATTGTAAAGAAAAATAGAGCGATTAGGCAATTGTTATTAAGTGATCAAATGAGCGAATTATTTAAAGTTTTAATTCAAAAAAATGAGTAAAAGGAAAAAAGGGATAGCTAATAGCTATCCCTAATCTATACTTACTTTATAAAAGCACACCATATTAATAAAGCGGCATTTTAAAGAAAGACCAATAAGTAATTCCGATACCTGCTACTAATAAATAACCCCAAAAAATCAATATGTATGCTTTTTCAGATAAATTCATATATCCTAATAATACAAAAACAGCTGTTTGAGCAAAAGATATTAAAGCTAACTCAACCATATGACCAGCTAATGCCATTAAGCCAATTGCTAAAGTCCAAAAACCCATGACACGATACATTCTTGGCATAAAGCATCCCCCTTTCCATTGCAAACTCACTCCAATATATCATAAATTATAAGTTTTTTAAACAACCATGTAAACCATACAAAATGACGAAAATAGTAACATTTTTTGAATTTTAATCTTCAAGCACTGCATATACCATATTCTGCAGGGACTTTTTGAAACAACCTCTATTAGGTTGTTTATAGTTTGACCATATATCAAAAAAATATGTATGAGGTTGAAAAAAGTTGGTAATACCAAATAGTATCAAACAAATAGATTCTATGAACTCTATTATAGGCATAAAGATAAATAAGGAAACTTTGCCAAACACATTGAAATCACGATTAGGAGGTTTAACATGACAGCAGTAAGACAAGATGCTTGGACTCCGGATGATGATTTGATTTTAGCTGAAATCACATTGCGTCACATTCGAGAGGGAAGTACACAGTTATCAGCATTTGAAGAGGTAGGACAGAGAATAGGTAGAACCGCAGCAGCTTGTGGATTTAGATGGAATAGTTGTGTCAGGAAAAAATATGAGGCTGCAATTCAAATTGCAAAAGGACAAAGACAAAAAAGAAATCATACTAAAAAAGAAATTAGTCCACCACCATTATCAATTGATAATCAAGATCTAATTCCATCAAAAGGAGAGATGCCTAATTTAGAGCAAGCAATTTCAATCGAATCCGTCATTCGTTTTTTACGTCAATGGAAAACAACTTATCAAGAATTAACACAACAAATTAAATTCTTAGAAAAAGAATTGCAGAAAAAAGACGATATTCTTATGGAAATTACATCTGAAAATGAACAAATTAAAAGAGAAGTAAATGAAGTACAGTCGGATTATAGAACAGTAAATGATGATTACAAAGCGCTCATTCAAATTATGGATAGAGCTCGTAAAATGGCGTTTTTAGCCGCTGAAGAAGAAGACGCTTCAAAGCCAAAGTTTAAAATGGATGCAAATGGAAATCTTGAAAGAATTGATTAATGTGTCGTTCAACCCGGTATTAACAGTCTTTTTAAAAAACAATCTAAATGGTATATTTAATGAGTAGTTACAATTGAAGAAGGTGACAAGATGAAGTTCTGTATTGTCGGTGGCGGCTCATTAGGTTTATTATTAACTGCTAAGTACACTCTAGCTAATATACCAGTTGTATTAATCACTAGAACGAAAGATCAGGCCGAAATTATAAGAGCACATGGGCTGCAGCTCGCTGAGGGAAAAAGGGAGCATGCAGCCAATTTTGCATGTTATTCTATAGTTGAAGTAAAAGAAAATGATTTGGAATTTGATTTGGATTGGATATTTTTAATGGTAAAACAACATCATATCAATCTATCATTAGGTCAAGACATTTCAACATTAATGAAAGAACAGACTAAATTGCTTTGTTTTCAAAATGGAATTGGTCATGAGGAGAAATTATCATCATGGATTCCAAGAGATAAAATCTATCTTGCAATTACTACTGAAGCAGCTAAAAAAAATGCTGCTCATAGTGTAGTACATACTGGTAAAGGCATTATTTGGATTGGACAAGAATCTCAGAAATCGGAATTTTTTGATAAAAGTGAAAAAAAATTGATGAAATCGTTAAGTGATGCAGGATTTAAACCACAAATGACGAACAATATGAGTAGTATAATTTGGAATAAGCTATTAATTAATTCTGTTATCAATCCACTGACAGCCATATTAAAAGTTTCCAATGGGGAATTGCTCTCATCTGAAAATTGGGTTCAGCTAATGAAAAATTTATTGGAAGAAGGTAAACTGGTTGCAAGAGCAGCAGGTATAAAAACGGATGAACAACTCTGGGATCAGCTCATAGAGGTTTGTCAAAAAACGTCAAACAATTCATCCTCCATGTTACAGGACATTCTTGAAGGAAGAGAAACGGAAATTGATAGGATTAACGGTAGCCTGATTCGTTTAGCCTCTGAATACAAGATTGAAATACCAACTCATCAAGTAGTTTATAATATGGTAAAAGGAGTAACCAAATTAAAGTCAGTTGGACAAACCTTTTCATGAGGTTATTAACTCCAGATTTATACTGGAGTGAAATATATGATGAAATTGCAGGTGGACTTTATGGGATATGTGCTAGACACGGTATCAACAATATATGCTATTTTTTCAATATTACCCTTTATATCATTTGGGATATTTTGGATTGTTTTATTCTTTAAATATGAGAATAAAAAAAAGGTAACGAATTTAGCTATGGATTTTACTACACCTTTTTTAATAGGTGCGGTAGCAGTTATGTATGATATTATATTTCAAAGCTCAAGTTTTGGTGGGATATGGATCATCGTATTAATCTTCTTGATTTTTGGAGGTTTAGTCGGCAATTTACAAAATCGATTAAAGGGCAAGGTACATATTAAAAAATTATTTAGAGTGATTTGGAGAATAGGATTTTTGGTATTAAGTACTTCGTACATATTGTTTTTATTTATAGGTGTTGGAATATACTTTGCGAATTCATAACTTTAAATTTATTTAATACACAAGTAAAAGAGGAGGGAAAACCCTCCTCTTTTACTGCTGGATTTTGGCTTCGATTTATGACCTTATCACAAATTTGAGTGAATATTTTGCAAAATATATAATTTTATTATTTAGTGTCCTTTTGATAGTATATTACTTTTTTATTTTTTTTACTTGAAGACATTTAATAATACGTGTAAAATCAAAGTTGTTTTTAACACAATATATTTCAAAATATTGGAGGTCAGTTCATGAAAACTGAACCCTATTACATAAAGGCTAACCAACCATTAACAAATGATTATTTGAATTATTTTGAACGTGTGAATGGTCTGTTTGATTTTAATCCTTGGGATAAAAACTCTATAACAGATCGTTTGTCTTGGTTGGAAACAAACTCTCATTTAAAAGCAGATAGAAACGCTCTCTCAGAGTATTTAAAATATTTCAATCAAAAAGTAGGAAACACGGAGTTAGCGCTACAAAATATTGAAGCTTTAAAAGAGAGAGAAACGCTGGTTGTTATTGGCGGTCAACAAGCAGGGTTGTTTTCTGGTCCCTTACTTACAATTTACAAAATTATCACAATTATCAAACAAGCCCGTGAAGCATCAAAACAACTAAAACGAAAGGTTATACCTGTTTTTTGGATCGCAGGAGAGGACCATGATTTTGATGAGGTAAATCACATTCATTATTTATCTTCTAATTCAAAAATAAAAAAATTAAAAATTCAACCTGCACAAGAAGATTTAAAGTCACCGATTAGTGATTTGAAAATTCACCTTGATGAATGGAAGCAAGTTTTAAATGATATTAGTGAAGATTTAATTGAAACAGAGTTTAAAGCAGAGATATTAGATCGATTAAATTGTATAACGGACAATTCGAATAACTTAGTTGAAGTTTTTGCCAAAATGATGGTTTGGTTATTTGGTACATCAGGATTGATTTTACTTGATTCAAATGATGAACAATTGCGTCAAATAGAAGTAACTATGTTTTCAAACTTAATTAAGCAAAATGGTGCTCTTAATGAGGCTTTATATCTTGGGAAAAAGCATGTTGAAACGCTTGGATATGTACCTCAAGCTCAAATTAATGATAACCAATCTAATTTGTTTTATATTCACCAAAGTGAACGTTTATTATTGATGAGGACTATTCAAGGTGAATATACTGATAAGCAAAATAAAGTTTCATTTAAAGAAGACGAGTTAATTCAATTATTATACAAACATCCAGAACGTTTTAGTAATAACGTTTTCACCCGTCCAATTATGCAAGAATATTTATTCCCGGTATGGAGTACAGTGCTTGGACCAAGTGAAATTGCCTACTGGGGATTATTAAAGGAAGTCTTTCATTTATTTGATATGAAGCTTCCTATCATACACCCTCGTTTTGAATATACTATTATAGAAAGCACGATTCAAAAGTATATGAAAAAGTATAAGTTTTCAATGGATGATGTATTAAGTCATTTTGAAGATAAAAAGAAAAGTTGGTTATTAGAGCAGGATGAATTAAAGGTTGAAGAACATTTTTCAGAAGTGAAAAAGAGCTTTGAGGAACTTTATGAACCTTTGTTGTCAAAGATAGAAAATATTAACCCGTCAATGGCAAAGCTTGGTCTTAGAAATAAACAAAAAATTATAGAACAGATTAGTTTTTTAGAAAAGCGCTCCGTAAATGCTATTCAATCACAACATGAAGCAGCAATTCGACAATTAGACCGAATACAATTATCCATTAAACCATTAGAAAAACCGCAGGAAAGAGTATATAATGTTATTACCTATTTAAATAAATACGGTTTTGATTGGTTTAAGCAGTTATTAGATGAACCAACAGATAAAGAAAATTTACACTCAATTATTTATTTACCATAATCATAAAGGGAGGAAATGATATTGAATACAGTAGAAAAAAGTGTGATAACAGATATAACATTAGCACCACAAGGCCATTTGAAAATTGATTGGGTAAAGGCACACATGCCTGTATTAAATCGTATTCGCGAGCAATTTGAAAAGGAACAACCATTTAAAGGTTTGAAGGTTGCAATCTCACTGCATTTAGAGGCGAAAACAGCCTATTTGGCGAAGGTAATTAAAGCAGGTGGTGCTGAGGTTGCTATTACTGGAAGCAATCCATTGTCAACGCAAGATGATGTTTGCGCAGCATTAGTTGAGGATGGTATTACAGTATTTGCAAAATATAATCCCGATCCAGTTGAATACAAAGAATTAATGGTTAAAGCTTTAGAAATAAAACCTGATCTAATTATTGATGATGGTGGGGATTTAGTTTCAATTCTTCATTCTGAAAGACAGGACTTGTTATTAAATGTTAGAGGCGGCGCAGAAGAAACAACAACTGGAATTTTAAGATTAAAAGCAATGGAAAAAGAAGGTGAATTAAAGTTCCCAGTTGTTGCGGTTAATGATGCTTTTTGTAAATATTTATTTGATAATCGCTACGGAACTGGTCAATCCGTATGGGACGGAATAAATCGAACGACTAATCTTGTTGTTGCAGGTAAAACAGTTGTTGTTGTAGGTTACGGTTGGTGTGGACGAGGGGTCGCAATGAGAGCAAAAGGACTCGGAGCTAATGTAGTGGTTACAGAAATAGATGCAATTAAAGCAGTCGAAGCTTACATGGATGGTTTTGAAGTGATGTCAATGGATGATGCAGCAAAAGTAGGTGACTTCTTTGTAACTGTTACAGGGAATAAGGATGTTATTCGAGGTAAGCATTACAAGGTGATGAAGGATGGAGCTATTCTTTCAAACGCTGGTCATTTTGACATAGAAGTTAATAAACCTGAATTATTAGAACAATCTTCCTCTGTAAGAACCGTTCGAAATAATATAGAAGAGTACCAATTGAAAGATGGCCGTAAAATTTATTTGCTTGCTGAAGGTAGATTAGTGAACCTCGCTGCAGGTGATGGACATCCTGCTGAAATTATGGATATGACGTTTGCACTTCAAGCGATGTCGCTGAAATATGTCAATGAACAATACAAAAACATTGGAAATAAAGTAGAAAGTGTACCTTATGAACTAGATGAGCAGGTAGCTAGAATTAAGTTGGAATCATTGGGAATCAATATTGATACATTATCTGAGGAGCAAAGAAGTTATTTAGATAGCTGGTCAGCACACTAAAAAAATAACCCGATTTCATCGGACTATAGAACTATTTTTTTAAAAAAATCCTGTAAAAAGCAGGATTTTTTTTATTTTTGTAGAAAATAGCTAGTCATAGTGGTAGAAAGTGGTGTAAAGTGGTACATAGGGGTGAGAGAGGGGTAAGATCGTATGTTCATGGGTGAATATCAACATAACATAGATGAAAAAGGTAGAGTCATTGTACCTTCTAAATTTCGTGATGCCCTTGGTCCAACCTTTATCATAACCCGTGGATTAGACCAATGTTTATTTATCTACCCGTCCGAAGAATGGGCAGTTTTAGAAAAAAAGCTAAAAGCGCTGCCTCTCATGAAATCTGATGCAAGAGCATTTACACGGTTTTTCTTTTCTGGAGCAACAGAATGTGAGTTAGACAAACAGGGAAGGGTAAATATACCGAACAACTTAAAATCACATGCGAAATTAGAAAAGGAATCGATCTTCATTGGAGTTTCTAATCGAATTGAAATTTGGAACAAAGAAGTTTGGGAAGGGTATTTCCAACAATCTGAAAGTTCTTTTAATGAAATTGCTGAAAAATTAGTCGACCTAGATTTCGATATGTAGACATTATCATCTTTGGAGGGATCGCAAGTGTTTCATCACATCACTGTATTAAAAGAAGAGGCTGTAGAGGCATTAAATATTCATCCTGATGGAATATATGTAGATTGTACGTTAGGAGGAGCCGGACACAGTTCATTAATAGCTTCCAAATTGAGTTCGAAAGGTTTATTAATTGCATTCGATCAAGATGACTCAGCAATACAGCATGCAAAGAAAAAACTCGATCCTTTTTTGGACAGAGTCATTTTCATTAAGAGTAATTTTCGCAATCTTAAGCAAGCTTTAAGTGAACTAGATATTCCAAAAAAAGAAGGTGTTCCACAAGTAAGTGGCATTTTATTTGATCTTGGTGTTTCTTCACCACAATTAGATGAAGCTGATCGTGGTTTTAGTTATAATCACGAGGCTGAATTAGATATGAGGATGGATCAAACAAGTCCACTCACAGCTTTTGAAGTTGTAAATGAATGGTCTGAACAACAGTTGATTCAAATACTGTTTGAATATGGCGAGGAGAAATTCTCAAAAAGAATAGCAAAAAAAATTGTACAAACCAGGATGGAAAGTCCTATCCATTCAACTAAAGAACTCGCTGAAATAATTAAGGAGGCCATACCTGCAGCAACAAGAAGAGTAGGTCCTCATCCAGCCAAGAGAAGTTTTCAAGCTATACGTATAGCTGTAAATGATGAATTAGGTGCTTTTGAAACAGCACTTCATCAAACGATAGAATGTTTGACACCAGAAGGCAGGGCTTCTGTGATCACTTTTCACTCATTAGAAGATCGAATGTGTAAAAAAATATTTTCACATTATATGCCTAAATGTACATGTCCATCAGATTTTCCAGTTTGTGTTTGTGAAAATAAAGCAACAATCAAATTAGTTCAAAAGAAACCAATGTTACCGAGTGAGGAAGAAATAGAATTAAATCCAAGAGCTAGATCAGCCAAGCTTAGAGTAGCGGAAAAATTATAGTTTTTCTATGAAAAAGGGGAGATTTTAATGGCCTTTCGAGTTCAGGGGAATTTAGCTGTACAGGAAGATGTAAATAGAAATGTTTATCGAAAAAAGACACAAACTACAGTGAATCGGAAAAAGGCGATTTCTGCACCTGAGAAGCTGCTTTATTTAGTTTCAATTATTATGTGTGTTGTTATAGCAGGGTTTGTTATATTTAAAAACGCACAAATTTATGAAACGAATACGAAAATACAGCAGATCTCTTTTGATATACAGCAGTTAGAAAAGGAAAATAAAAATTTAAAGCTTGAAGTAAGAAAAATGGAGGACCCTAAGAGATTAATTGAATATGCTGAATCATTTAACTTTGCTTTAACGGATGAAGCAAATGTACTTCAAATTTCTCCAACTACAAATAAATCTGGAACAAATGAAGATATCGCTTTTATAGATTAATGGAGTTGAAAATGATGAATAAAAAATCCAAAGTTCGCTCGTTGCTTTTTGGTGGGGTATTTACCCTTCTTTTTTTTGGACTCTTATATCAGGTTTATTCGCTTCAAATTATTCAGTCCCCTGCTCTTTTACAGAAGGCACAGGATTCTTGGGAAAAAAACCAATATATTCCTGCTCAAAGAGGTTTTATTTATGACCGCAACGGTGAGGTGTTAGCACAAGATGCGGAAGCTTATACGGTAGCTGTAAGTCCACGGACTATTAATGATAATGATTTGGTTTTTGAAGTTATGAATGCTTTAACACCTTTGTTAAAGATGGATGGTCTTGTTAAACAGGAGAAATTACATGGTATCGTTACGAAGCAAAAAGAGGATGGCACTTTTTATGGACAAAGAGAGATTCGTAATGAGGGTTGGAAAATTGATGTCACAACTGCTGAACAAATCAGAACGGCGATAAATGAGAAGGGATTAGAGGGCAGCGTATATTTGATTCCAGAAGTAAAACGTACTTATCCTGCTAATGACTTAGCTTCACATGTATTAGGTTACGTTAGGAAAGATGGGGAAGTTCGATCAGGTCTCGAGGTTTATTTTGAAGATTTATTAAATGGAACACCAGGTTACCGCAGCTATCAAAGTGACTCAAAATCTTACGAGATACCAGATAGCAAGGTGACGTTTACACCCCCGGAAAATGGAGAGTCTCTGAAACTTACTATAGACGAAAACATACAATTGTATGTTGAACAAGCAATTGAAACAGCTTATGAACAATTTAAACCGAAAAGTATGACAGCAATTGCGGTAGATCCCCACACGATGGAAATCCTAGGTATGGCAAACCTGCCTAATTATAACCCAAATGAATATTGGGATTTTGATTCTCAAAATGATTTTAAAAATCATGCTGTCAGTTCCCAATATGAACCAGGATCAACCTTTAAAATTGTGACACTAGCAGCGGCTGTAGAAGAAGGTTTGTTTAATCCAGAAGCAACTTATCAATCCGGTTCTATTCAAGTGCCAGGCGGGAGGTTGAAAGACCATAATAATGGCGCTGGTTGGGGTGTTATTTCCTATTTAGAAGGTTTGAAACGCTCTAGTAACGTTGCGTTTGTCAAACTCGGATACGAGCAATTAGGTAAAGATACTTTAGAACAATATATGAATGATTTTGGTTTTGGTCAACCAACAGGAGTTGAACTCCCAGGTGAAGTTTCAGGGAAAATTAGTCTTAAGTGGGATGCTGAGGTAGCGACTGCGACGTATGGTCAAGGAATCACGGTAACGACAATACAACAAATTGCGGCAATGTCTGCAATTGCAAATGGTGGAAAGTTGTTAAAACCTCAAATCGTAAAAGAGATTATTGATACTGATACTGGTGAAGTTATTGAAAGTTTTTCACCTGAAGTAGTACGTCAAGTAATATCAGAAGAAACAGCAAAAGAGGTAGGATTGTATTTAGAGCAGGTTATCTCAGATCAATCGATTGGAACAGGTAGATTAGCTTATATGGACGGCTATCGAGCGGCTGGGAAAACGGGAACGGCAAATGTAGTAATTAATGGTAAATATGCAAATGATATATGGTTAAATTCCTTTATTGGTTTTGCTCCGGTTGAAGATCCAAAAATCGCATTGATTGTAGTGGCAGATCAGCCAGATATTGGTGGGAATTACAAGTTGGGTAGTTCGGTTGTAGCTCCTGTTTTTAAAGAAATCATGTTGAATAGCTTAAGGTATTTAGGAGTTGCAACAAAATCAGATGAAGGATTTTCACAGGAAGAAATAATGATTGAAACACCAAATGTCGTAGATCTTACCGTTCTGGTTGCTGAAAATGAATTTGAAAAAAATGGCCTTTCATATGAGGTGTTAGGAAATGGGAGTCATGTGATTGAGCAATTCCCTGCGGCGGATTCTGAAATGGCACTTGGTCAAAGTGGGTATCTTCTTACTGAGTCACCAGAAAATATACCTGTGCCTGATTTAACAAATAAATCACTGCGAGATGTTTTACAAATTTGTCTATTATTAGAAATTGAATGCGAAGTGAATGGATCAGCTTATGTTGTTGATCAGGAAGTAAGGTATGAAGGGAATGAAAGAGTTGTTATATTAGAGTTACAGACTTTAGAGCAACAAGCAAAAACAAAACTTGAACAAACAGAGGAAAGTGAACTAGAAGGTGATGATGTATCTGCATCAGATTAAATTGCGGAAGGTAGCTAAATTTTTTATGCCTGTGTATCTTAGCACTTCTTCACTTTTTAGGGCTATAAGCTTGTTCTAACCCTGATCCTTGTTGAATATCCTTGATATCAATAGGAATCAACGATTGGGATAAGGGGGAGACCATGAGAATCTCTAACGTTACGCTAAGAAAAAGAATATTTATAGCTCTTTTGCTAGGAGTTATAGGTTTTATAAGCTTGTGGATTAGACTTGGTTATGTGCAGCTATGGACTGGTCCTGAACTGTCTCAGAGAGCAGAAGACACATGGAGAAGGAATATTCCTTTTGAAGCTAAAAGAGGTGAAATTGTAGATCGTAATGGGGAGCAATTAGCTTATAATATTACTTCACCATCTGTATTAGCTATACCGGTTCAAATTGATGATGCAAAGTCCACTGCAAAACAACTGGCGAGCATTCTGCAAATATCTGAAGAAAAAGTATTTGGTTTAATTACAAAAAAAGAATTAATTGTTAGGATACAGCCTGGTGGTCGGAAAATATCAGTTGAAAAAGCACAGGAAATAAGAAAATTGAATTTACCAGGAATTGTTATTGCAGAGGACAACGAAAGGTATTATCCTTACGATAACCTAGCTTCACATGTTTTAGGTTTCACAGGTATTGATAATCAAGGTCTTACAGGTATTGAATTAACCTATGATAAGTATTTAACAGGTACAAAAGGCAATATATCCTTTTTATCGGATGCAAAGGGTGATTTAATGCCAAACGCTTCTGAACAATACAGTGCTCCTAAAGATGGACTAACTTTACAATTAACGTTAGACAAAAATATTCAAATGATTGTTGAGCGTGAATTGGATCAGGCAATGACAAAGTATCAACCAGATAGCGCATTAGCCATTGTGATGGATCCTCAATCTGGTGAAATACTAGCAATGTCTACAAAACCGGACTATGAACCAGGAAATTATGCTGAATATGATTCAAGTATTTATAATCGAAATTTACCCATATGGAAAACATATGAGCCAGGCTCAACCTTCAAAATCATTACGTTGGCTGCAGCATTAGAAGAGAATAAAGTGAATTTAAAGCAAGACACTTTTCATGATCCTGGAGCTATAGAAGTTGCGGGAGCCCGTTTACGTTGCTGGAGACATGGAGGACATGGGAGCCAGACTTTTTTGGAGGGAGTGGAGAACTCCTGTAACCCTGCCTTTGTCATATTAGGTCAACGTTTAGGAAAGGAGACCTTATATGATTATATTAAAGATTTCGGATTTGGAACTAAAACCGGCATTGATCTTGGAGGGGAAGAGAACGGAATCTTATTTAATTTGGATCGAGTAGGACCTGTTGAACTAGCAACTACTGCATTTGGTCAGGGGGTTTCGGTAACACCAATTCAACAAGTTACAGCTGTATCTGCAGCCATAAATGGAGGAACATTATATACACCTCAAGTTGCTGGAAAATGGATTCATCCTGAAACTGGTGAAGTAGTAAAAGAAGTTGAACCTAAAGCTGTTAGAACAGTTATTTCTGAAGAAACATCCAAACAGGTTCGTGAAGCATTGGAAAGTGTTGTAGCTAATGGAACAGGTAGGAACGCATATATTGATGGGTATCGTGTAGGCGGAAAAACAGGTACAGCTCAGAAAGTCATTAACGGAAGGTATTCTCCCAATGAACATATTGTTTCTTTTATTGGTTTTGCACCAGCAGATGACCCCCAAGTCGTTATTTATGTTGCAGTGGATAACCCAAAAGGTATACAATTTGGGGGAGTAGTTGCCGCTCCTATCGTTAAAAATATGATGGAAGACACCTTGCGCTACATGAAAGTAGAGCCTAGAGAGGATCAGATCGAGAAAGAATACAAATATGGTGATATTAAATATAAAGAAGTGCCTAATTTGGTAGGTATGACTACAACTGAAATCATACAAAGTTTAAACCCAAACTTTCAATTAACAAAATCAGGGGAAGGTAATGTAGTTGTAAGTCAAGCTCCAAAGGCTGGAGAAAGAGTTGAAATAGGTTCAACAATTCGTGTCTATTTATCAAATAAAAGTGAATAAATGTGCTTAAAGCTACTGGTATTATCCATACTTTAGTTTTGGGGGGTTAGCCATGTTACTCAAAGAATTCGCCTCATTATTAAAACTTTCGAATCTTCATGGAGATCCAGATACAGTGATTACAGGCATTAAAACTGATTCTAGAAAGGTGAAGTCAGGGGATTTATTTATTTGTATTGTTGGACATCGAGTGGATGGTCACCAATTTGCAGAGCAAGCTGTTAAAAATGGTGCCGCAGCTTTGGTTGTACAACAGGATGTAGAAACGAATGTCCCGAAAATACGTGTAAAAGATAGCGGATATGCGATGGCTGTATTTGCTTCAGCATTTTACCAATATCCAAGTCATAAAATGAAACTTATCGGAGTGACTGGAACAAATGGAAAAACCACAACAACCTATTTAATTGATAGAGTATTAAGAGATCAATTTTATCGTACAGGATTAATGGGTACGATTCAAATGAAAATTGGTGATCAGTCATATAATGTAGAAAATACGACACTTGAAGCACTAGAGCTACAAAGAAGTTTAGATATGATGCTAAAAAGTAATATTGATTATTGTATAATGGAAGTTTCAAGCCATGCCCTAGAATTGGGGCGGGTGATGGGCTGTGATTATCGCACTGCTATATTCACTAATTTAACACAAGACCATTTAGACTATCATGGTACCATGGATAAATATATGCAGTCTAAGGGTTTATTGTTTTCTAGATTTGGGAATACATTTTCTAATAATCCTGAAAATAAAAAATATGCTGTATTAAACGGCGATGACCCAGTATCTAATTATTATAAGAAAATTACTACAGCTGAAGTATTTACATACGGTATTGATAAGGAAGGTGTGGATGTTCGAGCAACAGATATTCGTATTTCCTCAAAAGGGACCAATTTTAAAGTCATTTCCTTTGTTGGAACATTGGACTTTCATCTTCAACTTATCGGTAAATTTAATATATATAATGCTTTAGCTGCTATAACTGCGTCTGTTATAGAGGAAATTCCTTTAGAAGAAATCAAAGAAAGCCTAGAGAAGATAGAGGGTATTGATGGGCGTTTTGAGTCTGTATATGAAAATCAGGAATTTTTAGTCATTGTTGATTATTCTCATACACCAGATAGTCTTGAAAATGCTTTGAAAACAATTTCTGAGTTTGCTGAAGGTAAAATTGTTTGTGTTTTTGGTTGTGGAGGAGATAGGGATCGTACAAAACGACCTATAATGGGACATATTGCAGCAAAATATTGTGATTATGTTTATGTCACATCAGATAACCCTCGTTCAGAGAACCCGATTCGCATTTTATCGGATATAGAGAAAGGGATTATAGATTCAGGGATGATAGGGAGTCAATATGAACTGATTGAAGATCGTCATCTAGCGATTAACAAAGCAATCTCAAATGCTAATGCAAAGGATGTAGTTTTAATTGCTGGTAAAGGTCATGAAACATATCAGGAAGTTCAAGGGATAAAAATAGATTTTGACGATAGATTAGTGGCAAAGAACGTGATAAGGAGTATAATAAATGATGATCCGAGCATATGATGATATAATCGATATGTTACATGTAGAACAATTTACACAAATAAAAGAACCAGTTATCATTCAAGGGGTATCTACTGACTCAAGAAATATAAATCAAGGAAGTTTGTTTATTCCACTAGTTGGTGAAAATTTTGATGGACATCTTTTTGTTGAAGAGGCATTCAACAAGGGGGCGGCGGCTTCATTATGGCAAAAGGATCATGAATCCCCCCCTGATCATGTTCCACTTATTTTTGTAGACGATACGTTATTAGCTTTACAGGAACTTGCTAAGCAGTATATGAAACAGGTTGAGGCAAGGGTAATAGCCATAACGGGAAGCAATGGGAAAACTACGACAAAAGATATGATTGCCGCTATTTTATCTACCACCTATAAAGTTCATAAAACAGAGGGCAACTTTAATAATCAGATTGGATTGCCGCTAACTTTACTTCAAATGAAAGAAGATACACAATTTGCAGTTCTTGAAATGGGTATGAGTGGCAGGGGAGAAATTGACTTGCTAAGTAAATTGGCTGAGCCTGATATTGCCATTATAACCAATATAGGAGAAGCTCACTTACTTCAATTAGGATCGAGAGAAGAAATAGCAAAAGCAAAATTAGAAATCATAAATGGCTTGAAACAGGATGGATTATTTATTTATCCAGGTGATGAACCTCTACTTGAGAATATTTCTGAGCTCGGGTATAATTTACCTCCTTCCACAAAACGGATTCGTTTTGGTAAAAAGGAATCGAATGAAATCTATCCTACTTTTATAAAGATGGAACAAGATGGGGTGTATTTTGGATTAAATCAATCACCACCAAAGGGTTATTACATACCATTAATAGGAAGACACAATGTAATGAACGCTATTGCCGCTATTGCTGTTAGTGAATTACTAGCTATTAAAAAAGAAGATATTATTAAAGGATTAAAACATCTTAAAGTTTCGAGTATGAGAACACAAAAGATTCGAACCAATTCTGGATTTGTAATCATAAACGATGCATATAACTCTAGTCCAAATGCATTAAAAGCTGCAATAGAAATGTTGGAAGAATTAGAGGGATATCATCATAAAATGATTGTACTAGGTGACATGCTGGAACTAGGTGAGAATGAAAGAGAGCTGCATCAAGACATTGGGCGAAGACTTGATCCACATAAAATTGACTACGTTTTTACGTATGGAGATCTGGCAGAAGAGGTAGCTTTTGAAGCCCAAAATCATTATTTACCTGATCATGTAAAATCTTTTAAAAATAAGGAAAAGCTATTAAAAGAACTATTAACAATAGTGACAGAAAAAGATGTAATTTTAATTAAAGGGTCAAGAGGAATGAAATTAGAAGATATCGTGGACGAGTTGAAAAATAGATAAGGAGGCAGGGTTTGTGGATTATAATGTTATGTATTGGACAATAGGGGTCTCATTCATTCTAGCCTTGATTACAGGACCACTATTTATTCCCATCCTGCGGAGGTTAAAATTTGGACAACAAATTAGAACTGAAGGACCACAGGGGCATTTAAAGAAAAAAGGGACACCAACTATGGGGGGAATCATCATTCTCTTAGCCCTGTCTATTTCATTTTATAGATTTTCAGATCATTTTGGTTTGGAATTTTATATTTTAATCATTGCTACATTCGGTTTTGGTTTAATTGGTTTCTTAGATGATTACATAAAAATTGTTTTTAAGCGTTCGATGGGTTTAAGTGCTAAACAAAAACTATTAGGTCAGCTTTTTGTATCCATCTTGATATGTGTACTGTTAAGTTCTATGGATTTCAGTACAGCTCTCCATATACCTATTGCTGACATAAGTGTAGACTTAAGCTGGTTCTACTATCTATTCATTATAATTGTCTTATTAGGTACAACCAATGCGGTTAACTTAACTGATGGTTTGGATGGATTAGTATCCGGTACAAGTGCCATTGCATTCGGTGCTTTTGCGATCATCTCTATGATGAATACTCAATTCGAAACAGCTGTTTTTTGTGCAGCTATGATTGGTGCAGTTTTAGGGTTTTTAGTATTTAATGCACATCCGGCAAAAGTATTTATGGGGGATACGGGTTCATTAAGTATCGGCGGGGGGTTGGCTGCTGTTGCGATACTTACTAAAACTGAGCTTTTATTAGTTGTCATAGGCGGGGTGTTTGTCATTGAAAATCTATCAGTTATCATTCAGGTCATCTCATTTAAAACCACAGGTAAACGTGTCTTTAAAATGAGCCCAATTCACCACCATTTTGAATTAAGCGGTTGGTCGGAATGGAGAGTTGTGATTTCATTTTGGTTGTTAGGTTTAATGTTAGCTGGTATAGGACTTTATATTTATTAAGGGGCTGTAAATAATGAAACATCCCAGTTTCTATAAGGATAAAACCGTACTTGTATTGGGTTTGGCTAAAAGCGGACAGGCTGCTGCACAAATTTTTTACGAATACGGTGCAAACGTTATTATTAATGATAAAAAAGAAAAAAAATATTGTCCTGAGGCGGATGAGTTAGAGGCGTTGGGAATTACTGTCATCTGTGGTGGCCATCCTAAAGAATTAATTCATTCTGATATTACTCTTATTGTAAAAAATCCTGGCATACCATATCATGTGCCACTGATTCAAAAAGCCATAGAAATGGAAATCGAAATTGTTACTGAAGTTGAAGTAGCTTATCATATCAGTGAGGCTCCTATGATTGGAATTACTGGCTCTAACGGTAAAACAACAACGACTAGTATAGTCGGAGATATATTATCTGCTGCTAATCAACTGCCCATTGTAGCAGGAAATATCGGAACTCCATTATGTGAAGTTGCAAAAGATGCAAAATCCAACCAATGGATTGTAGCAGAGTTAAGCAGCTTTCAATTAAAGGGGATTCGTCAGTTTAAACCTAAAATATCTTGTTTGTTAAATTTATATGAAACACATTTAGATTATCATCTTACTTTGGAGGATTATATTGAATCCAAAAAAAATCTATTTAGAAATCAATCGGCTGAAGATATAGCTGTTTTGAATTGGGATGATGAAATTTGTCGTAATATAGCTAAAGAAATTGAAGCTTCAATCCTACCAATTTCATCAAAAAAAGAATTGGAATATGGGGTATATATATCAAAGGGAAAAATTGTATATAGGGATAACAACGGAGTTGAACATTTTATTATTGAAACACAGTCTTTAGGGATGGGTGTAAGACACAATAAGGAAAATGCTCTGTCTGCAGCTGCAATTGCTATTGCTGTAAATACCGATATAAAAATTATACGTGGTGTTTTAGAGCATTTTAATGGCATTGAACATCGACTTGAATTTGTTGCTGATAAGGATGGCATTGAATTTTATAATGATTCAAAAGCTACGAATCCAACTGCTACGAACAAAGCGTTAGAAGCATTTGAGAAAAATGTAATATTGATTGCTGGAGGTTTAGACAGAGGTTCGAATTATATGGAACTGCTGCCATTGTTTAAAACTAGAATAAAAGGACTAGTAACATTAGGTGAAACTCGTGAAAAGTTAAAAAAAATTGCTGAATTAGCAGAAATAAAATCTTTTCGATCTGTAGAAACCTATCAGAATGAAAATGATGCCATGAATCAAGCCGTGATATTATCTGAACAAATGGCTGGTGCAGGGGACGTTGTATTACTATCTCCAGCATGTGCTAGCTGGGACATGTTTAAAACCTTCGAGGAACGTGGAAGAATGTTTAAGGAAGCGGTGCATAACCTTTAATAAATAAGGTTGTACTAGGAGGAGGATTTAATGTCAAAAATCCGTTCTGCACCAGATTCCTTAATTATTGTATCCACGTTATTACTTTTAGGAATTGGTTTAATTATGGTTTACAGTGCAAGTGCTGTTCTGGCTTTTCACAATTTCGGTGATTCCTTATTTTATTTAAAAAGGCAGTTTATTTTTGCAGTTTTAGGTATCATTGCATTATTCGCCACAATGAACATCGATTATTGGGCTTGGAAAAAATTTGCTAAAGCGATTTTGCTCTCAGGTTTTATAATGTTAATACTCGTTTTAATCATAGGAGATGTGCGAGGTGGAGCAAAAAGCTGGTTAGGGGTTGGTTCACTAGGCATCCAACCTTCAGAATTTATGAAACTAGCAATTGTTTTATATTTAGCAAAATTCTTAGTTGAACGGCAAACCGAAATCAGTTCTTTTTTTAAAGGTCTAATGCCACCGTTATTACTAGTAGGTACTTCATTTGCTTTGATCATGCTGCAGCCCGATTTAGGGACGGGCGCTGTACTTGTTGGAGCTTCCATTATTGTCATTTATGTAGCGGGAGCAAAGATTTCCCATCTAGTTAGTTTAGCTATGATTGGTGTAGTAGGGCTAGTTGGTTTAATTATAACGGCACCCTATCGTTTAAAACGAATTACAGGGTTTTTAAATCCATGGGAGGACCCACTAGGCTCTGGTTATCAAATTATTCAATCATTATATGCTATAGGTCCTGGTGGATTAGTTGGATTAGGTTTGGGGAGAAGCCGGCAGAAGTACAATTATTTGCCTGAACCGCAAACTGATTTTATTTTTTCTATTATTTCCGAAGAACTGGGTTTTATAGGAGGAAGTGTTGTATTGCTATTATTCTTGATATTGATATGGAGAGGATTTAGAGTAGCAATTACAGCACCGGATTCATTTGGAAGTTTACTTGCAGTTGGGATTATAGGTATTATTGGAGTACAAGTGATGATTAATATCGGTGTTGTCATCGGAATATTTCCAGTAACAGGAATCACACTGCCTTTGATCAGCGCAGGTGGTTCTTCTTTAACTTTATTACTAACTGCAATCGGAATTTTACTTAATATCTCAAGATATTCAAGGTGAAAGAAGGAAATGTCTCCTACACTATATCCTTATTTCCTAAAGTCTGTCTTGTAACCAATTGTCATGATAAAACATAAAATAACCTATAATCGTGACAAAGCTAACTTATAACCCTGCAGAAGGAGGTTATCCCATGAAAAAAGTCATTGATGAATTACATGCAGCTGGGATTACTGAGGTGTATTTGAATGAACCAATGGCTGAATATACGACTTGGAAAATTGGTGGTCCTGCCGATTTATTCATTGTGCCAGAAAATATAGAAATGTTAACGGAAACGATCAAAATCTTAAATAAACATCAAATCCCGTGGACACAAATTGGTAGAGGCTCTAATTTGCTTGTTCTAGATAAAGGAATAAGAGGAGCTGTTATCAAACTAGGAAAAGGATTTGAAACGATACATTTTGATAATAATCGGGTATATGCTGGTGGATCATATTCTCTAATCAAATTGAGTGTTCTGGCTGGCAAAGAAGGATTAACCGGTTTGGAATTTGCAGGAGGTATACCAGGCACTGTGGGAGGAGCCGTATATATGAATGCAGGAGCTCTCGGGTCAGATATGTCACGAATACTATCAACAGCTAAGATTGTACTGGAGACAGGGGAATTGGTTGAATGGTCAGCAGACGATTTGGAATTTGCATATCGTAATTCTATTCTTCATGCCAAAAAAGGTATCGTTGCTGAAGTTGTTTTAAATCTTGAGTACGGTGATCGTAAAGAAATTGCCCATTTAATGGCAACGCATAAAGAATATAGATTAAGGACTCAACCGTTGCAATTTGCATGTTCGGGGAGTGTGTTTAGAAACCCTGATCAGCATCACGCTGCTAAACTGATTGAACAAGCGGGTCTTAAAGGTACACGTATCGGTGGAGCAGAGGTATCGACCCTACATGCCAATTTCATTGTCAATACAGATCAAGCGACAGCTAGAGACGTCCTCACCTTAATGGAACATATTCAGAAAGTTGTATATGAAAAATTCGATGTACTTCTAGTTCCGGAAGTTCTGCAAGTAGGTGAGCGTTAATTCGGAGGTGAGACATTGGAGAAATTGGTTATCGAAGGTGGGAGACCTCTTACAGGAACGATTCGTATTCACGGATCAAAAAATGCAGCATTACCTATTCTAGCAGCTTGTATACTAGTTGATGGTCAACATACAGTAGAGAATGTTCCAGATTTACTAGATATAAAAGTTATGATAGACATATTACATGCAATAGGCTGTAAGGCAAACCACCAAGATGGAAGAGTAATGCTGGATACATCATCTATATATTCATATCATATCCCTGAAGATTTAATGAAACAAATGAGATCATCCATTTTTATGATGGGACCTCTATTAGCTAGGTTTGGTCAAGTACAGGTTTATCAACCTGGTGGATGTGCAATCGGAGAAAGAAAAATAGACTTGCACTTAAAAGGACTAAGAGCGTTAGGGGCTACCGTTGAAGAATCTAACAACACCATCATTTGTCGTGCAAATAAATTAATTGGAGCAGATATACACTTAGATTTTCCTAGTGTTGGTGCAACTGAAAATATTTTAATGGCAGCCGTATTGGCTGAAGGAGAAACAACGATCCATCAGGCTGCGAAGGAACCTGAAATCGTAGATTTACAAAACTTTTTGAACACACTAGGAGCTAAAATTACTGGAGCGGGTTCGGATAAAATTCAGATCGTAGGTGTGAAAAAATTAACGCCACGTCGTTATAGGATTATTCCTGATCGAATTGTAGCAGGAACATTAATGATTGCTACAGCAGTTACAGGTGGGAAAGTAGAACTTACATCCACATGTCCACAACATTTGGAATCCCTAATTCATGTGTTAAAAAAAGCGGATGTTCAAATTACTTTGAAAAATGATATAATTAACATTAATAGTTTAGGTAGACCAAAATCATTAGATCGAATAGTTACCTCACCATACCCGGCTTTTCCTACAGATTTGCAATCACAGATTATGGTATTGTTATCTTTGTCTGAAGGAATTACTACCATAAAGGAAAAGATATTCGAGCAACGTTTTAAACATGTTGATGAATTGAAAAAAATGGGTGCAGATATTCAGGTGAACAATAACATTGCGTATGTTAGAGGTGTTCCTAGATTGTATGGGGCTTCAGTCAGAGCTACCGATTTAAGAGCTGGTGCAGCTTTAGTAGTGGCAGGGTTAGCTGGCAAAGGAACAACCACAATTGAACAAATTCATCATATTGATAGAGGATATGTAAACATCGAAAGTATTTTTAATCAATTAGGTGCTAATATAACTAGATGTGTTGAATCACCAGTGTCAAAATGATTTCCTCATATTTGAAGTCCGGTGCTCATGTAAACATGTATATTTGAAAATTCAACATTGGATAACTTTGGCGAGTAGTCTAGGGAGCCTTTTAGGTGGTGAACTTATGGAAAAACAAAACAGCGTGCCTGTATTGCGCAATCGAAATACTAAAACACGCAGCAACCGAAAGCTGTTGCTGCTTCTTTTTTTGTTTTTCACTGTCATATTAGTTATTTTATTTTTTAATTCGTCATTAAGTAAAATAAATACAATTTCTATTCAAGGTACTCATATTTTATCAGAAAAAGAACTTAGACAAGCCCTATTATTAAATGAAGGAGATTCTTATTTTTTTATTGAGAAAGAAAAGGCTTTAGAACAGTTAAATTCAAATAAAGTAATTCATTCGATAGAATTCATTAAGAAATTTCCTGGACAAATTGAAATTAATATTACAGAGTTTCCAATTGTAGCTTATGAAGTGAATTCAAACACAAACCAAATAGAAGTTATTTTTTCTAATGGGTTTACTAAGGAAGTAGAAAATCACGAGATTATGATAGACAAGCCCATATTAACTGGCTGGTCAGAGGAAAATGAAGATGTTAAAATTGAGCTTAGTCAAGTTTTAGGAAGGATACATGATCAACTGCTTGTTGAAATATCTGAAATCAGACCGCTCCCTCCTACTTTATCTTATAATGATAAAATTATGATGTATACACGCTCTTCTTATGAAGTGGTTACAACGGTTAGTTATTTAGAAGAGAAGATTTTGTATTTGGATAATGCGATTAATAAATTAAAACAAAATGACAAAACGTCTGGAAGAATCAATTTGTTGGATTCTGATACATTTGAACCAATTGATATAGGAGAAAATACTCAAATTAATAGTACAGAAGATTCGATTGAAATCGATTAAATATTATATTAAAATATTACTTCTAAATATTAAGAAAAGATGTTAATATTGTATTTATGGGATTAGATAGAGTTAGATTAATATTTTTAAATAAATTTTACATAAAAAAGAGGGAAAAATTAAGCTGTGTTGAATAAGTTACAGAAGTGTATTCAAAAATATAATCTTTTTGAAACAGGAGGTGCCAAAGGGTGAGCAGCAATGAAACCATTGTTAGTTTAGACATCGGTACATCCAAAGTTCGAGTAATTATAGGTGAAATCCATAACGGTGCTATTAATATTGTAGGAGTTGGGTCTTCTGACTCACAAGGAATACGAAAAGGTGCTATCGTTGATATTGACCAAACTGTGCAATCTATTAAAAAAGCAGTTGATCATGCTGAGCGTATGGTAGGTATTCAAATTTCTGATGTATATGTCGGGATTTCTGGCAATCATATTGACTTACAGTCAAGCCATGGTGTTGTAGCTGTATCGAATGATGATCGAGAGATTGGTTATGAAGATATAGAACGAGTCCTTCAAGCCTCTAAAGTGATCGCATTGCCGCCAGAACGGGAGATCATCGGAGTTGTACCAAAGCAGTATTTGGTTGATGGGTTGGAAGGAATACAAGATCCAAAAGGCATGATAGGAGTTAGACTTGAAGTTGAAGCAACGATCATAACAGGTGCCAAAACAAATGTTCATAATTTACTTCGTTGTGTAGAAAAAGCAGATCTAAAAATCTCTGGATTAACCCTACTGTCACTTGCTTCTGCTCAATTGGCATTATCAAAAGATGAAAAAACTTTGGGAACCGTATTAGTAGATATAGGTGCTGGTGCGACTACACTAGCCATTTTTGATCAAGGTAATTTAGTAAAAACGACAACATTGCCTGTCGGAGGGGATTATATCACGAATGACATTTCCATAGGGCTAAGAACCCAAACTGGAATTGCTGAAATGATTAAAATCAAATATGGATGTGCTTTAGTTGGAGATGCAGCCGAAGATCAGGTATTTAAAGTACCACGCGTAGGAAGCAATTCTGAAAAACAATATTCACAAGTGGATCTAGCTCATATTATTGAACCTCGTGTAAGGGAAATTTTTCAGCTTATTCAAAAAGAAGTGAAACAACTTACTGACAACGATATCGCTGGAGGATATGTCATAACAGGTGGATCAGTTTCTATGGCAGGTTTATTAGAAGCAGCTCAAGAAGAATTGAAATCTTCAGTTAGAGTAGCAGTGCCTGATTTTATTGGTGTTCGAGATCCATCCTATACAAATGGGGTTGGTATCATACAGTATGTTTATAAATATGCAATGTATCAATCTCTTGAAGATGAATCGTCAAATTATAGTCAGAATAAAGCTGTGAAAAGACCAACTAGCACAACAAACAAACCAGGTGCATTCGAACGATTTAAAAACTGGTTAAGTGAATTTATATAATTTTAATAATCAATTTTAATCCTAAGAAATAACTTCTAACTCAACTTAGTGTATTGTTTAAAGGAGGGGGAAAATACCTACTATGTTAGAATTTGATATGGAAGTAGAACAACTAGCTAAAATAAAAGTAATTGGTGTCGGTGGTGGAGGTAGTAACGCAGTAAATCGAATGATAGAGTTCGGAGTTCAGGGAGTTGACTTTATTACTGTTAATACAGATGCTCAGGCACTTCACTTGGCAAAGTCTAATGATAAATTACAAATTGGAGAAAAGTTAACTAGAGGTTTAGGAGCAGGTGCTAATCCTGATATAGGTAAGAAGGCTGCAGAAGAATCCAGAGAAATGATCATTCAACAATTACAGGGAGCTGACATGGTTTTTGTAACTGCTGGAATGGGAGGCGGAACTGGAACAGGAGCAGCTTCTGTTATCGCAGAAATTGCAAAGGAATGTGGGGCCCTAACTGTAGGAGTCGTTACACGTCCATTTACATTTGAAGGTAGAAAGCGTTCTTTACAAGCAGAGCAAGGAATTGCTGCTTTAAAAGAAAAAGTAGATACTTTGATCATTATTCCTAATGATCGATTACTTGAAATTGTGGACAAAAAAACACCAATGCTTGAAGCTTTTGGTGAAGCAGATAATGTATTGAGACAAGCTGTGCAGGGAATTTCAGACCTTATAGCTGTTCCTGGACTTATTAATCTAGATTTTGCAGATGTAAAAACCATTATGGCAGAACGTGGTTCAGCACTGATGGGAATTGGAGAAGGAACTGGGGAAAACCGTGCAGCAGAAGCAGCAAAAAAGGCGATTATGAGTCCATTGCTTGAAACCTCAATTGAGGGTGCACGTGGTGTTATTATGAATATTACTGGAGGTTCAAACCTTAGTTTGTTTGAAGTAAATGAAGCAGTAGAGTTAGTAACAGCTGCTTCTGATCCTGAAGTGAACATGATTTTTGGTGCGATTATTGATGATAAAATGAAAGACGATATTAAGGTTACTGTTATTGCAACAGGGTTTCAAAATCAAGGAGGAACTAATCAAGCCGGATCTAATCAAACAACATCAACTCCTGCTCAGAAACAAAACTCAAAATCTGTAGACTCTAGATTATCCAATTTAAAACCATTTGGCAACTATTCAGAGAATGAAGATCAATTGGATATTCCAACGTTTCTAAGAAATAAAAACAGAAATAGACATAATGATTAAAAAATAGAATATTGCTAGAATTTATACGAAGAACCTTTCCGATGTGGGGAGGTTTTTTGTTATGCATACAACTCTTATTGAAGAAAATAAAACTACAATCCTTCCTTGAATTTTATGTAAAAAATCCTTCGATTCGACAAAAAAAGTTATTCCAACGAGGCGAATTTAGACAGACTTCGGAATAGAGTTACTATATACTGTTTTTATCTCAAATGTTAGGGAAGTTTGCAGATGATAATTTATTTGGATCTCGTATTTTTAATCAACTTTTTCATTGATGCTGTGATATTACAATCAACAGCTTGGACGTGTAAGTTCAAATTGAAATGGTGGAGATTAGTTTGTTCAGCATCGTTTGGTTCTTTATATGCGATGATGATGTTTTTTCCCTCGTTAACTTTTATGTATACTTTTTTGATTAAATGTGCGTTTTCTATCATGATGATTTTCTTTGCGTTTGGGTTTAATCGGCTACAATCATTTTTAAGACACCTTGCAACCTTTTATTTTATCAATTTTATCGTTGCTGGTGGAATGTTTGCTCTACATTATTTTTTTCAAACATCAAATGAGATTTATAATGGGATGATATTTACACAATCAGGAGGTCAGGCTTTTCCTTTACAAATCAGCTTTTTCTTTTTACTTTTTTTATTTTTCATCATGCTTTGGTTTTATCGAGGTGTCTTTAAAAGTTTGAAAAGTAAAGAGAGAATAACAAATTTCTTAGTAGATGTTGAGATTGTTATAGATGATTATACTGCTAGATGTAAAGGGTTAATTGATACTGGAAATCAACTATATGATCCTCTTACCAGAACACCAGTGATGGTTATGGATGTAATCTACTGGAAAGATGCACTTCCTGAAAACTGGTTATCCTATGTATCCCAAATGAATACTGAAATGATGTTTGATAGCTTTGGCAGTGAAGACTTTAAATGGCAAGATCGAGTAAGGTTAGTACCATACAAAGGTATTCATGCTTCCAGTCAATTCATGCTCGCTGTAAAACCAGATAAGGTGGTGATTTTACAAGATGGTAAAAGCTTTGTCGTACACAAAGTATTGGTTGGAATCAAGGATGGTAAACTTTGTACAGATAACTCTTATCAAGCGATTATTCATCCATCGTTAATAGAAGTATAACTAGGTGTGACAGAGGCTTTAACAGAATATTCTCTCAGGGAGGAAAATATGCTTTCTAAATGGAGATTCGTATTACAAATTTATATTTTTAAAGTTTTATTCTTATTAGGCTACAAAAATGATGAAATTTATTATATTGGTGGAAGTGAGGCTCTACCTCCACCTTTGAGCCGAGAAGAGGAGGAAGTTTTACTTAAAAAACTTTCTTCAGGAGATGCTGCTATTCGTGCTATGTTAATTGAAAGAAATTTGAGACTCGTTGTGTACATTGCAAGAAAATTCGAAAATACAGGGATCAATATAGAAGATTTGGTTTCCATTGGAGCTATCGGTTTAATTAAAGCAGTAAATACTTTTGATCCTACTAAAAAAATTAAATTGGCTACATATGCTTCACGATGTATTGAAAATGAAATTTTGATGTACCTTAGACGAAATAATAAAGTAAGAACTGAGATATCATTTGACGAACCTTTGAATATTGATTGGGATGGGAATGAATTATTATTATCCGATGTGATGGGTACAGAAAATGATGTCATTTACCGAAATATTGAAGAACAAGTTGATCGTAAGCTGCTAAAAAAGGCATTGGAAAAACTGTCTGATCGAGAAAAAGTAATTATGGAGCTGAGATTTGGTTTAGCGGATGGAGAAGAAAAAACTCAAAAAGATGTAGCAGATATGTTGGGCATTTCACAATCCTATATTTCAAGATTAGAGAAGAGAATTATTAAACGTTTGCGAAAAGAATTTAATAAAATGGTTTAAGTCAGTGCAGGAGTATGTTTAGTGAATTTTAGAAAAAAATGAATAAAAGTTGTATTTTTGATATTGGAATAAAAAATAATTCCAAGGGGATAATTAACATTAATGTTTCTCCTTGGGAGGTATTCACATTGACTCGAAACAAAGTTGAGATCTGTGGTGTTGACACCGCAAAGCTTCCAGTATTGAAAAATGCAGAAATGAGGGAATTATTCGTACAGTTACAGACTCACAATGAAATTTCAGCAAGAGAAAAATTAGTCAATGGCAATTTAAGATTAGTTTTAAGTGTCATTCAAAGGTTTAATAATCGAGGAGAGTTTGTCGATGATTTATTTCAAGTGGGATGCATTGGGCTAATGAAAGCAATTGACAACTTTGATTTAAGTCAAAATGTTAGATTTTCAACCTATGCTGTTCCCATGATTATTGGAGAAATTCGTCGGTATCTTAGGGACAATAACCCGATTAGAGTATCACGTTCACTTCGTGATATAGCCTATAAAGCTTTACAAGTTAGAGATAGTTTAACAAATCAAAACAACAGAGAACCTACTATATTTGAAATTTCTGAGGTACTGAATGTTCCTAAAGAAGATGTCGTATTTGCTTTAGATGCAATTCAAGATCCTGTATCCTTATTTGAGCCTATATATCATGATGGAGGAGATCCAATTTATGTTATGGATCAAATAAGTGACGATAACAATAAAGATGTTTCTTGGATTGAAGAAATCGCTTTAAGAGAAGCAATGAGAAAGTTAAATGATAGGGAAAAAATGATTCTTTCAATGAGGTTTTTTGAAGGAAAAACACAAATGGAGGTAGCAGAAGAAATCGGGATTTCTCAAGCACAAGTATCACGATTGGAAAAAACAGCAATATCACAAATGCAAAAGCATGTTAAAACTTACGAGAATTAGAGCATAACTAACATAGAGACTTGTCTTTTAATTAAAAAATAAAAGGCAGTCTCTTTTTTATTGTTAAGGTGATTTTTTTATTTACACTTTTTGTGGTACATATGGACATTTTATTTAACTTACACATATATTAATATAAATACTTAAAGATTGTGGTGATAACATGAAAATATCTGACTTCCAAACTAAGGATGTTATCAACATAGTGGATGGCAAAAAACTTGGTTCGGTTAGTGACTTAGAGTTAGACCTTAGACAAGGTAAAATTGATTCTATTGTTGTTCCGAGTCAAGGGAAATTTTTTGGATTATTTAGTGGGGATAATGAGGTTGTTATACCATGGAGAAATATAGTTAAAATCGGAATGGATGTTGTGCTTGTAAAACTTGACGACACTAGGGCATATCGAGCACCTGATGATGAAGGAGAGTATTATCACAACTATTGAGGAGGGTTAAGTAAAAGATCGTACAGAGAAATATCTCTACTATCTTTCGCAAACTTCAGTTACGATCTCTTTCGAGTTTTTTAAAAGACTAATCTTAGTGTGACTAGGGTGGATATTTTTATCTACTCTATTTAAGTGTGTACTATTATGTTAAAATATAGCTAATGAGGTGAGAATATGGAGCCTTTTGTCAAAGTTACTGAAGCGCAAAAACCTACTTTATTGTACTTGTCTAAATGGATGGAGCAATATCCTCAACTATCTGCAGGTTTCACTACAAGAGTAGGAGGAGTAAGTAAAGAATATTTTGCATCTTTAAACTGTGGTTTACATGTAAATGATAGTCAAGAAGATGTTGTTACTAATCGTGAAATGGTAGCAGAAGCGATTGGGTTTTCATTTGATACAGTGACTTGTGCAAACCAAGTTCATGGTGATCAAATAGCAGTCATAACGCAAAGTGAAAAAGGAAGAGGGAGATTCTCACAAGAAGATTCGATACCTTTCAAAGACGCTTTAATTACAAATGAACCAAATATTTGTTTAATTTCATTTTATGCAGACTGTGTGCCTCTTTATTTTTTTGATCCTGTACAACAAGTGATAGGTATTGCGCATGCTGGATGGAAGGGTACATACTTAGAAATTGCTGAAAAAACGATTAACAAAATGAATGAAGAATACGGAAGTAAACCTGAAAATATTTTAGCTGCAATCGGACCTTCCATTGGAGATTGCTGTTATGAAGTAGATAAACGAATCATCAATCATTTTGCAAATAATCAATACTTTTATTCTTCAATTCAACATAAGGGGAATGATAAATATACACTTAATTTAAAAGAAATGAATCGGCAGATTATGCTGAAGGCGGGTATTTCACCAACTCATATTGAAATGACTCAATATTGTACTGGCTGTTTCACGGAACTATTTTATTCTCATCGAATAGAAAAGGGTTTGACAGGGCGAATGATGAGTTGGATTGGACTAAAGGAGAGGTAATCTTGGATTTACAAGAAAGAATTCAACACATAGAATCACGTATACAAGCAGCATGTAATAGATCAAATCGGAACAGAAAAGATGTAGAGATCATAGCTGTAACCAAGTATGTATCCTTGAAGACTGCAGAGAAAGCAGTTGAATTTGGTTGTAAACACATTGGGGAGAATAGATGGCCAGATGCAGAGGAGAAAGTGAGTGTACTAGCCACAAAATCAACCATGCATTTTATTGGACATTTGCAGTCTAAAAAAGTGAAACATATCATCGGGAAGTTTCCATATATTCATTCCATTGATCGAATTTCTTTAGCTAAAGAAATTGAAAAACAAGCATTAATCCAAGATGTAAATGTCAATTGTTTTATTCAAGTAAACGTTTCTGGTGAAGAGTCCAAATATGGAGTATCACCTGATGAACTATATTCGTTAGCTGAAAGCCTAACACCATATAAACATCTAAATGTCGTCGGATTGATGACAATGGCTCCATTTGAAGAAGATAAAGAAAAAACAAGGCCTATTTTTAGAGAATTAAAAAGATTAAAGGATCGTTTAAATGAAAAACAAATATTTAATTACAATATAAGTCATCTTTCAATGGGGATGTCAAATGATTTTGAAATTGCTATTGAAGAAGGAGCTACTTTTATTCGTTTAGGTTCACAATTGGTTGGAAAAGAGTGAACTCGTTTAAGCAAAGCTTAAACATCGGAAAATCAGATGGAGACTCTACTCCACCTGATTTGGGAGAACCACCTATAGAGGTGGGTGTCTTAACGCTAAAATAGCAGGATAAAGGAGGCATTATAGTCATGGGAGTTATTCATAAATTTTTAGATTTTTTTGGTTTACAAGAAGAAGAAGTTGTAAAAAAAGAAACGATAATTGAGGAAATTGATGATGACTCATTTGAAGATGAGAAGCATTCCAATACAAAAAATGCAAAAAATAATGTTGTTAGTATCCATTCAAACAAAAATAGTCGTGTGGTTTTAAATGAACCTCGTACTTATGAGGAAACTCAAGAAATTGCTAATCATATAAAGTCACGAAGAGCAGTTATCGTGAACTTACAGCGTGTTCGTTCTGATCAAGCTATGCGTATAGTGGACTTTTTGAGTGGAACGGTTTATGCTTTAAATGGTAGTATATCAAAAATCGGTAGTAATATATTTTTATGCACACCTGACAGTGTAGAAATTGAAGGTTCAATTACCGAATTATTGAAAGAAGATATAGAAGAAAGGAACAGGTGATAAACGTTGAGTATTGAACAAATAATCGGAAGCATTTTGAATATTTATATTTATATGATTATTGCTTACGTATTATTATCATGGGTCCCTAATGCAAGAGATAGCTTCATAGGGGAATTGTTGGGGAAAGTTGTAGAGCCTTATTTATCCATATTCAGAAAAATTATTCCTCCAATCGGTGGTATGATTGATATTTCTCCAATAATTGCGTTAATTGCATTGCAATTTGCAGCGTCTGGATTAGCTAGTGTCATTGCATTTTTATTTGGTGGGTAAATGCCATAAATGAAAACATCAATATACGAACACTTTCATGCAGATGAGCGCACCTTTGTTGATAAAGTTTTTGATTGGATCACTAGAACAGAAGAGCGACATATTACAAAATTGACTGATTTTCTTGATCCTAGACAAGCTTATATTTTAGAAACAATGATCAATTCAAATTTAAATGTTCAACATTTGTTATTTGGGGGATATGAAGACGCTGAAAGAAAGAGAGCTTTAATTGTCCCAGATTATATGATGACCCAGAAAGATGAAATTCCGATTCAAGTGCTTTCTATACGTTCTGATGATGATAAATTTTCAAAGTTAAACCATGGGGATTTTTTAGGAGCAATATTAGGTCTTGGAATAAAAAGAGAAAAAATAGGGGATTTGCATTTATTAAAGGATCAATGCCAATGTATCGTTGCTGAAGAAATTATTGATTATGTAAATTTACATTTACATCAAGTTCACAGAGTGCATGTAAGTACCGACATTGTTCCCCTAGTACAATTAAAGCCGATTCCAGTTGAAATGGATGAAAGTTTTATAACAATTCCTTCACTACGTTTAGACAGTATTATTAGCGATGCAGTAAAAATGAGTAGATCAAAAATATTACCGTTTATAAAAACAGGTAAGTGCAAAGTGAATTGGAAAGTAGAGGAAGATCCTTCAAAAGTTTTAAATGAAGGAGATGTTATATCTTTAAAAGGTTTTGGTCGTTTTAAAATTATAAGCATAGAAGGAAAAACAAAAAAAGGCAACATTCGATTAAAAATAGGAAAATACATTTGAAAAATTTGCAGGAATTTAACATTTATCGTCGAATGTTAACACTTATAAAATTTATTATGTTTCAAGGAGGTGCAGAAATGTCACTAACACCATTAGATATACATAACAGAGAATTTTCTAAAACATTTCGCGGATATGATGAAGACGAAGTAAATGAGTTTCTGCAACAGATCATCAAAGATTATGAAGCACTTATTCGTGAAAATAAAGATCTGAAAGAAGAAGTAGGGGCAATTAAAGAAAAATTAGAACACTTTTCTAATATTGAAGATACATTAAGTCAAACGATTATCGTCGCCCAAAATACTGCAGATGAATTAAAATCAAATTCTAAAAAAGAAGCTGAACTCATTATAAGAGAGTCAGAGAAAAATGCGGATCGTATCATAAATGAATCATTAGCTAAATCAAGAAAAATCGCACTTGATAATGAGGAATTAAAAAAACAAGCGTCTATTTATCGTACAAGATTCCGCTCTTTATTAGAAGCACAATTAGAAATGTTAAATGATCAGAGTTGGGAATGGGATTCTCTAGAGAAGGACTCAAACCATACTATAGATTATTTATCAGATGAGAAAATTTCAAAAGTTGAATAGCTTTTGCATTGACTCTAATTAAAAATTTAGATATACTGCTGTATTATAATCATTTTATAAAACGTTGATTGGGAACAGTAAATCGAATATACAGATTCAGCGAATTAGGGATGGTGAAAGCCTAATATCTGTTTACGATTGAATATCACCCATGAGTATATACTTGAAAAAACATCGGAAATATAGACTGTTATAGTAGAGTATATCGGATGATTCCGTTAAAGATCATGAAAGTGATAATATGAAATTTTTTATATGTATTATTATTAGGGTGGTACCGCGAGCATACTTCTCGTCCCTTTTGGGATGAGAAGTTTTTTTATTTGTTAATGTACTATATATTTTAGTGAGGTGTAGAAGATGGATTATGGAAAAACATTAAACTTACCGCAAACAGATTTTCCGATGCGTGGTAACCTTCCAAAGGCAGAACCCAATATTCAAAAATGGTGGGAAGAAATTAATATTTACGAGAAAGTGCAGAAAAATCAAGAAGGTAAACCAGTATTTATATTACATGATGGTCCACCTTATGCAAATGGTGATACACATATTGGCCATGCTTTAAATAAAGTTTTAAAAGATATTATTGTTCGATACAAAACGATGCAAGGTTTTAATGCTCCGTATGTTCCTGGTTGGGATACACATGGATTACCGATTGAAGCAGCGATAGCTAAAAAAGGAAAAGTGGATCGTAAAAAATTAAGCATTTCCGAGTTTAGAGATTATTGTAAAGATTATGCTTTGAATTGGGTGGGAAAACAAAAAGATCAATTCAAGAGATTAGGTATAAGAGGAGATTGGGATCATCCTTACCTCACATTACAACCTGAATATGAAGCTGAGCAAATTCGTGTATTTGGGGAAATGGTGAAGAAAGGTTATATCTATAAAGGTTTAAAATGTGTTTATTGGTCTCCTTCTTCTGAAAGTGCTTTAGCTGAGGCAGAAATTGAATATCACGACAAGAAGTCGCCTTCCATTTATGTAGCATTTCAAGTAAAGGATGGGAAAGGAATTTTACCAGAGGATGCGTCTATAGTAATTTGGACAACGACGCCTTGGACATTGCCAGCAAACCTAGGAATTTCATTGCATCCTGAATTTGATTATGTAATGGTTGATGTTAAAGGGAAAAAATATGTTGTTGCTGAAGGTTTATTAGAGTCATTAAAGAACGAACTGAACTGGGACTCTTTGAGTATAATTGATCAATTTAAAGGGAATGAACTTGAAAATATCACATGTTTACATCCTTTCTACGACCGTGAATCTTTAGTCATGCTTGGTGAGCATGTTACTTTAGAAGCAGGTACAGGTTGCGTTCATACTGCCCCCGGGCATGGTGAAGACGACTTTGAGATCGGAGCAAAGTATGGACTAGATGTCCTTTGCCCAGTTGATGATCAAGGGAAATTTACAAAAGAAGCTCCAGGATTTGAAGGATTATTTTATGATAAAGCAAATAAAATCATTACAGAAAAGCTAGAAGCTTCTGGTCATTTATTAAAATTGGAATTTATGCAGCATCAATATCCTCACGATTGGAGAACAAAAAAACCAGTTATTTATCGAGCAACAGAGCAGTGGTTTGCTTCTATCGATAAGTTTAGAGACGTGATGCTTGAAGAAATTAAAAATGTAAAGTGGACGCCAGAATGGGGGGAGACCCGCCTTCACAATATGATCCGAGATCGTGGAGATTGGTGTATTTCACGACAAAGAACATGGGGAGTACCTATCCCTATTTTCTATTGTAAAAGTTGTAATCATGAGTTATTAAATGATCAAACGATTAATTTCGTTGCAGATGTGTTTGCTAAAGAAGGTTCTAATGCTTGGTTCATCAAGGATGAAAATGAATTAATGATTGAAGGCACAACATGTCCTTCATGTGGTCATCATGAGTTTAAAAAAGAGACTGATATTATGGATGTTTGGTTTGATTCAGGATCTAGCCATCAATCTGTATTAGAAGCTAGAGAAGACCTAAGATACCCAGCAGATTTATATTTAGAAGGATCTGACCAATATCGTGGATGGTTTAATTCATCTTTAATTACAAGCGTGGCCGTTAATGGTGTTGCACCATATAAAGAAGTGCTTAGCCATGGTTTCACTTTAGATGGTGATGGACGTAAAATGTCTAAATCATTAGGGAATACTGTTGATCCGATCAAAGTAAGTAATCAATTAGGAGCTGAAATCCTACGTCTATGGGTATCTTCAGTAGATTACCAAGCTGATCAAAGAATTTCAGACAATATTTTAAAACAAACATCTGAAGTCTATAGAAAAATTAGAAATACGTTGAGATTTTTCTTAGGAAATTTAACAGGCTTTAATCCGGCAACAGATCAAGTCTCTTTTGATCAATTGAGTGAATTAGATCAGTTTGCCCTTATTCGTTTAAATAAAATGTTGGAAAAAGTTACTGGTGCATATGATAAATACGATCTTAACATTGTATATCAATCTGTACATCATTTTTGTTCAGTTGAAATGAGTGCTTTTTATTTAGATATCGTAAAAGATACTTTGTATGTCAATGATTTAAATGATCCAAAACGAAAAGCAGTGCAAACCGTATTGTATGAGACCTTAGTTGTGATAGCAAAATTAATTGCACCAATCTTACCTCATACAGCAGATGAAGTGTGGAAGTTCATTCCAGACGTTCAGTTGGAAAGTGTACAATTAGCAGACTTTCCAGTCGTTAATACAGATGTGTTTGATGAAAAACTTGAACATAAGTGGAATCAATTTATGGAAATTCGTGAGGAAGTATTTAAAAAATTAGAAGAAGCTCGGAAAGATAAAATTATTGGTAATTCTTTAGCTGCTGCATTGGATTTATATCCAAATTCAACTACTGCAGAACTTCTCAAGCAATTTCCTAATTTAAACGAATTATTTATCGTTTCGGCTGTATCTATTCAAGAACCGAGTGAAATTGAAGAAATTATCCAAGTGAAGGTTTCAGTGGCTGAGGGAGATAAATGTGAGCGTTGTTGGATGGTTACTACAGATGTAGGTGAGGAATCAGCTCATCCAACTCTATGTAAAAGGTGTGCATCAATTATAGGATAAATTTAAAAATAAAATTTAACAAAAACGAGCCGAAATGTTGGCTCGTTTTTATCATTTTAATTCATTTCTAATTCATGATCTCCTTCACCATTTGCCATATATTTTTGATATTCCACATTTCGAATGACAGATGTATGATTACCATATAAATTAGTTGCTAAGAAGCTTTCAATGGGTTCCACATACCCATCATTTTCATCCGACTCAATATACATATGGTTAAAATCATGGATTTCTCGTTCCTCTGCCATTGCTGGACTATCTGATGTTCCCCAACTTTCTACAATTTGCCAAGCATCTTCCCCATCAAATTGATTTTGTTCATCATGTTCATCTAAACTAGTTCTTCCAAATGGAGGGTTTAAAAAGGTTTCTTCAATAGGTCTATCGTTGGAATAATGTTTTCCTTCAGAATGCTCTTTACAATATTGTGTAGTAGGAACCGCCTGCAATCTCTCGAAGGGAATATTTTTTCCACAGGTAATACAAATCCCATACTGTTCATTTTCAATATTTTTTAATGCTCTAACAACATCTTCTAAATGGTATTCTACATTTTCATTTAAAGCGATGTCTTTTCCTCGTTCATAAGTCTCAGTGGCTAAATCAGCCGGATGGTTATCATAACTTGATAATTCACCAATGCTATCCTTTTGAGGTTGGGACAGACCAAAGTGATCGTTATGCTTAAGTTGTTCTTGGAGATTGTTTTTTTCTTGAAGAAGCTGTTGATGTAACAAATTTAATTGATTTTCATTTAGGCCAGACATTTCTACAACTCCTCTTATGAGTTTCTTATAGAGGTTGTTCAAAAAATCCTCTTCTCTTATATGCTGCTGACTTTATTCTTCTCAAAGGTTTAAGAATTTAAAGAGGTAATTCCATGTATTGATGGGAATTCATCATGCACTTCGTAGACGTAAGGTTCTATGCTATGCTACAATAATCGAATGTAAGGTTGTATTATCTTGATTAGGAGGATATGTTATTTGAGGTATTATTTGATAGCCTTTATTATGATCATATTAGATCAGGTTTCTAAATGGATGATCATCAAGCATTTGGAAATAGGGGATCGTATATCTGTTATAGGAGAATTTTTTCAAATCACTTCTCATCGTAATAAAGGAGCGGCCTTTGGTATATTGCAGAATAAACAATGGTTTTTCATCATTATTACAATTATTATTGTAGCAATGGTTATTTGGTTTTTGGAACAGTCAAAAAAGGAAAATAGCCCCTCATTATGTGTTGCACTTAGTTTAATATTAGGTGGAGCAATTGGGAATTTTATTGATAGGGTAAGAATGGGTGAAGTCGTTGACTTTTTAAGTTTTAACTTTAGATTTTCTTTATTTGGTTTTGAAGTAGACTATCCCTTTGCCATTTTTAACATTGCAGATTCAGCAATTGTTGTTGGCGCAATTTTAGCAGCAGTGATTACCTTTTTCAGTGTAAAGAAAGGTGAGGTTTAATCTTCATGTTATATGATGACATCTATGAAAATGAATTAATTTGGAAAGGAACTCCTGATCTAGATGGAATAAGAATTGATAAATTTTTGACAGATCAGTTTGATGGTATATCCCGAACACAAATACAGCAATGGATCAAAGAAGGGCACGTTTCAGTTAACAATTCATCCATTAAAGCAAACTATAAAATACAAGATGAGGATGAAATTAAATTACTAGCTCCAGCTCCAACTGAGTTGGAAATTACTGCGGAATCTATTCCATTGAATGTTGTGTATGAAGATAAACATCTAATTGTAGTTAATAAACCTAGAGGTATGGTCGTACATCCTGCACCTGGAAATTATTCAGGAACTTTAGTGAATGCACTGTTAGCCCATTGTAAGGACTTATCAGGCATTAATGGGATATTGAGACCAGGAATTGTGCATCGTATTGATAAAAATACATCAGGTTTATTAGTTTCTGCAAAGGACGATGCAAGTCATAAAGGTTTATCTGAACAATTGAAAAATCATACTGTTCATCGAAAATATATTGCAGTTGTACATGGGAAGTTATCTCATTTACAAGGAACGATAGATGCACCGATTGGCAGAAATCCTAACGATCGTAAAAGTTATATGGTAACAAATAAAAACAGTAAAAAAGCAGTTACACATTTTGTTGTTTTGGAACAATTCAAAAATTATGCTTTATTGGAGTTAAGATTAGAAACAGGTCGTACTCATCAAATCAGAGTACATATGAAATTTATCGGTCATCATCTTGTGGGAGATCCTACATACGGACGAAATAAAGGAATATCAATGGAGGGACAAGCTTTACATGCTGCAGAGTTAGGCTTTGTCCATCCTATCACAGGGGAAAACTTAATGTTCAAAGCTCCCATACCTGAGGATATAAATCATGTGATTGACAAAATAAGAAGTCAATAAATTTTAAGTTTTATTCGTTTCAGAGTACAAAAAGAATGTATAAAAATCTATTTTCTTATTTTATTCATCATGATAAATTGTTGTAGATTAGAATAAAGGAGTTGTATGAAAGTGACACAGGAAAATTATATTCAGAATCTTTTCGCTGAAAGAATTGGTGGAAAAAACTATGGGAAAGATACGGAAATTTATAAATTCGAAAAAATTAAACGTGCAAAGGCAGCTGCAAAAGCTGAACATCCAAATGTAGAATTAATCGATATGGGTGTTGGAGAGCCTGATGAAATGGCAGATGCTGGCATTGTGGCTAAACTTGCTGAAGAAGCAGCTAAACCTGAGAATAGAGGTTATGCGGATAACGGGATTCATGAATTCAAAACAGCCGCAGCAAATTATTTGAAAAATGTTTTTGGTGTAGATGGAATTGATGCTGAGGAAGAAATTAATCATTCGATTGGTTCAAAACCGGGTTTGGCTATGTTGCCTAGTGCATTTATCAATCCTGGTGATGTTACCATTATGACTGTTCCCGGTTATCCTGTATTAGGAACACATACAAAATACCTTGGTGGGGAAGTTTATAATGTACCACTATTAAAAGAAAATGATTTTTTACCTAACTTAGATTCAATTCCAGAAGAAATTTGTTCTAGAGCTAAACTTTTTTATTTAAATTATCCTAATAATCCAACTGGTGCAGGTGCAACTGTTGAATTCTTTGAAAAAGTGATAGCCTTTGCTAAAAAATACGATATCATCATCGTACATGATGCTCCTTATGCTGCACTAACTTATGATGGAGTTAAACCTTTTAGTTTCCTCTCGGTGCCAGGTGCAAAAGACGTAGGTATAGAATTCCACTCCTTATCTAAATCTTATAATATGACAGGTTGGAGAATTGGGTTTATTGCTGGTAATGCCTTAGTCGTAAAAGCATTTAAAGATATTAAAGATAATAATGATTCTGGTCAATTTATTGCAATTCAAAAAGCGGCTGCTTATGGTTTAGAGCATCCAGAAATTACTGAAAAAATTGCTGAAAAATATTCAAGACGTCATGATATGTTAGCAAAAGCTTTGAATGAAGTTGGATTTAAAGCAGAAAAACCAAAAGGTTCATTTTTTATGTATGTAGAAGCACCTAAATCGATTAAAGGTGGACAAACTTTCGAAACAGGAGAGGATTTCTCACAATATTTAATTCGTGAAAAACTAATTTCTACAGTACCATGGGATGATGCAGGACGTTTTGTCAGATTTTCTGTTACATTCAATGCTCCTGGAATTGAAAAAGAAATTGAAATTATTGATGAAATTAAGCGTCGATTATCTGATGTTGAATTTATATTTTAAATGATTAATCTATTGACTTTATAATCGAATAATGTCATAATTTTAAAAATGAATATTGATGAGAACCTTTAAAAACAGTCCCGTGAGGCTGGCAAGGTGAACGAATTATACGAAAAGCAATGAGTAATCATTTATTTTTATGCAAATACTGAATACTTATTTGATTTATCTGTATACTTAAATCCTTGCCCCAATGGGTAAGGATTTTTTTGATAATTTAAGAATTTATAAAATTTCAAATTCTAAGTTTCAACAAAAACTACCTCTATAGAAGTATTCGGATACCTCTTCGAGAGACTCCGATAGGAGTTTTTGTTATATTCTTTCATAATTACCTCACTTTTTAGATTTTAGTGCAGGGGAATAGGTGGTGAAACAATGAGTTTAGGACACGTACTCATGGATGAAATTGCAATTCGAAGAGCACTAACAAGAATTGCTCATGAAATATTGGAAAAAAACAAAGGTGTAGAAAATTGTGTGCTTGTAGGCATTCGAACAAGAGGAATTTATTTAGCAAAAAGAATCGCAGATAAAATAGGGGAAATTGAAGGTATACCTATTCCAATGGCTGAATTAGATGTTACCTCTTATCGTGATGATGTTTCCAACAGAACTACAAAGGAACACCATCAAACGTTTACGAGCTCATTCATTCAAGATAAAAAAATTATATTATTCGATGATGTTTTATATACGGGAAGAACTGTAAGAGCTGCAATGGATGCATTGATTGATATGGGAAGACCCAAAATGATACAGCTTGCTGTTTTAATTGATCGAGGTCATCGAGAACTACCCATTAGACCCGACTATGTCGGAAAGAATATTCCTACCTCTAAATTGGAGAATATTAATGTCTCTTTGATAGAAGTTGATTCTGATGATCAGGTTGTAATTAAACAACAAAGGAGTTAGATATTCATGTCTCAATTGAAGGTTGGATCAGATAAACATTTATTAGGATTAAAAGGATTAAGTAAAACGGAAATTTTAGGTATATTAAATCGTGCAACTTATTGGGAAAACTATCCTACAAAAGTAACAAATTATTTGTCAGGGCATTTTGTTGCAAATATGTTTTTTGAAAATAGTACACGAACTCGTTTTTCCTTTGAAATGGCAGAAAAACGACTAAGCACTGAAGTATTAAACTTCTCAGCAGCAGTTTCAAGTGTGCAAAAAGGTGAATCCATTTACGATACTGTAAAAACATTAGAGTCAATGGGGATAGATGCGGGTGTTATTCGTATTAAACCGATAGGAGTTTTACAAGAGTTAGCACCAAAAATTAAAATTCCTCTCATTAATGCAGGGGATGGAAATAATGAGCATCCAACACAAGCATTATTAGATATTTATACTATGAAAAAACATTTTGGTCATATTGAAGGTCTTCATGTATCTATTATAGGTGACATATTACATAGCCGTGTGGCTCGTTCCAATCTATGGGGGTTACTAGCTATGGGTGCAAAAGTAAGCTTTTGTGCACCGCCAAACATGCAAGCCCCAGAACTAGCAGAATTCACCCCATATGTTTCCATAGAAGAAGCATTAAAGGCAGACGTCATTATGATGCTGCGAGTGCAATTAGAGAGACATGAACAAGGTATGATTAAATCAGCTGAACAATACAGAGAGTTATTTGGATTAACAGAGGAGAGAGAAAGGAACTTAAAGGATCATGTTATTATTATGCATCCTGCACCTGTAAATCGAAATGTGGAAATCGATGATTCTCTAATAGAACACCCTAGATCAAAAATTTTCCCGCAAATAAGTAATGGAGTACCCATTCGAATGGCAGTAATTGAGAGAGCATTAACATAAATAGTAGGAAATTTATTAGGAGGTTTTGAAATTGGGAACGTGGATATTAAATGGAAAGTTGTTAAATACAGAAAACAATGAGTTGGAAACAAAACATATTTATATTGAACAAGGAAAAATAAATAAAATTATGCAAAGTGAAGAAGAGACACAGGTTGATGGACATGAAGTGATTGATGCTGAGGGTAAATTAGTGTCAGCAGGCTTTATCGATATGCATGTCCATTTTCGTGAGCCTGGATTTGAATATAAAGAAACGATTGCTACAGGTACAAGGTCTGCCGCAAAAGGTGGATTTACTACAGTTGCGTGTATGCCTAATACTAGACCAATCGTAGATGATGTTGAAACTTTACAGCTTGTTTTAGATAAAGCCGAGAAGGAAGGTATTGTGCGTGTACTTCCATACGCTGCAATTACAGAGAATGAATTAGGGAGAGACTTAACTGATTTTGAAGCTCTAAAAAATAAAGGAGCCATAGGTTTTACAGATGATGGTGTAGGTGTGCAAAGTGCACAAATGATGAAGGATGCAATGAGTAAAGCAGCTGCTATGAATATGCCAGTGATTGCTCACTGTGAAGATAATACTTTAGTAGTTGGTGGTGCTGTAACTGATGGTGCCTTTGCTAAGAAACATGGGCTGAAGGGAATACCAAACGAATCCGAAGCGATTCATGTTGGACGAGATGTTTTATTAGCTGAAGCTACAGATGTTCATTATCACGTATGCCATGTAAGTACTGAACAATCTGTTCGTTTAATTAGACAAGCAAAACAAATTGGGATTAAAGTAACAGCAGAAGTATGCCCGCATCACTTGCTTTTATCAGATGAAGATATACCAGCTTTAGATGCAAATTGGAAAATGAATCCCCCTCTTCGCACACCTAGAGATGTTGAAGCCATGATCGAAGCTATAGAGGATGGAACCATTGACATGATTGTTACGGATCACGCTCCACATAGTGAAGAGGAAAAAGCACAAGAACTTCAAAGAGCACCTTTTGGAATTGTTGGGTTAGAAACAGCATTTCCATTGTTGTATACAAAATTTGTGCAAACAGGTATATGGACTTTAGACTTTTTAATTCAAAGGATGACAGAGAAACCAGCTAAGGTATTTAACTTGGATTCAGGAAAAGTTTCAATTGGAGCAGATGCTGATTTAACCATTATTGACTTAGAAAGTACCAAAGAGGTTGATCCAAATACATTTTTATCTAAAGGTAGAAATACTCCTTTTACAGGGTGGAAGTTGCAAGGATGGCCAGTCAAAACACTTGTAGCTGGAAAAGTGGTTTGGTCAGATTAATTTAAAGGTATGTCACAACATTACAGAAGGAGGGCATTATGCAAGCTAATTTATTATTAGAAGACGGAACTCTTTTTAAAGGTAAATCATTTGGAAGTGAAAAAAATGCTATAGGTGAAGTTGTTTTTAATACAGGAATTACTGGTTATCAGGAGGTATTGTCAGATCCTTCTTATTGCGGTCAAATTATTACAATGACATATCCTTTGATTGGAAATTATGGAATCTCACGTGATGATTTTGAAGCCGTCCGCCCTTATATTCATGGGTTTGTTGTTCGTCAACATGAAGATATACCAAGTAACTGGAGAGCACAGTACACAGTAGATAGCTTACTAAAAGATTATGATATCCCAGGTATTAGTGAGATCGATACTCGTATGTTAACACGTAAAATTAGACATTACGGTACGATGAAAGGAGTTATCTCAACAGGAAATCATTCAATCGAGGAATTGATGGAGCAACTAAAGGGTACTTCTTTATTAACAGATCAAGTAACTCGAGTTTCTACAAAAAGTATTTTTAGTTCGCCAGGAAACAAAGAAAGGATTGTTCTTGTAGATTTTGGCTCAAAAAGTGGAATCTTAAGAGAATTAAATAAACGTGATTGTGACGTCATTGTCGTTCCTCATAATACGACAGCGGATCAAATCAGAAGATTAAAACCAGATGGGATTTTATTATCCAATGGACCTGGTGATCCTAAAAGTGTCCCTGAAGCTGTGACAATGATACACGAATTGTTAGGTCAATTCCCTATTTTTGGAATCTGTCTAGGTCATCAGTTGTTTGCTTTAGCTTGTGGTGCGGATACAGAAAAGTTGAAATTTGGACATCGTGGTGGAAACCATCCTGTTAAGGAGTTATCCTCTAACCGTTGTTATATTACATCACAAAATCACGGTTATACAGTGAAAGAAGATTCTATATCTAACACACCACTAGAAATCACTCATATCAACAATAACGATAAAACAGTAGAAGGTCTTAAACACAAACACGTGCCTGCTTTTTCAGTACAGTATCATCCTGAAGCGGCTCCTGGACCATTTGATTCTAGTTATTTATTTGAAGATTTTATCGAAATGATTCGTCGTACGAAAGCAGAGACACCTGAGTTGCCTCGCCAAGCGCAAATTGTTGCAGCAGCGAAGAAAGGAGACATGCAAAATGCCTAAAAATACTTCATTGAAAAAAATATTGGTTATAGGTTCAGGGCCTATCGTCATTGGACAGGCTGCAGAATTTGATTATGCAGGAACACAAGCATGTCAAGCTTTAAAAGAAGAAGGGTATGAAGTAGTTCTTATTAATAGTAATCCAGCTACGATTATGACAGATACCAATATGGCGGATAAGGTATATATTGAACCGATTACACCCGAATTTGTTACTCAGGTTATTCGCAAGGAACAACCAGATGGATTATTACCAACTTTAGGAGGGCAAACGGGTTTAAATATGGCTGTTGAATTAGCCAAAAGAGGTGTTCTTGAAGAAGAAAATGTTCAGCTTCTAGGTACGCAATTATCTTCTATAGAAAAGGCTGAGGATCGAGATTTATTTAGAGAACTTATGCGTGAACTAGAACAACCAGTTCCTGAAAGTGTCATTGTTACAACTGTACAAGAAGCCGTAGATTTTGCAAATCAAGTTGGATATCCGATTATTATTAGACCAGCTTATACATTGGGTGGTACTGGTGGAGGAATCGCTGATTCAGAGGAAGATTTAAGAGAAATCGTAGCAGCAGGTATACGTTATAGTCCAATTGGTCAATGTTTAATTGAAATGAGCATCGCAGGCATGAAGGAAATAGAGTACGAAGTGATGCGTGATGCGAACGATAACTGTATTGTCGTTTGTAACATGGAAAATTTTGATCCAGTTGGTGTACACACTGGTGATAGCATTGTAGTGGCACCTAGTCAAACCTTATCGGACCGTGAATATCAAATGCTTCGCTCAGCTTCATTAAAAATCATTCGTGCTTTAGATATTGAAGGCGGCTGTAACGTTCAGCTTGCGTTAGATCCGTTTAGTTTTCAATATTACGTGATTGAAGTGAATCCAAGAGTAAGTCGTTCGTCTGCCCTTGCCTCAAAAGCTACAGGTTATCCCATCGCAAAAATGGCAGCAAAAATCGCAGTCGGTTATACATTAGATGAGCTTGAAAATCCTGTAACGGGTCAAACTTATGCTTGTTTTGAACCAACACTTGATTATATCGTAAGCAAAATTCCTCGCTGGCCATTTGATAAATTCATAAGTGCCAACAGAAAATTAGGTACACAAATGAAAGCTACAGGAGAGGTTATGGCTATTGGGCGTACTTTTGAAGAGTCTATTCATAAAGCTATTCGTTCATTGGAAATTGATGTACATCGTTTATTTATAAAAGAACTGGAGGAATTAGATGATTCCGTTCTTAACAACCGTTTACAAACACCAGATGATGAACGTTTGTTTATAATAGCTGAAGCTTATCGTAGAGGTTATACTTTACAGCAAATTCAAGACCTTACAAAGATTGATTGGTGGTTTTTAAATAAAATTGAAAAATTGATTCAATTTGAAAAAAAATTAATGAATGTAGAATTAACGGAAGATTTGTTGTTAGAAGCAAAAAGAAAAGGATTTACAGATCGAGCAATTGCAGAACTACGCAGATCCTCCGATCCAAGTTTTTCATTTACAGAAGAAAAAGAGATACGTTCGCTTCGAACACAATTTGATATTAGACCAGTTTACAAAATGGTTGATACTTGCGCTGCTGAGTTTGAAGCTACAACACCTTACTATTATTCTACTTATGAAACCGAGAACGAAGCAATTCAATCCACTAAAGAGAAAGTCATTGTATTAGGTTCTGGGCCAATTCGTATCGGTCAAGGGATTGAATTTGACTATTCAACCGTACATGCAGTTTGGGCAATCCAAGATGCTGGGTACGAAGCGGTTATTATAAACAACAATCCTGAAACAGTTTCCACAGACTTTAGTACGTCGGATCAACTTTATTTTGAACCTTTATTTTTTGAAGATGTGATGAACATTATTGAACAGGTACAACCTATTGGAGTTATAGTCCAATTTGGAGGGCAGACTGCAATTAATTTAGCTGAGCCTCTATCTAAAGCAGGCGTAAACATTATTGGGACCAGCATAGATAATATTGATGCTGCAGAAGATCGGAAAGAGTTTGAAGCTCTTTTAAGAAGATTAGAGATTGCCCAGCCTCAAGGTAGTACAGTGACTACAGTAGATCAAGCAGTTCAAACGGCTTCAGGATTAGGGTATCCTGTTTTAGTCCGTCCATCTTACGTTCTAGGTGGAAGAGCGATGGAAATTGTATATTCTGATGATGAATTGCTGAATTATATGGAGAAAGCTGTAAAAATCAATCCAGATCACCCTGTGTTAATTGATCGGTACATGTTAGGAAAAGAAGTAGAGGTAGATGCGATCTGTGATAAAGAAACTGTAGTGATCCCAGGTATTATGGAACATGTTGAAAGAGCAGGAGTTCATTCAGGAGACTCCATTGCTGTATATCCTCCTCAGTCCGTCTCTGAAGAGGTTAAAGAACAAATTGTTGAAATTACAACAAAAATTGCAAGAGAGCTACAAGTGATTGGGTTAGTAAATATTCAATTTGTCATATACAAAGAGAAGGTATATGTGATTGAAGTGAATCCTCGTTCTTCAAGAACAGTCCCTTTCCTTAGTAAGGTGACGAATATTCCAATGGCCAATGTTGCGACAAAAGTGATTTTAGGTCAGAAATTATCCGATTTAGGATATGAGAGTGGGTTGTGGCCTGAAGATGATTATGTATCAGTAAAAGTACCTGTATTTTCATTTGCTAAACTACGTCGTGTGGACACTTCTCTTGGGCCTGAAATGAAATCAACAGGAGAAGTTATGGGCAGAGATGTACATTATGCTAAGGCACTTTACAAAGGGTTAATTGGGTCAGGGATGAAAATTCCTCAATCAGGGTCCATTATCGTTACCGTTGCAGATAAAGATAAAGAAGAAGCTACAGAATTAATCAAAGGTTTCTACAATCTTGGTTACAAAATTATAGCTACTGGAGGAACTTCTCAAACATTAGAGGATACTGGTATGACAGTTCAACAGGTCAATAAGTTAAAAGAAGGTTCACCTAATATCGTAGATCTAATTAGAAACGGCGAAGCGCAATTTGTAATTAATACATTAACAAAAGGAAAAACTCCTGAGCGAGACGGATTTAGGATTCGTAGAGAAGCTGTAGAGAATGGTGTGGTTTGTTTAACTTCACTTGATACAGTGCGTGCCCTTCTTACAATGTTACAAACGATTAACTACGCATCGACTCCGATGCCTGTCATGGGTGAGGATATATCTGAAGTTAAAAAGTTAAGAATTGGACTTGCAGGTGTAAACTAAAACAATTTAATAGTGAGGGTATTAACTACTCTCACTTGAATTTTATGGTTTTCATAGTTCATATCTTTTTTTGAAAAGAGGGGTTGATGATTTGGGGAAAAGAGAAGATTTCATAGGCAGAATTATCGTAGCTCTGGATTATCCTTCAGCTGATGAAGCAGAATCGCTATTAAATCAATTAAAAGGTATTCCTTGTTACATGAAGGTAGGTATGCAACTGTTTTATGCTGCTGGTCCATCCTTTGTTTTGAAATTAAAAGAGCAGGGTTATAAAGTTTTTTTAGATTTGAAAATGCATGATATACCGAATACAGTGAAGGGCGGAGCAGCTAGCATCGCTAGACTTGGTGTGGATATGTTTAATGTTCATGTTGCAGGTGGCATAACAATGATGGAAAGTGCGCTTGAAGGAGTGGATCAAGCTGTAAATCCATCTATTCCTAAACCTATAGTGATTGGAGTTACACAACTCACGAGTACAAATGTAACCACCTTAAACGATGAGATAGGGATCTCTGGAACAGTTGAAGACTCGGTATTGCAATATGCTAAATTAGCAAAGAACGCAGGTTTAGATGGAGTCGTAGCATCTCCTTTAGAAGTAACGAACATAAAAGAACAAAACGGAGAAGGTTTTGTAACAGTGACCCCAGGTATTCGTCCAATAGGCTCAAATATGGGAGATCAATCCAGGGTCATGACACCAAAGGAAGCATTTGATCAAGGTACAGATTACATTGTAATTGGAAGACCGATTACGGCTTCAGATGATCCACGTAAATCAATGGAAAATATTATAGAGGAGTTGAAATAATTTATGAATTCTCAGCTATCAAATCAAATCGCACAATCTCTATTGGACATTGGTGCAGTGAACCTCCAACCGAAAGAGCCTTTTACATGGTCTTCAGGTTTGTTGTCACCTATTTATTGTGATAACCGTCTAACGATGTCTTATCCTCACATCAGAAATATCATTGCTGAAGGGTTTGTGCAAATCATTAAAGAGAAATATTCAGATGTAGAAGTTATTGCAGGCACATCAACAGCAGGTATACCTCATGCGGCTTGGGTAGCTGATAAGTTAGGGTTACCAATGATTTATATACGTGATAAAGCTAAAGGACATGGAAAGAAAAATCAGATTGAAGGTCTCTTAAAACCTGATCAAAAAGTAGTAGTGATTGAAGATTTAATTTCTACAGGCGGAAGTTCATTAAGAGCGGCAAAAGCAGTAGAAGAAGCAGGGGGACATGTGCAGGCGGTTGTAGCCATATTTACTTATGAATTTGAAAAGGCATTGAGCGCTTTTGTTGAAGAAAATATCCAATTGCATACCTTGTCAAACTATACTGCACTCATTCAAATTGCTTCAGACATGGGTATAGTAGATAGTAAAGACTTAGAATTACTTCAATCTTGGCTCCACAATCCTGATCAGTATATGGTAAACTAAAGAGAGTTTTTTAGTATAAGCTTAGTAGAAACGGCATGCATGGATCAGATAATGGCATGCCGTTGTTTAATAACTTAAGAATTTATAAAATTCCCAATTCTAAGTTTCAACAAAAACTACCTTTCAATTTTTCCTATGATTTTTAGCTTTAAGATACCCTATTTATAATCTAAATGCTTCTGCAAGTAATGCATAGGATCGCAGTTTATCTTCAAAGTCATGAGTTATGGTAACTATCATTAATTCATCTGTACCATATTGATCTCTCAATTGAAGTAGTTGATGAGTTACTGATTCTTGTGAACCCACAATCATCCGGTTTCTATTTTGACGGATTCTTTCTAAATCAAATTCACTATAAGGATATGATTCTGCAGTTTCTACACTCGGAATTCCCTTTCTCGTTTGGCCACCCTTTTCAATTAATAATAAGGATAAATCTAAGCTTTTTGCAATTCGTTCTGCTTTTGCATCACTTTCTGCACAAATTACAAAAATAGCTACAATGCTTTTTGGTTTATTTAGATATTTGGACGGCTTAAAATTGTGTTTATAATGATCTACATACTGTGCTCCACCTTGTCCATTGATAAAATGTGCAAATGTATATGGCAACCCTTTATTTGCTGCTAAAGCTGCACTATCACCACTAGAGCCTAACATCCAAAGTTCTGATGCTGTTGGACTTAGGGGTGTTGCTTTTAAACCAGCTAATTGATGCTTTTCATCTAAATCATTATGAATGTAAGCTAATAAATCATCAATTTGCTCAGGAAATTGATGAACGGTTCTTTTTTTACCCTCTTGTAAAGCAATTGTTGATAATGGCATGCCACCTGGAGCCCGACCTACACCTAAATCGATGCGATTTGGATAAAGTGATTCTAATAATTGAAAATTCTCAGCCACTTTGTAAGAGCTATAATGAGGTAACATGACCCCACCTGAACCTACTTTTATTTTTGAAGTGTTTGCGGCTAAGTGTGCAATTAATATTTCTGGAGATGAACCTGCTAATGCTTCTGTATGATGGTGTTCCGCTACCCAAAAACGATGATAACCTAATTTTTCTGTTTGTTGAGCTAATCTTACAGTGTTTTTAAGGGCTTCTTGTGGATTGCTTCCCTCAGAAACTGGGGATTGATCCAGAACACTTAATTTTATCATGTTTACTCCTCTTTTCTACTGTTTAGTGGTTCAATTAGAGAATAGACTAGATTTTGTTATATGAATTTTGTATAATTAAATTGTGCGCAATTAAAATTTAACATAGGATTTGTTCGCTGTCAAAGTAATTAATTTGTTCAATACCAGATTTTCAAGGTTTACAATTGAACTTAGTCACGATATGATTTCATTGATAGCAGAAGCAGGTAGGTGAATATTGATGGATGAACAATTAAAGATAGAAAATCAATTATGTTTTTCTATTTATGCATTGTCTAAGGAATTTACAAAATTATATAATTTATTTTTAAAGGATATGGATGTAACATACCCTCAATATTTAGTATTGCTTGTTTTATGGGAACAAAACGAACTGACAGTAAAACAGCTAGGGGAACATCTATTATTAGACTCAGGAACTTTAACTCCGCTGTTAAAGAGAATGGAAGAGGCTAATATTGTCAAACGTGAGCGTTCTAGAGATGATGAACGAAAAGTGCTGGTCAGTTTGACAAAAAAAGGATTGGATTTGAGAGAAAAAGCAGAGAAAATACCAGTGTGTTTGGCTGAGAAAATTGGACTTTCTCCAAAAGAATTTCAAAAAAAACTAGATGAAAATCGTGATTTATTAAGTAAAATCCTGGAAGCAGCTGAGTCTTAAGTTGTCAGCACTTTAAATTTAAAACAAACCTCCACCATTGGTAATGGCAGGAGGTTTATTTAGTAGTTATTTTACAATTCTTTCAAATCCCTTGTAACGAGACCCCTGAAAAGTTAATTTACCTAGGTCTCCTTCAACTAAAATCCCGTATTGTTCACCACTCATTTGCAGTTCCATACGATCACCACTTTCCACTTCAAATGTTGAATAATATGTAGTTGAAGTATGATGAGAGACATGATTATCATGATGACTCCTTCTGCTGCTAACTTTATCTCTTTTACTAACTACTTTAGCATTCACTGTGAGTATGGGTTGTTTATTATTATGATTCCACTGTGAAGCACTTTTAACGATTGTGAAGATAATACCTCCAAATACAAAAATGAATGTGATTCCTATTAATATCGGAACAATTGTAAACATGATGTTAAATGATTGACCTGGAAAACCCAATAAAAACTCTCCCCTTTTTCTATTTAACATTAACCTTTATTTATACGAAGCAATTGTTATAAAGTTTCTAAAATAACACAGGGAATAATATCGTTATATTAGATTTCAAAATATAAAATGCTTACTCCATGTTTTCACACACATGGAGTAAGCATTTTAATGATTATTTGACAAAGTATTATGAATTTAATGTGTTTCTTTTAATACAAAACTTTGGTATGCAGTCCATACTTCGTTCTCAAGTTGATAAAGTAAATGAATGCGATCCACCTTCATACGGAAGTGAATATTTTGGTTTTTTAAATTTGCAAAAATATCAAACATCTCATCTTCATTTAGTTTCTGCCCAATTGTTAAATGAGGAGTGAATGGATATTGAGGATGTTCTTCTTGTAATATTCCCGTGTTAATACTTTTGTATAAGTTTGTTATTCTGTTCGTCTCCTCAAGTGCAAGGTAAATCACATTACTTAATGGAAAAAAGTTGGATACTCGATTAAATGTGATTTCAAATGGTGATAAATCTGAAGTGACATGTTCAAGATGAGCTGCTATTTCATCCATTTTTTGTTCATCAAATGATTCAAGTTTTTTGATCGTGATATGAGGAGGTAAAAGTTTATAATGTGGATCATACCTCATACGATGAGAGTTAGAGAAATCTTGAATCTCCTTACTTGGAAATACTACAACTCCGAAATTCATAAAAAATACCTCCTTATTAATTTGAGTACAGGAGTTTTGCAAGAAAAATGAACACGCTGCATATGATAACGTATCTAATTTCTATCTAATTCTATTATAGCTGTTTTTATCCATTTTAATAAGGGATATTTTGTGAAGATATGATATAATATATAAATCTTTTCAAGGGAGGGGTTTGAAATGAAAAGACAAGTACACAGTAAAGAAGTTCGAACTGCAGTTTTTGAAAAGCTGAATGAGCGTGGAGTAAAAATAGAGGATATTGCTTTTATTGTATATGAGATGCAGTCAGCTTATCATGAGGATTTGCATATGGACGATTGCATAGAAAGTGTAGAGGCTGTATTAGAGAAAAGAGAAGTTCAACATGCCGTTTTGGTTGGGATCGAGATTGATGTTTTATGTGAAAAAGGGATGTTATCTGAACCACTGCAGTCACTTATTGAAACAGACGAGGGATTATTTGGTTGTGATGAAACGTTAGCTATTGGTTCAGTGTATGCATATGGCAGTATTGCATTAACAACATTTGGACATTTAGATAAAAATAAAATAGGAATTATAAAGAAATTAGATACGAAAAGAAACAATGGTATCCATACATTTTTAGATGATTTAGTGGCTAGTATTGCCGCATCGGCATCGAGCCGTCTTGCTCATCGATACCGTGATGAAGAAGAACAGGAAGACGAATCATAATTTAAAATCCTCAATTTAGAATAACAATGAAAAGTAAAATCCAATTCAACTAAATATTTTTTTATTAAATGTGCAAAAAACGGTTAATCTAAAACTATCGTATATAGTTTATGAGGTGAGGATATGAAATGGATTTACTGTGTGAAATTGTACGATTCCAAATTTCAAGCTGGATGTTTAGCTAAAAGAATGGAGGAAGACTGGTGGGTATATGGCTTTGAATATCCAATGGAAGTTGAGGTTTTTAGATCCCAAAAAGGCAGATATGGTGTGCGATACATTATTTGAATTAAATTTTCTAAACATTGTGAAAACATAGATTATAAAAAAACCCTTGACTTTGTTTTTAGCATTGTGTATGATTACTCTTGTCGCTGTTATACAAGCTAGCAACGCGGGGTGGAGCAGTCTGGTAGCTCGTCGGGCTCATAACCCGAAGGTCGTAGGTTCAAATCCTGCCCCCGCAACCAAGTTTGGGCCTTTAGCTCAGTTGGTCAGAGCAATCGGCTCATAACCGATTGGTCGGGGGTTCGAGTCCCTCAAGGCCCACCAATTAAAATGTGCCGGGGTGGCGGAATTGGCAGACGCACAGGACTTAAAATCCTGCGGTAGGTGACTACCGTACCGGTTCGACTCCGGTCCTCGGCACCATTTAAAACTCCCTTGTTTCTATCCATAGAGGTAGGTAGAGGGGAGTTTTTTTAAGTTCTTCAAACCTATTTTAAGTTAAGTGAAATAATCAATTTTGGCTTGAGGGAAGTATTTTTTTATATTTAGTTGCATTATTTCTTTAATGGCATTTGCTTCATCATCAGGATAAACATATTTTCCAATTCCGTATCTTCCCCATTTATATTTTCTATCCTCTTCGTTCATCTCTAGTTTTGAATTCGGATAACGCTCTTGAATAACTCTTTTTGCAGGTTTAGTAAAACGATGTTGGATTAATTCAAAGGTTAAATCAGGCACTTTTATAGGGTTCAAAGCTTCAGACAAATTCTTTAGTAAATCAATGTACTCTTCTTGCCAATTTTCATAAATATAAATTGGGGCAATAATAAATCCTAGAGGATAATTGGCCTGAGCTACTTTTTTTGCAGCTTGTATCCGGTGCTCTAAAGGAGAAGTGCCTGCTTCAAAGTTTTTGATCACATATTTAGAGTTAATGCTAAATCGAAAACGTGTATGACCATTATGTTCAGCATCTAGTAAATGATCAACATGATGGTATTTTGTAACGAATCTAAGTCTGCCTAGGTTGGTTTTACCGATAAATTCAATCGTTTTTTTTAAGGAATGGGTTAAGTGATCAATACCAACTATATCAGACGTACAGGCCGCTTCAAAACGTGTGATATCAGGTTCTCGTTCGCTGATATACTTGTGTGCTTGATTAAAGATATCCTCTAGATTAACATAAGTTCTAATATAAGGCTTGCTTCCAAGTGTGGTTTGTAAGTAGCAATAGTGACAATGTCCCATACATCCAGTAGCTAATGGAATGGCGTATTCAGCTGAGGGTTTAGAGGAATCAAACTTTAACGTTTTTCTAATTCCAACAACTAATGTTGATTTAGCAACGCGATATTTCTCTAACTCACTATCTCCAGGAATATTTCTCACTTGATTATGTGAAGTTGTTTTTCTTATTTCTAACCCCATATCGTTAAACTTATCAAACAGTTGTTTTCCGAATGGATATTCCAATGCGTTTGGTTCAAAATATACAAGCTGCGGTATGAATGGTTTCAATGGGATTTATCCTCTCTTAATTTAGACTCAGCAACAAGGTGTAAAATTGAATTTATTGTCATAACTATCATTTGCTTTATGCAAATTTTTTATTTATATATAAATAAAAAACCCCTCATCATTTTTTGAAAAAATGTAAGGAGTTGTTTATGAGATATTTTTGTTTTATTTTTCTTGTTGAATACTAGGTGTTAATGAATTTGAAATATAAGTTTCTGCTTTAGGTTCAGTAATTACCATAGCATACATCATTCCTTCAACTGGATAATGAAGTTGATAATGAATGACAGCCTCATTATTAACAAAATCCACGGATGTAATTTCTATTGAGTAACCTGCATTTGGTTTTTCTCCCCAAGATAAAGTAACTTTATTCACTTCTTCATTCACTTTCTCTACTTTAAAGGTAACTTCTTCATCAGGAATAGGTGCCGGTACGTCAATTGGCGATTCTTCCTCTGAATGACTATCTACAAATTTAATTGCTTTATATATCATTACTGAAGCATCAATTCTTTTGACAAGTTGTGCCGGATGGAATTTGCTTGTTTGATCTAAGGAAGCAACTTCTGAAAGTAATATTTTTTGAATGCTACCCATATATTCTGGATTGATCTTTTCAGCATCTGAAATTGTTAAGAACATCTCTATAAAGCTATAGTCACCTTTTGCATCCATTGCTTGAAATAAGGCATGTGAAAATTGCTCTTTTGTCATCTTTTTGTTTGGATTAACATCTTTATCTAGATCCACACCATTTAAATAGGCTTTTACAAAATAATCATCATACCAGGAATCATCTGATATGTTCGTAAAATAATCACTTGCTAAAGGTTGCTTAATAAATGTCATATGGGCTAAGTTCAAATCTAATCCTTTAACGATTAAGGCAATTCCTTCAGCGTAGGTAAGTTTTCCATTTGGAGCGAAATTATTTTCGTCCATTCCACTTACAACTCCATTTCGCTTTAATTCCATAATAATGTTTTTGTCTGTTCCCTCTGGTAAGTCGCTAAAAGCAAAAACTGATCCAGTAACCGCAAAAATAAACATGAAGATCAAGGATAACCCTGTTAATATTTTTTTCTTCAATTTTAACCCTTCTTTCATAAATTGATTTAACTATTAGACGGACTAGACGGCAGAAATGTTGCAATAATATTTTTTTATTTTTTTAGTTACTTGTTTAACAGAACTTCCTACTTCATAATATATAGAGTAAAAGCATATTTATGAATGAAGTTTTTTTTAATATACAGAAAATAAGGTTATTATTCAAGAAAATTGAATTTAGGAGTGAACATTATACAAAGTAGAAAAATGAAATGGGGAATTTTGGGTTGTGCAAATATAGCTATAAACTCAGTTATACCTGGCATAAAAGAATCAAAAATGAATGAAGTGGTTGCTATTGCAAGTCGAGGGAAAGAAAAGGCTTTAAAAGTAGCATTAGAATTGAACATACCAAGAGCATATGGAGATTATGAGGAATTGTTAGCTGATCCAGACATTGAGTCAGTATACATTCCACTTCCAAACCATTTACATAAAGAGTGGACGATCAAAGCAGCACAAGCTGGTAAACATGTATTATGCGAAAAACCAATAGCACTAAATGAAAATGAAGCTATTGAAATGATTGAAGCTTGTGAGAAGGCTAACGTTTATTTAGCTGAAGCATTTATGTATCGTTATCATCCACGTTATAAACAGTTAAAAGAGATGATTAAATCAGGTGAAATTGGTGAAATACGTGGAATACATAGTGCATTTACGTTTAATAATGCAGAGGATATGGAAAACGTTAGATACAAACAACATATGGGAGGTGGTTCATTATATGATGTAGGATGTTATCCAATTAGTGCTGCAAGATTTATTTTAGAGAATGAACCAGAGGCTGTGACTACGCATGCTTTTTTCTCTTCTCATCATGATCAAGTTGATATGATGGCATCTGCTTTGATCGAATTCCCGAATCAAGTATCACTAACTTTTGACTGTGGGATGTGGGCAGAATTTAGAAATAGTTTAGAGGTTGTAGGTTCTGACGGAAAAATTGAAGTGCCAAGTGCATTTATTACAATGGATGGAAAGAATCATTTTATAGTTACAAAAAAAGGTGATTCCAAAGTAATCGAGGTACCTGAAGTAAATCAATATACGTTGCAAGCAGATCATTTTGCACAAAGTATATTTCAAAATCAACCTCTACCTTTTCAACCTAAGGATGCGTATCATAATATGAAGGTAGTCTCAGCTTGCATTGAGTCTGCAAAAAATCGAAAGAGGATTGAATTAGTTTAATATCAACAAAAGGAGGGGTATATATTGTCTATCCCATTTCAAATTAGAATGGAAGAAAATAGGTTATTAAGAGGGAATGTTTATGTCTCCAAAAATCCTTCAAAGGGGACTCTCATTGTTTGCCATGGTTTTAAAGGTTTTAAAGATTGGGGCATGTTTTCTTATATTGGAAAAGCATTAGCAGATAATCTGGATGTAGTTACATTCAATTTCTCCTACAATGGAGTTGGTGAGAATCTACTTGATTTTACGGAATTAGATAAATTTGCACAAAATACATATGCAAGAGAATTAGAGGATCTAGACATAATAGTGGATGCTGTTCAAAATAGTAAGCTCCCTATAGAGGTGAATTCATCTTTTCTTTATTTATTAGGTCACAGTAGAGGAGCGGGAGTATGTTTGATATATAGCTTTGATCATCCTGAAGCAGTTCAAGCAGTAGTCAGCTGGAATGGAATTACAAACGTAGATTTATTCACCAGAGAGCAGAAAGAGGAAATGAAACAAACAGGAAGTTCTTTTGTTTATAATGCGCGCACGAAGCAGCAAATGCCTTTAAATGTAGAAATACTGGATGACATGGAAGAGAATAAAGATAAGTATAATATTCTTGAAAGAGCGAAATCTTCGAGAACTCCTATTGTTCTTATTCAAGGTACAAAGGATCATGATCGATTAATTAAAGGGTCTCAACAATTGGTCCAAAATAATCCTGATATCAAGTGGATTCATATTTTAGAAGGGAATCATACATTTAATGCTGTTCATCCTTTTCAAGGAACAACTAAACCATTGGAGCAAGCTATTTTAGAAACAAAAAAATTTATTAATGACATCATAGATTAGTTTTTAATATTTAATGATTGACCTTTTCATTCATCCTTGGTAGTATGAATATACTAAATATTTGCAAAAGCATTTAACTATAAATGACCTGATAGCTCAGCAGGGAGAGCGCCATCTTGACAGGGTGGAGGTCACAGGTTCGAACCCTGTTCAGGTCACCATAATAAAAACGCCCAAACCCCTTGATACACAAGGGGTTTTTCTTTTGTTTGGGAATTGTAGTTTTGATGTGAAATTGCGATTTTTCACTTTTTGGGCAACTTTTGGACAACTTTATATTTTTGGCAAACTTTATTATTAAAACTTCATTTTGCGTTAAAGAAAGCATTTCCGAAAGTCTCCGCAGTCTCTTGTTGCATGTTTGGCATAATATGAGCGTATTTATCAATCATTCGTACACTAGACCAACCCAAGCGTTCAGGGTGAAATAGGAGTAAAGTATTAATACATTAATATATTCCTCAAAGGGTTGAACTATAACCCGAATAGCGGGGCATTTTTTAAATGTATCCACTATTCGGGTTTCTATGTTTTAAGAAATCAGTATTGTAAACAGAAGAATTAAATAAATATACAATGGAATAAAAATTGTCTTGCACCTGTGGTTCAATAATAAAAACATTTATTATCCGATTAATTCCTTTTATAGAGACTACTTTGTGTTTTTCTTATTAATTATGCATACTATTCATATAGAAAGAAAAATTTTTAGGGGGAGATTAAAATTGAAAAAGAAATTAATATTTTTATTTATTGGCTTAGCTATTGTTGGCTTTTTTCTTTTTCTTCAAAAAAATTGGGAACTCATGCAATATAAGTACGGTTTTATAAAACCATTAATTTATTATAAAGAAGACCCCCGACCACGGGCAGAGTTATTAACTATTCAACTTAAAGAACACAATTTAAAAGACATAAATATTAAACTAACTGACCTATATTATTCCCCTGATACAAACCGACTCCATTTTGGATTTTGGTATAATAAATGGTCTTTTAATAATGATAGTATTGATTTAGGTGTGTTTCATTTTAATTTAGTTGATGATCAAGGTAAAACATATTCTAAAAACAATAATTTTTCTGTAGAAGGGGTTTATGAAATATTTGAATATATTGGAATTGATGATATTGACCTTTATGGAATTGATACATTAAGGATGTATATACATCCTTTAGATTTTAAAAGTGGTACTATAAATATTCTTGATTCAATAAAAGAAATAAAAATATATGATAAAAACGAAGATAAACTTTGAATATTGTTATTATAAATCATGTTAAGATTGTAGTCTTATGTTAGTTAAAATTTAATGTAAAATACAGAGCGTTGATCTAACGATCGACGCTTTTTTTATCCGTAATCCTCTAATCTTACTGACGAATGTTTACGCTGCTTCATTATGAGTAAAGCGAAGAAGAGATTGAAATCGAAGCTGTTTCGCAAATGTTTGGTGAATACAAATGAAGCAAGCGGAAAATAGATGTGAAAAAATATTAGGTAGTTTAGAACTAAATCGAATCTATCAAATGGATTGTTTGGAAGGGATGAAACTAATTCCTGATAAATTTTAGATATGGTTTTATGTGATTTACCTTATGGAACAACTCAAAATAAGTGGGATTCTATAATTGATTTAGAGTTAATGTGGAAGCAATACTTACGAATTATTAAGGATAATGGAGCAATTATACTTACAGCTCAAACTCCTTTTGATAAAGTTTTAGGTATGAGTAATCTCAAAATGTTGAAGTATGAATGGATATGGCAGAAAGATGCTGGAACAGGTTTTTTAAATGCTAAAAAGATGCCTCTAAAAGATCATGAAAATATTTTAGTATTTTATAAAAAATCACCAACATATAATCCTCAAATGACCGAGGGTAAATCATATATAGTGAAGAAATCACATCATGGTAGTAACTATGGTAAAGATAGTGTTGATGAGGTTGTTACAAAAAACGAAGGGTTCAGATATCCTAAAACTGTCCAAAAGTTTTCGAGAGACAAAAGTAAATACCATCCAACACAAAAACCAATATCGTTATTTGAATACTTAATTAAAACTTACACCAATGAAAATGATGTAGTTTTAGATAATTGCATAGGTTCAGGAACCACAGCAATTGCTTGTTTGAAAACAAATCGTAAATTTATAGGTTTTGAAATGGAACCAAAATACGTTGAAATAGCGAATCAACGCTTAGAAAATGTTTATGATGAAATTGCTGAAGCTAAATTGACAACTGGAAATAAAGATCGGTAATTGATCGTAAATTGAAATGACGTTTTTCTTTCGGAAGGCATCCTTTCCTTATAAGGGGTGAAATTATTAGAAAATTATTCGAAAAATTATTACCTCGTGAATTTAACGGTCAAATATGGGTTTCGATTATAGAACGCTTTAGCGGACAATGTGCGTTGACCAATTCGAAAAACTTCACGGTTGATCATTTTATTCCTGTTTCGTGGGGACATGGCGGCTTAACGATTGGAAATGTATATCCGTTAGATTCAAATTTGAATAGTTGTAAACGTGACAAAAACCCATTCGTTTGGTTCGAAGAAAATCGTGAGAAGATTAACGAAGAACGTTGGAATTCACTTGTTTCGTATATAGCAGAACAAAATGATTTAACGGTTGAAGAACTTCGTGAGTTTACATTTTGGTGTGATTCGAATAAACGATCAATCGAACAAGTTAAAGCCGATCAAAGAAATTCGAAAGAAATTTGGCGTAAAGCGTCACAAAACGTATGATTTCAACAACACATTCCCTTGTAAGCATAAAGAAAGGGGAGAATTTAATGAATGGAAAAATAAACATTGAAAAATATCCAGAAGTTTTGACACCTAAACACATACAGGAGATTTTAGATATTGGTGAACGTCAAACTTATGAGTTGCTACTTTCAAAACCATTCCACTATGTAAGGGTTGGGAGAATGTATAAAATATCAAGAGAAACCTTTTTTAAATGGTTGAACGGAAGTTAAATCGAGTGAGGGAAACCTCGCTTTTTTTTATTGCCTTTTTGGACAAGTTTTTGGACAACTTTTATAGTTAAATAGGGTAAATTAGGGGAGGAATAAATGTTCCTATAATCCCTAAAACCTTTGATATTAAAGGGTTTAGGTTGATGGAGGAAGGTACTGAAAACTGCATCCAGAATCTTGACAGGGTGGAGGTCACAGGTTCGAACCCTGTTCAGGTCACCATCATTTAAACGTTCAACCCCCTTGTGTATCAAGGTTTTTTTTGTTAGTGAATATTAAGTGATGACTGGATTTTATCTGAGTTTTGATAAATTGGGGACGAATTGGGGATGGTTTTTTCTGGAGAAAATTTATCAAACTTACCTGCGGTTCTTTTCTCACTTTTTTTGTGACATGGGCATATATATCAGCAGTTGTTTGATATCGTGAATGTCCAAGACGTTCCTGTATTGCTTTTAATAAAGAGTCTACTTTTTCACCGCTTTCATCTTAAGATTTAATACTTATTTTATTTATAAATTATTCTCTGTTTACAAAAAAAGCACCTGATTATTTATTTCATTTTTATATAACTCTACTGTACTTCTATACCTAATATTATCTAATGCATAGAAAGAGTAGAAAGCAGGGTAAAAGCAATGATCCATACCATTATTACAAAAGATATTGTTAACCAGAATGTGTTAGCGGTAGTAGATTCGTCTTTCTTTACTTTTTTTATTATTGCTACAAGATTAAGACAAAATATAATTGCTAAAATTGGCACTAAAAAAGCATTAAGGTATTCATATACTATTAAAGAAAAAAACATACTTTCACCTCCACAAAATCTTTACATTAGCCTCACTAATATTATCTCGCTAATTCTAATTTCTATCCATATTCATTTTTCTCAACCTTCCTTAAAAACTACACCTATCCTATTTTTGCTGTCTTCTTATTATGACAGCTATGACATAACGATTGTAGATTAATTAGGTCTAACCTCAATGACCAATCCTCTTTAATCGGTGTAATGTGATCCACCATATCAGATCTTGTAATCTTTTTTTGTTTTAAGCAATGCTGACATAGATGACGATCTCTTATTAAGGCTTGTTGTCTTACTTGTTTCCATTCTTTACTTTGATAGAATGTTTTACTTTCCTTATCTCTTACATACTTATCATAGTATTGGTTGGTATTTTTCTTGTGTTCATCGCAATAGGGTTCTCTTGATAGTGTTGAACTAATGTACTAATCAACTGACCTTCCCTTTCCTATGATACAAGTACACATTTTTCATAGAATAAAACCCCACTATAAATAGTAAGGTTTCCGTAGAAGGATTCTATGAGTGCGTAATAGTTCTACCTTATATTCTATGTTTAAACCCTTCATTTTGGTATAGACAAGTGAATTGATTGTTTGAAAATGTGCTATATACCATTTCAAATATAAGTTCGTATAGGATAAATGATATTTAATTCCAATCTCTTCACCCTCCTTAACATTAAAAAACCCTGCTGTTAAAATAAGCAGAGCTTTAAATTTGCTATATTCTATTCACATGCTCATGAAGTTCTCCGTTAGTGGAGATGCTTCACTGAGGTGCCTGCATAAGTGGTGGTTCAATTGGAAAAGGAATTTTTACAGCACATCATTGTATTATACATACCCCACGGTAAAATACATCACAGTGTACTAAAGGATTATAGGTTTTAATTGAAGCTAATAATATTATTACAAGTAATATAAATAAAACCAAAACTATAACTGCTCCCATAAAAACCCTTCCCTTCTATATTTGATGTACTATATACTATGTAAGGAAAATCTAAACTGCTTGGGTTAATGCTCTGATACAAGCGCACATTTTTCATAGTTTAAAACCCCACTATATAAATAGTGAGGTTTCCGTAGAAGGATTCTATGAGTGCGTAATAGTTCTACCTTATATTCTATGTTTAAACCCTTCATTTTGGTATAGACAAATGACTTGCTTGTTTGAAAATGTGCTATTTTACCATCTCAAACTAAAAAGGACCGTAAAAGGGTCCTTGGGTTAAAAATATTGAATAATTCCAATTTATACTATTACATGTATTCTGAAATCGGAAAGAAAAATTCAGTCACCATAGGAGCTGTAGTATATCTCGAATGTCCACTTGCAGCAACTAAAATGATAACTAAAAGAATAAATAGTACTAGAACAATTCCTGCTGCAGAACCATTGTGTCCACTCATGTTAACCCCTCCTTTCTATAATTGATGTACTATATAATATGAAAGGAAATTCTACTTTAATTGGACGTGTATCCTAGGGTAAGTACACATTTTTCATAGATTAAAACCCCACTATATAAATAGTGAGGGTTTTCCGTTGAGGGATTCTATGAGTGCTTTATAGTCGCTGCCAATATATTTTATGTTAAAACGATATACTTTGGTATAGACAGGTGACTTGCTTGTTTGAAAATGTGCTATTATACCATTTAAAACTCATACGTTCTATCTACCTTCCTTAACAAACAAAAAGGACCGCAAAAGGTCCCTGAGTTAAAAAATATTGAATGATATTTAATTCCAATCTATCTACTCTCCTTAACATGAAAGAACCCTATAGGTAGTCTTTTTTTTAATTGTCTATTCCATAGGGTACACTATAAACTGAGCAGGGACTTTATACTTTTTATATTAATTTTTAATGGAAATAGATATAACTGTCTCCTCATCAAAAAATAATTTCTGCTTTGTGTGGCTCACCTATCACTGTGTTAGGATCTTGTCGTAAAGATGAATAACTACCTCTTCTTCTTGAAGATAAAAGAATAATAACTAAAAGTATAAATAATACTAATACAATAGCTGCTCCCATAAAAATCCCTCCTTCCTATATATGTTGTACTATATACTATGAAAGGAAAATCTATTTTGTCTGGACTGGTATCCTAGGGCAAGTACACATTTTTCATAGTTTAAAACCCCACTATAAATAGTGAAGTTATCTTAAGCCAATCCATTAAATCATATCTCAACCTTGATCAACCTTGAGCGATAAGTCACGTCCCCATGTAGCAACTAAAATAATAACTATAAGAATGGACCCACTATCGCCGCCGGCTGTCCGAGAGGTGTCCCGACTAACCAACTAGCAATTAAAATAATAACTAAAAGAATGAAGAGCACTAATACAATAGCTGCACCAGTAGCAGAACTATGTCCACTCATGTTAACCCCTCCTTTCAAAATAATGTACTATATACTATGAAAATTAAATCTACTTTGTCTGCACTGGTGTCCTAGGGCTAGTACACCCTCAACACATCTGCAAGTTGCCATAACAAGATAATAACTAACAGAATAAATAGTACTAATACAATTGCAGCTCCACTACCAGAGCGTCTTCCATAATCACTCATTAATATCACCCTCCTTTATATTTTGGAATAGTACATAAATATGTTTAGAATATCTACTTTGATTGGACGTGTATCCTAGGGTAAGTACACATTTTTCATAGTTTTAAACCCCACTATATAAATAGTGAGGTTTACATCTTATAGAAAGTGGTATTCTGTTTTTTTTGAAATAGTTCTAGTGTTATTTATACTCTTAATCCATCATATGTTTTTATAAGTGTTTGGATTGGGCGTTTGTATTGTATTTATTAAATTGTGCTCTTGTCAGGGGTAAAGAATATAGTACAGAAATAAAGATACAGATGTTAAATAAAGATAATATACATATTTGTATATTGCAGGTAGAAATTATGAGTATGTTTATAATCAATTACAATTTTGTCAGGTCAATTCGATTTATTTAAAAATATTGAATTTTAAAAATATTGTATGATTATCTAGAATAGTTGGCGCCAATACATTCAAAATAACAACAATAAGAAAGCAGCCTTTATTGGCTGCTGAAGGACCAAAATAAAAATTAATACTATATAATTACCAAATTAGGTGAGGTGAGATTATGAATCAAGTTCTAGCTCTTCAACAATTGGAAGCAAAGAAAAAAAGTGAAATGAATCTGATGTGTAGTTGTAGTGGTGTAGATACAGCTACCAACTTGGTGAACATAAGGCCTAATGTAGAAAGAAAGTAGATGTATTTTTATCTTGATTAGAAATATAAAAACCGTTAACTATTGAGGCAGAATTTGAAATGAAAAGAGGTGATTCTATTGAATCAGGTACTAGCTCTTCAACAATTAGAGTCAAAGAAAGATAGCGAAATCAATAGGATGATTAGCCCCGTAGCTGCAACCACAGGTGTTGATATTTGGACCAATCTCATCATTGGAAAATAAGTAATGGTAAGGAAAAATGATTGGTGACCTATAAAAATCATATTAGGGGAAATTAAATGAAAAAAGTAGCTTTTTTTATTTTAATTATTTCATTATTTATTTTACCACTTAATGCATTCGCAGAAACAACATCAATACATACACACAACTGGAAATCTATAAAAATAGACACAAAATGTGGTGCAGACTATTATTTTATTGATGTATTTCAAATATCTTGGGATAAGTATATTCATTATTATGATGATGATGGTATTTTTCTTTATGAGAGATTTGATAAACACGTAGAAGATAAAATTGAATTAAAACGTGTAGATCGCTGTTTTTTCCCAGAATAATTGTTAATTCTTTGGTTGTTGTCTATTCCCACTAGTTTAGCTTAATGCTAGTGGGATTTTTTTGTTTTGCATCAAACATACTATTTCTTATATAAAAGAACAAATATTCCATAAGGGGTGAGGAAAATGAAAGGGAACAAAGTAACTACAGTAACTAAATTTGATACCCAATTAAAACAAATTAAACTAGAGTTTGAGAGTGAATATGAGTGGATTAAGTTTGATGATATCGTGGGGGGGTTCGTGATGCTTACCGATCTTGAACGAAAGGTATTACAAATTTTGTATAACTTTTCTCATTCAAAACGTAGAATGCCAACCATTCCTGAACTAGAAATTAAAACAGGTAAGGACGACAAAACAGTCCGTTCAGTATTAAACGGACTTGGTTATATATACTAGGGATTATGATTCACCGTTTAAAAATATCCAAGTTAGTAGGTTTTATAATTGAATATCATTCTATCTCTTTTATGAAACTAAGCTGAAAAGTACAGTGTAACAAGGATTTTGACAAATCAATTCAGTTGACAAAAATGTTGACGAATTGTTGACGGATTCAGTCGATTTCTATATTTTCTATTACATTCTATGGAATTATGAAACTCGAAAACCCTTGATATTAATGGATCTATGTCTTTAATATGTTTATATATAATGGTCTTAGTCATCTTGACAGGGTGGAGGTCACAGGTTCGAACCCTGTTCAGGTCACCATAATTAAAACGTCCAAACCCCTTGATATATAAGTGGTTTTTGTTTTGTTTGGAAAATAATATTATGGTATGAAAATGTAATTTTTGTAACCGAAATAAAAGGAAAAAGTCTTTTTCATGGTCTATTTATATTTAAAGCCGAAGGGGTAGCGATTGAGAAAGATTTAAAAAACTTAAATGTGTTGGCGAATATCATCGACATTTTTGAAAGTCGAATAAATAATTTTTAAACGATGTCAGATAACATTTGGTGTCAAGTTCTACCGTAAAACGATTACTATAAAGTGTGTGAATTGTTTTACAGTCAATGGGTACAAATAATCAATTTTCATAGGTAGATACCTTTTTTTAATAGGTTATAGGTAGTAATCCATACGTTATACAATTCACTTCATATAGTAGATTAAGGATTTAAATGTAATCTTACTTTATATTAAAAAACTATAAGGAAGTGAAATAAATGGATAGAAAAAGTTGTAACCGTGAAGAAACGGGAGAATGCGCCACAGCGTTGGGTAGAAATACGATAGCGAGTGGTGACAACTCTTGTGCTGAAGGTAGAAGTACACGATCAAGTGGGGAGAATTCTCATTCCGAGGGAAGAGATACAATGTCAAGCGGAGACGCTTCACATTCAGAGGGGAGAAATACAAATGCGAGTGGTGATGCTTCCCACACAGAAGGACGAAATACCACATCCAGTGGCGATGCTTCCCATGCGGAAGGAAAAGACACCGTAGCACAAGGGGATAATTCTCATGCTGAAGGAGAAGGAACTCAAGCGATTGGAACAGCTTCCCATGCGGAAGGAGCAAGCTCAAAAGCAAAGGGGCTTCAATCCCACGCCGAAGGAGATTGTACAACGGCGGCTGGAGAATTCTCTCACGCAGAGGGAACTAAAACGAATGCAGAAGGGGAAGCTTCTCACTCGGAAGGAAGAAATACCACCTCAAGTGGAGATTATGCGCATGCTCAAAACAGAGATACCGTAGCACAAGGGGATAATTCTACCGCGGAAGGGTTAGGTTCTCTTGCCAGAGGGTTGAATAGTCATGCGGAAGGATATATCACCCAGGCGGATGGAGAAAACGCGCATGCGGAAGGTAGGAACACGAAAGCAACAGGAGATAATTCCCATGCCGAAGGAATTGACACACTTGCTCAAGGAGATCGATCTCATGCGGAAGGAGAGGGAACGACAGCAACAGGAATAGGTGCTCATGCGGAGGGAACAGCTACAGTTGCCTCAGGTGAACAAGCTCATGCGGAAGGAAGAAGTACAGTGGCTTCTGGAGACTTTTCTCATGCGGAAGGAATACGTTCGGAAGCATTTGGAAATAGATCTCATGCCGAAGGAGATAGTACACTAACAGTGGGAACTGCTTCTCATGCGGAGGGTTTTTTTACTAGAACAGTTGGAGACTTTTCTCATTCGGAAGGAATATTTACGGATGCTATTGGGGAAAGGTCCCATGCGGAAGGGGATACAACAAGATCCGAGGGAAGAACTTCTCATGCGGAAGGACTTGCTACTATAGCATCTGGAGACTTTTCTCATGCCGAAGGAGCATTCACAGAAGCAATTGGAGATCGATCCCATACGGAAGGATTTGCTACTATAGCATCTGGAGACTTTTCTCATTCGGAAGGAATACGTTCGGAAGCAAATGGAAATAGATCCCATGCCGAAGGGGATACAGCAATAGCTGATGGAACAACTTCTCATGCGGAAGGAGCTTCTACTAGAGCATCTGGAGACTTTTCTCATGCGGAAGGGGTATTCTCGCAAGCTCTTGGGGAAAGGTCCCATGCGGAAGGAGATCAATCAAGAGCCGTGGGAAGAGTTTCTCATGCGGAAGGAGCTTCTACTATAGCATCTGGAGACTTTTCTCATTCGGAAGGAACATTCACAGAAGCATTAGGAGATAGTTCCCACGCAGAAGGATTTCGGACACAAGCGAATGGTCTACGTTCCCACGCTGAAGGGTCTCTTACACAAGCAAATGGCGTACACTCCCATGCCGAAGGAACAAATACAACAGCCGAGGGTGGATCTTCTCATGCCGAAGGAACAGGAACGATGGCAGTAGGTGCAGACTCACATGCGGAAGGATTTCAAACAGAAGCTATAGGATTAACGTCCCATAGCGAAGGATTTGTTACAGAAGCATTGGGTTTGTTTTCTCACGCTGAAGGGAGTATTTCTCAAGCCATAGGTGATTTCGGTTCTCATGCCGAAGGAGATACAACAATAGCCAGTGGAGATGCGTCCCACGCTGAAGGTCTTGCAACCCAAGCGAGAGGAGATTGTTCTCACGCGGAAGGAAATGGAACAAGAACGGAAGGATTAGCGTCTCATGCGGAAGGTTGTAATACGGTAGCTTTAGATGATTGTTCTCACGCAGAAGGAGATGGTACTAGAGCTGAAGGCTTTGCCTCTCATGCGGAAGGTTGTAATACGGTAGCTTTAGATGATTGTTCTCACGCAGAAGGAGATGGTACTAGAGCTGAAGGCTTTGCCTCTCATGCGGAAGGTTGTAATACGATTGCTTCAGGTGAATGTTCCCATGCGGAAGGAAACGGAACAGATACAAATAATAGAGTGAATGCGCATATTATGGGACGATCAGGTCAAGCGGTTGAAGATAACTCTTGGCATTTAGTGAATGATACCTTGATGGCTCTGATAAACGGCAATACAGGGGATGCCTGTTTTGCAGGTAAAATTACTTCGGGTAGAGGCTGTGATTTCGCTGAATTGTTTGAAACGTTGGATGGTAAACCTATTGATGTCGGATATTTTGTTACAACAAAAGGAGATAAAATAAGGAAAGCTACAGATGGAGATGATTATATCTTAGGTGTAACCAGTGCTGTTCCGGCTGTTTTAGCAGGTTCCGGGTACGAATGGAATAAGAGATATTTGACAGATAAGTGGGATCGTGTGTTATACGAAGAAGTCACCATTCCAGCGGAAAAAGATGAGAAAGGTAACATCATTTTACCTGAGAGAATCGAAAAAAGACAAAAGCTAAATCCAGAATATGATCCAGACAAACAATACATTCCAAGATTAGAAAGACCAGAATGGGTGGCTGTTGGATTAACTGGACAATTATTAGTTAGAGATGACGGTACATGTGAAGTAGATGGATATTGTCAACCGAACGCTGACGGTATTGCTACAAGAGCTCATAGTGGTTATCGAGTATTAAAACGAACAGATGAAGATCAAATTTTAATTATTGTAAAATAACATCAAATGAGAGGTGCGTAATGGCAAGCAGAGAGAAATTAAGAGAAGAATTATCAGAAGTCATGGCTCGAGAAAAGGACAGAAAGAATGAAAGAAGCGAATGTGAGTAAAGAATGTATAGAAAAGAGACGTAAGCGAATAGATGAGCTCATTCAAAGGGTGGAAGAGCTAAGTGAACAGTCATTAAAAAGATTACAAGATAGACTTTGATTTATAAATTATAAGGTTAGCTTTAAACAAGAGAGATTGGAAATGACTCCATTCTCTTTTTTTTTTATTGTATGTGTCCCTCACCCTTTCGGAACAACACCTTCGGTTGTAAGACAAAATATTTCGAAGGGGGACTTACATTGAACACGATGAAATTAAAACCAAACGCAATCATGTTTACGCATAACGATTTAGACGGAATTGTTTGTGGCATCCTTTTCCAATCGGTCATAGGATACGGTGCAGAAGTTAATTATTGCGGATATTACAATGTTGACGAAAAAATCATTAAAGTACTAGATCATATTGAAAGACGTACTAATGAACATCCACAAATCATCATATCCGACTTGGGAATCAAACCCGAAACCGCGGAATGTGTTGATCGTTATGAAGGTGAAAAAATATTGCTCGATCATCACAAAACAAATCGTTGGATACAGGAAAAATACGATTGTGCGATTATTGACGAAGAAGCAAGCGGAACCTTATTAGTCTTCGATTATATCGAAGGGATTCCTGATAGATTTCGAGATTTTGCTATTCGTGTTGACGACTATGACCGTTGGGTTCACGCATATCCAGATTCAAAACGATTAAAATGTCTGTTTTATGTTTTAGGTATAGAACGTTTTGTAGATCGTTGTTTGAATCTCACGAATCCTATCATTTTCACGGAATCCGACGAACTTCTACTTGAATTGGGAGAAGAAGCGATTGAACGTTATATCCACATACTTGAAAAAGGAATCGTAATCTACGAATTGACGGGTGATAAGCAGCTCGGCGTTGTATTTGCCGACCGTTATCAATCGGAAGCGGGTCATGAACTATTGAACCGTTTGAACTTGGACGCAATTATCATGATTGACGCCAATAATCGCAAGATTTCAATGCGAAGTAAACCGCATACGTGGGCAAAATTGCAAAACGTCTTGGTGGTGGGGGACATAAAAACGCTGCAGTGGTTGAATTTAATTACGAAAGTATTGAGTTATTCGGATTCTATCAAAACTACGAAAATACAATCTTCGTTTTGCGTTATAGTGGATAACCAGATTACTCTAGATAGGTTACACAAACGCTTCGTTTTCAGGTCCAATTGCAAAGTTAGGTTCTCCAGCAGACGGGGTTACAGGATTAATTCCTCCAATAGCCGTCGCATATCTTGAACCTCCATTTGCAGCGATTAATATAATAACTAAAAGAATGAATAGCACTAAAACAATTCCTGCTCAGGAGTAATGACGGGGAAGGCGTTCTTTCTTTACAAGGGGTGAAATCATTAGAAAATTATTCGAGAAATTATTACCACGCGAATTTAACGGTCAAATATGGGTTTCGATTATAGAACTCTTTATCGGACAATGTGCGTTGACCAATTCGAAAAACTTCACGGTTGATCATTTTATTCCTGCTTCGTGGGGACATGGTGGTTTAACGATTGAAAATGTATATCCGTTGGACGCTTCTTTGAATAGTTGTAAAAGAGATAAAAATTCATTCGTTTGGTTAGAAGAAAATCGTGAAAAGATTAATGAAGAAGGTTGGAATGCACTTGTTTCGTATATCGCAGGACAAAATGATTTAACGGTTGAAGAACTTCGTGAATTTACGTTTTGGTGTGAAGCGAATAAACGATCAATCGAACAAGTGAAAGCCGATCAAAGAAATTCAAACGAAATTTGTCGTGAAGCGTCACAAAACGTATGATTCTTGCAACACATTCCCTTGTAAGTATAAAGAAAGGGGAGAATTTAATGAATGGAAAAATAAACATTGGAAAATATCCAGAAGTTTTGACACCTAAACATATACAGGAGATTTTAGATATTGGTGAGCGTCAAACTTATGAGTTGCTACTTTCAAAGCCATTCCACTATGTACGGGTTGGAAGAATGTATAAAATATCAAGAGAAACCTTTTTTAAATGGTTGAATGGAAGTTAAATCGAGTGAGGAAAACCTTGCTTTTTTTTTATTGCCTTTTTGGACAACTTTTTGGACAACTTTTATAGTTAAATAGGGTAAATTTAACCTCTAAAACCTTTGATATTAAGGGATTTAGGTTGTTAAAGGAAGGTACTGAAAACTGCATCCAGAATCTTGACAGGGTGGAGGTCACAGGTTCGAACCCTATTCAGATCACCATAATCAAATGCCGAAATCCTTTGTATATCAAGGTATTTTTCTTTTTCACTTCATTTTTGATTATATATATTTTTAGTAAAAGAACGTAGTTGGGAACATTTTGGGAACGGATTTTTTCAGTGCACTATAAAACCTAACTTCAAACAACGAATCTATCACGATAACAGATACAGAGATGAACGTCTTGTACGTGCCTCTGGTGATGATATTGCGATAGGGGGCACTCCTTACGGAGCTAAAACGATTAATCTCAATGTCACAGGGAAAGAATACGAAAACCATTTCCTTAAACTTGGAAAAGGCAAACGGTCAGCTACTATTTCAATTACTCGTACAGATGGAAGTGAATATGATAAATACACCTATGGCGCTTCATTAGTTGTGGGACGTAAATCCGCAAACAATGCCGATGGATTAGGACGTTCTATATGGGGTACTTACGTTGACAGCTCTGGAAATCATATACGTATTTATATGATGCCGATTTGATGTCGCATCCTGATGAACCAGAAGTCATTGCGCTGAAACTTACTTTTTATAACCGAGCATCAAGCACAGAAAATTTTGATTTAAAAATAACTTGGCACGCTTTATAAAATACAAAAGCTTATTTAATAGATAAGAATGATCTTGACATTGGTATAATAACACATTTTCAAACAATCAAGTCACTTGTCTATACCAAAATGAAGGGTTTAAACATAGAATATAAGGAAGAACTATTACGCACTCATAGAATCCTTCTACGGAAACCTCACTATTTATATAGTGGGGTTTTAATCTATGAAAAATGTGCGCTTGTATCAGAGCATTAACCCAAGCAGTTTAGATTTCTGTACATAGTATATATTACATCATTTAGAGAGGAGGGATTAACATGAGTGATTATGGAAGACGTTCTGGTAGTGGAGCTGCAATTGTATTAGTACTATTCATTCTTTTAGTTATTATTTTAATTGCAGCAAATGGGCGTTCTGGATATACTACAGCACCTATGGTAACGGAATTTGTATATCGTAATCCAGATTTTCCTATAGGGTTATTATAAATATAAATATTGAATAGTCCCTATCAGTATTACAATCCAAGTATTTTATCAACCTATAATTAGGATATGAATAGATAAATTATATAGTAAATTTAAAATCCCTGCTTATGTATAGCAGGTTTCTTTAATGTTAAGGAGGGTGGATAGATTGGAATTAAATATCATTCAATATTTTTAACCCAAGGACCCTTTTACGGCCCTTTTTGTTTGAAATGGTATAATAGCACATTTTGAATCAAGCAAGTCACTTGTCTATATCAAATGAAACATTTGAACATAGAATATATTGGAACCTGTGTACTCATAGAATCTCTCTACGGTGTAAACCTCACTATTTATATAGTGGGGTTTTAAACTATGAAAAATGTGTACTTACCCTAAGACACCCGTCCAATCAAAGTAGATTATTTAACATAGAATATATTACAACACACGTATATAGTACAACATTTTGAAAGGAGGGATAAACATGAGTGGACACAATGGTTCTGCAGCAGGAATTGTTCTAGTACTATTTATACTTTTAGTTATTATCTTGTTAGCTTCAATTAGAACCTATAATCGTAATCGTAATTTACAATCAATGGATGTAATTTGCCGTGGGGTATGTATAATACAATGATGTGCTGTAAAAATTCCTTTTCCAATTGAACCACCACTTATGCAGGCACCCCAGTGAAGCATCTCCACTAACGGAGAACTTCATGAGCATGTGAATAGATAAATTATATAGTAAATTCAAAACTCTGCTTATGTTAACAGCAGGGTTTTTTAATGTTAAGGAGGGTGGATAGATTGGAATTAAATATCATTCACCCTATGCGATCCTTTTTTTATGAAAGGGTATAATAACACATTTTCAAACAATCAAGTCACTTGTCTATACCAAATGAAGGGGTAGAACATAGAATATATTAGCAGCTACTATTACCACTCATAGAATTCCTCAACGGAAACCTCACTATTAAATGTAGTGGGGTTTTAATCTATGAAAAATGTGCGCTTGTATCAGAGTATTAACCCAAGCAGTTTAGATGATTTAACATAGTATATATTACATAAAATATAGAAAGGAGAGATTTTTATGGGAGCAGCTATAGTTTTGGTTTTATTCATCCTTTTAGTTATTATTTTAATTGCTGCTTGGCAAGGAACATTTATATGTGTATGTTCACCAATTACAAGATGCACGCCAGCTTTTTAATATGTTTATTTATATAGTAAATTTATAATCCCTGCTTATTAAAGCAGGGTTCTTTAATATTAAGGAGGGTAGATAGATTGGAATTAAATATCATTCACCCTATGCAATCCTTTTTGTATGGACTTGGGTTGGAACACATTTTCAAACAAGCAAGTCATTTGTCTATACCAAAATGAAGGGTTTGAACATAGAATATAAAGTAGAACTATTACCACTCATAGAATTCCTCAACGGAAAACCTCACTATTTATGTAGTGGGGTTTTAAACTATGAAAAATGTGTACTCACCCTAGGATACACGTCCAATCAAAGTAGATGATTTAACATAGAATATATTACAACACAGAGAAAGGAGGGGTTTTTATGGGAGCAGCTATAGTTTTGGTTTTATTCATCCTTTTGGTTATTATTCTTATAGCAGCAAGTGGACATTCGAGATATGATTGCTCTGTCTGCCTGTGCTCTAAGATATGGTGATTATATAAAATACTAACTAATAATAAATTCAAATCCCTGCCTATTTAAAGCAGGGTTCTTTATTGTTAAGGAGGGTGGATAGATTGGAAGAAATTATGAGACAAGTCAATCGTTTGGATACTGAGCAAGTAGAAATGAAACGTCGTCTTGATAAATTGGAAATTAATGATGAAAGACATGAGGAAGATATAAGGCAATTATACGCACATCAAGAAGGAACAAAAGCTTATGTAAATCAGATCCTGCAAAAGTTAGATAGTTTAGAAACAAAATTATTCAATGCTTTATCAAACACCACAGCAAACAATCTTAAAGAACGTCAAGGCTGGATGGAGCTTTTTAAATATGTGATCACTGCCACGATTGGTGCGGTGATCTTCTATTTATTTCAGTGAATTTAGAAAGGAAGTGAAGCACTTTGACCTTCAAAGTAAAAAATCCCATCACGAAGAAACACCTCACTAAAGGCACAAAAAGACGATCAGGAATTAAGATGCCAAAAGTGGGGTTTATCGTTGCTCACGATACAGGGAATGATGGTTCCACAGCTTTACAAAATATTAAATACTACGAAAACTCAAACAATGTTATGTCTGCATCCGCTCATATTTTTGTAGATGACACAGGTATTTATGAGTGTATTCCTTTACTAACAGATACACCAGAAAAGGCTTGGCATGTTCTATATCAAAAACCTTTAGATAATCAGATATTTGGTGATGATGCGAATGATATAGCAGCAGGTGTTGAACTTTGTTTTTCTCATCAAAGAGGCAGTATTAATAATGAAGAAGCTTATAACAGGTATGTATGGGTGCTTGCTTATATTTGTTATGTAGCTGGACTAGATCCGTCAAATTCTATCATCGGTCATCATATTCTTGATCCGCAGCGTAAAACAGACCCACAAAACGCTCTATCAAAAATGGGTAAATCATATGACCAACTATTACAAGATGTAGTGAAAGAATACTATGGTTGTTTATCTAAGGAGGAATTGATTTTGAAACTAAAAAAATGGCAAATAGAAATGGCTCATCAATCTATTGAAAACCTAAATGAAAAAGAATTGCTACATGATGTTGATGAATGGAAAAAGAAAGTAGAGGACAAGCCTGATGAGGTTTTGAATGATTTACCTTGGTTGCTTTTCGTTATGTTAGACCGATTATCAAATAAAACATTGGAAGGTGGAAATTAAAATGAATGAGCTTATACAACCATATTTAGAAACAATCGTGTTTGCTCTTATTTCAGTTATATCAACTTTGGTAGTAGCTGCATTAATTGAGTTAAGGAATAAAGTATTATTCTGGATACAGTCAAAAACAAATAAAGAACAAAGAGAGCTTCTTCTTAAAATTTCAGAGGAAGCTTTTTCTTATGCTGAGAAAGTATTTTATCAATCAAAGGGACCAGAAAAGTTAGATGCTGCTTATGATTACGCAAGTTCAAAACTAGGTAGTTTAGGGATTCAATTTACTAAAGATGAAATCAAAGCAACGATTGAAAAAGCAGTATTAGAGTATAATTCTAAAGTGAAGTAAGTATACATTTCCCCACTGGCTTATTAGGTAGTTGGTGGGGAGTATTTGTTATTTTTTAAGTTCTCTATTCCAAAAACTTGAATTTGTTCTTTCTGATAAACTAACGCTACTTGCAGCTGGTATAATTCTAGTGGTAAAACAACTAGAAACAGCTACTGTTTCTGCTCCTACAGGATTTCCAAGAATAATAATTCCTTCACCAACATCAACAATTCTTACTACTTCAGATTGACCGAACCCTATAAGTTCTATAATTACTATTTCTCCTATCATAGATTCTGCTAAATTTGTTATAGGATCTTCACAACAAGCACATTCTCCTTTATTTTTTTTAATTGGTTTTAAGTCTAAGGAGAATGTTTCACTTGGTAGAACAAAAGTTATATTACAAATTGGAAAATTTCCCTGATCAGTGAAAGCGATAAAGTTCTTTACTTCGTTTAAAAAAACAGAAATATTACTTCCTGATGAAGTGTCTAGACCAATTTCTTCCCCAACCAACTGCTCCATTACGCACTGCATCGGGCAAACGCAACAATCACACTTAGACTCATCAAAAACGCCCATGAAATCACGTCCTTTTTAGTTTTTATTAGTGTATTCATGGTGGTGTTTCTTTGACTGGATGTGTGTACTGTATAAGGGAATATCCGCTAATGCTAGTGGTTTATGGAGTGGTGCTAAGAATATAGTACAGAAGTGAGTTTAATCCCCATTGGCTTTAGGTAGTTGATGGGGATTATTGAGGAATAATTCTTGTTATTGCACAGGTTGAAATCAATATAGGTGAATCGCTAACTTTCCCCGATAAAATTCCTTTCCCAACGTTTACGATGGTAATACTCATATCAAGATCAAGTGGTTCACCGATAAATTCAACATCTACAGTTTCACCTGTTAAAGAGCTAGCCAAGCTGGTTATAGGTCTTTCACAACAATTACACTCTCCCTTATGTTTATTACTATTTGAGATAGGTTTTAATTTAGGAGAGAGTCTATCTATACTAGTACATATAACAGCTGTAACATTGCAAATAGGTAGTTGATCTAACTGACCGTTTCCATCTGAAGAAATAAATACAATAAAATCTTTCACCTCTTCAATGACACCAGATACAGCTGATTGTTTGCTTAACATAACTACATTCGCTCCAACCAACTGCTTCAAAACACACTGCATCGGACACACACAACAATCGCAAATACTCTCATCAAAAATACCCAAAATAAACACACCTTATGAATTAATTGTAATGAGATATTGTATTCATTATTGAGTGGTTTTGACTGGACGTGTAACTATTATCGAAAATTGTACTCTTGCGTATCCTCCTGTACCTCTTATATAATAAGAACAAATGTTCTGTAAGGGGTGAATAATAATGAAAGAAAACAAACTAACACCAGGCTCTAATATGCTATGGGAATCAAGCAGAATGATGCTTCCTGAACATAAAGAACGTATAAATGATTATCAACAAGAGCTAAATAGAAAGTCGAAACCTGAACTTGCTGAGGAAGAAGTTAATGTTATATCAGAGCAGTTATCAGATTCAATGTTAAGTAAATCAGAAATTACAGTTGAGTTGTTCAGAGCTATTGGTCAGAATGAGTTTAAAATTGGAACAGTAAATAAATTTGATACCCAATTAAGGCGGATTAAATTAGAGCGTGAAGATGATTATGAATGGATCAAGTTTAATGATATAGTGGGGGTTTCATAAAAACGAGAAAGAAAATTAAAAAATCAATTCTGTTTGCATTATATAAAACGTATATAAAAATTAAGTTAGAAAAAGATAAGAGGGTGATAATCAAATGCCTTTCAAAAATAATGTAGAGGTAAAACAATTTGTGTTCGTTACTCCTGAAAATAGCCCTGGGATGGGAGAAAAGATTGGAGACTCTGCTGATCCTACAATTGTGGCAAAAATTACTTTTGATTGTTTAAAACTAGGGGATAGTATTTGTTTAAACAGTATTTTTCACGTAACTAATAATACTACCCCCGCCTCTAATGTGATTATAGATCACAGTATAATAAAAAATAATGTTCCGATGCCAATTTATGCTGCGGAAACCGAAATTGGTCGTACTACAGGCACTAATATCGGGCAAATATTTTCACAACAATACGTAGATGTGATTAATAATCTGGAAAGGAATGTAACATATCAAGTGGTTGTGAGTGTACAACCAATAATGGGATCGACTCCAGATGTTTCTTTATTGGGTCCGATTACGTTTACGGGTACTCAATTGTCAGAAAGGAAGAATGGTATAAGGTGATTTTTATGGTTTAAAAAAATATACGGACTTGTTAAAGGTGGATATATTGATTGTCCTGATGGAGATACACAAAATATAAAGATTATATATACTAGGGATTATGATTCATATCCTTACAAATAAAGTGGATGAAGGAATAAATTATTATTTAGATGCGGCGAAACGATATGCTAAGGTTGACCTCATCACCAAAGAAAGTGAATGCTTACGACAAATTATGAATATACATAATATTAACAAAGAGGCGATAGATACTTTAACTGTTAATAAACTAGAAATTTATTATGATGACAAAGTTAAGAAAGGTGATTAAATATGAAAAGAGCAAAAATAGCAACATTCAAGGTCTTAACTGTGATTACATTATTTGCATTAGTAAATGCACCGAAAATCATAGCCTTATTAGAGACTGGCGGTGACCCAGGTTGGTAGAAACATTAACGATAAGTCATGAACTATAAAACCACTCTACTAAGATAGTGGGATGGTTTTTTTGGTGGAAACATAAGGTTATTTTGTAAGAAATTTTATTTTTAATGATATTAAACAACTTATATTATAATGTAAATAGGAAAGTCGCCTTGCTGGAACAATGCGATCCTCTAAATATGTTAGAAATCCGGTCTTAATTCCCTCGATTAAATTGTTGTTGGAGCAATAGTTTAAAGGCAGACAAAAGAATGTATCAGTTGAAATACCTGAGGGTCGAATTAATGAGTGCGAATACTACGTATATGCTACTTGAAGGATGTGACAAAAAGAACTATACCGAGCTGAAAGACAAGTTATATCCGTTTACAGCGGAGGACCTAAGTAATTTAAAAAGATATCACAGTTTGAACTACGTTAAGAGTAAAGGTAGGTATGCGCGTTTTATTACGAAGATGCCTCCGCCTTTGAGAGAAGAGTAAAAGTTATGGTGTTAGCATTAAGTCCAATGAACATATTGAGCAGGAAAAATTTCAAGAGAGCGAGTATTTCAAAGAAAAATCGAAAGAACGATATAAAATAGAAGCCAAAAACAGCGAATTAAAACTTAGACACGGGTATGATGTTGCAACATCTTCGGGTCTTATTGGCATGGAATTACAAGGAGCAATGGCGATATTTGCAGTGAATTTAAAAAGGATATTGAAACTAACCGACTAAAAACAAGGGATAGAATGTTAGCACAATAGATGAAAAGACACCTTTAAATTCAGTTTCTAAATTTAAAGGTGTCTTTTTCGATTAGACTATTTGTTTTCCTAGTAAAAGTGTAAGTTTTTCAGTGCCCCCCTTAGGTAGCTGGTGGGGGTTATCAAATATTTATATGAATTTAATACAAAATTAAAATACTCAAAAAATAACTTTTTGTCACAGTTGATAGACTATACTAGCCTATAAATGGGGTCACTCCTTGAACTATATCTGGAGATCTAGCGAATCCGAATTTTCCTACGCAACTTCCATAACTGTGTGGGCGCCCTGCACCACCCATACACCAAGAAGCTAATAAAATAATAACTAAAAGTATGAATAGTACTAGAATTAATGCAGCTCCAGAACCAACGTGTCCACTCATGTTAATCCCTCCTTTCACTATAATGTAATATATACTATGAAAATAAAATCTACTTTGATTGGATTAATGCTCTGATACAAGTACACATTTTTCATAGATTAAAACCCCACTACCATAAATAGTGAGGTTTTCCGTAGAGTAAATTTACTACAGGATATGCATTAGTTTTAGTCTTATTTATTCTGTTATTCCATCATATGTTTTTATGATTGTTTTGATTGGGCGTTTGTATTGGAAATATTAAATTGTGCTGTTATCAGGTGTGAAGAATACAGTAGAGAAGTGAGTATTGTCCCTCAATGCTCTATATATAAATGGACGATGGGTGATATTTTATGTTCTCAAGAAGTTATTACTCTAGTTATTTTACATGTAGATACAGCAGATCGTACAGGGACTAACTCTCCAGTCATTGGATTTACAAGTGTTGTATCAAATAGGACAATACCTTCCCCTACTGCAAATATTACACCTGGTAACGGTGCTATAAATACAGATGGATCAACCAAGGCTTCAATACTCACCGTTTGTCCTATCAACTTCTTAAGTAAGTTTGTAGTAGGATCTTCACAACAGCTACATTCCCCTTTTTTGTCCTTGTGTAGTGGTTTTAAATTAATAGGTGGGAAATTTTCAGAAGCAACTGCTACAGCATTAACCTCACAAATGGCGTACATTCCTTCTGTTGTAAATGCAATGAAATCCTCTACCTTTACTAATAATGGAGCTGATCCAACAGTAGATGAACTAACTAGTGTAGCAAACCCAACATCTAACCCCTCCAACTGTTTCAAGACACATTGCATAGGGCAAACACAACAGTCACAGATTGTTCTATCAAAAGCTCCCATGATTTCACCTCCGTTCATTTTTTATCTAATGTATGTTATGAGTTTTATGAGAGGTTTGACTGGACGTGTGTACCTGGTGTTAAAATTGTACTCTTGCGTATCATCCTGTACCTTTTATATAACCAGAACAATGTTCTAATTTTATAACTAGAAGTGGATTGAGAAAATCCCTTAATATCAAGGTTTAATCGGTCTTGTCCTATCTTGACAGGGTGGAGGTCGCAGGTTCGAACCCTGCTCAGGTCACCAATATCAAATGCTGAAATCCTTTGTATATCAAGGGGTTTTTCTTTTTGCTGAAAATTAAATCCCATATTTTTTATTAAAATTAAATTTGACAACCAAGTGACAACCTTTAGTAAGCTAAAGTAAAATATTTTGTTAATTAACAAATACAGAGATGAACGTCTTGTACGGGTGCTTATATTCTTGATCCGAAAGTGTTTGGTAAATCATACACGTATTTATATGATGCCATTTGATGCCGCATCCTGATAAACCAGAAGTCATTGCGCTGAAACTTATTTTTTATAACCGAGCATCAATCACAGAAAATTTTGATTTAAAAATAACTTGGCACGCTTTATAAAAAAAAGCCTTTTTAATAGATAAGGATGATCTTTACTTAGGATAAAGCCCATTTTCAAACAATTAAGTCACTTGTCTATACCAAATGAAGGGTTTGAACATAGAATATATTGGCAGCGACTATTACTACTCATAAAATCTCTCTACGGTGTAAACCTCACTGTTAATATAGTGGGGTTTTAATCTATGAAAAATGTGTACTTGCACTAGGATACCCGTCCAATCAAAATAGATTCTCCAAACATAGTATATAGTACATCATATTGAAGGGAGTGATGATACTTATGGCATCTAAAAAAGGATTTAGTAGAATAGCTACCATTGTTCTAGTACTTTTTATTCTTCTTGTTATCATTATGGTCGCTGCTAGAGGAAGTTCGAGATATAGCTCAGGAGGGACCATTGATTTCACAAATCCAGAGGAACTATTAGCATTAATTGAACGGTTAAATTTAATTAATGAGGAATTGGCTTTGATTTCAAGGATTTCACAAGCCCAACGGGCTTTAGTCTAGCAATTGATGAATATATTGGCACCTGCTAATTTACTCAAAAAACCCTCTACAGAAACCTCAATATTTATATAGTGGGGTTTTAAACTATGAAAAATATGTACTTGCCCTTGGACACACGTCCAGACAAAATAGATTTTCCTTTCATATTCTTTTCCAATGAGCTGTTGCAATTCATTTGTAGCTCGATTTTCGCAACAACTACATTTCCCTTTAATATCTTTTTCAAAACAGGTAAAGACGATAAGATAGGAAAGGATTAAGACCCGAAATTTAAGCAACTATCGTTGAGCAATCGCTTGAACTCCTGGCATTTAGTGAATGGAACATTGATGGCTCTAATAAACGGAAACACAGGAGATGCCTGTTTTGCAGGTAAAATTACTTCAGGTAGAGGATGTGATTTCGCTGAGTTATTTGAGACGTTGGATGGCAAACCAATCGATAACGGATATTTTGTAACAACAGAAGGTGATAAAATAAGGAAAGCTACAGATAAAGATAATTATATCTTAGGTGTAACCAGTGCGGTCCCGGCTGTCTTAGCAGGATCGGGTTATGAATGGAATAAGCGATATATGACAGATGAGTGGGGTCAGGTGTTATACTAAGAGATCACCATTCCAGTGGAAAAAGATGAAAATGGTAACATCATTTCACCTGAGCGAAATGAAAAAAGACAAAAGCTAAATCCAGAATATGATCCAGATAAACAATATATCCCAAGATCAGAAAGACCAGAATGGAAGGCTGTAGGATTAGTTGGTCAATTATTAGTGAGAGACGACGGTACATGTGAAGTGAATGGGTTTTGCACTTCTAATGCTGACGGAATTGCTACAAGAGCTCATAGTGGCTATCGAGTATTAAAACGAACAGGTGAAGATCAAATTTTAATTATTGTAAAATAACATCAAAGGAGAGCTGTTTATTGGAAAGCAGAGAAAAATTAAGGGAAGAGTTGTTAGAAAGAGCAAAGGATAAAACCAGAGATCATAAAACAATGGAAAATAGAAGAGAACGATTAAGAGAAGAGTTATCAGAAGTCATGGCTCGAGAAAAGGATAGAAAGAAAGAAATCATTGAAGAACTAAAAAGTTCTATAGATAAAAATGAAGAAAGAATGAAAGATTCAAAAGGGAGTAAAGAACGTATAGAAAAGAGACGTAAGCGAATAGATCAGCTCATTCAAAGAGTGGAAGAGCGAAGTGAACAATCACTAAAAAGATTACAAGTTAGACTTTGATTTAAATATAAATTGTATAGTTTTAAAAAAAGAGATTGGAATCGAAAAGACTCCATTCTCTTTTTTATTTAAGCTGTCACATATCACAAAACAAATCGTTGGATAAAGGAAAAATACGATTGGGCGATTATTGACGAAGAAGCAAGCGGAACCCTATTAGTCTTCGATTATATCAAAGGGATTCCTGATAGATTTCGAGATTTTGCTATTCGTGTTGACGACTATGACCGTTGGGTTCAAATATTTATATGAAATTAATACAAAATTAATAAATAACTTTTTGTCACAGTTGGTAGACTATGCTAATCAAGGAAAACCCTCAAAAGGATTACCCCCAATGTTAGGGTCTCTTTCACTCCCCTTCCAGGGTGCTTTTCACCTTTCCACCACGGTACCGGTCATTTAGTCTTGGGAGAGCATCCCTGCTGGATTCGGAATTTGCCATATTCATAAGGACGGTATTATTTTTTTTAATTTATATTCCCGCCGGCACTCTGGTATCGAGCATTAAATTCTTGTAAGAATTGATTTGTGATCTTGTCACTATGAATAATTAACATGTTTTCATCATTCACATTATTACCATTGTTACTCCAATTAGTAGAACCAACGATAACTGTAGGATCACTTGTGGTATCTGCATCAATCAACATGGTCTTACTATGGAGTTTTCTTGATTCATTATCTTTAAATACTGGTGCGGGATTTGCCCAACGAATATTTGGATTTCCGGCACTTGACTGTGATGCAGTTCTTCCTGTCATATCAACACTTGCCGACCACCACTGATTCCAATAACTAGAGTCAAAGACACCTTTTATATCAAATCCAGTTAATGTGCCTTGTAAATCTGAATATGAACCTTCCCATTTATACTTCAGTTCATCTAGCATGGACTGGTCACTCCATGCGAATATCGTAAAATAGGAATTATATTGGGCTTCATTCTTAATGATATCTTTAACACGCCCTAATGCATTGTCACCAGTGGAAAAATACACTTCTACTGTTGTCCCATTAATATTTATACTATGAATAGTGTTATCCGTTTTTCGTGTATTAAAGTTAGAGTTTCCAGGATCAGGAGTTAGGGTAGTACTTCCCCACATTTCATTAAATTCAACTTCATAAATTGATGCAAGTTCTGTACTGTTTACTTCAACTACATGTTGTTGGTTTCCATCTAAGATCCCACTTGCCATATTCTCTAAAGAACCATAAAGTCCTGTTACTGTAAAGTTCCAACTTCCTGTGAATACCCACTGATCATCAATAATAGCAAACTTATTATGCATTTGAGTATTTGGTGAATAGTAAGAGTTAGTTCCTTTTTGTTCAGCCTCTACAAACATATATCCTGTTTGATCTGCACTTCCGACTTGTACCGTTACTTCAGGAAAATCACTATAATCAGAAGGCAATCCATATTCTATTCTTTTTGTCACATCTTCAACAACAAACATTGGGGAGTCTGAGAACACATAAATATCATCAGATGTACCAATAACTCCATCGTAACCTCTGACCATTTTTTCAATATATAATCTCATTAATTCAAATCGTTCTATATAATTCGGGTCATCAGCTTTTTTAGAGTCTGCAATAAGCCTAACATCAACTCCTTCATTAGCTTTTAATATTAGTGCATCTACAATTCTCGGTAAATTAATTTCATATAAGGCCATATCTATACTAGTTGTAGCTTCATTTAATCGCTGGATCAAACGATCTTCCAAATTGATGTTATAATTAGCTACATTTTGAAAACTAGCGTATTCTTCTAAAGCACATTTATTAAAATATACGTTAATCGCACCTATTTCATTTGAAACATTGTTTAATTGTTCGTCAGTAGTATTACAACTACTCAATTCAGGTGTATCATCAATGGGTTCTGTCTGAGAATTTAATTGTTTGGGTGTACCAAGACCTTCATTGTAAACAGCACTAGAATTAGTCCAATTTAATTCAGTTGATGTTAAATTTGAATTGATTCTCTCCATTGTTGCTTTTGTGTTATTATCTCCTGAATACCATTGATCAACTACATCTACTAGATTATTATTGTTATTTCTCAACTCCAAATTCTCACTTGCATTACTTAATGCTCCTGTATAAATTATATCTGCTGTTACATTTGAAACCGTATTATCATCAGTTCGTTCCAGCAAAAAGTATCCATTAGCAGCAATCGTCCCACTTAATTGAATACTTGGAGTTCCATCAGTGGCATTTAGAGACCAGCCATCTAAAGAAATTGGTGAATTGGTATTATTGTATAACTCTATCCACTCATCGCTGCTACTCACATTTGTACCCATCCATGCTATTTCATTAATCACAACTTCTCCTTCAGTTCCCGCAATTGCGGTTGTTATAACAGGGATGTACAAAGATAAAATCAAGGATAGAATTAATGGTACTACTAGTAATTTACTATTCATGAATCAACACTCCTTTAAGTAAAAATAGAATAAGAAAACGCTTACACATATCTATGTTATGATATCACCTTTGTCTATTATTTTTAAACAAGAAAAATCTTACAAATACTGTTTTATGAAACTTGAACCAAGGGACACCTATATTTACCGATTGAATTAATGATTGGATATTATATGATTAATTCAAAAGGGGATGGGTTTGTTGAAAAAAATAATACTTATTTAGCTTGATTGAGAAGAATGAGGAAGAAGACTTAATGTCTTTGTTTGGAAGTGTAACCGGAGAAAATTTTCAAAATGACACTGTATTATTTGAAACATTAACTGAAGAAATTCCCCCAAAATATACTTCATATATACAAAAATTGACAATATAAGTTATCGTCATTTCGAAACAGAAGAAGTAAAGAGTTTGCTCTTTGATTATGGGTTTGCAATGCAACTTCGAAGTGGTGGATTCCAATTGTTACAAAAATCTATTGAACAACAAGATGAAGAACTGAAAAATCAAGCATATGAAGATTTAGAAAGAGCTAATGAATACTTGGAAAAATATTATGAGAGTTATAATAAACTGTATTATAAATACGCTTTCCCAGGGTAATCAAAACCATAGACCTATAACCTAATGTTATGGGTCTATTAATTTAAAATATAAAAAACCACCAACCCAAGTTAGTGATTCTACTAAAAATGTGCGCTTGTCTTAGAACACCTGTCCTATACCAAACGTAAGCTTTTAACATAGTATATAGTATGAAAATATGGAGGTGAAAGATATGAGCGTATTTATAGCAGTGGTGTTAGTGTTGTTTATATTGTTAGTGATCGTTTTACTTGGAGATAGATGTTACTTTCTAGCCCCTATTGAATTTGGAGAAATTATACAATTTGATTTGGAGATCTAAATTTTCCAAATAGGGAAGACAAAGGGTATGAACATATAATATATTGGCAGCGATTATTATGCACTCAATTGAATCCTTCTACTGAAACCTCACTATTTATATAGTGGGAGTTTAATCTATGAAAAATGTGTACTTTCCCTAGGACACTCGTCCAATCAAAATTAACATGGGTTATGACGGAGGCGGTAGTAGTATTGGTATTGTTTTAGTACTCTTTCTCCTTTTAGTTATTATTCTAATTGCTGCAAATGGACATTCGAGATATTGTTCATGGGGAGATAGCAACGGTTCAGGATTTATAGATCCCTTCTCCTCCCTGATCTTTAAACTCATAGCATTAGGAAGATTGTAATCGAATAACTAGTAGTATAAGCTAGTAAACGAACAGAGGGGATAGAGGTAGAATAAATTCCCTTGATCAAGGAGCAGGGAAAAAGAAGTTTTAAGGAGGAGCGACATATTCGCTTTAAAAAAGAAATTAAAAAGAATTAATAAATAAAAACAAATCTACGGAAACCTCACTATTTAATGTAGTGAGGTTTTAAACTATGAAAAATGTGTACTTGCCCTAGGACACCCGTCCAAACAAAATAGATTTTCCTTTCATAGTATATATTACATTATATAGAAAGGGGGAATTCTAATGAGTTCTTATGGAAGACACTCTGGTAGTGGAGCAGCTATAGTTCTAGTCCTTTTCATTCTTTTAGTAATCATTATAGTTGCTGCAAGTGGACGTTCGAGATATACTACAGCTCCTATGGTGACTGAATTTTTCTTTCCGATTTCAGAATACATGTAATAGTATAAATTGGAATTTTTCAATATTTTTAACCCAGGGACCCTTTCACGGTCCTTTTTGTTTGAAATGGTATAATAGCACATTTTCGATCAAGCAAATCACTTGTTTATACCAAATGAAATATACGAACATAGAATATATTAACAGCACTTATAAAATCCCTCAACGGAAAACTCACTATTTATACAGTGGGGTTTTAAACTATGAAAATTGTGCGCTTGTATCAGAGCATTAACCCAAGCAGTTCAGATGATTTGACATAGTATATATTACATCTAGTAAAAGGAGGGATTAACATGGGCGGACATAATGGTTCTGGAGCTGCATTAGTTCTAGTACTCTTTATTCTTTTAGTTATTATCTTATTAGCTTCTTGGGCTACGTCTCCAGGTTTACCACAAGGATCAAGCCCGTTGGTCTAGTAAATGATGTTGATGAATGGAAAAAGAAAGTAGAGGGAAAACCCAGGTGGACATTCCTGATATACCATACCACATATATTACTTATGATAACTGCACTTTTATATCAAGGATTAGAGTTTTATGGAATTGGTGTTGAATAGGCTACATTTGAAACAATGGCTGATTTAGTAATATTCCTTGCTTTTGGTGTGACTATTTATAAATCTGATAAGAATAAGTGGATATAGGATAAATCCGTTGATTTAATAGATTATCCCTCACTTATTTGGATGAGTTATTACTTAAATTCTAATTTGACTAATTGAACATGTTGAAAATAGACCAAAGGGAAAATTATCAGCAGATGCAACAATATCTTTAACTGATACAATTCCTTGTCCAACCTTCACAATATTTACTTCAATACTCCTATTTATGCGTACTGTTTGATTTATTCTAGATTCTAATAAATTAGTCATAGGTCCTTCAATACATGCACATTCACCAAGACTATTTTTTATTGGTTTTAATTGAATTTGAGGATCAGGAACAAAGTCCAAAATTATAAAATCAATAGTATGAATCGCATAATCGTCTGAATCAGTAAATAAAATAAAATTTTCTACACGGTTTACATTAGTCGGATTACTAAAACTAAAACTGCCTTGATTAGATAAAAATCCAATTCTTATTCTTTCTCCCTTTAACTGCTCTAATACACATTGCATCGGGCAGACACAACAATCACATATAGATTTATCAAAGACTCCCATATTAAACAACTCCTTATTAATTTATTTGATTATTGTATGGGTTCAAAAGAAGTTTTGACTGTATGTTTGTGCTATATTAAGGAATATCCGCTAATGCCAGTGTCAATATGTAGTCGGAATTAATATAAACTACAGTTACATTGACTTGTTCACAGGTATTTTTTTGTATCTATTGGTGATCCAAAACAACAAGCTATTTTAGTTGGTAACTAAAATAATAACTAGGAGTATGAATAGTACTTAGAACAATTCCTGCTGCAGAACGATTTGTGTCTACTCATGCTAATCCCTCCTTTCTATATGATGTAATATATAATGTTAAATAATCTACTTTGATTGGACTAGTATCCTAGGGCAAGTACAGATTTTTCATAGAATAAAGAGGCTGGGACAAAACCCAATTAAAATGAATAAATCGCATGAAATCAATTTAATAATCCTTGATTTCATGCGATTTTATTTATGCGTATTAAGCAAAAATCAGTTAGTTTTCAACTTATGTCCCAGCCTCTTACATCATATTGAAAGTGGTTAGCCAAGTGTTCTGTTTTTTTATGTTTTTATTAGTGTTTTGATTGGGCGTTTGTACTGTAATATTAAATTGTGCTGTTATCAGGGGTGTGATGAATACAGTAAAGAAATAGGAATAATCCCCATTGGCTTGTATTAGGTAGTTGGTGTGTGCAGTTGAATGGAAAACTAACTAGGAGGTCCTATGGCGTCTAACAAGCATGTAGAAGTTATACCAAAAGGTGTTATTGGTATGCCGCCGCCCATATTTATATTTTCTAATAAAACAATGCCTTCTCCAACATCCTTTACACCTGCTGATATAATGCCACTAGGTCCTCCACCAGAAGGTATAGAGATGTTCGTTCCAATCTTACCTACTAACAAATTCGTCATCGGATCTTCGCAACATACACATTCTCCAACGATGTCCTTTCGAACGGGCTTTAACTTAAAATCAGTTGGAAGAGTTTGAAAACCGACTGTAATGATTTTACAGATTGCGACGTCTATTTCCACACTCGTCGTTGCAATAAAACCTTTGACTTCTGTTAACGTAAAAGTTCCCAGCAAGATAGTTATAGCACCAAGGGTAGTGACTATGACATTTATTTGTGTTTGCGGTTCGATCAACTGTTCTAAAGCACACTGCATCGGACAAACGCAGCAATCACAGATGGATTTATCGAAAACGCCCATATTAACACGACCTTTCAGTTTTTAATAGTGTATTCAAATTGGGATTACGATGATTGGACGCGTGTACTATACAATATTAATTGTGCTCTTGCGTATTCTCCTGTACTTCTTACACAATAAGAATAGAAGTGTTCCGTGAGAGGTGAGTGGAATGAAACAACATGAAAACAAACTAACACCTGGTTCAAATAAGGGTAGTGAAGTAGATCAGTTTTTAATACGGATTCATGATCCAAAAGAGCGCTCGATCTATTCTTCACTTCTACTATATAAAAATAGTAATGCAAACCAATGCCTTGGTCTGCATTACTAATCTTAGTATGTTTTTTACATTCCAGCCTAAGGATAAGAGTCCAAGCAACTTCATTAGATTATTCATAAGATAGGATGAACGGGTAATTATGAAGTTGGGAGGTGAGTTTATGGGATTAAAGAAAGGAATTTTAGTTGTAGCTGATACGGTTTCAGTAGATGATCCATATGATCCTGGGGATGAAAATATAATTATACTTAGTAATGATGGTGACTTTGAAATTGTAGCTACTGTCGATGTATGTGTTAAGGATCCACAGAAAACACAGGTCTGCATTGATTCAATGGCACAAATTGCAATATGTAATGATGATGGACCTCCTTCTGTAACTTTTGAAGTAACATATGAGCTCCTACGCAATGGCACTACCATTGCAACGATCAGTGATGAAATGGATTATGCGAGAGCAGGCGCCGATGGAAGACATACAAACTTTCCAAACTTTCCTTTAGTAGATAATAATCCATGTGCTGGAATCAATACGTATGAACTAAGAATTACAAGGGTTTCAACAAATGCAGAAGGAGATATTTTTGTTGCTTCAAGAAGTCTTAAAGCAACAGTATTTACAGTATAAATATTAGTTTGAAAATAAAATTTTATTGTTAAACGGTTAACAGGAAGGGCGTAGTTTGCAAAGGATGCAACCAAGAAAACGAAATCAAATGAAGTAGTAATGAGCCTTGTTGAATCGGAGGAATTAACCGATAAACAGAGGCTTTTTTGTATTTTAAATTTTATAAATTTCTATACATTCGTCCATACGCCATCCTTTCATCTTGAATATAATGCATTTAATGAGTAATTCAGAACAGAGAGGGTGAAACAAAGATGGCCGTACTTAAAGTACCATCTGAATTTCCAACCATAAATGTTGCTTTAGCAGCAGCAGAACCTTTCGATACCATAAGAGTAGCAAAAGGGATATTTCCAGAAGCAATTACCATAAATAAAAATGGCATTCGCCTCATCGGTGCAGGCAAAGGAAAAACGTTCATTGACGGACAGGGCGCTGCAACATCTGGCATTATAATCAATGCAATCTTAGTTGCGATCGAAGACTTAACGGTGCAAAACTTCAGTGGTGGTTCTGGTATTGAAATGAATGATGAGTTGAATATTATTCATAAGGTTCAAGTACTAAATAATGGAGAGCATGGAATCAAAATAACAAGAACTATCAATATATTAATGCAATGTGAAATCAATGAAAATGTTGGAGATGGGATCCACGTGGGCAACGACAATAATAATATTATCCAATGTAAAATGATATATAACGAAAATGGGGTTTTTATAGAAAGCTCTAGGGACAACAATTTAATAACCTGTTGTTTAGCAGAAAATAACAGGCAAGATGGATTTCATGTATCTGGAAGAGAAAGTTATATCATCTCTAATGCTGCTTTATATAATGGTGGTGATGGTTTTGGAGGAAATGGGAATACAAATATCTTCCTATCTAACAAATCCAATAATAACAAAGGAAATGGATTTACAAATGGATCATCTATAACTTTATGCGATAATATCAGTAAAGCAAATGAATCGAATGGAATCGTCATGACTGGAAATTTTACAAAAATGATAAAAAATCAAATCATCAATAATAAAAACAACGGAATTTTTGTAAAAAATACTGACAATATCATTGATCAGAATATAGTTAAAAATAGCGCACTTGCTGGTATCAGAATAGCTGGGGATGATACTGCCGTTCGTTCTAATTGTTTAAAAGGAAACTCACCGGACATTTTCGTAGAAGATATGGTGGAAGATTGTACTTTTGCAGACAACGATTGTGAAACGAGTACACCTTTAGGATTATGTGAAAGAAATGATGCCATCGATGTACAGGAAGGTGAAACCATACAACAAGCTATAGATGATGCGCCAGACGGCTTTCAAATCAATATTGGAGATGGAGTATTTAACGAAGCAGTTATTGTTGATAAAGATCGTCTCAGAATTGTAGGAGCAGACATGTGGAAAACTATCATTGATGGAACAAATATAGTAGAAAATGGTATTTTACTCAACAGTAAGCTCAGCTCAATAGAAAACCTAACAGTTCAAAATTTTGTGCTCAGCGGAGTGAATATAAATGACGAGTTTAATACTTTAGAAAGAGTTCAATCCAATAGCAATAGAGAACATGGATTTAATATTTCAGCAGACTTAAAACTAAATCTTCTCAATGAATGTAAGGCAAGTATGAGCAAAAAAATTGGGTTTAATAGTCCTCAAGGTGATTTAACTTACTTTATTAAATGTCATGCAGATGGCAATCGAGGTAAGGGTTTTATTGTAGATGCTCATAACTTATTATTATTTAACGAGGCAAAAAATAATGGCCATCATGGTATTCAATTAGATTTTATAAATAAATGTATCGAAAATTATAGTTTTAAAAATAAAGGAAATGGTTTTGTTATCACTAATATTAGAAATTTATTATTTAATAATAGAGCTATAAAAAATAAAAAAAATGGTATTCTGGTACCCGAGGAAGATTCTAGTATAATCATCCTATGGGAAAATATATGCAACAAAAATGAGGGTGATGGGATAGAATTAAATAACATAGATAATATAGTTAATAAGAATTGTTGTCAGAGGAATAAAGAAAATGGAATTCAGATGAATCAATCTTTTGAGCCAGAAATCCAAACCATTATAGATGATAATTGTATAGAGAACAACCTAGGTGCTGGAATAGTTATAGAAGAAACAGATACTGATTTCTTTGGCATCCGTTCTAATTGTTTATTAGGCAATAACCCAGACATTCAAAATAATTCACTAGAAGTCGATAATATTGCAATTGATGAAAATAAATGTAATTCAAGTATACCAGATGGGCTTTGTGAAGGGTCTTGTGGTACGAAAAAGTTGTTTAAGAGGTAACAAGAAAACAATACCCCCTATTCAATTTAATGAATAAAAACCAAGGAGACCGTACTGTGCACACAATTTACATTCAGACCTAAAATTTTGACATTGATCTCCTAGAAATAGGAGGGCACTCATATAATCTCTCTACGATGTAAACCTCACTATTTATGTAGTGGGGTTTTAATCTATTAAAAATGTGTACTTGCACTAGGACACCAGTCCAGACAAAGTAGAATTTCCTTTCATAGTATATTACATCATATTGGAAGGAGGGATTAACATAGGTAGTTATAGTGGAATTACTACTGGAGCAGGAATTGTTCTAGTGCTATTCATTCTTTTAGTTATCATATTAATTTCTGCAGGTGGAGGCAGTAGTCGTAGTGGAACAATTGTTTTCGCACCAAACGATCCTTTTTTAGGTAATGTAAGCTTATAAAAATATCAAATAATAACGTACATCTCATATAGAAAGGAGGCGTTTTTATGGGAGCAGCTATAGTTTTGGTTTTATTTATTCTATTAGTTATTATCCTAGCTGCTGCAAGTGGAGGTAGATATAGTGGAAACCTGATGTTACTTTTGCCGCCGAGTGCTCCTAGACCTGAGACAGCAGAGCCAGTATCATCACTCATGTAATCTCTCTACGGAAATCTCACTATTTATGTAGTGGGATTTTAAACTATGGAAATTGTGCGCTTGTATCAGAACATCGACCCAAGCAGTTTAGATTTCTGAACATAGTATATACATCAAAATTGGATAAATTGAAAGGAGGCGTTTGTATGGGTAGCTATAGTGGAATTGCTACTGGAGCAGGAATTGTTCTAGTGCTATTTATTCTTTTAGTTATCATTCTCGTTGTTAGTTATTCTGCTCTTGAAATTGCAGAGGCAGGATAATAATCAATATAGCAAATTCAAAGCCCTGTCTAATTTTAAGCGGGATTATGTAAGTTCAGATCCTACAAAAGTTAGATAGTTTATTAATTTACCGAGGGAAGAAATCAAAATGAAATTAAAATAAAATAAATATACCTCTTCCCACTGGCTTTTAGGTAGCTGGTGGGAGAGTGGTTTTTCTTGAAAGTCTAGTTGGATCATTAATTTGTTGTTGGGTGATTGGAATAACCCTTGTAATTGCACATGTAGAATAAATATCTAAAAAAAGGCTAGGTCCACTATCAACTCCTATAAGAATTCCTTCACCTACACCTAGGATTTCGTTTGTGAATGGTCCAGTTGTACCAATGAATTCAACTTCGAAAGTATTTCCGATTTCAAACTTTAATAAATTTGTCATAGGGTCTTCACAACAAGCACATTCCCCTTTACTATTTTTTCTTATAGGTTTTAAAGCAGATAATGCTGTGGTAATTAGCGTATCTGGAGGATTAATAATTTCTACATGAGTAATTTGACATACTGGAATATCTCCATCAGTAGTTGATGCAATGAAATCATTAACACCAGTAATAGTTGTAGGAATATTATTAACAGGTGTATCAATCACCAAACCCTCGACTTCAACCAACTCTTCCAAAACACACTGCATCGGGCAGACGCAGCAATCACAAATACTCTCATCAAAATGTCCCATAATCTCTACTCCTTATAAATTTATTTGATTAAATATTATATGGGTTCAAAAAAGTTTTGGTTGGATGTTTGTGCTTCTTTATTAAATTGTGCTTTTGTCAGGTGTGAAGAATAAACCTCACTATTCAACGTAGTGGGGCTTTATTTTATGAAAAATATGTACTTTTACTGGGACACCCGTCCAATCAAAATAGATTCTTTGTTCCCTCGCTGGTTTTAAATAACTGGTGGGGGTGTAGCATTTTTAAACCAATGCGAATTAGAAGCTCTAGAAGAATCATTAATTTGTTGTTGATTAGCTGAAGTAATTCTTGTTATCGTACAAGTAGAATAAATCTCGGTGAAAGACATATCAAGTGGAAACCTACCTACGACTATCCCTTCTCCTACATTTATTATTTCATCAAGAAAAGTACCAGTACTAGGGGTCAAAAAATCAACATTAATAATGCCTCCTTTCATTGAATTTGCTAAATTTGTCATAGAATCTTCACAGCAACTAAGCCCCCAGGAAGCTAATCACTCGTCTGGGGTGTTGAGTAAGGTCTCTTTCACTCCCCTTCCGGGGTGTTTTTCACCTTTCCCTCACGGTACTGGTTCACTATCGGTCACTAGGGAGTATTTAGCCTTGGGAGATGGTCCCTGTTTATTTATTAGTCGGATTCTTTTATTAAAACTAACTCAGTTATGATTTCAATCAATAATTCATTAACAAAATCTATAAATCCTTTTAGTAAAAAAAAGATTATTACCCCTATTAAAATCATACATCTCACCTCCGGCTATACTTTATGTTCAGAGAACCCAATTCCTTATGGACTAATTTTTTTGTGAAAAAACTTTATGATAGAAACGTACATAAAAAAGTCTATATCTTGTCATATTTGAATATTTCAAGATTATATTAGGGGTAAAAATTATAAGCTTTTTTGTTATAAGTTTCTTAGTTAGTAGTCTTGTAGTTAAATGAATTTGTATAGGCTAGTATTCTAGTGCAATTACATTATATATTTTATTTTAGTGTACTTGGATAATGGCTAGTGGATCATGGTCAAATATCTGAACCCCATGAACCTATTAATATGATAACTAAGAGTATGAATAGTACAATAGCACCTGTAGCAGAACTTTGTCCACTCATGTTAATCCCTTTACAATATGATGTACTATATACTATGTTAGGAAATTCTACTTTGGTTGGACTGGTGTTCCTAAGGCAAGTACACATTTTTGATAGAAAAAAACCCACTATCATTAATAGTGAGGTTTCCTTAGAGAGATAATATGAGTGCGTAATAGTAGGTAGCCAATCTTTAATAGGCAGAGATTTGAATTTACTTTAAAACTTTATCAACTATATCCTATTCATAGGTTGATAAAGAATCCAGTACATCCCTAAATTATACTTTAAAATAAATATTTGGTAAATTATTTTGTGTGGTTGCCTTTTTTACATTCCAGCCTATAGATAAGAGTCCAAGCAACTTTATTAGATTTTTCATAAGATATGATGAACAGATAATTTAACGAGTTGGGAGGTAAGTTTTTGGAGATGAAAAAGGGCTTTTTTGTTGTTGCGGATACAGTTTCAGTACTAGATGTATATAATACAAGTGATCCAAATGTAATTAATTTAACACCAGCTAATCCATCTGCAGTTGTATCTACCGTCGATGTGTGTGTGAAACAACCACAGAAAACACAAGTTTCTATCGATACAATGGCACAAATAGCTGTACTGGGACTTACTTTGATGGGGCAAACTTTTGAAGTAACATATGAACTGCTACGTAATGACACTGTTATTGCAACGATCAATGATGAAATGGATTATGAATCTGTTGTTCAAGGAAGACATACAAACTTTCCAAGCTTTCCCCTAGTGGACGACAACCCAATTGCTGGATTAAATACGTATGATATCAGATGTACTAGTGTAACTAGACCGACCTTAGGATTTGTTTTAATTGGGTCTCGGAGCCTTAAAGCAACTGTATTCATATTATAGAATTACAGTTTGAAAATTAAATTTATGATTAAACGGTTAACAGAAGGGCGCTGATATGGGATGACAAAGAAAAATAACGATTAGTTAACAACGCCTATTTATTTCAGACATCCGCATTCACACAATCAAAGATAGTTGGATAGCATAATATATACTGTAAATACATTTGCTTTGAGACTTTGGAATGCAGCAAACACAACACCCATTGACTTACCCCTTTACCAAGGAGCTATTGCAGTTCCTTGGCTATTTGTGCGAATATCTAGGGATAGAAAGATAAAAAGGTTATATGGCAAGTTTGGAACCGATAGAATTTTGACAATGATGGTTTTTAATGGACGTAGGATAAAGCACATTTTAAACAATCAAGTCACGTGTCTATACCAAATGAAGCATTTGAACATAGAATATATTGGCAGCTTACTATCTACTCATATAATCTCTCTAGGGAAAACCTCACCTATTTATATAGTGGGGTTTTTAACTATGAAAATGTGTACTTGCGTTTGTTATGTTAGATGCTCACAAGGGTTTCGATTTCAACAAGAAAATAATAAGTTTCATAGGTAGATGCCCACTCACATAGTCTAATATCTACATATGGTGTATAAGGGAACTACGATTCTCTATCAAAAACACAAGGAGTGATGAAGGATATGCCATCCATTTTAGGCGTTGCCAAAATCATTAATGTTTCGGGTGGAAGTAAAGTACGTGCAGGAGATTCAGTTCAGATAACACCTGTAGAATACACAAAAGCATATGCTGGTAGTGGTTGTTTTAATAGAGGAGATTTACCAAGAACGAATAATTTTGTGAGTGCAACAAATACAATTGATGCTGATATAAAAGATGATACTCAAGATAATTTTGGAATCGAAGATAATGTGTTTCCTTTTTTATTTGTTTAAACTGCATCGTTATGAAGAGTTTGAACATAGAGTAGTCCGCTCATAAGATCCTTCTACGGAAACCTCACTATTTATGTAGTGGGGTTTTAAACTGAAAAATGTGTACTTGCCCTAGGACACACGTCCAACTATCAACTCCTATACTAAGGAACGATATTGTAGCTATAGTTTTCCCTATCAATTGCTCCAAGACACATTGCATTGGGCAGGTACAACAATCACAGATGGATTTATCGAAATGTCCCATATTACACACGTCCTTTTCATTTTTTATTAATGTATTCAAATAAGTATTGTTTGATTGGACGTGTGTACTGTATTCAAAAATTGTGCTTTTGCGTATCATCCTGCGCCCATAAGATATCGCGATCTAACTTTAATCTTCACCCTTCGAGAATAAGTCGACAATTTCATCCTTATTGCTATTAACCTGCATGTGAAGCTCATGAATTTGTTGTTTTAATTCATCTAATTTATACAATATCTCTTTATATTCATCCATTGCTGAAGAAGAATTGTTTTTTTCTTGTTTAGGCTCTTCTTTTCTCTGTTCTAATTCAGGACCTTTATTAGGATTCATTGTTGTTTCATTATCCATTGTTTGAGCAGAAGCTGATATTATTCCACTAAATAACAGTAAAGCTGTCAATGTTATAGATGTTAATCTTTTCATATTCTCGAACTCCATTCCTTATAAGATTTGTTAGTGTATATAGAATAGGTTGTGTTATTAAGTGAAAAAAATGTATGCCAAAGAGAAAAAAATGAGTCAGAACAAATAATAATAGATTCAATTGTTACAATTTTAGTTGGTATAGTGATGGGGTTCTGTTAATGGGTTGTGGAGTGGGGCAAAGAATAAAGTACAGAAGTGATTTTCTTCTATTGGCTTAGGTAACTGGTGGTGAGGACTTTTCAAGTTGTTATTAATTTAATTAGAAATCCTTGTTACTGCACACGAAGAAAAAATTTCTATTACATCAAAATTCAAAGGAAATCTGCCTACAATAATACCTTCCCCAACAACTATAATTTCATCGAAAAAAGAAACACCAGTAGGAGAAATCAATTCAATATTAACGTTTTTTCCAATCATTGACTTTGCTAAATTTGTAATAGGGTCTTCGCAACAGGAACACACTCCTTTACTTTGTTTTATAGATTGTTTAATTACTGGAATTATTGAGTTATCGTTAGAAACTGATGAAATTTGACAAATTGGGAAATTCCCTCGATTTGTGAATGCTATAAAATCTTTTACTTGGTTAATAATGATTCCATCATCTGCAAATGTTGGAGTTACGATACCTATATTGTCTATACCCACCAATTGCTCTAAAACACACTGCATCGGGCAGACGCAGCAATCACAAATACTCTCATCAAAATGTCCCATAATCTCTACCCCTTATAAATTTATTTAATTAGATATTATATAGATTTAAAAGAAGTTTTGATTGGATGTTTGTGCCTCTTTATTAAATTGTGCTTTTGTCAGGTTTTGAAATAATAATGCAATCTCTTCTGCATGGAGTTGACAGAGATAAAATGTGAATTTCTTATAGGTATATGTACAATCATGGATGCAGTCCAATTCATACTATATCTTAACAAATAATGAATGTGAGAAGGAGAGTGATTAGGATGGGTGTTTTTGACAAGTCAAAATGCGATTGTTGTGTTTGTCCTATGCAATGCGTAATGCAACAATTGATAAATATACCCGATACTAGGGTCTTTACAATTTCAGCTGAACAAGTAGGTACAATCAATTCTGTAGAGAATTTTCTAGCAACAATAAATGTAGGAGGGGTTATAAGATGTTTTCCCATATGTAATGTCACTGCAGTTGGAAATAATATATTAGGTAAGAAAACACAATTAAAACCAGTTAGAAAGGATATGAAAGGTGAATGTAGTTGTTGTGAAGATCCAGCTACAAATGAATTAGCTACCTTATTAAATAAAACTGTTGAAATTAATTATTTAACTAGACCAGGTTCGCCTCTATCTAGGTTAATAGGAACTGTTGCAAAAGCTGGGGAAGGTATCGTTATATTAACTGATGTTACCAATCCTTTTGGTGCTGATGTTAGTAATACTGCAATATCTACTTGTCAAATCAATTTTATTGAAATAAAATCTTAGTAAATTGACTGGATGTGTGTACCTTTTCTCATATAAAAAAAAGATTAACTGACGTGAATATGTTTCTTTTTTTTATTAGTATAAAGGGTAGAATTATGATTAGAGAGGGGGATGAGAATGGATATAAACCCACTGACATTAAGCCAGTGGATTTATATAGATTCCCAATAGAGTATAAAAAATTAACTTTGCTGTCCTCATCACACTAAGCCGAAAAGATTCTTTTTAGTCGTTTCGATTATTCCAATCTGCTAAAAACTTTTCAATTCCTTGGTCTGTCAAAGGGTGATTACAAAGCTGCATGATGACTTTGTAAGGAACAGTTGCAATATGAGCACCATACAACGCTGCATCTGTAATATGAAGTGGGTGACGAATAGAAGCTGCAATAATTTCTGTATCAAGATTGTGCACATTAAATATTTCAGAAATTGTTGAAATTAATTCTAATCCATTATGTCCGATATCATCTAAACGCCCTAAGAAAGGTGAAACATATGTAGCCCCAGCTCTTGCAGCGAGTAATGCTTGGTTTGCATTAAAAATGAGTGTTACATTCGTCTTGATTCCTTCGTCTGAAAAAGCTTTAACAGCTTTTAGACCTTCTATTGTCATAGGAACTTTAATGGTAATATTCGGTGCAATTTTTGAAAGTTCTTTTCCTTCTTCAATCATTTCTGGTGCTGTTGTTGCAATAACCTCGGCACTAACTGAACCAGATACTATGGAGGTTATTTCTTTTAAGCGATCATGAAAAGAAACGTTTTCCTTTGCAACTAAACTTGGATTTGTTGTAACTCCAGATAAAATTCCTACTGAATGAGCTTCCCGAATTTCTTCAATGTTTGCAGTATCAATAAAAAATTTCATATTTATTCCTCCTAGGCTAAGTAAATGTAAGTAATTTCTACGAATTCACCGTCAATTTCATCTACACTTGAACAGCTTATTCAACTACTTTTTTCGTAAAAGTAATTTTCATCAAGTGGTTGCGAATCATTACGAATAACTCCATTATATCAAACAAGGAATTTTTCTCAATGAAGCTTGCCCAAAAATCAGATTCATCAACTTCCTCATCTTTTTTCTCAATCTTTATAAAAATCGACAAATATTTGACTCTGATAATTCCAATCGTAATTATTATTTTCAACTGCTTGTTAGATGCATTTAAAGGTGAGGAATTATAATAACTTTACAATAAGATCCCTATAGTTGAAAATACTAGTAGGGATTTTTTCTATATTTAAATATTTTCTTGAAGTTGGGAGATGAATATATGAATCAACCTTATGTATATATCACTAAAAAAATACCCAATGAAGTTGTGGAACCACTAGAGAAAATAGCTTTCGTAAAAATGTGGAATGGAGAAAATGGAAAAGTGCCGTTAGATATTTTAAAAAAAGAGGCAGTTAAAGCTACAGCACTATTCACGACACTTGATGATACCATTGATCACTCCATCATTGACAATTCTCCACAATTAAAAGTTATTTCTAACATGGCTGTAGGATACGACAATATTGATATTGTAGCAGCTACTAAACAGAAAATCTTTGTATGTAATACACCGGATATTTTAAATGATACAACTGCAGACTTAGCTTTTGCCTTATTGATGTCAACTGCTAGACGAATTGTAGAAGGTTATCAATTTGTAAAGGGTAGCAATTGGAAGGATTGGGATCCCTTGTTATTAGTTGGTAGAGATATTCATCATAAAACTCTTGGAATAGTGGGTATGGGACGGATTGGAGAAAAAGTAGCGAAAAGAGCAACTGGGTTTGATATGGAAGTGATATATCACAACCGTACTAGAAGAGAAAGTGTAGAGAGAGCTCTAAATGCAAAGTACTGTTCTTTTTATGAATTGTTGGAAAAGGCAGATTTTATTGTCAATTTACTTCCTTTAACAGATGAAACAAGAGATAAATTTGATGAAGCAGCTTTTTCAAAAATGAAAAACACTGCCATTTTTATTAATGTGGGACGTGGATTATCTGTTGTTGAAGATGATCTGGTCCAAGCATTACAGAATGGAGAAATAGCAGGTGCTGGATTAGATGTGTTTAGAAAAGAACCAATATCAAATCAACATCCTTTACTAAAATTTAATCAGGTTGTGGTTGTTCCTCATATAGGAAGTGCTACCATTGAAACTAGAACCAAAATGATGAAGTTAACGGTTCAAAACATTGTAAATGTTCTAAAAGGAAATTACCCTGAAGCTTATGTTAATAAAGAAGTGAAAATATAAAAATTTTCCGTACCAATTAGTAATTTGGTGCGGAATAGTATACATTTCTATTTTTAATTAATAACATTCCTTTTTTACCCCTCATTGTCTTCTCTTACAAATAGATCATCTGCGATCACATAGTTTAGAAACCATTTAAGTATTCAACAAACGCCCTTAATGACACTTAAAGTATCCTCCTAACTAAAAATTTTTAGAAATTTTAAAAAAGGGGTTCTCTTTTTAAGTTATCTGTTATATAATACAATTAAATTTAATAAACTGTACTATAACAAATGATTGAGAGGGTGAGTTTATCTAATGAATACCGATATATCTGGGATTGAGGTTCTTAATGAAGTAAATGGAAAAGTTAAGGAAGTATTAACAGACGGAGCTTTACAATTTATTTCAAATTTAGAACGCCAATTTAGAGGTAAAAGAAAAGAATTGTTATATAACAGAATTTTACGCCAACAGAGAATAGATGAAGGAGAAATGCCTGATTTTATTAAGGAGACAGAACATATTCGTAATGGTGATTGGACAATTGCCTCTTTACCTAAGGATCTCCAAGATAGAAGAGTAGAAATTACAGGTCCAGTTGATCGGAAAATGATAATCAATGCCTTGAATTCTGGAGCAAAGGTTTTTATGGCAGATTTTGAAGATGCTAACTCCCCCAAATGGGAAAATTGTATAGAGGGGCAAATCAATCTTCGTGATGCCGTGAATAGATCAATTACTTTTGAAAACGCGAATGGAAAAAAATATAGTTTGAATGAAGAGATCGCTGTATTAATCGTTCGTCCTAGAGGCTGGCATTTAGAGGAGAAACATATCATTGTAGATGGAGAACCAGCATCAGCAAGCTTAGTAGATTTTGGATTGTACTTGTATCATAATGCTAAGAAGTGTATGGAAATTGGAAGCGGTCCTTATTATTATTTACCAAAGTTAGAAAATCACCTTGAGGCAAGGCTTTGGAATGAGGTGTTTGTTTTTGCTCAAAATGAGTTGCAAATTCCGCAAGGGACGATAAAAGCAACAGTACTCATCGAAACGATATTAGCTTCCTTTGAAATGAATGAGATTTTATATGAATTAAGAGAGCATTCAGCAGGATTAAATTGTGGACGATGGGATTATATTTTTAGCTATATTAAAAAATTCAGAAATCATGATGAAATGATTTTGCCAGATCGTTCTGAAGTAACGATGACTGTGCCATTTATGAGGGCTTATTCACAATTAGTCATTCAGACCTGTCACCGAAGAAATGCACCAGCAATTGGAGGAATGGCTGCTCAAATTCCGATTAAAAATAATCCTAAGGCAAATGAAGAAGCTTTCCAAAAGGTTAGCGCAGATAAAGAAAGAGAAGCTTTAGATGGTCACGATGGAACATGGGTTGCACATCCTGGTCTGGTTCCTGTTGCATTAGAAATGTTTGATAAAATCATGCCGAGTGCAAATCAGATTCACAGAAAAAGAGAAGATATTAAAGTAACAGCTAAGGATTTACTTGCTGTTCCAGAAGGAAACATCACTGAGACTGGTGTACGTACCAATATTAATGTTGGTATTCAATATATTGATTCTTGGCTGTCTGGTAATGGTGCTGCTCCTATTCACAATTTGATGGAAGATGCAGCAACTGCTGAAATTTCACGAGCACAGTTATGGCAGTGGATAAGACATCCGAAAGGGATTCTCGATGATGGAAGAAAATTAACTTTGGAACTTGTTCAGCAATTACAAGAAGAAGAGTTAGAGAAAATAAAGGCTGAGCGAGGTGCTGAAAGATTTGAAAATAGTTTTATAAAGGAAGCTGTACAACTGTTTAATAAATTAATTGAAAATAATGAATTTACTGAATTCTTAACGTTACCTGGTTACAAACATTTATAAAAGAAATCATTTTATAAAATACAATAAAAAACAAATTGGAGGAAGTAGAAATGATGAAAAGAATACAAAATTTAGAATTAAGTTGGCAAATTGATGAGCGTTGGAATGATATAACTAGACCGTATACAGCAGAAGAGGTAATCAAATTACGTGGGTCTATGGATATTGAACACACATTAGCAAAAGAAGGGTCAAAAAAACTTTGGAAATTAATGCAGTCTGAAAGTTATGTTAATGCATTAGGCGCATTAACAGGAAATCAAGCTGTTCAACAAGTGAAAGCAGGTTTAAAAGCGATTTATTTAAGTGGGTGGCAGGTAGCAGCAGATGCTAATTTAGCTGGACAAATGTATCCTGATCAAAGTTTATACCCGGCAAACAGTGTACCTCACGTTGTAAAAAGAATTAATCAAGCTTTACAGCGTGCAGATCAAATAAGTCATTTAGAAGAAGATGATAGTATAGATTGGTTTGCACCGATTGTTGCAGATGCAGAAGCAGGTTTTGGCGGTCAATTAAATGTATTTGAATTAATGAAAGGAATGATCGAATCCGGTGCTTCTGGTGTGCATTTTGAAGATCAGCTTTCTTCAGAAAAAAAATGTGGTCATTTAGGCGGTAAAGTATTATTACCTACACAAACGGCTGTGCGTAATTTAATCTCAGCTAGATTAGCAGCAGATGTAATGGGGGTTCCGACAGTATTAATTGCCAGAACAGATGCAGATGCAGCAGATATGATTACAAGTGATATTGATGATGCTGACAAACCATTTATTACAGGTGAGCGAACTTCAGAAGGGTTCTTTAAAACAAAAGCAGGCTTGGATCAGGCAATAGCTAGAGGTCTATCTTATGCACCATATGCAGACCTAATTTGGTGTGAAACTTCCACTCCAGACCTAGAACAGGCAAAACGATTTGCTGATGCTATTCATGAAAAGTATCCAAACAAATTACTTGCATATAACTGTTCCCCATCTTTTAATTGGAAAGCAAAGCTTGATGACGCAACCATTGCAAAGTTCCAGCAGGAATTAGGGAAGATGGGATATAAGTTCCAATTTGTAACGCTAGCAGGTTTCCATGCATTGAATCACAGTATGTTTGAACTTGCAAAAGGATACAAAGAAAGCGGTATGGCTGCTTATTCCAAACTGCAGCAAGCAGAATTTGCGAACGAACAATATGGTTATACAGCAACTAAACATCAAAGAGAAGTAGGGACAGGTTACTTTGATGAAGTTTCACAAGTGATTACTGGTGGTACATCATCAACTACAGCCTTAAAAGGCTCAACTGAAGAAGCGCAATTTCATAGTGCGTAAACATTTAGTACATTCATTGGATTAAAAACATAAAAACTTGAAGGTTAAAAAGGCTTCTCCAATACTAAAAGGTTCCTTACAAAGGGTTCACTTTAACTAGGGGAAGCTTTTTTCTTTGTGTATAACTTTATGAAAAAAAATGTGGTAATAAAAAATGATATTTGCGGATTTTTAATTCTATTGGACATCCATCCAATCCATTCATTCATTAGTGTCATATTATAAAGCATATCAATATAAAAAAAATGAAATTTTAATAGAAACGGGGGAGATGAACATGGAGAAAGAAGATATTGAACGCATGGCAAAATTGGAAGCTGAGCTCAAATCAATACGTGACGTAGTTGTTAAAATGGATACAAAACTTGATACTTGGAATAAGAGTTTTGTTCCGAGACCAGAGCTTAATGAAATGTTCAAAGCAAGAGATAAAGAAATTGATGATTTGAACTCGCAAATTGATGATTTACGTCAGGATAAAAGAAACAGTAAGTCCGTTGTTCCAGCTTGGGCAGGCGTTGTAGTAGCTTTTGGAGCGATGATCGTTACAATTGTTGGAATCCTAATCCTTCGCTAGTAATGAATAGGGGCAGTAAATTATTAAATTAAACGAATTGACTCATAACCTTTCCGACATGATCATAAATGACATAATTTGCCCTAGAATCATAGGGAGTTGGTGCTTTATTAATTAGAATAAAGTGCTCCCCTCTATAATATTCAATCAATCCCGCAGCCGGGTATACACTTAGGGAAGTCCCTCCAACGATGAATACCTCGGCTTTTGAAATAAAGTCTACAGCGCTATCAAGAATATCTTCGTCTAATCTTTCCTCATATAAAACAACGTCGGGTTTAATAATTCCTTCACATTGTTCACATCTAGGAATAGTTCCTTCATTATTTATTATTTTGTCTAGTGCATAGAACATTTGACAATCCATACAGAAGTTTCGATGAATAGAACCGTGTAATTCAAGAACGATATGGCTCCCAGAAGATTGATGAAGCCCATCAATGTTCTGGGTGATTACTGCTTTTATTTTTCCTTGCTGTTCTAAACGCGCTAGTGATTGGTGGGCTTGATTGGGCAGCGCATTTTCATGTATCAAATGCTCTCTATAAAATGAATAAAATTCTTCTGGGTACTTTTTGAAAAAACTAAAACTTAAAATCTCTTCTACTGAACGATCTTGCTGAAATAAACCTTTATTGGATCTAAAGTCAGGGATGTTGCTTTCCGTCGACACACCAGCCCCTCCCAAAAAAACGATATTAGAACTTCGTTTAATGATGGATCGAACGCGTTCTATTGTATCTACCCCTTTGTTCATGGTTACATCCTCCCTCATTAAGTAGAAGTAATCAATTCATTAGATTACCTCATATTAACATTAATTATATGAAGAAATGATCTTTTTTTTACCAATATTAAAAAAATTCTATAGTGCAAAAAATGCTAATGGTGAAAAGGAGGAAAAAGCTTCAAATTGAAAATGGAAATATAATCAGAAGACATATTTATCAGTAGAAAGGGATGAAGGTAATGTAAAATAAAATTATTTATAAATTATATCAATCCCGATAATACTATCAGGATTGATATAATTTCAAACTAGTTGTAATCCGTACGTAAATTAAGCCAATCAATGCTTAAGATTATTTATTGATAGTATATTGTAAATCAGCATCAAAAGTACCATTACAGAACGCATCCGGATCAGTTCCATCACATGTTACAGTAACCAGAGATAAGCTGCTTACTTCCACTGTTATTGAAGATAAGGGCATAACCTCATAAGGAGTAGCTACTCCTTCATCTGTTACTGTGACTGTCATTGTACACTCAGAACTAGTATTTACGACTGTAATCATTCCGCTAGGAAGTTGTGAAGTTGTTGTAATTGTTGTTGTAAATAAAGTAGCTTCTGTTGAATTATCACACTGAGTTCTAATAGGTGTACATCTTTTAATTAAAATTAATTGTGAAGGGAATAAATCAATACCAGCACACGAGATTGGACAACAAACGTCACTTTTATAACTATTGCAACTCATTATAAAACATCTCCTTATATTTTTAATATATTTGAGGTATATTGTATAACCCCATAAAATAATATATGTCGAATAGGTACTGGCTGCATGTGCGAATCTACTAGATAAAAAGCACAATTTCTTATATAAATCACATTACAGATATAATAGGGATTATTGATTGATTATAGTTAAATCCCACTTCATATTTTAATAAGTTTAATGAGGCTTTTTTGAACAACTGGGACAACCAAGGCAATCATTACATATGGTGGTGAGTACTTGATTGCTTATCACAGTCTGGTCACAATTAAAACTTACACTAGCATCATTTGTTACAAAACATTTACCTGTTGTTACTCTTACTCTGAACTGAACGATCACAGTATCTCCTATTCCGATTTGTCCAATAAGAATTCCTGCATTAGGGTCTTCTCCAGGTTGTAGGGTTCCGTTAATGCTTACACTATTTTCAATAAAATCAGTGCCAATTGGTTCGATATCAGTAAAAATTACATTCGTTGCTATGGAGGGGCCAGGATTGGTGATTTCACTTGTATAGGTTATTACATCTCCTTTGTGAGCTAAAAATTGATCTACTTTTTTTTCAAGGTTAAGAATGCTATCATCCAAATCAATTTGTAGTCCTATTGCATTTGGTAAATACTCATCTTCTGTAGTAGTAAATCTAAAAACACCTGAATTCTGATTGTTTATCAATGCATTTGATGCATCCACATTTGCGATATCCCAACCTTGACGTCCTGCAAACATATTGACCCCTGGTGTTCCTGGTGTTTGATTTCTAGATCCATAAGTACCTGACATATCTACTGCTCCATTGTCATCCTCTATTTGTGAACCAAAAAAATTCATAGCAGGATTATTTGGTGCAGACCCAGATAAATTTGAGAGTGAGGCTGTATCGGGACCAAATAGGAATTCATCTCCTGATTTCGTTGCGTCTCCTTCTCCAGCACTAATCAGCACCCTAGCTGATATTGCTCCAGCTGATGGAGTAGAAAAACCAGCAACATTTACATCGATAATAGGGTTTGTCATAATATTGACAACTCCTTGTGCACCTACAAATAGGGTCATATTTCGAAAGGGAAGAGATAAATTCTGATAAATAACAGCTAATGTCCATCCTGCATGGTTTGTAGAATCAGTCGAATTATTCAGTCGATCTGTCAATCCCGTTACTTGACCAACGGAATATTCACCTGCTCCATGCATTTGAATAATATTGGTTACATTTGATGAACGCATATAAAATCCTAAAGTTTTTGGTGGGGGATTTCCAGGGAAGGTGGGTTCATTCGCAGTTACAGGATCAGGTGTAATTGAGGACATACTGCCATTAGGTGCCGTTAAGATCACATTGTTATTGATCAAAGTGGTCAGATCCTCATTACGGCTTAAATAATTCCCTCCCCAGATTAACTCCGCATAAAGAACCGTACTTCCTGCGGGAATCACTAAAATTGCTGCAGAGCTATTCAAATTAATGTTTAAAGTAGTAGTTGCAATTCCACCGACAGGATCAGGGTCCAGTGGAAAATTGCTCTGTCCTGGTTGGCTTGTGTCTAGTGTAATGAATGCTCCGATGCTATCATCAGTTCCTGCGTTATTTTGATTGAACTGTTGACCTAGTCCTAGCGTATTACCTGTAAAAGTCATAGCGCCACAAGTATTTATAGTAAATCGATTTATGAACATGTTGTACTCCTTTCTAGAGTTCATATTTTCAAGAAAAAAATGTGATTTTCTATTTATAAAATGATTATTCAATGAATGCTTATGCGGCTGTCCTATAAATTGAAATAGGATGTTAGTAATCTAAACAATTCTTACAACCAGGACAATGATGACAAATCGTCGTCAGAGCCTGATTACTTTCTGCTGTTTGATTACAGCTAAATCTTACAATGGCTACGTTTGTGACAAAACATTTACCTGCTGTAACTCTAACTCTGAATTGAACTGTGATTGTTTCCCCGACTTCAAGATCCCCTAACTCAATTCCAGCATTTGGATCAGCTCCTGGCTGTAAAACCCCATTAATAGTTACACTGTTTTCAATAAAATCAGTACCTACAGGTTCGATATCCGTTAATACTATATTTGTGGCAATTGATGGTCCTGGATTAGTTATTTCAATCGTGTAGGTTAAAATATCTCCTTTGTTTGCAAGAAATTTGTCTACATTTTTTTCTATATTTAATACGCTATCTGGCTGATCAATTTGTAAACCTAGAGCATTTGGCATATAGGCGTCTTGTGTAGAGGTAAATCTAAAAACTCCAGCATTTTGGTTGTTAATTAATGCACTTGAAGCATCCACATTTGCTATATCCCATCCTTGACGTCCAGCACTTATGTTCATTCCTGGCGTTCCAGGCATTTGATTTCTAGATCCATAAGTACCAGACGTATCTACGGCTCCTGTATCATCTTCGATTTGTGATCCAAAAAAATTCATTGCAGGATTGTTTGGCCCAGATAAATTAACTAGTGATGCTACATTTGGACCAAACAGGCATTGATCTCCAGTGATGTTAGCGTCTCCTTCCCCAGCGCTAATCAATGCTCTCCCTGATACTGCTCCTACAGCAGGGGTATTAAATCCAGCTACTGATACATCAATGATTGGATTTGTGGTGGCGTTTACTATTCCCTGTGCTCCTACAAAAAGAGTCATATTACGAAAAGGAAAAGAAGTGAAATTTTCATAAATAACAGCAAGTGTCCAACCAGCATGATTTGTATTATTTGTAGAAGCTATTAATGGATCTACCAATCCTGAGACTTGGCTAACTGCATATTGACCGGCTCCAAAGTTCTGTACAATATTGGTCACATTTGCTGATCGCATATAAAATCCTAATGTATTACCACCAGTCATAAAAGTAGGTGCATTAGCTGTTAGCGGATCAGGTGAAATTTGAAAAGCACCGCCACCAGGCACCATGAAGATGACATCGTTATTTATTAATCCAGTAATATCTTGATCTCTTGATAAATAATTACCACCCCAGATTAACTCTGCATAAAGTATCGTACTCCCAGCTGGAATGACCAAATTTGCTGCGGAACTATTTATATTAATAGAAAGTGTAGTTGTAGCTATTCCACCACCTGGGAATGGGTCTAGAGGAAAAGCATCTACCATAGGTTGACTAGTATCCAATGTAATAAAAGCCCCAATACTTCCTGCTGTACCAGCAGCATTTTGGTTTGTTTGTTGACTCAAACCTAAAGTGTTGCCAGTAAAAGTCATCGCACCACAAGTATTTATTGTAAATCGGTTTATGAACATGTTGTATCACTCCTAACTCATCGAGTATTCTTACATTTTAGTTTCTAGTATTGTGAGTGCTTGTTTATTTAATATAATATATTCCTATAAATCTCTATTGCTACAAAAATACATGACAATTCCCATGTGTCATTCGCCAATTTTTTAATAAATGTGCGATTGTCATAAATCAAATAAGTGATTAGCTTAATAGTATGGTACATGATAACCAATTCAGTCATGTAGGAGGTGATTGCTTTGAGTAGAATAAAGAAGAATCATTGTAGTGTAAACGTCAATGTTCACTGCACTACAAAATCTACTCGTAAAAAAAGAAAGTCTAATAAAAAGTGTAAGAAAAAATCAAATAAAAAAACCTTACAGATCAGTCGTTGTATTCCTATCAATAAAGCCTGTGATGATATTATGCCTACCCCTATTTTTGTAGGTGATAAAACAAGTGGAATTTCCTTGCCTTCAGGTGCCATTACCATTGTGAATACAAGTGAGACATGTACGATGCAAGTAGCAATTGAAATCTTATACTCCATGACACCTCTGGTTACAGAAATTGAACCAAGATCATCTTTTACAACTACATTAGCGGATATCATACGAGTGGATATAGTATGTATGGGTCCTGAGAAAGATAACTGTACAGGTACTGTTCAACTTGATTTTGCTTTTACAGTTTGTACTAAACTTGATCGAAAAAAAGTAAAACATCATATAAGGAGACACTCATTTTACGATACAGAGATTAGGTCTATAAACACAAAAAATAGAGATCATATCGAGATGTTAGAGCCGAGTACAATTGAGAATAAGCAACTAGAAAGACAACGTAATATTCAAGTTCAGAATGAAAGGTTTTCTAAAGAGATGAGTAAAATAGTTGATAAACTTGATCGTCAGTTGAAAAATTTAGATAATACAATAAATAGAAGAGATGAACTCTTTTTAACAGCTTTGAAGGAAATGAATGAAAATCAAAAGAAAATAGGAAAAATCACGGAGGAACATCCAAAGAAAGTAGAAGTAAAAGCTATAGAGAGTATAGAATCTAAAGAAAAATTGAAGACGGAAGCTTTTGAAGAAACTTCAATGGAAAAAACACCAAGAAATAATAAGATAAAATGGTGGCAGAAATTATTTAGAATATCTTCAATTAAGAAAGCAAATTGATAGTTCTAGCATGAGGAGTTTAAACAAGGGAGACTGGAGAAAAGTAGTCTTGTAATTATTGGCTACTTTTTTTTCAGACCTAAAAAAGGATCTCCATTGCTGACATGATTTCTTTCTGTTAAAATTTGAAGGAAGTTAAGAGAGAGGATACAAAAATATGAAACTAATTACATTTAACCCACTTAGAACGATAGGTATTCCGAACATATCATATATAAAACCACTAAATATGTACAAAGATATCGAAAAGATCAAAGAAGCGGATATGCTGTTATTTCCTGAATATTGGCAGGTAAATTCTCTCGTTTACGGATTGAAAAAAAAGATTTTTCCTAGCATTGAGTCTTACCATTTAGGTCATAACAAAATTGAAATGACTCGTGTACTGAAGGCTGTTTGTCCTGAACAGATTCCATACACAGAAATATTAAGTAATACAGATGAAAATAGACGTTATATCATGGAAATCTTCCCGCTTCCATTTGTTGCTAAAGAAATCAAAAACTCAATGGGACAAGGTGTGTTTTTGATACAGAATGAAAAAGAGTTTCAGGACTATGCTGACAAAGTAGAAGTATTATACATTCAAGAGTTCTTATCAAATGATCGAGATTTGAGAATCTGCGTGATTGGGGATGAAGTTGTAACTGCATATTGGAGAATAGAGGAAACTGGCGGCTTTCATCATAATGTAGCAAAAGGTGGAAAGGTATCTTATGACAATATTCCAGATGAAACACTTCGGCTAGTATTAGACGTTTCTCAGAAACTAGGGATAAATCATGCTGGTTTCGATGTGATTTTCAACAATGGAAAACCATATATACTAGAGTTTAATATTTTATTTGGAAACCAAGGCGTTCCAAAACATAAAGTATCTCTTGAACAAAAAATAGTTGAATATATTACGAGGAGTACTGAAATACATTGAGAAGCATTGCTTAGATATTAAAATTGAGGCTAGATATAGCATAATTAATAGTAAGAGGGAGAGATGAAAATGGATTTAAACCTAGAAAAAGCGGTTAAATTACGTGAAGAGGGTAAATATGAGGAGTCAAATTTATTATTGATGCAGTTGGTTGAGAAGAATCCTGAAGATGCTGCAGTTCATTACCAAGTTGCATGGAGTTTTGATGTGATGGAAAAAGAAAGAGAGGCGGTACCTTTCTATGAAAAGGCAATATCTTTAGGATTATCTAAAGAGGAATTAAAGGATGCCTATCTTGGGCTAGGCAGTACATACAGAACACTAGGAGAGTATGAGAAATCTAAGCTTGTTTTTCAAAAAGCAATAGAAGAATTTCCGAATTATAGAGCACTACAAGTGTTTTATAGCATGACTTTATTCAACTTAGCAAATCATGAAAAAGCAATGGAAATCCTCCTGAAAAATATTGTGGAAACAACAAATGATCAATCCATTACTAATTATAAAAGAGCAATTAATTTTTATTCCGATAAACTAGGCGTGTGTGGAAATGATTAGGATATATTTTCCATCCATTCTGCTATTTCACTAAGGGAAAGTCCCATATTACCGACTTGGCAATGATTTTGTCCTTGTTCCTTTTCTGTAAAGATACGGTCTGTAATGGATTTTGCATTTTTTAAAGCTTGAATTTGTAAATGGTGCATTTTTACTGGGATGAAATGGTCTTTTTCACCAGTTAATATCAGTACGTCTTGTTTTACCATTGCAGATTTTAAATGTTCTTCATTGAATTCGAGTATAGCAAACCCGCTTTCTAGTGGAGTTTTTGTATGTGTAATATACATTAAATGCTCTATGCCCCATTTTTCCTGTGGCATCATTTTCATTTTTAAGTTGGACATCCAAGCCATCAATTTTGGATGTTTAAATAACCATAGTGCAAATTTCTCTACAAATGGAGGAGGGATTTTCATATAATCGTATGCAATGCTAGAAGCTATGACTCTTTTGATTCTAGGTTCATACGCTGCAGCACGAAAACACAGCCATCCTCCCATTGATATGCCCAATAAAGTGACATTGTCCAATTCAAAATAATCCAATATCGCTGAAGTAGGTTTCTCCCACTCATAACTTAGTGGTAATCCTTGTTTTTTCAAAGCATAACCTTGCCCAGGTCCTTCGAATAGAATGACTTCATAGTTTAGTTTAGAGAAATATACTGCCATAGAATAAAATTCTTCCATGAAAGAATCAAACCCACCGTGGATAACGAGTGTTCCTTTCTTTAAATTGCCTTTTGCTGGCACTTTCATTGCGGATAAGAAGTGCTTACCGTACGGAACTAAAACACGTTCTATATTCTCACCTGCAACGAGCCCATTATAAAATAATGCTATAAATTGATCATAAATCTTCATTTTATCAGGATCGGTTGGAAGCGTAAAAAACTCTGCAGCACGATAATAAAATGTAGCGTTCATGATTCGATTTTCAGCTCTCGCTTTCTTAGCTTGACGTATCATTTCATCCTTCCAATCATCGACTTTCTGAATGTTTCTGGCTGCATCCATCATATCTTCCATTCTTGAGTATCCCATAGAAACCCAGCGATTCATCTGAAAATCCATGATTTTTGTCTTGTGAAAATGATGATAACCAACAGGAAAATTGAATTCTAACATCATTATTCTCTCCTTTCCCTCGATAACCCCATTTTTAAAAAGTCTATGAAATAATTCATTTCTTCTTCAATATGTTCAGGCTTGCTAATATCTGTTATTTCCCCGAGGTGGGTGAACAAAAACCCAATGATTCGTTTAATAAATTCAATCGGTAAATTTTCTCTAAACTCCCCATTATGATATGAAGCTTCTATCATTTGGTTTATTTGATCATTGTTTTCAAAATTATACTTTTTTAATGCTCTTTCATAGATGTCATTTCCTTTCTCTTTTACGAAACTATTTGCAAATCGATTGATATCTGGATAATCTGCCGCAAATTGCATACCAAGTCGAATCTGTGTCTTAAAAATAGAAAAGATGTCTGTAGAGTAGTCTTCCACAGTCATTGCCTTAGAAAGAAATGCTTGTTTTTTCTCAATTAATGTCTGAATCAAATGAAAGTACAAATCTTCTTTGTTTTTAAAATGATAATAAAATGATCCTTTACTCATGTTTGCCATCTTTAAAATGTGATTTATAGAGGCTTTTTCATATCCTCTTGTTATAAACTCATTTAGTGATGCTTTCATTAAAGCTTCGTTATGTTCAAAATTCTTGTTAAAACCTGTGCTCAAAAAATCCCTCCTAGCTTAAAGAAAAGGTATAAATTATCCATAAACCAATTATAGACCTGCAGGTCTAGACCGTCAAGTCTATTAAAATATGAAAAAACCCTTCTTGAACTAGCCGAAGCTTTCAAGAGGGGTGAGCTATATGCCCCCAATATCATTTGAGGGCTTAGAGATTTTATGAATTTAACTGTTTCTTTTCCAAATCACGCACCGTGTCGCTTTTTTCTACTTTTTTTTCATTTTTGTACGTATTAAATAACACGTCAAATGTGGGGTGAGTTACACCAAACCAAAATTGTTCATTTTTATAATGATGCCATAAGTGCATTCGTTTCATGAATTTACCCCAGGGGGTAAGCGGGGTGATGGGTCGATGTGCAACATAGTGTGACCATTCATAATACAACAAATAAGCGAGGACTCCAGTTGTAAATGCAATGGCTATCATTAGGTCAAATGTGATGAAAAACACAATAATACCAGCAGTTAAAAAGATTGGAAAGCTATACCATACAGGAAGGAATAATAAGTTCAAATCATTAGGATGAGCATGGTGGTGATAGTGTATACGCTTCATTAAGTTTAATAGAAAGTTTTTTCGAGGGGGTTTCATATGAAATAAAAAACGATGAATCAAATATTCAGTGATTGCATATCCAACAATACCTAGAAACATAGCTATCCACAATTTTCCGTTTGTTAGGTTAAGTGATGTGATTAGGAGTAAGATAAGAAAAGTAATAGAAGTAATTTGAATATCTTTGATACTAAAAAACTCTTTAATATACTTCATTATTCTAACCTCCAACTTTTTTGAAAAATACTTATCCCGTTTCATTTTATGAGATATAGATTTATGAAAATGTATATCTCATCATTTTTCATTTGGATTTTCTAAGAAGTTGAATGTACGACGAAAGAAATTTAATTACATTTTTCCTTTTTCCATACCAGCTTGTAATAAAGTTTTTAAAGTGAGGGAGTTTCCCTTCATAGGGATACCAATTTACTTCAGATTTTTTGATGCCTTTATCAACCATAATTGATTTTTGGTGGCAAAAAATTTGTAGACCAGCCTGAGCGTGGTACCTGCCTATACCGCTATCTTTTATACCACCAAAAGGAAGATACGGATTTGCGATGGTTATAATGACATCATTAACAACAACACTACCAGCAGCTAATTTTACTGCTACTCTTTTTGCTTTATTTAGATCTTTACTCCATACACTTGCACTGAGCCCATATCGTGTATCGTTTGCCAACTGAATCGCTTCCTCTTCATTTTCAAATGGAATAACATTGATTACAGGACCAAAGGTTTCTTCTTGTATAACGTCCATTTCGTGATCAACATTAGTTAATATGATGGGCTCCATTTTCATTCCTTGAAACTTATGAAGATTCTTGTGACTCCCGCTGAAAATTTTAGCCCCTTTTGAAACAGCAGATGTAACATGGTTTTGTACTACTTGAAGTTGGTTTTCAAATGTCATTGATCCTAAGTCTGCATCATCTGATGGTTCAATTTTTAAATTCTGAAGTTCCTTTTTTAATTCATGAATAAATGATTCATATTTTTCCTTCTCTACATAAATACGTTCAACAGACATACATACTTGACCGTAATTTGTTAAAGATCCCCACAAAGCGCCTCTAACAGCTCGATCAAAATTAGCATCATTGAATACGATCATGGGGTCTTTTCCACCTAATTCTAAGGAAGTTGGTATGAGGTGGTTTGCAGCTTCTTGTTGTATGATTTTTCCTGTTCGGTCTGATCCAGTGAAAAAGATATAGTCAGGTTTTTCAGATACAAGTTTTGCCCCTAATTCTTTACCACCATGAGCCACTTGAATGACATGTTCAGGAAATCCTGCTTGTTCAAATAAACTTTCCATCCACTGCCCCACAAGCGGGGTAACTTCTGAAGGTTTGAGTATGACACAATTTCCTGCTAAAAGAGCATTAATAACTGGATTCATTGCGAGCTGAAAGGGGTAATTCCAAGGAGAGATCACCAAAACAACTCCTCGAGGCTGGTAGGAAGAGTAGGATTTCTTCCCAATGAGTGCAATTGGAGTTTTTGTTTTGTGTGTTTTTAAAATTTTTGCTGCGTGTTTTTCTAAATAGGCAATTGTATCCAATACAGTAAATAGATCTGCTGTAATCGCTTCTACTTTAGGCTTTCCTGCATCTTGATGAATAATATCAATGCCATCTTCTAATTGTTCAACAATAATATGCTTTAATCTACGTATGTACTGCAAACGTTCTTTAATTGATATGTATTGCCAAGTACTATGTGCTTTTCTGGCTTGATCATACATAAGAGTCGTTGCGTGGAGTGGAGTAGTATTTACAAAGCCAATAGTGTCACCACTAAGTGGGCTCATAACTTCTAATGCTTCCATCTTAATCTCCTCCCATATTTAATTAATCTTATTATATGATAAAATCTTATTTTTTTACAGTGTACTAAAATAGTCATTTAGTTTTTTAAACTTATTTTTATTCAACCAATGGTAAAAATTTTGACATAGAAAAACTGCACCTTCGATTATTAGATATTGTCTAAAAATTGGGGTGCAGTTCATGGTTTTTCGATCGGTTTTCCTTATGTTCACGGTGAGTAAATCTTATTTTTGAGTATTTTCATGCTCATTTGTATTAGAATAGGCAATTAAAGTGACTAGATCTCCAGACTTATTTTTAATTTTGCTTTCTAAAAGTTTTATTTCTTCGATTTGTTCGTTATTTAATTGAGCAATTTGATATTCGTTTGAATTCATTTTATTATCACCTCTGTTTTGTTTATAATTATGATAAGATTAAAATGATTCTACAGTACAAATTGATTGGAGAACTAGGATTTGAACCTAGATAATGACTTTTATTTGTCATATGTGCCATCCATCTGGCTATTCCCCAGTAATAAATATTATTTTTATCAGCAGTAAGTTTTTTTATACGTTATTTTGTTTTAGCGCTATTAGTTTATTAAATTTTTGAGGAGTGAATATATATGAAAATAGTTTCAATTGAACCTACTCCAAGTCCAAATTCTATGAAGATCAATATAGATGAGTCGCTTCCAACTGGGGTACGAAAAACTTATACTGCAGAAAATAAAGAAAAAGCACCTGAATTAATGAAACAAATTCTAGATATAAAAGGGGTTACTTCGATCTTTCACACCGTCGATTTCTTGGCAGTTGATCGAGTACCAAACGCAGATTGGAAATCAATTTTAAAGCAATTAAAGGATATATTTGGTGAGGGACAAGCTATAAACGATTTTGATTCCATGGATCAAGGGTTTGGAGAAGTTAAAGTTTATGTACAAACATTTAGAAAAATACCCATGCAAATTAGAGTAAAGTCAGAAATGGAAGAAGTACGGGAAAATTTACCCGAAAGATTTACGAATGCTGCTATAGAAGCAGGTTTAGCATCTCCAAATTTAATAAAAGAGAGAAAGCTAGAGGAGTGGGGCATTCGTTATGGAGAGCCGAAAGATATCGCTAATGAAGTGTTGGATGAATTAGATGCATCCTATAATGTCGAAAGAATAGAAGGGTTGTTACAGCAAGCACAACATACGAATGATGATACCCCTATGATTATTGGAAAAATGACACTAGTGGAAGCAAAAAAGTCATTGGATGACCCTGATTGGCGCAGAAGGTTTGCCGCATTAGATCAGATGGAACCAACTGCTGAAGTACTACCTATAATTTTAAAAACATTAAAGGATCCTAAAGCATCTATCCGACGGTTAGCCGTGGTTTATTTAGGAGAAATTCAAAATACTGAAGTTTTACCTTTGTTGGTTGAAGCTTTGAAAGACACATCTGTTTCTGTGAGAAGAACAGCTGGAGATACAATATCAGATATTGGTGATCCGCAGGCAGTTGAGCCCATGATACAAGCATTAAAAGATGTAAATAAATTAGTTCGCTGGAGAGCAGCACGCTTTTTGTATGAAGTAGGAGATGAAACAGCTTTAGCTGCTTTGAAAGAAGCTGAAAGTGATCCAGAATTTGAAGTCAGTTTACAAGTGAAAATGGCTTTGGAGAGAATTAACAGTGGCGAAGAAGCTGCAGGAACTGTTTGGCAGCAGATGACGAAAAGCCGGAAATAAATTCTAGAATAAATCATTCTTTTCTGTAAAAAATATTAGTGTAATAACATATTCACAGCAACACCAATTTTTCAACTAAGGGGATGAGTTCGAATGGAGAATAATCAGCAGAATCAAGGAAACCGTGTTGAAATTGTAGCTGTAAGAAAAAATGGAGATGGGGATTTAACTGAATTTAAAACATCCGATGGACGAACATTAGGTTATCAACAAGCTTTGCAAGAAGTTCAGAGCGGCAATATTAGTGGTGTGAATGCATTTAAAGGTAGAGATGGTGAAACCTATTTACGTGGAGATGCGGATGGAGATCCTAGTAATAATTTAGATCAATTACCTATATTTTAATATATTATATTCACTATTTCATTAGGCAATTTGTTGGCATGAGTCCGGTATTGAATCGGACTCATGCTTTTTAATCGTTTCCATGATTTCATCTCCATCGAGATTACCTTCATGTTATTTTGTGATTCTTCATCACTGTTGGGGGAATATATATTTTTTTTGTTGCTCTATGAATGACATTTTTCCAGTTTTACCAACAAACGATTCCATGTTATCCCCATAATGCATGAGTAAAATTTTATCTTGAATCTCTTCTGGAAGAGTTAAAAGCTGGCTTAAGCTAGCATGTACTTCGACTTTTCCAGGCTCTTCTAAATTGCAATCATGAAGAATGGTTTTGCAATTTCTTTCTTTATGAATGTATGCAAGCAGATCAGGATCAAATTGCATATCTGCGCTATAAAATATGTCATTATTAATAAATAATGAGTAACTTAATTTATTTGGAAAATGCTTTGTTTGTATCATTTCTATATTTAAAGAAGGAGTGATAATTATATTTTCATTTTCAATTATCGGAATGACCTCAAAAAAATCTTCTAACTTATTTCCTTGTCCATCACTCAACCCTGCTTTTAAACTGTTTTCCCATAAAATAGGTAACAATTTAGAACATATAAAAAGTTTTGGTTTTATATTATATAAGTATTTCGCTTGAAAGGCTAATTCCTCTACTCCACCTACGTGATCAGCATGTAAATGAGTAATTAATATTCCGTTGATTTCTTGAACCGTTTTGTTTAATTGATGTAAAGCCATAGGGGCTGTGATGCCGCAATCAATTAAAAGAGTGAAATCATCAGCATAGACCAATGCATTGTTATTAAAGTATTTTTTTGAAAAGGCACTCCCAGTTCCAATCATTTGAATTTGTATTGTCATGTCTTGAATTCCTCCCACACTCAATTCTCTTTTATAAACTTACCATAATGATGTAAAAAATGCAGATCAAAAATTTTATTTGCATGAAAGTCGATCTTTTTGCATATATTAACATTGCCAAAACAAACATATGTTCGATATTATATGTAATAAAGAAAAAAATTTAAGGTTGGATGAAAATGAAAGAGTCAAATATCAATCGAATGATAAATGAATATATAGTATCATTGTATTTGTTAAAGGCAATGGATTTTGATAAAAAAACAATAGAATCATTGAAGTTAAATCGCTTTTGGATTACATTTATTGATCGTTTACATAAAGTGGTGCTTCACGATCATATACGTATAAAAAAAAGAATAAAACAAATTGGCTGTAAAATTGTAGTTGAAGAAATGTTAAATAACAAAAATGTTCATGTTATGTATGTTTTCGAAGGTTATGAGCATCATTGTGAGATTATGCCTGCCGTATTAAAAAATAAATGTGAAGAAAAACTAAATGCTTTAATGATTAAATGAGGCTGTTCTTACAATGAGGGAGTTGTTAATAAATTGATTATAGTCATAGTCCTAAGTATTATTTTTTTTATATTCATAGGGTTAGGGTGTATTTCAATAGCCATGTATGTAGGGTGGCACTTATCTCACCCCAAAAAACAACCCATCTTAGATTCTCCTACAAGTTACGACCTTAAATATGCAAATATTGAATTTAAAAGCAGAAATCAGCCCACTAAACTAAAAGGATGGTTTATACCTAATCATTCAATTGAACCTGCTAATATGACCATCATTTTTGTTCATGGTTATACAAAAAACAGGGAGCAAGATAATTTTCCATTTTTATCATTAGCTTACTTCATAGTTAAAGCAGGATACAATGTTCTATTATTTGATTTAAGAAACTCAGGTGAATCAAGTGGAGATGTAACCACATTAGGGCAGCTTGAAAAGTATGATGTATTAGGAGCAATAGATTGGATACAACAAAATAAAAAAGGAAAAGTAGGTTTGCTAGGAGTATCCATGGGTGCTGCTACTGCAATTCAAGCAGCGGCCGAGGAGCCTTCTGTAGCTGGACTTATAGCAGATAGTCCCTATCATGATTTGAAAACTTATTTGAAAACTAATTTAGCAACATGGTCTAATCTACCTAATTTTATATTCACACCTTTAATTATGAATCTATTAGGGCCTATAGTTGGAATTAAACCAGAAGAGGTGTCACCTATTAAATCAGTAGATGCTGTTTATCCAAGACCAATTTTATTTATTCATAGTGTTGGTGATCAATCTATCTCTTATACGGACAGTGAAAAGATGTTCAACAAACATCCTGATCATTTTAATTTTTGGAAAACAAAATGTGAAGTACATGTTCGTTCTTTTCAACAGTTTCCAGTAGAATACACAAATAAAGTCATTACATTTTTCAATAAAATTTCTTGATGAATATAAAATATAAATTTCTCTATATTTTAAAAAAAATTATGTACTTATCGCAACTCTTGTTTGATATGAGAGTATAACATTATTAAGAAGAAATTATTTGGAGGTTTAACAAAGTATGAAATTCAAACGCACGTTTTTACTTATAATAGGGCTTTCCATTTTAGGGGCTGCCACTGTTGCCGCTGACAGTAAAATTAAACAATACAGCGGAAAGGAAATTTCTGTCGAAGTCAATGGAGAGCTGTTATCTAAACCGGCTTTAAATATTGAAGGGACGACAATGTTGCCAGTTCGAGATATAACAAACATACTTCAAGCTATGGTTGAATATAATGCAGCTACAGATACTGTTTCTATCTACAAGCCAAATATCCAAGTATCATTATTAACTAGATTAAAAGATGGGCAATTTGGCACATTTGGTACAGTACCTAAAAACAATGAAAATGAGTTTTTTATCTTTACTCAAATTGATACGTTATTAACAGATATAGATTCTCTGAAATATGAGATTATTGATCCTGCTGGTTCTATTGTTTATAATTATACTGAGCCAGATTTGACTGATCAAGAGGAGAATATGTGGTTGTATACTCCAAATATTAAATTTACAGCTAAATTAACAGGTGAATATACAGTAAATGTTTATATGAAATTGACTGGAAGCAAAGAGTATTCTCTTGTAGGACAAAAAGTGTTTACTGCAGGATAAGGCAAATTGATTTCATAAACTGTTCATGATACGATATGTGTGTACATACGTAAATTATGAGAATTACACAAAACATAGTATGATGAACATCTACTAGAAAAGAGGTACAAAATGACGGAAGAATTAAACCATCAAGATGATGAACAAAGTTTTGTTATTACGGACGATCAAGGTAATGAATATGAAATGTCGATTGTTTATACATTTTCGGTGGTTGATGATCAATATGCTGTACTAATTGATAATAACAATCCAGAAGGTGACGGAGTAATTTTTAAACTGGTTGAAGAAAACGAAGAGACTTTTCTTGAACCCATTGAAAGTGACGAGGAGTGGCAACGAGTTGTAACCATTTATGAGGAAATTGTTGCAGAAGAAAACAAAAAATCATAACATATAAAAACCGTTTAATGACTAGTCATTAAACGGTTTTTTACACTTTATAAATTTTACAAACAAATGATTGATCGATAGTCGAATCAATATAAATGTATGATTATAAATTTTTTTAAAATTCTACTTACGAGGGTTGAAGTACATTTTACGTCCATTAAATAATTGTAGCTCAGCTTTGAATTGTTTTCCTAAATATTTACACAATTCATTCCCTTTTGCTTTATCTCCATGAGTGCAGCCATCGGGTAATACAACTTGAATGTATGTCTGTTCATCATCATCTTGAGTCAAATTCTTAACCCCTACGATAATATATTTATACAGATGATTGATTCCTTTGAGATAAAACCAATTTCCTTCTGCATCCGTTTTTGTTTCAATAGTATAAGGAAATGCAGCCTCACCATAATCCCACCCTAATTGTTGGCCTGTTTTATTCACTTGTTCCTTATAAGTTAATAATTGCGCTTTCACTTCATCTAAGGTTATAGACGTTACTGTAGATTTCTCTTTGAATTTTATGTATGCGCTTTGACTCAAATTAGACACCCGCCTTAATTTATTACCTAACTAACAAGCTTTTTTTCATAAACATCATAACATCTGATGGTAACATTTACAATGAATATCTTGAAGGTATGAATAAATTGTTATTATTAATTCATAATTATAAATAATCTATAGATTTATGTTATAATAAATTGTAAACAATATTCAGAAAAATAATAGGAGGTGAAAAGTATGTTCGATAAATTATATGATGTAAATGAGAATACACATGTTAATTTTATTGGATTTACTTCTGAACATTTTCGTTATGATTTTGCTTTTGTTTACACAGATAATTTTTTTGGTAAGCCACTTGTAGTGTGTATGCAAACGGGAAGATCTTCACTACTATGTTTTGATGATTTAGATAACTTAGATTATTTACAACGTATTTTTAACATCAATGAGGTGGAGGCAGAGGAGCTTTCAGGTTTTTTAAAACATAGAATACCTTCCGTACCTAATATTGCTCAATACTAATCCTTGATTTCCATGTCCTCAGAACCCCTCACCATATAAAGGTTTAACGAATGGCTGATGTTTCTACGATAACTTTCACATTTTTAATTGTTTTATCTTCAGGTCCTTGAATAGGTAAACCGACCTCTAAATGTTCATTTATATAATCAATATTTTCCTGCGTCACAATTTCACCTGGTAACAATATTGGAATCCCAGGCGGATATACCATAATAAATTCAGCAATAATTCTACCTGCAGATTCCTGAAACGGAATTACCTCAGTGTCTGCATAAAAGGCATCCCGTGGTGAGAGAGATAACTGCGGGATTTCTGGTGTTTTTACAAATAAATTTTTTAATTCGTTTTGGTTATAGTGTCGTTCAGAAATGTTCTGTAGAGATTGTATCAACCAATTTATTTTTTCTATCGTATCACCTGGAGTGATTATACAAAGAATATTATACATATCACTTAATTCTACTTCTAAGTTGTAAACATCTCTTAATATATTTTCAACTTCATACCCAGAAAGCTGAATTCCTTGAAGATGTATAGTTAATTTGGTTGGATCGTAATCATAAGTTGCTTCACTCCCAAGTATCTCCTCTCCAAAACAATAAAATCCTTTGATTTCATTAATTTTCTTCCTTGCATAATCAGCTAAGGATAAACTGAACTCAGCCATCTGTTCACCATTGATAGCTAAATTTTTACGAGCAGTATCTAATGATGCCAATAGAATATATGAGGTTGAAGTTGTAGTTAACATACTCATAATGGATTGAACTCTTTTTGCATCAACCAGCCCTTCCTTCACATTCAAAACTGAACTCTGAGTAAGAGACCCCCCTAATTTATGAACACTAGTTGCTGCCATATCCGCTCCAGCTTGCATCGCTGATAAAGGTAGCTTTTCATTAAAATGAATATGAACACCATGAGCTTCATCTACTAACACAGGAATTGCATTAGAATGTGCGATATCAACTATTTCTTTTAAGTTTGCTGCAATTCCAAAGTAGGTAGGATTGATAACAAGTACTGCTTTTGCATCCGGATGAATTTCTAAAGCTCTTTGTACGGCTTGAGTTGTAATCCCATGTGCAATACCTAATTTTTCATCCATAGCAGGGTAGATAAAAATAGGTTTTGCTCCTGCAAATATGATTGCAGACATAATGGACTTATGAACATTTCTTGGAACAATGATTTTATCACCATGTCCACATACCGACATAATCATTGTCATTATCGCTCCACTAGTACCTTGTACTGAAAAAAAGGTATGATCTGCCCCAAAAGCTTCTGCTGCCAATTGTTGGGCTTCTTGGATAATGCCAGTAGGTTGATGGAGGTCATCCAAAGGTGCAATATTAATTAAATCAATGGAGAGTGCGTTGCTTCCAATAAAGTTCTTAAATTGTTCATCCATACCTTCCCCAGTTTTATGACCAGGAATATGAAATTGATGAGGTTTCTTTTTTGCATGTTCAATTAAAGATGTAAATAGAGGAGTACGATGTTGTTGATTCATCAGCTTGCTTCATTCCTTCAAAATTAAATTAATATTAAAGCTAGAGTATACCAAATATAAAATAACTTTTCACCTTTTTTACTTTCAGGTAATAAAGGTTGTTCTTTCATATGATTAGATCTTTGAAAACTGCATAAAATAACGATGATGTATGTACAATGTAAATAAAATTTGGAGGTAACAAACATGGAAGTATTGTACACAGCTACTGCAACTGCAACAGGGGGAAGAGATGGTAAAGTTATTTCAGATGACAATGTGATTAATTTAGATTTAAAGACACCAAAAGAGCTTGGAGGACCTGGAGGTCATGCTACGAATCCAGAGCAATTATTTGCTGCTGGTTATTCAGCTTGTTTTGATAGTGCATTAAAAGTAGTGCTTAGAAATAAGAAAGTTGAAGTGAAATCTACTGCTGTTACAGGAAAAGTTTCAATTGGTAAAGATCCAGAAGGAGGTTTTAAAATAGGAGCGGAGTTATTAGTGAAAATTGAAGGAATAGAGCAAGCACAGGCGTTAGAGTTAGTTAAAGCAGCTCATCAAGTCTGTCCATATTCCAAAGCAACGCGAGGGAATATAGAAGTAAAACTATTATTAGCACAGTGAACTCGTTTAAGAAAAGCTTAAACATCGAGAAATCAGATGGAGACTCTACTCCACCTGATTTGAAGATACCATCTATAGAGATGGGCGTCTGTACGCAAAAATATTTTGGATAAATCTGTGTTCAAAGGCTAGTTTAGATAGATTAGATTGATTTGAGAAGAAAACTCTAAGAAGGGTATTTTTTGAACTACTCTTTTATTAAAACTCGTCAATTGGCGAGTTTTTTCTATTTGATATAGTTAACTTTACATTTGTCTTATTTCGAAATTTTAACACATATTCATTTTTACAAAATAAAAAATTATGGTACGATGATATAAGGTTTTTTTTATATGTTGATTGGAAGTTGGAGGAGTTAAGTTGCAGAAAAAGATTGGTATCATCATGGTTTTACTAATTACGACTTTTATTGGCTTTGCTATCATTATCCCTGTACTACCAAAAATAGTGACTGTTTTTCATATGAATATGATGCTGGCCCTATACTCTGCGGTATCATTTATTATGTCTCCAATTTGGGGGAAACTCTCTGACCGTTGGGGTCGAAGACCGATTATTTTAATTGGAATTCTAGGTTTCAGTATAAGTTTTTTTATTTTTGCACTTTCCATAGAAAGTTTATGGTTAATGTACATATCTAGAATATTGGGCGGATTCTTTTCTGGTGCTGTAACCTCATGTGCAGTAGCGTATGTAGCGGATATTACAACAAATGAAAATCGGACAAGAGCAATGGGACTTGTTGGGATGTCCATTGGTCTTGGTTTTATTTTTGGACCAGCTATAGGAGGATTATTAAGTACAATTAGTACACAAACACCATTTTTTGTTTCTTCGGGTCTTGCCTTTATTACTTTTATTTTTGTGTTGCTTTATTTGACAGAATCCTTATCTAAAGAGCAAAGAATGAATAAAACAAAAGAAAAGGTTTCACGTTGGTCAGCATTTACAGGTCCAATGAAATATTTATACATCATGTCCTTTTTTGTAACGTTTACTTTAGCTGGACTTGAGGGAACTTTAATCTATTATGTGGATCTTAAATTTGATGCAACGTCTGAAAAGATTGGAATTATGTTTTTGATAAGTGGAATTGTTGGAGCTCTGATTCAAGGCGGAGTAATACGCAGATATGTAAAACCAGGATCAGAATCTAAATTTATACAATTCGGACTGTTACTCTCAGCACTTGGATTTATATTGTTGTTATTTTCAAAAGATTTATGGACAGCCTCCTTATATTTATCTGTGTTTGCTGCAGGTAACGCTTTTATTAGACCTTGTGTCATTTCTTTAATTACTCAAAAAACAAAAGTAGGTCAGGGGGTTGCAACAGGTTTAAATTCTTCTATGGATAGCTTAGGTAGAATAACAGGACCACTTTTTGCTTCGGCTTTATTCGCAATCAACGAAACTTTACCTTTTATTATAGGAGCAGTTATAAGTGTTGCAGCAATTCAACTTGTAATAACTTACAAAAAAGTAGAAATGAATACCAGTACTGTTTTAATGAAATAATGTTGAACTCAAAAGAAGCTATCCAAGTAGATAACTTCTTTTTCTTTAACCTTATAAAATTGAATTAAGAGAATCCATCTTCTTTTGGGATATTACTTATACCATACATAATAAAGTGTATCGTATGATCTATTTCTTTTTCATCATCCCATTTCAAATCAGGAAGAATAAAATATCTTACTAATAAATGCCCCATGATTGTGGATACAGTAAATCGAACGACAGATGGAGGGGGGACTGATATAATTTCTCCTTTACCTTGAAAATGTTCTACAATTTTATACAGTTTCGTGTAGACTTTTGAAGCTACATGTTTTACAAATAAAGCTTGTAAATCAGGTTGAAAGGGAATTTCTTGTAGTAGTATTTTTATTACAGAAGTATTTTTTTTAATAAACTGAATTCGATTGCTCATCAATTGCCTTAAAAAATGCTCATATGAATGGTGTGAACTAGTTAAGAGTTTCTCAACATCTCGTAATATGAATGGAGCTACAAGTTTTACCATCATTGGTGCAACAATTGAAATCAATAATTCTTTCTTCGTTTTATAATGGCGAAAAATCGTTCCCTCAGCGACACCTGCTTTCTTCGCTATTTCATTTGTAGAGGAAGCGGAATACCCTTTTTTAGCAAAAATTTCAATGGCTGCAGTAATAATTTTCATTTGTTTATCTGTTTTCTTTTCATCTTCATCGTTAATTTTTAGTAGTTCTTCGATCCATTGTTCCATTGATTCTGACACGAAGCTTCCTCCTCTGTAATAATTTTGTTCACTTCTTGGAGTATTTCATATTTTTCTATATTTTTTCAGTACATAAATGTTGGCTATCATAATAGTAACAGAAAATCCTAAGAGCACATAAACATCACTTGCTATTTCACTCCATCCACTTCCACGTACCATAATTTCTCTCAAAGCATCTGCTCCGTAAGATAATGGCATCAATACACTTAACCACTGCAACCATTCGGACATGCTTTCCAAATTAAAAAGTCCAGACAAAAATACTTGTGGCACGATCACAAGTGGAATAAATTGCACCATTTGAAACTCATTATTGGCAAATGCAGATAAAAGAGTACCTAATGTAAGTGCTGTCAGGGCTAATAACAAAGTGATTAATAAAACAAACCAAATGGACCCCATCATTAACATGCCAAGTACTTGAATCGAAAACCAGGCAATAAGTGCCGCTTGAATAACAGAAAATATTCCAAATCCAATCACATATCCTATTACAAGTTCCCATCGTTTAACCGGTGTTGCTAATAAACGTTCTAATGTGCCTGTTGTTCGTTCCCTTAAAAATGAAATTCCTGATGTAAGAAATACGAAGAAAAATGCAAAAACTCCAATCAGTACGGGGCCAAAAGAATCAAATGCTGTCATGTCTTCAGAACCGTGTAAGTAAGTGATAGAAGCTTGGAGCGAGTTTGAAGTTGGGTGAATTTCATTGGCTATATTTTGAACGATCATAAACACAGATTTGTTTGCAGAAGGATCACTGCCTTCTAACATGATTTCAGGTCCTTTAGATGTCCAAGTTAATAAGGCATCTATTTCTCCATCAGATAAGACTACTTCAGCTTCTGAAAAAGAATAATATAATAGTTCCACATCCTCCTCTTTTAAAAGGATGGAGACTTGTTCTGGTACATCTACTAGAGCTATGGTAGGTTCATATTGATCAGTATGGAAAACTTGTGACATTAACCATAATATAAACATAGGGGCAATTAAGATCATGGCTAATGTTCTTTTATCATTCATAAATTGTTTTATTATGCGTAATACAAGTGCTCGAATCCTCATGCTTTTACACCCCCATAATAAAGAAAGGCTTCTTCAATACTTTTTGTTTCTGTTTCTTCTACGAGCTTGTTTGGTGTGTCAAAAGCAATAATTTCTCCATTACGAAGCATAGCTAGTTGATGGCACTTTTCAGCTTCATCCATAACATGGGTCGTTACGATGATCGTTGTTCCCTGATTACTTAATATCTCAAGTTCAGACCATATGGATTGACGCAACACTGGATCGATACCCACTGTTGGTTCATCGAGCAATAATATTTCTGGTTGATGAACCAACGCTATAGCTAAAGATAATCGCCGTTTCATTCCACCGGAGTACTTGCTTACTTTTTTTCGCAAATCAGCAGTTAAGTCTACTAATTCCATGACTTTATAAATTCTTTGTTTTTTTGCTTTTCCTTTTAAACCATACAGTTGTGCGAAAAAATTTAAATTATCATAGGCAGACAATTCATTGTACAAAGCATCCGATTGAGCCATATACCCGATACGATGAATTATATCTAATGAAGGCATTTTTTTGGATAAAACGTAAATATGTCCTTGATCAGATGTATCCATACCTGCAATTTGTTTGATTAGAGTTGTTTTTCCTGCACCTGATGGACCTAATAGTCCTGTAATCTTAGCGCTTGGAATGTCTAAAGTTATTTTATTAAGGATTGTTTTTTTGTTGAATTTTTTCGTGAGCTGATCTACTTGAATACAAGGTTTAGTCATTTATCATCCCTCCCCATTTTATAAAAAGTGAGTAATCACTCATTTAAAGTTTACACTTTTTGGATTTAATTGTAAAGAACTTTGACCTTTTTAAAAGTTTTGTTACTGAAAATGAGTTTCATAGGTTAATACCTTTTTTAAATTTAATAGGTGACAATCCATCCGTTTATAGTATTTTCTCCATATATTAACTTAGGGAGTTTATAAGTTTTTAACTATGTCAATATCAAAATAAGAGGAGTGATATAAATGGATAAAGATTGTAATCGAGAAGCTACAGGAGATTGCTCGACAGCTTTTGGTAGAAATACAGTTGCAGGTGGGGACAGCTCTCTTGCAGAAGGAAGAAGTACAAGTTCAAGTGGAGAGAATTCTCATTCAGAAGGCAGAAGTACAACGGCTAGTGGAGATGCTTCTCATGCAGAAGGTAGAAATACAATAGCGAGCGGAGATAATGCACATTCGGAAGGCAGAGATACACTTGCTAGGGGAGATAATTCCCATGCAGAAGGAGAGGGAGCAGAGGCAACAGGTAAAGGTTCCCACGCTGAAGGAACAGATACAGTTGCCGCTGGCGAGCAGTCACATGCGGAAGGAAATCAAACAGAGGCTAATGGAGATTTTTCTCATGCTGAAGGGAATCAATCGCTAGCGGAAGGTGAGTCTTCCCATGCAGAAGGAGAGGGAGCAAAGGCAACAGGTAAAGGTTCCCACGCTGAAGGAACAGATACAGTTGCCGCTGGCGAGCAGTCACATGCTGAAGGGAATCAATCAGAGGCCAATGGAGATTTTTCTCATGCTGAAGGGAATCAATCGCTAGCGGAAGGTGAGTCTTCCCATGCAGAAGGAGAAGGTATTGCAATGGGTGACCAATCCCATGCAGAGGGAGTGTCCACTGCTGAAGGAGATCAGTCACATGCGGAAGGATTTGCATCCCAAGCTGTAGGTATAGCATCTCATGCTGAAGGGTTACTTACAGAAGCCAATGGAGATTTTTCACATTCTCAAGGAAATGCTACAACAGCTAGTGGAGAAAGTAGTCATGCAGAAGGTCTAGATACAGAAGCCAAAGGAGATTTTTCTCATGCAGAGGGAGTAGCTACTATTGCAGAAGAAGACCAATCCCATGCGGAAGGTAATCAAACAAGAGCAAGTGGAATAGCTAGCCATGTAGAAGGATTTCTTTCCGAAGCCATCGGAGATGTTTCTCATGCTGAAGGAGAGTCAACGACAGCACAAGGAGTTAATTCCCATTCTGAAGGAAGAGATACCCTTGCAGAAGAAGAACAATGTCATGCCGAAGGTTTTGGCTCACAAGCCTTGGGGCCTAATTCTCATGCAGAAGGAAATTTTACGATAGCAAACGAGTTTGCAGCTCATTCCGAGGGAAATACAACATCAGCAACAGGATTTGCGTCCCATTCTGAAGGAAATGAAACATCAGCCGAAGAATTAGGCGCACATGCAGAAGGAAATGTAACAACAGCGGTAGGGTTAGCGTCCCATTCTGAAGGCGATGGAACCAGAGCCGAAGGTCGAGCCTCTCATGCCGAAGGTTGTGATACGGTAGCTTTAGAAGATTGTTCACACGCTGAAGGTGATGGAACAAGAGCGGAAGGTTTTGCATCTCATTCCGAGGGTTGTAATACAATTGCTTCAGGGGAATGTTCCCATGCAGAAGGAAACGGTACAGATACAAATAATAAAGTCAATGCTCATATAATGGGGAGATCAGGTCAAGCCGTTGAAGATAACTCTTGGCATTTAGTGAATGATACCTTAATGGCTCTTATTAATGGGAATACGGGGGATGCTTGCTTTGCAGGGAAAATTACTTCCGGTAGAGGGTGTGATTTTGCTGAATTGTACGAAACATTAGATGGGAAACCCATTGATGTTGGATATTTTGTCACAACTGAAGGGAATAAAATAAGGAAGGCTACAGAAAAGGATGATTATATCTTGGGTGTAACAAGTGCTGTTCCTGGTTTTTTAGCAGGCAGTTCCGGTTATGAATGGAATAAGCGATATATGACGGATAAATGGGGTCGTACGTTATACGAAGAAGTCACCATCCCAGAAGAAAAAGATGAGAATGGTAAAATTATCTCACCTGAAAGAATCGAAAAAAAACAAAAGTTAAATCCAGAATATGATCCAGACAAACAGTATGTTCCAAGATCAGAAAGACCAGAATGGGAAGCTGTTGGATTAGTTGGACAATTATTAGTAAGAGATGATGGAACAAGTGAAGTAAATGGATACTGTAGACCTAACGTTGATGGTATTGCTACAAGGTCCCAAAGTGGCTATAGAGTGATAGAACGAACTGATGACGATCAAATTTTAATTATTCTAAAATAGGGAGGTAGTAAAGGTTAAAAGATAGGGTTTGATAGTAACTCATGATTTTTGAATTGAATAAGGTTTTAATTTGAATGAGAGGGGAGTGGACTAAATCCAACCTCCTCTCTTTTTTTATAACTTAAGAATTTATAAAATTTCAAATTCTAAGTTTCAACAATGACATAATGAACTGGAATTATGGATTGAACCTGATTTATGTTGTTGATAAGTGCTATTTTTCAAACTAAAAAGATTAAGATTTCATAGTAGCAATTAGGCTAATACCTACATAAGGTGGATTGTATGAAATTTAATTTAAGTTCAAGGAGTGATATAGATTGAGTAGTGAAAATTGTAACCGTGAATCTACAGGGGTTTGTGCTACTGCTCTTGGTCGAAATACGATAGCGAGTGGAGACAACTCTCTTGCGGAAGGAAGAAGTACGAGATCGGAAGGGAAAAACACTCATTCCGAGGGAAGAGATACAGTGGCAAGTGGAGATGCTTCTCATGCTGAAGGGAGAGACACAATGTCAAGTGGAGATGCTTCTCATGCTGAAGGCAGGAACACAGTCTCGAGTGGGGATGTTTCTCATGCGGAAGGAAGAAATACTACAGCAAGCGGGGATAATTCCCATGCTGAAGGAAGAGATACCGTAGCACAGGGAGAACATTCTCATGCCGAAGGAGAAGGAACACAGGCGATTGGAACAGCCTCCCATTCGGAAGGAACAAGTTCAAAAGCAAAAGGGATACAATCCCATGCAGAAGGAGATTGTACAACGGCAGTTGGAGACTTCTCTCACTCAGAAGGAGTCGGAACGAATGCTAAAGGTGAAGCTTCACATGTGGAAGGAAGAAATACCACAGCGAGTGGAGATTATGCACATGCTCAAAATCGAGATACCGTAGCTCAAGGGGATAACTCAACTGCCGAGGGTTTAGGATCTGTTGCTAGAGGAATGAACAGCCATGCAGAAGGATATATCACACAAGCAGATGGAGAAAGTGCTCACTCCGAAGGAAGGAACACGAAAGCCACAGGAGATAATACTCATGCTGAAGGAAGAGATACGCTTGCACAAGCAGATAATTCTCATGCCGAAGGAGAAGGAACGATGGCAATGGGTATTGGTTCTCATGCTGAGGGAACCTTTACAGTTGTTTCTGGGGTACAGGGTCATGCTGAAGGAGCAGATACGTTAGCAAGCGGTGATTTTTCTCATGCTGAGGGAAGAGGTACAAGTGCTTCTGGATTACAGTCTCATGCCGAAGGTTTTGAGACCGAAGCCAGTGGTGATTTATCTCATGCTGAGGGAGTAGGTACAATGGCCTTGGGATTTGGTTCTCATGCCGAAGGTGGTAACACGATAGCAATTGGAGAATTTTCTCATGCTGAAGGGCAAGGTACGATAGCCGAAGGGGATGCCTCTCATGCGGAAGGAATAAATTGCGAAGCCATTGGTATTGCCTCTCATGCCGAAGGTTTTGAGACCGAAGCCAGTGGTGATTTTTCACATGCCGAAGGGATAGATAGTCAAGCTATGGGCATGGCATCTCATGCGGAAGGTGCATTTAACATTGCCTTTGGTCTTAACTCTCATGCCGAAGGAATGAACACCGAAGCCAGTGGTGAGTATTCTCATACTGAAGGACGTGGTACCCAAGCTAGTGGTGATGTTGGTTCTCATGCGGAAGGAGATGGGACGATAGCTTCAGGAGAGTCTTCTCATGCCGAAGGCAGTAATACCGAAGCTAGTGGTAGATATTCTCATGCTGAAGGGCAAGGTACGATAGCTTCAGGAGAGTCCTCTCATGCCGAAGGAATGAACACCGAAGCCATCGTTAGCTTTGCCCATGCTGAAGGAATCTTATCGGTGGCAAGCGGTTTATTAAGTGCTCATGCCGAAGGTTTCGAGACTTTAGCTAGTGGTACTCGCTGTCATGCGGAAGGAGACAGAACGATAGCTGAAGGATTTGGCTCTCATGCGGAGGGTTGTAATACGATTGCTTCAGGTGAATGCTCTCATGCCGAAGGAAACGGTACTGATACGAATAATAGAGTCAATGCACATATTATGGGTCGCTCAGGTCAAGCTGTTGAAGATAACTCCTGGCATTTAGTCAATGGAACATTAATGGCTCTTATTAATGGAAATACGGGGGATGCTTGCTTTGCAGGTAAAATTACTTCTGGAAGAGGATGCGATTTTGCTGAGTTGTTTGAAACGTTAGATAGCAAACCGATCGATGTTGGATACTTTGTCACATTAGTAGGGAAGAAAATAAGGAAAGCAACAGATAAGGATGATTATATCTTAGGAGTAACAAGTGCTGTTCCTGGCTTTTTAGCAGGCAGTTCCGGTTATGAATGGAATAAGAGATATATGACCGATGAGTGGGGTCGTATGTTATACGAAGAGGTCACCATCCTAGAGGAAAGAGATGAGAACGGTAAAATCATCTCACCTGAGAGAACAGAAAAAAGACAAAAGCCAAATCCCGAATATGATCCGGAAAAACAATATATTCCAAGATCAGAAAGACCAGAATGGGAGGCAGTTGGACTAGTTGGACAATTATTAGTAAGAGATGATGGAACAAGTGAAGTGAATGGATATTGTAAACCTAACGATGAAGGTATTGCTACTAGTGCCGATAGAGGTTATAGAGTGATCAAACGAACTGGTGAAAACCAAATTTTAATCGTGAAGAGCTTAACGGGTTAAGGCTAGAAGTAAACATTTATTAAATATCTTGATGTTAAAGGAGAGATTTAAATTGAATAGAAATTGTAATCGTGAAGCAACAGGAGATTGTGCCACCGCTTTTGGAAGAAATACGATGGCTAGTGGAGACAACTCTCTTGCTGAAGGAAGAACAACCAGATCAAAGGGGGAGAATTCTCATGCCGAGGGTAGAGACTCCATGTCAAGCGGAGATGCTTCTCATGCGGAAGGCAGAAATACGAAGTCAAAAGGAGATGCTTCTCATGCGGAAGGCAGAAATACGATCTCAAGTGGGGAAAGTAGTCATGCCGAAGGCAGAAATGCCGAAGCCAGCGGTGATCATTCTCATGCGGAAGGAATAAACACACTTGCACAAGGAGACAATTCCCATGCGGAAGGAGAAGGAACTGAGGCGATTGGAACAGCTTCCCATGCGGAAGGAGGGCGTACAAAAGCGAAGGCTCTTCAATCTCATAGCGAAGGAAATTGTACATCGGCAGCAGGGGACTTTTCTCATGCAGAGGGGGTTGGAACGATTGCTGAAGGTGAAGCTTCCCATACGGAAGGCAGAAATGCAATATCGAGTGGAGATAATGCACACGCACAAAATAGAGATACTCTAGCACAAGGAGACAATTCCCATGCGGAAGGATTAGGTTCTGTTGCCAGAGGATTGAACAGCCATGCGGAAGGATATATTACACAGGCAGATGGAGAAAATGCGCATGCGGAAGGCAGAAACACGAAAGCAACAGGGGATAATGCTCATGCCCAAGGAAGAGACACACTAGCTCAAGGAGATAACTCCCATGCGGAAGGAGAAGGAACGAAGGCATTGGGTATTGGTTCTCATGCGGAGGGAACCTTTACAGTTGCCTCCGGCGAACAGTCTCATGCGGAAGGAGCAGAAACGGAAGCAAGTGGAGATGCTTCCCATGCTGAGGGAAGAGGTACAATTGCCTCTTCTGATCGATGTCATGCGGAAGGTGGTAATACCTTAGCCAGTATAAGAGAATCTCATGCTGAAGGAGTAGGTACAATTTCTTCTGGATTACAAAGTCATGCGGAAGGTGGTAATACTGAATCTTCTGGTATTAGATGTCATGCTGAAGGACAAGGAACGATAGCCAGTGGTACTAGATGCCATGCGGAAGGAATGAATACTCAATCAATTGGATTTGCTTCTCATGCAGAAGGTGGTAATACCGTATCTTCAGCCTCAAATTCTCATGCTGAAGGATTTGGAACAAGTGCTGAAGCAAATACTTCACATGCGGAAGGTTGTGATACCCTGACCAGAGGTGGTTTTGCTTCCCATGCGGAAGGTGGTAGTACAGAATCCGGTGGTATAGCATCTCATGCTGAAGGATTTTTATCTCGAGCTTTTGTTGATTTTTCCCATGCGGAAGGAAGGTCGCAAGTCTTTGAAGTTTCATCTCACGCTGAGGGGTCGTTAACTTCTGTCTTTGGTGAACAGTCTCATGCGGAGGGAAGGGTTACTCGAGTAATTGGTGATTTTTCTCATGGGGAAGGTCGCAGTACAGTCAATGGTAATTTCGGTGCTCATGGAGAAGGTGGGTTTACGGTAGTTAATGGTGATTTCGGTGCTCATGCGGAAGGATTCGTATCTGAAGCCAATGGTACATCTTCTCATGCCGAAGGAGAAAGGACGATAGCCGAAGGATTTGCTTCTCATGCAGAAGGTTGTAATACGATTGCCTCAGGTGACTGCTCTCATGCTGAAGGAAACGGTACAGATACAAATAATAGAGTGAATGCTCATATAATGGGGAGATCAGGTCAAGCCGTTGAAGATAACTCTTGGCATTTAGTCAATGATACTTTAATGGCTTTGATAAACGGAAATACGGGGGATGCCTGCTTTGCTGGTAAAATTACATCCGGTAGAGGATGCGATTTCGCCGAATTGTTTGAAACGTTGGATGGCAAACCTATCGATGTTGGATACTTTGTCACAATTGAAGGAGATAAAATAAGAAAAGCAACAAAAAAAGATGATTTTATACTAGGTGTAATTAGTGCTGTTCCTGGTTTTTTAGCCGGCAGCTCCAGCTATGAATGGAATGAAAGATATATGACGGATGAGTGGGGGCGTGTGTTATACGAAGAGGTTACCATTCCAGAGGAAAAAAATGAGCATGGGAACGTGATTTCACCTGAAAGAATCGAAAAAAGACAAAAGTTAAATTCAGAATATGATCCAGATCAACAGTATATTCCAAGAATAGAAAGACCAGAATGGGAGGCTGTTGGATTAGTCGGGCAGTTATTAGTGAGAGATGACGGGACGAGTGAAGTGAATGGATATTGCAGACCTAACGCTGATGGTATCGCTACATGCTCCCAAAGAGGTTATAGGGTGTTGGAACGAACAGGTGAAAATCAAATTTTAATTGTGTTATCAAGTCCTATGCAATTATCAATTAAAACACAAGGAGAGATTTAAATGAATAGAAATTGTAACCGTGAATCTACAGGAGAGTGTGCAACAGCTTTTGGAAGAAATACGATAGCTAGTGGAGACAGCTCTCTTGCTGAGGGAAGAAGCACGAGATCAGATGGGGAGAACTCTCATTCTGAGGGAAGAGATACCATATCAAGCGGAGATTCATCCCATTCTGAGGGCAGAAATACCACATCAAGTGGAGATACATCCCATTCTGAGGGCAGAAATACCACATCAAGCGGAGATTCATCCCATTCAGAAGGAAAAGATACCATGTCTAGTGGTGATGCTTCCCATTCAGAAGGAAAAGATAATGTAGCAGAAGGGGAAAACTCCCATGCGGAAGGAGAAGGAACTGAGGCGATTGGAACAGCCTCTCACTCTGAAGGAGGAAGCACAAAAACGAAGGGGATACAATCTCATGCCGAAGGAAATTGTACAACTGCAGCTGGAGACTTTTCTCACGCAGAGGGGGACGGAACGAATGCTGAAGGTGAAGCTTCCCACTCGGAAGGACGAAATACTATAGCGAGTGGAGATACTGCGCATGCCGAGAATAGGGATACCGTAGCGCAAGGGGATAACTCTAGCGCTGAGGGATTAGGTTCTCATGCCAGAGGATTGAACAGTCACGTGGAAGGATATATCACACAAGCGGCTGGAAAAAATGCGCATGCGGAAGGTAGAAACACAAAAGCTACAGGAGATAACTCCCACGCGGAAGGAATAAACACGCTTGCCCAAGGAGTTAATTCCCATGCTGAAGGAGAGGGAACGATGGCAATGGGTATCGGTTCTCATGCTGAGGGAACAGATACAGTTGTTACTGGTATACAGGGTCATGCTGAAGGAACAAAGACTACAGCGAGTGGGGATTTTTCTCATGCAGAGGGCAGAAATACAATTGCATCTGGAATATGGTCCCATGCTGAAGGGTTAAGTACTGAAGCCAGCGGAGATGCATCTCATGCAGAGGGCAGAAATACAATTGCTTCTGGGTTCGGTTCTCATGCCCAAGGAGAAGGAGCTATGTCCATTGGCATGTTTTCCCATGCGCAAAATAGAGTGGCTAGTGGTATTGCCTCTCATGCTGAAAATGGAAGAGCCGAAGGAGAGGCAGCTCATGCAGAAGGCACAGCCATAGGAGATTTTTCTCATGCTGAAAATTCTACTACGGCCGCTGGTACAGGTTCACATTCGGAAGGATTTTTTAATCGTTCCGATGGTTTTTGTTCTCATATAGAAGGTGCTTTGGATTTTGCTAATGGTGATGTTTCTCATGCCGAAGGAAGATTTACGGAAGCCAATGGGGATTTTTCTCATGCTGAAGGTGATACAACGATAGCTGAAGGCTTGGCCTCCCATTCCGAGGGTTTTAATACAATGGCTATTGGTGACTTCTCCCATTCCGAAGGAAATGGAACAACTGCAGAGGGATTAGCGTCTCATGCCGAAGGTAATAATACCGAAGCTATCGGTATGGCCTCCCATTCCGAAGGAGATGGAACGATAGCTGAAGGTATTGCTTCCCATGCTGAAGGTTGTAATACAGAAGCCATTGGGAATGCTTCTCATGCCGAAGGAAGCAATACGATAGCCCAAGGGTTTGCATCTCATGCCGAGGGATGTAATACGATTGCTTCGGGTGACTGCTCCCATTCCGAAGGAAACGGTACAGATACGAATAATAGAGTCAATGCACATATTATGGGTCGCTCAGGTCAAGCCGTTGAAGATAACTCCTGGCATTTAGTCAATGGAACATTAATGGCTCTTATAAATGGAAATACGGGGGATGCCTGCTTTGCAGGTAAAATTACATCCGGTAGAGGATGCGATTTCGCTGAGTTGTTTGAAACGATGGATGGCAAAGCCATCGATGTCGGTTACTTTGTCACAACAGAAGGGAAGAAAATAAGGAGAGCAACAGATGAAGATGATTTTATTTTGGGTGTAACAAGTGCTGTCCCTGGTTTCTTAGCAGGCGGTTCCGGTTATGAATGGAATAAGCGATATATGACCGATGAGTGGGATCGTGTGTTATACAAGGAGATTACCATCCCAACAGAAAAAGATGAGCATGGTAATCTGATATCTCCTAAGAGAATCGAAAAAAGAAAAAAGCTAAATCCAGAATATGACCCAGATCAACAGTATATACCAAGAACAGAAAGACCAGAATGGGAGGCTGTTGGATTAATCGGGCAATTGTTAGTGAGAGACGACGGTACAAGTGAAGTAAATGGATATTGTAGTCCTAACGCTGAAGGTATTGCTACAAAAGCAGATAGAGGTTATAGAGTGCTGGAACGAACAAGGGAAAATCAAATTTTAATTGTTGTTGAATGTCCAATGCAATTTTAAACTAACAAAAAAGGAGAGAATGCGAAATGGAAAATAGAAGAGAAGAGTTAAGAGAGCAGTTATCAGAAGTCATGGCTCGAGAAAAGAATAGAAAGAATGAAATCATTGAAGATTTGAAAAGTTCTATGGATAAATATGAAGAGAGAATGAAAGATGCGAATGTAAGTAAAGAACGTATAGAAAAGAGACGTAAGCGAATAGATGAGCTTATTCAAAGAGTGGAAGATAGAAGTGAACAATTATTTAAAAGATTACAAGATAGACTTTGATTTATAAATTTCATAGGTATACTTTAAAACAAAGAATAAAAGTTTTGAAGCTTTGAACATTTTTAAAAAAGAAAGTTATTACTAAGATTACTCATAATAAGTAATATCTAGAAAGATTTGAAATGTTGGAACAAACACAGATATAGATCAAATTTAATAGGCAAATATCAATAGAAGAAAGTGTAATGGAATATAAAAGGTTAAAGGTTAAATTAATTGATATATTCATATAAATATGTTGAATTTTTAATAAGGATTTTGAATTTTGCTGATATTGCGTGCCGATATTTCATGGTGCGCAATGTTTTGCTTAAACCGGAAATATCCAGAATCACGTCATCAGAAATCTTGAGAATATCCTCACACGTTTATACTATTTTCTCCATATGTTGTGTTATGAAGTATTTAATTTTAATAATGATTTTCTATCATTATATAAGGAGGACATAAATTGAGTAGTAATTGTAATCGAGAAGCGACAGGAGATTGCGCCACATCGCTTGGTAAAAATACGATTGCTAGTGGAGACAACTCTCTAGCTGGAGGAAAAAGTACACGATCAAGCGGTGATGCTTCTCATTCTGAGGGAAGAGATACAGTGGCTAGCGGTGATGCTTCTCATTCTGAAGGGAGAAATACAGTGGCTAGTGGTGATGCTTCTCATACGGAAGGAAGAAATACCACAGCTGGGGGAGAGGCTTCCCATGCGGAAGGGAAAGACACCGTAGCACAAGGAGAACATTCCCATGCCGAAGGAGAAGGAACTCATGCGATAGGAGCAGCCTCTCATACGGAAGGAACGAATTCAAAAGCGAAGAGGCTTCAATCCCATGCCGAAGGAAATTGTACAACGGCGGCTGGAGAATCTTCTCACGCAGAGGGAACTAAAACGGATGCTGAAGGTGAAGCTTCCCATTCTGAAGGGAGAAATACTAAAGCCACAGGAGATTATTCACATGCTCAAAATCGAGATACTGTAGCCCAAGCAGATAATTCAACCGCAGAGGGACTAGGTTCTCTTGCTAGAGGGCTGAACAGCCATACGGAAGGATACATCACACAGGCCGATGGAGAAAATACACATGCAGAAGGTAGAAATACAAAATCGACAGGAGATGAATCCCATTCGCAAGGAAGAGATACACTTGCTGAAGGAGATTGCTCTCATGCTGAAGGAGTGGGAACGAAGGCAATAGGTTTCGCTACTCATACAGAAACATGTGATACGCTTGCTGTTGGTGCATGCTCTCATGCCGAAGGTGGTGGTACGTTTGCCGTAGGTGAATTCAGTCATGCCGAAGGTTTTAATACAATCTCTTCGGGACAAGTTAGCCATGCCGAAGGTATATCAACAGAGAGTAGAGATCGATTTAACCATGCTGAAGGTGATACTTCGATAGCGTGTGGTTTTAATTCTCATGCCGAAGGAATAGATACGGAATCATTTGGAGACGCTTCCCATGCCGAAGGAATTCAGACGAGGGCAGTAGGGTGTAACTCTCATGCCGAGGGTGATTTTACAACTGCTCTTGGTCCACAGTCTCATGCTGAAGGGAGAGATACACGGGCACTGAGTATTAATTCTCATGCGGAGGGAACGGCTACAGAATCTTTTGGGGATAATTCTCATGCTGAAGGAGAATTTACGATGACTTTTGAAACATCCTCACATGCCGAAGGGTCCATATCACAAGTTTTTGGTATAGCCGCTCATGCCGAAGGGGAAGCAACAATAGCTGAAGGATTTGCCTCGCATGCCGAAGGGGAAGGAACGATGACATTGGGATTCGCTTCCCACGCTGAAGGAATATTAACTGAAGCCAATGAAGATTTTTCCCATACCGAAGGAAATGGAACGACAACCGAAGGAGTTAACTCACATGCTGAAGGAATAGACACTTTTGCACAAGGAGACAACTCCCATGCTGAAGGAGAAGAAACGACAGCTGAAGGTCTTGCCTCACATGCCGAGGGCTGTAATACGCTTGCTTCAGGTGAGTGCTCCCATGCCGAAGGAGATGGAACAGCAACCGAAGGATTTGCTTCACATGCCGAAGGTTGTAATGCTAAAGCTTCGGGTGAGTGCTCTCATGCCGAAGGTAACGATACAGATACAAACAATAAAATCAATGCTCATATAATGGGAAGATCAGGTCAAGCTGTTGAAGATAATTCCTGGCATTTAGTAAATGATACATTAATGGCTTTGATCAATGGGAATACAGGGGATGCTTGTTTTGCAGGGAAAATTACTTCAGGCAGAGGATGTGATTTTGCTGAAATGTTTGAAACATTGGATGGCAATCCCATTGATGACGGATACTTTGTCACAATAGAAGGAGATAAAATAAGGAAAGTTACAGATGGAGATGAATATATCTTAGGTGTCACCAGTGCTGTCCCTGGTTTCTTAGCTGGTAGCGCAGGTTATGAATGGAACAAGAGATATATGACGAATGAGTGGGGTCGAGTGTTATATGAAGAGGTCACCATACCAGCGGAAAAAGATGAGGAAGGTAATATCATTTTACTTGAGAGAACTGAAAATAGACAAAAACTAAATCCAGAATATGATTCAGATAAGCAGTATATTCCAAGATCAGAAAGACTAGAATGGACTGCCGTTGGATTAATAGGACAATTATTAGTAAGAGACGACGGAACAAGTGAAGTAAATGGATATTGCAAACCTAACGCTAATGGTATTGCTACAAGATCACAAAGTGGTTACCGGGTGATAAAACGAACAGGGGAATACCAAATTTTAATTATTTTAAAATAACTAAAGTCAAAATATAAGGGTGATATAAATGAATACTGATTGTAACCGAGAAGCTAAAGGTGATTGCGCCACAGCGCTTGGTAGAAATACGATAGCCAGTGGAGACAATTCACTTGCTCAAGGTAGAAGTACTCGATCTAGTGGGGAGAACTCTCATTCAGAAGGAAGAGGTACAACCTCAAATGGGGATGCTTCACACTCTGAGGGGAGAAGTACAACGGCTAGTGGTGCTGCTTCTCATACGGAAGGAAGAAATACCACAGCGAGTGGAGATGCTTCCCATGCGGAAGGAAAAGAAAACATAGCAAAAGGGGAATATTCTCATGCAGAAGGAGAAGGAACTGGGGCAACTGGAAGAGCATCTCATACTGAAGGCATGACAACAAAAGCCAAGGGACTACAATCCCATGCTGAAGGTAATTGTACAACTGCGGCAGGAGATTCATCTCACGCAGAGGGATATAGAACGAATGCCGAAGGGGAAGCTTCCCACTCTGAAGGAAGAAATACCAAAGCAAGTGGAGATTATGCACATGCTCAAAATCGGGATACCATAGCCCAAGGGGATCATTCAACTGCTCAGGGTTTAGGCTCTCTTGCTAGAGGTTTAAACAGCCACGCCGAAGGATATATCACACAGGCGGATGGAGAAAATGCTCATTCTGAGGGGAGGAACACGAAAGCAAAGGGAGATAATGCACATGCTGAAAACAGAGATACCATAGCCCAAGGAGATCATTCTCATGCGGAAGGAGATGGTGCTAAGGCAACGGGATTCGCTACCCATGCAGAAGGATGTGATACGGTTGCTTCTGGTGCATGTTCCCATGCCGAAGGAGTTAATACTTCAGCTACAGGTGATTTTAGTCATGCCGAAGGTCTTGGGTCAGAATCTTCTGGAGCTGCTAGTCATGCAGAAGGAGCTGTTACTTTAGCTACAGGTGATTTTAGCCATGCGGAAGGAGAGGGAACTTTAACAGAGGGAGAAAGCTCTCATGCGGAAGGCTGTAATACGATTGCTACAGGTGATTTCTCCCATGCTGAAGGTAATGTTACAGAAGCAAGGGAAACAGCTTCTCATGCCGAAGGGTTAGGAACAATATCCGCTGGAATTATATCGCATACGGAAGGAAGAGCTACCTTAACAATGGGAACAGCTTCTCATGCCGAAGGATTAGCAACTGATTCAATCGGTAATAATTCCCACTCAGAAGGGGAATTCACGACGGCCTTGGGAATATCCTCCCATGCTGAAGGATCCATATCAGAAGCTAATGGTAGATCTTCTCATGCCGAAGGGGAAGCAACAATAGCTGAAGGATTTGCCTCGCATGCCGAAGGGGAAGGAACGATGACATTGGGATTCGCTTCCCACGCTGAAGGAATATTAACTGAAGCGAACGGAGATTTTTCCCATGCCGAAGGAAATGGAACGACAACCGAAGGAGTTAATTCTCATGCTGAAGGAATAGATACACTTGCACAAGGAGACAACTCCCATGCCGAAGGAGATGGGACAACAGCCGAAGGACTTGCTTCTCATGCTGAGGGTTGTAATACGCTTGCTACAGGTGAGTGCTCCCATGCCGAAGGAGATGGGACAACAGCCGAAGGATTTGCTTCCCATGCTGAAGGTTGTAATACGATAGCTTCGGGTGAGTGCTCCCATGCCGAAGGAAATGGTACGGATACAAACAATAAAATCAATGCTCATATAATGGGAAGATCAGGTCAAGCCGTTGAAGATAATTCCTGGCATTTAGTAAATGATACATTAATGGCTTTGATTAATGGGAATACGGGGGATGCTTGTTTTGCAGGGAAAATTACTTCAGGCAGAGGATGCGATTTCGCTGAATTGTTTGAAACGATGGATGGCAATCCCATTGGTGACGGATACTTTGTCACAATAGAAGGGGATAAAATAAGGAAAGTTACAGATGGAGATGAATATATCTTAGGTGTCACCAGTGCAATCCCCGGTTTCTTGGCTGGTAGCGCTGGTTATGAATGGAACAAGAGATATATGACGAATGAGTGGGGTCGAGTGTTATATGAAGATGTTACCATTCCAGCAGAAAAAGATGACAGCGGTAAACTCATTTCACCAGAGAAAATCGAAAAAAGGCAAAAGTTAAATCCAGAATATGATCCAAATAAGCAGTATATTCCAAGAATCGAAAGACCAGAATGGGTGGCTGTTGGATTAGTAGGTCAATTATTAGTAAGAGATGATGGAACAAGTGAAGTGAATGGATATTGTTGGTCAAACGCTGACGGTTTTGCTACAAGAGCCGATAAAGGTTATAGAGTGTTAAAACGAACAGGTGAAAACCAAATTTTAATTATTCTAAAATAGGGAGGTACGTAATGGAAAATAGCATAACGTTCCAAGGATAATTAACTTCACTTATACTTTCCAAAGGACATGATATTTACATTTTAGTTTGAATAAATATTTGAACAAAGTAACTGGGGCTGTATTAATAAAAAAGGACTCGTAAAGTAATTTCAAGAGTCCTTATTATAATATTTGAAATAAAGAGTTCTATAAATTTCCTTTTAGTTGTTCTCTTTATATTTTTGTTTCACTTGATCTTTAAGTTCTTTATAATGCTTATTCCTTTTTTCTACTTTTTCTTCTTTAGGATCTTTATTGTCAATATTGTACTTTCCTTGTTGTAATGCACCAACACTATACATTTGTATTGATTCATTCCATATTAGAAATAGGATATATTTCCCTTCATTTTGAAGAGGTGTATAATCATCCCAAGTATGAAGTGTTTTTCCATCTGCTGAATAATATGGTTCATTAATAGTAATTTTTGTGTTTTCTAGAGATTTGTCACCTTTTATGACTCTTTTAACATTTACAGATGTTTCAGTTCGTCATACCGTTACCAAATGCATCTGGATCAAAAATGTTTTTTCTTTTTTCAGTTGGAATAACTTCCATTACTAAATCAACTTCTTCAGTGAGCATATCCAATTCCCAAGGTACATTATAAGCTGATCCTCTTTGAATTGGAAGTGTTGTATAATCTTGCAGTTCTTCTGCTGGCTTTTCAACAGTTGTTTTAATTACTGATCCTTCCACTGTATTAACCATCTTATGATCTACATAAAGATATCCAGAAATAGCAATAACTATAACAGCGATGCTAGACAAAATAATTTTTTTATTCATTTTTTACCATCCCCATTTATTTCCTATATGAAGTTTATCCGTTGTTGTCGGATATATAGGAACTCCATCATCTAACCAATGTTGTTTTTGGTATTCAACTCTTGTAATTATACAGAGTGTAATCCATTCAAAGATAGTTTTAAATAATGGTAAAAAGCGTTAAGATGCCCACCTCTATAGGTGGGTTTCTCCCTAATCAGGTGGAGTAGAGTCCCCATCTGATTTTTCGATGTTTAAGCTTTGCTTAAACGAGTTCACTTAATACGAAAGCAAGTATAATGGAACAAGTGTTTCGAAAGTTTTCCTTACATAATCCATGAATTTTGTTCCGTCTTTCAGGATAGGGTCTGTTGCAGAAATATGACGCCCTATTAAAAATTCGGATTTCTTTATGTCACGGAAACGTTCAAGTGATTTTACGATATCCATTTCATCTATTTTATGCGCTTCTTTTTTCATATGATCTTGGGATATGACGAAGTCTTTTGGTAAGTTATTGATTGATTCAATATTGTTTAAGAAAACCTTTGCTATATCCGATTTATTCGGTAATTCATATATGAACGCAAGCCAAATGAAAACATGAGAGTCAAACAAGCCAACTTGAAAATGAGGGTGTTTTTTATAACCCCGTTTATTCGCCGCTATCGCCAGCCAAGTATCATTTGGTGCATTGACGCTACGTCGTGCATGCTTCGCTATATGTAAAAACATTTCATTTCCGATCATTGTAGAAAGATCGCCAGTTAATTCGTCTCCAATTACCTTGAATTTCGGTTGAATTCTTTCTTTTATTGCCTCCATCCTTGCGTCAAGACCTTCTATATTAAATGTATCAAAATCATGTTTTTTGAACCCTTGAAATGACATTATAAACCTCCCGATTTTTCAATTATATTGTAGTTAGTAGCTTTCAAGTAAATATATCGTATTTGAAGATTTGGGACAAGTTTTCTTATCAAGTATTAACATACATTTCAAAACATATGTTTAATGAATTTAACTAATTAACCTCTATTTTTCAAATAAAAAATAGCAATTTGTGTTCGATCTCTTAATGAGAGCTTTCCCAATATCGTAGTAATGTAATTTTTGATTGTGCCCTCACTTAAAAATAATACTTCTGCAATTTCTTTATTTGATAAACCTTCAGAGATTTGTTCTATTATTTTTTGTTCGGTTTTTGACAATTGATACGACTCCAAAAGTTTATCTCTTGGAACAGGGTTAGGTTTATGTTGTAAAAAACCAGTTAGTTTTTTTGCAATATTGGGGTGGATGAGAAGGTTACCTTGCATTACGGATTTTATACCTTCAATAATTTGTTTAGGTGGAATATTTTTTAACATATAACCATTTGCCCCATTTTTTAGCGCTTCAATGATGTATTCATCGTCGTCAAATGTAGTTAATATGAGTACAGCTACATTAGAGAATTTTTGTTTAATGATTTTAGTTCCTTCAACACCATCACAAACAGGCATTCTAACATCCATTAATACAACGTTAACTTCAGGATTTTGATTCATAAAAGCTAAAGCTTCTTTTCCATTTGAACATGTGCCCAAAACCTTAATCTCGTTTTTTGCATAATTTTCAAAAATGATTTGCAGACTCTCTCTTATAAAGGGATCATCATCAACGATTAATAGATGGATCATGTTACAATTCACTCCGTTCATTTGTTTGTTGAACCTCAATATTTTTCCGAGGGAGTCTCATTTTTACTTTAAATGAATTAGAGGATTCAAAAGACATTTCTCCACCTAATATTTCGATTCTTTCTTCCATCCCTCTTAAACCAAGTCCTTTTCTTAACTTTTTATCAGGCATCTCCCCATTATTACTAATGATAAATTCAATAAAATGAGGGTGGAATTCCAATACAATTTTTACTTCAGTTGCATGAGCATGTTTCACTGCATTTGTCATTGCTTCTTGTACATTTTTATACAATGTTAACTCTGCACTTGGATATAGTGGGTAAGGAAGCCCCCTCACATCATATTGAATATGTATGTTACAGCTTTTCGCAAACTGTTCAATTAAATGATTTAAAGAATATTGATGAATTCTATGATCGTCTGGTTTCAAATTTCGGACCGTTTTACGTAATGTTTCCATATTATACGAAAGCTGGTCTTTTATTTGTTCAAGTAGATTCATGCTCTTTTTGGGTTGATCTTGAACGAGCGGCAAAGCGGCTTCCATCATCATTTTTACACGAATCAATTGATGTCCGAGATCGTCATGAATTTCTTTGGATATCCGATTTCTCTCTTCTATTTGTGCCATATTTTCTATTTCAGAAGCATATTCCTTAACTCTTTTCCTAGCTTCCTCTAATTCATAGTGTTTTCCTCTCAATTGATCATATAGATATGTCATATCTTTTTGTTTATATGTTAATGAATGAATGTTCCAATGCAGCAGTAATGTCATTACATATAATAGATTTATTACAAGGAGAAGATCAGGGTATTGTTGAAATAATAAATAGTTTAATAATAGCCATTGACCTATGATAAGAAACCACTGTAGTTTAGATTTAAGTTGGAAGATTGAAGATATAGTAATAAAAAAAAGAATGAATAAGAAACCTTGAAATTGGCTGTTAAGCCAATAAATATATCCTGTTTCTATTAAAATAAACCAAGGAAATAGTTTAGTTGAGATGTAATGGTTTTTTGCTTGACTTATTAAAATAAGTAATAAAATGAACAAAGTAAATGTGGGTGCATCAATTTCAATGTTTAGAAATAAGGTACCCAGTGCCGTGATAATGATAAACAAATATTGAAACCATGAAAGTTGATATTTCAAAGTACATAACCTCTTAACATAAAAATTTAAAATTAAGCTGATTCATCATTCCTTCAATATGTAACTTTGATGAAATTATAACATAGAACATATTTATTAGGTGAAATAAGGAAAGTGACTTTTGTCATGAAGAATATATGACTTGATCTAGATGTGGATTTATTTGGAATAAGCTACTATAGGGTAAAGGAGTTGAACAAAAATGACTTTTATTCAATGCGAAAAAGTGGTGAAGCGTTATGATGATTTGATTTCAGTAGACCATCTAAGCTTTAAAGTTGATAAACACGAAATATTTGGATTACTCGGACCAAATGGGGCGGGTAAAAGCTCTGCGATAAAAATGATCTGTGGGTTATTAAAAATAGATCAAGGTCAAATATTTGTAGATGGTATTTCTGTGAATTCGAATCCAATTGAAGTTAAAAAAAGACTCGGTTTAGTTCCTCAGGAATTAGCTATATATGAGAACTTAAGCGCACGAGAAAATATACTTTTTTTTGGAAAATTATATGGTTTGCGCGGCAAAGATCTAAAAAAGAAAGTGGATGAAGCTTTACAATTCGTTGGATTAACTGAACGACAAAATGAAAGGCCTGAAAAATTTTCAGGAGGGATGAAACGCCGATTAAACATTGCGTGTGCTATAGTTCACCAACCAAAGTTAATTATCATGGATGAACCTACAGTAGGGATTGACCCTCAATCCCGCAACCACATTTTAGAATCTGTAAAAAAATTAAATGAAATGGGTTCTACAATTATTTATACAAGTCACTACATGGAAGAAATTGAAACCATTTGCACGAGAGTAGGGATCATAGATTCTGGTCGATTGATTGCTTTAGGTTCAGTACAAGAATTAAAAGATCAAAATAAACAGGATGAAAAGATAACACTGAATGTGGATCATATTCCAAGTGAAGTCATTTTAGAATTAGATGCACATCCTCATACAAAAGAAGTTACCGCAACAGAGCAGTCGATAGAAATATTTATAAATTCTTCACAAATATACTTGCAAGATATTTTTTTCATCTTATCCAAACACGATGTGAAAATCCAAACTTTGAAAAGGGAAGAGCCTAATTTAGAGTCGTTATTTTTATCCCTAACAGGTCGTACATTAAGAGATTAGGAGGAGTTAGCATGAAGAATATATTTACAATAGCTCGTTATGAGCTTATCCGTTTTTTTAGAATGCGCTCCATTTTACTCAACATGCTTGGCTTGCCATTATTATTAATTCTAATTTTGGGTACTGCACTTTCAGGTGTGTTTCAAACCTCTGGTGAGAATCAAAAGTTGGAGACAGTGAAGGTCGCTGTTTTAAATGAAGATCAGGGGGTTTTTAAGCAAATAATCTCAGATTTTCTGTCTTCACCGGATATACAATCTTATGTCTCAGTAAAACTAGTGAAATCAAGAGAAGAACTCTTTGAAAAATATGAAAGTAAAGAAATAGACTATGGAATAGTAGTGCCGGATGATTTTAGTGATTCTGTCATGAGTGCAAGGATTACTGGATGGGAATTTATCGAAGGGGAGTTTATTGAAAAAAATTTAGTTGCTAGAACGATCTTTGAATCGTTCTTAAGCCAAGTGAATGAAATGCAAGCTAGAGTTTTTGTATTGGGGCCAGAAACGTTAGAAAAACCTTTATTTACTGATCAAAATAAACATTTCCAATTTTCAAATTATGTAGAAATAGGTAGCTTACAAAAAAATGAAAGTAAGACTTCAGCGATTCAATATTATGCAGTAACCATGTTAGTGATGTTTTTATTGTTTTCAGGTATGGCTGCTGCTATAAGTTTAGCTGAAGAAAAAGAGACGTTTACTTTGCTTAGGCTTAATTCGATTCCATTACATTCAAATACAATTATTATCGGGAAGCTGTTAGGTGTGGGGATATTTTCTTTAATACAAGCGATGGTTATTTTATCTTTTTCTACTTTTGTTTATGGGGTAGATTGGGGTGATAATTATATTATGATATTTGGTGTGATCATTTTAACGATTGTATCTTCTACTAGTCTTGGAGTTATTTTAACCTCATTTTTACGATCATCTAAATCAATCATAGCAACATATCAAGCTTTAATTTTTGTCATGACATTTTTAAGTGGAGGCATGATTCCTAATTTAGGTGAATTTTTGAATACGTTAGGGAAGTTTTCCATTAATTATTGGTCATCCAATACTTTAATTCATTTAATGATAGAAAGTGATTCAACGATGATTATAAAAAACATGGGGGTAATTGGAAGTACCAGCTTAGTCTTAGCTTTATCAGCTGGTCTACTCTATTGGAAGGTGGGATATCATGAATAGTGTGATTATTGCTCTGAATATGCTGAAAAGAATGATAGGCACAATAAAAGGATTCCTTACCATCATTCTGATTCCTGTCATTGTTATGACTGTGATTATTTTTATCTTTGATAGAGACTATACCGAAAACTATACAATAGCTTATTTAAATTTAGATGGAGGGTTATTAGGTGAAGAGCTGATTCATAATTTATCTTCCTTCAGTGAATATGAAATATTAGCTGCACAAGATGTTGAAGAAGTGAAGGAGTGGGTTGCTGATGGTAAAGCTAACTATGCAATAGCGATTCATAAAGATTTTACTCAAAACTTATTTAATGGAAAAAGCATCAATGTGACCTTATATCAGCTCAATCAAAATGCGGAGAGTTTTGCACTAAAACAAAGGCTGGACCTTCGAATAAATCAGTTTGCTCAATCTATCAAACAGTTAAAACAAATAGATGGCAATGGGGTATCAATACAGCCTGCAATGGAATCATTGATGGAACAAGTTAATAAAAATCAAGTGAGTGCTGTTTATACTAAATTTAATGAAAATGTTAAACCAGGTCTTAATTCAATTTTAGGATTTATGATTATGTTTCTAATGGGTTTGATAGTAAGTTCTGTTACTTTAATATTGGAAGATCGTGCGAATCAAACGATGATGAGAATATATGCAGCCCCCATTCAACGTTATGAAATTGTACTTGGACATTTTTTAGGAAGCTTTCTAATCGGAAGTTTACAAGTTATATTTTTGCTAATGTTTACGAAATATATAGTGGGTTTTGAATATGGTGTTTCTTTTGGCAAGTTATTGCTTATATTATTATTTTTCATGTTGGCTTCTATGGGAATAGCTACTGCCATAGCTAGTACTGTAAATAATATTAAAATATTAAGTAATATTACTCCTTTAATTGTTGTGCCGACTTGTATGATTGGGGGTTGCTTCTGGCCAATTGAAATCATGCCGGATTTCATGCAAAAATTAGCAAATATCGTTCCGCAGAAATGGACTATTGAAGCGGTTGAAAAAATGGCAATGGGTCAGAGCTTATCTGATGTAAGCATGCATTTCTTAGTACTATTTTTATTTGCTGTGATATTAATTGGATTTGGTTCTGCAGTCTTTAAACCAGTAGAAACATAATAAAAAAGTGGCATAGCATATGATGATTTATCTGCTAGTCTATATAATTAACACTTTAAACATTTTTTTATATTTATGAAATAATTAGGGCCACCAAGGGGTGCCCTTTTTTTTGTTTTTAAACATTAAACCAAGTTGCGAAAACATATAATTCAGTATAATATAAGTAACAAGAAAATTTCAGAAATTTCTGTTAATTACACAACGATATTGTAAAGATGAGGAGGATTGCCGTGAAGCAAAGTTATGAAGTGGAATATTGCAATCTTGAGTTGCGCTTTGACCGTCAGCTTATTCAGAATTTTATAACCAATTTGATTGAAGAAGGTTATTCATTATATTGGAATGAAAATGATAAGTATTTTATTATTTCTATTCGTTTAGGAAAAAAACTTTTAAAATTAAAATTTGAACGAATGAAAGAACGTTTCAAGATGATAGGGAATTACTCAATCACTGATAGAAGGTTAACTGAACTATTGGAAAAAATGATAGAGAACTCTAAAGGACATGCGATAGTAAAAAGATTTTTAGACACTCAAATTTTAATTGAAAATATCATGTTTGGTGAAATTATTAAAACGGTTGAAATTAATGGAGTTGAACAAAAGGTACTTTACCAAAAGGATCCTTATATTACTTTAGAAGCCGTTATACAGGCATTTGAATCTTCTAGGATTGAAGAAAGAATTCCGATATTACGTTATGAATTAGATGTAGAATTAACGATGCTTCATAAGCTTATAAAAAATGGGAGGAGCGAAGATGAAATTAAAATCTGTAAGGAAAAATTAAGGGATTTAAGTCATGAATTTATTTTATTGGAAGGTTAGGTAAATAATGAACAATGGATTAAAATCGCTTGCAAGTTAAAAAAGACGATCTGTATATGTTGTGTAGATCGTCCTTTTTAACTTGCAAATTACTTGTTATTTAAGAATTATTTAGGTTCGCTTAGTTAGTTTTCTTTACAATTCTCGCTTTAGCAGGCGTTTTTTACAAAAGAAGGTTTGTGGAATTTATTAAAAATAGGTAAAATAAACATTAGAAATTGGATGGAAGGGTGTAAGAAATCATATGTCAAAACAACAAATCGGTGTGATTGGACTTGCAGTCATGGGAAAAAATTTAGCTTTAAACATTGAAAGCAGAGGTTTTTCTGTGTCTGTATTTAATAGATCATATCAGAAAACTGATGAGTTTCTAAAAGAAAATACAGATAAAAAGGTATCAGGTTATGATACGATTGAAAGTTTTGTTAACTCATTAGAAGTTCCAAGAAAAATTATTATTATGGTAAAAGCTGGTGTTCCAACAGATGATACAATTCAACAGTTGTTACCGTACCTATCAAAAGGAGACATTATTATTGATGGTGGTAATGCTTATTTCCCTGATACACAAAGAAGAAATAAACAATTAGAGGAAGCAGGAATTCGTTTTATTGGTACTGGCGTTTCAGGTGGTGAAGAAGGTGCATTAAAGGGACCTTCGATTATGCCTGGTGGTCAAGAAGATGCTTACAAATTAGTTGAGCCGGTCTTAACAGCCATATCAGCAAAAGTAAACGGAGATCCATGTTGTACATATATCGGACCAGATGGTGCTGGTCATTATGTGAAAATGGTACATAACGGAATCGAATACGGTGATATGCAACTTATATGTGAAGCGTATCATCTTATGAAAGAAGTGCTTCAATTAGAAACTCATGAGATTCATGAAATCTTTTCTGAGTGGAATAAAGGTGAGCTGGATAGTTATTTAATTGAAATTACAGCAGATATTTTTACAAAAGTAGACTCAGAAACGAATAAGCCAGTAGTTGATGTTATTTTAGATACTGCTGGACAAAAAGGAACGGGGAAATGGACAAGTCAGAGCGCACTTGATTTAGGTGTACCTTTATCCATTATTACTGAATCTGTATTTGCTCGTTTTATTTCTGCAATGAAGGAAGAAAGAGTAGCAGCTAGTAAAGTATTAAATGGTCCTAAAGCAGTCGAGTTAAGTGAAGGAAAACAAGATTTAATTGAAGCGATTAGAAAAGCTTTATATGCAAGTAAAATTTGTTCTTATGCACAAGGTTTTGCTCAAATGAGAGCTGCTTCAGAAGAATACAACTGGAATTTACAATATGGTAATATTGCTATGATCTTTAGAGGAGGCTGTATTATACGAGCTGGTTTTCTACAAAACATTAAAGATGCATATGACCGAGACCCAGCCTTGAAAAATTTATTGTTAGATCCTTATTTCAAAGAGATTGTAGAAAATTATCAAGATGCTTGGAGAAAAGTAATTTCTTTAGCAGTTACTCATGGAATTCCTGTTCCTGGTTTTTCAACTGCGCTAGCTTATTATGACAGTTATCGTACAGAAAGATTACCTGCGAACTTGCTACAGGCACAGAGAGATTATTTTGGAGCTCACACTTTTAAACGTATTGATAAAGAAGGTACTTTCCATTACGAATGGTTAGACAGTGAGTAAAAATAATATTCGTTTTTAACAAAAAGGTTGGGAATTACTTTATCTCAACCTTTTCAATTAAATAAAGAGTTTAGTGCAGCAAAAGAGAAAAGGATTAGATTGATGTGGTTATGAAGGGAAAGGGAGAATGAATGAAAAAAAATAATATCGTTTTAGTTGGGTTTATGGGGACTGGAAAATCTACGGTTGGAAAACAACTTTCATCAAAATTAGGTTGGGAATTTGTTGATACAGATCACATGATAGAACACAGAGAGAATATGAGTATACCAGAAATCTTTTCAAAAAAAGGTGAAAGTTACTTTAGAGAAGTAGAGACTAGAATCATTCAGGAAGTATTGTCAAATGACATGCAGGTCATAGCAACTGGTGGAGGGTCCGTATTAAGGCTTCAAAATCGAAGTAGGATGTTGAGTCATGGTACAGTAGTACAACTAGATGCTGATGCAGAGATAATTATTAAACGTTTAGAGGGTGAAAAGTTAAAAAGACCTTTACTTCAAGGGGATTTAGAAGAAAAGGTCTATGAAATGATGGAGCGGCGCAAACATGCTTATGAATTTGCAGATTTTGTTATCGATACAAATGTTTTTGAAGTGGAAAGCATAGTAGAACAAATTTATAACGTTGTTGTATTACATAAAATCTAAAATACTAGTTTAAATCTTAGATTAACTCTATGTAGTAAAGGCAAAATCAATTAGAGCTTATCCCACTCTAACATGCCGCCTTCCATATTTTTAAGGTTTTTCAGCCCTAACATTTGTAAATATTCAAGTGCTTTTCCACTTCGATTCCCGCTTCGACAGACGAGAATAATATTGTCAGTTTGTTCAATTTCATGATGACGCACAGGCAATTCTCCCAATGGAATATGTTTTGCACCTGATATCATTCCTTGAGCAACCTCTTCATGTTCTCGAACATCAATGATGTTGAGTTCTAAACCTTGATCTAGTTTATTTTTTACTTCTTTTGGTAAAATACTTTGTTCGTTCATTATTATTTGTCGCCTCCAATAATTAAGTGATAACCAAAAATATGAAGTGTTTTAACAATTATTTTATTATATCACAGAAAGGATATGCAACATGTCATGGTTAAACAGTGATAAGGCGATCTACTTATATATCGGACTGGCAGGATTTTTAGGTGCAAATCTACGTTTTATGATTAGTGAGTTTACCTATTCAAGTGATTATTTTTTTCCAACAGGAACTTTACTTTGTAATCTCATTGGTTGTTTTGCATTAGGTTGGTTTTCTGAATATATGAAGACAAGCAAGTTATCAGTAAAAATAAAAACAGCAATTTCTACTGGACTTATTGGTTCATTTACAACTTTTTCTGCTTTTAGCATTGAGACGATTTCTTTAATTCAAGATCACAAAGTGTTTATTGCAGTTATTTATATCTTTGTAAGTTTTATTGGTGGATCTTTTTTTGTTTGGTTAGGTTATAAAATAGGACGTGTATTGATATGAGTTTATTGCATATTTTTTTAATAGGCACTGGTGGATTTTTAGGTGCTTGTAGTCGTTTTTTTATATCTAGTGTTTTTGTAAGAAGATGTTCAACTAAATTCCCATATGGTACACTAACTGTAAATCTAATAGGATCATTTTTTTTAGGACTAGTAATTGGCTGCTTGGATTCTAGTTATCATTTTTTTATGTTGTTTTTTGCTACTGGATTTTTAGGGTCCTTTACTACATTTTCAACTTTTAAAGTAGAAATTCAGAAAATGTTTATAAATAAATATTGGAAAGCTTTGCTTTTATATATCATATGTAGTTATGTTTTTGGGATTTTATTAGCTTATATAGGATTTTTAATAGGATTGAAATAAGGGAGAGATAAATAAATGAAAGCAATTGTAAAACCTACTGGAATATTAAACGGAGAAATTAATTCTTTATCTTCAAAAAATTACACAACACGTTATTTATTAGCTTCAGCATTATCAGAAGGGACAAGTACAATTTATTATCCAGCACACAGTGAAGATAGTGATGCAATGAGAAGATGTATTCAAGATTTAGGTGCCCAAATGCAAGAGGATGATGAAAAGATTGTTATAACAGGTTTTGGAAAATCACCAAGTCCAGTAAAAGAACTCAATGTTGGTAATGCAGGAGCAGTTTTACGGTTTTTAATGTCTACTGCAACCTTGTGTCCTGAAGTGACTTTTGTAAATACTTATCCGCAATCTCTAGGTAAAAGACCACATGATGATTTGATTCATGCATTAGAGCAAATGAATATAAAAGTTAAGCATCAAGATGGCAAACTTCCAATCACAATAGTTGGCGGTAATCCACAAGGTGGCAAAATTCAAGTGTCTGGGGATGTTAGTTCACAGTTTCTAAGTTCTTTGCTGTTTTTAACACCATTGCTTACAGAAGATAGCGAAATTGAAGTATTACATGATCTAAAGTCAAAGGTGGTAGTGGGACAAACTTTGGATGTCTTAAAACAAGCTGGCATTCAGATTGAAGCCAGTGATGATCTGATGTATTATAAAATCCCAGGGAATCAAAAATATATACCTCAAAAATACGTAGTGGAAGGTGACTATCCTGGTTCTGCTGCAATATTAGCGGCAGCAGCGGTCACAAATTCCAATGTTCAGATGCTTCGTTTAATTGAAAATAGTAAACAAGGAGAACAAGCAGCGGTGAATGTGCTAAAAGAAATGGGTGTGAATTTAAGTTATGATCAATCCACATTAAAAATTCATGGCAATCAAAAACTAACAGCTGGTGAATTTGATGGGGATGACTTTACAGATGCAGTATTAGCAATGGTAGCCGCTGCTGTATTTGCTAACGGTACATCACGTTTCTATAATGTGGAGAATTTAAGATATAAAGAGTGTGATCGCATTACTGATTTTTGTAATGAATTAAAAAAAGCTGGAGCAAATGTGGAAGAAAGACAAAGTGAAATTATTGTTCATGGGCAACCTAATGGTGTGGAAGGTGGAGTTGAAATTAATGCACATTATGATCATAGAGTGATCATGGCGCTAACGGTTGTTGGATTGCGTTCTAAGAAAGGTCTTATGATTCAAGATGCACAACATGTTGCGAAATCTTATCCACAGTTCTTTGAACATATTCAATCATTAGGTGCAAAAGTGGAGTTACAAGAAGACTAGTGAAACTCGTTTAAGCAAAGCTTAAACATCGAGAAATCAGATAATTTAAAAATTTAAAATATAGAAATTATTGGGGGAATGGAAAATGCATGAGAATCCATCTAGAGATCAAATAAAGGAAATACTTAAACAAGCTGAAACCATAGCGGTTGTTGGTCTTTCCGATAAACCTGATCGTACGTCCCATATGGTTTCAGCAGCTATGCAGAAAAGGGGATATACAATCATACCTGTCAATCCTAATGCTGAAGAAATACTAGGGCAAAAGAGTTATAAAAACCTATCAGATATCCCGCAAAGCATAGATATTGTTAACGTTTTTCGCAGGAGTGAATATACTCCACCTATAGCTAAGGAAGCTGTAAAAGTTGGAGCAAAGGTACTTTGGTTACAGCTCGGCATAGAAAATGAAGAGTCAGCTCAAATTGCCAAAGATGGTGGATTAGAAGTGATAATGGATCGCTGTATTAAAGTAGAAGACTCTATATTAAATCCTAAAGCTTAATAAAAAATCCTTTTTCTAGGGTGTTATGTATCCCAATACCTTCCATAATAAAATAAGTTTATTCTTGAAAAACTAATATAGGCTACACAAATTGAAGAACTTACAAAGTGTAGACTACTTTTTAGGGAGGAATTTAAGTTGTATCATCAACAACAAATGAATCAATCTCAACAACCACAATGGATGCAACCTTCACAGCAGCAAGCTGCTTCCAGCCAGTTTAAATTAACAAATTTTCGAAGCCATCAGCAACCAGCTAATGCTAACAACTATAACTTTCAAGCTGGAACACAGACAAATTATAAACCAGCAGGATTTGTACCATCCATATATCAAAGTAATACTCAAACTCAATCTACCTATTCTGGAAATCAATCTTGGCAAAGTCATATGACTACGCCACAATCTTATCGACAAACAAATTATCGCAGTTCTGAACCATCAGTTCAAAATACTTTAAAAAGGCAAACTCATAGTCAACCAACTATTACTACTGGATACACTAATCAGGCACAAAATCAACCACAAACATATCAACCAACTGGATTTGTTCAATCCATGATGTATCAAAATAACCAAGAGCAGCATCAGACAACAACATATCCTTCTACAATGCATAGAACTCAAACGACTGCTCATCAGCCACAACACTTTTCAAGTTTCAGAGCTAATCAACCAAGTCAGGCTTCGAGTAATAGACCCACACATTAATTTTGATTCGATTAACTCTGGTTCTTCAAGAACCAGAGATTTTTTTTGACAAAATTTCGATAACGATTTACCATCAATATAGTAGGAAGGTGGGGAATAACATTGGTGAAAGGAATCGCGGCATCTTCTGGTATCGCAATAGGTAGAGCATTCGTTCTTCCTTCATGGAATTGGGATTTAAATGAAGAGAACATAAGTGTTACTGATTTTGCAAAGGAATTTGAAAGATTATATGAAGGCATACAAATATCTAAACATGAAATATCAAACATAAAAAAAGAATTTAATGAAGTGATTGGCAGTGAAGAATCTAAAATTTTTGACGTTCACTTAGCTATTTTAGACGATCCAGTTTTTATGGATGAAATTCAAGGGATTATTAAACGTCAATATAAAGTAGCTGAAGTAGCAGTAAAAGAAGCGATGGATCATTTTACAAATATGTTTGATTTGTTGGATGATGAATATATGAGAGAGCGTGCTTTAGATATTAAAGATGTTGGTAATCGTTTACTTAAACATTTGTTAGGAACTCCTGAGGTCACTTTACCACAGGATAACCAACCTTTTATTTTAGTGGCTAAAGAGCTATCTCCTTCACAGTTAGCACATTTAAATCCTTCACATGTGGAAGGGATTTTGACGATGGCAGGAGGAAAAACTTCTCACTCTGCTATTATGGCTCGTGCACTAGGAATTCCTTCTGTTCTGGGTTTAGAAGGTAAGATGGAAACCCCGATTGAAACGGGTGATTTCATTGTTCTTGATGGAGATGAAGGCAGTGTATATGTAAATCCACACGAAGAAATCGTACAAGCTTACAATCTTAAAAAACAAACATGGATAGAGAGGCAAAAAAGTCTACAAAAAATAATCAATATACCTGCAACTACGAGGGATGGTAAAAAAATTCAATTAGATATTAATGTTAATTCACAAAACGACGTAGATTTTGCATTGTCTTACGATTTATCTGGAGTTGGATTATTTCGCAGTGAGTATTTGTATATGGATCGCGATCATTTCCCATCCGAAGAAGAGCAACTGAAAGCTTACAAGGATGTAGTACAAAAACTTGGGAACAAACCCATTATTATTCGAACATTGGATATCGGTGGAGATAAACAATTAGATTATGTCACTTTTCCTGAAGAAGATAATCCTTTTTTAGGATATCGTGCTATTCGTTTTTTGCTGGATCAAAAAGACATTTTTAAAACACAGTTAAAAGCTATTTTAAGAGCAAGTGCAGTGGGAAATGTGAAAATAATGTATCCAATGATTTCATCTGTAGAAGAAATCAGAAAGGCGAATTCAATATTAGAGCAGGCTAAAGAGGAATTACTTGAAAACGGATATGACTTTAACACAAACATAGAAATTGGAATCATGATAGAAGTTCCAGGTGCCGTTGCAATCGCTGATTTGTTAGCTCAAGAAGTAGATTTTTTCAGTATTGGAACAAATGATCTTATTCAGTATGTATTAGCCGTTGATCGTATGAATGAACATATCGCAGATTTTTACGAACCATTTCATCCAGCAGTTATTCGAATGCTTAAACAAACAGTAGATGCAGCTAAAGCAAATCACATTGATATAAGTGTATGTGGAGAAATGGCTGGAGACTTTAATGCAACCCCAATTTTTATAGGGTTAGGTGTTCATAAATTAAGTATGTCCTCACAATCTATTTTACAAGTAAAAGAGAGGGTCTTATCCATATATGAAACAGAATGTAAACAAATGATTGATGACATATTATTGTGTAAAACAAGTCAAGAAATAACCGAACTAGTTAAAAAGATGAATGATAAAACAGATTCGAATGTATCTTATTAAAAAGGAGGTATTATTTTGGAATTACAAGGAAAAAAAGTAATGGCTTTTGTGGAAAAAGAATTTGAAGATCTTGAATTATGGTATCCAGTATTACGAATGAGAGAAGCAGGTATCCAAGTTGATTTAGTGGGTCCAAAAGCAAATGAAACCTATATTGGAAAGTATGGGGTTCCTATTTCTACCATGATGGCATTTGATGAAGTTGATTCTAAAGATTATATTGGACTATATGTTACAGGTGGTTGGGCACCTGATAAATTAAGAAGGTATGAAGATGTGTTACGTCTAACTCAAGAGTTTCATGAAGTAAAGAAACCGATTGCTCACATCTGTCATGGTGGCTGGGTATTGATTTCAGCAAAAATATGTGAAGGATTCACAATGACTTCTACACCAGGGATAAAAGATGATTTAATAAATGCTGGGGCTAACTGGATAGATCAGGAAGTTGTTGTAGACCGTCATATCGTTTCTGGTAGAAGACCTCCTGATTTACCAAACTTTACAAAGGAATTTATACGTGTTCTTGCAGAGGTATAAATCATTTGGTTTGTTTTTAAGATGGGTCCCAGCTCTTATTTGGATGACAATAATATTTCTTCTTTCTCATCAGCAAGGAGATGAACTTCACTCCTTTTTACCTCTTTTTCAAAAATGGTTCCCGGGGATGATTAGTTTTAACTGGGGACATATTGTAGCCTATTTCATTCTCTCTTGGGTATTATTGCTGGGGTTAGGAAAAAACTATAATACATTTATAGGAAAAGTTTTTGTTGTAAGCTTGTGTTTATTATATGGGATCACAGATGAGATTCATCAATCATACATACCTGGAAGAACACCTGAAATTTTGGATCTAAGAAATGATACTTTCGGTGCTGCCTTAGGCATGGTGTTCATCTCAATTCCTCCTTTTAAACATCTATATTCCAAGTTGCTTTCTTCCTATATTTACCGAAACTGTTAAACAGGAATTAGTTGCTCAAGTGTCGAAATACTGACGCATAGGGAGTGATTGGTTTGCAAAAAGATTGTAAATGCGGTAGTACATTGAATATTCAATTAAGGACAGTTCAATACTCAAAAAAAGTACATATAAAAAACGTCCCCATATTTTCATGTGAAGAATGTGAGGAAAGTGAAGTGTTGTTGGATGTTAAGGAAGATTTAACTGAATTGATAAAAGATATAGATCATTCTAATACAAAGCATCAAATATTTTTTAACGAAATTAATGAGTTTGCTCACCTTTTATTTGTAAGTTCAGAGAAAGAATTAATACATATTCCCATTGAGGAGATCATTGAACAAAGAATTAATGAACTTCTTGATATTTTATTGTTAGCTCAATACTTAGATGATACAAAGTGGGTTAAAGAAACTGAGAAACGTTTATTGCAAATTACAGATCAAATTATTTATAATAAAAAAATTTATAAAATATAGTGAACTCGTTTAAGCTTTGCTTAAACATCGAGAAATCAGATGGAGACTCTACTCCACCTGATTTGAAGATCTCACCTATAGAGGTGGGCGTCTGTACGTAAAATATTTTTGGATAAATATTTAAACTTAAAATTTAAATTGAATAAAAAAAATCAATCATTGGATTGATTTTTTTATTACCAGTCAAAATTGTTCTGGGATTTACATCTTTTCATGAGTTTTCATCAGTTGTTTAAGTGTATTATGTAATTGTATTTCATTTATATAAATCTGAAAACTGCCGAAAGTTTACAATAAGATTATAATATCGTATGATAACTATAAAATATAACAATTGGAGAGAGAATAAGTGACAGTAACTATTTATGATGTAGCAAGAGAATCAGGTGTTTCAATGGCTACCGTATCTAGGGTAGTTAATAACAATCCGAATGTGAAACCTCAAACACGTAAAAAGGTGTTCGATGCCATAGAAAAGTTAGGATACAGACCAAATGCTGTAGCTAGAGGACTAGCAAGTAAAAAAACGACTACGGTAGGTGTAGTGATCCCTGACATTTCAAATACCATATTTTCTGAGGTCGCTAGAGGTATCGAAGATATTGCTAATATGTATCGATACAATATCATTTTATGTAACTCTGATAAGAAAAAAGAGAAGGAAATTCAAGTGATCAATACGTTGTTAGAAAAACAAGTGGATGGATTATTATTTATGGGTGGCACAGTAACAGAAGATCATATTCATGCGTTTAAAACAGCAAGTGTACCGATCGTATTGTGCGGAACAAAAGAAGAGTCTGAAAATATACCATCTGTGGATATTGATCACGAAAAAGCGGCCTATGATGCAGTAAAAGCTTTAATAAATGAGGGGCATCGTGAGATTGCTCTAATTGGTGGAAACTTTGAAGATTTAGCTAAAGGATTTGCACGATATCAAGGGTATATAAAAGCAATTGAAGATTCAGGATTGACCGTAAATGAAGATCTTATTCAAGTTGGTAATTTCCGTTATGAATCAGGTTTAGAAAAAATGAAGAACTTCTTAAAATCTAATCAAAATATTACCGCAGTATTTGCTGCAACAGATGAATTGGCTATAGGTGCAATTCATGCAATTCAAGATGCCGGATTAAAAGTACCTGAGGATATTTCTGTTATCAGTGTTGATAATATTAGAATGGCTTCTATGGTAAGACCTTTGCTTACTACAATAGCACAACCGATGTATGATATTGGTGCTGTTTCTATGAGGCTTTTAACAAAACTAATGTTAAATGAAGAGATTGAGCAACCTCAGATTATATTACCACATGAATTAATTCAAAGAAATAGCGTGAAGAGTTTATAATGAATTATAATAAGATAGGATTAATTGGTGCAATGGATGAAGAAATAAAAAGATTTCTTGATCATATTGATAATTCAAAAACAGTTGTAAAAGCAGGAATACAGTTTTATGAAGGTTATTTTTACGATACAAAGGTCGTATTATGTAAATCCGGTGTAGGAAAAGTAAACGCGGCAATATGTTCTCAAATATTAATCGATACCTTCTTGGTAGATGCCGTTATTTTTACAGGAGTTGCAGGTGCTCTTCATCCAGAGTTACAAATAGGTGATATTCTGATTTCTACGGATTGTATGCATCATGATATGGATGCCACAGCACTTGGTTTTGATAAAGGCATGATTCCTTATGATAAAACCTCTGTTTTTAAAGCAGATGATCATTTAATAAATTTAGCTTTTAATGCAAGTGAGAAGTGGTTTAGAGATCGTACACGAAAAGGAAGAGTATTATCAGGAGATCAATTCATAGCTGATCGAGAAATCGTTAGAAATTTACATGAACAGATGGATGGAGATTGTACAGAAATGGAGGGGGCAGCAGTAGCTCAAGTGTGTTACATGAATGCAGTTCCATTCGTCATTATTCGCTCGATGTCAGATAAAGCTGATGGCTCAGCAGATGTTAATTTTACAGAGTTTGTTGTACAAGCCTCTCAACATTCTTATCAAATTGTAGAGCATATGTTTAAAAACATGAGTCCTTACCTAAAGTGAGGGCTTTTTTCATTTTAAGAATTTATAAATTTATGGATGATGTTACTCTTTTGTTAGACATATATCACCTTATAGATATGATATAATGGAAATATCAGAAAATGTTCATCGTATTTTTTTGTTTTCATATATTTTAATGGAAGCACTAGCAATATAGTTATTAAAGTAGGAGGGAGATTATGGGGAAAAATAATGAAGAAGTGATCGAGGTAGTAGCTTCAGAGGCAAATTTACAAGACTATGAGACCAGTCGTTCAGAGTTCGAGTGGGAGCATATTATTAAGGATTTTTCTTGGTACAATTCAGGGAAAGTGAATATGGCTTACGAGGCAATTGATCGGCATGCGGAATCAACGATAAAAGATAAGGTTGCTTTATATTATAGTGATTCACTACGTGATGAATCTTACACTTTCGCAGACATGAAAAAGAAATCTAACCAAGCAGGAAATGTATTAAGAGATCTAGGAATTCACAAAGGGGATCGTGTATTTATTTTTATGCCAAGAACTCCTGAGCTTTATTTTGTCTTATTAGGGGCCATTAAAAATGGAGCAATCGTAGGTCCATTATTTGAAGCATTTATGGAGACTGCCGTGAAAGATCGCTTGGAGGATAGTGAAGCTGTTGCAGTAGTAACTACGCCAGAATTACTTCATAGAATTCAAGTTTCAGATCTTCCTAATTTAAAACATATCATATTAGTTGGCAAGGATATTTCTTTATCTGAAGGACAGGTGGATTTTAATCAAGAAATGAAAAATGCTTCAGATAAGTTTGAAATGGAATGGGTAGATCGTGAAGATGGTTTAATTATTCACTATACTTCTGGCTCTACTGGAAAGCCTAAAGGTGTTTTTCACTCTCACAATGCAATGATTCAGCATTATTATACTGGTAAAATCGTTCTGGATTTAAAAGAGGACGATATTTATTGGTGTACTGCCGATCCTGGATGGGTAACTGGAACATCATATGGGATATTTGCTCCTTGGTTAAATGGAGCAACCAATGTGATTAGAGGTGGTAGATTTAGTCCTCAGGATTGGTATGAAACCATTCAAAAATATAAAATTACAGTATGGTACAGTGCACCCACTGCATTTCGCATGCTGATGGGAGCAGGGGACGATGTTGTCCACCAATTTGATCTATCTAGCCTTAGACATGTATTAAGTGTAGGAGAGCCACTGAATCCTGAGGTTATTCGCTGGGGGTTGAAAGTATATAATCAGCGTATCCATGATACTTGGTGGATGACAGAAACAGGAGGACAGCTCATTTGTAATTATCCTCGAATGGAAATCAAACCTGGTTCAATGGGGAAACCAATTCCAGGTGTTGATGCAGCAATTATTGATGATCGTGGCAAGGAAGTACCTCCATATCACATGGGCAACTTAGCAATAAAAACCCCTTGGCCTTCGATGATGAGGAAAATATGGAAAAATGAAGCCAAATATGAGGAGTATTTTAGAATACCTGGTTGGTATATATCTGGAGACTCAGCTTATCGTGATGATGACGGTTATTTTTGGTTTCAAGGTAGAATTGATGATGTTATTAATACATCTGGTGAGAGAGTAGGTCCGTTTGAGGTAGAAAGTAAATTGGTTGAACATCCTGCTGTTGCTGAAGCTGGTGTAATTGGGATTCCTGATCCTGTGCGCGGTGAAATTATTAAAGCTTATATCTCTTTGAGAAACGGATATAAACCTTCACAAGTATTAAAAGAACAGATTTCACAGTATGTAAGAGAAGGGTTGTCTGCTCATGCAGCACCTCGTGAAATTGTATTTAAAGATAAGCTTCCAAAAACAAGAAGTGGTAAAATTATGAGACGTGTGTTAAAGGCTTGGGAATTAAACCTCCCAACTGGAGATTTATCTACTATTGATGATTGATGAGTTATGATTGATTAATATTTAGAACCCCCTATCCACTTTATGATTTGGATAGGGGGTTCTTAGTGTTGGTATTATTCATTCACTTCTACAGGCTCAGATAATGCTGAAGCTCCCGTTTTATTTACAGCAGTAATTCGGTACCATCCTTCATTTATAAGACTGGTGTCTGCAAAGGAATTTTTATTTGCATTGGAGATGAATTGATATTCTCCATCTTTTTCATCGCTGTAATAAATCTCATAGTATAAAACTTTGTCATCGATTGAGTTTGCAGTCCATGTAATTTTTACAGTTAATTCCTCTTTTGTAGCTTCAATATTTGTAGGGACCTTAGGTAATGATCCAATATTATCTAGATCATTATTATTTCTTTCATTATCATCATTATCATCATTGTCATCCGTATCTTCTCCATCGTCATTCTCCTCAGGAATTTCAGGTGACTGAGCATCTTTATTTGTTTGAAGCTGCTTTGGTTCTGAAATATTCCCAGAGACATCAACAGATACTACATAATAAAAATAATCAACAGATGCACTGACATAATCTTTAAATTTCAATTCATCATCGTATCGTTTAGTTTGTGAATGTGTATATCCATTTCCATTATTTCTATAAAAACGATAACCTACTACATCCTCACTTGGACTATGGTCAAATGTAATAACATTGATTCCTTCTTTTTGTTCCAACCTTACATTGAATGGAGGTTCGGGGTTTTTACCGTCCTCTATTCTTGGGTCTTCAGCAATAGGTGCAGTTGAATCCATGTCAGTAGGATAGAAATCTTCAAGCCTCATAGGATATCCATTTCTATTTTTAGGTTTTTGACTACTGGAATACCCTTTTAGGATTGTATCAATTTCCTCATAAAGCTCCTTTAATGGCGTGCTTCTATTCACAACGATTTTGGTTTCAATCATATCGTTTGGTGTAGCAGCAAGTGGGATATAATTGATGTCTTTATAGCTGATAACAGGTAATTCTGATAAGCTATCATCCATCTTAGTAGGTACATACCTTTTATCAAATAAATCTGTTGTTGTATATCCGGCCTGTTTAGTTAATTCAGAAGCAATTAGTCCCGATTTACTTGAAACTGTTTTTCTTGTAAGTCCATCTGGTTGATAAAATTCAGTGGTCGTAAAAAGTTCAGGTTTTAATTCAATCGTTTTATCCATGACTTTTGCCCAAATTTCTTTCGCTCTGGTTTTTCCAGTACGTTCATCATATCTTCCAAAATCTAATGAACCATTTTGGTCATATCCAGCCCATACACCTAATGTAATATCAGGAGAATATCCTAAAAACCATACATCTCGATATAGATTCGTAGTACCTGTTTTACCTACAATTGGTATTTTGCCATAATTTTGGAATCCTTTTCTGATTTCTCCACCTGAAGCTCCTTCAGAAACTGCTGTTTTTAACATATCTGTTATTAAATAAGCAGCTTGTTCTGAAAATACTCTTTCAGGTGCAAGTTGATGTTCGTATACGATTTTTCCATCCTGATCTTCAATTTTTTCAATTAAAAAGGCATCGTTAAACTCACCATAGTTAGCTATACTTGAATATGCATTGGTTAATTCTTCAACAGTAGTTCCGTAGGAAAGTCCACCAATAACCCCAGTTTGTGCGTTTCTATCTTCCTCGGTTAAAGTGGTAATCCCTAGCTGTTCAACAAAATCTAGTGCGCCATCTCTACCAACTATTTCGTTGTATATATAAATGGCAGGGATATTGTAAGATTCATTTAATGCCTCACGAGCTGTCATCAATCCATGATACTTATAATCCCAGTTCAAAGGAATATGAGCACCCTTACCTCCATCAGGTAAGATCATCGGAATATCGTCTACGACAGAAGCAGGCTGCAATTCACCTGATTCTAACGCTGGTAAATATGCTGCAATAGGTTTCATGGAAGAACCAGGTTGTCTTTTCATTTGAGTAGCATGGTTATACTCTTCAATTTCATAACCGCGACCTTCAATCATCCCTAAGATGGCACCGGTACTATTGTTAATCATTACTGCACCGGTTTGTTCCACACCATTTTCATTATCTGGAGCGAAGTTTTCAGGGTTGCTGGCTATTTCTTGCAAAGCGTCATAAATCGTTTGATCTATGGTTGTATATATTTTAAATCCACCATTGACTACTTCTTCGCGAGTTTCCTCTACTAAGGAGTTGACTTCCTTCTGAGATAGTTCAGGGTTTTTTTGTTTAATTAAAACTTCCGCCGCTCTACGTTCAATTTCAAACATAAGGTAAGGGTAAGTAGTATATGCTTTTTCAGAAGGTTCAGCTAATGATGCTTTGAGATCGTAATTCAACGCTTCTTTATATTCAGCTTCTGTAATTTTTTCAGCTTCTTTCATTCTATTAAGTACATGTTTTTGTCTTTCGATTGCAGCATTAAACCCTACTTCATCAAACTCCCCATATCCAGTAAAAGGCGAGTATTTATTTGGATTTTGCGGCAAACCAGCTAAGAATGCAGCTTGAGCAATATTGATATCGTTAAGGTTCTCTAATCCAAAGATACCTTGAATGGCAGCTTTTACTCCAGAAACTGGATAACCGCTAGAACCTGTTCCAAATCCTATTTTATTTAAATATGCTTCAAGAATTTGATTTTTTGTTAAAACTTGCTCCATACGAACAGAAAGAATGATTTCTTTTACTTTTCTATCAATTGTTTGGTCAAAATTTAAAAATACTCTTCTAGCCAATTGTTGTGTAATTGTACTTCCACCTGTTTGAATTTCCTCATTAAACACTTGCTGTTTTACTGCACGTGTTAATCCTTTAATATCAATCCCAATGTGATTTTCAAAATTTTGATCCTCTGTGGCTATAAAAGCATCTTGAATGACTTTAGGTATGTCATCCAACTCAATCATTCTACGATCTTCTGTTGAGCGGAGTTGTCCGATCAACGTTTCATCATTAAAATAGGCAAATCCAGAGACATTGTTTTTCATAACCTCGGATACCATTTCTTCTGGTGAACGTACAGGTTCATCTTTAACGATAGAAGTCACATAACCTAATACTACTCCACCAGTTAAAATTCCAAAAATTAAGCCAATAATTAAAATCCATTTCACAGTTATCAAAGATATAAATAATGATTTTTTAAGTATAGTTTTTGAGTTGTTTTTACTTTTTTTCTTTGACATTTTTGATCCCCTCCGGTCTAACCCATTATAGCATAAAGGTTTTTGCTTGAACATTCGCTATAATATAACATCTTTTGTTGACTTTACCGTTGTTGTTTGATATAAAAGAATGAAATTGCAATCAAAATAATACAACTTTTTTACGTTAATAAAGAGTAAAAGTTGCACTTTTTAATAAATGTAATAAAACATTTTGTATTAGTTATCGCATTGTAATTATTACCTTTAATAGATATTGATGGATAATATTATGATTATTTTTAGGATTTAATTTGGAGGGAAAGTATTAATGGCAAAGTGGGAAGAGCTTTCAGCAGAGCAACAAACGGAAGTTAACAGGCAATTAGAAATTATCCGTCGCGGAGTAGTTGAAATCGTACCAGAGGATGAGTTGAAGCAAAAGGTTATCAAATCAGTGTTAACGAAAAATCCTTTAAAAGTAAAATTAGGATTAGACCCTTCGGCACCAGATATTCACATAGGGCACACTGTAGTATTACATAAACTTAGACAATTTCAAGACCTTGGACATCAGGTTCAACTGATTATAGGGGATTTTACAGGTCGGATAGGAGACCCTACAGGAAAATCTGAAACTCGTAAACAGTTAACTGAAGAAGATGTTATCAAAAACGCTCAGACCTATAAAGAACAATTTTTTAAAATACTTGATATTGAAAAAACAACTGTTTTTTTTAATTCAGAATGGCTGGCACCATTAAATTTTGCAGATGTTGTTGAACTTTCTGCAAAAGTTACCGTTGCACGGATGCTGGAACGCGATGATTTTACAAAACGATACAATTCAGGTCAATCTATTAGTATTCATGAGTTTTTCTATCCTTTAATGCAAGGGTATGACTCAGTCGCTTTGCAGAGTGATGTTGAAATTGGCGGAACTGATCAAAAATTTAACTTATTGATGGGAAGGACTTTGCAAAAAGAATACAATGTTCCGACACAAGCTACTGTTATGCTTCCATTAATTGAAGGGTTAGACGGCGTTAAAAAAATGAGTAAAAGCTTAAACAATTATATTGGTATAGATGAAGAACCAAGCGAGATTTATGGTAAATCTATGTCAATCCCTGATGAACTGATGGTTAAATATTATGAACTTGCTACAGATATGTCTATGGAAGATTTAGATGCTCTTAAAGCAGGTTTAGAGAATGGATCAGTGCATCCTAGAGATGCAAAAATGAAGTTAGCACATACATTTGTACGAATGTATCATGGTTTAGAGGCAGCGAATGAGGCACAAGAACGCTTTAAAACCGTTTTCCAAAAAAGAGCATTGCCAGAAGATATTCCTTCTATTGAAATCCCATCAAGTATATTGGATAACGGTACATTACGTTTAATAAATTTACTTGTACATTTAAAATTACAAAGTTCAAATGGAGAAGCAAGAAGAAGCATCACTCAAGGAGCAGTTAGAATAAATGAAGAGAAAATTACGGATGTCAATGCTGTAGTTAATCCAAAAGAAGGGGATATTGTCCAAGTTGGGAAAAGGAAATTTGCAAAAGTAATCTTGACTTGAAAAAGTAAAAAAAATTGGAATAGAAAAAACCCCTCAATGGAGGGGTTTTTATTATCTGCTGTAAAGCTCGACGATTTGTTGTTCGTTGATTTCAGGAGGTAATTCCGCACGTTCTGGATAGCGAACATATTTACCTTCCATTGTTTTTTCATCAAATTCAACATAAGCCGGAGTAAAATTGCTGTTTTCCAAAGATTCTTTGATAACTTTTAAACCTCTGCTTTTCTCTCTCAAACCAATTACGTCACCTGGTTTAACAGCATAAGATGGAATATCCACTTTTTTACCATTTACAGTTACATGTCCATGTGCTACAAGCTGACGAGCTCCAGCACGTGAATTGGATAATGCAAAACGATAAACTAAATTATCTAAGCGGCCTTCTAATAAGATCATGAAGTTTTCACCAGAAATACCTTTCATATTAGAAGCTTTGTCAAACAGATTACGGAATTGCTTTTCATTTAATCCGTACATATGACGAAGTTTTTGCTTTTCCATAAGCTGTAAACCGTATCCGCTAACTTTTCTTCTTTGATTTGCACCATGTTGACCTGGTGGATAATTTCTCTTTAATTCTTTACCTGTACCACTTAAGGAAATCCCTAAGCGACGACTTAATTTGAATTTTGGACCTGTGTAACGTGCCATGTATTTTGACTCCTTTTATAATTAATAAATTTAATTGGTCGGTTCCGCTTGTGCCTAAATTTATGCAGTTTAACCAAAGGGATAGCGAAGGTTAAACATTGATAAACTCTTCAGCCGCAGGTCTATCGTCCACAAAATTAGTGAGGGTATTCACACAAATTTTTCCCGCCATAAATACATAACGCTATCCACATTCTCTAATCGTTAATTTTATAAGAAAAGCACTGTAAAAGTCAAGTTTTTATTAGAAAATCATTTAATTATAAAAAATATTGTCATACTTTCCTCTGCAAGTCGGCAACATCTTTGAAATGTAAGTTCATAATTAGCTATTCTTTGTCCATATCAAATTGATATAGTGCAAAATTACTAAATTAATAGTATTATAGATATATTGGAAAATTTGGAAACTGAATTCATTTTTGTCATGTGTGACTTTAGACTATGTTTACTATTTTTTTTTGGTGAAGAAGGTGTTTGTATGAATGTGAATGATAATCAATGTAAGATTAAAAAAGATAGAGTATATACCTTTCATCAACGGGACTATAGTAGCAAAATCGAAAATATGAATGTTCAGCATATCTGGCAAATCATAACAAAATCATTTAAAGAATTTATGAATCAATTCATCTCTGAATCACTACAAGTTCAGGGTGCTTTTTTTATAGTGGACATGAATGGAAAATTGTTAAACAGTCATGTATTTTCAGATTGGCTTTATAAAGATGAATTATATATGAAGTTACAGCCTAATACAGTTTGGGATGATACTGAGTTAGGAGCTAACGCAATAAATGAGTGTATTAGAAATTTTAAACTAAGTATGGTTTATTTTGAAAAACATTCATATAAACCTTTTAAAAAATACATTACTTGCGCAGTTCCTATCATATTTTCAGTAGAAAATAAACAGAAAGTAGTGTTAGGTGCTATTTTTAAGAACAATGAAAATATGAATGAACTTTTAATAAAATCGTTAGGTATGTCATTCCAATCGATCTTATATAAAAATATAGAATCTTATTTGAATTTTAAATTATACAATGAAAATTTAAAGGTATCTAAAGAAAATAAACAAAAAGAACAATTATATCAGATCAACAAAAACCTGCAATCAAAATTGGATGGGGATTTAATATTATCAGAAGTCATACAGAAGATAAAAGATATCTATCCCAAATGTGAAGTTCAATTGTTCTTATCGCAAGATAATAAACCAAACACATCACTTAAAACAATATCTTTTGATGTAAATGAAGATCCTTATTGTAAACTTGCTTTTATGGAAGGTGAGATCCAAGTACAACATTTTGAGTCAGACAATCAACTCATTTCTGTTCCTTTACGAGGCCTACAAGCTGTTTACGGTGTTTTTAGAATCCAAACAAACTTAGAGCCTTTCTGTGATAAAGATATTAGTTTTGTTTCCATGTTAGTTGATTCTGCTGGGGTTGCTTTTGAAAATGCTAAATTGTTGGAGCAGTCCAATTCTTTAATCGGTGAGTTAAGATTAATTAATGACATTACGAGAAGGTTGAATAAAAGTTTGAATTTAAATGAACTTTTTGACTATATTTCAAACGAATTAATAAATATATTTAATGCGGATTTTGGTTGTATAATTGAATTTAATAAGGAAAAAAATCAAATTACTGTAAAATCGAGTAATATTCCAAATTTATCAAATGATGTTTTTTCAGTTAATTATGGTTTTTCAGGTATTGTGAATCAAACAAAAGAAGGAGTTATTGTCCAAGACTATGAAATGAATCCATCTGTAAGCTCAAAGGTGATGGAAATTACAAAATCTCGATCATTAATTGCTTCGCCTATTCTGGTAAACGATGAGGTTTCAGGTGTTGTCATGTTTACAAATCGAATTCCTAATTTTTTTTCTTATGATAATTATAGAATGCTGCAAGTTCTTTCCACGCATATTGGACTTGCGATGAGTAACGCCATGCTTCATGATGAAATGAATCGAATGGTGATCACTGACAATTTAACAGGGTTATATGCAAGACACTATTTAGATCAGCAGGTTACAAAGATGATAAATGATCATCATTATGGTTCTCTAATTCTGTTCGATATCGATTTTTTTAAAAGAGTAAATGATACTTATGGTCATCAACTTGGAGATAAAATTTTGAAACAAGTAAGTAAAATTATTCTGTCTTGTATTGGGGATTCAGACATCGCTGCAAGGTGGGGGGGAGAAGAGATAGCGGTTTATATTGCTGAAGCGAAAGTGGAACAAGCCATAAAAATAGCTGAGCGTATCCGTTATAGAGTTTATAATGAGACAAATCCACAAGTTAGTGTTTCATGTGGAATCTCTGATTGGAGTTTAGATGATAGTATCATTGGGGTTGAAAACTTAATATATAAAGCAGATATGGCTTTATACGAAGCTAAAAAATTAGGAAGAAATCAAATACAAATTAATGGATAAATAAATTACTCAAAGGTCTAGTGATAACTTCAATGAATAACTCACCTTTGAGTATTTTTTTAATATAAGATTCCTTAACGTGAAAGGTGCTGTACTTTTTATTCAAGGAAGGTTTGTGTTAAAATTTTTATGAAGATAATTTCGTTTAAAATATTGGAGGTTGAAATAAGGTGAGAGATCCAAGAGTACAAACATTAGCTAAACAGTTAGTGAACTATTCTATTGAATGTAAACCTGGAGAAAAGGTTTTAATTGAGATGATTGGTACAGAAAGAGAATTATTGAAGAGTGTCATTGAAGAGGTTCAAGCTTGTGGAGGGCTTCCTTTTGTGGAAATTACAGATTCTTCAGTAATGAGATCTTTATTGATGAATGCATCAGAGGAACAAATTAATGAGTGGTCATCTTATGATTTAATTCGTATGAAAAGGATGGATGCTTATATTGGTATACGTTCAGGTGATAATTCCAATGAATTATCTGATGTACCTGATGAAAAAATGAAGATGTACATAAATGATTATCGTCATCCAGTACATTCTGAACAGAGGGTGAAACAAACAAAATGGGTGATATTAAGATATCCGAATAACTCAATGGCTCAATCTGCTAATATGAGTACTGAATCTTTTGAAGATTTTTATTTTAATGTATGTAATTTGGACTATGCTAAAATGTCCAAATCGATGGATGCATTAGTGAAGTTAATGAATCAAACAGATAAGGTAAAAATTAAATCTCCAGGAACAGAATTAAGCTTCTCAATTAAAGATATTCCTGCGATTAAATGTGCTGGTTCTAATAACATTCCTGATGGAGAAGTATACACAGCGCCAGTATTAGAATCAGTTAATGGAATCATTTCTTATAATACTCCAACTGTATATTCAGGTATTACTTTTGAAAACATACAGTTTAAGTTTGAGAATGGAAAAATAGTTGAGGCTACGAGCAATGATACTGAAAGACTTAATAAGATTTTGGATTCAGATTCTGGAGCACGTTACATAGGTGAATTTAGTTTAGGTTTTAATCCATATATAAAATATCCGATGAAGGATATTTTATTTGATGAAAAAATAGATGGTAGTTTGCACTTCACTCCCGGTCAAGCCTATGATGAAGCAGATAATGGCAATCGATCCTCTGTACATTGGGATTTAGTGTTGATTCAAAGACCAGAATTCGGAGGTGGAGAAATTTACTTTGACGATCGTTTAATTCGAAAGGATGGTCGTTTTGTAATCAGTGAACTGGAACTTTTAAATCCAGAAAATTTGACATAACGAGTTGCAGTTATATTGTTGGGTAGAAATCACTTGCGTGAATTCATCTATAAGAGGTATCATATATTTAAATGAAAGATATGGTATTTATTTAAAAAATGGAGGGAAGCATATGTCAAAAAATGAAGCCATTATGGAAATTTCTCAAACTGCTAATAAATTTACTTCTTCTATCGTATTACAATTTGAAAACAAATATATTGATGTAAAAAGTATTTTAGGTTTGTTTACAACCCTAGTGGATTCAAATAGTTATGAATTGCACGTGCATGGTCCTGACCAAGAAGAAGCTATTGCAAGTATGAAGGAAGTATTTGCTAAGCATAATTTAACAATTGAAATAAAAAAAGATTGATTTAACAGATATATTTTTTCATTTCCTTGCTTCCTTTTTATGAATTATGGATCATCTCTTGTGTATTTCTACGTTTTCGTCTAAACTATTTTTTAAAGGGAAGTGCCAATCACAGGGGGGAAGTTGGGTGTCTACATCTGAAATATCAAACGATTTAGTTCAAAAAGCCTATAATCTTCTTAAAGAAGATGCTGATAAAATATTAAAGTTGATCGAAGTGCAAATGGAAACACTCGCCAACCGTAGATGTCCTTTGTATGAGGAAGTTTTGGACACTCAAATGTACGGCTTATCAAGAGAAATTGATTTTGCCGTAAGAGCAGGTCTAATGACAAATACAACGGGTAAAGAAATTTTAAGTGAGCTTGAAAGAAATTTAGCTAAACTTTATGAAGCTCTAAATCAAAGTAAAGATGAGTGTCTTTAAGTTCTTTGTATATTAAGAAGTACCTCTACTATTTCAAAATTTAGCTCAATAGTGAGCTTTTTATTTCATATATTGAAAATATTGAAAATAAGAAGGGGTGAGCTTATGTCTGATTTTAGTGATGTTGGTGTTGTTCGTATCTCAAATGATGTAGTAGCCACAATAGCTGGTTTATCAGCTATAGAGACATCTGGAATTGCTGGTATGTCTGGTGGGATTTCAGAAGGGTTTGCTAAAAGGTTAAGTGGTAAAAATGTACAAAAAGGTGTCTCGGTTGAGGTGGGTCAAGTAGAAACTGCTATTGATTTAAGAGTGATTGTGAACTATGGCTCAAAAATTCATGAGGTATGTAAAAACTTGCAAACAAATGTAAAGGAATCCGTAATGAGTATGACAGGTTTAACTGTTGTAGAGGTAAATGTTAAAGTAGAAGGTGTGGTTTTCCAAGAGGAAGTTACTGAAGCGCTTCAAAGAGTAAAGTAACTCACATCACAATGTGTACAGGAATACCGATCCTACTAAGACGAAAGTAGAAAAAAAATAACCCTATATAGGGTTATTTTTTTTCTACTTTGGATAAACGATTGTTTTCACGTGAGATACTGAGTAAAATACCTACACTGATCAGTGAGGTAATCATCGAAGAGCCTCCTTGACTAATGAAAGGAAGGGGAACTCCAGTTATAGGGATCGCATTGGTAACTCCGCCGATATTAATCAGTGCTTGGATTGCTAATATTCCGACTATACCAGTCCCTACTAAAGTTCCAAACATATTAGGTGATTTAATAGAAATGACTAATCCTCTCCACAACAACAATAAGTATGTGATTAAAAAAAGAGAGCTTCCAATAAACCCTAACTCCTCACCAATGATTGAAAAGATAAAATCATTATATGCAAAAGGTAGATAAAATAGCTTTTGAATACTTTGTCCAAATCCAGCGCCTGTCATACCTCCATGTCCAAATGCATACAGTGATTGGATAATATGATATCCTCCGTCTAATGGATCTGCCCATGGATCTTGGTAGGAGGTAAATCGGCTTAATCTTTCATTAATAGGTCCACTCGTTATCTCTATGTTAGTTAAGACTAACAAAAATATAGTCATCAACCCTGAGAAAATTGCGAAGAGACCAAATAGATGCTTAAGATTAGCTCCACCTACAAAAACAACTAACATTGTACCAAAGATAAGAATTGCAGCTGTTCCAATATCAGGTTGGAGCAAAATCAATAAAGATATAAATGCGATAATGGTTAACACAGGCAGCAATCCTGTTTTAAAATCTCTAAACTGCTCTCCTTTTTTACAGATGAGAGCAGCAATATATAAGATAATCCCGATTTTTGCAAATTCAGACGGCTGTAAAGTACCAAAAGACCCCAAAGGTATCCAACTTTTCGCACCATTTATTGGGTCTGTAAATAATACCATGAACAGCATGACGATAATGATAAAATTAACAGGTACAATCCATTTTTTTAGTTTTTCGATACGCATATTCATAACAAAAAACATAGCAATTAAACCTACGATTGCAAATATAATTTGCTTTTTGGTGTAATATAAAGCATCTTGTAAGTAAAAAGAAGCAATTGGAGAACTGGAACTGAAAACCATTACGATCCCAAACCCTACTAGTAAAAAAGTTAAAAAAAGTAGAATAAAATCTGGTGTACCTCTTCGACCAGTATCCATTGTATACCCTAGCTCAATAGCTTTTCTAATTCAGACATTTTATCATTTGCAATTTTCAAAACAGAATTAGGGATTTCAACACTATAATCTAGTCCATGTGGGAACGACTCTATACCTATGTAAATATCTTCTGGAGTTAAAACTGCATAAGGAGATTCCATTTTTCCATCAATAACTCTGCAATTTACTCTTAAAAAATACACATCATTTTTTTGATCTTGAATTCTAAAATCATATGTAGCACGGTAATATTCCCACTGGCCTCTGACAAATCCAAGTCCACTTGTGATTTCATCCATATATTTTAATTCACTCTGTAACCCTTGTAATTTTGTTTTTTCTAATATCATGAGTTGACCTCCAAGTCCTATTTGTTCTTTTCCATGATATTATGTTTCATTCAGTTGTGCAAGTTTAACATTTATAAAATTCGTGACGAACGAATGATGAAGATGATGATATAATATGAAAAAGTAATGATTTTCATTAGAAGGTGATGAGTTTGAAAAAATATATTCAAAAAATTGAAGAACTTTTTCCGGAGATGGTGAAATGGAGAAGGCACCTACATATGAATCCTGAGTTATCTTTTCAAGAATATAAGACGACTCAATTTATATATGACAAACTCTCAAGTTGGGGAATCAAAGCGAGTAAATCAAAAAATGATCATGGAGTGATTGGTACCATTGAAGGTGGTAAACCTGGTCCTACTGTTGCATTAAGAGCAGATATTGATGCATTGCCTATACAAGATCAAAAGAATGTGAATTATGCTTCACAGAAACAAAATATAATGCATGCATGCGGGCATGATGGTCATACAACAATTTTACTGGCTATAGCAAAAATATTACAAGAAGATCGATCTGGGCTGAATGGGAATATCAGACTTATATTTCAGCCAGCTGAGGAGCAATATCCAGGTGGAGCATTAACGATGATTGATGATGGAGCATTGGAAAAAGTAGATGTTATTTATGGAGTTCATTTATGGACACCTTTTCAAACAGGAATTGCTTCTTCTATTGCTGGACCTATTATGGCATCGGTTGATGAATTTGAGATTAAAATTGAAGGCAAAGGAGGGCATGCAGGATTACCGCATGATACAGTTGACTGTACATATATTGGGGCACAATTAGTTGTCCAATTACAATCCATTGTTAGTCGAATGGTAAATCCGATAGAACCCGCTGTTGTCTCTGTTGGTTCTTTTCATTCAGGAAACAGCTTTAATATCATTTCCTCCCAATGTACTATTAAAGGTACTGTACGAACGTTTAGTGATGAGATAAGAGAGCATATTCAAAAACGTTTTATTCATATTTGTGAGCAAGTTGGAGTAATGTACGATGCTGAAATAAAATTGAATTATATTAATGTGTATCCTCCTGTTGTAAATCATGAAGCAGAAGCGAATCGCTTTTTTAAAATGGGAAAAAAAGATCTTATGAATTTAAATATTACAAAATCTCCCCTCATTATGGCGGGTGAAGACTTTTCATATTACTTAAAAATCGTGTCTGGATGTTTTATGTTTGTAGGAGCAGGAAATGAAGATAAAGGGATGGACTATCCTCATCATCACCCTAAATTTGACTTTGATGAAAGTGCAATGAGAAATGCTGTGCAATTGCTTTTAGGAATGACGTTAGATTATATGTATGTAAATGAGTTGAATGGGTAACTCTAAATTTGAATCCGAATTTGTGAAAAAATTAAGGAGGGTTACCCATGTCAACATTAAAAGAAATCATGACTACTGATTGTGTAACAGTAACTTTGCAAGATAATATTTATGAAGTTGCAGTGAAAATGAAAGAACATAATATTGGAATTATCCCTGTTGTGGACAATAAAAAATTAATCGGTGTGGCAACTGACCGAGATTTAGTGATTAGAGGTTATGCGGAGAAGAAATCAGGATCAACTGCTGTGGAAGAAGTGATAAGTAAAAATATAACAACAGCTTCACCAGATACAAATATTGATGACGCAGCAAATATAATGGCAGAGCAGCAAATTCGTCGTTTACCAGTCGTTGAAAATGGAAATTTAGTTGGTATTGTTGCGATAGGAGATTTAGCAGTACGTGATATTTTTGAAAATGAAGCTAGTGACGCATTAAGTAAAATATCTGAACCAACTCATGAATCACAAAATTTTGCACATTAAAGTTAAATTTTTCTCAGTGCAAGAGTTCATATGTTGGTTAAAGAAAGGGGGGGTCTAATTAGACTTCCCTTTTCAAATAAGGAGGGAAATCTCGTGTCATGTTTAATTGTACAAGCTGATTCCACCATACTTTTTGAAACTAATTCACCTCAATATGAGGAGATCAGTTCGTATTTATCTCTTTTTTCAGATCTAATAAAAACACCTGAACATATTCATACCTATAAAATAACCCCATTATCCATGTGGAATGCATCCGCGTCTGCTATGAAATCTCAAGATATTATCGATTTTTTAAAAAAGTATAGTAAATTTGAGATCCCATTGAAAATTTGTAAAGAAATTCAAAAGTACATGAATCGGTATGGCATTTTAAGGTTGGAAAAAAATAATGACCAATTAACATTGATTTCTAGAGACTCAGATATTATGAAGGAAATTAGAAAATCGAAGGTGATTCAACCTTATTTGCAAGATGAAATTGATAAATTCTCCTCCAAAATAAACTTGATACATAGAGGTTTAATTAAACAAGAATTGATACAATTAGGGTTTCCAGTTGAAGATATTGCGGGTTATTTATCTGGTGAAAGTTTAGAGATACAGTTAAGTGATGTGGATTTAAGAGATTATCAAATAAATGCTATTGAGGCTTTTTATCAAGGAGGAAAGAAAACTGGGGGAAGTGGACTTATCGTTTTACCCTGTGGATCTGGTAAAACTATTGTTGGCATTGGTGTAATGTCTAAATTAAAATGTGAGACTTTAATTTTGACGACAAATGTAACTTCTGTAAAGCAGTGGAAGAGGGAGATTTTAACAAAAACGGATGTTCATGAAGATTTAATCGGTGAATATACTGGAGATATAAAACAAGTGAAACCAATCACAATTGCTACTTATCAAATCTTAACACATCGAAAAAACAAAGATACTGATTTCATTCATATGGAATTATTTAAAAAAAGAGATTGGGGTTTGATTATTTATGATGAAGTACATTTGCTGCCTGCCCCTGTTTTTAGAGAAACAGCAAATATTCAAGCAACTAGAAGGTTGGGATTAACAGCAACTTTAATTAGAGAAGATGGAAGAGAAGAAGATGTTTTTTCTTTAGTTGGACCTAAACGTTATTATTTTCCTTGGAAGCAGTTGGAGCAACATGGTTGGATATCTAGAGTGGAATGTTATGAGATTCGAGTAGACTTTACTGATGATAACATAGATCAGTATCATCAAATGACTAATCAAAAACATAAGTTTAGGTTAGCAAGTGAAAACCCGATGAAGATAAATGTAATTAAACAGTTGCTTAAACAACACCCCAAAACACCTACTCTTATCATTGGTCAATATATAGATCAGTTAAAAGAGATCTCAAATCATTTTCAAGCCCCTTTAATTACTGGGGAATTACCCCATACAGAAAGGGAGTTTTTATACACTGGATTTAAAAAGGGGGAAATCAAACTACTAATTGTATCAAAGGTAGCCAATTTTGCTATTGATTTACCAGATGCTGCAGTAGCAATCCAAGTTTCTGGAAGTTATGGATCAAGGCAAGAAGAGGCACAAAGATTAGGTAGAGTTTTAAGGCCCAAAAAGTCAAAAAATCAAGCTCATTTTTATACACTTGTAACTAAAGATTCAAAAGAGCAAGAATTTTCACTAAAACGTCAGCTGTTTTTGGTTGAACAAGGATATCAGTATCATATCCTTGATGCAAGTGAGATAGAAAATAAGGAGTTGTTAACTTCATGAACTGTGAAAAGTATCTTACACAATTACCCCCTTCTTATTTAAGAGAAATTCAAACGCAATCCGCCTATGAAAATTTAATTAAACATGGATATGAACTAAAGGATTGTTTAACCTCTCCACAATTACTAGAAAAGTGTTATGAAAAATTAAATTACATAGAAAGACATACATTATCATGGTTAATTAAAAATGTAGGGTATGAGCCATTTGAATGGAAACATATTATATCCTTGATGGAGGATCAGTTATCGAAAGCAGAATTAAAAGTGGGACTAACACTTTTAAGACAAAAAGGCATTGTTTTTACATTCCGTAAAACGTGGGGAGAACAAATCTATGTGATTCCAAAAGATGCTTTTCACTCATGGGTTAATGTATTGTTACCACAAATTAAAAAGGTAAATTGCTTCAGTGATGAGGAAGTTGAATCCCAAGATAGAATAGGCAGGGGTTTGATTTTTGATTTATTTCATCTGATTATCTATATAGGAAAAAATGAGGTTTTACTAACACAAAATCGAATGATTAAAAAGAGACAGCTTCAGAAAATGTGCAATTTAATTGATATCAACGAAGAAGATTTACAGTATATAGATTTAAAATATATAGGACAGGATGTATATCCTAAAACATTCGTACTTGTATATGATCTTCTGCTAAGATTACAGCTAGTGGAGCAAAAATCAAAACATGTTGAACTAAATAGGGATAAAGTTCATGGATGGTTACTTCAAAATAGTCAACAAATGAATAAAACTTTATATGAAGTTTGGCATCAAATATGTATGCCAGATCAAGTTTGGCTGCAACTAATATGGGCAAAAATGGAGACCATTCCTTATGATGTGTGGTATCCTATACAAGAGCTAGTAAATTGGGTAGAACATTCAGAATTGATGCTGTGTTATGATTTAGAAAATAAGAATTGTTTTAATCAACTGCTAAACTGGATGAAGGTATTTGTAGGTTTTGGATGGATTCAGTTAGGTAAAACAGATAATAATGAAATGGTTTTTAGATGGAAAATAAATTTAAATTCAACAGATGAATCATTAAATTTAGATGAAATTGAATTTTATATTCAGGCAGATTTTGAAATTATTGTTCCCCCCAATGTCCCATTCCATATTCTATGGGAATTAGAAAGTATGTCAGAAATGGTTTATTCAGATACTATCATGCGTTATGCATTGACTAAAAAAACTATAAAGAACGCTGTACAAAATGGAAGATCTACAGCAGATATTTTTCAATTTTTAAATAAACATTCAAAATATGGCTTACCAGATAATGTGAAAAAATCTGTTGAAGATTGGTCTGAGCATGTTGGTAAAATTGTTTTTCAAGAAGTACTTCTTTTACGTTGTGCGGACGAAAGTACTGTAAAACAACTTAGCGCCAATCCATTATTTCAACCTTATATAATGACAAAAATAGGAGATAGAAATTTTATTATTCAAAAAAGTAAGTTAAAGGAATTAATGAAAAAACTTGAGGATAATGGATATTCTCCATTGTTTTCAGCGCAGCAAGGAATTGAGAAGGAAAAAGTACAATTTCCATATTTCAATAAAACATCTAATGATTCTTATATACTAGAAGATTCAAAGGGAACAAATGGATTAGTGAATTCAAATAAAACCATGATATATTATGAAATGGAACAAAATTTCCCTAATGTAAAAGACATTTATCCTTCCTTGGATGAAATTCCGGCGATATGGTTAAAGCAATATAGAGCTTACCATCCTTCTACTGAAAAAGAAATCATTCAGAAAGCAATTGAAAGTCATGTGTATTTAAAAATAAGAAAAAACAAAGTAGAAAGAATAGTATTACCACAGAAATTAGAAGAAAAGGAAGGCAAGTTATTCATTCATGCTTTTGAAAAAAACATCAAAATAACCTTATTTTCCCATGACTGGGAAGAAATGAGGTTGATTTTCCCAGGGATTAATGATAAATAGTAATTAAGTCCTAATACAAAAGATAGAATAGGAATGATATAAATGAGTGTCAATGAAATCACTGAGTTAGATATGTCCACGGTTTTATTGGAAGCATACGATCTTGGTGATATGATAAATGCTTCCGAAGAACTTCATAATTATTTACACTGGAAAAAAGAGATGGAGAAAGATAAGCAAGTTCAATTACTTGTTAATCAATTTTTGAAAAAGAAGGAAATTTATGAGGATTGTCAAAGATTTGGGCAATTTCATCCCGATTACCATTCTGCGTTAGAAGAAGTACAGAAAGTGGAACATAAACTGAATGGATTAGAGTTAGTGAAAAATTTTAAAGAGGCTGAGGAGAAAATAGATGATTTACTTTACTCAGTTTCTAAATTAATCGCTCATGAAATATCAGAAGAAATTAAAGTGCCAAGTAATAACCCGTTGCCAACAGTAGAAGGCTGTGGATCTGGTGGGTGTAGTGGAAAGTGTAGTTAAAGAAACAAGAGATGTAAAGGAGAGCCGATATTCACCTTATACATCTCTTGAAAACGAATGAATTTTAAATAAAAATAATATTATACACGTAAAAGCTTAAATGCTGGTTCTAATCGACCTACAGTTTCATTTCTACGATTTTTAATGATTGGATAATGGAAACTTTCTAATTGTTTTTGTTCTTGGGTAGAAATAAGGTTCAGCTGTGACAAGGTTTCCACAACAGTAGGATAGGAAGCTCTTTCAGCACCATCTTTAACTTTAATTGCGATTCCCAAACCTTCTGAAGGTATGGTTAAAGCAAAGACTCCTTCATTACCCATCTTACCGATGATTCGACCTTGGGTTACATGAATGAGTTGGGTGTCAAATCGGTCTGTTCCTGCTATGTAAAAAGGATGTGAAGAAATAGCTTGTATGATTTTTTTACAGGCTTGCGATCTATTTTCAGAAATTGAAGAAGAAGAACCAATTTTTGCAAATGCTTTGGCAATTTGATGTGTAGTTAGACCAAAAACTGGAACTCCACAGCCATCTTTGGCTATATCAACTTCATTCATTTTTGCACCAGACATTTCAACTATGGTATTAAGCATGGCCTGTTGAACAGGATGATCAATTGATAAATAGTTTTCAATAGGACTATTCAATAATTTTGCTAATATAAGCATACCCGCATGTTTTCCGGAACAAGTATTATGTAATGTTGTAAACTTGAAGTTATTTCGCAATAACCTTTCTCTGGTTTCTTTGTGTAAAGGCAGTTGTTCACCACATAATAGGTGTGAAGGATTTAAATTGAGTTTAGCTAATATTGACTGAACTTTTTTCACATGTTCTGCCTCTCCATTATGAGAGGAACATATAACTGCAATTTCTTCATCACTTAAATGCAAGTCGTTCTTAATCATTTCTTCAATAATTGGAATCGCTTGCAGTATTTTGGCACTAGACCTAGCAAAAGTTTTATATTCAGGATCACCTAAATGATATTGTATTTGACCGTTTGAATCAGCAACTACGATATAACCGTTGTGTTGACTCTCTATCAATGATCCCCTTTTTACATGTATGATAATAGACAAGAATGTCACTCCTTCAGTTTTACGATATTTTGAATTTGAGGTGTTATAATGTTTACTGGAAGAACTGGACTCATCATATGGGTTAAACATATTAAAGCATTAAGACTAGTTGAAAAATATGGCAATATCCACTATGTATCAAAAAAGTTAAAATACGTAGTGCTCTATGTAAATGTAGATAAGGTAGAGCAAGTTATTGTGCAGTTAAACAAGCTGAATTTTGTTACAGATGTAGAAAGGTCGTATCGTCGAGAAATTAAAACTGAGTATGATACTAATGTTCCTGATAAAACTAGATTTTACTCCATTTAATTCAAATCACATATGATTATCACCTAATGATTTATATAAGTCAAATACTATTAATAGTAATATTTACACTTATAAAAGTACATAAAAAAGCGCCATTTCTTAAAAGATGAATGAAGTCTAATTCATTACGAATTAAGAAGGCGCATTTTTTTATGTGTAAATTAGAATCCGTTAATTCTGTTTATCTTGCTCTACTTTAAAGCGTTCTACCGATTTATTTAATTCAGTTGACATAGATAACAATTCATCAATACTCTCAAGAACTCTATTCATATTGGCTGTAGTTTCAGTTGCAGATGCAGCGACTTCCTCAGTGCTTGATGTAGTCTCCATGGCATATGCAGAAGAGTCCTCCGAATTGCTCTTGATTGCAGTCACACTCGTTTTTTGTTCTTGCAATAACTTATTCATTAAATTAACCGTTAACAAAACTTTATCCATAGATGCTACAATTTCTAACAAAGCTGTTTTTGCTTTTTCAGCAGCAACTCGTTCATTTTTAGCTTGTTCAATATTTAGAGTCATCGTTGTATTAACTAATGAGATTGATTCATCAACACTGCTGATAATATCTTCAACGTGATCCGATGCTTCTTTGCTTTGCTCCGCTAATTCCCTTATCTCACTAGCAACAACTGCGAAACCTTTTCCGTGAGTTCCTGCTCTTGCAGCTTCTATCCCAGCATTTAAAGCTAACATATTTGTTTGTTTAGCTATATCTTTTGATGTTTCAAGTATTGACCTGATTTGATGAGTACGTTCCTCTAAAGCACCGACTTCTTGAGAAGAATGGTCTGTAGATTCTGCCAATGATTGCACACCACTTATAACTTCTTCTAAGACAGATTGATTGTCACTTATTGTTTCTTGTGTTTGCATTGCTTTTTCAACGACTTCATTTTTTTGTTCTTCCAACTCAGTAGCAAGCTGCATAAACTGATGAATTTTATCATCGGTCTCTTGACTAATTATAGCTTGGTTTTCTGATCCTTTAGCAATTTCGTCTATAGCCGCGGTGATCTGCTTAGAAGCCACTGCAACTTCATTTACAGATGAACGTAATTGCTCTGAAGTATTAAGTGTTAATTTAGATGCTTGTTTTGTTTTTGTAACAATTTGATTTAAACTAACAACCATTTCATCAAATGAGTTTGCAAGTAAGCCAATTTCATCTTTTCGAACGATATTTGTTGTTTGAGTCAAATCCCCACTGGAAATTCGTTTTGAAATGGAAATCAACTTCTTAAGCGGTTTCACCAGTCTAATTGAAAATAAAAATGCAATAATTGTAATGACTACTAATGAGATACTGATAACAGCAAAAATAACATTTCTGATTTCAGTGACAGCTCCAAAAGCAACGCTTACTGGTGTTTGGATAAAAACAGCTCCACCTATTTTATTGTCATAAACATACGACGTAACTTGCTCTATGCCTTTTTCATCTTTAAAGATTCCATAACCATATAAAATCTTATTTCCCTCAGAAAATGAAGCGGTTTCTAAATTTGATATCATATCAGCAACGCCTTCGTGTCGCAATAAATTATCAATCGAACCATCAGCATTCATTAAATTATTCATCTGTTCCTCATCATCTGTAGCAACTAAAAGTCCTTCGTTAGAAACTAAGAACATTTGATTATGTGAATCTTCATCTGTATTTCCTCTGAGGTCCTGCCATGCCTCTTGCATTCCTAAGTATGTACCAATTGTACCAATGGGTTCATTGACTAGATCAGTAACTGTGTTTGATACTTCTATAATAAATCTTGGACCCATTGTATAATTACTTTCTTTAATATTACCTATGTAGCTCCCTGAGTTATTTACTTCTATATACGAAGGATCTTGGGACCGATCTTTTAAGAGAGATGAGTAGCCCTGCCTTAAAACTTCTTGTCCATTTTTATCAGTTTGGAAAATATCAATGAACTTTGAGCTTGAACCTTGCATTTGTGAAAAACCACTGTTGATCTCATCAATAGATTTGTTTTTTAAAACTTCCGACATGAGATTGAGCTCTTCAGCTGCTGTAAGAATATAATTTTGAAATGACTTCAATTGAGTTTGAGCAACCATTAGAGACTGACTTTGAATATTAGCCTCCATCTTTTTGGTAACATATGGTGTAATGATAAAGCTGAGTAGTATTCCAGTAACTATCATACAAATAAGGAATAATAAATTGATTTTGGCGCCAATTCCAAAAAAGTTGAACTTGTTTTTTATGTATTTTGGTTCTAGTTCAATTCCTCTATTATTTTCAAATTTTTCCACACAAAAAGCCCCCTTCAAGAATACAATCGAGCTAATTATATCATTATTGGGGGGCAAGTAAACTATTTAATTTTACAAAAACATACTATTTTCGCAATGAATTTTATTATGGTTTTTTACATAAAAAATTACAAATAATAAAATAATAAGCAGATCAACATGATACATAACAAGATAATTCCAGTTGCCAACAGGGGCTTAATAAATCTAAATTCAGACATTTCAGAAGGGAGCGACATAGTGTCGATATCGTCACCGAGCATTTCACCTTGTCTGGTTGTTCGTTTAAACAACTTTCTAGAACTAGAATAAAAAAGATCAAAAAAACCACCTTTTACGACAATAAGTAACAATGTTAGCAATAAATACGAGGAAGAAACAAAAAATAAAGAATTTATTACTGACACTAAGGTAATCTTTTTATAATAAAACAAAGATAGGAAAAAAGGTGATAGTAAACTAATAATATTGAATATAATTACATTTTTTTTGAATAAAATCATGATGACCTCCTAATAATGATTATATTCGTGCATTGCTAAAAAAGAAAGTTTTCAGCAAAACAACGCTTTACCATAACAATAATATAATGCTAAAAATCGACAAAATAATACATCTTTTCTAAGTATATAGAAATAAATGTACAGGTCTATTCGCCTAATTAATCTGATTCTAGAGGTTATTATACATGATTGTAAACGTATTAAAAAAAATATGTACAATTTGTAGAAAACCTGTATAATGAAATATAGTGGGCTAGTCCCCACTGGAAAAAAATGATGATAAAAAGGGGAGATTTTATTCATGAGAAAGACAAAGTGGTCCTTTCTATTAACACTTATGTTAGTGTTAAGCGTATTCGTAGCAGCATGTACTGGTGGAGAAGCAACTCCTGATACTGGTGACGGGGAAAAGGAACCAACAACTCCAGAACAACCAGCAGAGCAAGTTGAACAAATTTTAAACATTGTTGACTCAGCTACAATTCCAACAATGGATACTGTAATGGGTACAGATGCGGTAGCTTTTGAAGTAGCTGACGCAGTATTTGAAGGTCTATACAGATTAGGAGAAAATGCTCAACCTGTTCCAGGTATTGCTGAAAGCCATGATGTAAGTGATGATGGTTTAGTGTATACTTTCAATTTGCGTGATGCAAAATGGTCTGATGGATCTGAAGTTGTAGCAGAAGATTTCCTATATACATGGCGCAAGGTTGTAAACCCAGAGACTGGTTCTCAATATAACTTCATTATGGGTGATATTCTTAACGCTAACAAAATTATGGCTGGAGAAATGGCTCCTGAAGAGTTAGGTGTTAAAGCAATTGACGAGAAAACTTTAGAAGTAACATTAGAGCAGCCTGTAGATTATTTCCTTTCTTTAACAGCATTCCCTGTTTATTATCCTCAAAAACAAGAGTTTGTTGAATCACAAGGTGAAGATTACGCTAAAGAAGTAGAAAACTTAATCTTCAATGGCCCATTTGTATTATCAGAGTGGAAACATGAAGAAGGTTGGACATTCAAGAAAAATCCTGATTATTGGGATGCAGATACAGTTAGATTAGAGCAAATTAACGTAAAAGTTGTTAAAGATAATGCAACCGCTGTTAACTTATATGATACAGGGGACATTGATCGCGTAGGTTTAACTTCTGAATTCGTTGATAAGTATAGAAATGATCCAGCATTTACTACAATTGAAGAAACAGTTGTTTTCTGGTTGAAAATGAACCAAACTAGAACTGAAGCTTTAGCAAACGAAAATATTCGTAAAGCGATTGCATATGGTGTTGATAGAGTTAGTTTAACAGATGTAATCTTAAACAACGGTTCAATTCCAGCATATACTACAGTTCCAAAAGGGTTTGTATCTCACCCAGAAACTGGTGAAGACTTTAATGATAAATACGGAGATTTCTACGTATTTGACGCTGATAAAGCTTTAGAACATTGGAATGCAGGTTTAGGGGAACTTGGTATTACTGAACTTTCTCTTGAAATCTTAGGTGGAGATACTGAAACATCTAAAAATTTAAATGCATATCTTAAGGATCAATTAGAGAAGCATTTACCTGGATTAACTATCACTTTAAAAGAAGTACCATTTAACGTTCGTCTTGATTTAGATGATGCTCAAGATTATGATCTTCAATTTGCAGGTTGGGGACCAGATTATCTTGATGCTATGACATTTGTTGATCTTTGGTTAACAGATGGTGGACACAATAAGATGGAATATTCCAACACTGAATTTGATAAATTAGTTACAGACGCTAAAACTTCATTAACTGGTGCAGAACGTTTTGAAGCAATGCAAGAAGCTGCTCGTATCGCAATGGAAGATGCTGCAATTTCTCCATTATATCAACGTGCACGTGCTACATTAATTCAACCTTATGTTAAAGGTTTGTTAATTCAACCATTTGGTCCAGATTACAGTTACAAATGGGCATATATTGAAAAATAATAAGAAACATGTTTAAATTATAAAGAATTAGGAAAGAGAGTATGTGTGCTCTAGCCCATACTCTCTTTTCCTTGCTAGTGAAATGTGGAGGGCATGTCCATTCACAAAATCGATTAGGAGGTGCAAACATGGCAAAATACATTGTTAAACGTCTGTTCTTTACACTGATAACATTATTTATTATAGCATCCGCAACGTTTTTCTTAATGAAACTACTGCCAGGAACACCGTTTACTGCTCAAGAGAAATTAACTGAGGAACAACTTGAGATTTTAAAAGATAAATATAATCTTAACGATCCAGTGCCTGTTCAATATGCTATTTATATTGGTAATATGCTTAAAGGTGACTTTGGCACATCGTTCCAATTTGGCAATAGAGATGTTACAGAATTAATTATGGATCGAATTGGACCGTCGGCTCATTTAGGAATTCAAACGTTAATCTTTGGAGCAATAGTCGGGATATTCTTTGGTGTAATAGCAGCATTGAAACAAAATACAATGTGGGATTATGGTTCAACATTTCTGGCTGTATTAGGGAAATCAGTCCCAAATTTCGTTTTTGCTGGTATAATGCAGTATTTTATAGGTGTCAAGTTAGGTTGGTTTCCTGTTGCATTTTGGGACGGTTTTAGTTACACTATAATGCCAACCATTGCAAATTCTATGTTTACACTTGCAGTTGCTGCAAGATTTATGAGGACGGAAATGATTGATGTTCTGTCATCAGATTATATAACTACTGCTAAAGCAAAGGGGTTAAATAGTTTTGCTGTTACAGTAAAACATGGACTTCGTAACGGTCTGATACCACTAATAACTGTACTAGGACCATTAACAGCAGGTTTGCTAACAGGCTCACTTGTAATTGAAAACATTTTTGCTATTCCTGGTCTTGGAGAGCAGTTTGTACGTTCCATATATGTAAATGATTATTCTATGATTATGGGATTAACGATGTTCTTTTCAATTTTAATCATTTTAGCAATATTAATAGTTGATATTTTATACGGAATCATTGATCCACGTATTCGACTTGCAGGAGGTAATAAATAATGAAATCTGAACAATTATCGAAAGAATTATTTATACCTGTTCAACTTGATCCTAACAAGGGCGAAGAAATTACGAGTCCTACTCTTTCCTATTGGAAGGATGCGTGGTTAAGAATAAGAAAAAATGTGGGAGCTATCGTAGGTATTATCTTGTTATTAGTGTTAGCTTTTATGGCTATCTTTGGACCTATGATGACACCGTACGATGCGTTTGAACAGGATTTATCAAGGGCAAAGTTACCTCCAAAAATCCCTGTGCTTGAAAACATTAGTTTTCTTCATTTAGATGGAACGATTCAATTGAATGAAGATCAGCCACGAATTGATGTATACGAGCAAAAAGGTGTTGATGGATACTTTTGGTTTGGAACTGATGGTCTAGGACGTGATTTGTGGACTAGAACGTGGGAAGGAACACGAATTTCTTTATACATTGCACTTTTAGCTGCATCAATTGATATGGTTATCGGTGTTGCTTATGGAGGAATCTCTGCTTATTACGGAGGAAGAGTAGATCTTATTATGCAACGTATCGTTGAGATATTGATCGGAATTCCTTTTTTAATCGTGGTTATATTAATAATCCTTATACTAGAACCAGGCATATTAACTCTTACAGTAGCCATGACCATAACAGGTTGGCTCGGTATGTCTCGTGTTGTACGTGGACAAATTTTGAAATTAAAAAATCAAGAGTTTGTATTGGCTTCAAAAACATTAGGGGCTAAAGATTCTAAGATTATCATGCAACATTTAATACCAAATATTACTGGTGTAATTATCATTAATACAATGTTTACTATACCAAGCGCGATTTTTACAGAAGCATTTTTAAGTTTTATCGGTTTAGGTTTACCGGCTCCGACAGCTTCACTAGGTACGTTAATTGAAGATGGATTTAAATCATTACAAATATATCCTCATATATTGGTATTTCCATCAATAGTTATCAGTTTGATCATGATTGCATTCAATCTTGTTGCGGATGGGCTGCGTGATGCGTTAGATCCAAAAATGCGTGACTAATAAAGGTAGGTGGTAAATATGGAAAAGAAGATACTTGAAGTAAAAAATATGAATGTTTCATTTGATACATTTGCTGGTGAAGTCCAAGCTGTTCGAGGTGTTGACTTTGACCTCAATAAAGGAGAGACTTTAGCAATCGTAGGTGAATCAGGTTCTGGTAAATCAGTTACATCTAAGACAATAATGCGACTAATTCCTACTCCACCAGGGAGAATTAAAGAAGGCGAAATTATATTTGAAGGAAAAGATTTAGCCAAACTTTCTGAAAAAGAGATGCAAAAAATTCGTGGTAAAGAAATCTCAATGATATTTCAAGATCCGATGACTTCTCTAAACCCAACTATGAAAGTTGGGAAACAGATTATGGAAGGTTTAATTAAACATCAAAATCTAAGCTCAAGTGCTGCTAAAGAACGAGCTATTGAACTATTAGGTTTAGTTGGTATTCCGCAGCCAGAGGTTCGAATAAATGAATTTCCCCATCAATTTTCAGGGGGGATGCGTCAACGTGTTGTGATTGCGATCGCTCTTGCTTGTAATCCTAAAATATTATTAGCTGATGAGCCAACTACTGCGCTTGATGTAACCATTCAAGCACAAATTTTAGAGTTGATGAAAGATCTTCAAAAGAAAATGGATACCTCTATTATATTTATTACACATGACTTAGGTGTTGTTGCCAATGTAGCTGATCGTGTTGCGGTCATGTATGGAGGGAAAATTGTTGAAATTGGAACAGTGGATGAAATCTTTTATAATCCACAGCATCCATATACGTGGGGATTGCTCAGTTCTATGCCTAACTTGGAAACAAGTGATGCTGAACTCTACGCAATTCCTGGATCACCTCCAAATTTAATTAAACCGCCAACAGGAGATGCATTTGCAGTTAGAAACGAATATGCATTAAAGATTGATTTAGAAAAAGAACCACCAATGTTTAAAGTTTCAAATACTCATTATGCTGCAACTTGGTTGTTGCATGAAAATGCTCCTAAGGTTGAGCCACCAGCATTTATTCAGCGATTGAAAAAGACGAAACATATGTCTAAGTCAGGTGTGAAAGCGAGTGATCACAAATGAGTAAACAAAAGCTGTTAGAAATAAAGAACATGAAACAGCACTTTGAAATATCTAAACATAATGTAGTAAAAGCTGTTGATGGTATTTCATTTGATATATACAAAGGTGAAACTTTTGGACTAGTTGGAGAATCTGGCTGCGGTAAGTCTACTACAGGACGTACGATCATTCGTTTGTACAATGCTACAGATGGTAAAATTATATATGATGGTGTTGATGTGCATGGAAAAAAATCAAGATCTGATTTGAAAGCTTTTAATCGAAAAATGCAAATGATTTTCCAGGATCCGTATGCATCATTGAATCCACGTATGAAGGTTTCTGACATTATTGCTGAAGGAATAGATATACATGGGTTAGCCTCTTCAAAAGAGGAGAGAATGAATCGTGTATACGAATTGCTTAAAACAGTTGGATTAAATGAAGAACATGCAAATAGATATCCTCATGAATTTAGTGGAGGACAACGTCAGCGGATAGGTATTGCTCGAGCACTTGCTGTTGAACCGGAATTTATCATAGCAGACGAACCTATATCTGCTTTAGATGTTTCTATACAAGCACAAGTAATTAATCTATTGAAAAAGCTACAGAAAGAAAAGAAATTAACTTATTTATTTATAGCACATGATTTATCAATGGTTAAATATATTAGTGATCGAATTGGGGTAATGTATCGAGGGAAAATTGTAGAGCTTGCTGAAAGTGATGAGCTTTATGAAAACCCAATTCATCCATATACAAAATCACTGTTATCAGCCATACCATTACCTGATCCTGAACATGAGAGAAATCGTAAACGTATTATTTACGATCCTGCTCAACATCAATATGATGGTGAAGCCTCTTTGAAAGAGATTAAACCTGGTCATTTTGTATATTGTTCTGAAACTGAATATAAACGTTATAAAGCTGAATATAACTAATATATAAATCACCCACCCATGACTTTAATATTGTCATGTATGGGTGATTTTTTTTAAGCTCTCCAGTCGGAGAGCTTTTTTACTCTTAAGTATGAAAATAAATAATAATTTGTCCTAATTTTAGTTATATATATTCATTAACCTAATATAAATAGTTATGAACACGGTCACATCTTTCGAATAGAAAGTTTAGGAGACTAACAAAATTCGATAGATGGTGACAAATAAAATTAGGGGGAAATAAAATGATGAAAAAGGGGTTCAAAATAAGTTTCCTGACTGTATTCGCTTTAATCTTTGTAATGGGATTGGCCTTAGTAGGATGTTCAGAAGATACAACGACCGAACCAGAAGAGGTTGAAAAGACAGAAGATAATCAAAATGATCAAAAAGATGAAAATGATGATGAAAACTCATCAGGTGATGAAATGACGGAAAAAGTATTTCGTGCGAGTTTTGCAAGTGAACCACCCTCTTTAGACCCGGGTCAAGCAACAGATACAACTTCTTCTACTGTTCTTAGAGGTGTTTTTGAAGGTTTAACTCGAATTACACCTGATGGTGCTGCATTAGCAGGAGCTGAGAATGTAGAAATCTCTGATGACTATTTAACTTATACGTTCACTTTAAGGGATCATAGTTGGACTAATGGTGATCCAGTGACAGCTCATGATTATGAATATGCTTGGAAACGTGTATTGGATCCTGCATTTGCAGCTGATTATGCATATCAGCTCTATTATATTAAAAATGCGGAAGCTGCCAATACAGGAAAAGGAAGCATGGAAGATGTTGGAGTAAAAGCGTTAGATGATAAAACGCTAGAAGTTACGCTTGAAAACCCAACTCCTTATATCATGGATCTCTTCGCATTTACAACTTACAAACCAGTAAATAAAAAAGTTGTAGAAGCTAATGAAACGTGGGCTAATGATGCAGGTGATTTATATGTTAGCAATGGTCCTTTCAAATTGGATATTTGGGAGCATGGTAATGAAATCCAGCTAGTTAAAAATGATGATTATTGGGATGCAGATACAGTACAGTTAGATCGCATCATTTATGCTGTAGTTGAGGATGAGGGCACTGTTTTAGCTTTATATGAAGATGGGGAATTAGATTGGGCAGGATCTCCGTTTTCATCATTACCTACAGATTCATTGCCCATTTTAAAAGAACAAGGGTTATTAACTACTCAAATTAGAACTGGAACTTATATGTATAAATTTAATGTAGAAAAAGAGCCATTCAATAATAAAAAAATACGTCAGGCGTTTTCATACGCAATTGATCGTCAATCAATTATTGATCATGTAGCTCAAGGTGAGCAAATTCCCGCAATGGGCCTTGTTCCTCCAAACATGGAATTAGTTAAAGAACCTTATTTTCAAGATAATAATGTAGAAAGGGCAAAGGAATTATTTGATGAGGGGCTTAAAGAGTTGGGCTATGCCAGCGCAGATGATTTACCACCATTAGTGATTAGCCACAATACTAGTGAAGGTCATCAAAAAATTGCTCAGGCTGTTCAAGAGCAATGGAGACAGGTTTTCGGAATTGAACTAACACTAGAAAATGCTGAATGGGGAGTTTACCTAGATCAGATTGATGAAGGGGATTTCCAAATCGCTCGTTATGGTTGGATTGGTGATTTCAACGATCCGATCAACTTTCTCGAAATATTTAAGGAAATAGGAGGAAATAACAACACCCGTTGGCATAATGAAGAATATGCTAGATTGTTAGATCTAACTTATTCTGAAGGAGATATACCAACTAGAACTCAACTTTTAAAAGATGCAGAAGTGATCTTCATGGATGAAATGCCAATAGCCCCAGTATTTTATTATACTTATAACTATGTTTTTAATCCTGAAATAAAAGGTATCTTCCTTGATAGTTTAGGGAATACGGATTTAAAATGGGCACATTATTAATTATAACATTTAAATAATACAGATTTTATGACTTTAAGGTATATGGAGAAGTTCCATATACCTTAAAGACTATTTAGACCATTGTATGTAAAATGGAGGTGGTATGTTTTGACTAGGTTTCTTTTGCGACGCTTGATCTTTGTTTTGATATCACTTTGGATTATAATATCAGCAACTTTTTTCTTAATGAGAGCTGTCCCTGGTGGACCTTTTTCAGCTGAAAAAAAAGTTCCAGTAGAAATTCTAAAAACCTTAGAAGCACATTATGGATTAGATAAACCTTTAGTTATGCAGTATTTTGATTATGTTAAATCAGTAGTTACCTGGGATCTAGGTCCTTCTTTTAGATATAAAGCGGAAACAGTAAACGACATCATAAACAGAACATTTAAAATCTCTTTAGTTTTAGGGTTAGAAGCTTTGTTTTTATCCATTGCATTAGGGGTGTTTTTTGGTGTATTGGCTGCATTATATCATAATAAATTTCAGGATTATTCAGCAATGGTAATCGCTGTAATTGGTATGTCTGTTCCTAGTTTTATACTGGCGGTATTTTTACAGTATGTTTTTGCTATACAGCTAGATGTATTCCCAGCAGGAAGATTTGAAACTCCTATGCATCATGTACTCCCTGCTTTATCATTATCTGCTTTACCAATTGCTTTTATTGCTCGTTTAACACGGTCTAACATGTTGGAGGTGTTACAGCAGGATTATATTAAAACAGCAAGAGCAAAAGGGTTAAAGGAGAGTATAGTTTTAATTAAACACGCTATTCGTAATGCTATTCTCCCCGTAGTTACTTATTTAGGTCCATTAACTGCCGGTATACTAACAGGTAGTTTTGTAGTGGAAAATATTTATGGTATACCTGGATTAGGAACTCAATTTGTCCAGAGCATAACAAATCGAGACTATACAGTGATTATGGGTACAACCGTTTTTTACAGCATTATTCTTGTGTTCATGGTATTTGTAGTCGATATGCTGTATGGAATTATTGATCCACGGATTAAAATTGCGGGAGGAGAAGTTACAGGGGGGGATGTTAATGAATATTCATAAAACAACGTTAACTCCAGATCATTTTAAACCTTATAAAAAAGACGTAAGACAAGCTGAGATTATTTCACGGAAAAGTTTAAATTATTGGCAAGATGTTTGGGTTCGTCTAAAAAGCAATAAATTAGCTGTAGTTGCTTTATTTACATTAATTATATTAGTATTCATGGCTATATTTGCACCGATTTTAAGCTCGTATGAGTATCAAGGACAAGTACTTGAAGACAAAAACTTAGCTCCTTCGGCTGAGCATTGGTTTGGAACAGATGATTTAGGAAGGGATATGTTTGTTCGCACATGGTACGGTGCTAGGATTTCATTATTTATTGGAGTTGTAGCGGCATTAATCGATCTAACAATTGGGATTGTATATGGGAGCATTGCAGGTTTCTTTGGTAGACGAGTAGACGAAGTGATGATGCGCATTTGTGATATTTTGTACGGGATTCCTTATTTATTAGTAGTTATTATGTTAATGGTTGTATTACCTCAAGGATTAGGCACCATGATTCTCGCATTGACGGTTACAGGCTGGATCACCATGGCTAGAATTGTACGTGGACAAATCCTACAATTAAAGGAGCAAGAATTTGTGCTATCTGCACGTTCATTAGGTGCAAATACAAAACGTTTGTTATCTAGACATTTAATACCTAATGCCATGGGACCGATTATCGTTACGATGACATTAACGATACCGTTAGCCATATTTACAGAAGCTTTTTTAAGCTTTTTAGGATTAGGTGTTCAGGCCCCAATTGCTAGTTGGGGGACGATGGCAAGTGATGGGATACAGGCTTTACGTTATTTTCCTTGGAGAATTTTTTTCCCAGCATTTTTTATTAGTTTAACGATATTGGCTTTTAATATTTTAGGTGATGGGTTACGCGATGCACTTGATCCACGTTTACGTAAATAAGGGAGGTGGTTTATTTGGAAAAGTTATTACAGGTAAAGGATTTACACGTATCCTTTCAGACTTATTCTGGAGAAGTACAAGCTGTGCGTGGAGTAAGTTTTGATGTGGATAAAGGAGAAACAGTTGCAATTGTAGGTGAGTCAGGTTGTGGAAAAAGTGTAACAGCTCAAACGATTATGAAATTAATTCCGATGCCGCCAGGGGAAATCAAACATGGTTCTATACTGTTTAATAAAGAGGAAATTGTAACGAAATCAAAAAATGAAATGTTTGATATTCGTGGAAAAGAGATCGGGATGATATTTCAAGATCCAATGACCTCATTAAACCCTACTATGAAAGTGGGAAAACAAATTCGTGAAGGACTTATAAAACATCAGGGAATGAGTTCAAAAGCTGCTAATGAAAGAGCGATAGAATTATTGCAGTTAGTGGAAATCCCACAACCAGAGAAACGAATCAATCAATATCCACATGAATTTAGCGGAGGTATGAGACAGAGAGCTATGATCGCAATCGCTTTGGCATGCAACCCTAAATTATTAATTGCAGATGAACCTACAACGGCTTTAGATGTCACAATTCAAGCACAAATTTTGAAGTTAATGAAACACCTTCAAAAGCAGATGGATACCTCTATTATTCTTATTACTCATGATCTTGGGGTTGTGGCTGACCTTTGTGACCGAATTGTTGTGATGTATGCTGGAAAAGTAGTGGAGCAAGGGACAAAGCGTGAAATTTTCAAAGGTCCCCAGCACCCTTATACTAGGGGATTGCTTAGATCAATTCCAAGATTAGACCAAGAAAAAGAAACTTCCTTAGTACCGATATTTGGTACTCCACCAGATTTGATCAGTCCTCCTGAGGGATGTGCTTTTTGCGAGCGATGTGACAAGGCAATGAACATTTGCAAACAAGAGGAGCCTGATCTCTATAAAATTTCTGAAAGTCAGCATTCTAGATGCTGGCTAATGCATCCAATGGCACAAGGGGTGGAATTATGAAGCAACCATTAATTGAAGTGAAGAATTTAAAAAAGCACTTTCAAGTTGGACGAGGAAAAGTTTTAAAAGCAGTAGATGGTGTTAATTTCACTATTCAACATGGAGAAACTCTAGGTATGGTTGGAGAATCTGGATGCGGTAAATCAACAGTTGGAAGAACGATGCTTCGTTTATATGAACCTACTTCAGGAGAAATGCTAGTAAATGGAGAGAATATGTTCTCATTATCTGCAAAAGAATTAAAACAAAAACGTCGTGATATGCAAATGATATTTCAAGATCCGTATGCTTCTTTAAATCCAAGAATGACGGTGCGGGATATTATCGCTGAACCATTAGATATTCATAAATTATCATCAAGTAAGAAGGCGCGAATTAAAAGAGTTGAAGAATTATTAGATTTAGTTGGTTTAAATCCTGACCATGCAAATCGTTATCCTCACGAATTTTCAGGTGGGCAAAGACAAAGAATAGGAATAGCTAGAGCTTTAGCGGTGAATCCTAAATTTATTATTTGTGACGAACCGATCTCTGCTCTAGACGTTTCAATTCAAGCACAAGTAGTAAATCTTTTAAAGGAATTACAAGATCAATTTGGATTAACCTATTTATTTATTGCACATGATTTATCTATGGTAAAACATATAAGTGATAGAGTCATTGTTATGTACTTAGGTAATATTGTAGAACTAGCGGATAGTCAAATTTTATACAAAGATCCTCTACATCCATATACAAAAGCTTTGATGTCTGCCATTCCAATACCTGATCCAGATGTTGAGGAGCACCGTGAAGGTATAGTGTTAACAGGTGATCTACCTAGCCCGATTAACCCACCAAGTGGATGTGCTTTTCGAACACGTTGTCCTATAGCTTCAGATAAATGTGCGGAAGTTAAACCAGAATTCCAAGAGATTAGACCTGGACATTGGGCTGCATGTCATTATACAGAAAAATGAGCAGACAGATATCATTAGAAAATCCCCTATTGCGATCTCACTTTCCTGCAATCGGGGATTTTCCAACTCTATTTTTATTTTCCTTCACTTTTATGAGATACTTTATATATAATAGTATACATGCATATACTTAAAGTTGCGAATGAAATGGAGAGGATGACTCATCATGAATTTCCATCAACTTCATATTTTTTTTACTGTTGCTGAAAAAGGTAGTTTTTCTGCAGCTGCACAATTTTTACACATGACTCAACCTGCTGTAACGATGCAAATACAAGCGCTTGAGGAACACTTCGGTACTAAATTGTTTCATCGTACAACTAAAAAAGTAGTTTGTTCTGAAGCAGGGAAGACCTTATTGCCGTACGCGAAACAGAGCATACATTTAATTAAAGAAACAGATGAGGCAATGTCTAAATTTACACACTCTTTAAAAGCTAGATTGCAGTTAGGTGCCAGTCTTACTATAGGTGAATACATTTTACCAAGAATTTTAGGTCCATTTTCATCTGAATATCCAGACATTTCAGTTAGTTTAAAAGTGAATAATACAACTCAAATATTAGATGAAATATTAAAGCATAAATTAACGTTTGGATTAATAGAAGCAGAAATACATCATCCAGATTTACAAACGCAATCTGTTCTAAGTGACGAACTTACATTAATATTACCTTCAAACCATCCTCTTTTGGAGTTAGATATTTTAATGCTAGAAGATGTATTAAAATATCCTTTTATTTTAAGGGAACAGGGTTCTGGAACAAGACAAGTTATGGAAAAAGAATTATCTAAACATGGGGTTGAAATAAACGCTATGAATATTGTGATGGAATTAGGTAGTACAGGTGCAGTTAAATCAGCTGTGGAATCTGGTTCTGGTATATCCATACTTTCACATTCATCTGTAAAACATGAAAAAACCCTAGGTTTGTTACACACTAGAACGATCCATGGCGTTTCTTTTAAAAGAGATTTTTATTCAGTACATATAAATACGGCTATTTTGCCAATTTCAGCCATCACTTTTTTGAACTTCCTTAGAGAACGTGACATCGGTAAATGGCTTTAAGCAACCCCAAAAAGTGAAGGGAAGCTCTGAAGAATAATCCGAATACTTTTCGGGGACCCCATAACGATTATTCCTAAAAAAGTGAAGTCAGCCTTTGAAGAGTATACCCAGTTCATGGATGAACTGGTGTCGGAATTGCCAACATGGAGGTGGCAGTTTATAACCGACCGATTACTTTTTCAGGGAACCGGGAGAATCTAAAAAAAGTATGGTGAAGCTTTAGGTTAGTCCTTTTACTTTTGCGGGGCCCAGATCCGATTAAATTTAAATCGAAAAAGTGAAGGGAAGCTCTGAAGAATAATCCGAATACTTTTCGGGGACCCCAGAACAATTATTCCTAAAAAAGTGAAGAAAAGCTTTGTAGGTTAGTCTAGTACTTTTTAGAATTTAAATAATAGAAATGAAAGTTGGTCTTAACATGAATAACAACAATCAATACGTAGATCTTCATACACATACTTTAGCCTCTGATGGACTTCATCTTCCAAGCGAAAATGTAAAAATGGCCAAAGAAAAAGGTTTAGCAGGTGTGGCAATTACGGATCATGATACTGTTTCAGGATTAAAGCAAGCAATAGCTGAAGGTGAAAAAATTGGAATTGAAGTTGTTCCAGGTATTGAAATTAGTACTGTTGCTAATAAATTGGATATTCATATACTTGGCTACTATATAAATTATGAAGATACCATTTTTTTAGAGCGATTAGATCAACTTCGTGATGTTCGATCTATTCGTAATGACATGATGATTAAAAAACTGCAAGATCTAGGGATAGAAATTACGATGGATGATGTTTTAGAGCTGGCCCCAAAGAAAAAAACAAGACAAACCGTAGGAAGACCGCATATTGCTGAAGTGCTTGTTCATAAAGGAATTGTTAAAACGATTAAGGAAGCTTTTGAATTATATCTTGGCAAAGATGGGAAAGCATTTGTAAACCCTCCACGTATCCATCCTTCTGAAGCGGTAGATTGGATTAGACAAGCAGGTGGTGTTGCCGTGATCGCACATCCTGGATTATATGAAAATGATGAATTGGTGGAAGAGTTAATTCAACATGGGGTAGATGGATTAGAAGTATATCATTCTGACCACAACGCTGAAGAAGAGGATAAGTACCTTAGATTAGCTAATAAATATCAATTGGTCGTAACAGCAGGTTCTGATTTTCATGGTGAACGAAATGGTGAAGTGTTCCATGCTCCTATTGGTGGTCGAAAAATAAATATAGAAGTTTTATCGAAGCTGAAAAATAAAATCAATTGAAATTCATTAGGTATTGAACAGTATCATCTCAAGTTCGTGGATGAATATGTCATTTTATTAGATGATGGAAATCAATACTTACTTCGTGATGAATCAATTGAGAAAATGCACGATTTGATTGATTATGCAATAGTAAACAAATTAAGAGTAGACTCATAATGTATAAAAATAGTATGCCACAGTAGTTTGGCATACTATTTTTTAGCTCTCTTTTTAAAATATAAATACTCTGAACTATTTCACACAATGCTCCATCTTTTTAATCACTTCTTCCTCAGGTGTGATAAAAACCGTTTTCTGATTGTCGTATATCACATACCCAGGTTTTGAGCCATTTGGTTTTCGTACATGACGAATAAGAGTATAGTCAACAGGGACTTGGCTTGACTCCTTTGCTTTACTGAAATAAGCTGCAATCATAGCGGCTTCTTCTAATGTTTTTTCTCCAAACTCGGTACTTTTAATAACAACATGTGAACCGGGTATATCTTTTGTATGTAACCATGTATCTTTGTAACTTGCAAAACGGTTGGTTAAATACTCATTTTGCAGATTATTTTTTCCTACGTAAATTTGAACTCCCTCACTTGAGGTATAACAAGTTAAAGTAGGTTTGTCATTTTTCTTCTTTTTCTTTCTTCCAGTATTTCTTTTTCGAATGTAACCTTGCTCCATCAATTCCTCTTTTATTTCGTCTATATCTGAGATAGATGCTGAACTTATTTGTTGAAGAATGGTGTCTAAATATTCTACTTCTTTTTCGGTTACTTCAATTTGCTCTTTAACTACTGATACACTATTTTTACTTTTTGTATATTTTTTAAAATAATATTGAGCATTTTCTGAAGGTGAAAACTTTTGATTTAATGGAATTTTAATTTTTCTCTGATCTTCATCATAATAATTGATAACTTCTATTTCTTTATCTCCACGATTGATTTCATGAAGAGATGCGGTAAGAAGTTCACCATAAATACGGTACAAATCTGCTTCCTCAGCCTGCTCAATCGTTCTGTTCAGTTTTTTAAGTTTTTTTATATTTTTATTTTTTTCATTTTGAATTAATTTTAGAAGATCCCCTACTTTTTGTCGTATAATATCTCTTTCAACCTTGCTTCCAAAATACTCGTCCAAACATTGGTTTATGGACTTGAAGGATGTCATATTTCCTTGAACATGTGTAAGCCCTAGAATATTAAATAAAATTTTATTAGAGGTTTCTAAGATAGTGGGCTGGTATTGATTATTTTTTAATTGCTGCATAAGTGTTATAAATGTTTTTATCAATTTCTGCTTTTGTTGTTCGTTCTCTAGAAGTTCGTATACTAAACAGTTTAATGGAATTTCACTCCGACTGACGATTTCCTTAGCCGTAATTGGGCTGAGGCCACTAAAGAGGTTCAGGATAAATTGCCAAGTTTTTTCTTCCTCTTCATGATCTGTATTTTTTATCAACTCATTCATTTGATCCTCTGAACAATTTAACGGATTTATTTTTCCTTGATCTGGAGGAGTGATATATTCTGCACCTGGTAAAACTACTCTATGTCTATTTATTAAGGCATTAACGTGGTGGATACTATCTAAAATCATATTTTTTTCTGTATCCAACAATATGATATTACTATGACGACCCATAATTTCCACTACTATGACTTTGCGATTAAAATCACCTAATTCATTTCTTTGCCTAACTTTGATATGAAATATTCGTTCAAGATCTATTTGTTCAATAGACTCAATAATGCCATTTTCACAATGTTTTCTTAATAACATACAAAACATCGGAGCTTCCAATGGATTTTGAGATGATCCTTCTGTTAAATGAACTCTGGGATAGGTAGGGTTTGCCGATAAAATCAACTTTTGATTTTTACCTTGAGCTCGTATATGCAAACGTATGTCATGTTCGTTTGGTTGATATATTTTATTTATTCTTCCACCCACACAATTTTGAAGCTCGTGTATGAGCGCGTGAATCACTAGTCCGTCTATAGCCATAATTTATATGCTCCATTTCTTGTTTTTAAATCAATACTTTAGTGGTAGTTTTTATTGCAATTATCTCCTTATTTTATACTATATTTGAAAGATTAAAAAGTTCATTACAAAAGTGATATTTTGCGGCTTGTCTGAATACATTTACCCTAGACAGGTTTTAGAGAGGGGGACAAGTGATGAGTCAAAGGAAATGGTACCAACTAAGCACAGATGAAACGTTAGAAGCATACAGAGTAAATGCCAGAGAAGGACTTTCTGAAAAGGAAGTAACTAGGAATAAAGAAGAATATGGGGAAAATGTGATCATCGAAAAACAAAAGATTTCTCCTATTATTCTATTTTTAAATCAATTTAAAGATTTTATGGTGTTAGTATTGGTTGGTGCGGTATTGATATCTGGATTGCTGGGTGAATTTTTGGATGCTATAACAATCATTGCTATCATTATTATGAATGGTATATTAGGCTTTATTCAGGAATTTAGAGCTGAACGGTCCTTGAGAGCTTTAAAGGAAATGTCTGCACCTACAGCTAGAGTGATTCGCAATGGAATAGAGATGAGTATTAAAGCGAGTGAGCTTGTACCTGGGGACTTGATTTTAGTCACTGGTGGTGATCGAATTCCAGCAGATATAAGGTTTATTAATACAAATGGATTACAAGTAGAGGAATCAGCATTAACTGGTGAATCTGTGTCTGTGACAAAACACCATGAGGTAATTGAAGAAGATGAAGTTCCTTTAGGTGATCAACGAAATTTAGGTTTTATGGGAACCATGATTACGAAAGGAACAGCAAAAGGCATTGTTGTTAAAACTGGAATGGATACAGAAATGGGTAAAATTGCAGATTTGATTCAAAATACAGAATCAGCCGAGACTCCACTTCAACATCGCTTAGAGCAGTTAGGAAAAATATTAATTGCATTATCTATTGGGTTGACAATTATGGTTGTTGTTGCAGGAATACTGCATGGACAACCAACATACGGTATGTTTTTGGCTGGTGTAAGTTTAGCTGTTGCGGCTATACCCGAGGGTCTGCCTGCAATCGTAACGATCGCACTTGCACTTGGTGTACAACGAATGATAAAACGAAAAGCCATAGTGAGAAAACTTCCTTCTGTAGAAACGTTAGGATGTGCTTCTGTTATATGCTCTGATAAGACAGGAACGTTAACACAGAACAAAATGACAGTGACTCATTTATGGATGGAAGATAAAATTTTAGAAGTGTCAGGGGACGGTTATAGACCTGCTGGTGAGTTAAAACATAAAGGAAAAACGATGGATGTACAAAAAGACTCATCTATTCGACGTTTAATGCAAATATCAGTCCTTTGTAATAATGCTACTTTGCAAAAATCATCTGATAAACAAAGCAAAAAGAGAAACCAAAAGCAACAAACAGATTGGATCATTGAAGGTGATCCTACTGAAGGTGCCCTGCTAGTATTGGGTGCTAAAGCAGGCATGACGCATTCTTCATTACAAACCTTATATCAAAGAGAAAAAGAGCTTCCGTTTGATTCTGAAAGAAAGAGAATGTCTGTCATAGTAAAACATCAAGGTGGAAAGTTAATATGTACAAAGGGAGCACCTGATTTATTGTTAGATCGTTGTTCTTATGTTTTATGGGAAGGGAAAGTAACCCCATTGAATGAAACATTAAGAAAGAAAATTTTATCTGCTAACGAAGCGATGGCTAGATCTGCTTTAAGAGTTTTAGGGTTGGCTTATCGTGATATAAGAAACTCAGAATCGCAAGATGATGAAGGTTTAGAAAACAATTTAATATTTGTTGGATTAACAGGTATGATAGATCCCCCTCGAAAAGAAGTCCATGAGGCTATATTTAAATGTAAAAAAGCAGGAATTAAAACAGTGATGATCACAGGAGATCACCAAACGACAGCGGAAGCGATTGCCAGGCAATTAGGGATCGTTTATAAGGATGCTGGTCGTATAATCAATGGAAAACAACTTGTTAAAATGTCAGATGATGATTTAGATCAAATAATAGATGATGTTAATGTTTTTGCCCGCGTATCCCCCGAGCATAAACTAAGAATTGTTAAATCCCTTCAGAGAAAAGGTCACGTTGTAGCTATGACAGGTGATGGGGTAAATGATGCGCCTGCTATCAAGGCCGCTGATATCGGAATATCGATGGGAATCACGGGAACGGATGTTTCTAAAGAAGCATCCGCATTAGTATTAAGTGATGATAATTTTACTACAATCGTATCAGCAATTGAAGAAGGTAGGGGCATTTATGAAAATATTCGTAAATTTATACGCTACTTATTAGCTTCAAATGTAGGAGAAATTTTAACAATGTTCATTGCTATGATGATGGGGATGCCACTTCCTTTAGTTCCTATACAAATACTATGGGTAAATTTGGTTACTGATGGGTTGCCTGCCATGGCACTTGGAGTAGATCAAGCTGAGGACGATTTGATGAAACAAAAACCTCGTCCTGCAAAGGAAAATATATTTGGTCGTAGATTAGGTTGGAAAATCATTAGTCGGGGAATTGTCATCGGAATATGCACACTAGCAGCTTTTTGGATTGTTCTAAGGGAAAATCCTGGAGATCCAGATACGTTAGTTAGGGCACAGACTGTTGCATTTTCAACCCTAGTAATGGCTCAACTCATCCATGTGTTTGATTGTCGAAGTTCTCATTCTATTTTCCATCGAAATATTTTTCAAAATATGTATTTAGTTATTGCGGTGTTATCCTCTGTGTTATTGTTATTAGGTGTATTATATATTGACGCTCTTCAACCTATATTTAAAACAGTAGGTTTAGGCTTGAATGAATGGTCATTAGTACTAGTATTTGCAGGAATTCCGAGTTTCTTCTTTGGGGCTGGAAGTGTAGTTAAAACCATGTTTAGAAAAAAGAAAAAAATTAAGTTTAAACCAATGCCAAGGTAACACTTACCCCAAAAAGTGAGGAAAAAGCTTAAGAAGATTAAGCCTATTGCTTTTGCGGGGCCCGGAACATAAAGTTCCAATAAGTGAAGCAAAGCTATGAATGCTTAATCTAAACTTTTCTAAGAACTTTCAAAATCACTAGAAGTGGTTTGGAGGTTCTTTTTCATATGAAAAGTATTGTTTAAGAGATTTCGTCTCTGAATACAAAATAAATGTATTAAAATCTATTTTATTAGTTGTACAATCATGTTAAATTATTGTAGATTAGATTTAAGGAGTGATTTTATGGAATTTACAAAAATGAATGGTTTAGGCAACGATTTCATTATTGTTTCAGGGGAAAACCAATTGCCTGAAAGAGCTTCAGATTTAGCAATTAAAGTTTGTAATAGATATTTCGGTATTGGTGCAGACGGTTTAGTATATATTCTTCCTTCGGAAAAGGCTGATTTTATGATGCGTATTATTAATTCTGACGGTTCAGAGGCTGAGCAGTGTGGAAATGCGATCCGTTGTGTGGCAAAGTCTGTATACGATCATGGATTAACAAACAAAACGGAAATATCAATCGAAACGATTGGTGCGGGTGCACAAAAAGTATGGTTGAACGTAGACCAAGGAAAAGTAAAAACAGTAAAAGTAAATATGGGTGAACCTATTTTACAAGGAAAACAAGTGCCAACAAACATTGATCAAGATGTTGTAGTAAACTATCCAATTGAAGTTGATGGAAGACAGTTTTATTTTACTGCTGTTTCAATGGGTAATCCTCATTGTGTGATATATGTGGATGATGCCGTGAATTTTGATTTAGATACATGGGGTCCAAAGCTTGAGAAGCATCCACTATTTCCTAATAAAATTAACGTTGAGTTTGTTACTGTGAGAGATGCTTCTTTCATGGATATGCGTGTTTGGGAAAGAGGGGCTGGTCCAACATTAGCATGTGGAACTGGAGCATGCGCAACCGTAGTTGCATCTGTATTAAATGAAAAAGCAGATCGTAATGCAACTGTCTCTTTAAAAGGTGGGGATTTATTCATTGAATGGAATGAAGCAGATAATCATGTATATATGACGGGTCCAGCTGAAGAAGTGTACAAAGGAAAACTACTTTAATTATTTTTTTCATCCACATCGTCCGTTTCATTTCTCGGGTAAGCGCAAAAAAATACCAAATATAATTTTTTCTACAAAATACAAAAGCAAAGAACCTTTAGTAGCGTCAAGGGAAGGTTCTTTGTTTATGATGTTTTAAATTTAAACATGTATATAAAATGAATATTTTATGAACTTTTGATCTATCGTGACAAATGTCACATCCATATCCCTTTGGATACGTTTACAATTTAATAAGAATTATCTTTAGTTTAAGGAGTGTGGGTGAGATGAGATTAAAAGAATTTTTAAGAAGTGGACATAACCCAACATTATTTGCATCATTTTTATATTTTGATATTAGTTTTATGATATGGGTTTTACTAGGTCCTACAGGTACGTTTATTGTTGAGGATTTAGGACTGTCAGATTTTGAAAAGGGTATGATGGTTGGGATACCGGTACTAGGTGGAGCGTTATTGCGCATTCCGATGGGGTTAATGGCAGATAGATACGGTGGAAAACGAATCGGTCAAATCGGTATGATTTTAACGATGATCCCTTTAGCATGGGGATGGTTATTCGCAAACAATCTACCTCAGATTTATATGTTAGGATTTTTACTAGGTGTAGCGGGAGCTAGCTTTGCTGTTGCGCTACCATTGGCTAGCCGTTGGTATCCTAAAAAACATCAGGGTTTAGCTATGGGGATTGCTGGTGCGGGTAATAGTGGGACGGTCATTGCCACTTTGTTTGGACCGCGTTTAGCTGAAATGTACGGTTGGCAAGCTGTTTTTGGTATAGCACTAATACCATTATTCATTGCGTTTGTGGTATTTACGATATTAGCAAAAGATAATCCTAAGGCTGTAAAACCTATGAAAGTTACAGAATACTTGCATGTAATAAAACATAAACATACATGGTTGTATAGCTTTTTTTATAGCTTATCTTTTGGTGGTTTTGTTGGTTTAACAGGTTATTTAACTTTATTTTTCTATGATCAGTATGGCGTAAGTAAGGTTACTGCTGGTGATTTCGTTACAATATGTGTTTTTGCAGGCAGCTTTATACGACCAATTGGAGGGTTCTTAGCAGATAAATACGGAGGATTACGATTATTAGTTTTTCTATTTAGCGGCGCAATGATTACATTATTAATAGTTGGTATGCTTCCTCCAGTTTATGTAGCATTAGCTATGTTGTTTTTAACATTACTTTTTTTAGGAGCAGCCAATGGAGCACTATTTCAAGTTATCCCTGTTCAATTTCCTAAAGAGGTCGGACTTTTAACGGGCTTTGTTGGAGCTGCTGGTGGATTAGGAGGATTTTTTCTTCCAAATATATTAGGTACATTCAAAGAACTTACCGGTACTTACACCTATGGTTTTTGGTGGGTATCTGCGACTATTTTAGTTGCAATTGTCATATTAGTAGTTATGCAAAAAACAAGTAGAGTTAGGAATGCTCAGGTTATGGTTAATAAAGTTTAGAGGAGAAGGAAAATCATAGGTATGTGATTTTTTGAAATTGGTGTTAATAAGTTAATAAAAAAGGACTGTCGGAGGTGTGATAAAATTTTATCAACAACCAAAGCGGTCCTTTTTTTGCTGAGGCATAATATTTATGAACAATCACTTATATTGGTTATTTATTAGAAGATTTGCTTAATTACTTATCTTTCTGTTCGTTTTGTGATACATTTAAGTATAATATTTTAAATGTGAGGGATGGAAATGAAACCAGATTTGCGCGAACTACTAAAAAACAATATCATTACTGGAGATGGCGCAATGGGCACCTATTTATATAACCTTGGATTTCCAGTAGGCATTTCGTATGAAGAGTTTAATATGATTAGACCTGATGTTATAGCGGACGTGCATCGTAAATATTACGAGGCAGGAGCTCGTTTAATTGAAACGAATACATTTACTGCAAATAGAGAAAAGTTATCTAAATATGGTTTGGAAAATGAAGTAAATGCCATTAACCGCGCTGGGGTAGATATTGCAAGAAGTGCTGTTGGTGAGGATGCATATGTTGTAGGGGCTATAGGCTCTATCCGAGCTGGTCGTCGAAATAACATCGCAACTGAACAATTGAAAAAAGATTTTGAAGAGCAGGTTGATGCTTTATTAAGTGGGATAGTAGATGGGTTTATTCTGGAAACTTTTTTTGATTTAGATGAGGCAATCATACCTATACAAATCATTCGCTCAAAGAGTGATCTTCCAATCATTTGTCAATTTGCTATAGAGGATGCAGGGCGTACTTCCGATGGGTTTTCTATATCAGAGGCTTTCCATCAAGTTAGAGAACAAGGTGCTGATATTGTGGGATTAAACTGTCGAAGCGGTCCTAATTTGATGTTAAGAACATTGGAGAATGTATCTCTAATAGAGGAAGTTCCCTTATCTGTTTTTCCAAATGCAGGAATCCCGGATTATGTAGATGGGGAGTATACTTACATGGCATCCCCAGAATATTTTGCTCAAAGTGCATTGCGTTTTGCCAAGTTAGGAGCTAAAATTATCGGTGGCTGCTGTGGAACTACTCCTGAGCATGTTAGCGCAATTACTGATGCTCTTAAAGGTTTTGATCCACAGCACCACATTCCACTACCTACTAGACCTACTAAAGATTCAATAGTTCATCATAAAACTAGCGTTTTTAACAATATAATAGAAGAAAAAGAACCTTCCATTGTTGAAATTGTTAAACAAAGACATACAGTTATTGTTGAGCTGGATCCACCAAGAGATTTGGATATAAGCAAGTTCATGTCAGGGGCAGAAGCTTTAAAAGAAGTGGGAGCAGATGCCGTGACCATGGCAGATAATTCATTAGCAGTAACAAGAATGAGTAATTTAGCATTAGGACAGATAATCAAGGAAGAGTATGATGTCCGTCCATTAGTGCATATTGCTTGTCGTGACCGTAATTTGATAGGTTCTCAGACTCATATGATGGGGCTGCATGCTCTAGGAATTGATCATGTTTTAGCTGTAACAGGTGATCCGGCTAGATTTGGTGATTTACCAGGTTCTAGTTCTGTGTACGATACTACTTCTTTTGAAATGATTAGAATGATTAAACAGCTTAATGAAGGCATTTCTTTTTCGGGAAGACCATTAAAGCAAAAAGCAAATTTTGTAGTAGGAGCTGCCTTTAATCCAAATGTAAAACATTTGGATAAAGCAATAGAACGTCTTGAAAGAAAAATTGAGGCTGGAGCAGATTATATTATGACTCAGCCAGTTTATGATCCTAAACTAATTAAGGATATTTATGAAGCTACAAAACATTTAAAAACTCCTATTTTCATAGGGGTTATGCCTCTTGCAAGCGAACGAAATGCAGAATATCTTCACAATGAAGTGCCTGGAATTCAATTATCAGATGAAGTAAGAAAAAGAATGGCAGGATTATCAGGCGAGGAAGGTAGAAGAGAAGGAGTAGAAATAGCAAAGGAATTATTGGATGTGGCTGTAAGTTATTTCAAAGGTATTTATTTGATCACACCTTTTATGTTTTACAAAATGACCGCTGAGTTAACACAATATGTATGGGGTAAAACAAATCATGATAATTACTTGTACCGTATCTCAAAATGAATTAAAATAGAATATTGGATGTGTCTAAATGTTACAAAGTATGACTGGTTTTGGTCAAGCTATTCGGTTGATGAAAGGTTATCAAATTCAAATTGATATAAAAACAGTCAACCATCGTTATCGTGAAATAAAAATAAAAATGCCTCGTGAATGGTTGGCACTTGAAGAAAAGTTAAAAACAATCATTCAAAAAAGGATTCAGCGAGGTCGTGTAGAAGTATTTATGACAATAGAACTGCAGGATTCTCCTACAGAGCAACAAGCGGAAATAGACTGGCAACTAGCAGATTGTTACTTTCAAGCTGCAGACCAGCTTAAAACGCGTTATAAACTACATGATTCATTATCGTTAAAGGATCTTATGCTTATTCCCGACCTAGTTTCATTGCGTAATAAATTACCTGATCAAGATGAATTGATGCATCAAATCATTTCAGATTGCCTAGAGGAAGCTTTGCATCAATTAATAGATATGAGATCGAAAGAAGGGATTCATTTACGCAATGATTTAATAAAACGAGTGCAAGTGATGGAAAAACTTCATACTCAAATTCAGTCTATGGCATTAACAGCAGTTGAGCAAATGCGCGATAAGTTATTACAGAGAATTCAAGAAATTCTATCTGACAAACAATTAGATGAATCTCGTCTAACAATGGAGGTTGCTTTACTTGCAGAACGTGCTAATATAGATGAAGAGTTAACACGTTTGTTAAGTCATTTTGAGCAATGTTACACATTATTTAATCAAGTTGAGCCTGTTGGGCGTAAGCTAGATTTTTTGATTCAAGAAATGAATAGAGAAGTCAATACGATCGGATCAAAGTCTAATTTTACCGAAATCACAAACAAAGTCGTTGATTTGAAAGCAGAACTAGAGAAAATTAGAGAACAAGTTCAAAATATTCAATGATAGCAATGATCTTCATATGTATATCAAAGACGATAACTGTGAATAGGTAATAGGGAGGAACTGAAATGGGTATAAAACTTATTAATATTGGATTTGGTAATATTGTTTCTGCGAATCGTATTATTTCTATAGTCAGTCCAGAATCGGCACCCATTAAAAGAATAATTCAAGAAGCTCGTGACCGTCACATGTTGATCGATGCTACATATGGACGTCGAACACGTGCTGTGATATTAACAGATAGCGATCATGTGATTTTATCTGCTGTGCAACCTGAAACAGTAGCTCAAAGACTTACAAGTAACAAAGAAGATGAACAAGACGAATAACTATGGAGAGTGTTATGGATAAAGGATTATTAATTGTATTGTCCGGTCCTTCTGGTGTAGGAAAAGGGACAGTATGTGCAGCATTGCGTAAACGTAAACCTGAACTTATTTATTCAATATCAGCTACTACTAGACAGCCGCGTGAAGGTGAAGCTGATGGTGTGAATTATTTTTTTAAAACAAAAGAAGAATTTCAAAAGATGATACAAAATAATGAGCTTTTAGAATGGGCAGAATATGTTGGTAATTATTACGGAACTCCTATTGAATTTGTGAAAAAAACAATTGACTCTGGAGAAGACATCATTTTAGAAATAGATGTGCAGGGTGCTTTAAAAGTAAAGGAAAAATTTCCTGAAGCCGTTTATGTATTTTTAGTTCCGCCATCTATTGATGAGTTGAAAAACCGTATTGAAGGAAGAGGCACGGAGTCAGCGGATAACATAAAACACCGATTGTCTATGGCTCAAGAGGAAATTGAATTATTAAAGCATTATGATTATGCCGTGGTAAATGATAAGATAAATAATGCATGTTCAAAGATAGAGTCTATAATAGTAGCAGAACATTGTAAAAGATTTAGATTTATTGAGAACAAAACGAAAGAAGAGGTGTAATGATGTTATATCCATCCATTGACGAAATTGTTGATAGAATTGATAGTAAATATTCACTAGTTGTAGCTGTTTCCAAAGAGGCAAGATTGCTTAGAGATGGCAAGCATGTAAAGTTAGAGAAAATAAAATCACGTAAGTATGTTGGTAAAGCATTAGAAGAGATTTATAACGATCACATTTTAATCATAGAGAACAATTAAGATAAATACTTCATATTTTTAAACAACCTGAGGGTTGTTATTTTTTTGATTATTCAGCTACCACTTCGAGAGATTTGGCTAGGAGCTATTGATCTTTAGGAAAGTAGGGGGATTTATATGTTGAAAAGTAAAACAATTGTACTTGGAATTAGTGGAGGAATTGCGGCATATAAGGCAGCTTCTTTATGTAGTAAGTTAGTTCAAAGTGGAGCAAATGTTCATGTTATTATGACTGAATCTGCAACACAATTCATTCAGCCGCTAACATTACAAACGTTATCTCGAAATCCTGTTATTGTGGATATCTTTGATGAAAAAGATGCCTCTGTAGTCTCTCATATAGATTTAGCAGATCGAGCAGATTTGGTACTGGTTGCCCCAGCTACAGCAAATATTATTGCAAAAATAGCTCATGGCTTAGCCGATGATATGCTCAGTACAACATTATTAGCTACAACGGCTCCAATTATGATTGCTCCTGCAATGAATGTACATATGTATGCACATCCAGCAGTACAACAAAATATACAAGTATTAAAGAAACGGGGCACTCTTTTTGTGAACCCTGGAACAGGCCAATTAGCCTGCGGATACGTTGGTGAAGGTAGATTAGCTGAACCAGAAACCATTTTTGAAGCTGTTCAGCAGCATTTTCTGACTTTCGAATCATCACAATTACTTAAAGGGAAACGCGTGTTAGTTACTGCCGGGGGGACATTAGAACGCATTGATCCAGTTCGATATATCACTAATGATTCTTCTGGGAAAATGGGTTTTGCGTTAGCAGAAGCGGCTTATAAAATGGGAGCTGAAGTCGTATTAGTTACAGCGAACACTCATTTAAAAGTGTTAGATGGAATAGAGAATGTATGTGTTAAAACAACAGAAGAGATGTATGAAGCTGTATTAAGCCGCTATGATAAAATGGATATGGTGATCAAAGCTGCTGCAGTCGCTGATTATCGTCCTATAGAACAGTATGATAAAAAAATAAAAAAATCAGATGATACTTTAACAATAACACTTCAAAAAAATACAGATATATTAAAAAAATTAGGTGAATTAAAAACAAACCAGTTTTTAATCGGTTTTGCAGCAGAAACAAATGATTTAGAAAAATATGCACTTGAAAAACTGAAAAATAAAAATTGTGATATGCTTGTTGCAAATGATGTGACAGCGCCTGGTGCTGGTTTTGGCACAGATACAAATAGGGTGAATTTATATGATGAAATGGGACTAATTGAAGAACTGCCGCTCTTATCCAAGGAGCAAATTTCAGAACAAATTCTTAAAATTGCTGCTTCAAAAATGTCGTAAGGTGGTGATTTTAATACATGTATGCTCGTGTTATCGTTGATGTTCCTTCAAAACAAACCAACCGTCCATTTGATTATAAGGTGCCGGCATCTTTAACTAATTGGATAGAAGTCGGGAGTAGAGTTGCTGTGCGGTTTGGTCCGAGAATGATTCAAGGTTTTGTTATTGAGTTATTAGAAAAAAGTGACGTTGATGATCGTAAGATGAAAAGCATTGAAGATGTTTTAGATCTTCAGCCTCCTTTAACACAGGAACTTGTTAAATTAGCCAAATGGATGAGCCGTAAATATTTGTGCAATGAAATTACTGCACTACAGGTAATGTTGCCAGGTGCGTTGAAAGCTAAATATGAAAAATATATTAAATTATCTGATTCCACCGAGAAAAGTGAAGTTGTTACACAGAGTGAGATAGAAAATGAAATTATACATTTTATAAAAAGCAAACAATCGGTTGAAATGAATGAGCTGCTTGACTATTTTCCAAATGAAAGTTTAACCATAAAAGAAATGATTTTAGGTGAGATATTAACGGAAACTCAAAACATCAAAAATCGTGTATCTGCTAAAAAAGTGTTAATGGTAAAACCTCCGCAAGATATAACATTGTTAGAAAAGTACAAAAAAGAGTTATCTAAACAGGCACATAAACAAATGGAGATTTTACAGTTTTTCATAGAATATCCTATCTCGATACCGATAGCTGAGTTATCCAAACGATTGAATACTAGTTCCTCCAGTATCAAAGCTTTAGTCAATAAAAAATGGTTGGAACTAGAATCGGCTGAAATCTTTCGTGACCCTTTTCAAAAACATGATTTTATACAGAGCCATCCATTGCAACTTACTGAAGAGCAAGAGAAGGTTTATCAATCTATTAGTCAGATTATTCAAGAACAAAAACAGCGTCTTTTCTTATTACATGGAGTCACGGGAAGTGGTAAAACGGAAGTTTATTTACAAACAATACAAAAGTGCTTAAATCAGAATCGAGAAGCGATTGTACTTGTTCCTGAAATATCATTAACTCCACAAATGGTAGAAAGATTTAAATCTCGTTTTGGGGATTTAGTTGCAGTTCTTCATAGCAGATTATCTCAAGGTGAACGATATGATGAATGGCGTAAAATCCAACAAAAAAAAGTGAAGGTTGTCATTGGAGCAAGGTCTGCAATATTTGCTCCATTCACAAAAATAGGATTAATTATTATTGATGAAGAGCATGAAGCTTCCTATAAACAACAAGACAATCCAAAATATCATGCAATTGAAATTGCAAAAAAGAGAAGTGTAGCACACCAGGCTGTAGTTATTCTGGGTTCAGCGACTCCTTCACTAGAAACTTATTATGAGAGTCATCAGACATCGATGGATTATTTATCATTGCCTACAAGAGTAGCGGGGCGCTCTATGCCTTCAGTACATATTGTTGATATGCGAGAAGAGTTAAAAGCGGGCAATCGAACAATGTTCAGCAGAATTTTACATACATCGATTGAAGATCGCTTAAACAAAAATGAACAGATGGTTCTGTTTTTGAATCGCCGAGGGTACTCAACTTTTGTGATGTGTCGTTCTTGTGGTCAAGTTGTAAGTTGTCCCCACTGTGACATTTCTTTGACCTATCATATGAATACTCAGCATCTACGTTGTCACTACTGTGGTTATGCTGAAAGAGAGCACCAAACTTGTCCATCATGCTCAAGTGGTCACATTCGATATTTTGGTACAGGCACTCAAAAAGTGGAAGAGAGTCTCACTAGTTTTTTCCCTGGTATAAGAGTGATACGCATGGACGTCGATACTACGACAGAAAAAGGTTCTCATGAAAAATGGTTAAATCAATTCCGAGATCATAAGGCAGACGTTTTGTTAGGTACACAAATGGTAGCCAAAGGTTTGGATTTTCCAAAAGTAACCTTAGTTGGTGTGATTGCGGCAGATACGGTGTTAAATCTACCAGATTTCAGAGCTTCTGAAAAAACATTTCAACTGCTTACGCAAGTTTCTGGGCGGGCTGGTAGGCACGAGTTACCTGGAGAGGTTGTAATACAAACGTATAATCCTGATCATTATAGTGTGATTAGTGCAAGCCAGCATGATTATTCATCTTTTATGAGAACAGAGATTCAAACGAGAAAAAGAGGCATCTATCCCCCTTACTGTAAATTAATTTTAATTACTTTTTCTCATGAAAATATCAACCTTTTAATACGAACAGGTGAGAAATTTGCGGAATATATTAAAATGGAACAACTTTCGTCCGTTATAGATGTTCTTGGACCTGTAGCTTCGCCGATTCCAAGGAAGAAGGATAGATATCGTTTCCAATGTTTGATAAAATATCGAGGAGGATGGGAAACGATAAATTTGGTTCACAATGCAGTGACTTCATTAGAAGAAACAATAAAACGAACAAAAATACAGATAAGTATAGACGTAGACCCACAAATGTTAATGTAATAGAGGTAGTTTAAAAACCATAAATTATAAAGAATTTAAATAAGGTAGGTGTTGACATGGCAATTAGAGTCATTGTTAAAAATCCTGATCCAATTTTACGGGAAAAGTGTAAACAAGTTACAAAATTCAATAAAAATCTTCACAAATTGTTAGATGATATGGCTGAAACGATGTACGATGCACCAGGGGTGGGACTTGCTGCTCCTCAAATTGGAATATTGAAACGTGTGATTGTACTTGATTCAGGTGAAGAAGATGGACCGGGACTAATTGAGTTAGTTAATCCTGAAATTTTTAAAACGTCAACAGAAAAAGAAGTAGGCCCAGAAGGTTGTTTAAGTATTCCTTCTATTAATGGAGATGTAAATCGCTTTAAAGCCATTACAGTAAAAGGTTTTGATCGAAATGGCAATGAAGTTGTGTATGAAGCTGAGGATTTTCTAGCTCGTATATTCCAACATGAAATTGATCACTTAAACGGTGTTTTATTTACAGATATAGCAGAAGCCATTTATGAAGGAGAGCAGCCAAACAATGTCATTGATTAATCAAATTCGCATCGTATTTATGGGAACACCAGATTTTGCTGTTCCCTCTTTTCTATATTTGCTTGAAGAAAAATTAAATGTAGTAGGAGTAGTAACACAGCCAGATCGACCTAAAGGGAGAAAGAAGATTTTAACACCAACTCCTGTAAAGGTGGCGGCTTTAGAGCACAACATCCCAGTACTTCAACCAGAAAAAATGAAAGCCCCAGAAGCTATAGAACAATTGAAACATTTACAGCCTGATTTAATTATCACTGCAGCATTTGGACAAATATTACCAAAAGCGGTATTAGAACTCCCACGCTTAGGATGCATCAATGTACATGCTTCTCTTCTTCCAAAGTATAGAGGAGGTGCTCCTATTCATCATGCAATAAAAAATGGAGAAGCGATGACGGGAGTGACCATTATGTATATGGAGGAAGGTTTAGATACGGGAGACATGATTAGCAAGGTAGAAGTGCCAATCCTTGATGACGATAATACAGGAACGATGTTTGAAAAGCTGAGTATTGCTGGAGCAGAATTGTTAAAAGATACTTTGATTAATCTTGTTCAGGGAAATATTCAGCCTAAGGCTCAGAATCATGAAGAAGCAACGTTTGCTTCAAATATTAAAAGAGAGGATGAGTTTATCGACTGGAAAAAATCTTCTAAAGAAATTTTTAATCATATCCGTGCACTAAATCCTTTTCCAGGCTCTTATACTTTGTGGGATGGAAAAGTGTTAAAAGTATGGGAGAGTTTAAATCCTTCTGATATGAGTTCAAAGTCTGATTATGATAAGGCAACATTGCCTGGAACAGTAGTTCAGATGACTGCTGTTGGCATAGAGGTAAAAACAGGAGACGGAACGATCTGGTTAACACAAATTCAACCCGCTGGTAAAAAAAGAATGGATGTGGGGCAATTTAGCAAAGGAAGTGTGATTCCAGAAGGCACACAATTTGGGAGCTGATTTATATGACTTCATCAAATACTACAACATCAAAAAAGAAAATACCTACTGCTCGTGAACTAGCCATGGACATTCTTACAAAAGTTGATGAGAAAAAGGCCTATAGCAATATATTATTGAACGAATCATTAAACAAATTCAAATTAGAACGGCAAGAAGTTGCTTTAACAACTGAAATCGTATATGGTACGATTCAGAGAATGAATACGATTGATTATTTTTTAAATCAATTCGTAACGAAAAAGGTGAAAAAGCTGCAACCATGGGTGCGGAATTTATTACGTTTAAGCTTTTACCAGTTGTATTACTTAGATCGAATTCCAGATCATGCTGTTGTAAATGAAGCGGTGAACATATCTAAGCGGAAAGGGCATCGTGGGATTTCAGGAATGGTCAATGCAGTTTTAAGAAACATCATTCGGAAAAAAGAACAATTAGAATTGCCCAGCACTTCAAATATTGTTGAACATATATCCTTAAAGCACTCACACCCTGAGTGGATGGTTAAACGCTGGATCGATCAGTTTGGTGAAGAGATAACTGAACAAATATGCGAAGCAAATAATGGAACCCCACATGTGAGTGTCAGAGTAAATACCTTGATAAAGGATAGAGATTCTCTAATAGTAGACATGCGACAGAATGCATTACAAGTATCTCCTTCTTCTATTTCTGTAGATGGTATTGTTGTTGAAAGCGGTGGGAATATGGCCCATAGCTTATGGTTTAAGCAAGGTGAAATTTCCATTCAAGACGAAAGCTCTATGCTTGTTGCAGCGGTGGTAGATCCTAGGCTGAACGAAACCATTCTTGATTGTTGTGCTGCTCCAGGTGGAAAAACGACACATATGGCTGAAAAGATGGAAAACACAGGAGTCATTTGGGCAAATGACATCCACCCACATAAAGAAAAATTGATTGATGAACAAGTTCAAAGATTACAATTAAAAAATGTCAAAACATCAGTTCAAGATGCTGCTTTATTAATTCAAAAGTTTGAGAAACATTCCTTTGACCGTATTTTGCTGGATGCACCGTGTTCTGGGTTAGGTGTGATTCGTAGGAAACCAGATTTAAAGTGGCTAAAAAGTGAATCAGATGTTCAGGAAATAGCTCAAATACAATTAGATATACTGAGTAATATTGCTGACTTAGTAAAACCCGGAGGTATACTCGTATATAGTACCTGTACGATAGAATCGTCAGAAAATGAGCAAATTGTTAAAGCATTTTTATCTCAAAACCCACAATTTTCTATAGATCCTTCCATTAGGAAACTTTTGCCACAAGAGGTATATCAACAAATCAAGTTAGAGGAAGGAATGCTTCAGGTGCTGCCGAATTATTTTCATTCGGACGGTTTTTTTATTGCCCGTTTACATAAAAATGAGAATGTATGATAAAATAGACCTAAAACTTAACCAAAACAGGTGAAAAATATCGTTTAAAGGTGAATGTATTAAATTCCCCCAGTGATATAGAGAACAAATCAATGATTACAATATAAACAAGGCTGTGTGAAAATGAAACCTTTTATTTATGACTACACTCTAGAGGAATTACAAACATGGGTAAAAGAAAATAAACAACCAACATTTAGAGCAGAACAAATTTACGATTGGTTATATGTTAAACGCGTAAGTAGTTTTGAGGAAATGTCAAACATTCCAAAACAACTTCGCGAAAAATTAGAAAAGGATTTTAACTTTGTAACATTAAATGAGATTACAAGATTCGAATCCAAGGATGGTACAATCAAATTTTTATTTGAGCTGCAAGATAAAAATGCAATTGAAACCGTCATTATGAAACACGATTACGGTAATAGTATTTGTGTAACGACACAGGTTGGTTGTCGAGTAGGTTGTACTTTCTGTGCATCTACACTAGGTGGGTTAAAAAGAGATTTAACTGCTGGAGAGATTATTGCACAAGTGGTACAGGCTCAGCAAAGATTGGATAATACAAACGAACGCATTAGCAGCATTGTGATTATGGGTATTGGAGAACCTTTTGAAAACTATGATCATATGATGAAATTTTTAAATACGATGATACATGAAAAGGGTCTAAACATTGGGCAGCGTCATATTACTGTTTCAACCAGTGGGATTGTTCCAAATGTTTATAAGTTTGCAGATGAAAAAACACAAATTAATTTAGCGATCTCAATCCATGCTCCAAACGACGCACTTCGTTCAAGTTTAATGCCTGTAAATCGACGGTTTCCACTTCGTGATTTGTTAAAAGCTTGTAAATATTATATTCAAACAACAGGTAGAAGAATTACCTTCGAGTATGCGTTAATTGGAGGCAAAAATGACAAGCCAGAGCATGCAGAAGAATTAGCTGATGTATTGCAAGGCATGTTATGTCATGTAAATCTGATTCCTGTGAATTATGTGCCAGAGCGAGATTATATTAGGACACCTAAAAAAGATATTTTTGAGTTCAAAAAAATTTTAGAGCGTAAAAAAGTGAATGTGACCATTCGAAGAGAGCAGGGTCATGATATAGAGGCGGCTTGCGGTCAATTACGTGCTAAACATATGGAGTCAAGTAAGAGGTGATATAATTATGAAATCAACCAATAAAACAGATGTTGGGCGTACTAGAGCAGTTAATGAAGATCGGGCTGCAGTACAAACAGAGTTAAATGGTTTTACACTTGCAATTGTGGCAGATGGAATGGGAGGACATCAGGCTGGGGATATCGCTAGTCAAATTACGATAGAAACGATTCAAGAAAGTTTGCAATCTTTAGAAGCAGATATGACTGTAGAAGAGTGTGAATTGTCCATCCGAGAAGCCATTTATCTAGCAAATGCAAAAATATATCAACTTGCTTCAGAAAATGAAAAATATAAGGGTATGGGAACTACAGTTGTGGTTGCTCTTGCAACAGATGAATTGATTTTAATTGCACATATCGGGGATAGCAGAGCTTACAAGTATACTGAAGAAGCTATAATACAACTAACAGAGGACCATTCTTTAGTAAACGAATTATTAAAAAGTGGACAAATTTCTCCAGAAGAAGCAGAGCAACATCCGAGACGTAATTTATTAACTCGTGCTTTGGGAACTGAAGAATATGTTAACATTGAAATTCATCGTCATGAGTGGCTTCAACATGATTTATTAATGTTATGTAGTGATGGATTAAGTAGCTTAGTAAATCAGCAGGATATGGTTCATATTTTAATGAAAGAACAAAATATTGAAGTAACGGCAAATGAATTAATCCAACATGCATTAGAAGCAGGTGGAGATGACAACATTACTGTTGTTCTATTAGTAAATGAGTAATTTGAAAATGCTGAAATTATTATACAGAAGTAGAGAGGTGAAAAAATGATTGGACAGCAATTAAGCGGTCGATACGAAATATTAAACCGCGTTGGTGGCGGGGGAATGGCCCTAGTGTTTAAAGCACATGATAAATTATTGAACCGTATGGTTGCCATCAAAGTGCTTCGTCAACAATTTGTTTATGATGAAGATTTTATTCGTCGTTTTCGTCGAGAAGCTCAATCTGCTGCATCACTTTCTCATCCGAATGTTGTAAGTATTTATGATGTTGGACAGGAAGATGATATTCATTACATTGTAATGGAGTACATAGAAGGTAGCAATTTAAACGAAGAAATTAAAAATAGAGCTCCATTTCAAGTAGAGGAAGCTATACATATTACTTGTCAAATTTGTGATGCGCTGGATCATGCTCATCAAAATCAAATTATTCATAGAGATATTAAGCCACATAATATTCTAATTGGAAGAAACGGACGTGTGAAGGTTACGGACTTTGGGATTGCACGTGCAGCATCGTCATCTGAAATTACACAGACTGGATCTGTTCTAGGATCTGTTCATTACTTTTCACCTGAGCATGCAAAAGGGGTAACTCAAGGGGCGAAATCTGATTTATATTCACTAGGCATTGTATTATATCAAATGTTGACAAACAAACTTCCTTTTTCAGGGGAAAGTCCAATTAGTATAGCTTTAAAACATTTACAAGAGAACGTTGAAGAACCTCGGAAAGTGAATCCGTTGATCCCACAGAGTGTAGAAAATATTGTATTAAAATCAATGCAAAAAAATCCTGAGCAGCGTTATCAATCAGCTAAACAAATGCTTCATGATTTAGAATCCTGTTTATCGCCAGAGAAAATGAATGAAAACAAATTAGATTTTAATGATGATTTAGATGATGAAGAACATACTAAAATCATGCCTGTCATTGGATTAAATCGGAAAGTTCAGGAAATGGATCATGATGAAACCATAATGCCAGCACTTAGAGAAGGTCGAAAAAGAAATCGTTTTGGTTGGATAAAACCGGTTATTTGGACTTTTACTACAATTATTATTTTATTCTCAGCTTGGTATGGTGTAAAAGCAGTATTAGGCATGCTTGAAGTAGCTGATGTAGAAGTGCCTAATGTTGTTGGTAAAACCTTAGAAGAGGCAACGGAGGAGCTAGAAAACGTTCAATTAAGAGTGCTTGATCCTGTTCAATATGAATATGATGATCAAGTAGAAGAGGGTATTGTCATTGATCAATCGGATAAAAATAAGACTGTAAAGGTGAACTATCCTATCACTCTCACTGTTAGTCAAGGACAGGAAACAAAAATCATGGAAGATTATATAGGAATGCAGTGGATTGAAGTAGAGAATGACTTAAAAAGATTAGGATTTACAGATGAAAATATTGAGATGATTACGGAATTAAGTGATGTTCCTAATGGTCAGGTAATCAATCAATCTCCTGTGGCAAACTCAAAGTATAATCCAAATAATGTTAGTGTTTCTTTTACAGTAAGTGAAGGGCGAGGTAGCTTTAAAATGCCAGATTTAATTGAATATAGTGAAGAAGCAGCCATTGCTATCCTTGAACAAAAAGGACTTACCTTTAAAGTTGAACGTGATTTTGACCTAGATATGCCCAAGGGTTTTGTGTTTAAACAGTTCCCGTATGATCCTGGTGTCCCTGTTAAAATAGGAGAAGAGATAACCATTCACGTAAGTGAAGGAGAACCTGCAGATGTAAAAAAGACAAATCATCCCGTCATTGTTTCACCTGAGATTGAAGGAGAAGATTCAAAGATTGAAATTACAATTACGGATGCTAAAGGTACAGACCGCTTTTGGAACACAAAAACAATAACAACAGAAGAAATTTTCTATGTACCTGTTGTATTAACTCCTGATTTACCTAATGGAACAGCATATATAAATGTATATCGTAATCAGAAACATTTTGGAAGATTTGATGTAAAATATGATGAATTATGAAAAAAGGAGGGTTTTGATTAATTTATGCTAGAAGGAAGAATTGTTAAAGCATTAAGTGGATTTTATTATGTAAAACCTCATCAAAATGGAGAGCCATTAGTCCAATGCAGAGCGAGAGGCATTTTCAGAAAGAGAGAAACCTCTCCTTTAGTTGGAGATTTTGTAATGGTTGAATTATCAGAAAATGGTGAGGGCACGGTTCATGAAATTCTTCCTAGAACTAGTGAATTAATACGTCCCCCTATAGCCAATGTAAATTTGGCAGTTCTTGTTTTTTCATTAGTAGAACCAAAACTAAATTTACAGTTATTAGATAAATTTTTAGTCCACATTGAAAAAGTTGGTCTTGAAGCGATTATTTGTTTTTCAAAATATGACTTATATAAGACCTCTCAAGATGCTTCGGATGAGTCAAAAACATTAGATGAGTTGATTCAATATTATGAAAGCATTGGTTATCCAGTTTTGTTAACAAGTAAGAAAACAAATGAAGGTCATAAAGAACTTTTAGAGCATATGGCGAACAAAACCAGTGTGTTTTCGGGACAATCAGGTGTAGGAAAATCCTCTCTTTTAAATGCCATTATCCCAGGATTGGAATTAGAGACGAAACAAATAAGCTCAAAACTTGGGAGAGGTAAACATACTACACGTCATGTTGAATTACTTGAATTAAGTAATGGAGGTGCCGTTGCTGATACTCCTGGCTTTAGTTCATTAGATTTTACGAATATTGAACAGGAAGATTTGGGTTTTTACTTTAAAGAATTTAAACAATATATTCCAGACTGTAAATTTAGAGGTTGCTTACACCAGCATGAACCTAAATGCAAGGTTATTGAAGCAAAAAATCAAGGGGAAATTTCATCTGATCGTTATGAACATTATTTAGGGTTTTTAGAAGAGATTAACCAGATGAAACGGAGGTATTAATATGTTACGTATCGCACCATCAATATTATCAGCAGATTTTTCAAAGCTAGGACAAGAGGTTCAAGAACTAGAATCCTTAGGTGCAGATTGGATTCATGTGGATGTTATGGATGGGCACTTTGTACCTAATATTACACTGGGACCTTTAGTTGTTGAGAGCATCAGGCCACATACAACACTTCCTCTTGATGTTCATTTAATGATTCAAAATCCAGATACTTATATCCCTGATTTCGTGAATGCAGGTGCAGATCTCATTTCTGTGCATGCTGAGGCATGTCCACATTTACATCGTACGATACATCACATAAAAGGTCTCGGAGTAAAGGCTGGCGTTGTTTTAAACCCAGCTACTCCTTTGACTGTTATTGAACATGTGGTGCATGAGCTTGATTTGGTATTATTAATGACAGTTAACCCTGGATTTGGAGGGCAGAAATTTATTGAGTCTATACTTCCCAAGATTAAACAGCTTAGAGAGATGTGTCTAAAAAAAGGATTAAATCTGGACATAGAGGTTGATGGTGGAATCAACAAGGACACAGCTCCTTTAGTCATAGAGGCAGGTGCTAACGTGCTTGTTTCTGGTAGTGCCATATTTAATCATGACAATAAGAAAGAAGCAATTGAACAACTCAGAGGAGGGAAGTAATTCCAATTATTTTCTATAGGTATGCTGAAAGCTTATCTTACATATATAATGAATAGTGCAAAGTATTTGGATTTGTTTTATTTTTTTAAAACCATAGTCAATTTTTCGTTGATTATGAATATACTATATTTAAAGTCCATGTTCTATGGTCAGTTCATTATGTATCCTGGGAGGGGTAGGGATGAGATTTTATACCTTTAAACTACCAAAATTTATAGGCGGGTTTGTAAGAATTGTTTTAAATACGTTCAATAAAAAATGATCAGTTTGTAAAGAGTTCTTTAAAGTTCTTTCAATTATGAACTGAAAAAAGCACCCCACAGAGGTGCTTTTTGTCAATGTCATTTTTTATACACGTTCAACTAATCCAGATTTTAATGCTCTTGTACTAACATAAACGCGTTTTGGCTTACCATCTACTAGGATTCGCACCTTTTGGACATTAACTCCCCAAGTACGTTTCGTTTTATTGTTAGCGTGAGATCTGTTGTTTCCCACACCTCTTTTTTTACCAGTAACATAACATTTGCGTGACATTCCTACACCCCCTTAAAGAAATCCTGAAGCATATACGTTTTCATAAACACTTTTACTATAATATCACAAAAAAATTGAGATAGTCAATGAAGTTTATAGAAAAATGGATTTATTTATAGGACAGTAAAGTATAAAATAATATTATACTTTTCACCAATAGGGGATTTTATTATATTCGCGATTATAGTACAATGATAAAGTCCATATTTCTGTAGAAAAAAGGAGTGGATTGAAGATGACAATTCAACTTGATAATGAGTATGGAAAGATTATGATGACTAGTGAGGTTATAGCAACATTAGCGGGATCTGCTGCATTAGATTGTTATGGGTTGGTTGGCATGGCTTCCCGCAGTCAGCTTAAGGATGGGATTGCTGAACTGCTAGGCAGAGAGAATTTATCTCGTGGTGTCTTGATTAGGCAAGAAGGTGAACAGAATGATATCCATATTGACCTGTACATCATCGTAAGTTATGGTACTAAAATCTCGGAAGTTGCACATAACATACAAAATAAAGTGAAATATGTTTTAAATGATCTTATAGGTCTTGAAGTTCATACTGTAAATATATATGTGCAAGGGGTTAGAGTATCCCAATAGAAAGGGAGAGTCACATTGAGTAAAGTTTTCATTAATGGTACAGATTTTATGAATATGGTTTTGTCTGGGGCAAGCGTCCTGCATTCAAATGTAGAAAAAATCAACAGCTTGAATGTGTTCCCCGTTCCAGACGGTGATACAGGTACGAACATGAATATGACTTTAACATCAGGTATTGAGTATATTCAGTCAAAATCTTCGGACCACATTGGGGAGATGGCAGAGGCTTTTTCTAAGGGCTTATTAATGGGGGCACGTGGTAATTCTGGTGTCATCCTTTCGCAGCTATTTCGTGGATTTACAAAGGCAGTTCATGAATTAGATGAGATCAATGCAGCACAATTCGCATCAGCATTACAACAAGGTGTGGATACAGCATATCAAGCTGTTGTGAAGCCGATTGAAGGCACGATTTTAACTGTTGCAAAAGAATCTGCAAAACACGCTCTTTTTGTATCTCACCAAACTGAACAAGTTATTGAGTTATTAGAGGAAGTGATCAGTGAAGCAAAACAATCGTTAGCTAGAACTCCTGATTTACTTCCTGTATTAAAACAAGCTGGAGTAGTAGATTCTGGTGGACAAGGATTGGTATATATTTATCAAGGATTTATCGAAGCTCTAAGAGGGAATTTTCATGTAGATTCTAATGAAATAAATCATACCGATACTCAGCAAATTACAATGGACAAGCCGAGACCAGCTCAATCTAATATAGCGACGGAAGATATAACTCATTTTTATGATATGGAATTTTTTATTCATTTATCCAAGGAAGTTCATTTTGATGAGTCTTTATTAAGAAAAAAATTAGCTGAAATTGGTGATTCCATCGTTTTAATTCCTGATGATGATTTTGTAAAAGTTCACGTTCATTCCAATTCTCCTGGTGATGTATTAAATTTAACGATTCGTTACGGGGAGTTAACTCGTCTTCACATTCAAAATATGCGTGACCAACATCGTGAAATTGTGGAAGAAACCAGTAATATTCAAGCAAACGAAACTTCTAATGAAATCGATGAAACATCCATTGAAGCGAATCTGGAGCCAAAAACTTACGGAATGGTTACTGTTTCATCAGGTGAAGGGATTTCAGATGTGTTTAGCAGCATCGGGGTTGACTATGTTCTTTTTGGTGGTCAAACGATGAATCCTAGTACTGAAGATCTTGTGAAAGCTGTAGAAAGTATTCATGCAAAATATGTATATATTTTACCTAATAATTCAAATATCATTTTAGCTGCTCAGCAAGCAAAAGATCTAATCGAGGATAAAGAAGTCATCGTTATTCCATCAAAAACAATACCACAAGGATTGTCAGCAGCCTTGGCATTACAAGATATGAATGATTTTGATGAAAATGAAAAAATAATGAATCAAGCGATTCAGGACGTTCAATCTGGTTCTGTAACAACTGCTGTCCGAGATTCGCAAGTAAATGAAATTTCCATCAATGAAGGGGATTATTTAGGAATACAAGAAAATCAGATTGTAACTGCTTCTAATGAAATTATAGAGACATCAAAGGAATTACTTCAACAAATGATCACCCCAGATAATGAAATGTTAACGGTATTTGCTGGTGAAGGAATTACTGAACAACATACGGATACATTAATACAATTTGTTGAGGAATCTTACCCTGATATAGAAATTGAAGTCATTGAAGGTGGACAACCAATTTACGATTATATATTTTCTGTTGAATAATTATAAAATGAGGTGATTGTGTGTCTAAGATTCGATTTGTTACAGATAGTACATCGGATATTCCATTAGAAATAAGGGAAAAATACAACATTGAGATGGTTCCGTTAAAAGTTCATTTTGGTCAGGAGGTTTTTTTGGATGCCATTACAATTCAGTCTAATGAGTTTTATGAAAAATTGGCTGTAAGTGAAGTGTTGCCTACAACGTCTCAACCGTCACCTGTAGATTTTTTAAACGTATATAAAAAAATCTATGAAGAAGATCCAAACTGTACAATTATTTCCATTCATTTGTCTTCAGCCATGAGTGGTACATACCAATCTGCTGTATTAGCCAAATCTCTACTTGATGATGAGGCAAATCTTCATATTGTGGATGCTAGATCAGCTTCATATGGAATTGGAGTATTGATGGTTGAAGCAGTAAAGGCTTATGAAAATGGAAAAAATACAGAGGAAATTTTGGAAATCGTTGCAAAACTGCGACAGGATATGAGAATTTACTTTTTAGTAGATACATTAGAATATTTGCAAAAGGGCGGTAGAATTGGTAAGGCTGCTTCAGTAGTAGGTTCATTATTGAATATTAAACCGATTCTTTCGATAGATGATGAAGGTGAGATTACTTCAGTTGATAAAGTTAGAGGCAAAAAGAAAGCCATAAATCGAATTGTTGATCTTCTTAGAGAAGACTTTCCAAATACAGATGTAGACATGATCATTGTGCATTCAAATGATATTTCTAGTGCTAAGGATTTTTCTCAACTATTAAAAGAGCAATTTCAAGTACATAATGTAAAGTTAACTTCATTAAGTCCAGTAATAGGTACACATGTAGGTCCTGGAACACTTGGTATAATAATGCGACCTCGTTCCAATGAATAATTTACATAATATCCCGCTCCAAGATGTTCATGGATTAGGTGCGGCAAGAAGTAAAGATTTAAATGCACTAGGAATTCATTCTGTTTTAGATTTAATTGAGTATTTTCCTTTTCGTTATGAGGATTATCGTTTGCGAAATCTAGCTGAAGTAGAGGATGGAGAAAGAATTACAGTACAAGCAAAAGTATATAGTTTGCCCCAAGTGCAACGATATGGGCGTAATAAATCAAGAATGACGTGTAAAATGATGGTAGAGGATCAATTTATGATTACAACTGTATGGTTTAACCGTCATTTTCTTAAGGATCGTCTGATTGTTGGGAAGGAAGTTATTATATCAGGGAAATGGGATCGGAGAAGGCAGGTTCTGACTGTTTCTGAATCTGAATTTCCAGGTGCCAATTCGTCTCAAGCAGGTACCTTGCAACCTGTTTATTCTATAGGAGGATCTATCACTCAAAAGTGGATTCGGAAAGTCATCCATCAGGCACTTCAACAATATAGCGCGTTTATTAAAGATCCTATCCCATCACTTTTCACTGAAAAACATAATTTAATTCCTCGTAAACAAGCCATCTTGTCTATCCACCATCCTCAAGATACTTTAGATGGATCAGAAGCAAGGCGACGTTTAGTTTATGAGGAGCTTTTTTTATTTCAACTTAAACTGATGATCTTTCGCTCAACATCACGCTCAAAAGCAGATGGCATTCAGCATGATTTTGATTCTGAGGACATTCGTAAATTTGTGCGCTCGCTTCCGTTTCAGTTGACAGATTCACAAAAAAATGTCATCGCTGAACTTCTTTCTGACTTACGTAAGCCCTATAGTATGAACCGTCTTTTACAGGGAGATGTGGGTTCGGGTAAAACGGTTGTTGCTGCAGCAGCTCTTTATGCTAATTTCAAATCTGGTTTTCAGGGTGCGATGATGGTACCTACAGAAATACTAGCTGAACAGCATTTTTTATCTTTACAAGAATTATTTGCACCCTATGGGCTTGAAATAGGATTGTTAGTAGGTAGCTTAACAAATAAACAACGGAGGGACATCCTTGCATCATTACAATCAGGACTCATTGATATCGTAGTTGGTACTCATGCTTTAATACAGGAAAATGTCTATTTTAGAAACTTAGGGTTGGTAGTAACAGATGAGCAGCATCGTTTTGGTGTCAATCAACGAAACATATTCAGGCATAAAGGATTGAACCCCGATGTTCTTACAATGACAGCTACACCGATTCCTAGAACATTAGCTATTACTGCTTTTGGGGATATGGATGTATCAACATTGAAGGAGTTGCCAAAAGGTCGAAAAGTAATTAAAACTTACTGGGTTAAACATAATTTGATGAAGAGAGTGCTTGGTTTCATTCATAAGGAATTACAGGCTCATCGTCAAGCATACGTCATTTGTCCATTGATTGAAGAATCAGATAAGATTGATGTTCAGAATGCGATTGATTTACATTCAGAAATACAAGAGGTTTTAGCTGATTACAAAGTAGGTTTATTGCACGGAAGACAAACAGCGGATGAAAAAGAGCAGGTGATGTCAAAGTTCAGTGAAAATGAAGTACATGTACTCGTATCCACAACGGTAGTAGAAGTTGGAGTTAACGTGCCAAATGCTACTGTCATGGTCATTTATGATGCGGATCGTTTTGGTCTATCTCAGCTTCACCAATTACGTGGCAGAGTTGGAAGAGGTCAAGCTCAATCTTACTGTATACTAATCGCTGATCCCAAATCAGAGATGGGACAAGAGAGAATGCGTTCTATGACGAAAACAAATGATGGTTTTGAAATCGCTCGTATGGATTTAGAATTAAGGGGACCTGGTGATTTTTTTGGTACAAAACAAAGCGGAATGCCTGAGTTTCGCGTGGCAGATCTAGCTCATGATTTTGAAATATTAGAGATGGCGAGAGAGGATGCAGCAGAGTTAGTGAAATCTGAGGAGTTTTGGACTGCTGCAAAATATTTGCCGCTTCGTGAGCTATTGGATAAGGATCAGTTGTTAGAGAAAGAATTAGACTAAAGGAAGAAACCACCTATAGAGGTGGGCGTCTTAACGCTAAAAATCATAGTTAAAAGTAAAGCGACTCGTAGTTCCATACAATGTAAATTGAAGGAATTAAGTCGCTTTAATTATTTTGTGATGGGTTCAATATATGTTACGGCAAAGTAATTTTGTTTATCGGTCCAAAAATTACGCAAGCAAAGTCCTACTTTGACTAGCGCTTGTGAGAATTCTTTGAGGTCGAACTTATAGGAATTCTCTGTATGAATCGTTTCTTCTGAAAAAAAAGAAAAAGTTTCATCCCCAATCGATACTTCTTGATTCGTTTTGCTGATAAGGTGCATTTCGATTCTATTTTTGACATCATTGAAAAAAGCATGATGTGTGAATTGTTCCACTTGAAAATTAGCATGTAGCTCTCTATTAATCCGGTGCAGCAGGTTTTTGTTAAACGCAGCCGTAATGCCTTTTGAATCATTATAAGCTGCTTCTAATAAAAGGGGTGATTTTTTTAAATCAATGCCAATAAGTAAACCATCATGATGATTTAGATATTTGGTTAATTGATACAGAAACTTCTCCCTCTCATTTTCATTCAAGTTTCCAATCGTTGATCCAAGAAATAAAATGACTTTTTTTTCTTTTGACAGTTGATATAGGAAGGGCAAGGCTTGTGTATAGTCAGCACGAATTGCTTTTATATCCAATAAAGGAAATGAATCAAGTAATTTTTCAACGGTACTGTTCAAAGCTTCTTGTGAGATATCAATGGGAACATAACGATTTTTACTTTCCAAAGCTTCTAAAATTAGTTGAATTTTCTCTTCACTGCCGCACCCTAACTCAAATAATGGAGAATGATGACCAATCAAAGCACAAATATCAGAGTTGTAGGTTGTTAAGATCTCTTTTTCAGCACGGGTTAAATAATACTCGGGTAAGGTAGTGATTTGATTAAAAAGTTCGCTGCCTTTTTCATCGTAAAACCATTTGGGATGTAACTGTTTTTGGTCTTGTCTTAACCCCTTTAAGACTTCTTCTTTTAAAGAGGAAATAGGAGGGTTCAAATCTAGGATCATATGGTTTGATTGCATCATGTTATCGTTCCTCCTTGGCTAAACGAATACCACTAAACTGCCATCTTTTATCCGGGTGGAAGAAGTTGCGGTAAGTTGCTCGAATATGATTGCGAGGAGTAGCACAGGACCCACCACGTAAAACCATTTGATTGCTCATGAATTTCGCATTGTATTCTCCTAATGCACCTTCTGGTCTTGCACTTTGTGGATAAGGAGTATAAGGACTGGATGTCCATTCCCAAACTGTACCGAAAATGGTTTTGTCTGATTCGTAACTTTCATTAAAAAGAAGGTTTTCTAGAAACTTTCCCTCAACTGGTGCATTTCGAGATGCAAGTTCCCATTCTTGTTCGGTAGGAAGTCGGGTACCGGTCCATCTTGCATAAGCATCCGCTTCATAAAAGCTAATATGTGTAACAGGTTGTTTTTTTTCTATGGGTTTTAATCCAGAGAGTGTAAATTGAAACCAAGTTCCGTCTATGTATTCCCAATAAAGTGGTGCTTTCCACTTTTGTTTTGCAACAGTTTCCCAGCCATCAGAAAGCCAGTTTACGGCTGTCTCATAACCGTTATCTTCGATAAATTCAAGATATTCACCATTTGTTACGGGTCTGTTGGCGATGGAAAAAGGATATAGATAGTGTTTGTGAGCAGGTTGTTCATTATCGAAACAAAAATCTTGATTATTGGTTCCAATGGTTGTAGCTCCCCCCTCAAAATAGTCCCATTTTAGGGGTATAACTGACGTATAATCCGATGGATTATCAATACCTTCCTTATAAGCAGGTTTTAAAGGGTTAATTGAAAAATTATATTTAAGATCAGTAATTAAAAGTTCTTGATGTTGTTTTTCATGGTGTATGCCTAATAGAATTAAAGAATATAACTTTTCATCTAACTCATCACTTTGAGATAAAAGACCCATGATTTCTTCATCCACTACGCTTCGGTATTCTAGTACTTCTTTTATAGTTGGGCGAGAAATAATCCCTCTTTTTGATCTGGGGAACGGTTTATTCAATGTTTCATAGTAGGAATTAAACAACTTCCTAGCATCTTCTAAGTAATAATAATATCCAGGTTTATAATCCATTAAAATAAAGTCTTCAAAAAACCAGGTTGTATGAGCTAAATGCCATTTGGGAGGACTCACATCTATCATTGCCTGCACCCCAAAATCCTCAGTTTCTAAAGGTTCAACGATTTGTAGTGTTAAGTTTCTTGTATACTGGTACTTATCTAACAATAAACCATTTCTTACTGTTTGACTGTGAATAACGATCCCTCCTTTGCAAGTTGACTAAGCTAATAAAAGAATATATGACTTCAGCAGATATATTATGAACGAATATAAAATCTTAAAAATCTTACTAAAATAAATACGAAGGTTGATCTTGTTGCTAACATTGTTACATCATATCTAATATTCTCATAATGGCTTGGTAACTTAAATGAAGGCCAAATCCAAATATAATAAGACTTGCAGCAAAAGAAATCCATTTAAGATGGCTTGGGTTAAGAGATTTTCTTCCAAAGTGAACCGTCAGAGCTAAGTTAAAGTTCCACAATCCAACCCCTATAAAAACAGCACTGCTGATAAAGAATGCTTTGATTTTGTTGCTGTCGTTAAACGTATCACTTAATACTGAACCATAGATACCGAGCCAAAAAAGAACATTCAGGGGGTTGAAAGCAGCGATAAATGCTCCTGTCAAAAATGAATCCATCAATCCAGTGTTAATAGAGTGGTTCCATTCATTAACCAAAATGGATTCTTTTTGCTTTCTTAAACTTTGCAGACCTGTATGCATCAACACTATAGCACCGAAAATAATGAAAGTAAGCTGAACTCCCTCTAGGGTTAATGGCTGAGCAAGTCCCTGGTACATGAGGAACATTAAGATACAATCAGCAGTCATACCGCCTGCGCCTACAAAGAGAGACGGCCAGAATCCTTGAGATAACCCTCTTCTAAGAATTTCAATATTAATCGGTCCAATGGGTGCAGCGATGGATAACCCGAGTACAATATGTTTAATTAAAAGTAAGGACATCTTTTTATGCTCCTTTATAGCTTGTCTTTATAGTAACTAGTTATATTAGGAAATTGTAAGATTATGCAAAAATAATTAATGTTTAAACTTTTTGATATTTTCTTTTTATTTATAGGTACATATTTAACATCTTCATCATAAACATTGCATTATGGAGGTGTGATTTATGGGCTATCAAGAATATGGAATACCCCAAGCACTTGTAGATCGTGTGAAGAAAAAATTGCAAAACGATGTATACTTAGAACGAGTAAAAAAGGTATTAGAGGGTGTTACAAAAAAAGATCTGCAAAGTCGTACAAAAGTGAAAGCTCTTTTACAAAAAGCATCCAAGATTTTAGGCATCAACGTTGACACAGCAACAAGTAATAAAATCATCAAATTTGTAATTGATCAGAAAATTGATCCAAACAATACATTTCATATGATAAAGTTGTGGGGAATGTTTAGGTAAAAACTAATGAAATAGCAATTCATATATAGTCCCTCTCATGGTTTTTTGATGAGATGGGATTTTTTTATTACGTTTTTTTAGGTGGTAAAATAAAAGTAAAGTTGACTTTTTATAAACAAATAAATATAATGTTTATAAATAAATAAACAAATACAATAAATATCTATAATATTAAAAGAAGAAAGTGAAAGGTGTTATAAAATGAAAAACTCAGACTTATTTTGGAATGCGTCACTAGATGAAATGAAATGCGGATTTAAAGAAGATGAGGAATATTATACATGTTTGCTTTGCGGCGAAAAAATTGAGAAGGGAATTATTTATCCTGACGATGGTTTTTTGTATGAGGCTAGCAAGTATATACGAATTCATATAAATCGAGTTCATCAGTCCGTATTTCATTATCTAATTGCTATGGATAAAAAAATTACGGGTTTAACCGATCATCAAAACACATTACTCCGACTCTTTTTTGAAGGGAAAAAGGATAAAGAAGTTCAGAAGGAAACTGGGGTAGGAAGCGCTTCTACGATTAGAAACCATCGTTTTGCTTTAAAAGAGAAGGAACGTCAATCTAAAGTTTTTTTAGTGATGATGGAGCTTTTAAAGGAAAATGACAAAAAAGAAACTAATTTTGTTATCCCTCATCAAACAGCAACTATGGTGGACGATCGTTATGTTGTTACTGAAAAAGAAAGTTCAGATATTTTGAAAAAATTTTTTCCTGAAGGTACTGACGGTCCCTTAAAAACATTTTCAATGAAGCAAAAACATAAGTTGGTTGTTCTAAGAGAAATTACTAAAAAAATTGAAAGTAAACGAATCTACACTGAGAAGGAACTGAATCAAATTTTAGCTGCAGTGTATGATGACTATGTGATTTTAAGAAGGTATTTAATTGAGTATGGATTTTTAGATAGAAAATCAGACGGTAGTGAGTATTGGCTGAAGGAGGGAGAAGAGATGTTGAATAGAAAAGAAGCGGTACAAACCTATATGGATACAAAAATGGAAGCGGGTGTGTATCAGATTAAAAATAATCAAAATCAAAAGGTTTTTATTGGTAGCAGTATGAACATGAAATCTTTGAACGGGAAACAATTCCAACTGGATATGGGTAGTCATCCTATTAAAAAATTGCAAAATGATTACAAAAAGTATGGAAAAGATGCGTTTTCTTTTGAGGTATTAGAACGCTTAGAACATAAAGAGGATGAGCATTTAGATAAATGGGATGCCTTGAAAAAACTTGAGGAAAAATGGCTAAATGAATTACAGCCATATGGGGATAAGGGGTATAACACGAAAAGATCGAGAAAATAACATACCCAAATAGCATCAAATCAAACGTGAAAGGAGGTGAAAAAATAATGAGCACAGGACAAGAATCAATTTTAGAAAAAGAAATGAAGGAACAAAAATATGAAAAGGATGATGATAAATTAACAAAAAGTATATTAGAAGGACCGATTGTCCCCATAAGTTTAAAACTTGCGATTCCTATATTAATCGCAAATGTTTTGACTCTTGCTTACAATATTGTAGATACATTGTTCGTTTCAGCAATTGATAAACATTCAACTGCTTTAATAAGTGGTTTGGGACTAATCTTCCCTATATTTGTTTTTATTACGGCTATATCCAGTGGTCTTTTTATTGGAATAAGTGCATTGGTTGCTAGGGGAATTGGTGAGAAAAACAATAAGTTGCTTGATAAAACTGCAGATTCTGGATTGATGTTGGGTTTATTGATTTCCTTACTGACCGTTTTGTCTGGATATTTGTTTAGTGATAACATTGTTCAAAAATTAGCTGGTACCGAATTAAGTATTGAAGCAATGGATTATGGACTTACCTACTTATACTTCCTGTTGCCTGGTTTAGGTTTTATACTAGTGACACAAGTATTATCTGGAATTTTACAAGGTGAAGGATTAGCTAAATATGTCGCCTTTTCAATGCTTATTTCAACAATATTGAATATTATTTTGGACCCGATTCTTATATTTGGTTTTGATATGGGGCTTGCAGGTGCTTCCCTAGCCACAACAATCTCAATCATAGTTAGCTGTTTATATGTTATGTCCGTATTTAAAAGGAAGTCAAACATAAAATTGAAATGGGGGATAGTTCATGTTGACAGGAAAGTTATTGGTGAGATCCTTAAAATTGCTATACCAGTTTTATTAGTGACGGCAACTTCGGGTGTAGGCTTAGTATTCTTGAATCATATTGTAAGTTCGATTAGTGAGAGTGCAATGAATTCTTGGTCATTAGTAGGAAGGAGCGATGAGATTTTTAGAATGGCTGGATTTGCTTTTGCTACCTCTACGATCACATTAGCTGGGCAGAATTTTGGCAGAAATAATATGGAGCGAGTTAAACAGATTTATAAAACAAATGTGGGATTAGGTCTGATTTGTTGCTTGTTTTTGGCACTGATATATAACTTAGTCGCTTATCCTTTATTTTCTTTGTTTTCATCTGTACCAGAAGTGGTGGATAACAGTGTAACCCAAGTTAGAATGCTTTCTTTAACTTTTCTTGGCGCAATGGTATCGCTTATTTCCATATCTATTTTCCAGTCAACAGGTAAACCTTTGTTAGGAGCTTTATTAAACTTTGTCATTGTCATACTTCTGACTGTTCCATTGGCTTATGTAATGGTTTATCAATATGATTTGGGGTTATATGGAGTTTTTATATCTATTGCTATCGTTAACGGATTATTTTTATTCATCTCGTATTTGCTAACACAACTTTATTTGAAAAAATTAAAATTTAAAAATATAACTAATTTGGATTGACCTAAGAAATCCCGCTCTATGTTTTGTTACATGTCGGGATTTCTTCTTCAACAATATGTTAATGCCATTTCTTTTGTTTTTTCATTCTGTTTTGTAATTTCCACACGTCTAGGCATTGGGTCCCATTCGTCTCTTTTATCTAACCAAGTATTTGGAAGTGTTTTTGGACTTTGTTTTTTCCACTGTTGTATCCACTCTTCAGGCAGTGTGAGGTTTGGTTTTTCTATAAGAGAATGAATTATTGGGTGATCTGACATCACCATCCACAGCAGACTCCATGCCCTTGGTACAACACGATAAATATCGTATCCTCCTCCACCAAGTGCAATCCATTTTCCATTGCAGTATTCATGAGCAATGTTATGAATGATTTGAGGCATTTTGAGATAAATATCCATGCTGCAATGTATGTGTGAAAGAGGATCATATACGTGGGCATCACAACCATGTAAGCTGACAATGACATCAGGTTTGAAGTTTTTCACAATTCTTTCCAATGTTTCACTGAAACATTTCAGCCACGATTCATCCTCTGTATACGGTTGCATAGGAAGGTTTAAATTATATCCAAAACCACTATCTTCACCTCGTTCGGTTACATACCCTGTACCTGGGAATAAGTATTTCCCTGTTTCATGAATTGAGAAAGTATAAACTTCTGGATCCGCATAAAAAGACCATTGAACTCCATCTCCATGATGAACATCTGTATCAACAAACAATACCTTTGCGCCATAATTTTTACGGATGTATTGAATGGCAATTGCGGCATCATTGTATACACAAAAACCAGCAGATCGGTCTGGCATTGCGTGATGTAATCCTCCTCCTAAGTGAAGAGCGTGTGAATATTGTCCTGACATGACTTGTTTACTTGCTTCTATTGACCCTCCAGCTACAATAGAGGTAATTTCATGCATGTTTTCAAAATGAGGTGTGTCACCTTTATCAAGTCCAAACTTTTCAGCTTGAGACAATGCTTTTTTTGATGGGGAAGGTGAGCTTAATTCTTTGACGGTTTGTATAAATTCAGTTTGATGTACAGCATGAATAGATTCATCTGAAGCTGGACTTGGCGTGATTATATTATCTTCATTTAAAGCGCCGGATTTCTTTAGTAGATCCATCGTTAAAGTTAGACGCTTTTGATTAAAGGGGTGATGTTCATTAAATTTATAGTTTAACGTTTGAGGATGATAAATAAAGGCTGAACTTATACTCACTTTACTTGCTCCTTTTTAGCTTCTTTTGATTTTTCTTCTACGAAATTTCTAACCTTACAAAGCTTTGTCTCACTTTTGTGGTTTTAGGTTTATGGGGTCCCCGAAAAGTATTCGGATTAAGCTACAATGCATTACTTCACTTTTTGGGGTTGGCTAGTACATGAAACGGCGTTGGAAACGGACTTGATCAAATTTCTCCTCTGAACTTATCGGCACGTTTTTTCCGATGCGCACCATTAAACAGTTTGCGGGATGTGAACAAATTTCAGGATCGTCTGTTGCGTACCATGTCATCCCAGCGGATTCCATCAATCTCTCCATCATTTTTCGATATTTCCAAACACTTAAACCGCTGCCTTTTAAATCCCAGTGCCAGTAATACTCGGTCGTAAATACAATATAGTTTTCCATTTGATTTTCAAAAAAAGCATGTTGAATCATCTTTTTTCCTAAACCGAAAGATCGATAGGGGAAAGCGACTTCTATAGCACCTAGTTCTATTAAATCCTCCATATTTCCTTTTGACCACCTTTCCAATTCATCAGCATAGTGGAAGGTTACGTAACCTACGATGGTATTTTCGTCCCGAGCAATGATGATTCTACCTTCTGGTAAGGAGGTAATTTCAATTAGTGCTTTTTGTTGTTCTTCCGGTTCACGAAAGGCAACTAAACGTTCATGCATGGTTAACGCTTTTAATTCGGCTGAAGAAATTGGACCTTCTATGTAAATTGTTTTATCTTTAAATTTTAATTTTTGTTGATGAGGGATTTTTATATGTTCCATACTGATTCCCCTTTCAAAAAATGATCCTTACTATCATTTTACAGTTATTTTATACAAATAGGAATTAAATTTAACAAGAGAATGTAAACAATTATATACAATCGTTTATTGTAAAAAATAACCGCTTGAATTAGGAATATATGTTCGTTATATTGAATACGATAACCATAAGAACATATATTCTGTTTAGGGTGATGGAAATGAATAAAAAAGAGCGTATAATTATGCTGGTTGACTGTCAATCGTTTTATGCTTCGGTTGAAAAGGCAGCACATCCACAATATAAAAATAAACCTGTTGTAGTCGCCGGAGATCCTGAACGGCGATCAGGTATTGTCCTAGCAGCTTGTCCATTAGCTAAGAAAAATGGGGTAGTGACAGCAGAACGGTTGGGAGAAGCATTGGGAAAGTGTCCCGATTTAATTATTTTAAAGCCTCAAATGCAATTATATATCGACGTTTCTTTGCAAATTACTCAACTTTTGCAGACCTTCACTGATTTAGTGGAACCCTATTCTATTGATGAACAGTTTCTAGATATTACAAATACGCAGCATCTATTTGGAAAACCAGAGCAAATTGCCGAACAAATTCAGGAGAAAATTATGGATGCTACTGGCGTATATACAAGAATAGGGGTCAGCTACTGTAAAGTAGTTGCAAAAATGGCGTGTGACAACTTTGCTAAGAAAAATAAAAAAGGAATTTTTTGTCTTCCTAAAAAAGATTTGCATGCTGTACTTTGGCCCTTGCCCATACACAAACTGTTTTTAGTAGGCTCCCGAATGAATACACATTTATTACGTTTGGGGGTTCATACGATAGGAGATTTAGCCAATACACCCCTTTATAAACTTCGCGAAAAATGGGGAGTGAACGGAGAGTTGCTTTGGAAAATTTCCAAGGGAATGGATGATTCACCAGTAACGCGTCAAACGCACGAAAAGCAAAAAGGGATTGGGCACCAAATGACATTACCCAGAGATTATTGGAGCAAAACAGAACTTGAGGTTATACTATTAGAATTAACAGAATTGGTTTGTCGCAGGTGTCGTACGAAAGGTTATATGGGTTTTGTTATTTCTGTAGGATGCAGAGGAGCTGATTTTGATCGTCCGACTGGGTTTCATAGACAGAAAAAGATAGCAGCTCCAACGAATGTAACCAATGAAGTATATGAAACTGTCCGCCTGTTATTTTATACACATTGGGATGGTTCACCTATACGCAGTCTCGGGGTTTCTTTAACACAGTTGGTGAGTGATCAGGAATATCAATTGAGTTGGTTTGATCCATTTGAAAAAGATCGTTCGTTGGAAAAGGCGACAGATGGGTTAAAGAATAAGTATGGAGATGCGATTATTATGCGCGCAGCTTCTGTGACTGGATCGGGGCAAGCCAAAGACAGAGCAGCTAAGATTGGAGGACATTATAAGTGAGTAAAAAATTAGAGGGAAATGGCTTGTGGGAATCTAGCCGTATGATGCTTCCAGAGCATAAAGAGCGTATTAATTTATACAACGAACAGCAAAAGAAGAAAAAGAAACCACAGCTTGTTGAGGAAGAAGTTGGATTGATATCACAACGTTTGTCCGATTCAATGTTAGATGGTGCAGAGGTTACAATCGAGCTATTTAATGAAAGAGGGAAAAATCAATTTGTAACAGGAATAGTCAGCAAGATGGATTCGACATTAAGGCGCATTAAACTATTTTATAATGATGATTATGAATGGATTCAGTTTGATACCATCGTGGATGTAAAATGAACTTTTCCCATTTAGCTGCTGACACTTAGTTAGTAGCTTTAGCTCTCTTTTTTATAGGACTTATTTTAAGCTGGATCATTTGACAGCCATCTGCCAGAACGTAAAAAAGATCGCAAACCACCTTGCCAAGAAGGCAAAGTCGGATGCGATCTTTTTTTATTTATAGAAACTGAAAAACAATAATATTGAAACTATAACATCTGCAAATTCGTCAATGGAGAGGGGAAAGGGTTTTAGGAGCAAATCCATCTCAGTTGTTCGTATATTATCTGATGAACTTTACTGTTTTTGAAATCGTTTCAGCAGAAATGAAGTGTATTCAAAGAAACTGGTTTAGGTTTCATTTCCTTGGGAGATCTTCCCCCAAGGCTAAATCGAAAGGATGCGAATCTAATGGAAAAGGTAAATGAAATTAAGTTGGAAATGGAAAAGGAACTTCAGAAGTTAGAAGAGTTACGAAAAGAATTGAATAGGTTACAAGATAACTATAAAGAGTATTATATGGATTGTCTGCTAATGTCTACTGAAGTGGACGAGTTGTTAAATAGGGTATTGGTAATTCAAAGTGAACTCGTTTAAGCAAAGCTTAAACATCGAGAAATCAGATGGAGACTCTACTCCACCTGATTTGAAGATACCATCTATAGAGATGGGCGTCTGTACGCAAAAATATTTTGGATAAAAAAATGAGCATAAGAAACTAGTAAGTTAGGTTTAATGATAAAATTAAAAAGATAAATGAGTATATATTAGTCTGTTATTGAGGAATATCTAGCGCTTTTCTCTAATAGAGAAGCGCTCTAATTCTTCAATCAATTCACTAAGCTCTTTTGTTACTTGTTTAATAAAGCTTTCTACTCTATCGATAGTTATGTATTCATTTTCAATTTTCGGTTCATTATTTGAATCATCCAACCATGCGAATATTTTGCATCTCCATTCATCAAGTTCGTTTAGTGTATACATTTGATCTAATTCATAAATTGGAGATACTTTGATAGCTTCAACTAATTCTTCTCTCCAATCAACATTTTGATATAGATGGAAATCCATTTGGTTTTCTTCCTGCCAAATTTGTTCTTTAAGTGAACGATCATGATAGGATATTTGATGTTTAAGGTCTGCCCATTTTAAGTCAACAAATACATGAGCGATATAACCTAAAAGAAAATTAAAATAGTTTCTGTCTTTTATGTTCGTAATGTAGTTTGATTTCATGAAGTTTAAATAATCGTCTGTTTCCAAACTCCTGCCTAAATGAGATTTAATTTTCCCCTCAGTATCTTTTTTTCTAACCAAAACTGCGTCTGGAGCAACACTACCAAGAAGAAAGGAAGGCTCAGGACGACCATTATAATATTTGTAAGCTATTGTAAAGTGTATCATTGGCCAAGGTATATCAATCACCTACTTCATAATATTATTTAGTTTAATTCGTAGTGAGTGAACTCGTTTAACCAAAGCTTAAACATCGAGAAATCAGATGGAGACTCTACTCCACCTGATTTGAAGATACCATCTTTTTCAATATAAGTGCAACCTTTTTAGCACTTGGATCGTTTTGAAAGTAAGCTTATTTTTTTAAAGCTATAAAAACTAAAGGAGAATATCATGAAATTTACTAAATTGTTGAGTTTGGCTGTAATAGGCAGTACTTTGATAACAGGAGCAAGTGGGAATTATACATATGCTAACAATGAGAATTTGAAGCTAATTCACACGACGAATAACAAAGAATTAATAAAGGCAAATTTACAGGAAAAAAGACATTATTCTCTTGAAGTGAATGGTACCATGTTAACGGGTGATAAAGTTCCGTACCTTAATGATCAAAATTCAATTATGGTTCCATTGAGAAAAGTAGCGATTGCATTAGGGTATCACGTTAAATGGGATGGAGTTAATAAAAAAGTTGTATTAACTAAGGGTAGCAACCATATAGAGTTAAATGTTGATCAAGAAAATAACAATTCAAACATATCTGAAGGAACAGTTTATGTGCACACAGACTACGTAATTGAAAAACTTCATGCTATTTTAAATATATCCGATGCAGGAGCCATTCAGATTAGAGATGCTCTGGAGGTAGAAGAACAGGATTTAGTCAAAAAAGAGGGAATTATTACTGATATTACTGTTAATGAAAAGACAACATTAGTGGAAATTAACGGTTTTACAAATGGTGTAATCTTAAACATTTCAGAACAGACAGAAATCAATTCAGAAAACAATCAAGAGTTAACAGTAAATGACTTTTCTGTTGGAATGAAAATTGCCGTAGAACATGATTTAGTCATGACAATGAGCATCCCACCAATGACAAATGCACAGAAGATAACTGTAAAAGGGGAAGTGCCTGCAGAGCAGTATGGTGGTACATATGGGACAGTAGTTGATATGATGTCAGATGGGTTTAATCAAATCATTGTTAAGGGTGAAAAAATGGGATTTAATGGTTATGATGAAATTAAATTAAACATTTTAGATCAAACTAAATTTATAAATGCAAAGGATCAAACCGAGTTATCTAAAGATGAAATAAAAAAAGGAGCGAAAATCTATGCTTTTTATGGACCTAGAGTGACAAAAAGTTTGCCTCCAATAGGTACTGCTGAGATAATATTAGTGGAATAATAGATAATACAGTAAGGAGCTAAGTCCAGCATAGATTTAGCTCCTTAGTTTTGCAGTTGAATTTCGGTCACTTTAGCCTGAAGCACTGGTAGATATAGTGTTTCAGGTTATTTTTATTTTGATTTTTATGCTAGAGAACATTACAACCTTAGATGCTGGTACAAATCCAACAAATGTAGCGTCTGTAAAAGATAGGAACGGTTTTCGCAACGATATCTCATATTGGCTGAGTGTCTCTCTCCTATCTATAGACTTTGCATGCAAAAACGCCATCCTTTCATTAAAGAAGGGATGACGTTATTATCTACTGGCAACTTTAAGCACTAGTTTTATTCTGTAAGTCTTGTTTTATCTTCCTTGTCAAAAAATGGTCCTTCACTTTTTATATCTATCGGTTCATCTGATTCTGTAAGTTCCACTTCGTCTAAACATGTTACAGATTCATGTCCATCAAACTCTGTTATTGCGTATACAGAACTTTCAGGGCATTGGTCATCAATATCTCCTGAATAATCCTTAATTACCTCAAATTCATCAACAAATGTTTTTTTCTCTTCTAACTGTTTTAACTGTTCTTCGTATACTTCATCAAATATAAATTTATCTGGATCTAGATATGTTATTGCTCTGTTTATCATCCATGCTGCATCAGCAAGTGAAATTTTATCAGATGGATTAAATTTACCATCACTATCCGTTCCAACTATACCCATATTTGATAATGCTCCTATACTATTTCTGTACTTTGGATTGATTTGCTCATCGTCTGTAAATATAAAACCCATTTCAGAAACGACAAATTCTACTTTTGTTGCAAGCATAGCTTGATATAAGAAGTGAGCAAATTGTTCTTTTGTTATCCATTGATCTGGATTAAGCTCTTTTTCAATTTCTACCTCTTCAGGATTTAATTCAAGTCCTTTTACGATGAAAGAAATGCCTTCGGCAAAGGTTAGTGATTTTTGAGAATTAAAAATATCCCCATCTATTCCATTTTCATTTTCCTCAGGAACTGGTGCTGCATTTTCTGTTGATGCGAAAATTGGTACAGTAATAACAAAAACAAACATTAAAATCATAGATACTCTAGTTAATCTTATTTTTTTGCTCAATTTTATTCCCCTTCTTTCGTTTGGTATATTTACTAGACGGACTATAAGTATAGAAAGTTGCAAGTAAAACCCTAAGCAGGTTGCAAAAATAGGGAGACCAATCCGTCCGCAAAGCAAGAAAATATCGTGATTGTTATCATAAGAACAGAAAAAACGCAGGTTTTATCCTGCGTTTATTTCTTTTGGTACCTGCTCACACAGGTACCTCATGGGAGAGGAGAAACCGGATGAAGAGCTTATGGGGAAACGTAAGTCTTCTCCGCGGTTATCTACGACATATTTGATGCCGTTAACATTAATTTTTGCCCTTTTTTGAGAAAATATACATAGGAATAATCAACTATTTGTTCATGTATTTGAAAGATATGCAGAATATGATACGATAGCAAAGTACATATTGAATGAAAATATAAGCAGGTGAATGTGTTGAGAGTGATATCGGGAGTCTCTAAAGGTAGGAAGTTAAAGGCGGTTCCAGGGAGTCATACTAGGCCGACTACCGATAAAGTAAAAGAAGCAATATTTAGTAGGATTGGTCCTTATTTTTCAGGGGGGACTGTATTGGATTTATTTGCAGGAACAGGAGCCTTGGGTATAGAAGCGATAAGTAGGGGGATGGATCGAGGGATTTTTATAGATATTAACCCAAAAAGCATTGAAGTAATAAAGGGAAACATTAGTGTTGTAGGTCAAACTGAGCAAGCAGAAGTGTATCGAAATGATGCAAAAAAAGCTCTGAAGGCTTGTGCGAAACGCAAATTGAAATTTGATTTAGTCTTTTTAGACCCCCCCTATAAATTAGAAATGACGGAGGATATTTTGCAACAAATGGATTTGCTCACCCTTTTTCAAAAGGGTGCTATCGTTGTTGTGGAACATGATGCAGTATATAAATATAATGAACAAATTGGTAAACTACAAAGCAATCGTCGTTTAGTTTACGGTGATACTGCTGTTACTGTGTATGAATATGATAGTGAATAAATAAAATGAGGAGTTGAAAAAATGCAAAAGATACAGAGTATTGCTGTGTATCCGGGGAGTTTCGATCCCGTTACATATGGACATCTAGATATTATTCACAGAGCTGCCAAGCAATTTGATACTTTGGTTGTTGCGGTGTTAAATAATGCTAAAAAAAATCCGCTTTTTACAGTGGAAGAAAGGAAGGTTTTACTTCTTGAAGCTACTCGGGATTTACCGAATGTGGAAATTGATAATTTTCATGACTTACTAACTAACTATATGAATTCAAAAAACGCACAAATCATCGTTAGAGGTTTAAGAGCCGTTTCTGATTTTGAATATGAATTGCAAATGGCTTCTACAAATAGAAAGCTAAACGAAGGTGTAGAGACTTTTTTTATGATGACAAATCCACAATATTCTTATTTAAGCTCGAGTATCGTAAAAGAGGTAGCTAAATATGATGGCACAGTCACTGACCTTGTTCCAAAAGAAGTGGAAAAAGCTTTGAGAGAAAAGTTTAATTACCTATAGAAAACGGCTCTAAACATGACAATGAAAATAGATAGAATAAACATTGTGCACAGTAGGATGAGTATAATAGTAAATGTGTTCTCCCATATGGACCAAATTGTATTAGGAGCTTCCATATAATTAGGAGTGGTGTTTAGAAAAATAGGTTGTACATCAGAGAATAAAGCCTGGTATGGTTTCCAAAATAAAAAAGTTAATAAAAAGGATAATAGTGCTTGTAACATCCGTGATACCAAAAATGAACGATAACGTAAATCTGTATTTTGAATGAGGTTTTTAACTTGAAGATGCACGGAAAAGCCGCTCCAAGCTAATAAACTACAAATAAAAGCAACTTGCCAAATAAAAGGAATCGATTGTGATGTACTAATTTGATATGCACCAAGATTTAATTCAAACCATCCTGTAGTAATAGAAGACAATGTATTTTCAGATAGATTTATGTTTTTAAAAAAATGTGTTGACAGGCTATGAATTAGGTGCAAAAGGTTTGTTAAGGTAATCATTTTGATGATTACGGCAAACAACATCATGGTACCACCAATCATCAACAAATTTTGTATAGAGGATATGACAGCATCACCAAGCAATTTACCAAAGGTTCTCCCATCTTGTTGATGTGCTTGGAACATCTCCTTCACACTTCTGACGATGAGATGATTTTTCTGAGTAAGGGGTTTCTTTGGAGTGTCTCCATAATACAAGCGGAGTACAATTCCGAGTAATAATAGTGAAATAAAATGGATTGTCGTAATGAACAAACCAAGCTGTATGTGATGAAAAAAACCTATAGCGATTACATTGATGATAAATATGGGACTACTTGAGTGAGAGATAGCTAGTATTTTTTCACCTTCATCTCTTGTAACTAAATTCTGCCGTCTTATATTTGATGTGATCTGAGCACTAGAAGGATATCCGACAGTCCACCCCATTGCAAGTGCCCAGCCTCCGACCCCCGGCACTTTAAATAAAAACCTCATGAGTGGTTCTAACCAAACTCCAAACATACGAATTACACCATAAGCAATTAAAATTTCAGATAAAATAAAAAAAGGCAGTAGAGATGGGAAAACAATTTTCCACCAAATATTTAATCCTTGTAATGAGGATTGAAAAGCCTCTTCTGGAAATATAATAATAAATAGAACAAGGAAGGCTGCACACATGGCTAGTAAAAATGTAAAAAAGCGATGATTCATGTTAAAATTCAATCGTGACATGCTTTTTCACCTCATTTGCTTTACAATGGTACATGTTTACGCTAAAGTTTGTCCAAATAGACCATCTAGGGGGAAATTGAAATGGAACATCAGAATGAGAAGAAGAAACACAAAATATGGGACTTGAAACTTTCTAAAAACATCAAATTTTTTCTCATCGTTTCCGCCATTTTATACATTGTATTTTTAATGCCAACACCCTATGTTATTTATGAGCCAGGATCTGCTGAAATATTGGAGCCGATGGTTAATGTCGAAGATGGTTATAAAGATGCCGAGGGGGCATTCATGTTAACTACTGTGCGCATGAATTATAGCAATGTTTTTTACTATTTATATTCTTTTATTAATCCTCACGCTATAGTGGTAAAAAAAGAGGATATCTTTAGGAATGAGACAGAAGAAGAGTATATGGAAAGGCAAACATTCAATATGATTAATTCACAAAGTAATGCTATTAAAGCAGCCTACAGTAAGGCAGGAATTGCTTATGAATCGATTATAGATGGCGTTGTAATATTAGGTACAGTGGAAGGTTTTCCTGCAGATGGTTTGTTGCAATCGGGAGATAAGCTCATATCCATTGATGAACAAAACATTAAAACTACAGCGGATATCTACTCTAGTGTTGGAAAGCATCAGGTTGGTGATATAATTTCAATTACATATGAAAGAGAAGAGAAAAAAGAAGCTGTTAAATTAACATTGACTGATCTTAGAAGTGAAGAAGAGGTTTTAGAAGGGGTCAAAGAAAGACCAGGTATAGGGATTTATTTAGCTGACTTACAGCACGTTATTGATTCAGGCAATATTAGAGGACCATCTGCAGGGTTAATGTTTTCACTTGAAATTTATAATCAGTTAGTACCTGAGGACATTACACAAGGCCACCTTATAGCCGGTACAGGTGAGATTTATACAAACGGTCAGGTTGGAGCTATCGGAGGAGTCGAACGTAAGATTGTAGCGGCTAATAAAGAAGGGGCTGAAGTGTTTTTTGTACCTGAAGAGAATTATGCAGTGGCTGCTGAAAAGGCACATGAAATCAAATCAGATATGGACATCGTAACTGTAACGACCATGGAGGAAGCGCTGGAATATTTATACCAGCTAACTCCAAATCGTCCATAAGAGTGGTTGTTCACCGATCTTGTCTGCTGCTTGCCTTTTACAAGATGACTGGTGGTTGATAGTAATCCTGGAACATCTCTTTAGAAGATGGGTTATGATAAGAAAGTGAATATATGGAGGTTGCTCGTATGTCCATCTCTAATAATGTTGCATGATTTTTATTAACTTTTGTTATGATGGGCACTTTTGATGTCTTTTTCATTCTTTTTAATAAATGTTGTCCTTTATCTGAAAATCCGAGTACCCTTAAATAAGGAGTACCTTTTTTCAATTTGTCGATTGTGATATCAGATTTGTAATGATTAAGTAAGATGCGAAGCAAAGTGCGTTGTAGTTTTGTTCTTGTATACCTTTTCGTTTTTAATAAATCTAATAATTTTGCAACTGAAAATGATGATTCAGATTGTAGTTCAGTCAAAGTTTGTTTGAGTCTGTTTTCCAATCCTTCTGAGACTTCAAAAAAATGCGAACACTCAGCTGGTGTAATACTTAATAATTTGTATAATAATTGATCTTTTAAAGATTCCCAATAGACAGGTCCGCGACCAGATTGAAATTCACGTTGCAACACATCGTAAGTATAGTTAGGCATATATTGAGAAAAGTAAGATTGATTTTGTTTTTCAAAAATAAGTTTACGAATAGCTGTAGCACTAGCAATTTGATGATCAGTGATCTCTTGCTGATGATAACCTGCTTTTTGTCTCGTTATAGTGAGAGGTTTGATACTGCTGTTTAAACGTTCAATTGCAATTAGGTAGTGTAAACCTAAAGTGTTATTAGGCTGAGACAGGTCCATATTTTTAGGTGTTTCAATTGGTAAGATTTTTTGAAAAGCTGAAGTATACGCAGCTGGATAATTCATTCCTTTTTTTAATTGTTGCTTTACTTCTGCTCCAAATCTAACGGGTTCTTCCTTTAATTCTTTGGCTAATGTCTGTAATATTTCCAGCTCACCACTTTCACTGCCAAAGCATAAATGATCTACAATTCCTGTTGCATCCAAAGCAGAAACTGCGCCGTATGCAAACCATTCGGCTGGTTGAGAAGAGTAAACAACAGGAAGTTCGATGACTAGATCAGCCCCCATGTGTAAAGCCATTTCTGTACGAGCCCATTTGTTTACTATTGATGGTTCACCTCGCTGCAAAAAATTTCCACTCATTACAGCAACTACAGCATCTGCGTTAGATATTTTTTTAGATTGCTCAAAGTGATATACGTGTCCATTATGTAATGGATTGTATTCAACTATTATGCCAACCGTTTTCATTTACTCCCACCTCAATTTAAAGGATCTTATCATTGGTTCCTATTATGTACTTAGATATTTCTTCACTTTTTAGGGTACTTTTAATATAACATGGAGGAAATATTGTTGACAAAACACAAAATAAATCGCTATAATAAAATTTGTCTGTTTGAGGTGGTTCTTTATGTCAATAATGATTAATTTACGTGATCTAGTTACAAAAAAAGATCCGGTAGTCATTCAACTATCTTTGTCTGTTACGGATCTAGTTTCAAATCACAAAGAAATTTTGGATATTACACCTTTAGAGGTGGATTTACAAGTGAAAATGGATTTTGAAGTGGCTCGAGTATGGGGAATAGGTAAAGGTCAGATTCGTTATGTTTGTTCCAGATGTTTAAAAGAATATAATAAGACACTTCAAATTAACATACAAGAGGCTTTGACACAAAATTCAGAAATTGCAAAATCTGATCCTGAGGAAAGTATTCAGCTAGTTACATCTGATGAGGTTGATATTGAACCTTATATTAGAGAATCATTTTTATTAGAACTTCCCTATGCTCCGATTTGTGAGGAATCGTGTGAAGGGTTGTGTCCTATATGTGGGGTTAATAAAAATGAATCATCCTGTACTTGTAAACAGGATCAAATTGATCCTCGTTTAGCTAAATTAAAAGACTTTTATGTCGAATAATGAATGGACATCGAATTAAGGAGGTGGAGAATCATGGCAGTACCTCAAAGGAGAACATCTAAAACTCGTCGCGATAAGCGCCGTACTCATTTTAAATTAGAAGTTCCAGGTATGGTAAAATGTGAGCAGTGTGGAGAGTTAAAGCTTTCTCATCATGTATGCAAAACATGTGGAACTTATAAAGGAAGAGAAATTGCAGCAAAATAATTAATTTTTGAAAAAATAGTACTTCATTACGATGAAGTACTATTTTTTTCTTCACTTTTATGATAAATTTATATATACTACTTTTAGTATCAGGTAATAATTTTTGGTGGTGATGAGAATCGGACGGCTTCCAAAACAGAAGCGGTTATTGGAATTAGCAAAAGAAATTGAACAAAATCCATTTATAACCGATGAACAACTTACAAAGAAATTTAATGTTAGTATTCAAACGATTAGGTTAGATAGGATGGAGCTTGGTATTCCTGAGCTTCGAGAAAGAATAAAATTAATGGCGGAAAAATCTTATGATCAAGTGGTTTCGCTTCAAATTGATGAAGTTATTGGAGAAATAGTTGATTTACAATTAGATAAAAGCGCAATCTCTATTTTTGAAATTAATGAAGAACATGTTTTTGCTAAAACAAAAATAGCTAGAGGTCATCATATATTCTCTCAAGGCAATTCGCTGGCAATCGCGGTTATAGATGATGAGGTAGCATTAACGGCTTCCGCGGATATCCGTTTTGTACGATCGGTGAAATTAGGGGAAAAATGTATCGCGAAAGCTTATGTGCGCAATGATTCATTGAATCAAGATAAAGCAAATGTTGATGTGTTTACATACGTTGGTAATGAGCTTGTTTTTGAAGGGAATTTTGTCATCTTTCGTTCAGAACATAAAAATAAATAATGAGGGAGTGACCCCCATGAAAATCGCGATTGATGCGATGGGTGGAGATCATGCACCTGAGGTAAATGTAAAGGGTGCGATGTTAGCGGCCAAACAATGGAAAGATATTGAAATTATTTTAGTGGGAGATTCTAAACAAATTCATTCATTTCTTGATCCCTCTTTTCCCAATATTTCAGTTACTCACACGGATGAGATGATTTCAGGAAATGAAGAGCCTGTCAGAGCAGTACGCCGTAAAAAAAACTCATCTATGGTATTAGCAGGGAGAATGGTAAAGGATAAAAGTGCTGATGCAATGATTTCTGCTGGAAATACAGGAGCATTAATGACAACTGGATTGCTCGTCATCGGTCGTATCCCTGGTGTTGAAAGGCCTGCTTTAGCTCCTATGTTGCCAACAATGGACAATGTAGGTTTGCTTGCATTAGATTTAGGAGCAAATATGGATGCTTCTGCTGAGCATTTAGTGCAATATGCCCTGATGGGGAATATATACAGAACAAAAATTCATGGGATAGACTCTCCAAGGGTTGGGCTACTTAATGTAGGAACAGAAGAGGGAAAAGGTAGTGAAATTACAAAAGAAGTATACCCTTTACTTAAGCAGCTTCCAATCCATTTTATAGGAAATGTAGAAGCAAGAGATGTATTGAATCGAAATTGTGATGTACTTATATGTGATGGTTTTGTAGGTAACATATTATTAAAAGCGATGGAAGGAACAGCGAGTAATATATTTTCTGTTTTGAAAGTCGAACTAACGAAAAACTTGCTTAGAAAAGCAGCTGCAGCTATTCTAAAGCCTAGCTTGAGCGCTTTTAAAAAGAAGATGGATTATACTACTTATGGTGGAGCACCGTTATTAGGTGTAAATGGTGTATGTATTAAAAGCCATGGCTCCTCTGATGCAAATGCCGTTAAAAATGCAATCGGTCAGGCCAGAAATGCAATTGAAAAGAAATTGGTGGATTCAATTGCTTCAGAGATTGGTAAGAAATGAGGGCATAATAGAAGATGAGTAATATTTCAGTTGGAATTATAGGCACTGGAAAATATGTTCCTGAAAAAATATTAACCAACAAAGATTTAGAGAGCATGGTTGAAACAAATGATGAGTGGATTAAAGGTCGTACTGGAATTGAAGAAAGAAGAATAATAGCTGAAGACCAAGCAACGTCAGATCTTGCATTAAAAGCAGCTGATCAGGCTTTGAAAAATGCAGGAATAGAAGCTGAGGATCTTGACCTTATAGTAGTTACAACAGTTACACCAGACATGCCTCTACCTTCTACTGCGTGTATATTACAAGATAAATTAGGTGCTAGAAAGGCAGCTGCTTATGATTTATCTGCAGCATGTTCAGGATTTATTTATGGTTTAGCAAATGCATCCAATTTTATAGCGAATGGTACATATAAATATATTCTAGTAGTCGGTGCTGAAAGTTTATCTACATTAACTGATTATACAGATCGTAATACATGTATACTATTTGGTGATGGGGCAGGGGCTGTTGTACTTGGACCTGTTGCCAGCCATAGAGGTTTTCGTTCATTTGAATTGGGTGCAGACGGCTCAGGTGGCGACCTGCTAAAAGTTGAAGGAGGAGGATCAAGGTATCCTTCCTCAACACATTCAATTGAAAATAAATTGCACTACATTTCCATGGAAGGTAGAGAAGTATTTAAATTTGCAGTTCGAGTTATGGGATTAGCTGCTGAAGAAGCGCTTAAAAAAGCAAATTTAAGTAAATCAGATATTGACTTTTTAGTTCCTCACCAAGCCAACATACGCATTATACAAGCTGCTTTGGATCGTCTGGAATTGTCTGAGGACAAATGCATTGTTAATTTACAAAATTATGGCAATGTATCTGCAGCTTCCATACCGATTGCTTTAGCAGAGGCTAATGAACAGGGAAGAATAGGTGAAGGCGACTGTGTTGTACTCGTTGGTTTCGGTGGTGGGTTAACATGGGGAGCTTCCGTACTTATTTGGTAAGGGAGTAAGGAAGTTTTAACACCACATTAATTAGGAGTTGATTAAATGGGGAAAATTGCATTTGTTTTTCCAGGACAAGGTGCTCAAACTGTTGGCATGGGGTTGGATGTTTATGAACAACATGAGGGTGCTAGGCAAATTTATGATAAAGCAGATGAAATATTAGGTTTTAAATTAACAGATTTAATATTTAAAGGACCTGAAGGAGAATTAAAACTTACTTATAATACACAACCTGCTTTGCTTACGACGAGTGTAGCTCTGTATGAGGTTTTTAAAGAGGCGGGGGTTCGTCCTGATTTTGTAGCAGGACATAGTCTAGGAGAATATAGCGCTTTAGTATCTGCGAGGGTACTTAGTTTTGAGGATGCCTTAAAAACGGTTCGATTACGCGGTGAGTTTATGGATCAGGCTGTTCCAAAGGGGAAGGGGACGATGGCTGCAGTTCTTGGCTTAGGAAGAGAGCGGTTAGAGGATCTGTGTAAAGAAGTAAGTCAAAATGTAGGATTAGTTGAAATGGCGAATATAAATTGTCCTGGCCAAATCGTGATTTCTGGGACAACCGAAGGTGTTCAGGAGATTGTTGAAAAAGGGAAAGAAGCAGGAGCGAAGAGAGTGCTTCCTTTGGAAGTGAGTGGACCTTTTCATTCTACTCTTATGAAAGACGCAGCAGATAAACTCGCATTGACATTGGATGAAATAACATTAAACAATCCACAAGTCCCAGTTGTTGCTAATGTAACAGCAAGTATGGTAACACAACCGAAAGAAATCCAAAAATTATTAGTTGACCAAGTATGCGCACCCGTCCAGTGGGAAGATAGTATTAATTACTTACTTGAACAAGGGGTGGATACGTTCTTTGAAGTTGGATCAGGAAAAGTTTTAGCAGGATTAATTAAAAAGATTAATCGTAAAGTTAAGGTGTTTTCTATTAATGACATGAAATCAATAGCAGATTTTAAAATGGAGGGATTACATGCTTAAGGGGAAAGTCGCTTTGGTAACAGGAGCTTCTCGTGGAATTGGGAAATCCATTGCGTTATCTTTGGCAGAAGCAGGTGCAGATATCGTTGTGAATTTTGCTGGGAATGAAAAGGCTGCAGCTGAAGTTGTAGAGACTATAGAAGACTTGGGGCAAAAAGCGATTAAAATTAAAGCGAATGTTTCTCAAGTTTCTGAAGTTAATGATATGTTCAAGGAAACGATAAAAACATTTGGTAAGGTTGATATTTTGGTGAATAATGCTGGCGTAACAAGAGATAATTTGTTAATGAGAATGAAAGAAGATGAATTTGATCAAGTTATTGATATCAATTTAAAGGGGGTCTTCAACTGTATTAAAGCGGCTTCAAGACCTATGATGAAACAGCGTTCAGGCAGAATTATTAATATTTCTTCCGTTGTAGGAGTATTAGGGAATGCGGGGCAAGCTAATTATGTGGCAGCAAAAGCAGGGGTTATAGGTTTAACCAAATCAGCTGCTAGGGAGTTAGCCCCACGAGGAATTACTGTAAATGCAGTAGCGCCGGGGTTTATTGAGACAGATATGACGGACCATTTAAAGGGGGATTTAGAAGAAGGAATTTTAAATCAGATTCCGCTAGCAAGAATGGGACAGCCTGCTGAAATTGCAAATGCGGTGAAATTCCTTGCTAATGAAGAGTCTTCCTATATAACTGGTCAGACTTTACATGTAGATGGTGGAATGTATATGTAATTAAAAAGCATATGGAAATTCTAGTTGATTTTAAGTATAATACCATGGAGGAGGTGAACTGAATGTCAGAATTAGTAGATCGCATTAAGAAAATTATTGTTGATCGTCTTGGTGTTGATGAAGCTGAAGTTACTCCCGAAGCATCTTTTAAAGATGATTTAGGTGCAGATTCTTTAGATGTAGTTGAGTTAATCATGGAATTAGAAGATGAGTTTGAAATGGAAATTTCTGATGAAGATGCTGAAAAAATTAATACCGTAGGTGAAGTTGTGAATTACATAGAATCACATAAATAATTGAACCTTATATAATTTAATTAGAATCTTCAAGTCCCGTTTATTAACGGGACTATTATCTATTATTTGAATTTTATAAATGATGTGAATAGAGGGAAATTACGAAACGGGATCTATGAAAGGTCATGAATAGATGATTTTATTAGTTTAGAAATAAATTCATATAGCGAACTAACGTTTGTTGTGATGTGACTTATATGGTATAATTAACCTTATGTATGTTTTAATGTACATACTTTTGAATCAATTAGTATTAATATAATTCCTATTGATTTTTATCATATTTTATAAACAAGGAAGCTCTAATAGCTAATTCATGGTTGGCGAGAAGCTTATTATGTTTTATATAGAGGTGAATTTAATGAAACAAAGAGTAGTGATTACAGGTTTGGGTGTAACATCCTCCCTTGGTTCTAAGTTAGAACCATTTTGGAACAATTTATTAGAGGGGAAATCAGGTATCTCTATCATTGAATCCATCGATGTCAGTGATTTAAGTACCCAAATTGCTGCTTCAATAAAAGACTTTAATCCTGAAGATTATATGGAGAAAAAAGAAGCACGTAAAATGGATCGATTTGTGCAACTAGCGATTGCAGCAGCAACTCATGCCTTGGAAGATGCTGATTTAAACATAAAAGAAGATACAGATCCTGAAAGAACGGGTGTAATCGTTGGCTCAGGTGTTGGTGGACTGCAAACATGGGAAGAACAACATACAATATTGCAAACAAAAGGACCAAGACGTGTAAGTCCATTTTTTATTCCTATGATGATTGCGAATATGGCATCAGGTCAGATATCTATCCGTACGGGGGCAAAAGGACCTAATACGACACCTGTAACAGCTTGCGCTACAGGTACTCATTCCATCGGGGATTCTTTTAAATTGATTCAACGAGGGGATGCGGATGTCATGATTTGTGGCGGGGCGGAAGCTCCAATTACATTAACAGGTATGGCTGGATTTTGTGCATTACGTGCAATGTCAACAAGAAATGATGAACCCGAAAAGGCAAGTCGCCCCTTCGATATTGGTAGAGATGGTTTTGTCATGGGTGAGGGTGCTGGAGTTTTGATATTAGAGTCATATGAACACGCTATGAAGCGAAATGCTAAAATATATAGTGAAATTATAGGTTATGGAATGAGTGGAGATGCGTATCATATCACTGATCCAGCTCCAGATGGTGCTGAAAGATGTATGAAGAATGCGCTGAAAGATGCTGGAATTCAACCAGAAGAAATAGATTATATCAATGCCCACGGAACCTCAACTCCAGTCGGTGATATCTCAGAAACGAATGCAATCAAAGAAACATTTGGAGACCATGCATATCAGTTGGCTGTCAGCTCCACTAAATCAATGACAGGTCATTTATTAGGAGCGGCAGGAGGGCTTGAAGCTGTTATTACTGGATTGACTTTAAAACACGGGATGATCCCACCTACTATAAATCTAGATGATCAAGATCCCCAGTGTGATCTTGACTACATCGCAAATGTAGCTCGTAAATCTGATGTTAAAGTGGCACTGTCTAATTCATTTGGTTTTGGTGGTCATAACGCCAGTATTATTATGAAAAAAATAAAATAAAAGTAGTGATCATTAGAAACAAAAAGCTAAATCTTTCTATATGTAGTCATACTTTAATCGTTTAGGTGGTGAAATATATGAATCAGGATTTGAAACAATTACAAACAAAGTTGGATATTTATTTTAAAAATCAAAAATTATTAAAGCAAGCATTTACTCACTCATCCTATGTGAATGAACATCGCTTATCTAAATATGAAGATAATGAAAGATTAGAATTTTTAGGTGATGCAGTACTTGAATTAACGATCTCTGAATATTTATTTCAAACCTATCGACGATTACCAGAGGGAGAGTTAACGAAATTAAGAGCTTCTATTGTTTGCGAGCCATCCTTAGAAAAGTTTGCCTCAGCTTTAGATTTTGGGGCCTATGCATTTCTCGGTAAAGGAGAAGAGTTGACGGGTGGTAGAGCAAGACCTGCTCTGTTGGCAGATTTATTTGAATCCTTTATGGGGGCATTGTTTCTTGATCAAGGTTTAGAAGCAGTGAAGACATTTCTAGAAAAGTATATTTTCCCTAAGTTATCAAGCGAAGGCAAACCGCAATTAAAAGACTACAAAACACAGCTTCAGGAATTTACTCAACAGCATAATATGGGTGTAATAAAATATAGAATAGTTGATGAAAGTGGTCCTGCTCATGAAAGACTTTTTGTATCTGAAGTCAGTATGAATGACACATCTCTAGGTAAGGGTACAGGTCGATCAAAAAAAGAAGCAGAACAACAAGCTGCTTCTAAAGCACTTATAAAATTAAATTATAAATAATAAAAGTTGTAAATTCATCGATCGATGAGCGTTTGTAGAATCCGTTCAATTAAAGTTTTATTAGAAGGGCTCCTCAAGTATAAAAACTTGCTGGCGCTCTTTTCATTTAAAGAAATGGTCCCCGCAAAAGTAATCGGTCGATTTAAACCAGCCACGTCCGTGTGGCTAACATCGACACCAGTTCATCCAGGAACTGGGAATCTAAAGAAGTAGTTCACTTTTTGGGGTGAAATTATGTTATATTAATTCATGAGGTGAGACCTTTATATGTATTTAAAAAGGATTGAATTATATGGTTTTAAGTCTTTTGCTGACAAAACTGCATTAGATTTTGTACAAGGCATCACTGCTGTTGTAGGACCAAATGGAAGTGGGAAAAGTAACATCTCTGATTCCATACGTTGGGTGCTAGGAGAGCAAAAAGCAAAATCGCTCCGTGGTGGTAAAATGGAGGATATCATTTTTGCTGGTAGTGAGATTAGAAAGCCTGTAAACTTCGGCGAAGTTTCACTTACATTGGATAATTCAGATGAAAAATTATTGCTTGACTTTAGTGAAGTTACAGTGACTAGACGGATACATCGGAGTGGAGACAGTGAATATTTCATTAACAAACAAGCTTGTCGTTTGAAGGATATTATAGAGCTTTTTATGGATACAGGTATTGGTAGAGAAGCATATTCTATCATTGGACAAGGTAAAATTGAAGAAATATTAAGCAACCGTTCAGAAGAGAGAAGAGGAATTTTTGAAGAAGCTTCCGGCATTGTAAAGTTTAAAACTAGAAAAAAGGAATCGGAAAAAAAACTGGCTGAAACTGAACAAAACTTGCTTCGAATATACGACCTTATAGCTGAATTAGAGGATCAAATCGAACCTTTACAAAAGCAATCTGAAAAAGCTGTTTTATATAAACAATTAAAAGATCAATTAAAAGCACATGATATATCACTTTATGTATATAGAATTGAAGATTCACATCAAAACTGGGAAGCATCCTCAGAAACTTTAAACCAATTACAAAACAAACAAATTGAACTTTCCACGATTGTTAATCAACATGATGCAACGATTGAAAAAGACCGCATGGCTGCAAAACAACTAGAGGATGAATTGGATGCATTACAAAACACCTTATTAAACCTTAGTGAAGAGGTTGAAAAGAGTGAGGGGTTTGGTGAGGTTCTAAAAGAAAGAAAAAAAAATCTATTACAGCAAAAAACACAACAAGAAATTTTAGTAACTGAAAAAAACCAACGTCATAAAAATATTCAAAACGAGCAGAATTCATTTGAAAGCAAATTAGAGAAAATCCTACACCAACTTAAAGAAGCTGAGCACAACTTAGATGAAAAACAAGAACATTTATTAGGCATAACATCAGAATTGAATATTGATTCTGAGGAACAACTGCAAGAAACACTATTAAAAGTAATTAATAAAATTGCACAAAGTAAAAACGAAATCAGTAATATAACTCAACAACTAAGAATGAATGACGAGAAAAAAGAAGAACTTGAACAATTACATAAGCTTTTTACTGAACAACATCATGAGCTTCATACTAAACATGAGACAACAATAGTTTCCTTAGAACAAATACAGAATCAAATTAATGATACGAAAAATAAATACATTCAAATTAGTGAGCAGGTTAAGCAGAAACAAAGATTGTTAGAGGATATTTTATTAACTGTACAAAAATGGCAGCAAAAATTGAATTCTTTAATTTCAAGAAAAGATACTTTCAAAGAAATGGAAAATGACTTTGATGGTTTTTTTCATGGTGTTAAAGAAGTACTAAAAAAGAGGGGGCAAACTTCTGGAGGTTTAAGAGGTGTTCATGGAGCAGTAGCTGAATTAGTAAACGTTCCTGCTAAGTTAGAAACCGCGGTTGAGACAGCACTTGGAGGTGCTCTTCAGTTTATTGTCATGGAGAATGAACAAGACAGCAGACAAGCCATCTCTTACTTGAAACAGAGAAAGTTGGGTAGAGCTACATTTTTACCTATAGATATTATCAAACCTCGATCTGTTTCTCAAAATGACATTAAAAAAATGGATCAAAATGAAGGTTTTATTGGTATAGCTGCAGATTTAATCCAGTTTGAGCCTACTTATTCATCCATCGTTTCTAATTTATTGGGTCAGGTAATTATTGCTGATAGCTTAGAGGATGCTAATCGAATTGCTGCTTCTTGCTCTTATCGGTTTAAAGTAGTAACTTTAGATGGTGATGTTGTCAATGCTGGCGGATCTATGACTGGGGGAAGTGTGCAAAAGAAAAATGCCAATCTCTTAGGTCGTAAAAGGCAAATTGAGGAATTGGAGCATCAGATTACAAATTCACAAGTTCAACTTGATCAATTACAGGAAAAAAGTAAAAATTTAAAGCAGGAAATTTCTAAAACTTCATCAGAATTGGAAGAGTTACGAGCACTCGGAGAACAGTTTCGTTTGCAGGAACAGAAAATACAATCTGAAATTCATCAATATCAACAACAAATGGAGCATAAAGAATCGCAAATTTCTTCAAATCAATTAGAACTTGAACAATTATTACAAAAATCAGAGGAGTTAATTGATAAAGAAAAAAGAGAACATATTAAATTAACAGAATCTTTACAAACAGAAGAAAGAACACAACAAGTGATGAAGGAAGTGGAAGAGAGTAAAAAAACAAAACAATCTATAAAAGATGAAGTACAGAATGAGTTAACGGATTTAAAAGTGAGAGTGGCTTCCATTACCCAGGAGAAACAAGCTATCATTGAACAGTTGGAACGTTTTCAACAGGAGTTAACGCAATTACAGATAGAAATGAATGCAAATGATCAAACAAAACAACAGCTTGAAGCAGAGATTGAAAAAAATGAAAGAGAACATGTAGAACAACTTGAAAAATTTAATCTGCTTAAAATAAATAAACAAGAATGCACCAACCAAATAGCTTTTAAAAGAAAACAACGTGCTGATGGGTTAAAGACGATAGAATTAAAAGAAAATGAAACAAAAGAACAAAGAATAGCCCTGAAACAGACAGAGGATAAATTACATCAAGTAGAAGTAAAAGTGAATCGGTTGGATGTAGAGTTGGAAAACTTATTAAATAAACTATCTGAAGACTATGAACTCAGTTTTGAACTGGCAAAGCAAAAATATTCTCTTCCTAATGATGTTGTAGAAACGCAAGAAATGGTAAAGCAATTAAAAAGAAAAATCACTTCGTTAGGTGAGGTAAATTTGGGTGCCATTGACGAATTTGAACGAATTCATAATCGATTTGAATTTTTGACGAAACAGCAACAAGATCTCATTGAAGCTAAAGATACACTTTATCAAGTTATAGGGCAATTAGATGAAGAGATGTCACAGCGTTTTATTACAACTTTTGAAGAAATTCGCAAAAACTTTGTTGTAGCATTTGCAAAGTTGTTTGGTGGAGGAAGAGCGGATTTATTATTGAGTGATCCAGAAAATTTATTAGAAACAGGTGTAGACATCGTTGCACAACCCCCTGGGAAAAAACTGCAAAATCTACAATTGTTATCTGGTGGAGAAAGAGCTTTAACAGCCATCGCTTTATTGTTTGCAATATTACATGTAAAACCTGTACCATTTTGTGTATTGGATGAGGTAGAAGCCGCATTGGATGAAGCGAATGTAACTCGTTTCGCCGAATACTTAAGGGAATTTTCATTGCAGACACAATTTATTGTTGTTACGCATCGTAAAGGTACTATGGAAGAAGCGGATGTATTATATGGGGTAGCTATGGAAGAAGATGGAGTATCCAAATTAGTATCTGTTCGATTGGATGAAGAGGAAGATGGGTTTTTCTCTGCATCATAAAGTAATATAAGAAATAAGAACTACAATGGAGGGTATTTATGAGTTTTTTTAAAAAGTTGAAAGATAAAATTTCTAAAAAAACAGAAGAGGTAACAACAAAGTTTAAGGATGGCTTAAGTAAAACGAGCACAGCATTTACTGAAAAAATTGAAACATTAGTTCTTCGTCGTAAAAAAATTGATGAGGAATTTTATGAAGAGCTAGAAGAAATTTTAATCGGTGCAGATGTAGGCGTGAATGTAGTTATGGAGTTGATTGATGAACTGCGAATCGAAGTGCGCAAAAGAAAAATCGAAGATGCAGTAGATTTACAACCAGTCCTTTCAGAAAAACTTGTTGAGTTGTTATCTGGGAAAGAGGATAACAGTATAAATTTGCAAGATAACGGATTAACGGTTATTCTTTTTGTTGGTGTAAATGGAGTTGGTAAAACTACGACGATTGGAAAAATGGCCCATCGTTTTAATTCAGAGGGAAAAAAAGTTTTGTTAGCTGCAGGAGACACGTTTCGTGCAGGGGCAATAGAACAGCTTGAAGTTTGGGGAGACCGTGTTGGTGTAGATGTTGTGAAACAACAAGCAGGCTCAGATCCAGCTGCTGTCATCTACGATGCTGTTCAAGCTGCTAAAAAAAGGGAAGTTGACATACTTCTTTGTGATACAGCAGGTAGATTGCAAAATAAAACAAATCTGATGGAAGAACTCAATAAAATATATCGTGTGATTAAACGTGAGGTTCCGGATGCTCCACATGAAGTGTTGCTTGTATTAGATGCTACAACTGGACAGAATGCTCTTAGTCAAGCAAAATTATTTGGAGAAAAAACAGGTGTTACAGGTTTAGTATTAACTAAGCTGGATGGAACAGCTAAAGGTGGAATTGTAGTAGCAATCCGGAATGAGATGGATATTCCAGTGAAATTTGTAGGTTTAGGAGAACAAATGGATGATTTGCAGGAATTTGATTCAGATCAGTTTGTTCACGCATTGTTTGCGGGATTGATTCAAGATGAAGAGAAAAGAGAAGTAGAGGAATCCGTGGAATAAATAAAAAATATATAATGGTCGACGGATGTCATATCGTTACGATTTGATATCCGTTTTTTCGTTTATGCTAAAGAAAAAGCAGATGAGATTATTACTTTGAATGATCACCCTATCAAGTAAATTCACTTGACATTGTTTCTTAAATCCTTTATGATAATTAAAGTTTGACTGTAAGGATATTTTCCTTGACAGAAGGAGAAGAGAGAATGTCTGCTGAAAAAATGTTAGAAAAAACAAATCGAGTTAATCTGTTATTTGATTTTTATCAAAACTTACTTACCGAGAAGCAGCAAACATACTTAAAGTTTTATTTTCAAGATGACTACTCTTTAGGAGAAATTGCAGAGCAATTTCAAATTAGTAGACAAGCTATATATGAACACATTAAACGGGCGGAACAAGTGCTTGAGCAGTATGAAAGCAAATTGCATTTAGTTTCAAACTATATAAAGCGGAATGATTTAATAAATCAATTAAATGATCACATTTTAGATTTAAAAGAAAATGAACATATGTTAGACATTATACAAAAAGTTAAAAATATTGATGAAATATAAATATGAAGGATTGGGGGGAAGGTGAATGGCGGCTTTTGAAGGATTATCAAGTAGATTGCAAAATGTTTTTGGAAAGCTAAAAGGAAAAGGGAAGGTTTCTGAAAATGATGTAAAAGAAGCAATGCGTGAAGTCAGACTTGCACTTCTTGAGGCGGATGTAAACTTTAAGGTTGTTAAAGATTTCATCAACAAAGTAAAAGAAAAAGCAATTGGGCAAGAAGTGATGAAAAGTTTTACGCCTGGTATGGTTATCATCGATATCGTTAATAAAGAATTAACCTCTTTGATGGGGGAAACACAAAGTAAATTAAATAAATCCAACAAACCTCCAACGGTCATTATGATGGCAGGTTTGCAAGGTGCTGGTAAAACAACCACAACTGGAAAACTAGCGAAATATTTACAAAAGCAAAACCATAAACCACTATTGGTTGCGGCAGATATTTATAGACCAGCTGCAATCAAACAGCTTCAAATTTTAGGAGAACAAATTGGAGCACCTGTATTTTCACTTGGTGATAAAGCGAATCCTGTAGACATCGCCAAACAAGGATTACAGCAAGCGAAAGAAAATCACTATGATTATGTCATCATTGATACAGCTGGACGTTTACATATCGATGAAGATTTAATGAATGAGCTTAAGGATATAAAAGAAACTGTTAAACCGGATGAGGTATTATTGGTTGTAGATTCCATGACGGGTCAGGATGCTGTGAACGTAGCAGAAAGCTTCAATGAACAGCTTGAATTAAGTGGAGTTGTTTTAACAAAATTAGACGGTGATACTCGAGGTGGTGCTGCCCTTTCTGTAAAAGCGGTAACAGGTAAACCGATTAAATTTGCAGCAATGGGTGAAAAAATCGATGCGCTTGAACCGTTTTATCCCGATCGTATGGCTTCTCGAATACTTGGTATGGGGGATATGCTTAGTTTAATTGAAAAAGCACAAACGAACATCGACGAAGAGAAAGCCAGAGAAATGGAACGTAAGATGCGTAAGGCTGAATTTACATTTGAGGATTTTCTTGAGCAGATGGAGCAAGTAAGAAATATGGGTCCACTTGATCAAATTATGGATATGATGCCTGGTATGGGTAAAATGAAAAATATGAAAAATCTGAATGTAGATGAAAAACAGTTAGGTCGTGTAGAAGCGATCGTTAAATCCATGACAACAGAAGAGAAACGAAAACCAGAAATCTTAAATGCAAGTCGTCGTAAACGAATAGCTTTAGGTAGTGGAACCTCTGTAAAAGATGTCAACAGACTATTAAAGCAGTTTGAAGATATGAAAAAAATGATGAAGCAGTTTTCCTCTATGATGGGTGGACCAGGTAAAAAAGGAAAGAAACCCAAGTTAGGAAAAGGATTTAAATTCCCTTTCGGATAGGTAGTGTATTGTACTAAAATAATTTTCGTTATTTTGTTAAGGAGGTGAAAACATAATGGCAACTCGTATTCGTTTAAAACGTATGGGTGCACACAAAGCACCGTTTTATCGTGTAGTAGTATCTGATTCTCGTTCTCCTCGTGATGGACGTTTCATTGAGGAAATTGGGACATATAACCCGTTAACTGAGCCTGCAACTGTAACTATCAATGAAGAGAAAGCACTTCAATGGCTTGGTACAGGTGCAAAACCTTCTGATACTGTACGTAATTTATTCAGTAAAGCAGGAATCATGAAAACTTTTCATGAGCAGAAGCTTCAAAAATAATATCTTCATACGGAGGGGCTTTTTATGAAAGAGTTAATTTTAACGATCGTAAAGGCACTAGTAGACCATCCAGAAGATGTTCATGTAAATGAAGTACAAAAAGATCGTGAAACAGTTTATCAATTATCTGTCCATAGCGATGATATGGGAAAAGTTATCGGTAAACAAGGTCGGATCGCAAAGGCGCTTCGTACAGTTGTATCATCTGCAGCTGTAAAAGATAAAAAACGTGTATACATTGATATTATTCAATAAGGTTAGGGGAACTATTTCCTAACCTTTTTGCTGTAAACATATTTATTTACTTCCCTGATTATGGGTATATTAATGATGAGTTTTTGTGGATGTGTAGGAGTGATTGATAATGGAGCAAAATAAAAAATATTACAGAGTAGGTAAGATCGTAAATACGCATGGTTTACGCGGGGATCTCAAAATTATCTCAAAGTCTGATTTTTCAGAAGTCAGATTTAAAAAAGGAAGTAAACTATATGTCTTTCTTGAGAATGAAAATAAATACCAAGTGATGATTGTAGAAAATGCAAGACCTCATAAAGGAGTATTTATTGTGAAGTTTAATGATTTTAATCATATCAATGAGGTTGAAAAGCTGAAAAATCACATATTATATATTTCTGAAGATCAACTGTCAGAACTTCCAGATGAGGAGTATTATTTTCATGAAATAATTGGATGCAAGGTGTTCTCTGACGAAAATGAAGAGCTTGGTGAAATTACAGACATATTAACACCTGGTGCGAATGATGTATGGGTAGTTAAACGAAAAAAAGGACAAGATTTGTTAGTCCCTATCATTGATGATGTTTTATTGAACGTAAATGTGAAAGAAAAAAAGGTTATCATTCGATTGATGGAAGGAATGTTATAAATCATGAAAATTGATGTTTTAACCTTATTTCCGCACATGTTTAACGGTGTTTTTAGTGAAAGTATTCTTGGTAAAGCCAATGAAAAGGGACTTGTCTCCTTAAATACTATAAATTTTCGTGAATTTGCGAATAATAAACATAACACAGTTGATGATTATCCATATGGGGGCGGAGCTGGGATGGTATTAAAACCAGAGCCGATTTTTTCTGCGGTAGAAAATCTGATAACAACAGAAGGAGAAACCACTACCAAAATCGTTTTAATGTGTCCTCAAGGTAAAAAGTTCGATCAAAAAAAAGCAGAGGAGCTTTCCAAAGCTGAACATCTTATTTTTATCTGTGGTCACTATGAAGGTTATGATGAGAGAATAAGAGAACATTTAGTTACAGACGAGATATCTATTGGTGATTATATTTTAACTGGAGGAGAAGTCCCTGCAATGGTTATCATAGATAGTGTTGTGCGGTTACTACCTGGCGTGTTAGGCAATGAAACCTCTGCTGGGAACGATTCCTTTAGTTCTGGACTGTTAGAATACCCGCAATATACAAGACCAGCATCATTTCGAGGACTAGATGTTCCAGACGTATTATTGTCAGGTCATCATAAAAACATTGATGAGTGGAGACAAAAAGAATCTCTCCGAAGAACTTTGGAACGTAGGCCAGAACTTCTTGAAAAAGTGAAATTAAGTAAGGAACAGCTAAAATACATAAATGAGCTTAAATATCAAAGTTCAGAATAAAATTTAGATTGAGTTTTTAAGCATGATATGGTAGAATACAATTTGTTGTGATTGACTAAGGTGGTCCTCTGCTCGTAGAACATATAGGACTAATTTCTATATTATAGACGGTATGAACATCTGTTTGGAAGGAGGAATTAACTCATGAATATTGTTAGAGAAATTACACAAGATCAATTGCGTCAAGATCTACCAAGCTTTCGTCCTGGTGATACTTTAAAAGTACACGTTAAAGTAATCGAGGGATCTCGTGAACGTATTCAGGTATTTGAAGGTGTAGTTATCAAAAGACGTGGTGGCGGAATCAGTGAAACGTTTACAGTAAGAAAAATTTCTTACGGCGTTGGAGTTGAAAGAACGTTCCCTATAAATTCACCTAAAATTGATAAAATTGATGTTGTTCGTCGTGGTAAAGTTCGTCGTGCTAAGTTGTATTACTTACGTGCTCTTCGCGGTAAAGCAGCAAGAATTAAAGAAATCAGAAGATAAAAAAGAAGGGGGCTTGCTAAAACAAGTCCCTTTTTTTATCAGTAGCCCTATAATATCTTACAATTTTATAAGGGTTATTCATTATATTCCTATAAGCAGAAAGGTCATGGATATGGAAGAAAAAATAGATAATGAAAAAACAAATCAAACGAATTCTTTTTTGAATACATCTTGGGAATGGGTCAAATCCATTTTAATTGCAGTGGCACTGGTTGTAATTATACGTTCTTTTTTATTTACCCCAACTGTAGTGTCTGGACAATCAATGCAGCCTAGTTTTTTTAATAATGATAAGTTAATCGTTAATAAAATCCTATACACTATTCGTGAGCCTGAACGTGGTGAAGTGATTATATTTAAAGCAAATCAAGAACAAGACTTTATTAAAAGAGTTATTGCATTGCCAGGTGAAACGGTGGAAGTAAAAGGGGATGAAGTGTTTGTTAATGGAGAACGATTAGACGAGCCCTATATTAAAGAAGAGATAGAAAAAGCTAAACAAAATGGTAGAAGCTACAATAATTTGGACTTCCCAAAAGCTGTCGTTCCAAAAGGTACAGTTTTTGTGATGGGGGATAACCGTCCAAATAGTCAAGATAGTCGAAGTTTAATTGGTTTTATTTCATATGAACAGGTAATTGGTCGTGCAGACTTAGTGATTTGGCCTTTACAGGATCTAGGGATTGTATCACATGAAGTTGGTGAACTACAATGACCATTCAGTGGTTTCCTGGTCATATGACTAGAGCTCGTAGGCAGATTGAAGGTAAATTAAAGTTGCTTGATATCGTAATTGAACTGTTAGATGCTCGAGTGCCTCTATCCAGTCGAAATCCAATGATTGATGAAATTTTAAAGGATAAACCACGGATTGTTCTTTTAAACAAAGCAGATTTAGCAGATCCTTCTGTAACTACAGAATGGGTAAAATTTTTCAAAAAACAAAATTTAGATGCATTACCGATTGATTCAATTTCAGGAACACAAGTACACGAGATATTACCTCGATCAAAACAGTTGATAAAGCATAAAATTGATGCCCAATTGAGAAAAGGGATTAAACCTCGTGCTATTCGATCTTTAATTGTTGGCATTCCTAATGTAGGTAAATCTACATTAATTAATCGTTTAGCAGGGAAAAAGATAGCTGAAACAGGAGATAAACCGGGTGTGACAAAAGCACAGCAATGGATTAAAATTGGTTTAGAAATGGAGTTGCTAGATACACCAGGTATTTTGTGGCCAAAATTTGAAGATCAAAAAGTAGGAATGCGATTAGCAGCAACGGGAGCGATTAAGGAAACTTTATTACACCTAGATGATGTGGCATTTTATGTTGTTAGATATTTCCTTGAGAATTATCCTGATCGACTAAAGGAAAGATATGATGTTGAATATATTCCTGAAGATTTAGAGGATCCGAACGAAATTGTGATTGTTATGGAAGAGATCGGACAAAAGCGTGGCTGTATTAAACGTGGAGGAATTATTGATCTAGATAAAACATCAAGCATCATTTTAAGGGAAATGAGAGCCGGCACCTTAGGTAGATTTTCATTGGAGACACCGGAGAATTTGAATGATTAGTTATGAAAAAACTTATTGGCAGCAGAACAAACAATACATAGCAGGCATTGATGAGGTTGGTAGAGGGTGTTTATTAGGTGACGTTGTGGCTGCTGCTGTTATTTTACCTATTGATTTAGTGATTGAAGGTATTAATGATTCTAAAAAACTAAGTCCTAAAAAAAGAGAAATATGTTATGAAAAAATTATGGAAAAAGCACTAGCCATTGGTATAGGCAAGGTGGATGCAAACAGAATAGATGATATAAATATAAAACAAGCTACACGATTAGCGATGGAACAAGCCTTTGAAAATTTAGCCATCCAACCAGATTTTTTATTAATAGATGCTGAGAAAATTAGTACTCCCATTCCTCAATTAGCACTCATCAAAGGGGATCAATTAAGTCAGTCTATAGCTGCTGCTTCCATAGTTGCTAAAGTGACAAGGGATCGAATGTGTTTGCAGTGGGATATGGAATATCCAGAATATGATATTGCGAAGCATAAAGGTTACGGAACGAAGCTACATAGAGAACACATACTAAACTATGGGCCTTGCCCGATACATAGACGGACTTTTCTTAAAAATATCGTTAACATACAACAAACTCTTTTCTAAAGCAGTTATAGAGGTAAGATCTTTTTGAACACGCAGTAGTTATAATAACATATTAAATGTTACGTAGTTGAGTCCTAAAGTTAAAAGTGAATGGTTCACTTCAATTTTAGGGCTTTTTTGAAAACCAATAAGGTGGACCATAACTGATATCAATCTACAACATTCCTCTTCACTTTTGTAGATATTATACCGATAATAAATTGAATAGACTTACTAAGAATTATTGGGGAGATTCTAATGAACTTTAATGTATTAATGCGTAATTTATTAGGTGATTTAAAGTTATCAGATAGTAAAACTCTTCAGTTAAAAGAGGGGCAGATTGTGAGAGGTTTAGTGCTTCAGCTTTTGGATAATCAAGAAGCATTAATTCAAATTAATGGAGTACAATTAAAAGCCAAATTAGAAATTACTTTAACTCAAGGGGATTATAAATTGTTGCAAGTTCAACCAAAAACTTCTGACGGTTTATTGCATTTAAAGCCAGTTGAACATTCTGTATTCCCTATTGAAAAGAAGTCTATATCAGAATTATTGAATGGATTTAATCTAAAGAATACAACGTTTAACAGAGAACTGATACAAACCTTACATAAAGAAGGAATTCCTCTTATAAAAGAAAATATTACACAGTTTCAATCTATCATTCCCAGTTCTGAGGATCATAACTTAATACAAAAATCGTTGCAATCTGCGATGTTCCTATATAATAAAGGTTTACCAATAACTGAAACAACAATGAAAGCAATTAGACAAATACAGCATGGAAAACCGCTGCATGAGCTGATACACCAATTAAATAAATCAGTGGCTGAATGGGTGAAACCAGCTTTACAACAATTGAAAGTAGAACCTCAGCATCAAACAGATTTGTTTGCTAAATCCAATCCAAATTCTATTAATCAAACTAACATATCTACATTATCTAACGAAACCAATACCTTTTATTTGAAGTTATTAGATAAATTACAAAACATGATGAAAAGCATTATGGTTCAGCAACAGAGCAATAAGAACTTTGAGATTACTGAATCTAGTCAAAAGATGAATATGGTGAATCCAGCTTCTCATCAACCAGAAATAAACATCAAAGGCAATGTTCAAAGAACAGAACCCCTATCTTCATATTTTAATGTGGGGCATATAACACCACAAGAAGGACAGCTGAATGAAAATTGGATTACTCGATTTATTAAGAATCTAGGCCTAGACTATGAGAAGCAGTTAGTGAATTCGTTTAAATCATTTGAATTTGCATCAAATAAAATGAATCAACCTATAATGAATTTTGCAACTCTGTCAGATTTAGAAGCTCCCAAGGACTTTCAAAACCTCAAAAGTTTAATGTTACAGTTATTATCGGTTGATGATCTTCCGAGCCATATTAAAGAACAATCACAACAACTACTCAATCATATTACTGGGCAGCAACTATTTTTATCATCCAATCGTTCTGATGTCATTACTCACTTTACTATTTTTATTCCGATTTATAATGATAACGGAGATCAGACTTCATCGGTTAGTATTCAGAGCCGCCGCAATAAAAAAGGTGAGATAGATGTTAATAATTGTAGTTTGTGGTTTGATTTAAACATGAAAACATTAGGTGAAACGCTGATAGATATCCAAGTTGTTAGCAATATGGTGAGCATACGAATTCATAATGATCATTCTAAAACAGAGGAGTTAATAGAAACGGGTATTGTGAAACCAATAATAGAAGGTTTGGGTTTTCGATTTCTTTCCTTAAAACATCTCCCTTTTCCAGAAAAGCAAGGAAAGTTAAATGTAAGACATAGCCCAAATGATTATATTTATTCTGCATATAAGGGGGTAGATGTTCGGGTATGATAAAGAATGGTCTAAAATCAGCAAAAGCTGTAGCTCTAAGTTATACATCTGAGAAAAATGATGCACCTCAATTAAAAGCTAAAGGTAAAGGGGTAGTAGCAGACAATATTATACAGGAAGCGAAAAATCATGGCATACCTATTCAAGAAGATGCTTCTCTAGTAGAGGTCTTATCAACATTAGAAATAAATGAAGAAATCCCTGGAGAATTATATCAGTTAGTTGCTGAGATTTTTACAATGGTTTATAATGCGGATCAAAAAGCAAAAGTGATGGAAGTATTTAAACCATGAGAAAACATATAAATGATCAGAGATTAAAAATAGGGCAAACAGGTGAACAACTAGCTGTTCATTATTTAAAAACAAATAACTATCACGTTAAAGAGATCAATTGGAGGTGCAGATTAGGCGAGATAGATATTATCGCTTATGAAAAAGATTTTCTTGTTTTTTTAGAAGTCAGAACAAGAAGAGATATTGGGAGGTTTGGTACTCCTAACGAATCCATTAATTATAAAAAGCAACAAAAGGTTCGTTTAGCCTCACAGGTGTTTCTTCAACAAAATAATAAGTTAAATGCAAAAATTAGATTTGATGCTATTTGTATATTGTTAAATAAGGAGGGTGACTCTTTGCTGTCACTTGACCACATAAAAAATGCATTTTGATTAATATTTAAGCATCAAACAGTATGAAATCTTCGATCTAATGTACGATATTGGATCGCTTCAGCGACATGTTCGCTTTTAATATGTTTTTGTTCATCTAAGTCAGCGATCGTTCTAGCTGTTTTTATAATTCGATCATATGCCCGGGCACTCAATCCAATAGCTTCAAAAGAAGCGTGTAAAAGTTCTTTTGCATTTGAATCCATTCTGCAATGTTCATAAATTAATGAACCGTATGCTTCTCCGTTAAAATGGATATTTGTATGTTGATATCTTTTACGTTGAATTTTTTGTGCTACCTTAACACGTTCTATCATTTCAGCAGAAGACATTTGTTTTTCGTTTGACGTTAGGGTGCTATAATCCATTTGCAGTACTTCTATATGAAGGTCAATACGGTCTAACAGAGGTCCTGAAATTTTTGAACGATATTGATTGATTTTATGAGCGCTGCAGGTGCAAGGATTTGATTCGGAATCAGATCCTAAATATCCACAAGGACAGGGATTCATAGCTGCTGCGAATATAAACTGTGAAGGATATGTGTATACTGCTTTGGATCTGCTAATTGTTATTTCCTTTTCTTCTAAAGGTTGTCTTAAAACTTCAAGAACATGACGATGAAATTCTGGAAATTCGTCTAAATACAATACCCCTCTGTGAGACAGACTTACTTCACCAGGTTTAGGTATACTTCCACCACCGATTAATCCAGCTTGTGAAATCGTATGATGTGGAGAACGAAAAGGACGTTTTTTCATAAGTTCTTGGTTATTTTTAAGTTTATTAGTTATACTATATATTTTTGTTACTTCAAGTGCTTCTTCGTTTGATAACATAGGTAAAATACTAGTTATTCTCTTCATTAACATGGTTTTACCAGAACCTGGGGGACCAATAAGCAAAATATTATGCATTCCAGAGGCAGAAATCATTAAAGCCCTTTTTGCATGATTTTGTCCTTTTACATCTTTGAAATCTACATTCTCTGTTGCTGAGTATCTTAAATGTTGAGATATCTCTTGATTATGCATATAAACTGGGTATTCTTTTTGGTTTAAATCATTTAAGTGAGAAATAGGAATAACTTTACAATGTTCAATCAAGGCGGCTTCGGCCGCATTATTTTTTGGTAAAATGATTTGGTGTAACCCTTGTTTATATGCATAATCTACCATTGGAAGCACTCCAGGAACAGTTCTTAATGTCCCGTCTAAAGCTAATTCTCCAATAATGAGTGTTTGGGATAAGTTTTTTATCTGGAGTTGATGACTTGCCACAAGAATACCTAGAGCTATAGCTAAATCAAAAGATGCTCCTTCTTTTCTAAGATCTGCAGGGGCTAGATTAATTGTGATCCGTTGAAGGGGAAATACAAAACCACAATTTTTAATGGCGGCTCTTACACGCTCTATCGATTCTCGAACTGCAGAATCAGGAAGACCTACAATTTGAAAAACAGGCAAACCATTACTTAGATCAACTTCAACCTCTATAATTTTACCCTCGATTCCATGTAAACAGCTGCTCAATAATTTTGCATACAAAAAAATCACCATCCTCTTCTTATTTCATCATAAAACAATAGAAAATGGTGCTTCCATTTTTCCTGAATTTTCTTTTTTATTATAATAAACACCATTTTATTCTGCAAGTCTTTCCTGTATTCCATTCTGTAGAAATCCATTTTAAAACCAACTATTTTGAAATATTTTTATTGAGGGATGGACATAGTATATTAGAGGTGATAAAAATGGAAGAAAAACCATATTTTTGTCCAAACTGTCGTGCAAATCGAATAAAGTTTAACTTAATTGCTTCAACATCCTTACAAATGTTAAAGGATGCTTATTCCGGACAGGTCGTTGAACAAGAGGATCCAACCGTGATTGCTGAGGCGGAACCAATGATTCAATGCAGAGTATGTAACTTTAGGGGCAACGAAATGCGCTTTATTAAACAGGCTGAGCGGGAACCAAGATTTGAAAATGTCACTACACCGATGAGCTGATGTGTGTGAAAGATAGATTTTATGCACAAGATATTTATATTATAGAAGACCGTCCCTAGGACGGTTTTTCCCTTTTCACATCGATGTGATAAATGTCTGCGTTCGAGAGACTTCGATAGGAGTTTTTGTTATCGAACTATAGTGATAAATTTTTTTTATACCTAATTTAGAAAAATGATATTGCTATGAATCGTGTGTTTTTTTAAAAGTAAGGTAATTGTCAAAAAAAAATGGTACAATAGTTTAGGATTTGTGATAAGGACTATATAAACCTGTTCCAGTATATGGTTCTAATAGAGAATCGTTATAAAATAGACAAGTTGTCAACACATTATAAGTGAATTTTGATAGGAGGAAAAATAGAAATGAATATCCATGAGTATCAAGGGAAAGAAATCTTGAGACAGTATGGTGTAGCGGTCCCAGAAGGGAAAGTTGCTTTTACTGTTGATGAAGCTGTGGAAGCTGCTAAAGAACTTGGAACATCTGTAAATGTTGTAAAGGCTCAAATACATGCGGGTGGAAGAGGTAAAGCAGGCGGTGTTAAAGTAGCAAAAAATTTAGATGAAGTACGTACATATGCTGGTGAAATTTTAGGTAAAGTTTTAGTAACACATCAAACAGGACCTGAAGGAAAAGAAGTCAAACGTTTGTTAGTTGAACAAGGTTGTGATATTCAGAAAGAATATTACGTTGGAATCGTTGTTGACCGTGATACAGGTAGAGTTGTTATGATGGCATCTGAAGAGGGTGGAACCGAGATTGAGGAAGTTGCAGAAAAAACACCTGAAAAAATCTTTAAAGAAGTTGTAGATCCAGCTGTAGGTTTGCAAGCATTTCAAGCTAGAAAATTAGCTTATTCCATAAATATCCCAACTAAATTAGTGAATAAAGCCGTTAAATTTATGTCCGGTTTATATACTGCTTTTGTTGAAAAAGATTGTTCTATTGCAGAGATTAATCCACTAGTTGTGACTGGTGACGGAAATGTTATGGCGTTGGATGCGAAATTGAATTTTGATTCAAACGCATTATATCGTCATCCTGATATATTAAAATATCGTGATTTAGATGAAGAGGATGAAAAAGAAATCCAAGCTTCTAAATTTGATTTAAGTTATATTGCTTTAGATGGAAATATCGGTTGTATGGTTAATGGTGCTGGGCTTGCTATGGCAACGATGGACATCATTAAACATTATGGTGGAGACCCTGCGAACTTCTTAGATGTAGGGGGCGGTGCAACTACTGAGAAAGTAACAGAAGCTTTTAAAATTATATTATCTGATGATAACGTTAAGGGTATATTTGTAAATATCTTTGGTGGAATCATGCGTTGTGATATCATCGCTGATGGAGTTGTTCAAGCAGCCAAACAGATTCAATTAGACCGTCCTTTAGTTGTTAGACTTGAAGGTACAAATGTAGAACAAGGAAAAGAAATCTTAAATCAATCAGGTTTAAATATAGTAGCTGCTGATTCAATGGCAGATGGAGCCCAAAAAATTGTGGAATTAGTGAAGTAATCCACCCAAATTATAATAATTTAGAAAGGATTGAAAATACGATGAGTATTTTAATAAATAAAGATACAAAAGTCATCACCCAAGGGATTACCGGATCTACTGGTATGTTGCATACAAAAGGTGCATTGGATTATGGAACACAAATGGTAGGTGGCGTGACTCCTGGTAAAGGAGGAACAAATGTAGATATTGAACTTGAAAATGGAAATACAGTTTCCTTGCCTGTATTTAATACGGTTATGGAAGCTGTAAAAGAAACAGGTGCAACAGTTTCAGTTATTTATGTACCTCCTGCTTTTGCTGCTGATGCGATTATGGAAGCCGTTGATACAGAAGTAGAATTAGCCATTTGTATAACAGAAGGTATCCCAGTTCTAGACATGGTTAAAGTGCAAAAATATATGGAGGGGAAAAAGACGCTTCTTATCGGTCCAAATTGCCCAGGGTTAATTACACCTGATGAATGTAAAATTGGTATTATGCCAGGGTACATACATACTAAGGGACATGTTGGTGTTGTATCTAGAAGTGGAACCTTGACTTATGAAGCGGTACATCAATTAACGACTCGAGGGATTGGTCAATCTTCAGCAGTTGGTATTGGTGGAGATCCCGTAAAGGGAATGGAATTTATCGATGTATTAGATCGTTTTAATGAAGATCCTGATACTTATGCTGTTATTATGATCGGAGAAATTGGTGGGACTGCAGAAGAAGAAGCTGCAGAGTGGATTAAAGAAAATATGAAAAAACCTGTTGTTGGTTTTATTGGTGGAAAAACAGCTCCTCCTGGGAAAAGAATGGGTCATGCAGGGGCTATCATTTCAGGTGGAAAAGGAACTGCTGCTGAAAAAACAGCAACATTAGAAGCTTGTGGAATAAAGGTGGCTCCAACACCATCAGATATGGGAGCTACATTAGTAAGTGTCCTAGAGCAACATGGATTATTGCAAAAATGTATTACTAAATAATAAATTGATAAAAAAAACCTTCTATATCTAAGTTGATATGGAAGGTTTTTTTACACTTTAAGAAAATATAAGTTGGGGGAGATGAAAAATGGAGTCGCGTAATATTTTGTTTGGTTTACATGAGTTAAATGGAATCGGATGGAAAACGATACAATTGATTTATCAATCCATAAAACACAATAAACACATTGAAAATGGGGTGGAAAAACTTCTTAGTAGTGATGAAAATTCGATGATGAAAAACTACAACATTCCTAAGAGTAAAGCTCAAATTATTTCAAAAAATTTGAATTTAAACTTCATTCAGTGTAGATTAGATATATATAAAAATGAAAATATCTCATTTTTAACGATTTTTGATGAGGGTTATCCGAAAATTTTAAAGGAAACACCGAGTCCTCCTTGGGTCATTTATTATAAAGGGAACTTAAACCTCTTGGACAATAATAAATTAGCAATTGTTGGGACAAGATACCCTACAGTATATGGAAAGATGATTACAGAAAAACTAGCAAATCAATTATCTAGTCTGGGATTTTGCATAATAAGTGGGTTAGCAAGAGGAATTGACAGCATTGCCCATAAATCCGCTATAGATCAATTCGGTTCAACTATTGCTGTTTTGGGTTCAGGTATAGATGTAGTCTATCCTTCAGAAAACAAACAATTATATGAGTCTATTGTGAATAAAGGGTTGGTTATTTCTGAATTTCCATTAGGGACAAAACCACATCCAGGTTTATTTCCGCAACGTAATCGGATCATTGCAGGTTTATCTTTAGGTACAATTGTAATTGAAGCAGCTGAAAAAAGCGGCTCATTAATTACAGCAGATCAAGCATTAGAAATGTCAAGGGATATCTTTGCTATACCTGGTCCGATTACTTCACCAAAAAGTCAAGGTACTTTATCATTGATTAAACAAGGGGCAAAGATGGTAACCGATTTAAAGGATATAGTTGAAGAATATGAGCATATGATGAAAATAAGTTACAATGAAAAAAATTTAACTACTAGTAAAACATTAAGTAACGATGAACAAAAAATTGTTGGATTTTTATCATCAGAACCAGTTACTTTTGAGCAAATATTACATAAAAGTGATTTTACATTTGGACATTTACACTCAGTTCTGTTATCTTTACTTATGAAAAATGTCATATCTCAATTACCAGGATCTAAGTTTGTAACAAAAAGTTTATAACACAATAAATAAAAAATTTATAACTTTTATAATTAAAGTTAATCTTTCATTAGGGGGGGATGAGACTATGGCGGATTCATTAGTCATTGTTGAGTCACCAGCAAAAGCAAAAACCATAAGTAAATATTTGGGAAAAAAATTTATTGTTAAAGCTTCAATGGGACATGTTAGAGATCTTCCTAAAAGTCAAATTGGTGTTGAAGTTGAGAATCAATTCTCTCCTAAATATATTACCATTCGTGGAAAGGGTTCAATTCTAAAAGAATTAAAAGATGCTAGGAAAAAAGTTAAACGAGTATTTCTTGCAGCTGACCCCGATCGAGAGGGTGAAGCAATTGCTTGGCACTTAGCACATTATTTAGATGTATCAGAAGAAGAATCATGTCGTGTTGTATTTAATGAAATTACGAAAGAGGCAGTGAAAGATGCCTTCAAAACACCAAGACCAATCAATATGGATCTGGTGAATGCACAGCAAGCTAGACGTATATTAGATCGCTTAGTAGGTTATAAAATCAGTCCATTATTATGGAAAAAAGTAAAAAAGGGTTTATCTGCAGGGCGTGTTCAATCTGTAACCGTAAAATTAGTTATAGATAGAGAAAACGAAATTAATGAATTTGAACCTAAAGAATATTGGTCTATAACGGCTCAACTTTCCATTCATGGTAAAACTTTTGAAGCTAAATTCTATGGAAAAGATAATAAAAAACTCGAATTAAATAGTGAAGCTGAAGTTAAAGAAATTTTACAAATGATAAAAGACGAGCAGTTTATCGTAAAAAATGTGAAAGAAAAGGAACAGTTTCGAAATCCAGCTCAGCCTTTTACAACCAGCTTACTTCAACAGGAAGCTGCTAGGAAATTAAACTATAGAGCTGCTAAAACGATGCAAGTAGCTCAGCAATTATATGAAGGTGTAAATATCGGTAAAAGTGGAAGTGTAGGTTTAATTACTTATATGCGTACAGACTCTCCACGTATATCTCCAGTTGCACAGGAGGAAGCAAAGACTTATATAAAAGAAAAGTTTGGAGATAAATATGTTCCAAACAAGCCTAGAGTTTATGGAAAAAAGAATGCAAATTCACAAGATGCACATGAAGCTATAAGACCTACATCAACATTGCGAGATCCTGCAAGCATAAAGTCATATTTAAGTAGAGATCAGTTTCGATTATATAAATTGATTTGGGAACGATTTGTTGCAAGTCAAATGGCTTCAGCTATATTAGACACAATGTCTGTAGATATTGAAGTTAACAACACAATATTTAAAGCAAGTGGATCCAAGGTTAAATTTCAAGGTTTTATGAAGGTGTACGTAGAAGGAAACGATGAAGGAGTTAAAGAGGATCATAAATTTCTACCTGAATTAAATTCAGGTGATGTTCTTGAAAACAAGAAAATTGATCCTAAGCAACATTTCACTCAGCCTCCTCCACGTTACACAGAGGCAAGACTAGTTAAAACTTTAGAAGAGTTAGGGATAGGTCGTCCTAGCACATTTGCTCCAACTTTAGATACCATTCGCAGAAGAGGTTACGTAGCACTAGAAGATAAAAAATTCGTACCTACAGAAATGGGAGAGCTAGTAATTCAGTTAATGGAAGAATTTTTTCCTGAAATATTAAATGTTGAATTTACTGCAAACATGGAAGAAGAACTAGATGATATTGAAGAAGGAAAAGAGTTTTGGGTGAATGTTCTTGAAGAATTTTATTCACCATTTAAAAAGAGACTAGATGTTGCAGAAGAAGAAATGAAAGAAATTGAAATTGAAGATGAAGTTTCCGATGAAATATGTGAAAAATGTGGACGTCATTTTGTTTATAAAATGGGGAGATTCGGAAAATTTCTAGCATGCTCTGGATTTCCAGATTGTCGCAACACAAAACCTATTGTTAAAGATATAGGTGTTACCTGTCCATCATGTAATAAAGGACAAATTGTTGAACGAAGAAGTAAAAAGGGCAGAGTGTTTTATGGTTGTAACCAGTACCCGGAATGTGAATTTGTTTCTTGGGATAAACCAACAGATATAAAATGTCCAGATTGTTCTGCACATTTAGTTGAAAAAAGAAATAAAAAAGGGACTTACTTAAAGTGTTCTAATTGTGATTATAAAAAAGAGTAGTCACTAGAGGGTGTTCAAAAAACGAAGCATCTCTTAGGAAGCATATCGACGTCGAATAAAGACTATACCCAAAAAAAATGAAGTAGCACGGTGTAGCTTAAACCTATTACTTTTACGGGGCCCGAATATTCAAGGAAGATGTCCGGTGTGTATGTAACAAACATCAATCCTCTGTTTTCGGGGTCACCGTACTAGAAAATACATCGATGATTCACTTCACTTTTTGGGGTAATATAAATATTCACACAATCTTCTTGGTGCTCAAAAAACCGAACTTTTTGAACTTTTAGTTCACTACTAGGGGGAAAATAACTTGTCAGATAAACAACAACATGTGAACGTAATCGGAGCAGGGCTTGCGGGAAGTGAAGCGGCATGGCAGATAGCAAGTCAAGGAGTTCCTGTTACTTTGTATGAAATGCGTCCTGTGCGTCAGACTCCTGCTCACCATACAGATAAATTTGCTGAACTTGTTTGCAGTAATTCATTAAGAGCAAATAACCTAACAAATGCTGTAGGAATATTAAAGGAAGAAATGAGGAACTTTAATTCCATTATTATCAATAGTGCAGATCAAAATCAAGTACCTGCTGGTGGAGCTCTTGCTGTTGATCGAGATGATTTTGGGGAAGCAATTACGAGCACATTACGTAATCATCCTCTCATTGAAGTGAAAAATGAAGAAGTAACAGAAATACTAGAAGGAATAACGGTTGTTGCGTCAGGTCCGCTTACATCACCAGAGCTCTCTGATAAAATTAAAGAGATGTTAGGTCAGGAGTACTTTTATTTTTATGATGCAGCAGCTCCTATAATTGAAAAAGATTCAATTGATATGAACAAGGTTTTTTTTGCATCACGTTACGATAAGGGCGAGGCAGCATATCTTAATTGTCCCATGAATGAAGAACAGTTTACACGCTTTCATGAGGAACTTATTACAGCAGAAAAAGCACCGGTGAAAGATTTTGAAAAAGATATGTTCTTTGAAGGGTGTATGCCTATAGAAGTAATGGCAGGCAGAGGTGAGAAAACGATACTTTTTGGCCCTATGAAACCAGTTGGATTAACTGATCCAAACACTGGGGAACAACCTTATGGAGTAGTTCAGTTGCGACAAGATAATACGGCAGGGACACTTTATAACATGGTTGGTTTTCAAACCCATTTAAAGTGGGGGGAGCAAAAAAGGGTGTTTTCAATGATACCAGGACTTGAGAATGCTGAGATCGTTCGTTATGGAGTAATGCATCGTAATACGTTTATTAATTCTCCCCAACTGTTAAAACCGACATATCAATATAAAGATAATGAGAATCTGTTCTTTGCAGGTCAAATGACTGGGGTTGAAGGTTATGTTGAATCTGCAGCTGCTGGATTGATTGCAGGCATTAATGCTGCAAAAGTAGCTAAAAATGAGGAAACTTTAGTATTTCCAAGAGAAACTGCTTTGGGTAGTTTAGCAAATTATATTACAACAGCAGATTTTAAGCACTTTCAACCAATGAATATGAATTTTGGTTTATTTCCACCATTAGAAAAAAGAATTAGAAATAAAAAGATGAAAAATGAGATGATTGCAAATCGTGCGATTGATGAAATTAAAAAATTTAAAAATCAAATCGGAACAAACTTGTAAGACGAACTTTGTTTATGATAAAATTAGGATGTTTTAGCAACACAACACTATCTTACTGTATACTTATATTAAGATCTCCGTAAGGAGGTTTTTTTAAAGAAAATTTCATGATACTTAAATATATTGATCGCAAAACTTAACCTAAGGTTACTTTAATCCCGCAAATATTTTTTTGTGGGTTTCACTTTTTGGGTATTTAAATTTTAGATGTTCAACTATATGGGGGATAAGAGGAGGTTTTAATTGATGAATCAAGGATTTCATGCTACGACAATTTGTGCCGTGCGCCACAATGGTAAAGGTGCAATTGCTGGCGACGGTCAAGTTACATTTGCAAATAGTATGGTGATGAAACATCAAGCAAAGAAAGTTCGGAGATTATATAAAGGTAAGGTAGTTGCAGGTTTTGCAGGTTCCGTTGCTGATGCTATTACACTATTTGAGAAATTTGAAGGGAAATTAGAAGAACATCAAGGCAATTTGCAACGATCTGCAGTAGAGCTTGCAAAAGAATGGCGCTCAGATAAAGTACTCCGAAAATTAGAAGCAATGATGCTTGTAATGGATGAACATTCCTTATTGTTAATTTCAGGGAATGGAGAAATCATAGAACCTGATGATGATATATTGGCCATTGGTTCCGGAGGTAGTTTTGCCTTAGCTGCTGGAAGGGCTATGAAACGACATGCAGATCAGATGGATGCAAAGCAAATAGCTGTAGCTTCTTTAGAGTTAGCAGCGGAGATTTGTGTATATACTAATAATAATATTATTGTAGAAGAGATTGGATAGGAGGGATGAGTATGGATAATCAAGCATTAACCCCAAAACAAATTGTGGAAGAATTAGATAAATATATTGTTGGGCAAAAAAATGCGAAAAAATCAGTGGCAGTTGCTTTACGAAACCGATATCGTAGAAGTCAGCTTGAGGAAAATATGAGAGAAGAGATTGTCCCTAAGAACATTTTGATGATAGGTCCAACAGGAGTAGGGAAAACAGAAATTGCAAGAAGATTGGCGAAATTAGTTGATGCTCCTTTTATAAAGGTAGAAGCCACAAAATTTACTGAAGTAGGTTACGTAGGCAGGGATGTTGAATCCATGATTCGTGATCTAGTAGAAACCTCTATTAGAATGATTAAAGCAGAGAAAACAGAATTAGTAAAAGAAAAGGCAGAAAAGATGGCAAACGATAAAATTGTGTCTTTATTAGCACCTTCAAAAAACAAATCTAAAAATCAAAAAAATCCTTTAGAAATGTTTTTTAGTAATCAAAATCAAAAAGTTGAAGATTCTCAAGATGAAAGTTCTGATGAAATTACAAGTAGGAGATCCTTTTTGAAGGAAGAACTTGAAAAAGGACAACTAGAAGATAGAGTGATTGAAATCGATGTTGAGGATAATGCACCTTCCATGTTTGATATGTTTGCTGGTCAAGGGAATGAGCAAATGGGTTTTAATATGCAGGAGTTATTTGGTAATATTATCCCTAAAAAAACAAAAAAACGCAAGCTCCCAATCAAAGAAGCAAGAAAGATTCTAACACAGCAAGAAGCCCAGAAATTAATTGATATGGATGAAGTCATACAAGAGTCAGTGAATAGAGCTGAGCAGCTAGGAATGATATTTATTGATGAGATCGACAAAATAACGATTTCAAACCGAGGGTCAGGACCAGATGTCTCAAGAGAAGGTGTTCAAAGAGATATATTGCCTATCGTAGAAGGCTCTACAATAATGACCAAATATGGACCTGTTAAAACCGATTATATATTGTTTATTGGTGCAGGTGCATTTCATACATCAAAACCTTCGGATATGATTCCAGAGTTACAAGGTAGGTTTCCAATCCGTGTGGAATTAAATAATCTCACATTGGAACAATTTGAATTGATATTAAAAGAACCTAAAAATGCACTTACAAAACAATATACTGCACTTCTAGAAACTGAAGGCATTAAAATACAATTCTCGGAAGAATCTATTACTGAGATTGCAAAAATTGCAGCCGAAGTAAATCAAAATACAGATAATATTGGTGCTAGAAGGTTGCATACGATATTGGAAAAATTGCTGGAAGACCTATCATTTGAAGCCCCAGATTTGAATTTGGAGTCATTTATAATTACACCTGAATATGTAAATGAAAAATTAATGGATATTGCTAAAAATAAAGACTTAAGTCAATATATTTTATAATGTAGCAATTTAGGAGGAAATAAAAGGATGAGACTAATACGCAAAACCCGCAAATTAAACAAGTTATTACAAAAGGCTGCGGGCAAAGCTGTAAACTTTACTGAAATGTCAGAAGTTCTTGATGGAATAATAGATGCAAATATTTTTGTTATAAGTAGAAAGGGTAAAGTATTGGGACGATCAATTTCAAATCCCTTTCAAACAGAAGAATTAAATAAAATGGTTTACGAGGAACATCGTCTAACACAAGAATACAATGAATTGTTTTTAAAAATTTATGAAACTGTCACAAATGTCGACATCGATAATTCAAATGACCCAATGATTCAGAAATTAGCAGGTATATTTGAAGGATTTCATATAACTATTGTCCCAATTATTGGAGGAAGAGACAGACTTGGGACTTTAGTATTAACAAGAATGGGAGAAAAGTTTGATGATGACGATCTAATACTGGCAGAATATGGATCTACTATTATAGGGATGGAAATTTTGAGGGGGAGATCCATAGAAATTGAAAAAGAAGCAAGAAGTAAAGCTTCCGTTCAAATCGCAGTTAGTTCACTTTCCTATAGTGAATCTGAGGCTGTTGAATATATTTTTAACGAACTGGATGGATATGAGGGTTTATTAGTCGCTAGTAAAATTGCTGATCGTGTTGGTATAACAAGGTCTGTTATAGTGAATGCACTCAGAAAATTAGAAAGTGCGGGTGTGGTAGAGACAAGGTCTCTTGGGATGAAAGGGACTTACATTAAAATCTTAAACGAGCAACTACCCGAAACGCTTGTTAATGCACATTAAAAAACTACGTTATTTATACTTATTCAATCTGTATAAAGATTAATATTGAATTCATTTTGAAAAAGTCCTTATTTTAAAAATAGGACTTTTTCCTTATTGTGTAAGTTTTTTCCCGGGATTAAATTATAGAGTATAGCTTATTCGATAATAAACGATATTTTTTCGTTTATTTTGTCGAAAAATAAAGGGATATTATCGATATTTGTTGAATAGGTTATCAATAAAACTATATATTTAAGGCGGTAGTTGAATTGGGGTTATTAGTAAATCAATCCTTCAAATTATTGGAGCGTTCAATAGATGCATCCACATTAAAACAGAATGTGATTACAAACAATATTTCAAATGTTGACACGCCTTTTTTTAAAAGGTCTGATGTTCAATTTGAATCATTATTACATAAGGAAATGAATAAAAATACAAAATTTGAAGGTGTCAGAACTCACAGTGAACATTTTGTTATTGGTAATGAACAAACGACAATTGAGCCTAAGATAATAAGAGATGAAAACTCTGTATTTAATAACAATAATAACAATGTTGATATTGAATATGAAATGTCTTTATTAGCAGAAAATCAATTGAAATATAACTTGTATATTCAACAGTTAAATCATGAAATTAAACTAAAACGCTTAGCCATAGGAGGTAGAGCTTAGTGAGTTTGACAAATAGTTTTAATACTAGCTCCTCAGCATTAACAGCACAACGATTAAGAATGGATATTATATCTTCCAATATTGCTAATGCTGAAACAACAAGAGGGAAATTGGTTGACGGAGAATGGGTCCCATATCAAAGAAAGGTTGTTGTTACAGAAGCCGCAGGTCAACCTTCATTTGATAAAGTGTTTCAATCTAAATTAAGCAGCAACTTAGTTGGCAATGGAGTAAAAGTTACTCAAATAACTGAAGATCAATCTCCATTTAAAAGATTGTATCAACCGACACACCCTGATGCAAATAAAGAAGGATTTGTTTATATGCCCAATGTAGATATCCTCAAGGAAATGGTAGATATGATTTCTGCTACACGGTCCTATGAAGCTAATGTAACAGCATTAAATGCATCAAAATCAATGTTTATGAAAGCATTAGAAATAGGTAGATAAATGTGAAACATAATAAAGTAATTTTCTCTACATAATGATTATCGGTAAGTACTTAAAAAAAGTTAAATATGGAGGAAGACATAGTGATTAATAAGGTATCCCAACAACCCATTGAGTTTAATGGAACTGGTTTAAAAAATCAACAAAGTGTAGGTGGAACCGATCTAGCTAAGCAGTTTAGCAGTTTTCTCAATAATGCTATTCATGATATGAATCTAGAAGAACAAACGGTAAGTCAGTTGAACTCTCAATTCATTCAAGGTGGAAATGTTGATCCTCATGAATTATTAATTGCTTCTCAAAAAGCCTCATTAAGTTTGGAGTTAACAATTGAGGTGCGAAACAAAGTAGTAGAGGCATATCAAGAAATAATGAGAATGCAAATTTAAACAACTTAGCGAATGGTTATTGATATTTGTGAGGTGACAAGGTGAACGAAACAATTAGTCGTTATTGGGGGAAAGTACTTCAATTTTGGAAACAGATAAGTTTAAAACAAAAGATTATGATGGGAATTCTTTTCTTCGTAACACTATTAATAATAGCAATCGTTATTTTTAACTTATCAAAAACAGAATATTCACTAGCATACACTGAATTGACACCTGCTGACGCAGCATCAATTCAAGAATATTTAACTTCAAATAACATACCGTATCAATTCTCAAATGATCTAAAAAGTGTAGGTATACCAAGTACATATTTAACTGATGTAAAATTAGCTGTAGCTTCACAGGACTTAATTGTTGATGGTTCTCAGGGTTTTGATATATTCAAAGAAAATATGTCTACTTTTGGAGGCATAACAGAAAACCAATTTGAAATTTTAAATACCGATGCCAGAGCAGGGGAAATTGAACAATTAATTAATGCCATTGAAGGTGTTAGTTGGTCAAAGGTGGTCCTGAATTTACCAGAGGAAAGTGTATTTATATCTCCTTCTGGTACAGAAGACCAATCCTATGCTTCGGTTATCGTCAGTTTTAAAAGAAATTACAGAATTGAGCAGCCTATAGTAGATACAATTTACAATTTAGTGAGAACAAGTGTCAGAGACCTACCTATGGAGAATATAACGATTTCATCTGATTTAACGGGTGAATTACTACCTTCATCTAGAACAGATACAAGCAGTGGTATTCAAACAGGTGTTGCAGTGCAACAGATGCAAATCAAAAAGCAATATGAGTTAGAAATTCAGAGAAATGTTCAAAATTTCTTAAAACAAATCTTTATAGGAGATGAACATATCGCAGTAAATGTATTTTCTACATTGAATTTTGATCAAGTGAATACTCAAGAAACAAGATTTGAACCTTTTGATGATGATGATCAGAAAGGGATTGTAAGAAGTATAGAGGAAATTCAAAAATCTTATACTGGTGAGGATAATCCTACAGGAGGTATTACAGGTACCGGTGATAATGATATTCCTAACTATGTTGCTACAGATCAAAATGGTGTGACTAGTGAGGAAGAGAGTGAAAGTAGAATCAATTATGAAATAGATGAGATCACTAGTTCAATCATTAAAAGTCCATATATTGTACAAGATTTAACGATATCTGTAAGTATTCCTTCATTGAGTGATGGTGATCCAAATGATCCAATTCAAGTGAAAGCGATAAATGATCTGACAAAAGAAGTAGAAAGTCTATTGGTGAATATTGTATCGGCTTCATTAGCAGATAGTGGCAAGCAATTTACAGAAGATCAGATTACCCAAAAAGTAACAGTCATTTCACGACCTTCTAATGGTAAATTATTGGGTAATAGTGAAGATCCATCCGGAATTCCATCATGGGCATACGGACTAGGCGCTGTAGCTTTAGCACTAGTCGCAGGTGGAGCTCTTGTAGCGTTTAGAAGAAAACAACAACGTGATAATCTTTATGAACAAGAAGAATTAGCTTATAGTTCAGAAAATGACCTTTCTAACTTGGAAATTCCTACTAAACATGTAGATGATGAAGTGAAGAGGCAATTAGAACATTTAGCAAAAAGTAAACCAGATGAGTTTGTAAAAATATTACGCACTTGGTTAGCAGATGAGTAGAAGGAGGGTTTATTATGGCTAAGGGACAATTATCAGGAAGACAAAAAGCTGCCATTCTTTTAATCTCATTAGGAACTGAAACATCTGCGGAAGTTTTTAAACATCTAAAAGAAGAAGAAATTGAACAATTAACATTGGAAATTGCAAATGTTAGAAAAGTGAACAGTATTGAAAAAGAAAATATAATGAGTGAATTTTATCAAATTTGCATAGCCCAAGATTATATTTCTCAAGGTGGAATTAGTTATGCCAAAGACATATTAGAAAAAGCATTAGGTCATCAAAAAGCAGTTGATATTTTGCATCGCTTAACATCAACCCTGCAAGTGAGACCTTTTGACTTTGCAAGGAAAGCAGAACCGGCACAAATACTCAACTTTATCCAAAATGAAAATTCTCAAACGATAGCTTTAGTACTGTCACACCTTGATTTTGAGAAAGCATCAGTTATTTTATCTTCGCTTCCTCAAGATAAACAGGCCGACATTGCTAGAAGAATTGCAACGATGCAAAGCACTACTCCTGAAGTAATTAGACAAGTAGAACGAATTCTTGAACAGAAACTATCAGCCACAGTGAGTGAGGATTATACATCATCAGGTGGAATTGACGTTATCGTTCAAATCTTAAACGGTGTTGACCGTGCAACTGAACGAACGATATTAGAATCAATGGAAATTCAAGATCCAGTTCTCTCAGAAGAAATCAAAAAACGCATGTTTGTGTTTGAGGATATTGTAAGTCTGGACAATCGATCAATTCAACGGATTATCCGTGATCTAGATAATCATGATTTACAGCTCTCGTTGAAAGTATCAAGTGAAGAAGTACGAGATGTAATTTTCAAAAATATGTCAAGTAGAATGGTTGAAACCTATAAAGAAGAAATGGAGTTTATGGGCCCTGTACGATTGCGTGATGTAGAAGAAGCACAAACTCGAATTGTATCCGTAATTCGTCGTTTAGAAGAAACGGGAGATATCGTTATTTCAAGAGGTTTGGGAGATGATATCATTGTCTAATCTCATTAAATCTACTAACTATATTTCAATAGAAGATAAGAAAAAATTACAATTATCAGACTTTTACATAAAAAAAGATTTAACTCAAATCGAGAATACGGAACATCAGATAGAAGAGGATGATGAAGTTTTTTCTGAAAGAGATGAAATATTGAAAAAAGCGCAATCTTTAGCGAATGAACAAATTGAAAATGCAAAAGCTGAAGTTGCTGCTTTAAAAGCAGAAGCTGAAAATGAAATCAAGTTATGGTGGTCTGAGAAAAGGGAACAGGACAAACGTATTGTTCAAGAGACAAAAGCAAAAGCAATTGAACAGGGAATTAAAGAAGGTACTGAACTTGCAGAAGAACAAGTAAAACAACAATATTCTAATTTGATTAACGAAGCAAGTACAATTGTTAATACAGCTTACGAAGAAAAAGAAAATATTATTCATGAGGCAGAACCTTTTGTGGTTGATTTAAGCTGTGCTATAGCTGAAAAGGTAATACATAAAGAACTTCATGATTCCAAGGAAGCAGTCATTCAAATGATTGGTAAAGTTTTAACGAGAAGAAAGGAAGAAGGAATTATAAAGTGTTGTGTTGCGCCAAATCAGTACAAATACATAAAAGATGCAAGAGAAGAATTGCTCTTGTCACTAGATCCGCAATCTGAATTGCAAATTGTGCCTGATGCTTCTTTAGAAGATTTTGACTGTGTTGTTCATTCTTCATTTGGAAGTATTGACGCTAAGATAGACACGCAACTATCAGAAATTAAAAATCAGTTGAAAGAAATTACTAGAAAACGTGATGAACAAGATGAGTAAAATCAACCTTAATGTAGGGAAATATATTGAGCATCTAAATCATATTGAAACCGTCCGTTTTAATGGAAAGGTTACACAAGTTATTGGACTAACTGTTGAGTCTGAGGGACCTGAAGCAAAAATTGGAGATGTTTGTTACATATATCCTGACCGATCCAAAAAACCAGTCTTAGCTGAGGTTGTAGGTTTTCGAAATCATAAAGTCATTTTGATGCCGATTGGTGATTTAAATGCAATTGGGCCTGGCTGTGATGTGGTTAGTTTAGGTAAACCTTTAAATGTTAAAGTAGGTCATGAATTATTAGGAAAAGTATTAAATGGGCTCGGAGAACCCTTAGATGGTTCTAAACTTCCTCTTAATATGACAATGTATAACACAAATAACCTACCTAGTAATCCATTGAGCAGACCAAGAATTACAGAACCAATTAGTGTAGGCATCCGCAGCATTGACGGGTTGTTAACGATAGGAAAGGGTCAGAGAGTAGGTATATTTGCAGGATCAGGTATTGGGAAAAGCACGGTTCTTGGTATGATTGCCAGAAATACTTCTGCTGACATCAATGTAATAGCTTTGATAGGAGAACGTGGTAGAGAGGTAATGGATTTTATTGAAAGAGATCTTGGTCCAGAGGGATTAGCTAGATCAGTTGTTATCGTAGCCACTTCAGACCAACCAGCTTTAATACGAATGAAGGGTGCGCTTATAGCAACTACTATTGCAGAGTATTTTAGAGATCGTGGTTTAAACGTCATGTTAATGATGGATTCAGTAACCCGGTATGCAATGGCATTAAGAGAGGTTGGGTTAGCAATAGGTGAGCCTCCTACGACAAGGGGATATACTCCTTCAGTGTTTGCAAACCTTCCTAAACTTCTTGAACGTGCTGGTACAAGCTTAAAAGGTTCTATTACAGCTTTTTATACTGTACTAGTCGATGGGGATGACATGAACGAACCTGTTGCAGATACAGTACGAGGGATCTTGGATGGTCATATCGTGTTGGATCGAAATTTAGCAAATAAAGGACACTACCCTGCGATTAATGTATTAGCTAGTGTGAGTCGCGTAATGAAGGAGATCGTTTCAAAAGATCAGCAGCAATCAGCAGAGCACTTAAAACGTCTATTATCAGTTTATACAGAATCAGAGGATTTAATTAATATCGGAGCATATCAGAAGGGTTCAAATTCAGAGATTGACCAAGCATTGAGTTATATGCAGGATATTCTAAGTTATTTACAACAATCAACGGATGAAAGAGTTACTTTTGAAGATGCAAAACAATTATTACTGAATCAATTTAGCAGGAGTTGATGATAGTGGCTTATAAATACCCAATGCAGAAGATCGTTGACTATAAAAATAATTTGAAAACACAAGCAGAATGGCAGCTTACTAAAGCAATAATTCAATTAAATTCTGAAAATGAGAAATTATCGAAATTACAAAATCAAAAAAACAATCAATATCAGAAACTATATTCAACATTTAAAGATAAAACCCCAATATCAGATTTGCAAAATATGTCCAGCTATATCTTATCTTTAAATCATCATATACAAAAACAACACGAAGGTTTGAAAAATGCAGAAATGGCAGTATCTAAAAGTAAAGATGGTTTGAAGAAACAAATGATAGATGAAAAAGTCTGGGTGAATGCAAGAGAAAAATCATATACAACACATATGGAAAAAACTTTGAAAAAAGAAACAATGGAACTAGATGAGATTGCTATCCGTTTACAAAGATAATTATCAGCTAGAAACGGCATATATGATAGGAGGGTTATAGGTGGATAATATAAAAATAGAAGGGTCATCGATGGGTGTGTTTTCAAAAGTATTCTACTGGTTTTTGATACCTGTTATTTTTACCACCATACTTATTTTTGTGTTAGATTCGATTAACAACTTCAATGTGTTAAATATGGTTTTAAAAGTTGGAAACAAAATTCCATATGTAGAAACTCTAGTACCTGATGTAGAAGAATTAGATAATGAGGTTACAGTAATGTCAGATGAAGAGAAAAATGTACTATTACTGGAGTCTATAGAGTTAGAATTGGATAGAATTCAAACTGAATTAGTGAACGAAGTAGAAATTAGTGCTGAAAAAGATCAAGTCATAAACGAGTTGCAAACAAAAATCGACTTATTAGAAGATCAATTGATAGATAAAATAACGATGGATGAATATGCTGAAAAAATTAAAGAAACATCTAAAATATATGCTGATATGTTACCAAGCAAGGCTGCATCCATATTTGAAAACTTAACGATGAGTGAAACAGTGCTTATGTTAAATGCAATGAATAAAGATGATCAGGTTAAAATATTAGAAAAAATGAACCCGGAAATGGCTGCTGAAGCTTCCATCCTTTTGAAGGATACAGTTTCAGTAATGGATCAACAAATTGCTGCTTTACAAGCACGGTTGAAAGAAATGGAAAATAGAGAACCAAAGGAAGATCCTTTATCAAATAAAGAATTAAGTTTAACTATTTCAACGATGGTACCTGAAAATGCGGCTTCTATATTATTAGAAATGAAAAAACAGAATCAAGAGTTAGCTTTAAATATATTGCGTGAGACAGATACCGTAATTCGTTCCAATATAATACAAGTTATTTCAGAAATATCTGAAACTGATGCTGCAGAATTTTTAACTTTATTAGCAAAAGAAAAACCATAAATTTAATCATACATTAATTTGAAAGGGGGTGATATACATGATGCAGATGTCTTTGATACATAATTTGAGCAATACTTCAACTAGTTCTTTTTTAAATAATTCTTCAAAAACTATGAACACATCAAGTAGTGATTTTATGGCAAAGCTGATGGCTTTAAATGATAACAATCAAACTCATGATAATGATTTAATAAATTTAGAAGCTGCGCCTACGGATGAGTTATTGCAATCAATTTTAGCAGAATTGCTGACATCCGACTTATCAAAGCTAAATCAGTTGATTGATACTGAAAATAGTGGTGATGAAGAGAATATTAAGAGCATAATGCAATGGTTAGAAGAGTCTGATTCTAAACAATCATTCTTGAAAGTTATTGCACTGTTTAATCAGTTTAGTCAACAAGTTGAGGAGAAGCTCTCTTTAAATGGGGATATGGCAGAAAATTCTCAGTTTGAACTAATGAAACTGATGATGGAAAATTCAAAAAAACAATCTCAAAATCTTTTAGATTTATTACATAATATGAACTCTAAAGAAAGTAGTAATGTTATATTCAATTTTAATGATCTGCTAGATATTTCTCCTGAAACAATGGAATTAATGAATAAGCTAATTAATGACACCGACAAAAAATCATCTTTGCAATTTATTCAGTTATTTAACGTGATATCAAAAACAACGGTTACAGATCTTGAATCCATGGATGTTTTGACAGGTCAAGAATTGTTAAACTTATTGCAGAAAACATTAAAAGTTTATCAATCCAATTCATCTGAGTATTTTAAATCATCTTTTTCAAATGAGCAGACTTCATTTGGAAGATTAGAACAACAAACTTCTATATTGAATCAAATCATATATCAAACAAATGCCATACCTAATGAAGGGGCAATACAGCCACTGGGAAATCACAATATTGGTACTGTTTTTAACAATGATGTGATCCGACCGACAAACACAGAAGTAGTAAAACTACCAATTGAAGCACAAAAGTTTTCTCAAGAAATGAGTCAATTTGTATTTAAAACCATAAGGTTTTCTCAATTTAATGGTATTGCTGAAGCTAGAATTTCATTAATTCCTGAGCAATTAGGACAAGTAGATGTTCATTTGAAACTGGAAAATGGACAGTTAGTCACTCAGTTTATGGCAGATAAATTGATAGGAAAAGAGATGATTGAAAGTCAGTTGCCTCAATTAAGATTGGCTCTACAAAATCTTGGTATTCAAGTTGATAAAGTCGAAGTTCTTCAGATGGATTCACAGTTATTTCAGGATGAGAAGAACCAGCAGTTTTCACAACAATTTAAACAACAGAGTAATCAAAGCCCTGAACAATATGAAACTTTTTTGGAAGGTTTTCCTGAGGGTGATTTAGAAATGGAAATGCTATCGGAAGGTTTTACTAACGTAAATGGTAGGGCATTTGATGTGACCGCATAATGTTTTGAATTGGAAGGAGGAAAAAAATTGTCCGAATATTTACCTGGTGTTACTAACGCATGGCCTTACTATTCTTCAAGTAATCAAAGGATTTCAACTTCCGAGGAACAGAACAATTTAGGGCAAGACCAGTTTTTAAAACTCCTTATGGAACAGTTGAAACACCAAGATCCTTTATCGCCTACAAGTGATCAAGATTTTATTGCGCAATTGGCTCAATTTACATCCTTAGAACAGTTGACAAAAATATCGGATGAAATTCAACTATTACGTCAATCTATTGGTATTTCGTCAGATATGATAGGAAAAGAAATTACTTATAGTTATTATGACACGGATACGTCTGAGATGATTACTGAAACAGGTATTGTCGAGGCGATCAGCATCATAAGTGGAAGACAATATGCCATCGTAGAAGGTGAAGAAGTTCCGTTAGAGCTGATAATAAAAATTTCTGATGTTACTGTTTCAGAAGAACCAGAACCAGAAATACCAGAAGAACCAGAAGAACCAGGGGCATTAGATGCACCAGCAAGTAACGAAGAGGAAATTAATATCTTTGAAGTTAATGCAGATCTAGAAGTTGTAAATGGAGTGAATGAAGAGTGATAGAACGTAAAATGATAGGTCATTTACAAACCAATCATATTCCTCCTAATATAACGAATAAAACTCAATCAAAAGTTACACAGAACAATAAAAATCAACCATTTGAAAAGTTGCTTCAAGATGAGATGCTGAATTTCAGCCACCATGCGGAGCAAAGATTGAAGCAAAGAGGCATTAAATTATATCCAGATCAGATTCAAAAAATAAACGAAGCAATAGATAATGCTTCTGCAAAAGGAGCTCAAGATTCTTTGATATTATTTGATAATACTGCATTTATTGTTAATATTAAAAATCGAACTGTTGTGACAGCCATGGATAGTAACTCTTTGAAAAATCATGTTTTTACAAAAATTGATAGTGCTTTAATTATAAAATAATTTACTAGGCTGGACCTTACAGGAGGCCTATGGTTGTGGACCGATAGAAGCAACCAATTCAATTATTAATGTGGGAGTGAGTTAAATGCTTAGATCTTTATATTCTGGAATATCTGGAATGCAAGGCTTTCAAACAAAATTAGATGTCATAGGTAACAATATCGCAAATGTGAATACAACAGGTTTTAAAGCTGGAAGAGTGATGTTTCAAGACGTATTAAGCCAACAAATTTCAGGTGGAACAGCTCCAAACGATGTAACTGGTGGAAGTAACGCAAAGGAAATTGGTCTGGGTGTTACTGTTGGAGCGATCAATACCATCCATACTCCAGGTAGTGCAATGACTACAAATGTGCCAACTGATCTTAGAATTGATGGTGATGGATTTTTTGCAGTTGCTCCTAATTCAGATGCTGAGACATCTTATTTGACACGAGCAGGGAATTTTTCAATAGATGCTAATGGGAATATTGTTAATGTTAATGGTATGTTCTTGCTAGATTCCGAAGGAGAAATTATTACGATAGATACAGAAGAAGTGACATCATTTTATATTGCTCAAGATGGCGAAATTGTATCTGTAAATGTTGATGGAGTATCAGAAGGAACCGATATTCGAATCGGTATAGCCAAAGTTACAAATCCTTCAGGTCTTGAAAAATTAGGCGGAAACTTATATAGAGTTACTCCAAATTCAGATGCAGAAGCAGAAGATCCTTTGGATTTAATAGGGCAAGCAAATGATCCTGACATTGGGACAGGTTCTATCATCTCTGGACAGTTAGAAATGTCAAATGTAGATTTAACCGCTGAATTTTCAGAAATGATTGTTGCTCAGCGTGGATTTCAATCCAATTCAAGAATAATCACAACATCTGATGAGATTCTTCAAGAAATAGTTAACTTGAAACGATAATCCATGAAACTCCTATTTACGATTTAAGGAGAATATGAACTGTAAATCAAGATAACTTGAAGTGTACTTCAGTGGGGTGGAAGTAAGACTATCCCACTGAATATGCTGCAAACTATCACATGGGGGAGAAATGATGATTACTGTGACTCGAATAAACGGAAAAAAAGTTTCAATTAATGCTTTGTTAATAGAAACAATTGAAGAAATACCTGAGACAATTATAACTCTAACCAACGGCAAAAAAATACTGGTTCTCGAAAAGGTAAAAGATGTGATAGTATTAATTAAAAACTACCTTCATGATATTGGTATTATAAATGCTACGGTGAAATCCCAACATATGGAGGGATCATAGTGTCAAAAAATCTGTTATTCTCACTCATTTTTATTTTGGTTTTTATTACTTTAATTACTTTATCAGCATTTATATTTTGGGATTGGGTCAAAAATGAACCCGTATCAACTGAGAATCCAAGTGCACAAGAGATTCAAGAACTGACTGTTTTTATGGATGATGTAACAACGAATCTAGCAGATTTAAACTATTTAATAAGAATAAGTTTTGCGTTTCAGGTTGACAATAAGGATGCAAAAAAGGAATTAGAAGCTTCAATACATATAGTAGAATCAAATGTCATTCGGTTATTAGCAGATACGAAAGCGAATGAGATGAGTGATAGTCAAGATTTAGATCTAATCATAAACAAACTGAAGGATATCATTAATCCAATTCTAACAGAAGGTACATTAGAGCAAGTTCACATTACAGATCGAGTTGTTAGTAGGATATAACAGCGCAAACCGTGCTTAAGGAGTGGTTTAATTGGTAGATATTCTATCCCAGAATGAAATTGATGCTCTATTAACTGCTCTTTCTTCAGGTGAGATGGATGCAGAAGAACTAAAAAAAGAGGAATCTGCAAAAAAAATAAGAGCATATGACTTTAAAAGAGCGGTTCGTTTTTCAAAGGATCATATCAGAAGTTTGTCAAGAATTCATGAGAATTTTGCTAGATATTTAACAACCTATTTTTCGGCACAATTAAGGACATTTATGCAAATTAAAGTCGTTCAAGTTGAACAGTTGCCTTATGATGAATTTATACGCTCCATTCCAAAAACGACGATATTAAATATATTTGAAGCTGAACCTTTAAAAGGAAGGATGGTTCTAGAAGTACATCCTAATATTGCTTATGCCATGATTGATCGTTTACTTGGAGGTGTTGGAACTAATCTTTCAAACGTTACTACTTTGACAGAGATTGAAACCATGGTGTTAGAAAGAATATTTACAAGAGCGTTTGAAAGTTTTAAAGAGGCATGGAAATCAGTGATTGATTTAACACCCAAACTCACAGCCTTGGAGACAAATCCACAATTTATTCAGATTGTTTCTCCAAATGAAACTATCGCCCTTATTTCAATGAGAACAAACATTGGAGATTTTTCTGGCATGATGAATTTGTGCATACCGCATGTTGTCATTGAACCTATAATGTCTAGACTATCTGATCATCATTGGTTTATATCAGAAAAAAAAGCAGAAAAAAATCCTGTTGAAATTGAAGCTTTGCAGAGAAGAATACATAATACTACGTTACCAATAGTTGCTCAGTTAGGTAATTCTAGTCTATCCGTTCATGAATTTTTGAATATAGTAGAAGGAGATGTTATTAAATTAGATAAATCCATTCAAAGAGGACTGACCTTAAATATAGGCAATAAGGAAAAATTCATTGGAAGACCAGGTGAAATTAATGGGAAATTAGCAATAAAAATTGAAGAAATTTTAAACGAGGAGGAGGGTGGAAATGAATAGTAAAAACCTATTAACGCAAGAAGAAATAGACGCATTACTTAGCCAACCGACCGAGCAAAATCAATCAATGGATATCCATCAATATTTATCTTCCTTGGAATTGGATGCTCTTGGTGAAATTGGAAATATTACATTTGGTAGTGCAGCTACAGCTTTATCTACATTAATTGGGCAAAAAGTAGATATTACTACACCTAATGTTTCTATTGCTTTAAAAGATGAATTAAAAAAAGAGTTTAAACATCCTCATCTTGCAATACACGTAGAGTATATTGCTGGTTTGGAGGGAATTAACTTATTAGTCATTGCTGAAGAAGATTCAAAAATTATTGCTGATCTTATGTTAGGTGGGGATGGAACAAACGTAGCAGAAAAAATAAATGAAATACACATTAGTGCAGTTCAGGAAGCCATGAACCAGATGATGGGATCATCGGCAACATCAATGTCAACAATTTTCAACCGTACTGTAAATATATCTCCACCAAGCATTAATGTTATAGACACGGATCAACAAAATGGTTTGCCTTCAGATGATGTGGTTATAAAAGTATCTTTTAGATTGAAAATCGCTAATTTGATAGATTCAACGATTATGCAGCTAGTAACGATACCATTTGCTAAAAATCTAGTTCATAGTTTAATAGGAGGGGATGTAGAACAACAGAGTGAACAGCAAGAGCAGAGTGAACAGCAACAGCAGACAAACACTGTTGAAAATACATTACAATCAGATTCAGCATCTAATTTATCACAACAACCTGTACAACAAAAAGAAATTAACAGAACATATCAAGAAATGAATCAGACTCATAAGGAACAACAAAACATTGTTAATAACAATCTTATGAATTCAAATGTTAATGTACAGCATGTTCAATATGAGAACTTTACTCAAACGAATGTAACACATTCAGATCAAGTAAATTTGAATTTATTACTTGATATCCCTTTGAATGTCACAGTAGAATTAGGAAGAACTAAAAAAAAGGTCAAGGAGATTTTGGAATTAACACAAGGGTCCATTATTGAACTAGATAAATTAGCTGGTGAACCGGTAGACATTCTGGTTAATGACAAAAACATTGCCAAAGGTGAAGTGGTTGTCATAGATGAAAACTTCGGTGTTAGAGTAACTGAAATCATTAATCAAGTCGATCGACTAAATAAAATACAATAAATACGGAGGGAATTATATGGCTAACAAAATTTTAATCGTTGATGATGCTGCTTTTATGAGAATGATGATCAAAGATATTTTATCTAAGAATGGGTTTGAAGTTATAGGTGAAGCTATTGATGGTTCACAAGCAGTTGAAAAATATAGAGACCTGCAACCAGATCTAGTAACAATGGATATTACAATGCCTGAAATGGATGGTATTGAAGCACTCAAACAAATTAAAAAAATGGATCCTAACTCAAAAGTTATTATGTGTTCAGCAATGGGGCAGCAGGCGATGGTGATTGATGCTATCCAAGCAGGAGCTAAAGATTTTATAGTTAAACCTTTTCAAGCAGACCGTGTGATTGAGGCGATTAAGAAAACACTTAGTTAACTGATACATCAATAGAAAGGATTGTTCATTTTTGGCTACACTCAAAAATACAACCTATACTTTAAATAAACTAATGCCCCCTCTTCAAAATACTTATGAAGAGGGATTGACAGAACAATTTTTCCTGGTTTTTTTTATGTTGTTATTTATTATTGCTTTGATATTTTTAGTGTTTAAGTTTCTATCTAAAAAAAATACTTGGATGTCTAATAGTTTAATCAAACACTTAGGTGGAGTTAAACTTGGACAAAAGAATTCAATTCAAGTCATTGAGTTTGGTGGTGATATCTATTTGATTGGAGTAGGTGATGAGGTACAGCTTATTGAGAAAATTGATCAAATAGAAAAGATTAATCTTATTAAACAGACGTTAAATTCTAATCAGAAATCCATCAATTTATTGAGTTTTAAATCAATATTTAATAGTTTGAATAAAAATAATGAAGAGGAAATACATAAAGATAATCATGCTAATTCTACTTTTCATGAAGTAATCTATGAGAAAATGAATAACGTAAAAAAACGAAATCAAAAAATCGATTCTATGATAAACGATAAAAATAAAGATCGGGAGAATAAAAATGATTAACTTACTTACTTTGCCAATCATTCCCGAAATACCTGGAATCGAGCCTTCAAATACAGTTACAATTTTACTCCTGATTACAGTTTTGAGTATTGCTCCTGCGATTCTCTTATTGATGACTAGTTTTACTAGAATTGTAATTGTTCTTGGCTTTGTCAGAACGAGTTTGGCAACTCAACAAATGCCGCCTAATCAGGTTTTAATTGGTCTTGCTTTATTTATTACATTATTTGTAATGGCTCCAACGATAGGGGATATTAATGAAAATGCATTACAACCACTATTAAATGAAGAAATTGATCAATCACAGGCTTTTGTAAATGCTTCGAATGAAATGAAAGAATTTATGGTTCCACATACAAGGGATCAAGATTTGTTATTGTTTTTAGAATATGCCAATGTTGAAAAACCAGAAACGATATATGATATACCTCTAACAGCTTTAATTCCTGCTTTTGCAATTAGTGAATTAAAGACCGCATTTGAAATGGGGTTTATGATATTTATTCCTTTTTTAATTATTGATATGGTCGTATCTAGTGTACTAATGTCCATGGGTATGATGATGTTGCCGCCAGTTATGATTTCTTTGCCTTTTAAAATATTATTGTTTATTTTAGTAGACGGCTGGCATCTAGTAGTGAAATCATTATTGCTTAGCTTTAATCCATAACGCGAGGGAGATATATATGACTTCAAATTTTATAATTGGTCTGGCAGCTGAAGCTGTATGGATTGTTTTAAAAGTAAGTGCGCCAATGATATTACTCGCTTTAGCAGTTGGATTAATCGTCAGTATATTACAAGCTACAACACAAATACAAGAACAAACTTTAGCGTTTGTACCTAAAATCGTAGCCGTATTTATTGCATTATTAGTTTTTGGTGAATGGATGTTAACGATTTTAGTAGATTTCACTTCTAATTTATTTAATAATTTATATTTATTTATTGGGTAGGAACTCTCTATGTACATAGACCTTTTTCTTCTATATTTACCTAATGTCTTGCTGATTTTTTGTCGAATAACATCATTTTTTGTAGTTTCTCCTATTTTTTCATATAGAGGACTACCTACACGATATAAAATTGGTTTGTCTTTATTTATTACGTTTTTAACTTTCATGTCTACTGGATTAGAGGAGCCAATATCAATCGATAGTGAATACATAACATTTATTTTAAGAGAAGTTTTGGTAGGGTTATTACTAGGGTTTACAGCCTATCTTTTTTTTACTGTTGTTCAAATTGCAGGTGCTTTTGTTGATCTACAGATGGGATTCGGTATGGCAAATGTTATGGATCCCATAACTGGTGTGCAGACGCCAATACTTGGTAACTTTAAATATATGCTAGCAATTACTTTGTTTTTAATTATGAATGGACACCACCTATTATTACGAGCCATTATGGATAGTTACGAGTGGGTGCCGTTATCAAATGGTTTGTTTTCAAATATTTATGATGGTGATATCTCATCATTTATCATTTCGACCTTTACAAATGTATTTTTATTGGCATTTCAAATGTCTGCCCCTTTAATAGCGGTTTTGTTTTTGGTAGATGTTGCATTAGGTATGTTAGCTAGAACAGCACCACAGTTTAACTTATTTGTTATTGGCATACCGATTAAAATTATGGTTGGTTTATTCGTACTATTTACACTTGTTGCTGGTTTTTTATATTTATATGAAGATTTGTTTGAGAAGATGTTTAAGAGATTAGAAGAGTTGTTCATGATTATACAATAACTTTTTTCTAACTCATTCATTTCATTGTTGCTTAGGATGTGAGTCGCTTGCAAAAATATCAATTGAAATTAGATTTGCAATATTTTGCTGGGGAAAAAACAGAAAAAGCGACACCTAAAAAAAGGCAAGAGGCTAGAAAAAAAGGGCAAGTTGCCAAAAGTATGGAGCTTCCGAGTGCATTCATATTTCTATTCTCTTTTTTATTTTTATATTTATTTAGTTCATTTTTCAGTAATAGAGTACAGCAATTTTTCATTGTTCCATTAACAGAATTTATGCAGTGGGAAATTACGATTGAAAATGTAATGATTATTCTTGCGGAACTTTTAAATAGTATGTTCATCTTTTTGCTCCCTTTACTTATTTTAAGTATGGTGTTTGGTTTTCTTGCAAATTATGTGCAAATTGGCTTTTTATTTACTGGTGAACCTTTAAAAATGAAATTGAGTAAATTGAATCCTATTGAGGGTGCGAAAAGAATATTTTCATTACGAGCTGCTGTAGAGTTTTTGAAATCCATTTTAAAAGTTTCTATTATCGGAGCAGTTTCCTTTTTAATTTTGTGGAATGAAAGAATGAATATTTTTTCTTTATCATCGAATTCTTTGGATTATATGTTATCTTACACTGCCAATCTAACAGTGATTCTTGGTATTCTAATTGGTTTAATATTAATTGCCGTAGCTGCACTTGATTATCTGTATCAGAAATATGACTTTGAAAAGCAACAGAGGATGTCCAAACAAGATATTAAAGATGAATATAAAAAAACAGAAGGGGATCCTTTGATTAAAAGTAAAATAAAAGAAAAACAGCGTCAAATGGCTATGCAAAGGATGATGCAAGAAATTCCAAATGCTGATGTAGTCATTACAAATCCAACACATTATGCTGTAGCAATAAAATATGATGCTGATAAAATGCAAGCTCCTTTAGTCATAGCAAAAGGAACGGATTATGTTGCTCTTAAAATTAAAGAGAAAGCAGAAGAGTACAAAATTGTCACAATGGAGAATAAACTTTTAGCGCGAGCACTTTATCAACAGGTAGAAATTGGGGATTCAATTCCAAATGAATTATTCCAGGCTGTAGCTGAGGTATTGGCATACGTATACAAATTAAAGCGAAATGTGTAATACAAAAAGTTGAAAGGAGGGGCAAATACTATGAAAATAAAAGAAATATTAATACTTCTTGCAATTATAGGTATCGTTATTATGATGGTGGTACCAATACCTTTGTTATTATTGTCCATCCTTCTTATTATTAATATTTCGTTAGCTTTAATGATTTTGTTAGTTGCTATGAATACAAAGGATGCATTGGAATTTTCAATTTTTCCTGCTTTGTTGTTAATTACAACCCTATTTAGATTAGCTCTTAATGTCTCCTCTACGAGAACAATATTAAGTAAAGCTGAAGGTGGTCCTGTTATTGAAACTTTTGGGAATTTTGTTGGAGGAAATACTATTGCTGTAGGCTTTGTCGTTTTTCTTATTCTTGTTGTTGTACAATTTATAGTAATTACAAAAGGGTCTGAGAGAGTTGCAGAAGTTGGTGCTCGTTTCACTTTGGATGCAATGCCTGGAAAACAAATGAGTATTGATGCTGACTTAAATGCTGGTTTAATAGATGAGCAGCAGGCAAAGGAAAGAAGGCAAAAAATAGAACGTGAAGCTGATTTTTATGGTGCAATGGATGGAGCTAGTAAATTTGTCAAAGGGGATGCTATTGCAGGTATCGTCATTTTGTTAATTAATTTGTTAGGTGGTTTAGTGATTGGCATGATGGTTCACGGATTGTCTTTGACAGAATCCGCTTCCACGTTTTCTGTATTAACGATTGGGGATGGATTGGTGAGTCAGATTCCTGCATTATTAATTTCTACTTCAGCAGGTTTAATTGTGACAAGATCTGCATCTAAAGGGAATCTAGCTTTTGATTTGTCTTCTCAGTTGATGTCATATCCTAAATTATTATATATTGTAGCTGGAACCGTTGCTTTACTGGGAATATTTACTCCCATTGGAATACTTATCACCCTTCCTTTAGTCATTGCATTTGTCGTTACTGCACGTAAAATGCAACAAAACTTAAATAATAGAAAAAAAGAAGAAAAACAGATGGAAGAGAAACATGACATTGAGGAAGTGAAAAGTCCAGAGAGTGTAATTAATTTATTAGAAGTTGATCCTATTGAATTTGAATTTGGATACGGGTTAATTCCTTTAGCAGATGCAGGACAAGGTGGCGATTTGCTTGATAGAATCGTCATGATTCGACGACAATGTGCATTGGAACTGGGACTTATTGTTCCTGTTGTGAGAATTCGCGACAATATTCAACTTAATCCGAATGAATATGTCATAAAAATTAAAGGAAATCCAGTAGCACGTGGTGAATTATTATTAAACCACTATTTGGCAATGAGCTCTGGAATTGATGATGATTCCATTACTGGGGTTGAGACGGTAGAACCCGCATTTGGATTACCGGCAATATGGGTTGATGAATCCACAAAAGACAGAGCAGAATTATCTGGCTATACCATTGTTGACCCGCCTTCTGTTGTAGCCACTCATTTAACGGAAGTCATTAAAAACCATGCGTATGAACTATTAGGTAGACAAGAAACAAATTCATTAGTAGAGAACATTAAGGGTAACGTTCCTGCATTAATAGATGAGCTTATACCAAATATATTATCAATTGGGGACATCCAAAAGGTACTTGTAAATTTATTAAAAGAAAAAATCTCAATAAGAGATCTAGTAACTATATTTGAAACGTTAGCAGACTATGCTACATATACAAAGGATCCACAGGTTCTAACTGAATATGTTAGACAGAGTTTGTCACGTCAAATTACTCAGCAATATAGCTCAGTTGGGGATGTTTTAAAAGTATTGGCCATTGGTCCTGATTTAGAAAAGAAAATATCGGAATCGATTCAACAAACTGAACATGGGAATTACCTTGCTCTTGACCCTTCTACTTCACAAATCATACATCAAAGGATATTGGAACAAGTTAAAAAATTTATGCAAACAGGCAATAACCCTGTTATTTTAACTTCTCCAACGATAAGATACTATTTACGTCAACTAATTGAAAAGACAATGAAAGATATCCCTGTGTTATCTTATCAAGAATTAGAACCAACGATTGAGGTTCAAAGTGTGGGAGTGGTGAATATATGAGAGTAAAACGATATGTAGTAGAGTCCATGCCGACTGCTTTTCAAAAAATTAAATCTGAACTAGGGCAGAATGCTGTAATTTTAAATACAAAAGAATTCAAACAAGGTGGTTTTTTAGGTTTATTTAGAAAAAAAAGAATCGAAGTAATTGCAGCTTCTGAAGCGAACAAAGAGGAGAAGGTAATAAAACAAACCAAACCACTAATATCTGAACTGAATTCAAGTCAACCAACAATTACAAAGGCTGAAACAAAATCAGCTTCTGAATCAGATGTATTAGATGAAGTAAAAAAGTTAAAGGAGTTTATTTTAAAGTTTCACACAAGTGATGAAAACTCAAAAATACCAAACCATTTGAAAAATATACAGTTTCGTTTAAATGAACATGAATTTGAAGCCCAATTAATTGATAACATAATACAACATATCATAGAACAGCATGATGAAGAGTTAAGTGAATTATCTGAAAGAAAAACAAATCAAATAGTAAGAAATCGTCTTATAGAGTTGTTATCTTATCATAATATACAAGGGATATCACCTCAAACAAAAATTGCTTACTTTGTAGGACCTACTGGTGTAGGTAAAACTACAACCATTGCTAAACTAGCTGCTGATCAAGTATTGAAATATAACCGTAAGATTGGTTTAATCACTTCTGATACTTATCGAATTGCAGCCATAGAACAATTAAAAACTTATGCGAATATTTTAAACGTACCGCTACATATTGTGAACTCACCAAGAGATTTTGAAATTGCGATTGAAAAATTACAAGATGTGGATGTCATTTTAATGGATACAGCAGGAAGAAACTTTCGAAATGAAATGAATGTTTCTGAACTGAAGAGTTTGTTGAAAACTATGAAACAAAGTGAAACCTACTTGGTTTTAAGTTTAACAACAAAATATAAGGATATGAAAACTATTGCTAATAATTTTATGAAATTTGGGATTGATAAAGTTCTTTTTACTAAAATGGATGAGACAGAATCATTAGGAAACATCTTTAATTTTATGAATGAATTTCCACTAAAACCTTCTTATATAACATATGGTCAAAACGTACCAGATGATGTTTCTGTTTTGAAATATGATGAAGTCATTGATCGCATAATGGGGGATCCTTAACATGAAAGATCAAGCCCAAGGATTAAGAAATTTAATAAAAATGCAAAGTAATTCCAACGACAACAAAACTAGAGTCATCACAATAACAAGTGGAAAAGGTGGCGTTGGGAAGTCAAATTTAACTTTAAACCTTGCCTTAGCTTTGCAATTAAAAGGCTTTAAGGTGCTGATTTTCGATGCAGACATCGGCATGGCCAACATTGATGTATTAATGGGGGTGACCCCTAAATATAATTTATATCATTTGTTAAAAAGAGAAAAAAATATAAAAGAGATTATAACGAAAGGAGTATACGACTTACAAATTATATCAGGTGGATCAGGCATCCAAGAATTATTAAATTTGTCTCAAGCTGATTTAGAGTATTTTGCTTATGAAGCTAGTAAATTATTAGGTAGCGTTGATTATATTATTTTTGATACAGGAGCAGGGTTAACTCAACAGTCTCTGAATTTAATGATGTCATCACATGAAACGATTGTTGTGACAACACCTGAACCAACCTCGATTACAGACGCATATGCAATCATTAAAATGGTGCATTCCATGAATCAACAAATACAATTTAAAATGATTATTAATCGAGTTACAACACAAAAAGAGGGAAGATTAACTTCTGATAAAATTAGCTTAGTGGCTAGGCAATTTTTAAATTTGGAATTATCAACACTTGGATATATCTGTGAGGATGTGAATATTTCAAAAGCAGTAAAAAGGCAAACACCTTTTTTAACTGCTTATCCAAATACCTCTGCCTCTAGAGACATTCAACAAATATGCAGAACGTTTTTATCAGATGAAAATGAAACAAGTGATTTAAATACAAGTGTAAAAGGTTTTTTCTATAAGATGATTAGATTACTCAAATGATGATCCCTAATACTGGAGAGTGACGCATGACAAAATATAGGGTAATTGTAGTAGATGATTCCGCTTTTATGAGGAATTTAATAACAAATATTATTTCAGAAAATACTGAATTTGAAATTATTTGTTTTGCTAAAAATGGAAAAGAAGCTGTAGATAAAGTGATTGAGCTTAAACCAGATGTCGTGACAATGGATATCGAAATGCCGATCATGAATGGATTAGATGCATTACAAATGATCATGGAAAAGCAGCCAACACCTGTTCTTATGTTAAGTAATTTTACGGATTTTGGTACTTTGGAAACGATTAAAGCTTTGCAATATGGAGCTGTAGATTTTATAAAAAAACCATCTATTGCTGCTAGCTTTAACTTACATACAAATGATTTTCCTTTTATAGAAAAGCTGAAAAGTGCAGTGGAATCAAATGTAAAGAAACAACTTCCAGTCTTTAGACAAAAGTCAGATAAAGAAATAAGACATAAAAACAAAGGAAGTGATGAGTTTTCAAATTTGGTTGCTATAGGTACTTCTACTGGCGGTCCAAGAGCACTTCAGCAGATTTTATCAGCATTGCCTGGAACTTTTTCAGCTCCTTTATTAATCGTACAGCACATGCCTCCTAAGTTTACAAAATCATTAGCAGAACGATTAAATATGTTGTCTTCTATGAAAGTTGTTGAAGCGGAGCATGGTCAAGTCATTGAAACATCAACAGCATATCTAGCTCCAGGCGATTGGCATATGAGTGTAGAAAAGGACCTTGGAAAGTATAAAATCAACCTTTCTAAGGATAAACTTCGAGCAGGTCACCGTCCATCTGTAGATTATTTGTTTGAATCTTTGGCTCCATTCAAAGAATTGGAGAAACATATAGTGATTATGACTGGTATGGGATCTGATGGCGCACAAGGAATGAAACAGTTAATACAGTCGGGAGTAAGCTCTACTTTTGCTGAGTCTGAAGAAAGCAGTATCATTTTTGGAATGCCTCGAGCGGCAATTGAATTAAATGAGGTGCGTTACATTTTAACGTTAGATAAAATTGCATCAAAACTAATAGAAGTTGTTCAATAAGTCACCACTTTATCAGCATAAGAAATGCTGATCCTACGTTGCTCACAAGAACTTTCTGAATTATAAGTAAGGATCAAGAAATATCTCCATGAATTTGCTAGATGTCGTGCTGAAAACTGAACTTTATGAACAAGAACTTATAGATTATTTAATAGGAATAAATTAAATTCTTTCTCCAAGGAGGTTTGATCGTGAGTTCAGATCAATATTTAAATATGTTTATTGATGAAGCCAAGGAACATTTACAGCATTTAAATGATAATGTTATGAAACTGGAAAATGCACCTGAAAATTTAGAGTTGGTACAGGAAATATTTCGTTCAGCTCATACATTAAAAGGTATGTCTGCAACAATGGGCTTTGATGATTTATCCTCATTAACGCATGAAATGGAAAATGTATTAGATCTTGTTCGAAATAGTAAAATTCAAATGAATTCATTTATATTCGATGTTTTATTTAATAGTTTAGATATTTTAGAACTGATGTTATCTGATATTTTCGAAGGCGGTACTGGAAAAGCAGATGTATCAGATATCGTAAGTGCACTTCATACGATCGTTGTGAAAAATCATGAGGAAGGTCAAAACGTTGAAAGAAATCAAGAGACTGACAATACAGCAGCAGAATTGGATGAGCATCAATATTCTGTTTTAAAAAGATCACTAGAATCAAAGCAGGTTTTTTATATAAAGATCAACATTGATGAAGGCTGTTTATTAAAAGTCGCCAGAGTATTTATGGTAACCAGTACTCTTGAAAAAAATGGTGAGATTGTCAAAATAACACCTAGCACTGATGATATTGAACAAGAATTAATTAACAATGAATTGTTACTTTACTTTATTTCTGATGTAGATGAAGAAACATTAAAACATGAAATTTTAAACATATCTGAAATCAGCTCCATAGAGATTGATGTCGTAGATCATCATTTTCTAGAAAAACATTTTGTGGATATGCAACAAAACAGAACGGAAAATGAAGAAAGAATTAAACCTAAGGGACAATCTGATATAGAGAAACGGAATGAACCAGAAAAACAACCAGAAAAACAACCAGAGAAACAACCAGAAAAACAACCAGAGAAACATTCTAAATCTGAGAAGCAGCATGTCTTGGAAAAACAACCAGAGAAACATTCTAAATCTGAGAAGCAGCATGTCTTGGAAAAACAACCAGAAAAACATTCTGAACCTGAAAAACAACATGAACCAAAGAAACTTTTGAAAACTGAAAAACAATCTGAACCAAAGAAAAAACTTAAATCTGAAAAACAATCTGAACCAGAGAAAAAACTTAAACCTAAAAAACAACATGTACCTGATAAAAAAAGTGTAAAAACCTCTTCAAATCGCACAATTCGTGTGGATATTGATAAACTTGATACATTAATGAATTTATTTAGTGAGCTGTTGATAGATAGAGTTAGATTAGAGGCACTTTCATCTGAAATTAATCGAATGGATTTAACTGAAACCGTTGAACATATGTCAAGAGTCAGTGGTGATATTCAAAATATAGTATTAAATTTACGGATGATGCCGGTTGAATCTGTCTTTAATAGATTTCCAAGAATGGTAAGGGATTTAGCAAAATCTTTGAATAAAGAGGTAGAATTAATCATTACAGGAGCAGACACAGAATTAGATCGAAATGTGATTGACGAAATTGGTGATCCTTTAGTTCATTTATTAAGAAATGCCCTAGATCATGGAATTGAAACACCTGCTGAAAGAGCTCTGAGCGGTAAATCTGAAAAAGGTTCATTATATCTTTCTGCTTATCAAAGTGGGAATCAAGTTTTCATAGAGATAGAGGAAGATGGACGAGGGATCAATAAAGAAAAAGTTATAAACATCGCGTTAAAGAAACAAATTATTAGTAATGAAGAAGCTCAAACCATGTCTGAAGAACAAATTCATCAACTTATCTTTTCTCCTGGTTTTAGTACAGCAGACAAAGTGTCTGATATATCTGGCAGAGGTGTCGGTTTGGACGTTGTAAAAACGAAAATAAATTCTCTAGGCGGCGAAATACAAATCGATTCTAAAATAGGGGAAGGAACTAAATTTTCAGTGCAACTGCCCCTTACTTTATCTATTATTCCAGCTATGTTGGTTAAACAAGGGGAAGAAAAATACGCCATACCGTTGTCATCTATTCTTGAAACAGACATTTTGCAAAAACAGGACATTAAAATTGTACATAATATAAATATGATAGAATATCGTGAAAAATTAATACCCATTTTATTTTTGAAAAACATTTACGATATCCCTGGGACGAATGATCCTGCAGATTATAATATTGTCATCTTACAAAAAGGAGATGATAAGCTGGCTATTGTAGTAGATGAATTTATCGGACAGCAAGAGATTGTATTAAAATCACTCGGTAATTATTTAACAAACATTTTTGCTATTTCAGGAGCTACAATACTCGGGGATGGTCAAGTAGCTTTAATCGTTGACCCAAATGCTTTGTTTAAGTAATCATTTTAGAGGGTACACATACTATTATTTATATTATCTTAAGGAGGCAGTTTAATATGGGAGAAGATTTGAAATTTATTATGTTTTCTTTAGGTCACGAGTCATATGGAGTAGAAGTAGATCACGTAAATACGATTGAAAGAATGATGCCAATTACACGTGTACCTAAAACACCTGATTTTGTAAAAGGTGTGATTAATTTAAGAGGTTCTGTAATTCCAATTATAGATTTAAGAAGTCGTTTTGGACTAGAAGAAACAGAGTACACTGAACAAACTAGGATCATCATCGTTTCTATTAAAGATATAGAAGTAGGTTTAATTGTTGCTGAGGCAAATGATGTATTTGATATTGATAGTGATTTAATTGAACCTGCACCTGAACTTGTAGGAGGTATAGAAGCAAAATATCTTCAAGGTATTGCTAAACTAGATCAACAGGGAGTTTTAGTTTTACTGAATCTTACGGAAGTGTTGAACAAAAATGAAATTGTACAGTTAGAAGAATTTGAGGTTTAACAAAGTGAACACATCCAATAGATTTCAACCCCTCCAGTTAGATGTATTACAAGAAATTGGAAATATTGGTTCAGGTAATGCAACCACTGCTCTATCTAATTTAATAAACAAAACGGTAGATATGAAGGTTCCAAGGGTCAATTTTGGTCCATTTTCCAATATAACTGAAAGTTTGGGGGATGCCGAAAAGGTAGTGATTGCAGTTTACCTTCGTGTCATTGGAGAAACACCTGGAAATATGTATTTTATATTATCACAAAAGTCTGCAAATCAGTTGCTTAGTAATGTGTTAAAAATAGAAATGAACAAAGATAAAGAGTATTCAGATTTTGAAATATCTACTTTAACTGAAATAGGAAATATATTAACTAGCTCTTATCTTTCTTCACTTGCCAATCTTACACATCTTAAGATTTATCCATCTGTTCCCTCTTTAACAATGGATATGTTAGGTGCTGTATTAAGCTCTGGTATGATGCAATGTGGTCAATATGATGATTACGCACTTTTAATTGAAACTAATTTTTTGGAAGATAATGAAAAAGTAGAGGGACATTTTATTTTCATACCTGATCCTGAATCTTTAGATAAAATATTTCATGCTTTAGGAGTACCTAATCAATGATTGAAAGCACTGTATTAAGAGTTGGGATTGCTGAGTTTAATGTGTTAAAAGGAGAAGGAAAAATAAAAACTACAGGGCTGGGCTCTTGTATAGGTTTGACAATGTTTGACCCAATAAATCAAGTGGGTGGATTAGCCCATATTATGCTGCCTACTTCAGAGATTGCAAGAGATCAAAACTTTAATGTAGCAAAATATGCAGATACTGCTATCCCTGCTCTTTTGAAAAAAATGTATCAGTTTGGAGCTTCAAAAGAGAACATTCATTCAAAAATGGCAGGTGGTTCTCAAATGTTTCAAATTGAACTGGATTCAATGAAAATAGGATATAAAAATATAGTGAAATGTAAAGAAATTTTACAACAACTTAACATACCTATTCAAGCTGAAGATACAGGTGGATCGTTTGGAAGAACAATTGAGTTGGATGTATTAAACGGCAGGTTATCCATTCGCAGCATTAAATTTGGAATAAAGGAAATTTAAAATGATTGGGACTTGGAAATGGAATTTAGTTTTTAGTTTGACTGGCATGATATTAACTTTTGTTTTTAATGTTTTTAATAATTTGATTCAAACCTCTATTGTAAGAAGTCTGATTTGTTTTTTATTACTATTTACTTTAGGTTTTGTTGTGAGGTGGGGGATAGCAGTAATATTAAAAAATAATTTAGATCAGAGCCCGGTAAAAGGTTCATATTTAGACCTCACTACCCCAGAGGAAATAGAAGAGATGAATGAAGCTATTAAAGAAAACGTTCATTCTCAAAAGGGTCAAAACACTTTTACTCCTATGGAACCTCCGAAGCTACAAACAAATGATAAATTAGACTCCAAGGCAGTAGCAGAAGCTGTGAAGCATTTGTCAAATGAGTAAGGGTGGTGAATGTAAATGAATAACAACCAATCCCAAATGTTATTGTGGAAGCAATGGAAAAAACATTCTGATCTTGAAATAAAGAAAAAATTAATTGAGTCTTATATTCCACTTGTACAATTTGTAGTAAATCGAGTGGCTATTGGTTTACCAAAAAATATTACTCATGATGATTTGCAAAGTTATGGTGTTATTGGTTTAATTGATGCTTTGGACAAATTTGATTATGAACGAGGTTTGAAATTTGAAACGTATGCATCATGGAGAATCAGAGGGTCTATTTTAGATCATTTGCGTAAAGGGGATTGGGTTCCCAGATCTATTAGAGAAAAATCAAAAAAACTTGAAGAAGCTTACAGAACACTTGAACAGAAACATTTAAGATCTGTTTCAGATCACGAAGTTTGCGAATATTTAGATGTAAGTGAATCTGATTTTAATAAAATGTTACAGGAAATTTCGATCACAACCTTATACTCTTTGGATGAACCTGTTCAAGAGGAGGAGACTGAAACAAGGAAATCGTTATTGGTAGATAAAAGTGCAATTCAACCTGAAAGTAAAGTTGAAGAATTGCATTTAAAGAAAACATTAACTAAAGCAATTGAAAAACTAACTGAAAAGGAAAGAATAGTTGTTTCATTATATTACTATGAAGATCTTTCTTTAAGTGAAATTTCAGAGGTCATGTCTCTTACGCCTTCACGGATTTCTCAACTACATTCAAAAGCAATCTTAAGATTAAGAGGAGCAATCAAATCTTCCCAAGATTGATATCATTAAATTGATTTTTTGGAGGTGACTTACTTCTTTGATATATTACATATTGATTTTCATCGGTATCACAATGATCGTTATTGCTAAATTATTTATGAAAGATCAATCTAATCACTTAACGAATTCTGTATTATTAGATGAAGTAAAACAGACCGTTGAAGACTTTTCAACTGAATTAGATGAAGAGAATAATAAAATAATGGATCGTATTATTGCAATGAGTACATCAACTCAAGATCAATATTCACAATTAACAAAAAGAGTGGAGCAACTGGAAATACAAATTATAAACTTAGAGAAGAATAGACTGAAAGTAAAACAAGTATCGCATGAAAATATGGAAAATGACACTTTAAAAGAAAATGAAGACGTGTTAAAAATTAATGAGCGTTATAATGAACTTATGAAATTGCATCAAGATGGGAAGTCGGTACAATATATCTCCAATAAAACGGGAATTAATAAAGGAGAAGTTCAACTTATCATTAATTTAGCTAAACAGGAGGGCAAATCACGTGCTGAGGCATAAAACATTTTATTATGGATTTGGATTTGGAATGGTTATTACGGCGCTCCTGTTATTGTTTAACACTTTTACAGTTACAGATGCTATTGATAGGGATGAAGAAATCGATGTGAGTAAATTAAAGGAAATAGCAAATGAACTAAACTACAATATATACCCAAGCAATGAAATTAGGTTTTCTCAAGAACAACTTAATGCAAAAATAGATGAAATGTTAAAAGGTAACGGTAAGAAAACTAATCCGGTTGCAACTAAAGCCTTTCTAATACAAGAAGGAATGAATTCTAGTGATGTTGGTATTATTTTATTCAAATTAAATCTTATTTCTGAGATAGACGAATTCGAGGCGACGATGACGGAGTTAAATCTCCATCGTAAAATAAAAAAAGGATATTACATATTTGAAAACACACCCGATCTAACTGATATTATAACCAAAATAACTGAGTGAACTCGTTTAAGCAAAGCTTAAACATCGTCAAAGACAAACCGTCCTGCGTAAAAATTATTAGGATGGTTTTTTGAGTTTAAACCAGTATTTTGTTGCATAAGAAAGCCAGTTATGGTATATTAGTTGACGGTGTTAATACACACGTCAATTAATTCTTATCAAGGGTGCTTTCTAGATGAAAGTCTTATAAGAAAATGAGATTGGCGGAGGAAACTAAAAAACCAATTTAGAGGAGGTGTGTGAGGATGGCAGTAATCTCCATGAAACAGCTATTAGAAGCTGGGGTTCACTTCGGGCATCAAACTCGTCGTTGGAATCCTAAGATGGATCGTTACATCTTCACCGAAAGAAACGGAATTTACATTATTGATTTACAAAAAACTGTAAAAAAGGTTGAGGAAGCTTATAACTTCATTAAATCTATTGCAGCAGACAATGGAACAGTTCTTTTTGTAGGTACAAAAAAACAAGCTCAGGATTCAGTTAAAGATGAAGCAGAGCGCAGTGGTATGTACTACATTAATCAGAGATGGTTAGGTGGAACATTAACTAACTTTGAAACAATACAAAAACGTGTTAATCGTTTGCATGAATTAGAGAAAATGGAAGAAGACGGTACATTTGAAGTCTTACCTAAAAAAGAAGTTATCTTATTAAACAAAGAAAAGGCTCGTTTGGAAAAATTCTTAGGTGGCATTAAACACATGAAGAAACTTCCGAGCGCATTGTTTATTATCGACCCAAGAAAAGAACGTATTGCTGTGGCAGAAGCTAAAAAATTAGGTATTCCAATTGTATCAATTGTTGATACAAACTGTGACCCTGATGAAGTAGATTACGTTATTCCTGGTAATGACGATGCAATAAGAGCAGTAAAATTAATCACTGCTAAAATGGCAGATGCTGTAGTTGAAGCACATCAAGGTGAAGAAACATCAACGACTGCTTAATCTGAAAATATATTGATAAAACGAAAGATGGGTTGATGGGCATATCCATCATCCCCTTTTTTTTAAGGAACGGAAGGATTGCCTTCCATCTCATTTTACAAAAGAACATAGGAGGTCTTTTTATGGCTATTTCAGCGGCAAGTGTTAAAGAATTACGTGAAAAAACAGGTGCGGGAATGCTTGATTGTAAAAAAGCACTTGATGAAGCAAATGGTGATATTCAAAAGGCGATGGATATATTAAGAGAGAAAGGTTTATCTGCTGCTGCTAAAAAAGCGGGACGTGTTGCATCAGAAGGTGTTGTAGAATCTTACATACATGCAGGTGGAAAGATTGGCGTGCTTGTTGAAGTGAACTGTGAAACAGATTTTGTTGCATTAACAGATGATTTTAAAGCATTTGTTAAAGATATCGCAATGCACATTGCAGCATCAAATCCATCTTATGTAAGCCGTGAAGAGGTATCTCAGGAAGATTTAGATAGAGAACGTGAAGTGCTTAAAAATCAAGCGCTTAATGAAGGGAAACCAGCAAACATTGTTGAGAAAATGGTTGAGGGTCGCCTTAGCAAGTACTATGAAGAGTATTGCTTGTTAGAACAACAATTTATTAAGGATCCAGACAAAACAATTGCTGATTTGGTAAATGAAAAAGTAGGAACAATTGGTGAGAATATTTCAATTCGTAGATTTGTTAGATTTGAACTTGGTGAAGGTTTAGAGAAAAAAGAAGAAAACTTTGCAGAAGAAGTAAAGGCTCAAATGAAAAATTAATATGCTGATATAAGTTGGAACACTTCGTGTTCCTTCTTTTTTCAAGATTATTTATAATAGACTGCCATGTATAACTACATATATATAGAAAAAAGGGGGGGCAAATACTTGGAACAACCTAAATTTAAACGTGTAATATTAAAGTTGAGTGGTGAGGCTTTAGCTGGAAATGCTGGCTATGGAATAGAATCAGATGTCATTACATCAATTGCATACCAGATTAAAGAAGTTATTGAATTAGGTGTTGAAGTAGCAGTTGTTGTTGGTGGAGGTAATATTTGGAGAGGGATTGCTGGCAGTGAGCAAGGAATCGACAGAGCCACAGCAGATTATATGGGGATGTTAGCTACGGTTATGAATTCATTAGCATTGCAAGATGCACTTGAAAATATTAAGGTTCCTACGCGTGTACAAACCTCAATTGAGATGAAACAAATAGCTGAACCTTATATTCGAAGAAGAGCTATACGACATTTGGAAAAAGGCAGAGTAGTTATTTTTGCTTCCGGAACTGGAAACCCATATTTCTCAACAGATACAACAGCAGCATTGCGAGCAGCTGAGATAGAAGCAGAAGTGATATTAATGGCTAAAAATAAAGTCGATGGTGTATATTCTGCTGATCCATTTAAAGATGAAAGTGCTGAAAAATATGATACACTAACTTATATGGAAGTTTTAAATCAAAATTTAGGTGTAATGGATTCTACAGCTTCATCTTTATGTATGGACAATAATATTCCTTTAATTATTTTCTCAATAACAGAGAATGGGAATATAAAACGTGTTGTATTAGGTGAAAAAATTGGTACGATAGTAAAGAGAAAAGGGAGTGCTGAATGATGCCTCAATCAGTTAAAAGTAATGCTGAATCAAGAATGGATAAAGCAGTTCAAGTACTTAAAAGAGATTTGTCTTCAATGAGAGCAGGGCGTGCTAATCCTGCTATCTTAGATCGAATTCAAGTTGATTATTATGGAACTCCAACTCCTTTAAACCAAGTGGGTAACATAAACACACCAGATCCTCGCACACTAATCATCCAACCTTGGGATAAAACGGTGTTAGGCGATATAGAAAAAGCAATTATGAAGTCTGATTTAGGATTAACTCCAATGAATGACGGTGAGATTATTCGTATTTCTATCCCGCCACTTACCGAAGAGCGCAGAGCGGAATTAGTTAAAGCAACTAAAAAAGCTGGCGAAGATGCAAAAGTTGCAATTCGTAACGTAAGAAGAGATGCTAATGATGAGATTAAAAAACTTGAAAAAACAGAAATATCAGAAGATGAATCCCGTCGTCATCAAGAAGACGTCCAAAAATTAACGAATAAATATGTAGCATCAGTAGATGACTTGCTTAGTGTAAAAGAAAAAGAAATTATGGAAGTATAATATCATGATGTTATGATATCAAATCCCTCCTATATGGTGGGGTTTTCATTTAATCAGAATTCCTTTTTTTGGAGGAAAAAATGATGTTTAGACGATTAAAAAAATGGTTTGGAAACAAAGATACGAAACAAAGCAATTTTCAGTCAGATATGAATCATAAAAATATTCCTAAACATGTAGCTATTATTATGGATGGGAATGGAAGATGGGCTAAGAAACAAGGACTGCCAAGAGTAATGGGTCATCATGCTGGCATGAAAAATGTGAGATCTATTACGATTGCAGCTAATAACATGGGGATTGATGTGTTAACATTATATGCTTTTTCAACGGAAAATTGGAAGCGACCCAAAGATGAAGTTGATTTCTTAATGAAACTTCCAGAAGAATTTTTTCCTATGATGATAGATGAACTAATTGAAAATAATATACAAATTAAAATGATCGGCAATAAAGAAGGATTACCTGATTATACTTTAAAATCCATTGAAAAAGCGATAGAATTAACAAAATACAATACTGGTCTTATACTGAATTTTGCTTTGAATTATGGCAGCAGAAATGAAATCTTGCAAGGTTTCAATCGTTTAATCCATGCCATTCATTTAGGTGAAGTAAATGAAAAGGAAATAACAGAGGAAACTTTTTCTTCATTTTTACATACATCTGGTTTACCTGATCCTGATTTATTAATACGTACAAGTGGTGAATTGCGAATCAGTAATTTTATGCTTTGGCAATTAGCCTATTCAGAATTGTGGTTTACTGATGCATACTGGCCTGAATTTGATGAAGATCAATTTGTAAAAGCGATAGTTGAATATCAAAATCGAGCTAGAAGATACGGTGGATTATAATTCACAAGTGGAGGGAGTTCTTTGATACAAAGAATTGTAACAGGTGTATTAGCATTAGCACTATTTATGTTCTTTCTATTTTTAGGACATATATGGTTCGCTATGTTTATGTTGTTATTATCATTAATAGGCTATTTCGAATACGTAAGAATAACTCAAAATAAGGTGCGGCAATTTTCATCTGTTTTAGGGTTTGTTTTTGTTATTTATTTAGTTTTACCATGGTCAGAAATGGGCATAACATTATTTGACTCACTTGCTTTATATACGGTCATTTGGGGAATGCTGTTGATGTTTTTACTCGCTTCAGTATTTTCAAAAAATAAGCAGGATATTAAAAAAATATCTCTTCTTTTTCTAGGTGCTATTTATATCGGATTCGGATTTCATTATATGGCGCTCACATTATTTATAGAAGATGGGCTCTTTTGGGCATTATTTATATTTATTTCCATTTGGTTAACTGACGCAGGAGCTTATTTCTCTGGATTAGCCTTTGGAAAACATCCTTTGTGGCCTTCAATAAGCCCTAAGAAAACGATTGAGGGATCTATTGGTGGAATTCTTATTACATTGACTGCTGCGATTATTTTTTCAATTTTAAGTCCAGATTTATTGGAACTAAAACAAGGGATCATACTTGCTATTGTAATTTCTATTTTTTCACAGTTAGGTGACCTTATTCAATCCGCATATAAACGTGTTTATGATGTTAAGGATTCTGGAACTATATTACCTGGACATGGTGGGATTCTTGACCGCTGTGATAGCTGGATCATTGTATTCCCATTACTTCATTTATTCCATATTTTATAGCAGCGATTTGTGAGGTGTTTTTTTGAGTAAACATGTATCAATACTAGGCTCTACTGGTTCCATTGGGACTCAAACGTTAGATGTTATTTCTATGCATAGAGAAGATTTCATTATTGAAAGTTTGGCTGCAGGTTCTAACTTACCTCTTTTTGTAGAACAAATAAATACATACCATCCTAAAAAAGTTTCAGTTGCTACGAAATCTATAGCTGAGCAATTAAAACCCCTCATTTCTTCTTCTATTGATGTGTTTTATGGTGATGAAGGTTTAATTGAAGTTGCAGCCAACACTGACGCCTCGTTTATAGTCAATGCACTGGTTGGCAGCAAGGGGTTAAAACCAACAATAAGTGCTATTGAGGCTGGTAAACATATTGGTTTAGCTAATAAGGAAACTCTTGTCACTGCGGGACATATTATTAAACAATTAACTCATAAACACGAAGTAGATTTACTTCCTATAGACAGCGAGCATTCTGCAATTTTCCAGTGTTTAAATGGAGAATCTCACTCTGAAATATCGAAAGTCACTTTGACTGCTTCGGGTGGTTCTTTCCGAGATAGATCAAGGGAAGAATTGGTTGGTGTAACTGTAGAAGAAGCTTTATCACACCCTAATTGGTCTATGGGTGCTAAAATTACAATTGATTCTGCGACTATGGTTAACAAAGGTTTAGAGGTAATTGAAGCGCATTGGCTATTTGATATTGGATACGAAAAAATTGATGTAGTGATCCATCCTGAAAGCATCATACATTCTTTTGTAGAGTTTAATGATCGTAGTGTTATTGCGCAGTTAGGTAATCCTGATATGAGAGTGCCTATTCAATATGCATTAACTTACCCAAGAAGATTAAAAAATTCAACGGAACCGTTGGATTTAACACTGCTTGGCAGACTGAATTTTAAACAAATGGACTATCATCGATTTCCTTGTTTAAAAATGGCTTTTGATTGTGGAAAATTAGGTGGGTCAGCGACTACTGTTTTTAATGCGGCTAATGAAGTTGCAGTTTCTAGGTTTTTAAATGGTGAGATTGAATTTTTACACATTGAAAAAATAATACATCATGTATTAGAAAAACATGATGTAACGGCATTTCCACAACTAGACGAACTATTGGAAATAGATAAATGGGCTAGAGAAAGTGCGCATAACGTTCCTTCCTCTAGTTAGCTGCAATTGCTAACAACTTGTTTTTCCATTTGCAATCATGATAATCTTAGGACATACTGTTTATAAAAGATTAATAAAATGATTGTAGGATAATGAGCTAGACATCACTTAAATGAGTTGTTGTTCTAGTGGAAATTGGGAGGGAAATTTATTGACTGTAGAAGTGATTATTATCGCTCTTCTCATGTTCTTTTTATTAGTGGGTATTCATGAATGGGGGCATTTTTACTTTGCTAAACGAGTAGGTATTTTAGTCAGAGAATTTGCAATCGGATTTGGTCCAAAGTTATTATCAATAAAAAGAAATGAAACTCGTTATACATTTCGTTTATTACCGATGGGTGGTTATGTACGAATGGCTGGAGAAGATCCAGAGATCGTTCAAATTAACCCAGGCCAAACTATTGCAGTTAAAATAGAAAATGAAAAGGTAACTCACATTTATTTAGATCAATTAGATCAAAGAACGGATGTGATTCTAGGGACTGTTGATAGTATTGATCTTGAGCATAAATTAAATATTAAATTAGATGTTGATGGTGAATTGCAAGATTTAGATGTACATGAAAAAGCAATGATGGAGACAAAAGGGAAAGAAACTCAAATTGCCCCTTGGGATCGACAGTTTGGGAGTAAAACGATTGCCCAAAGAGCACTTGTCATTGTGGCTGGGCCCGTTATGAATTTTATTCTTGCTTTTTTCTTATTTATCGCTTTTATATATATGAGTGGAATTACGGTTGATAACCCAACTCATTGGCAAGTAGGTAAAGTGACAAATGACTCTCCTGCTGAAATGGGTGGTTTACAAGCAAGAGACATCATTATTGAAGTAAACGGACACAAGATTGGGGTTGATGATAATGAGAAATTGCTCGCGCTTATCTCAGAATCAGCAGATCAACCTATGAATTGGATTGTATCTCGTGATCAGTCTGATATTCAACTTCAGGTGACACCAAAAGCTGATGACACTGGAAGTGGCAGAGTAGGGATATCTCTTCAGTTAGAGAAAAGAAACCCTGATTCTATTATTGAAGGTGTAACTTTTGCTTCTAAAACGATGTGGAACGTTACGGAACAAATATTCATTAGTTTGAAAATGTTGGTTACGTTACAATTTTCATTAGATGATTTAGGGGGACCTATACGTATTACTGAAATGACTGGTGAAGCGGTTAGTTATGGTGTAGATACCTTAGTGGGATTTGTGGCCATGATTAGTTTATATTTAGGGATATTCAATTTACTTCCATTTCCAGCTTTAGACGGAAGCCGGTTAATGTTTTTCGGAATTGAAGCTGTGCGGGGAAAACCTGTCGATCCAAATCGAGAGAGTATGGTTCACTTTATAGGTTTCGCTGTACTAATGTTACTTATGATTGCAGTTACTTATAATGATATATTAAGATTGTTTAAAGGATAATATTCAGGAGGTCTATTATGTCTAAGGACAAAAAAATGGTGAGAGAAATTACGCCTCAACAAGAGGATTTTTCTAGATGGTACATTGATGTGATTAAAAAAGCAGATTTAATGGATTATTCTCCAGTCAGAGGTTGTATCGTTTTTAAACCTGAAGGGTTTGAAATTTGGGAGATGATGCAAAAGGAGCTTGATTCTAAATTTAAAGAAACCGGGCATCGAAACGCATATTTTCCTCTTTTTATTCCTGAAAGCTTTTTTCAAAAAGAAAAAGAACATGTTGAAGGTTTTAATCCAGAATTACCTTGGGTTACAGAAGCTGCAGGAGAACAATTAGAAGAGCGTTTAGCGATCAGACCAACTTCAGAAACGATGATCGGACATATGTATTCTAAATGGATCCAATCTTATAGAGATCTTCCTGTATTAATTAATCAATGGGCGAATGTTGTTCGCTGGGAAAAACGTACACTTCCGTTTTTAAGAACGAGCGAGTTTTTATGGCAGGAAGGGCATACTGCTCACGAAACTGAAGAGGAAGCTAGAGCAGAAACGATGCAAATGTTAGATATTTACCGTGAATTTGTAGAGGACTTTTTAAGCATTCCAGTAATTGTAGGTCAGAAAACCCCATCAGAAAAATTTGCTGGAGCTATAGATACTTTTTCTATTGAAGCGATGATGAAAGATGGAAAAGCAGTACAAGCTGGCACGTCTCACTATTTAGGTACTAACTTTTCCAAAGCATTTGATATACAATATTTAGATCGTGATAATAAGCAACAGTATGCTTATACGACATCATGGGGTGTAAGTACAAGATTAATAGGTGCAATGATTATGGTCCACGGTGATGACAAAGGGTTAGCCGTACCTCCTAAAGTTGCACCAACTCAAGTCATCATGATTCCAATTGGTCCAGCAAGCAAAAGAGAAGAAGTTACAAATAAAAGTCTGGAATTAATGAATGGATTGAAACAAGCTGGTGTAAGAGTACGCATAGATACACGTACAGATCAAAGTCCAGGATGGAAGTTCAATGAGTATGAAATGAGAGGGGTTCCAATTAGAATTGAACTTGGTCCTCGTGATATGGAAAAAGGACAAGTTGTTCTTGTATCTAGAATTTCTGGGGAAAAGAAGTTTGTACCTCAAGATCAGCTTAATGAAGAAGTATCTAAAATGCTAGATGGGATTCAAAAACAGATGTACGATAATGCAAAAAGTTTTATGGACTCACATTTTGGTTCAGTTGAAACCATTGATGAAATGAAATCTACTATGGAGAAACAAAGAGGGTTTGTATTAGCAGGTTGGTGTGGGTCTGAAGTTTGCGAACATCAAGTGAAAGAGGAGACAGGTGCCACAAGTAGAAATATTCCTACGGTTGTAACAGAACATAAAGGAAAGTGTTTGGTTTGTGAAGAACCTGCAAAACATACAGTTGTATTTGGAAAATCCTATTAAATATATTTTAATTTTAATATGAAAGTTTAATGTTTTTGAAAGTTTCATAACAAGCCAGATATAAAGATGATGAATCTATGTCTGGCTTGTTGCAATTGGGAGGGGAACAACATAGAAAATGTAAATAATCATGAAAAAAGAACACGTTTTGAATTGTTGATGAAACAAGCAGGAATTCCGCAGGAAATCGTGAATTCTTATTTTTCTGATGGATTCATCGAAAAGGTAATATGCAATCGACATCATAATGATTGGAATATTCATATTGTCAAAGATCAGATGATTCCACAAAAAATGTATAGGCAATTTTGTAAACAAATTCAAAAAAAATTCGCCCATATTGCTAAAATTAGGTTTAACTTTTGTTTTTCTAAATCCATTACAAATCAGGAGCTAGTATCTGAGTATTGGGGGCTATTTCTAGATTGGGTTCAAAGAGAACAGACATCAGTAAATGGTTGGTTTAGTAAGGCAAAGGTTGAAGTGAAGGGTCAAACAATCAATGTTTCTTTGTTAGATGAAACAGGAATAGAATTGGCAAAGAAAAAGAAACTAGACGATAACATCAAACAATTCTTTATTGATTTTTTCTCGAGACATTTTACTATTAACTTTTCTGTTGATTTGAATAGAATTGAGGAATACGATCGATTTTCCGAAAAATTAGAAGAGGAAGAACGATCTGTAACTCAAGCTATATTGGATTCAACACCTAGAGAGATTGAAGAAGACATTCCCGATGGTGAATTAGTGCTATTACTTGGGAAAAAGATAGATGAACCATCTGTACCTATTCAGCAAATTACGGATGAAGAGAAAAAAACGGTTATTCAAGGGACAGTACTTAATTTAGAAGTAAGGGAACTTAAAACAGGTACAACTTTATCTCAATTTATACTAACTGATTTTACAGACTCAATTAAAGTCAAAATATTTTTAAAGAAGAAGGAAGATGTAAAAAAAATATCATTGTTAAAAAATGGAATATGGATAAAATTAAGAGGGAAAGTTGAATATGATACCTTTCTTCCTGTACATGAATTGACGATGATTCCAATGGATTTGAATGAGGTTGTTGCACCAGTTAATTTTGAGCGGAAGGATCAAGAAAAGGAGAAACGTGTTGAATTCCATCTTCATAGCAATATGAGCACAATGGATGGAATGACTTCGATCGGTGATTATATAAAAACTGCAGCTAAGTGGGGCCATAAAGCGATTGCTGTGACTGACCATGGTAATGTTCAAGCATTTCCGGAAGCTTTTTGGACAGCAAGTAAAAATAATATAAAAATGATTTATGGGGTAGAGGCAAATGTTGTTAATGATGCGATTCCAATTGCGCTTAACCCTTCCAATGTTACTTTGCAAGATGCTACATATGTTATTTTTGATTTGGAGACCACGGGACTTTCTGTAACGAATCATAATATTATAGAAATTGCTGGAGTGAAAATAAAAAATGGAGAAGAAATTGATAGGTTTACTTCATTTGTGAATCCGCATGAAAAAATACCATATAATATAAGCCAGTTGACGAATATTACAGATGATATGGTTGTAGATGCACCAGATCTGAAAGAAATATTTCCTAAATTTATTCAGTTTATTGGGGATGCTATTTTAGTAGCTCATAATGCTAGATTTGATGCGGGGTTTGTACAAGCAGCATGTGAGAAATGTGGGTTGGAAAAGGTAGATAATATAGTGATAGATACTTTAGAACTGGCGAGGTTCCTTTTTCCAAATTTTAAAAACCACAGATTGAACACATTAGCTGATAAATTAAAAGTCAGTTTAGACAATCATCACAGAGCGATTGATGACACCATTGCATTGCAACATATCTTTGTACATTTATTAAAAGAGTTGAAACAAAGAGATATTCTAAATGTAAGCCAACTTAATGATTATGCTGGATTAGATCTTTCTAAAGCAAGACCTTTCCATTGTTGTATTTATGCTATGAATATGGTAGGAAAGAAAAATTTATATAAATTAATTTCATTATCACACACAGAGCATTTTAATAGAGTTGCTACGATTCCAAAAAGTGTTTTAATCGATCACAGAGAAGGTTTAATCATTTCCTCAGGGTGTGAAAAGGGTGAATTGTTCGAATCCGTATTAAATAAATCATTCGCTGAAGCAGAGGAAGTAGCTCAATTTTATGATGTTTTAGAAATACAGCCGATTGGTGTAAATCAACATCTTATAGACAAAGGTTTAGTTACACATCGTTTGCATTTGGAAGAAGCAAACAAAAAAATATGTAATCTAGGGGAAAAGCTGAATAAACCTGTTATCGCTACAGGTAACGTTCACTACCTGCAACCTAGAGAGAAAATAAACAGAGATATAACGATTCATGGAATTACAGGATTCAGTCCACTAAAAGATTTGGAAAAACCAGATGTACATTTTAGAACAACCACAGAAATGTTAGCTGAATTTGAACATCTTGGACAAGAGAAAGCTTATGAGGTTGTTATTAAAAACACAAACGATTTGGCAGATCGCTTTGAAGATATCGAGTTGTTTCCTGATAAACCGTTTTTCCCAGTCATCGAAGGGGCAGATGAGGAAATAAGAAATACATGTTATACAACAGCTAAGGAAATCTATGGTGAGGAACTGCCTAAAATTGTTACAGAAAGATTAGAGAAAGAACTTGTTCCTATTATTAATGCAGGATTTGCTGCTCTATATTTAATCTCAGAAAAATTGGTTAAGAAATCTAATCGGGATGGTTATCTAGTTGGATCTCGGGGGTCAGTAGGATCTTCAGTTGTAGCTATGATGTTAGGCATATCTGAGGTAAATCCGTTACCTCCTCATTATTTGTGCAATACTTGTAAACATAGTGAGTGGTTTACTGACGGAAGTGTTCGTAGTGGTTTTGATATCGAAGATAAAACTTGTCCAAAATGTGATGGTCAGTTAAAGGGAGATGGTCAGGATATTCCATTTGAAACTTTTCTAGGATTTAAAGGAGACAAGGTTCCTGATATTGACTTGAATTTCTCTGGAGAATATCAGCCTAATGCACATCATTACACTAAGGTGCTTTTTGGAGAAGAAAATGTTTATCGTGCTGGAACGATTGGTACTGTGGCAGAAAAAACGGCATTTGGTTATGTGAAAAAATATGAAGAAGATAAATTGAAAAGTTGGAGAAATGCTGAAGTGGTAAGGCTAAGTACAGGGTGTACAGGAGTGAAACGTAGTACTGGACAGCATCCAGGAGGCATTGTCGTTGTTCCAGATTATATTGATGTTGAGGATATCACACCTGTTCAATATCCTGCTGACGATACATCAGCAGATTGGAAAACAACCCATTTTGATTATCATGCTTTTGATGCTAACTTATTGAAGTTAGATATTTTAGGGCATGATGATCCTACCATGATGAGGATGTTACAGGATCTAACGGAAGTGGACCCAACCACTATTCCTATGAACGATTCAAAAATCATGAGCGTGTTTAACTCAACAGATGCTTTAAATGTAACACCTGAGCAAATCAAATCACCTGTAGGAACATATGGTGTCCCTGAGATGGGCACAAAATTTGTAAGACAAATGTTAAAGGAAACAAAACCTTCAACTTTTGCTGATTTATTGCAAATATCAGGTCTCTCACACGGTACGGGAGTTTGGTTAGGAAATGCCCAAGAACTTATTAAAAACAATACGTGTTCGATTAAAACGGTTATTGGTTGTCGTGATGACATCATGTTATATTTAATTTACAAGGGTGGTTTGGAGGCAGGCCTTGCATTTCAAATTACAGAAAGTGTTCGTAAAGGAAAAGGTTTAAAGGATGAATGGATTACTACAATGAAAGAGCACAAAATTCCACAATGGTACATAGATTCATGTTTGAAAATTGAATATATGTTTCCAAAGGCCCATGCTGCCGCATATGTTATTTCTGCTGTAAGAACCGTTTATTTTAAAGTTCATTATCCTATTGCATTTTATGCGACTTACTTTTCTGTTCGAACAGAAGATTTTGATGTTGATGTATTTTGTCAAGGTTACAACGCAATTTTAAAAAAATTAAATGAAATTGAAGAATTGGGTTTTAAAGCAACAGCCAAAGAAAAAAGTATGATCTCCATTTTAGAAATGGCTTTAGAAATGACTGCTCGTGGTTTTACATTCAAAGGTATTAACTTATATAGATCAGATGCTGAAAAATATATAATAGATGGCGATTCCTTAATCCCTCCATTTTCTGCGATTCAAGGAATTGGTGTGAATGCTGCTAAAAATATAGTCGAAGCTAGAGAGGGCGGCGAGTTTTTATCAATTGAAGATTTTAGGCAACGCTCTAAGGTATCTAAAACAGTTGTTGAAACATTAAATGGTTTTGGTTGTTTTAATGGTTTACCAGAGACGAACCAACTATCATTATTTTAGTACAGACCTTGTAAGGAATTTCACAATATGATATAATTTACTCATAATTGAGATAGCGATTTCGAGAAGAGTGGGGGAAACCCACTCTTTGCCTTTTATTTAAGGGGTTTATCGCATTGAATTTAGGGGGTTCGAAGTTCAAAGTGAGCAAAATAAAAGATCAGGTTCAAGATATGGTACAGAACTTTATAGAAGAAGAAGGATATGAATTAGTTGATATAGAGTATGTCAAAGAAGGTGAGAATAAATATCTACGTATTTATGTTGATAAAGACGGAGGTATTGATATTGATGATTGTGGTCGAATTAGTGAATATATAAGTCAAAAGTTAGATGAAACTGACCCTATCTCTGAAGCATACATTCTTGAAGTTTCTTCGCCTGGTGCTGAACGCCCACTAAAAAAGGCAAAGGACTTTGAAAATGCTGTGAATAAAAATGTGTTTATTACTACATACGAATCCATTGATGGATTAAAGGAGTTTGAAGGAAAATTAGTTTCTTTTCAAAATGAAATGTTGGAAATAAAACTAGTAAAAAAAACACATCAAATACCGCTAAATAAAGTGGCAAGTGCCAGACTTGCCGTACTTTTTTAAATATAAGGATTGAGCTTTTGAAAGGAGGGACTAGTTCCAAATGAATGCAGAGTTTATTGAAGCTCTAACTGAAATCGAAAGAGAAAAGGGGATTAGTAAGGAGGTATTAATTGATGCTCTTGAAGCGGCATTAATTTCAAGTTACAAACGTAATTATACCGCACAAAATGTAAGAGTGGATATTAATCAACAAACAGGGGTAATTAAAGTATTTGCACGAAAGACAGTTGTAGAAGAAGTACTTGATCCAAGAATGGAAATTTCCATTGATGCTGCACGATCTATTAATGCTAATTACCATTTAGATGATATTGTTGAAATTGAAGTGACGCCTAGAGATTTTGGTCGTATAGCAGCACAAACAGCTAAACAGGTAGTGACTCAAAGAATTCGAGAAGCTGAAAGAGGACTTATTTTTAATGAATTCATTGACAAAGAAGAAGATATTATAACGGGTATCGTAGAACGAATGGATCAAAGAAATATATATATTAATTTAGGTAGAGTTGAAGGTTTACTTCCTCTAAATGAAATTATGCCAACTGAAAAATTTCAACAAGGTGATCGTATAAAAGCTTTTATCACTAAAGTTGAAAACTCAACTAAGGGCCCTTTAATTATGCTGTCAAGGACTCACCCTGGTTTGTTAAAAAGGTTATTTGAACTAGAAGTGCCTGAAATCTATGATGGAATAGTCGAAATTCGTTCTGTAGCAAGAGAAGCAGGATATCGATCTAAAATTGCCGTGTTTTCTCCTAACCCAGAGGTTGATTCGGTCGGTGCATGTGTAGGACAAAAAGGGATGCGAGTTCAAACCATAGTAGATGAATTAAAAGGTGAAAGAATTGATATTGTTTATTGGTCAGAAGATATTAGCGAATATGTTGCTAATGCTTTAAGTCCATCTAAAGTTCTTGAGGTACAAATATTAGAAGAAGATAAAATGTGCAGAGTGATCGTACCAGATTTTCAATTGTCACTTGCTATAGGGATTAAAGGTCAGAATGCAAGACTTGCAGCAAAATTAACGGGTTGGAAAATAGATATCAAAAGTGAATCACAAGCTTTTGAGCAGTTTGGTAGACCAAAAGAAGATAGCGATCTACCACAAGAAGATTTTCTAACTTTTGAGTAAATTCTCATGAAATAAGGTGATTTTATGCGAAATCGAAAAATTCCTATGAGAAAATGTGTTGCTTGCCAGGAAATGAAAGCGAAAAAAGAGCTAGTTCGAATCGTTAGGTCCCCTGAAAATGAAGTGATCATTGATTCAACAGGTAAAAAGTCTGGTAGAGGGGCTTATTTATGTAAAACAGTAAATTGTTCACAATTGGCTATGAAAAACAAATCACTTGACAGAGCATTAAAACATCAAGTTGACCAGGAAATATATGAGCAGTTAGCATTAAACTTCACGAAAATAGAGGAACATGATGGAAAATAACAAAATATTATCGTATATAGGCCTTGCAAAACGAGCTGGGAAATGCTTGTCTGGTGAGGAGAAAGTATTAAACAAGATTCGATCCAATGAAGCAAAGTTAGTGATCATTGCCAGTGATGCTTCAAATAATACTTTTAAAAAGTTTAAGGATAAGTGTAGTTCCTATCATGTTCCACTCATCCAATATAATAATCGCTTTCAATTAGGTCAAAGTCTGGGAGAAGCTGAACGTGTAGTGATTGCAATTACTGATGATGGTTTTGTAAAAATGATCATGAGTTGTATGGAAAAAGAGATGTGAGGTGAAGAGCATTGAGTAAAAAATTTAGAGTTTATGAGTATGCTAAGTCCATAAACATGAGTAGTAAAGAAATTATTACCATTTTAAAAAAATTGGATATTGCAGTAAATAATCACATGAGCGTGATTGAAGATGAATCCATTAAAAAGGTTGAACAATTTTTTCGTAATATTAAGGAAAATGCTGCAGAAAAGAAATCGACAAATGATGCTCCTGAAAAAGCTGTTCTTCATCAAGATAAGAAAAAATCTTCAAAGCAATTTGAGAAACAAAATAATCAAGTCACAAATAATGATAAAAAGGAACATGTAATGAAAAAAACAAAAACATCTGAGATGAATAAAAGCAAACAACCCAATCAACCCAATCAACAAACTAAACAGGGTACAACTAACACTAATGGTTATCAAAACAAAAGAAACGATAGTTCATCAAAAAATTTCAAACCTTCACAAAGAAGAAATCAACCGAATTCTAGAGGTTTTAAAAATTATAAAGGTAAGAATAAACGATATCAAAACAGCAATGTAGAAGTGAAAGAGAAAATTGATAATACACCTAAAAAGATCATTGTTAGAGGAAACATGTCTGTAGGTGAATTAGCTAAGCTTTTGCATAAAGATGTTTCAGAAGTAATAAAAAAATTATTATTTCTTGGCGTTATGGCAAACATTAATCAGGAGATTGATCTAGACACGATTCAACTTATTGCTGATGAGTATAAAGTTGAAGTTGATATTAGACTTCCAGTAGAAGAAGATGAATTCGAAATTGAGGAAGTAGATGATGAAAAAGATTTAGAAGAACGTCCAGCTGTTGTGACTATCATGGGCCATGTCGATCACGGAAAAACGACTCTTTTAGACGCCATCAGAAAAACGAAAGTTACTGAGGGAGAAGCTGGCGGTATTACACAACATATTGGTGCTTACCAAGTAACAAGAAATGATAAAAAAATTACATTCCTTGATACTCCTGGTCATGAAGCTTTTACAACAATGAGAGCAAGAGGTTCAAGAATAACGGATATTACGATATTAGTAGTAGCGGCTGATGATGGAGTTATGCCACAAACAGTTGAAGCAATTAATCACGCCAAAGCTGCAGAGGTTCCAATTATAGTTGCCGTGAATAAAATAGATAAACCAGAAGCAAATCCTGATAAAATTAAACAAGAGCTTACGGAGTACAATTTAGTACCTGAAGAGTGGGGCGGAGATACCATTTTCGTTAATGTATCCGCAAAACAAGGTGAAGGCTTAGACGAACTATTAGAAATGATTTTGCTTGTAACAGAAGTTGAAGAACTTAAGGCAAATCCGAATAAAAGAGCTAGAGGTACTGTGATTGAAGCAGAACTGGATAAAGGAAGAGGTCCTGTTGCAAGAGTACTAGTACAACAAGGTACTTTGGAAATCGGAAATGTTTTTGTAGCGGGTGTATGTTTTGGTCGTGTAAGAGCCATGGTAAATGATAAGGGAAGAAGAATTAAAGTAGCTGGACCATCTACTCCTGTAGAATTAACAGGTTTAACAGAAGTTCCACAAGCTGGAGATCCTTTCATTGTGTTTGAAGAAGAGAAAAAAGCGAAGGCAATTGCGGATAAAAGAGCAAATGAAGTAAGACAACAGGAAATGAATGTGAATAACCGCATAACTTTAGATGATTTATTCAAGCATATTCAAGAAGGAGAAATGAAGGAACTTCCTGTGATTATCAAAGCAGATGTACAAGGATCTGCTGAAGCATTAAAAGGTTCATTGGAGAAAATCAATGTTGAAGGCGTAAGGGTGAAGATCATTCATACTGGTGCTGGTGCGATTACTGAATCAGATATTATTTTGGCTTCTGCTTCAAATGCCATTATTATAGGATTTAATGTTAGACCTGACCCTAGGGCCATCGCAACTGCAGAACAAGAGCAAGTGGATGTGCGTTTACATCGTATCATCTATAATGCAATTGAAGAAATTGAAAGTGCGATGAAAGGGATGTTAGATCCTGAATTTAAAGAAGTTGTTATTGGGCATGCAGAAGTGAGAAATATATTTAAAAACAGTAAAGTTGGTAAGATCGCTGGTTGTATGGTGACTTCTGGTAAAATGTCTCGTAATGCTGAAGTTCGTTTAATTCGAGAGGGTATTGTAGTTCACGAAGGACAGCTTGATTCCCTTAAACGTTTTAAAGATGATGCAAAAGAGGTTGCTCAAGGTTATGAATGTGGATTAACGATAGAAAACTATAGTGACCTCAAAGAAGGGGATATTGTTGAAGCATTCGTAATGGAAACTGTCGAGAGGTGATCACATGGCCAAAATAAGAGTAGGTCGAATTGGAGAACAGATCAAAAAAGAGCTTAGTTTAATTCTCCAAACTGATATTAAAGATCCGAGAGTTGGTTTTGTTACAGTTACTGGTGTGGAAGTAACTAATGATTTATCCCAAGCAAAAGTGTATTTAAGTATTTTTGGCAGTGAAAAGGAAAAAAATGATTCTTTACAGGGTTTATCTAAAGCGAGTGGATATATTCGTTCTGAATTAGGGAAAAGAATTCGACTTAGACATATACCTGAATTGATTTTCAAAATCGACTCTTCTATAGAATACGGCAACCGTATAGAAGAAATGTTAAGAGATATGAATAAGGATGCTAATATATGAGTTCTCTTCTAGCTGAAGATGTATTATTGGATATAAAGAGTTTTTTACAAAATCATGATGATTTTTTAGTTGTATCCCATGTTCAACCAGACGGGGATGCGATTAGCTCAACTTGTGCAATGGGATTGATTTTGCAGCATTTAAAAAAGAAGTTTGTTATGTTGAATGAAAATGAAATTCCTAAAAAATTTCACTTATTACAAGGCGCAAAACAAATACAACAATACTCATCAAAGAAATTAAATCAAACTTATAAGTATGTTATTTCTGTTGATTGTGCTGATTTTGCAAGAATGGGGAAAGTAACTCAAGCATTTTCGGATGATGTTCAAATTTTAAACATTGACCATCATCCGACAAATGATGGTTTTGGAACTCTTAATTTTATTCAGGAAACTTCAGCTTCAACAACTGAAGTTTTAAATGATATTATTGATTTCCTTAACATTCCTTGGACTAAAGAACTCTCAGAATGTGTGTACACAGGATTGCTTACAGATACGGGAGGTTTCAGATATTCTAATACGACATCAAAAGTAATGAAATTGGCATCCAAATTATTAGAACTAGGTGTTAATGCTAATCATTTTGCTGATGAATTGTTAGAAAAGTTCACCCTTTCACATCTTGCTCTTTTGGAAAAATCACTTTCTACTTTAAGTTTTGCTAAGAATAAACAAATTGCTTGGATGACTGTCACATTAGAAGATATAAAACATACCAACGCTTCTTCAAATGATTTTGAGGGACTTATAAATATTCCAAGAAATATTTATGGCGTTGAGGTTGGAGTATTATTTAAACAAGTCAATGAAAATCAAGTGAAGGTAAGTTTTCGTTCAGCTGGTAAAGTAAATGTAGCAGAAGTCGCTCAATTTTTTAATGGGGGCGGACATATATTAGCTTCTGGTGCATTAATTGAAGGACAGATAGACACTGTGATTAAAAATGTAATAAAAGAGTTGGAGAAAAAAATTTCATGAATGTTGAAGGGATTTTACCTGTTTTAAAACCAAAGGGTTGGACATCACATGATGTTGTTGCAAAAGTAAGGGGAATTTTAAAAATAAAAAGAATTGGTCATACAGGTACGCTGGATCCGGAAGTTACTGGAGTTTTACCTTTATGCATTGGAAAGGCTACCAGGGTTGTTGAGTATATTCAGCTCTTACCTAAAGAGTACGAAGTAATCTTGAAATTAGGAATTTCAACAGATACTGAAGACATGACAGGTAATGTGATAAAACAATTAGGACAAGTGAATGTTACTAAAGACCAAATTGAAAATACGATGCTTTCCTTCATTGGAGATATTCAACAAATACCTCCGATGTTTTCTGCGGTGAAAATAAATGGGAAAAAGTTATATGAATTAGCTAGAAAAGGTGAAGAAGTCGAAAGGAAACCTAGGGCGGTTACGATACATAAGATCGATTTGCTTGACTTTAATTTGGATTTGCAACATCCAGAAATTAAGTTTAGAGTGTTGTGTTCCAAAGGAACATATATTAGAACATTATGTGTAGATATAGGAAGGGAGTTAAATCTTCCAGCTACAATGCTTTCTTTAGTTCGAACTGCAACTGGAAATATTGACATTAACCAATGTTTATCCATAGATGAAATTCAAAAATTGGTTGATGACAATGCACTAAATCATAAATTAATATCAATCGATCAATCCATTCACCATTTTCCTAGCTTTATTATAAAAGAGACACAATTACAAAACGCACGATTTGGAAAAAAGTTAAATTTTTCAGATTTAAAGTTCAGACCTGAATCAACAATAGACCTTATTCGGCTCTATTCAGAGAACAATGTATTTATTGGAATTTATAAATTAGACCACATCAATCAAATGGTCATTCCAAACAAGCTGTTTTTAAATAATCAATCTTAAAGATCGTTAATTTAATGTAGGTGAACAATGATGAAAATTATCCATTTATCTTATCCTTTACAGTTTCCAATCCCAAATCTGCCTGATATAGAGCAGGTTTTAGCGATCGGTGATTTTGATGGTATACATTTAGGGCATCAGTATGTGATTCAAAATGCAAGAAATATTGCGAAAAGAAACCAATTGCCATTGTCTATCATGACTTTTAATCCCCACCCTAGAGAAGTATTAGGTCAATCTAAATATTCAAGGTATCTTGTTCCACTACAAAAAAAGATGGAGCTTCTTGAAAGCTTAGATTTAGACTATGTTTATATCGTACATTTTGATAAAGAATTTTCTAGAGTAAGCACTGATGATTTCGTGAATAAGTTTTTATTCCCGCTAAAATTACATACTATCGTTGTAGGGTTTGATTTTACATTTGGCTACCTAGGAAGTGGGACAGTCGAAACATTAAAACAAATCTGTGATGATAGAATCAATGTGAACATTGTTGAACCTTACAACCTGAATGGTGAAAAAGTAAGCAGTACTCTGATTAGAGAACAATTGCATTTGGGAAATGTGGATTGTATTAGGCAATTTACAGGGCGCGACTATTTTATAACCGGAACCGTTGTACATGGGGATGGTAGAGGAAGAACAATCGGTTTTCCTACCGCTAACATTGAGGTGACCGAACCTTTTGTACTTCCCAAAAAAGGTGTTTACGTCGTGAAATTAACATTAAACGATAAGGTCTACACAGGGGTACTAAATATCGGAGTAAAACCAACATTTTATGAAGAAAATATTACACCTACATTAGAGGCCCACATATTTGACTTCTCTGAGGATATTTATGGTGAAGATATAAAGGTTGAATTTTTATCTTACTTAAGAGAAGAAAAGAAATTTCAATCTGTAGAAGCCTTAGTTGAACAAATTAATGAGGATGTTAAAAAAGCTAAACAATACACTCTAAAAAGTGATATTAATCTTTAAGAGGTTGTTCAAAAAGTCACATTTAAAGATTTTATATTTCTTTGCTTTCATAAATCAGTTGTGATATACTATCAACGGTGCTGGAGAATGAATACATTTTTCTTACACCATATGAACCATAGCATGGAATACCGTTTTCACCAGCGAATTCTGGGCTATTGGCGATTTCATTTAAAAAGGAGGTGAAACGGATGGCACTTACAGCAGAACGTAAAACAGAAATCATTCAAGAGTTTAAAGTTCATGAAACAGATACAGGATCACCAGAAGTACAAATTGCTATCCTAACTGAGAACATTAACAATCTGACAGATCACTTACGTACACATAAAAAAGATCATCATTCACGTCGTGGATTGTTGAAAATGGTTGGTCAACGACGTAGTTTATTAGCATATTTAAAGAAAAATGATGTAAAACGCTACAGTACGCTTATTGAAAAACTAGGATTACGTAGATAATAAAGTAAAAAGCAACCGGTTGTTCATCCTTTGGCTAAATTGAGCTAACTGTGAACAATGAGGTTGCTTTTTTTAACTTATGAATGACATTTTTACAATTTTTATTTAAATTTCGATCAAATAGATATTTAATTAAAAAAGAAGGAAATAATAACATTTATGAAGAATGAATTTTGAAGGACTATTATACATACTAAGGAGGGACAATATGAAAAAAACAATAGATATGGAAATTAATGGTGAAAAACTGACATTAGAGACAGGCGTTTTGGCCAAACAGGCTAATGCTGCTGTAAAGGTAAGTTATGGAGATACAGTTGTATTATGTACCGTCACTGCCTCTAGTGAAGCAAGTAACTTAGATTTCTTCCCACTAACAGTGAATTATGAAGAAAGGTTATATGCAGTTGGTAAAATCCCAGGAGGTTTTATTAAAAGAGAAGGCCGTCCAAGTGAAAAAGCGATTTTAGCTAGTAGATTGACGGATAGAGCTATCAGACCACTCTTTGCCGAGGGATTTAGAAATGAAGTACAAATTATGAACTTGGTCATGAGTGTGGATCAGAATTTCTCCCCTGAGATTACTGCCATGATCGGTACTTCAGCAGCTTTGAGCATTTCAGATATTCCTTTTAACGGACCAATTGGAGGGGTTGTAATTGGCAGGATTAAAGGAGAATTTGTCATTAACCCTGACAGAGCTCAAATTGAGGAAAGTGATTTATATTTAGTTGTAGCTGGTACAAATGATGCCATTATGATGGTTGAGGGAGAAGCAGACGAAGTTCCCGAAGATATAATATTAGAAGCGATCATGTTTGGCCATGAAGAGATCAAAAAAATTGTAGCTGTACAAGAAAAGTATATTGAAATTGCCGGTAAGCCTAAAATGGAAGTAGAACTACATAGTGTAAATGAAGAGGTGAATCAAGCTACTCGTGACTTTGCATCAAAACGTTTGATTGAAGCTGTACAAGTTCATGAGAAACATGCTCGCCAAGATGCAATAGATCTAGTTAAAAACGATGCAATTGAACATTTTACAACCACTTATGAAGAGGAACCTGATTTAATAAAAGATGTTAAAGAAACACTGGGCACTATCGTGAAAGAAGAAGTCAGAAGATTAATTACACATGACAAAATAAGACCTGATGGAAGAGCTCTAGATGAGATTCGCCCCATTGAAACAGATACCAACATCTTACCGCGTACTCACGGTTCAGGTTTATTTACAAGAGGACAAACACAAGCATTAAGTATATGCACGCTAGGTGCGCTCGGAGATGTACAAATTTTAGACGGAATTGATCTTGAAGAATCTAAAAGATTTATGCACCATTATAACTTTCCGCCATTTAGTGTTGGGGAAGCAAGACCTTTAAGACCACCAGGTAGACGAGAAATTGGACATGGAGCGCTAGGGGAAAGAGCATTGGAAAAAGTCATTCCACCTGAGACTGATTTTCCTTATACAATACGATTAGTATCTGAAGTTCTTGAGTCTAATGGATCATCATCACAAGCAAGCATCTGTGCAAGTACCTTGGCTATGATGGATGCAGGAGTTCCAATTAAAGCCCCGGTTGCTGGAATTGCGATGGGTCTGATTAAAGATCAGGATCATATATCAATTTTAACAGATATTCAAGGAATGGAAGATCATCTTGGAGATATGGACTTTAAAGTAGCAGGAACCAGAAACGGTATGACTGCTATTCAAATGGACATTAAAATTGAAGGAATCAATCGTGAAATATTAACACAAGCATTAACTCAAGCTACTGAGGGTAGAATGTTTATTTTAGACAAAATGCTGGAGACGATCCAAGAACCAAATCAAAAGCTATCACAGTATGCACCTAAAATACTAACTTTAAACATTAATCCCGATAAAATCCGTGATGTTATTGGAGCGGGTGGAAAAATCATCAATAAAATTATTGAAGATACTGGTGTGAAAATAGATATTGAGCAAGATGGCCGTATTTTTATTTCATCTGTTAATGAAGAAATGAATGACAAAGCTAGACAAACGATTGAAAATATTGTTAAAGAGGTTGAAGTTGGAGAGACATACTTAGGTAAAGTCAAACGAATTGAAAAGTTTGGCGCGTTTGTGGAAGTATTGCCAGGTAAAGAAGGGTTGGTTCACATTTCTCAATTGTCTACAGAACGAGTTGCTAAGGTTGAAGATGTTGTGAAGATGGGTGAAAGTATCACTGTTAAAGTGACTGAAATTGACCAACAGGGACGTATCAATCTTTCTCGCAAGGCAACGTTAGTTTCAGACAATAAATCGTAATTTAATTCATTATAAGAGTGAAGAGTCAGAATTGTTCTGTCTCTTTTTTTGTATTTACAAAATCCTTTATATGTACTTTTTTTATATAGAATTTCATAAGATAGGACAAAGATTGTACAAAAAGGGGTTTAATGAATGCAAATAAAAAGAGGTTGGATAACCATTTCTTTATTTTTCATTTTGTTTTGGCTTTTGAATCAATCTAGCGCTTTAAATGATTACATTCAAAGTGTGAAAGAAAATCAACACTCTCTTTCAGTGTATCAAGCTCAAAACTCAAATGATTTGTTATTAGAAAAAATAAAAGAAGCTGCAGAAACGAATTACATTGAACCCATTGATGCTAGAATTGATCGTGTTTGGAAAGCGATTCCTGGATACAATGGAAGAGAGGTAAACATAGAAAAAACCTATTATTTAGCCAAAAAATTAAACAATAATCAAATACCATTTGTATATAATGAAGTTGAACCAAAAATTCAGCTTGAAGATTTAGAACCAAATGCTATTTTTAAAGGAAACCCTAACAAAAAAATGGTTTCAATTATGGTTAACGTTTCTTGGGGAACAGAATACATACCTTCAATTCTAAAAACGTTAGAAAATGAAAATATTCATTCAACATTTTTTTTAGATGGTCAATGGATCAATAATAATATAGAAGTTGCAAGACAGATTGCAGAGTTGGGACATGAATTATCTAACCATGCTTATTCTCATAAGAATATGAGCAACTTAAATCGAAAAGAAGCTGTAGATGAAATGTCAAAAACACAAGTTTTATTAAAGAAACACTTTAACGTAGATAACAAGTTATTTGCCCCACCTTCTGGAGATTGGGATCAAGAGACCGTACTCTTAGCAAATGAACTAAATATGAAAACAATCCATTGGACCATCGATACAATTGATTGGAAAAATCCTAGTCCAGATTATATTATAAAAAAAATATCTTCTAGATTGGAACCAGGGGCACTTATTCTTATGCATCCTACTGAATCTTCTAGTAAAGCTCTACCGGAGATGATTAAAGTGATTAAAAAAGAGGGTTATATCATAGGTACAGTATCTGAATTAATTTCCTCTAGAAGAATCAATGAAGTTGAGACCAATTTTAATTTTTGATAGAATGAATAAACGACCTTTTGTTCGAAATACTGATTTTTAATGGGGTAGTAGGAGGCAATATAGTGAAAAAACATCACTTAAAAAACGGTTTGCGTGTGATTACTGAAAAAATACCAGCATGCAGATCTGTTTCTTTTGGTATTTGGGTTAAAACAGGTTCTAGAAATGAAGGATTTGAAAATAACGGTATCTCTCATTTTATTGAACATATGTTGTTTAAAGGAACAGATAAATATTCAGCTGCAGAAATTGCCGATGCATTTGATAGTATTGGTGGAAATGTTAATGCATTTACTTCAAAAGAATATACATGTTATTACACTAAAGTGTTAGATGAACATTTAGATATAGCTTTAGAAGTGCTCTCAAGTATGTTTTTAAATTCTACTATGGATCCAAACGAATTAATGAAAGAGAAAAATGTAATCTATGAGGAAATTTCGATGTATGATGATACTCCAGATGAACTAGTCCACGATTTAGTGACGACGGCTGCTTATAAAAATCATCCACTTGCGTACCCGATATTAGGGACGGAAAGTATACTGGAAAATTTACATAGTGAAGATTTACAACGATATATGAACAGTCATTATCATATTAATAATACTGTGATCAGTGTAGCTGGAAATATTGATGATTTCATTTTGGAGAAAATAGAAAGATATTTTGGAGGATTTTCAGGTCAAGGACAATCTCCAAGTCCTATTCCTCCTACATTTGAATCTGAGCAATTATATCATTATAAAGATACTGAACAAAATCATATTTGTTTAACTCTACAAGGTTGTTCTTTAAAAGATCAACAATTATTTACTATGACATTGCTAAATAATTATATAGGCGGGGGCATGAGCTCCAGACTATTTCAGGAAATTAGAGAAAATAGAGGCCTTGCATATTCTATTTATTCATACCATAGTGCATTTGAAGATAGTGGGCTGTTTACGATTTATATGGGAACTGCACCGAAACAAACAAAATCGGTATTAGATGTTACTATGGAAACATTGGAGGTCATTCTTCTTCAAGGTATGTCAGCTGAACAACTTAAAAAAAGTAAAGAGCAATTAAAGGGTAGTTTAATTTTAAGTTTAGAGAGTACAAGTAGTAGAATGAATAGACTTGGAAAAAATGAATTAATGATGAGAAAACATCTGTCTTTAGATGAAATTATTAATAAAATAGAATCTGTCACTACTGATGATGTTAAAAATTTGCTCAGTAAAATGTTTAGTACACCATTTGCAATGGCAATGGTTGGTCAAAAGGAAGATGTGGTTAAACAATTTAGGAGGGATCGCCTTGTCATATAATGTGCAAATAAAAAAAGTGTCTACAGAAATTGAGTTTGATTTACCAAAAAAAATGACAACCTCAGCAAGCGGTTATGATTTAATTGCAGCAATTACCTCTCCATTAGCTTTGCAACCAGGAGAAAGTATATTAGTGTCATCTGGTATTGCAATTAGCATGCCGAATAACTTAGAAGCACAGGTGCGACCTAGAAGCGGACTAGCTTTCAAACATGGAATTACAGTTTTGAATTCTCCAGGGACTATTGATGCAGACTACCGAGGTGAAATAAAAGTTTTACTTATAAATCATAGTAAAGAAGAATTCATCATTCAGCCCAAGGATCGAATAGCTCAATTGGTTTTTCAAGCAATTCCAGATGTTGAACTCATTCAGGTTGATGAACTTACGGTTACGGAACGAGGATCTGGTGGTTTTGGTCATACAGGATTTAAATCTTAAAATAGAATGAGATGAAAAACTCGCTTTTAGCGGGTTTTTTTATTTTTAAGCTATATAGGACTCTTTTTAGTTTGTAACTTAATTGTACGCTCCAGCATATTATGAGGTATTGAAGGCGGTATAGAAAGGAGTTTAATGTTGATGTTAACAGGAATCCATGTAGCATTTTTAGGCGGAGATGCAAGACAGTTAGAGGTGATCGAGAAGTTTTCTGAAATGGATGCATCCATTACTTTAATTGGATTTGATAATTTAGAACCCAAGTACAGTGGGGTAAAATATGCTGAATTAAAGGAAGATGTACTTAAAACCATTGATGCCCTTATTCTTCACGCAGTTGTGACTAATAATACTGGTAAGATAGATTCAATCTTTTCATCAAAAGAATTGCTGCTTACTCAGAGTCATTTAAAAAGCCTTCCTAAACATGCAAAAATATACACTGGATATTCTAAACCATATTTTAGAAACTTGTGTCAAGAAAACAAAATTGAACTCATTGAGCTCTTTGAACGTGACGATGTGGCTATATATAATTCTATACCTACAGCTGAAGGCGCAATTATGATGGCTATAGAAAATACAGATATCACGATTCATGGTTCGAATTGCATTGTTTTAGGGCTTGGTAGAACCGGTATTACATTAGCAAGGACATTAAAAGGAATTGGAGCTCATGTAAAAATTGGAGTACGTAAACACGAGCATTTTGCAAGAGCATCTGAAATGCAGTTGAATCCATTTTTCTTGAAGAATTTAAGCAATGAAGTGACTGATATTGACTTGCTTTTTAATACAATTCCAACTATGATAGTCACAGCTCAGGTCATCGCTCATATACCTCATAGAGCCGTTATTATTGATCTTGCCTCAAAACCTGGTGGAACGGATTTTCGTTTTGCAGAAAAAAGAGGCATTAAAGCAATGATTGCCCCAGGATTACCTGGAATTGTAGCACCGAAAACAGCTGGACAGATCATAGCAAAAAGTTTAATTCAGTTGATATCGGAAAATTCTAGTGAATGGGGGAACAATTAATATGGACTGGGAAAGTAAAAATGTTGGATTTGCTTTATCTGGATCACATTGTACAGTGGAAGAAGTGTTGCCAGAAATACAAAGATTTGTAGATGAAGGAGCCAATGTGATCCCGATCGTCTCATCTACATTACAAACTACAGATACTCGTTTTGGCAAAGCAAAAGATTGGTTAAAAAAGTTGAAAGAAATCACAAGAAATGATATTATTTCTACAATTGTTGAAGCTGAGCCACTTGGACCATCCAAATTATTGGATGTGTTGGTCATCGCTCCTTGTACGGGTAATACTACAAGTAAATTAGCAAATGCTATGACAGATTCACCTGTTATTATGGCAGCTAAAGCTCAGCTCCGGAATTTAAAGCCTTTGGTACTAGCTATTTCAACTAATGATGGACTTGGATTAAATGCAAGTAATATTGCAAAATTGTATAATACAAAAAATATATATTTTGTGCCTTACGGACAGGATAACCCTGAACAAAAGCCCAATTCCTTAGTAGCTAATATGGATCTTGTTGTTGAGGCTTGTGCATCTGCTATCGATGGGAAACAAATTCAGCCAATGATCATTCAATATCCTATTTAATTGTTAGATGAAGATGAGAGGAGAACATATACGTGACAAATCAAAAATTATTTAATGTAGCTGTGGTTGGATCTACTGGAGCCGTTGGTGGACAAATCATAAAACTGTTGGAAGAAAGAGAATTCCCTATTAATGAATTGAAACTACTTTCATCTGCTAGATCAGCTGGTAAAAAGATAGTGTTTAACAATCAAGAAATTACTTTAGAAGAAGCGACTCCAAATAGCTTTGAAAATATTGATATTGCATTGTTTAGTGCTGGGGGAAGTGTAAGTAAACATCTTGTTCCTCATGCGGTTGAAAGTGGAGCGATTTGTATAGATAATACAAGCGCGTTTCGTATGGATCCAGATACTCCATTAATCGTTCCAGAGGTAAATATCGATCAACTTAATGAGCATAAAGGTATAATTGCAAACCCGAATTGCTCAACAATTCAAATGGTAGCAGCTTTAAAACCGCTATATGACCGTTTTGGTTTTTCTAGAATTATTACGTCCACATATCAAGCAGTATCAGGATCAGGAAAAAGTGCGATTGATGAAACGATAAAGCAATCAAAAGAAATCATTGAAGGCAAAGAGGTGACTCCTGACATTTTACCTGTTGGAAGTTTACCAGTTAAACATCAAATTGCGTTTAATGCGATACCTCAAATTGATAAATTTGTAGAAAATGGATACACGTTTGAAGAAATGAAAATGATTAACGAAACTAAAAAAATAATGGGTGATGAATCATTAGAAATAACAGTGACATGTGTGAGAATCCCTGTTATATATGGTCATTCAGAGTCTGTTTATGTGGAATTAAATGAAGATTTTGATGTTGAGGAAGTAAGATCATTACTTTCGAAGGCACCAGGTATTATAGTTGAGGATCAACCTGAAGAACAGAAATATCCACTGGCAACTAGTAGTGCTGGTAAATTAGATGTTTTTGTTGGACGAATTCGTAAGGATTTAGCGAACCCACGTGGTTTAAATATGTGGATTGTATCTGATAACTTATTAAAAGGTGCAGCTTGGAATGCAGTACAAATTGCAGAATATATCGCAAAGCAATCATAAACTAACTACACCAAAGAAGAAACTATTATAAATATATTACTCATGCTAAGCTCCTTAGATACAACCAAGGAGGAATGAAAGAGAGTGAGTATTTTAGTTCAAAAGTTTGGTGGAACTTCTTTATCTAATGAATTTGCTAGATCTCATGTGATTGATCACATTAAGAGTGCATACGAACAAAATTACAAACTGGTTGTCATTGTTTCTGCAATGGGTAGAAGAGGGGAACCTTATGCAACGGATACATTAATCGAACTAATTAAAAATAATGGGGATCAGCTCCCTCCTAAAGAAACCGATTTATTGTTGGGATGTGGTGAGATCATTTCTGCTTCTGTATTATGCAGTTTATTAAATCAGGCTTCTATTTCGTCTGAAGTATTAACTGGTTCACAAGCAGGTGTTTTAACCACTAATCAACATAATAAAGCGCTGATAAAATCTATCCAACCTAATCGTATTATGCAGTTGCTAGATCAAAATAAAGTTGTGATCATCACAGGTTATCAAGGATGTAATGAAACAGGTGATCTTACTACATTAGGTCGTGGTGGTAGTGATACTTCAGCAACAGCGATTGCTTCAGCTTTAAATGCTGAGATGGTTGATATTTTTACAGATGTAGAAGGAATCCTTACTGCTGATCCAAGAATTGTAGAAGATGCTAAACCGTTAAAAAAAGTTTCTTATATCGAAATATGTAATATGGCTCAGTATGGTGCTAAAGTTGTTCACCCTAGAGCTGTGGAAATTGCTATGCATTCTAATATACCAATAAGAGTAAGATCTACATTTTCCAAAGATGAAGGTACATTAGTAACAAATAATGAAGCATTACAAGAGCAGAGTGTTGTCCATGATCGTCTTGTAACAGGAATCACTCATGTACCTAATGTTTCACAGATTCATATTACAGCAAGCCAAGGACAATATGATCTACAATTGAAAGTTTTTAAAGCTATGGCGCAGCAACAAATTAGTGTGGATCTAATTAATGTCACGCCTTCAGGTGTCATGTATACCGTTCATGATCATGAAATTAAAAAAGCAATTTCCACATTGCATGATTTAGAATATGATCCATTCTATCAATCAAATTGTGCAAAGGTGTCGGTTATTGGAGGAGGAATAAATGGGGTTCCGGGTGTAATGGCAAAAATTGTTGAAGCACTAACGGAAGCTGATATTCAAATATTACAATCTGCGGATTCCAATACGACAATTTGGGTATTAGTCCATGCTAATCATGTGAACAAAGCATTAAAGGCTCTTCATAAAAAATTTAATTTACACAAGTGAACTTGTTTATGCAATAATTAAACATCGAGAAATCAGATGGAGCGTCTATTCCACCTGATTTGGGAGCAACCACCTTTAGAGGTGGGCGTCTTCACGCGAAAAATTATAGGATAAATTTTTCTTAATCACTGTATTATTAAAAGAAAAGTACTAAAAGTAGATTTTATACGTTAAAGTAATTATAATATCCTTATAATATTTTTGCAGTTTAAATAATAAAGGAGGAATTAAAAAGTGGATTTTGGTAGAATGATGACTGCAATGGTGACTCCTTTTGATCATAATCAGAAAATTGATTGGGAACAAACAGAAAAACTCGTTAATTTTTTAATTGAGGAACAAAAGAATGATTGTTTAGTAGTATGTGGAACAACAGGAGAGTCTCCCACTTTATCAGATGAAGAAATGGTTGAATTATTTAAAAAGACTATTCAATTTGCAAATGGACGTTGTAAAATCATTGCGGGGACAGGTAGTAATAATACACAGCATGCCATAGAGATGACATTGGAAGCGGAAAAAATCGGTGTTGACGGAGCACTTTTAGTTGCACCTTATTATAGTCGCCCAAGCCAACAAGGTCTATATGACCATTTTAAAACAATCGCACAATCTACAAGCTTACCTATTATGTTGTACAATATACCAAAAAGGGCTGGAGTGTCTATCGAGGCACAAACCATAATTCAATTAGCTCAAATACCTAATATTGTTGCTACTAAAGAAGCTCATGGTGATTTTGATTTGATTTCCCAAATTATTTCCAATACTGATTGTGATTTTAAGGTATATAGTGGGGATGATAGTTTGACTTTACCTATGCTTTCTATTGGTGGATATGGTGTAGTAAGTGTGGCAGGTCATATAATTGGTAAAGAAATAAATGCGATGTTAACTGCATACGTAAACGGAGAAACTGAAAAAGCTATTGAATTACATCAACGATCTCATCCTATTTTTACAGGTCTATTTATATGTCCTAGTCCATCTTTAGTAAAATATGCTTTAGGCTTGTTAGATATGAACGTAGGAGGAGTACGTTTGCCTATGACTGAAGCAACAGACGAAGGTAAAAGGTTCATTAGAGATTTGATTGATAAAATTTAGAGTTATAAAAAGCAATAAGAACATCTCCAAGATATACATTCTATTTCATATTGGTGTTGTGCTCCCGCAAAAGTAATAGGATTAAAATGCAATGCAAGGTACCACTTCACTTTTGTGGGTTATTTTATTGTTTTGGGAAACACTATACATAATGAGTTGACTTACTTGAATAACATGCTTTCAATGTTGTATAATTATAATAAGTGACTGGGTGCGGTTATTTTTTGGTTTTTGTTTTATTAAAATCGTCGTCAATTTTAAAAAATAGGAGGGACATTTTTTGTCTAAAAAAAATAATAAAATATCCATTTTTGCCCTTGGCGGCGCGGGTGAAATTGGTAAGAATATGTATGTAGTTCAATATGGAAATGATATTGTAGTAGTTGATTCTGGTTTGAAATTCCCTGAGGAAGATATGCTCGGCATAGATATTGTAATTCCTGACACGACTTACTTAAAAGAAAATATTGATTTAGTTAGAGGCATTATTCTTACACATGGACATGAAGATCATATCGGTGGACTGCCGTATGTTTTAAGGGAGTTAAACGTTCCAATTTATGGGACAAAATTGACTCTAGGATTAGTTGAAAATAAATTGCGTGAAGCTAATTTATTAGGTTCAACAAAGAGGGTTTTAATTCATGCTGATTCTGAGATCACATTAGGGAGTATGACAGCCACATTTTTTAAAACAAACCATAGTATTCCTGACTCTGTTGGCGTTTGTTTAGATACACCTGAAGGTGTCATCGTTCATACTGGTGACTTTAAATTTGATCATACCCCAGTAAATGATCAATATGCTGATTTGCATCGTATGGCTGAAATTGGAAATAAAGGTGTGTTAGCTTTATTGTCTGACAGTACGAATGCTGAACGTCCTGGTTATACAGGGTCAGAAAAAAATGTGGGAGCTGAATTAGAAAGAGCCTTTCGTGAAGCGAAGCAGAGAATAGTAGTTGCAACATTTGCTTCCAATATTCATCGAATTCAACAGGTCATTGATGCTGCGGTAAACACAAACCGTTATTTAACAGTGATAGGTCGAAGCATGGTTAATGTGGTAGGTATTGCATCAGAACTAGGTTATTTAAGAGTTCCGGAAGGAATGTTGATTGAACCTGATGAAGTCAATAAATTAGCTGCTGATCGAGTGGTCATTTTATCAACCGGTAGTCAGGGAGAACCTATGTCTGCATTAACTCGTATGGCAAGATCAACTCATCGTAAAATAGATATATTACCTGGAGACACAGTCATTATTGCAGCCACACCAATTCCAGGAAATGAAAAATTTGTAGGGCGAACTGTAGATGAACTATTTAGACTTGGTGCAAATGTTATATACGGTCCTGGCAGCACTTCAGGTGTGCATGTCTCTGGACATGGAAGCCAAGAAGAGCTTAAGTTGATGCTGAATTTGATGAGGCCTAAGTACTTTATACCAATACATGGTGAATACCGTATGCTTAGACAGCATGGTAAATTAGCAGAATCCGTCGGAATTGAAGCAGATAATATTTTTATTGTTGATAATGGAGATATAGTAGAGATTCAAAATGGATCCGCTCGTAAAGCTTCTAAAGTACCCGCTGGTAATGTACTTATTGATGGATTAGGTGTAGGGGATGTAGGGAACATTGTGCTTAGAGATCGCAAACTGCTATCTCAAGATGGTATATTAGTTATAGTGGTCACTTTGAGTAAACAAGAAGGCAAAATTTTATCTGGACCAGACATCATTTCAAGAGGTTTCGTATACGTTCGCGAATCAGAAGGTTTACTTGATGAGGCAAATAAGATTGTATCAGCAACTTTAAATAAATTAATGAATGATAATGTAAATGAATGGGCTTCACTTAAAACACATGTTAAAGAAGCTCTAGGACGATTTTTATATGAACAAACCAAAAGAAGACCGATGATTTTACCAATCATTATGGAAGTATAAATAATATAAAGCAATAGGACTTTTTTAGGATAACCTAAAAGAGTCCTTTTTTTGTGTTCAACTCTGTTATTCACTTTGACACATGGGGGTATAAATTTCTACACCTAACTCATACTATGAAGGATTCATTTAACGATGGAAGGAATGAAATCATGTACAATAATAGAAATCAAAAAACAAATGAAACCCCGCCTCAAACGAATGAACAAATTAAAAACCCGACTGTGGAAAACATTCAACAATTAGGGCAAAATTCTACACTTCAAGAAGAATCAAACATATTTTGTATGACCATTATTGGGCAAGTTGAAGGTCACATGGTTTTACCGCCTCAAAATAAAACAACTAAATATGAACATATCATTCCTCAATTAGTAGCAGCTGAACAAAATTCAAAAGTGGAAGGGATATTAATTATTTTAAATACTGTTGGGGGTGATGTTGAGGCTGGTTTAGCCATTGCAGAAATGATAGCCACGATGTCAAAACCAACTGTGACGATCGTATTGGGAGGAGGTCACAGTATAGGTGTTCCAATTGCAGTATCTTCAGATTATTCCATCATTGCGGAAACAGCAACGATGACGATACATCCAATTCGGTTAAATGGATTAGTAATCGGGGTTCCTCAAACATTCGAATACTTAGATAAAATGCAAGAGAGAGTTGTTAAATTTGTTATGGAACACTCTAACATAACAGAGGAAAAATTCAAAGAATTAATGTTTAAAACTGGTGAATTGACTAGAGATATAGGAACAACTGTCATCGGACCAGACGCAGTTAGCTATGGGTTAATTGATAAGGTTGGCGGTTTATCTGATGCGACAAAACAATTAAATGAGCGGATAGAACAATATAGAAAAATGAAAGACGGGGGCATGGTTCAATGATTATGTACTCGATTGTTCCTTTAGATGATATTGTTGATGGAATTGAAAATAATAAACCAAATCAAGAAATTGAATTAAATGGAGTTATTATGCAAGTCCAACCCATGAATGCATATCAAGCAAAGGTTGTACGATTAATTAGTCCAAATCCACAAGATTATTTGAATCCGGCTTATTCACCTGGTCAGATTATATATTTTCAACCTCAATTTGAATCCTAAAAAACAAGCTTTATTTGAAAAACCTCTTTTAAACACCTTTAGGAATAATGTGGTATAATTAACATTCTGGGGGTGTTTTTTTTGGCTAGAAAACGAAAGAAAAAAAATTCAATCAAAATCAACATGAAATACGAAATATACGGAATAATTCTGATCATTCTCTCCATAATATCCCTTGCAGGAAAAGATTCAATTTCAGGCATCGGTGCAGTTGGACATGCATTTAGTTACATATTTTATTTTTTATTCGGAGCACTTTATTATATTTTACCTATAATATTAATATATACTGGTTTATATGTTATGGTTATGCGAAAATGGCCTTTGTCATGGTCATATAAAAAAACAGGAATCCTACTCATTATTTTTGGCTTTCTAATTTACTTTCAAATGGATTTGTTATCAAAGATGGAACCAGAGGGTAAATATGAAAGTATCGATATTTTAACCATACCTTATCAAAATTTTACTGAGAATTTGTTTAAAGCAGAGAATGTAGAGGCTTTTAAAGCCTCATTAGGTGGCGGCATGGTTGGTGCTTTTCTTTATGCCGTATTATATTTATTATTTGATGATCTTGGCTCACAACTTATAATGATCACACTGTTTATTATTGGAATCATGTGTTTAACAGGAATGTCATTTGTGGAAATGTTAAGAAAATTGAGGTCAAAATCAACACAAATGAAAATACCCTTTAAAAATAAGTTTAGAAAATTCATCATTTTATTTAAAAACTATAACCACCAGAGAAATAAAACTAAATCAAACTCTACCAACAATGAGATAGATGAAGATAATTTAGAACAGGATTTTATAGAAAAACCATATCATGAGACCATTATAGAAAATCATAATCATCATAGTAGTTACACTACTGAACCATTGTATGAAAATAAAAAAGGTCTTCAATTAAGTATTAATTCACAACCTCAGACCATTGAAAGCAAAGAAGAACTTATACAGGAAGTAGGAGTTGAGGAGTCAGACAACATTTTTATAGAGAATAAGATTGTAGTTGAACCTGATTCTAATCAAAATCAAGATAAAATACATACCCAAGTAAATTTGAATAACTCGGAGTATACAGATACATATCAACTACCTTTAATTAAAATTTTAACAAGCAAAGCAAATGGTGGGAAAAGTAAAAAAAGAAATCAATTCAGAACAAATGAAAAAAAATTAGAAGCAACATTAGAAAGCTTCGGCGTAAGTGCACGAGTCATTGATGTAGTTCCTGGCCCTACGGTTACAAGATATGAAGTACAACCTGATATTGGAGTAAAGGTCAGTAGAATTGTTAGCCTTACTGATGATATAGCACTTGCTCTAGCTGCTAAGGACATACGAATGGAAGCTCCTATTCCGGGAAAATCTGCAATTGGGATCGAAGTTCCTAATTCGGAAGTTGCAGTGGTTACTCTAAAAGAAGTTATGGAAAGTTCAACTTTTTTAGAATCAAATGCCAAGCTATCCATTTCTTTAGGTAAAGATATCTCTGGACAACCTATTATAGCCGATCTTGCAAAAATGCCTCATCTTCTAGTAGCTGGTGCAACGGGATCTGGAAAATCTGTTTGTGTGAATGGGATTATTACAAGTATTTTATTTAAAGCAAAACCCAATGAGGTTAAATTTTTGATGATTGATCCTAAAAAGGTAGAACTAAATGTCTACAATGGAATACCTCACCTATTAGCTCCAGTTGTCACAGATCCTAGAAGAGCTTCACTAGCACTTAGGAAGATTGTTAGTGAAATGGAAAATAGATATGAGCTGTTCTCAACAACGGGTACACGTAATATTGAAGGCTATAATGAATACCTTAAACAAACCGAAAGTGGAGAGCCTTTACCTTATATTGTTGTTATTGTAGATGAATTAGCAGATTTAATGATGGTTGCTGCTAATGATGTTGAGGATGCTATTTGTAGGTTGGCACAAATGGCGAGAGCAGCAGGAATTCATTTAATCATTGCTACTCAGCGACCTTCAGTGAATGTTATTACAGGGGTAATTAAAGCAAATATACCATCTAGAATTGCTTTTGGTGTATCTTCACAAGTTGACTCTAGAACGATATTGGATTCAGTTGGTGCTGAGAAATTACTTGGTCGTGGAGACATGTTGTTCCTACCTGTTGGTTTATCTAAACCAATTAGAATACAGGGTGCCTTTCTTTCAGATCAAGAAGTCGAGATTGTAGTAAATTATGTAAAAAATCAGAAAAAAGCAGAATATAATGAAGATATAGTACCAGAAGTGAATGAAATGGAGGAAGAAGAAGCTGAACCAAAGGATGAATTATTTGATCAGGCAGTCCAAATTATTATTGAAGCAAAACAAGCCTCAGTTTCATTATTGCAGAGGAAAATGAGAATAGGTTACACAAGAGCTGCTCGATTGATTGACTCCATGGAAGCCAAAGGTTTTGTGGGTCCTTATGAAGGGAGTAAACCTAGAGAAGTAATCATAACTCCAGATCAATTGAGTCAAAGTAATAATCAAAAAACTTCATAAACGAATAGTTAATTTCAACTTTTCTCATAATAAGGAATAAAAGTAATTCATTAAAGAAATGAGAGAGGTTTGAAAAATGCTAAATAAACGTTTGATTCTCATTACCTTATGTTTGATTTTAGGTTTAATTACGGTCTATCAATTGAACTCCAAAGTAGAAACTGAGCAGACATTTAGTGATGCTATTGTGAAATATGGTTCAGCTGGAAACGATGTGAGGGAATTGCAAGGCAGACTTAAACATTTAGGTTTTTATAATGGTAAAGTTGATGGTGACTTTGGGAGTAATACTTTAAAATCTGTAAAATGGTTTCAATGGGAATTTGGATTAACAGCCGATGGAATTGTGGGTCCAAAAACGAAGCTTAAACTATGGAGGGCAACAAAAGCTTGGAAACCAGGGGAAAACATTCAAAACAATGTCACATATACGAATCATTCTGGTTATTCAACTAATGATCTGAACTTAATGGCAAATGCGGTACATGGTGAAGCAAGAGGAGAGCCTTATGTTGGTCAAGTGGCTGTAGCAGCTGTAATATTAAATCGAATCGAATCTGAAAAGTTTCCAAATACAATCTCTGGTGTTATTTTTCAACCATTAGCTTTTACAGCTGTAGCTGACGGTCAAATATGGCTTACGCCAAATGAACAATCCAAGAAAGCAGTAATGGATGCCATTAACGGATGGGACCCGTCTGGGGGTTGTATATATTATTTTAATCCACATACAGCAACCTCCTCTTGGATTTGGACCAGACCACAGGTAAAACAAATAGGAAAGCACATATTTGCAAAGTGAACTCGTTTAAGCTTTGCTTAAACATCGAGAAATCAGATGGATAGTGAAAAGAAGTATTCGGCTACCTCCTCGAGAGACTAAGATAGGAGTTTTTGTTATAGCTTGCTCAATATATTCACATTGATGTTTGTTTGAGCAAGCTATTTTTTTAAAATGCAATAAAATAAGATTAAAATAAATGCATTTTTTTGGTGGTAATCATTATATGGTATACAATTTTATCGCTTAGAATAAATTGACACAAGAATCATGAATTTAAGGGGGAGTTCAATTTTGAGTAACCATTTGTTTGAAAGAACATCATTAAATAAAATTAGACTACATGTTTTACCTACTAAACGTTTTAAAACGTATGCAATATCTGTTTATTTAGGATGTCCGTTGTCTGAATCTACAGTAACTCCTGTTGGCTTAATCCCTTTTGTATTAAGAAGAGGATCTATGAAATACCCTGAAACAAAACAATTTAGAGAAAAGTTAGACGATATGTATGGCGCAGGTTTTGGTTTTGATGTAGTTAAAAGAGGAGATCATCAGATTATCAGATTCCAAATGGATGTGATAAATGACCATTTTGTAAATGAAAAAAACTCTCTTTTAAAACAATCTATACAATTTTTAGGAGATACGATTACAAATCCGTATGTTGAAAATGATGCTTTTAGCAAATCATATGTTGAAGCTGAAAAAAACACAGTTCAAAAGCGAATTGAAGGACTTATTAATGATAAAATCAGGTATGCCGCAGAGAGATGCATTCAGGAAATGTGCAAGAATGAACCTTATCGCTTATACGCTCTAGGTCAAATTGATGAACTTAAAAAGATAACGCCTACAATTTTGTACGAGGAGTACAAAAGATGGTTGCGTGATGCTGTTATGGATATCTATGTAGTTGGAGACACATCATTAAACGAAGTTCAAACATTGGTAAAAGAGCATTTCCATATTCACGATAAACAGCAAACAAAATATGAACAAATGGATAGTCAGGGGTCTACTTCTCAGAAGCAAATCAAATCTGTCATCGAAGAATTAGATGTGACACAAGGTAAACTAAATATGGGTCTAAGAACTCACGTAACGTATGCTGACAAAGAATATTCTACTGCATTGATGTACAACGGAATTTTAGGCTCTTTTCCACATTCTAAATTATTTGTAAATGTAAGAGAGAAGGAAAGCTTGGCCTATTACTCTTCTTCAAGATTTGAAGGGCATAAAGGGATTATAACTATTCATTCAGGAATCGAAATAAATAATTATGAAAAAGCGGTTGATATTATAAAAAAACAAATTGAGGATCTAGAAAAAGGGATTATAAGTGATATTGAATTAACACATACAAAAGCGATGATTGCCAACCAACTGCAGGAAATACAGGATTCAGCCTTTGAAATGATTGGTTTTGACTTTAATAATATATTGTCTGGAAAAGAGAGAAGCAGTGATGAATTAATTAAACAAATCATGGAAGTTGATATACCTTCTATTTCGGCTTTTGCAGGTCAAATTGATCTTGACACGATTTATTTCTTGCGGGATAAGAAAGGGGAAGTATGAAATGAAAACTATTCCTTACGAAAAATTAAATGAAAAGATTTTTTATGAGAAGCTTGATAATGGATTAAAAGTTTTTATTTTACCAAAGCCCGGATTTAAAAAAACATTTGCTACTTTTTCAACAAATTATGGTTCAATAGATAATCATTTCCAAGTTGAAGGGAAGGAAAAGGTAAAGGTTCCTGATGGAATTGCGCATTTTTTAGAGCATAAAATGTTTGAGGAGCCAACTGGTGATATTTTTTCTCAATTTTCCTCACAAGGTGCATCAGCAAATGCATTTACAAGCTTTGATCGTACGGTATATTTATTTTCCGCAACGGAGCAGATTGAAAAAAATATTCAAACATTAATTAATTTCGTTCAAAACCCTTACTTTACAGATGAAAGTGTAGAAAAAGAAAAGGGGATTATAGGACAGGAAATTAATATGTATAAGGATAATCCAGACTGGCGTTGTTATTTTGGTTTAATTGACGCGATGTACCATACACACCCTGTGCATATTGATATTGCTGGTACAATTGATTCAATTTCTAAAATTACAAAAGAACAGCTATTTGAGTGTTATTATACCTTCTACCATCCAAGTAATATGAATTTATTTATCGTCGGTGGTGTTGACCCAGAACAAATCATGAAGCTTATTAAAGAAAATCAAGCGAATAAGAATTATGAAAAGCAAGGTGATATTAAACGTTATTTTGAAAACGAATCAAGTTCAGTAAAAGAAGTTAAGAAAATTACAGTTTTGCCTGTATCTTTGCCAAAGTGTTTGTTTGGTTTTAAAGAATCACAATTAGAAAATGAACCAAATGGATTATTACAAAGAGAATGTGAAATGAAAGTATTACTGGATATATTATTTGGATCTAGTTCTGAAATTTATCAAACATTATATGATGAAAAATTAATAACTGATCAATTTTCACATGAATATAATGGACAATATACTTATGCTTTCTCCATTATGGGCGGAGAAACAAGAGATCCAGAAATGTTGCTTTCAAGAGTAAAAGAGGAAATTGAGAAAGTTATCGAAAAAGGCATCGAACCAGCTGCGTTTGAAAGAAGTTGTAAGAAAAAGATAGGTACATTTTTACGGCTGTTAAATTCTCCTGAATCCATTGCAACTGAATTTACAAGATACGAATTTAAAAACATTGATTTGTTTGATATTTTAACTACTTATGAAAATATGAAGATTGAGCATGTTAATAATAGGCTAAATAACCATTTTAATTGGGATAAAATGTCAGTTTCAATCGTTAAAGGTGAGGAGAATGGATGAAATCATTATCTGAGATGACAGTGCTTATTACTGGAGGAAGTAGGGGGATTGGAGCTGCAATCGCTAAACGTTTCTCGGAGGTAGGAATTAATATTGTAATCCATTATTTGAATTCACATGAGTCGGCGAATGAAATTGCTCGAACTTGTATTTCAAATGGGTCTAAAGCTATTACGGTTTCTGCTGATCTACGATCAAAACAACAGATTGAACGTATGAAAGAGAAATTGGATTATCATGATATGCAGCCTGATATTTTAGTGAATAATGCAGGTGTATCGCACTATGGTTTATTAACTGATGTGGATGAAAATGACTGGGATGACGTCATTAATGTGAATTTAAAAGGAATGTTTTTATGTACAAAAACATTTTTACCTTATATGATCAACCAAAAACATGGGAGAATTATTAACATATCGTCTATATGGGGGATTAGTGGAGCTTCTTGTGAAGTATTGTATTCAACTACGAAAGGTGGAATGAACGCATTTACGAAGTCTCTTGCTAAGGAACTTGCTCCGTCCAATATTACTGTGAATGCGGTTGCTCCTGGTGCGGTTGATACAAATATGCTTGATAAATTAAATGAAGAGGATAAACATAATTTACAAAGTGAAATTCCTGCTGGAAGATTCGCCCATCCGGATGAAATAGCATCTTTGGTTTACTTTTTAGCTTTGCCAGAATCAAGTTACATCACTGGGCAAATCATTAGTCCAAATGGTGGGTGGTTAACCTAACCGCATATTTCTCCTTACCTTTGCAAATATTATTACTGTTGATTCAAATTCAACAAGGAGGAGGGATGAATATGGCAACTGTATTAGAAACATTTGATAAATGGAAACATTTCCTTGCAGAGAGAGTCGATCAGGCTAAAAAAGCAGGTATGAGTGAAGATACCATATCTAAACTCGCTTTTCAAATTGGTGAATTTCTTGATGACAAAGTGGATCCCAAAAATTCAGAAGAAAGATTATTGAAGGAATTATGGGATGTAGGTAATGATGAAGAAAGAAAAACAATGGCAAAGTTGATGGTGAAATTAGTAGAAAACAAAACATAAATTCTTATCCCCCATTCAGGGGGATTTTTTAATGGAAAAGCAACCTTTTTTTTGATAAACTAATGGAAGGAGATAAATCACCAAACGAATTCTAAATGCTCATCTTTTGTTCACAGTCTTAATCGATAGGTAGGTGTATTTATTTTGGAATATAAAAAATGGTATATGGAATATAAAATACATAAAAACAGACCAGGTTTATTAGGTGATATCGCTTCAATTATGGGGATGTTGAATTTTAACATATTAACCATTAATGGAGTTGAGGACAGTAATCGTGGAATGTTGTTGGAAACTAACGATGACAACAAAATTGTTGCATTAAGGAATTTGATGGAGAATGTAGGTAATATCACATTAACTGCATTACGTCCGCCTAAACTGGTCGATATCCTAGCTGTTAGACATGGCCGCTTCATTGAACGTGATGATTCTGATGACCTTAAGACTTTTCGTTTTACTCGTGATGAATTAGGATTATTGGTTGATTTTTTAGGAGAGATCTTTAAAAGAGATGGCAATCAAATCATTGGATTAAGAGGAATGCCAAGAATTGGGAAAACGGAATCCATTATTGCTGGTAGTGTATGTTCAAAAAAAAGATGGATATTTTTATCTTCAACATTATTGAGGCAAACGGTCCGTAGCCAATTACTCGAAGATGAATTGAATCCTGAAAACATTTTTATTATAGATGGGATTGTCAGTACAATACGATCTAATGAAATGCATTATCATTTATTGCAGGAAGTGATGAGAATGCCATCAACAAAAGTAATTGAACACCCGGATGTTTTTGTGAGGGAATCGCAGTTTGATTATGATGATTTTAATTTTATTATTGAATTAAGAAATCATCCTGATGAAGAAATTATAATTGAACATTTTACGAATCCTTTAAGTGACTTTTAAAATTATTATCCATAGGGGAGTGAAACATGTCTGAACTCGGTGATCTACTTAAAAAAGCTAGACTTGATAAAAATATATCTTTAGATGAGCTTCAAGAATTAACAAAAATACAGAAAAGATATTTAATTGCAATTGAAACAGGAGACTTCAATGCACTCCCTGGTCATTTTTATGTAAAAGCTTTTATTAAAAGTTATGCAGATTCGGTTGGAGTAGATCGAGATCATGTCATGAAACTGTATCAGAATGATGTACCAGTTATTTCTGCTCCAGAAACTAAAGTAAGAAATATTCGCAGGAAAAAAAGAAGTTTTATGAGTACAGAAAAATTAACGAAATGGGCTGCTGCTTTTTTAGTTATTTGTTTTATAGCCTTAATTTTTGCTTTAATATATTATTTTTTAGTAAGTGGAGAAAAAGATCAAAATTTACTTGACGATCCACGCCTAACGGAAAAAAATGAAGCAGAAGTGCTTACTGAATCTGAAGAGGAAGATGACTCTACTACTGAAGTAGAAGAAGTTGAACCCGAACCTGCTCCAATACCTGAACTTCCGCCTGAGCCAGAAGTGACCTTAGTTACTTCTGAAGGCGGTACAAATACATATGTCGTTTCAAATGTGGATAATCTTCAAGTGGAAGTTGAAATTCTAAATAGAGTATGGCTACAGATCAAAGAGGATAATATTGAAGGAAAAGTCATTTATCAAAAATTATTTGAAACAAATCAAATTGGTGAAACATATTCATTAGATTATGAAGGATCATTGTGGATTCGTTTAGGTAATGCTAATAGTGCAGCGATTACTGTGAATGGAGAAATAGTGGAACAGGATATTGGAAATGTATGGGATTTTCAAATTAATCTCAAGAAGTCTGATCCAAGTCAAGCAGAGGATACAGAAAATTTAGAGAATTCAGATGGTACTTCTAGTGAAGAAAGCGCTAACGAATAGAGTATTAATCAATATACTAATAAGGTAAACTTGATACGGTTTGCCTTTTTTTGTATTTAACTGTTATAATTTGATGTGAAATAATGGAAAGGGGGAAGTGTTATGGCTTCCGAATATTCATTTGATATTGTGTCTAAGGTGGATTTTCAAGAACTAAGCAATGCTATTCATCAAGCAGAGAGAGAAATTGAAACTCGATTTGATTTTAAAGGTAGTAAAAGTGAAATTTCATTAGATGGTGAAGAGGTAACCATTATTTCTGATGATGACTATAAATTGCAGAGTGTGTTAGATATTTTAAAAACAAAGATGGTGAAAAGAAACGTCTCTATTAAAAATTTGGAATTCGATAAAATAGAACCTGCTGCATCAAGCACTGTGAGACAGAAAATTAAGGTTAAACAAGGGATAGACCAAGAAAATAATAAAAAAATTCGCAAATTGATTCAAGATGAAAAATTAAAAGTAAAAACGCAAGTACAAGGTGAGCAAATTCGTGTGACAGGAAAGAATAAAGATGATTTACAAAAAGTGATCAAATTGTTGAATGAAGCTGATTTGGCACTAGAATTACAATTTATAAACATGAGATAACAAGGGTTAATTTGTTTTGACAGCCTAATATGCATGTATTATACTTGTTAAGAATAAAATGCACTTATATTTGGAGGCGCTACTGAATGAGCGAAAAAGTCAACTTAGTGACTCTTGGCTGTGAAAAAAATTTAGTGGATTCGGAAATCATGTCTGGTTTAATTCACAAGCGAGGATATTCCATTACAGATGATAAAAATGACGCAACTGTCATTATAGTGAATACATGTGGTTTTATAGATGCGGCAAAAGAAGAATCAGTTAATACCATACTAGATCTTGCTGATCTAAAAAACACCGCAAATCTTAAAGCATTAATTGTGTCTGGTTGTTTAACACAAAGGTATAAAGAGCAATTAATGATGGAAATGCCTGAAATTGATGGCATTGTAGGCACAGGTGATTTTGATAAAATCAATCAAATCATTGACGAGGCTCTTAAAGGAAAAAAACCTGCAATTGTAGGTAACCCTATCTTTAATTATGAATCAGCCTTACCCCGTAAAGTAACGACGCCTAGATACACAGCATATGTGAAAATTGCAGAGGGTTGTGATAACGCATGCACTTTTTGCAGTATTCCCATTATGAGAGGTAAATTTAGAAGCCGGAGCATTGAATCTATTATTGCTGAAGTAGAACAATTAGCACTACAAGGAGTAAAAGAAATTAGTTTAATTGCCCAGGATTCAACAAATTATGGAACTGATTTATATGATCAATTTAAGTTGCCTGAATTATTAAATGAAGTAAGTAGGGTAAAAGGAATCGAGTGGGTTCGGTTACACTATGCTTATCCAGGTTTCTTTACAGATGAATTGATTGAAACCATCGCTAATAATCCTAAAATTTGCAAGTATATAGATATGCCTTTACAACATAGTGAAGATCAAATCTTAAAAAGAATGAGAAGACCAGGGAGACAGACAGATACTAGAGCATTAATTGAAAAAATACGCAATAGAATTCCAGAAATTTCCTTGAGAACTTCTATTATTGTAGGCTTTCCTGGTGAAACGGAAGAAGATTTTGGAAAATTATGTGATTTTGTGAAAGAAATTAAATTTGATCGATTAGGCGTATTTACTTACTCACAAGAAGAGGACACGCCTGCATCTAGACTACCCAATCAAATTCCGGATGATGTGAAGGAACGAAGATCTAACATTTTGATGGAAATCCAAAGGGTAGTTGCAAAGGAACAAAATAATAAACATATTGGTAAGGTATTAGATGTATTGATAGAACGTTATGATGGACGAAATGATGTGTTTATTGGTCGTTCACAGTATGACGCACCAGAAATAGATGGAGAAGTGTTTGTTTCAAACATAAAAGCAAACATCGGTGAATTGCACCCAGTTCGTATCACTCACTCTATTGAATATGACTTAACAGGGGAGGGGAATCTATGAACTTAGCCAATCGCATAACTTTGGCCAGGATTTTTTTGGTACCAATCATTATGTTTTTTTTATTGGTTAATTTAGATTTTCCACCTTTAGAATTTGCTCAATTTGAAATTACATATAGTCAAATTATTGCAACATTAATTTTTATCATTGCTGCCAGCACGGATGGGTTAGATGGATATATTGCTCGAAAAAGGAAGATTGTTACAAATTTAGGAAAATTACTTGATCCTCTAGCTGATAAGTTATTAGTTGCAGCTGTGTTAATTTCACTAGTAGATATGGGGAAATTGGAAGCCTGGATTGCCATCGTTATCATTAGTCGTGAGTTTGCTGTAACAGGACTAAGGCAAGTTGCATTATTAGATGGAAAAGTTGTGGCTGCAAGTAAATGGGGTAAATGGAAAACTGCATCTCAGATTACGGCTATAATTGCACTGTTGCTCAATAATTTTCCTTTTACATTTATCGGATTTCCATTTGATCTTGTTGCAAGTTGGATCGCTGTCATTATTACAGTATATTCAGGAATTGATTATTTTCTTAAAAATAAATCAGTCATACATTTATCAACAAATAAACAATAGGTAAGTTATACTACCTGTTGTTTTTTATTTTAGGAGGGGATGTCATTGAAAGCTGAAATTATAGCAGTAGGTACAGAAATTTTATTAGGACAAATTGTGAATACCAATGCTCAATATTTATCTGAAAAATTAGCTCAAATTGGCATGAATGTTTATTTTCAAACTGTTGTCGGAGATAATAAAGAGAGGATCGCTGAAGCATTAAAAATAGCAGATAATCGTGCTGATTTTATTATATGTTGTGGAGGTTTGGGACCTACTCAAGATGATTTAACGAAAGATATTTTTGCAGAATTTGTAGGGAGATCAATTGAAGTTCATGAGCCTTCATTGAAAAAAATGAGAGAATTGTTTAAAAAACGTGGAATTAATATGACCGAAAATAATATTAAACAAGCCTATATTGTTTCTGGTTGTGAACCTTTGCAAAATGATACAGGACTTGCTGTCGGAGTTGCTCTAACTCAAAATAAACATCATTACATATTGTTGCCTGGCCCTCCTAAAGAGTTGAAACCTATGTTTGATCGATATGCTGTTCCATGGCTGCAATCTATTATTGGGGATCAGCAACCGCTGCATTCAAAGTTTTTAAAATTTGCAGGAATTGGTGAATCAATACTCGAGGACCGTTTAAAGGATTTGATGGAGCAACAAATCGATCCTTCCATTGCTCCTTATGCTAAAGAAGGAGAAGTAATGATTCGACTTACAACAAAAGCTGAAACTCAAAAGAAAGCATTTGAAAAAATGAAATCTGTAGAGAATGAAATTATCAAAAGAGCAGGTAAATATCTTTATGCATCAGAAAATATCACTTTTGAAGAAGCATTAATAAAAATGATGAGTTCTAAGAACCTTACACTATCTGTTGCTGAGAGCTGTACAGGTGGAAAGGTTAGTGAACTGATTACAAGTGTTGGAGGTAGTTCTTCAGTTTATCGAGGTGGTGTTGTTTGTTACAGTAATCAAATGAAACACGAGTTTCTTCATATTCCTATGGAGGTGTTGGAAGGAAAAGATGCTCCAGGTGCAGTTAGTACACAAACAGCGGAGATGTTAGCTGAAAATTTGAATCATCAAACAAATACAGATTGGTCTATTTCGGTAACTGGTGTTGCTGGACCTTCAGAATCTGAAGGGAAACCTGTCGGATTAGTATATATAGGGATTAAACAAAAGGGGTCTCCAATAAAGGTGAAATCAGTACAATTGCCAGGAAATCGTGAAATGGTTCAACTAAGAGCAGCAAAATATGCTTTATATCAATTATGGAAAGAAATAAGGGAAATATAATCAGTTGATATTTCCCAGGCAAGCGCACGAATTGAGGTTTTAGTATTAATTTCGACATCAAATTCTATTAATTCACTTGTGTCTTACTATTTTTTCATATATAATAACGATATCGGAAGCACCGTAACGAAGACATTTCTTTGTTACGGTTTTTTTAAAATAATCGAATCGAATATATGTTCGAAAAAATGCTTGGCAAGAACACGAAAACAAGGTATTATATGAATATCAAAGTAAGTGTTCAAAAAGTTCGGTTTTCAGCACCAAGAAGATTGTGCGAATATGCAGAAGCTGGAGCTGAGTGTAATTGTTACATGAGCACCGGACTTCAAATGTGAGTGCAATATTCGATGTCGTATTTGCATACTTGCTCCACTTCGTGATCAAAAGAGGGCTTTTTGAACATATCTATAAAGATGAAAAAAGGAAGTGAGTTCTTTGACAGATCGTCGCGCTGCTTTAGATATGGCTTTACGTCAAATAGAAAAACAATTTGGAAAAGGTTCCGTAATGAAATTAGGAGAATCTACTAGTACTCAGGTAGAAACGATTTCAAGTGGAGCTCTTGCTTTAGACATTGCTTTGGGAATTGGTGGCTTCCCTAGAGGAAGAATTATAGAGGTATTTGGACCTGAGTCTTCTGGTAAAACGACAGTAGCTCTTCATGCTATTGCTGAAGCACAAAAATCTGGTGGACAAGCAGCATTTATTGATGCAGAACATGCTCTTGACCCTGTATATGCTAAGAAGCTAGGAGTAAACATCGATGAGTTACTTTTGTCACAACCTGATACAGGAGAACAAGCACTGGAAATTGCAGAAGCATTGGTTCGTAGTGGTGCTATTGATATTATCGTTGTTGATTCTGTTGCTGCGTTAGTTCCTAAAGCAGAAATTGAAGGTGAGATGGGTGATTCTCATGTAGGTCTTCAAGCCCGTTTAATGTCACAGGCATTGAGAAAACTATCTGGAGCAATCAGCAAATCTAAAACGATAGCTATTTTCATTAATCAGCTGCGTGAAAAAGTAGGTGTGATGTTTGGAAATCCAGAAACAACTCCAGGTGGTAGAGCACTGAAGTTTTATTCTTCTGTCAGACTTGACGTGAGACGCATTGAAACCCTTAAACAAGGAAATGATATGGTTGGGAATAGGACGCGTGTCAAAGTAGTGAAAAACAAAGTAGCGCCCCCATTTAAACAGGCTGAGCTTGATATTATGTATGGCGAAGGAATTTCTCGTGAAGGAAGCATCATAGATATTGGTACAGAATTAGATATTATCAATAAAAGTGGAGCATGGTATTCTTATGAGGGCGAGAGATTAGGCCAAGGAAGAGAGAATGCAAAACAATTTTTAAAGGACAGTGTAGAGCTCGCAGAGGAAATAGAAGCAAAGATTAGAATAGATAAAGATCTTATCCCAGATGAGAATGAAGATGAAAAAGCAGAAAATAAAGCCCCATTAGCTACAAATGAGTAAATATAATTTAACTGGTCATTGCACCTAAAAAATATGCAAGTAATAGCCACCATAATAGAGACCTGAACGCAAATATCAATCTACTAAAAATAGCCATGGGATAGTTAGTATATTTAAGGGTAGGGACTACCCTTATTGCTTGGTACATATAGATAGCTACTAAAAAGTATCTACTTCCCAAGAAGCACCCACTTCAAACACTAAAGGTGTTAAGTGGTGTGTAGTTCACCGAAGCACCTTCATTGAAGGTGCTTTATCTACATATATCATTATAGGAGAGAGGTTTTGATGAGCACTAAGTCTGAAAAAGATTTGATTACTTTAGTTGAAAAGCAAAAAAATAATCGAAATCGATACAATATATATGTGAATGATCGATATGTGCTTTCTGTTCATGAAGACATACTTGTCAAACATCGTTTGCTTAAAGGGGAAGAAATAAATGAAACAAAGATAAAGCAGGTTGTAGAAGATGAAGAGAAGCAGATCATACAGCGTCAAGCAATTCGTATTATTTCACGTAGAGGTAAGTCAAGATTTGAGCTTAAACAAAAATTAAGTGAAAAAGGTTATGAAGAAACCTTGATTGATCATACTCTAGATCATTTAGAAAAGAGAAAATTCATTGATGATTATAGTTATGCACTCAACTTAGCAAATTATCGAATGAAACATCAAAAAAAAGGATTGAAATGGATTGAACAAGAATTGTCTCAAAAAGGTATCAAAAAAGTGATAATCACACAAGTGATACAGGAATTAGATAAAGAATTGGAATTTGAAGTGGCGTATCAATTAGCGAAAAAAAGATGGGATAATCAGAGTGGGGATTATACCAAAAAAAAATCTAAAATCAGTTCTTTTTTAATGAGAAGAGGATTTGAATATTCTTTAATTCGCAATATTTTAGAAAAAATTGAGAAAGAGGAAACGAATGAATGGTAGATTTATATTCTAAATCATTTCCTTACTTGACAACCTTATTTTATTAAAGATAAAATATTCATGTATATTCACCTATTTTTTTCGCCAATTTTTATCAACTTTCTGCCAAGTATGAAAAAAGAATGATTAAATGAAAATGTAAATCGGATTAAAAAAACCATATTATCCCAGGCTAACCCTTGGAGTTTTATCAACGAGGAGGTGAATGAATCATGGATCCCATTTGGATTATCGTTCTCGTTGTTGGTGTTGGTTTAATATGCTTCGGGATTGGTTATTTTATCCGCAAATCTCTTGCAGAAGCTAAGATCACTAGTGCTGAACATGCAGCTGAGCAGATAATGTTAAATGCTAAGAAAGATGCTGAAGCACTTAAAAAGGAAAATATATTAGAAGCTAAAGATGAAGCGCACAAAATCCGAATCGAAGCTGAAAAAGACATTCGTGACCGTCGAAATGAAGTCCAACGACTAGAAAGACGATTGTTGCAAAAAGAGGAATCGCTGGATAAAAAAATAGAATCTTTTGAGCGTAAAGAAGAAAAAATTGCCAACAAGGAGAAGCAAATTGATGATAAACAGTCACAAATTCAACTAATCCATGACAAGCAAGTTTCTGAATTAGAGCGAATTTCAAATCTTACGTTGAGTGAGGCCAAAGATATAATACTAAATCGTGTTGAACAGGAAACTAGGCATGAAACAGCACAGCTCGTTAAAGAAATTGAGCAAAGGGCGAAAGAAGAAGCGGATAAGAAAGCGAAAGATATCATTTCACTTGCTATCCAAAGATGTGCTGCTGACCATGTTGCTGAAACGACAGTTTCAGTTGTTTCACTTCCAAATGAAGAAATGAAAGGTAGAATCATTGGACGAGAGGGCCGTAATATAAGAGCTTTAGAAACATTAACTGGAATTGATTTAATTATCGATGATACTCCTGAAGCAGTTATATTGTCGGGATTTGACCCAATCAGAAGAGAGATTGCCAGAACTTCACTAGAAAAATTAGTGGCTGATGGAAGAATTCATCCGGCTCGTATTGAAGAAATGGTCGATAAATCACGCAAAGAAGTGGATGAGCGTATTCGTGAATACGGTGAACAAGCTACTTTTGAAGCTGGTGTTCATGGTTTGCATCCTGATCTAATTAAGATTTTAGGACGTTTAAAATTCCGTTCTAGTTATGGACAAAATGTATTAAGACATTCATTAGAGGTTGCTTATTTAGCGGGTCTAATGGCCGGTGAATTAGGCGAAGATATCACTTTGGCAAAACGTGCTGGACTTTTACATGATATTGGAAAAGCTTTAGACCATGAAGTAGAAGGGTCTCATGTTGAAATTGGTGTAGAACTTGCGAAAAAATATAAAGAACATCCTGTGGTTATTAACAGTATCGCTTCACACCATGGTGATTGTGAAGCAACTTCAGTAATTTCTATGCTAGTTGGAGCTGCAGATGCGCTTTCAGCAGCAAGACCTGGAGCAAGAAGAGAAACCTTAGAAACATATATCAAACGCTTAGAGAAGTTAGAAGAGATTTCTGAATCATTTGAGGGTGTTGAAAAGTCCTATGCAATACAAGCAGGTAGAGAAATAAGAGTCATGGTTCATCCTGAACAAGTTGACGATACTGAAGCTTATCGACTTGCACGTACGATAACGTCTCAAATTGAAGATGAATTAGAATATCCTGGTCACATTAAAGTGACTGTTATTCGTGAAACTAGAGCGGTTGAATACGCAAAATAAGATTTATAAAAGTGGCTTACATAAGCCACTTTTATATTATCCAAAAAATGAGTTTGAACACTGAAAACATGATATGAAAAAGAATAGACTTAACATGTTCAAAAGACTGCCAATTGGGTGGTTTTTGTTTTGTTAATTACATAGATAAAGGGAGGAAAATAAAATTAAAGTATTATTTATAGGAGATATTGTTGGTTCTGTTGGACGAAAAGCATTGGAAGATGTTTTACCCTATGTAAAACAAAAGTATCAACCTGACATCATTATAGCCAATGGTGAAAACGCTGCTGGAGGAAGAGGGATTACTCGTAAGATTGCTAACCATTTTTATGATTTAGGTGTTCACGGTATTACAATGGGGAACCATACTTGGGATAACAAAGAGATTTTTGATTTTATCGATGAGGAGGAAAGAATTGTGCGTCCTGCAAACTTTCCTTCAGGAACTCCTGGAAGAGGGTTTACCATCATAAAAAATAAAACAAAAGAACTTGTCATAGTTAATTTACAAGGCAGAACGTTCCTTCCGCCATTGGACTGTCCATTTGAAAAAGCAGATGAGATTCTTAATCAATTAAATAAAAAACAAAAAAATATATTAGTTGATTTTCATGCTGAAGCAACTTCTGAAAAAATAGCGATGGGATGGCACTTAGACGGAAGGGCATCTGTCGTTCTTGGAACGCATACTCATGTACAAACGAACGATAATCAAATTTTACCGCAGGGCACTGCTTATGTAACTGATATCGGGATGGTTGGATCAAAAGAAGGTGTATTAGGTATGGAACGATCGTCAGTCTTACGAAAGTTTAAAACTCAGTTGCCAGTTAGATTTACGCCTGATGAAGGTAAATGGCAGTTTCATGGATGTATCATACAAATAGATGATTCAACTGGTCTTGCAAAAAAAATGGATCTCATTAGAATTGCAGAAGATCAAGTGATTTTCGATTGATAATTTAGAGAGAATTAAATCTCTTTTCATGAAAAGAAGGAATTTTTTTAATTTTCACGAATATTATTACTAATGCAAAGTATAGCCAAGGCAAACATTCTCAAGGAGGTACTGTCCATGGAAGTATTAAAAGTTTCCGCTAAATCCAATCCAAACTCCGTAGCAGGCGCACTGGCTGGTGTATTACGTGAGCGTGGAAGTGCTGAGCTTCAAGCTATTGGTGCAGGTGCACTAAATCAAGCGATAAAAGCTGTAGCCATTGCAAGAGGATTTGTGGCACCTAGTGGGGTTGACTTGATTTGTATTCCTGCCTTTACAGATATATTAATTGATGGGGAAGATCGGACAGCAATTAAATTAATTGTGGAGCCTAGATAATCCTTTACATTATGGAGTACCTGTTTACATAGTAGACAGGTTTTTTTATGCTTAAAAACATTTCATGGATTGATTATATAACTTTAATATTGTTAATAAGAGAGGGGAATATAAATGAAGGTAATCGATGCACACTGTGATGTGTTGATGAAAATGTATGAAAATGAGTACATTCAATTTGATGATCATCTTTATCTCGATGTAACAAATTCAAGATTAATTAAAAGCAATACTTTAATGCAATGTTTTGCTATTTATATTTCTGAAAGTATTCAAAATCCAAATATAGATCATATTTTGAAATATATTCATATTTTTCACGAAAAAGTTTTGAAGTATGATCATATTATACATGTGAAAAATAAGTCTGACCTATCCTCTGCTTTATCTGAAAATAAAATAGGAGCAATGATCACATTAGAGGGTGTGGATGCACTGGCAGGCAATCTAACTTATTTAAGAATTTTATATGAGTTAGGTGTACGTTGTATTGGAATCACATGGAATTATGGAAATTGGGCGGCTGATGGAGTGTTAGAACCTAGAAATGCTGGATTTACACTAAAAGGGAAGCAGCTTATCGAACAATGTAATAATTTAGGTATTATTTTAGATGTTTCTCATTTATGTGAAAACTCATTTTGGGATTTTATTCAAATCAATCAAAAACCTTTTATAGCCTCTCATTCAAATGTTTTTGATATTTGCAAACATGTTCGAAATTTAAAAAAGGATCAGATCTTAGAAATCATAAAAAATAAAGGTAGAATCGGGTTATCTTTTGTCCCTTACTTTGTCAATACTAGTGAGGATGTATATATAAATGATTTATTAAAGCACATAGAATATATTTGTGAGTTAGGTGGGCAACATCATGTAGGATTTGGTTCTGATTTTGATGGAATTGATTTGTGGATGAATGATTTGAGTCATACAGGAGATTATATTACATTAAAGGAAACTTTATTAAAACATTATTCTGAAGATATTGTAGAGGGTTTTTTATATAAAAACTGGTTCGACTTTTTTGCAAATAATTTACCATAAATTTGAAGACAATAACTATTAATGGTAAAAATAGATTCTTTTATCGATTGATCTATTATTAGTATGGATATGATCTAAAATAACTATGTGTAATCTTTGTCAAAATCTATTGCTTTTTGTTTCTCGAAATCATAACATATCTATGTGAAACTAATTTGTGAAGTTTTTTTGAAAATTATATAAAAATTATAATGGATGAATCGTTAAAGGAGTTGCATTAAGTGATTAGTCAATTGTCATGGAAGATTGGTGGTCAACAAGGGGAAGGTCTGGAAAGTACAGATCGAATATTTTCTACAGCATTAAATCGTCTTGGATATTACTTATATGGGTATCGTCATTTTTCTTCCCGTATTAAAGGTGGACATACTAACAATAAAATTAGAATTAGTAAACAACCTATTCGTTCTATTTCTGATGATTTAGATATTTTAGTAGCATTTGATCAAGAAACTATAGATTTAAATTCTCATGAACTTCGTGATGGTGGAGTCATTGTTGCAGATGCAAAATTTTCACCAAAAGTTCCTGAAGGTATAAAAGCTAGGTTGTTTGCAGTACCATTTACAGGGATTGCAGAAGAACTTGGTACATCCCTAATGAAAAATATGGTGGCAACTGGTGCATCTGCAGCATTGCTTGATTTACCTATTGATGTAATTAAAGAAGTAATTAAAGAAGAATTTAACCGTAAGGGAACAGCTATTGTAGATAAAAATATTGAAGCGGTTTCTAGAGGTGCTGGGTTTATTACTGATGAAACTGGTGGTCCATTACCAGAATTGCAAATTGAACCAGCCGATGGACAAAGGCGTTTATTTATGATCGGTAATGATGCCATTGGATTAGGGGCTTTGGTTGCAGGTTGTAGATTTATGCCAGCTTATCCAATAACACCTGCTTCAGAAGTTATGGAATATTTAACAAAAAGATTACCTAAATACAATGGTACTGTCATTCAAACTGAAGATGAAATTGCAGCAATTACGATGGCCATTGGTGCAAACTATGGCGGTGTACGTGCTTTAACAGCATCTGCAGGACCAGGGCTTTCATTAATGATGGAAGGAATCGGTTTAGCAGGAATGACTGAAACACCTGTTGTTATTGTTGATACACAACGCGGTGGTCCAAGTACTGGATTACCTACAAAACAAGAACAAAGTGATTTAAATGCAGTTATTTATGGTACGCATGGTGAGATACCTAAAATTGTACTTGCTCCAAGCACGATTGAAGAATGTTTCTATGATACAGTAGAGGCTTTTAATTTAGCAGAAATTTATCAATGTCCTGTAATTATTGTAACGGACCTACAATTATCACTCGGTAAACAAACTGCAGAGAACTTAGATTTTGAAAACATAGAAATTAACCGTGGGAAAATTGTAAGTGAAATTGAGCCTCGTGAAGACGGAAAATTATTTAAGCGTTATGAAATTACTGAAGATGGAATTTCACCACGTGCAATTCCAGGAACCCAAAATGGAATATATCATGTGACAGGTGTTGAACATGATGAAGAAGGACGTCCTTCTGAAGCGGCTGATAATCGTCAAAAAATGATGGATAAGCGTTTGAGAAAAATGGAAAACATTCAAGTGACTAATCCAATATTAGTCGATGCTCCACATGAAACTCCGGATTTGTTAATTATTGGTATGGGATCAACTGGAGGTACTATTGACGAAGCAAGATCCAGATTGGATAAGGACGGGATATCATCAAATCATGTTACTGTCCGTTTAATGCATCCTTTCCCAACAGAAGAAATAAAACCATATATTGAAAAAGCTAAAAAAGTCGTAGTAGTTGAAAATAATGCGACGGGTCAACTAGCTTCTTTAATTAAACTAAATGTTGGATATGCTGAAAAAATTGAGAACCATCTTAAGTATGATGGTAATCCGTTTTTACCTTCTGATATTCATGAAACTTGTAAGGAGTTGAAATAGATGGCTACATTTAAGGAATTTAGAAATAAAATCAAACCTAACTGGTGTCCTGGGTGTGGAGATTTTTCCGTACAAGCTGCAATTCAAAGAGCGGCAGCTAATACAGGATTAGAACCTGATGATTTAGCAGTTGTATCAGGTATAGGTTGTTCTGGAAGAATATCTGGTTATATAAATGCAAATGGCCTTCATGGAATTCATGGACGTTCTCTTCCAATTGCACAAGGGTTAAAAATGGCTAATCGAGAACTAACTGTCATTGCTGCTGGTGGAGATGGAGATGGTCTTGCAATTGGTACTGGACATACTGTTCATGCTATTCGTAGAAATATGAACATCACATATATAATTATGGATAATCAAATTTATGGTCTTACGAAAGGTCAAACTTCACCTCGTAGTGCTTTTGGTTTTAAAACTAAAAGTACTCCAGAAGGATCTAAAGAAGCTGCTTTACCACCTTTAGAGTTAGCTCTTTCATCTGGTGCAACTTTCGTAGCTCAATCCTTTTCAAGTAATCTAAAAGAAATGACAAACATTATTGAAGAGGGAATTAAACATGATGGTTTTTCTTTCATTAATGTATTTAGTCCTTGTGTAACATTTAATAAAATTAACACATATGACTGGTTTAAAGAAAATATCGTAAGTGTTGAAGATATTGAAAATTATGACTCTTCCGATAGAATCATGGCTATGTCTAAATTGATGGAAAACAATGGTATGTTAACGGGTGTTATCTATCAAGATAAAACGAGAACAAGTTATGAAAATCATGTACCAGGTTTTAAAGAAGAAGCTTTAAACAAGCAGGATTTAAACTTATCAGAAGAAGAATTTGACCAATTAGTGGCTGAATTTAGATAATTGTTTGAACTTATGTGAAGCATATGGTGTAATCCATATGCTTTTTTGTATAATTAAAAATTGACGGTATTTTTTCATAGCATTGAATTGTTATATGAATTGATATCAGAAAAGCAGATTTTATTTTTGGATATAATATTAATATAAATTATCTTAGAAATAGGAAGGAAGAAACCATTATGAAACAAGTCCCAGTTGGTGTATCCGCACGTCATATCCATTTATCTCAGGAACATATCGCAATTTTATTTGGGAAAGAAAATGGACTGTCTGTAAAGAAAGATTTATCACAACCGGGTCAATTTGCAGCAAATGAAACAGTCAGAATAGAAGGACCCAAGAAATCTCTTGATAAAGTTCGTATTTTAGGACCTGCAAGAAAAGAAAGTCAATTAGAAATATCTAAAACAGATTCTTTTTATTTAGGCGTACAACCTCCAGTGCGTGAGTCTGGTGATATTATCGGAACTCCTGGTATAAAAGTTGTTGGACCGGCAGGAGAAGTCGAACTTGATAAAGGAGTCATCATTGCCGCACGTCATATTCATTTTCATACAAGTGATGCTGAAAAATGGGGAATTCAAAACAAACAATTGTTAAAAGTAAGAGTAAATGGAGAACGTCCATTAATATTTGAAGATGTTATTGCTAGAGTAGCTGATAATTACGCACTAGATATGCACATTGATACGGATGAAGCAAATGCAGCTGGAATAAATACATGTGAGACTGCTGAAATTATTGATTAATGAACTGAATTTAGAGCAGTTGATCTGACAACTACCCTTCTGTTATTGCATTTGAAGCTATCCAATAAGCGAGTATTCTTTAAAAAAGTTACTGCAGATGTTATAATAAAAAGGATGTTTATTTTTAGTGAAAGGGTGTTGTACCATGTCAGTTAAATCCGATAAGGATTTTTCTATATATTTTAATCCACCCTCTTTAAGCGATGCTAAAAAAAGAGGAAAAGAAGATGTAAAGGTTCATTATAATTTCTCTATTCCTGAGGAAATGACAGGTTTTGGTATAGGGAAAAAATATTTAATTCGAACTTATGGTTGTCAAATGAATGAGCATGATTCAGAAACAATGAAGGGCATGTTAGAGCAAATAGGTTATGAAGCCACAGATGAGGCTGATGAAGCTGATATTATTCTTCTTAATACGTGTGCTATTCGTGAAAATGCAGAGGAAAAGGTTTTTGGACAGTTAGGTAGTCTGAAACATCTTAAGAAGGAAAACCCTTCTCTTATTTTAGGGGTCTGTGGATGTATGTCACAGGAAGAAAACGTAATCAACAGAATTTTACAAAAACATAATTTTGTAGATTTAATATTTGGAACACACAATATTCATCGTTTACCTCATTTAATAAAAGATTGTTATTTCAATAAAGAGATGGTTGTTGAAGTTTGGTCTAAAGAAGGAGATATCATAGAAAACCTTCCTAAAAAGAGGGAAGGTATGAGAGCTTGGGTTAATATAATGTACGGCTGTGATAAGTTTTGCACGTATTGTATCGTTCCCTATACAAGAGGAAAAGAGAGAAGTCGAAGACCAGAAGATGTCATAGCAGAAGTACGAGATCTAGCACGCCAAGGATTTAAAGAAATTACGTTGTTAGGTCAAAATGTAAATGCGTATGGGAAGGATTTTGAAGATATAAATTATCGTTTTGGTGATCTAATGGACGATATTCATAAAATAGATATTCCAAGAGTTAGATTCACAACTTCTCACCCTAGAGATTTTGATGATCATTTGATAGAAGTATTGGCTAAAAAGGGTAATTTAGTAGAACATATTCATTTACCTGTTCAATCTGGAAATACAGAAATGTTGAAAATCATGAGTCGCAAATATTCTCGTGAACATTATATGGAGCTCGTTTCTAAAATTAGAAAAGCAATTCCTGATGTTGTTTTAACTTCAGATTTTATTGTTGGATTCCCAGGAGAAACTGAGGAGCAATTTGAAGATACAGTTTCTTTAGTAAAAGAAGTTGAGTATGATTTTGCGTATACCTATATCTATTCAGCTAGAGAAGGAACCCCAGCCGCTAAAATGAAAGACGATGTACCTGAAGAAGTGAAAAAACAACGACTGCAGCGACTAAATGAAGCAGTAGCAGAGTCAAGTTATAAACAAAATGCGAAATTACAGGGACAAACAGTTGAAGTTCTTGTAGAAGGTATAAGTAAAAACAATGCAAAAGTTCTAAGTGGTAGAACTCGTACAAATAAATTGGTCCACTTCGAGGGTACGGAGGACTTAATTGGGGAATTCGTTCATGTTAAAATTAATAAAACAACGACTTGGTTTGTCAGTGGGGACATTGTAGTTCAGGAAGTTGTATAATTTGGTTACACCACAATAAAGTTAATATTATATGGTAGGAGTGTGAATACTTTGTCAGAGGCGAAACAACGTGTTAATGAACATGGCATGCCAGAATATACCATTACTGAATTGGTTGTAAGAGATGATATTTTAAAAAAAGCGAAGGAATTAGCTAGCTTAATCTCCACAACAGACGAAGTAAAAATGTATAAAGAAGCAGAGAAAAAAATAAATAGCAGTGAAAAAATACAAGGTATGATCAGTGATATTAAGAAAAAGCAAAAGGAAGTTGTTGCTTTTGAGTCTTTTGATAATCCTGAAATGGTTAAAAAGATAGAAAGCGAGCAAGCAGATCTACAAGACGAGTTAGATCATTTACCGATTGTAAAACAGTTTCAACAAACACAGAGTGATATCAACTATTTGCTTCAATTAGTTGTATCTGTAGTTAGAGATACCGTCTCAGAAAAAATTAATCTTGATTCAGAGGTTGCACCACCGCCTTCAAATTGTAGTGAATAATTAAAAAAGCATTATATCCTTGATAAATAGGGGGTATAATGCTTTTTTTATATGTAAATTTCTTCACTTTTTATGGTATAGATGTATGAAACTATCTGAAATTTAATATTATTTTAATAAAGGTTGATACATCATAATTGCATGATTCTCAGTTAAATATTGATCATCAATATATTCGTTATACAAATTAAATACTTTACGATGAATTATATTGTGTCGAACGTAATCTCCCCAATATTCTTGTGTAATTGAATGATCTTTTTCGTATACTTTATATTTATGAATAGGAGATTTAGTTGTCCTCCATTCTCCAAATAAATGATCATTTTCTATATTAAGATAAAGTTGAAAGGGTTGGTCAGTAGGATTATAAATTTGCAAGTCTAGATAATTATAAGAACAAGTAGCCCCACTTCCAAAAGGTTGTGTTCTATTTGAATCAGGGAATACGTCATAACTGTGTCGATGACGTTCTGTTACAACTAATGGAGTATGAAGTGTAATCCAGTATATTAAATTAGAGAGCTGACACAAACCACCACCTGTACCTATTTTGAACTTTCCGTAGTGTAAAACCATACCTTTCACATAACCTTTTTGTTTCGTTATTTTTCCGATTAGTTTCCAATAAGAGAACGTTTCACCTGATTTAATAACAATTTTATTCAGCTTTTTTAATGCTATTTTTAAATTTATAACCTTATTATGTTGCAGCCACATATCAACATCTTTAAGTTCTCTTAATGTGGGTGTTTTGTGACTGAAAACTGAATATGGTAAGAGAGTATGATGATAATAACGAGCAAATTTTTTTCTTCTTTTATACCATTCAAAATATCTTCTAAATGTATAAAATTTTGAACCAAACCATATACGAATAGAAGAACGAAGTTTAGGTCTCATATGTATGAGTGGTTTTGTTTCCAAAGATGTCACCTCATTTGATGAATTAAACAATATTATCCTAGTATACAATATCACATCCAACTTAGAATTACAGAAAAAAATATTAATTTTCATATCGATAGAAAGGAGATAAAAGTATGAGGTTAACGTGTGTGGTTGTTTTGCTTTTTTTCCTAACAGCTTGCAGTAATAGTAATTTAAACTTGGAAGAAGAGCTGGCGCATATTAAAGAGGAAAACAAGAAATTAGTAAATCAATTAGATCAAATTAGTGATGAAATAGACTTGCTTAAACAAGAAAATTTAACTGTATTACAGAAATTGGAGCAATTAAAAATTGTTAATGATCAATTAGAAGCAGATAATGAGCAGTTACAAAGTGAAAATGAGGATTTAAAAGAACAAATATTAAACATAGAGAACGGAGAAAATTTACCAGATTCACCTCAAATTAGTGAAGAAGATTTAATTTTAAATAAGGCAGATGAAATCATATGGTTATTAGAAGCGCAAGATATGACACAATTATCTACATTCATCCATCCTATCAATGGGGTAAGATTTTCTCCTTACCTTTATGTAAATGTAAATAGCGATTTAGTATTTCAATCTAATCAAATGTCTGGCTTTATGACAGATAACAACGTATATACTTGGGGAAATTATGATGGTTCAGGTGATCCAATCCAGTTAACTACAGTAGATTATTATAATGCTTTTGTTTATAGTGTTGATTTTGCCAATCCAGAGCAAGTTAGCTACAATCAAATATTAGGAACTGGAAACATGATACAAAATCAATTTACAGTTTATCCTGATGCAAACATCGTGGAATTTTATTTTTCTGGATTTGATCCTCAATATGAAGGAATGGACTGGCAAAGCTTAAAATTAGTTTTTGAAGAATACAATGGGGAGTGGTTTATTGTTGGTATAATTAAAGGAGCTTGGACGAGTTAATTTCATCTGTCGGACTCCATATTAGATTTTAAACTGCTCAATGCTTGCCCCCAAGCTTTGATATGCCATTTTTTAGCTTTAATCCAATCATCTGTATCATTCCATCCAGTATGGTCTAGAATTAGTTTAGTACCATTTTCATAAGGTATGAAAGAAATTTTAACTATAGTAAGTGCATTTTCATCATTCATCACATCTTTAAATTCGTCAGGACCTTTCCATTGAAACTCAATAAAACTGGGTTTTTCAAAACTTAGAATTTTACATTCAATCGTACTCATGCTGTTTTTGTTGGTTGGATCAAAATAAAGCTCATATTTTCCATTGTCCTTTAATTGTATTTCTGCGGCTGGAGCAAACCATGTTGTAATTTTATTAACTTCTGTCCAAGCTTTCCAAATTAATTCAACATCAGAATTTACAAAAATTTCAGTATGTATTGTCATGAATAACTACTCCTTTCAATAATGCTTTTTTATAACTTATCATATCGTGATAAATTATTATAGTAAAATTTTAAATAATAATTAAACCTTGTATATAATTCAATATTCTAATGGATTTGCATTATTCTGATACAATGGGTTGAACTTCTTACAAATCCACAAACTCGCTTACGTCGTGCTCTTTTTTCAATTCTCTATACAAATAGTTTTGTTTTGTTATTCTTGGATCACTGTGATCCAAGGTATCTGCAATATGATCGAGAGGAGCCCCGTTGGAATAAGCAGTTCGTGCAAAAAAATGTCTTAAAAAATGGGGAGTGACTCTTTCTCCTTGAACAGTTGTTAAACCAGCTTCAGCTAATTGTTTTGATAAGGTTGTAGATAAACTAGATAATGTATACCTTTTACCATGACGATTTGGATAAAAGGGAGAGTCATCTTTTGCATTCAATTCCACGTTTAATCCAACTCTACTTCTATATTCTAATATCTCTTCTAGAACATACTCTTTTATTAATGCGTGACGAACTTTATCTCTTTTTGTGATCGTCTTTAAATAGTACTTGTTTCGCTTTGAATCATAATATAGATCAGACCAGTTTGGTGTTATGATTTCTGAAAGTCGTAAACCGCTAGTAGCAAGCAGCATAATAATTGATTTTACCTTTGGGTTATTTCCATAATATTGTATTGTTTGTTTCATTTGTTCTACAGATATATCCCTTTCAACAACTTCGGCTTTGTTAATCCGTACTGGATAAAATCCTCTGTTTAAATCCTTTTTTGTATACCTTTCTTGATAACACCACTTTAAAAAACTCTTTACAATATTTATTTTTTTTGTAATCGTACTGCTTTTATCGTACATTTTTTCGATATGCAGTTGATATCCTTCCACATTTCTACGACTTAATTGACGGATGTCATCAACCTCATATTGCTTAATCACTTGTATAAATTGCAGTAATTCTCTTACGTATTCTTTTTTAGACTTTTCCTTTCTGTTTTTCCCTCTCATATGTATATATACATAGATCATTTCCAAGTTACTTAAATGTCTGTAATCGTAATTTCCATCCTCATCCTCATTTTGAGAGAACTTTCGATAAATCGCTGAATACCCTTCCTCATTTAATAATAGGTAAAACATCTCCTTCCTATTTTTTTCTAAAAAACGACTACTATCAAATTTATTAAACATTAATTCATTTAAATTAACTTTCAAAAGTATCACCTACAAAATATAAAATATTAATTAATATTATATCAAATTAATTAATAAATGGTAGGTAAATATATTAAATATATGATTTAAGTCTAAACAAAAATAATAGGTTATTAGTTTATTTTGAATGTAACTATAGTATTTATATTATGTTTGATATTAATTTAAAAAGTTATATACATATGATATAATTAAAACATGTTTATCTAATGTATATAAATATATAAATATTTTTATGATTAAAATGAATATATAAGTTGAAAGAAATGAATGAAAGTAGATGGTGATTAAAGTTGAAAAAATACATGAGTATTAATGAGGTAGCAAAAGAGTTTAATATTAGTAAAACTTCAGTTTATAAGCTGATGGAGCATACTAATACAGAAAAAAGGTTGGAGCCTATTAATAGGGAAACCCATAGGGGGGATGGAGGATACAAGTTTAAAGCTCAGGATGTGGAGAGGATCAAGTCGTTTTACAAGAAAAAAGATCTGACTTCTTCAGATGCTGCAAAAATATTAAACGTTTCCACCACCTATGTACATAAGTTAATCAAGAATAAAGATTTGGAGTATTATGAGAGTGAATACAAGGGAAAACGAACGTTTTTTATTAAAAAAGAAGTGGTCGAGCAATATAAATTGAATCATCCGGAGCTAGAGAAAAACGATGTGATTTATCATAAAAAAGAGGGGCTGTTTTTGTTTCAACCTTTTAAAAAAGAAGGGCAATTAGCACGCATTTATAAAATAAATAGTAAAGGGAGAAAAGCAGAGTCTTTTCTTATTACTGAAAACGGAGAAGAGATTTCACTTGAAAGAGCGGAAGAGGAAGGATGGAAGCGGGAAGTTGTATTAGAACAGAGAAAGAATATCGCAACGTATGGAACAGCAAAATTTCATTTCCCTAAACCGGCCTCTATAGATTCATTGATTTATGATATTATTGTTCAATTGCTAAAGCACGTTGGTGTTAACAATATTAAAATTGAAATTGATGATAAAATATTGGTTGAAGTAAAAAAATCTGAGCTTCAAGGAGTCCAATCACAGACCCACTTTGATTTTATTAATACGCTTAAAAAGTTTATTGTTGAAGGGAAAGTCATAGAAAAATATGATGGGATATTAATAGATACTGGATTGACTCCTATGACTTTCTACATGGATGAGGAATTGAAAGAAAAAATAATGAACGAAATAAATGAAACAGGTGTATCTATGCATGAGTGGTTTAAACATAAGGTGAATGCAAAGTGAAACTATAATGGAGAATGAAAGAGGATTCAAATATTATTTTGCAAAAAAAAGAATAATGAATAAATTTAAACTTAAGTTGTCATGTTAAGAACACCCACTGAATCTTATGCAGCGGGTGTTGAACTTAACCCTATAAATTTATTTTTTTAAATAAGCAGAAAGCTTCCAGTTTTCCATTTCAAAATCACATAAAATATCTTGTAGTAAGTTTGAAATGCTGATTTGTTTTTCTTGATCAGCTAATTCAATCCCATTTTTCAGATCAAGGATTAATTTATAGAGATCATCGGAAACAGATTGCACCATTTCAAACGCGGTTAGTCCATTTTTTGCTTCTTCTATGGAAGCCAATTGTAAATATTCCTTCATTGTAGCAGCTGGTATCATATTAACAGCCAGCATTTTTTCTGCAACCTCGTCAATATATGTTGCCACTTCACCATATAACTCTTCTGAAGCTCTATGCAATTCAAAAAAATGTTCACCTGTTACAAACCAATGATAATTATGCAGTTTTGTATACATCACATTTAAATTTGCCAATAATTCATTCAAACAATTTTTTAGATCAGTCATATTTATATCCTCCTCATATGTACAATAAGCTTTAATAATTAACATAGTGTAAACATCTTTTCATAGGTTAACCGTTCTTTGTGAAATTATTACAATTTCATTTTTTTTGCTAAGCTTTCATATTAGAATGACTTGATGAGTTAAAATTGATATACTATTTTCATCGTCTTTTTTTATATTGGATTTTCATTAATTTATATTTCTTTTCAGGTAGTGAATGAACTAGCATATTTAGGAGGATATTTTATGATAAAAGCAATAGTATTTGATTTTGACGGAACGATTCTTGACACTGAAACTCCATGGTTTGATGTTTATTTGGAAACTTATAAAGAATATGGTGTAGATTTACCAATTGAAGTATGGAGTCAGGTGATTGGAACAGATGGAGTTCATATTTTATATGATTATTTATTAGAAAATGCGACGAAAGAAGTTGATCTCCAAGAAGTTAGAGTAATCACAAGTAAAAAACATAAAGAAGTAATGGAAAAGAAAGAGTTGCGTCCAGGAGTTGAGGAGTACTTTAAAGAAGCCAAAGAAATGGGTTTAAAATTAGCTATTGCTTCAAGTTCAAGTCGTGAGTGGGTAGAATATTTTCTAAATAAATTTAATATTAAACAATATTTTGAGATATTCAAAACATCCGATGATGTGGAAAATGTTAAGCCTGATCCGGCACTTTACCTTGAAGCCATAAAGGGACTCGGCATATCTGCAAATGAAGCAATTGCAATTGAAGACTCACCAAAAGGAGCGCAGGCGGCAAAAGCTGCTGGATTACATTGTGTTACTATTCCTAACGATATTACAAAGTTACTGCCATTTGAAAAGGTAGATTTACAAATTACTTCCATGTCCGATGTATCTTTAAAGTGGGTTATTTCACAAATTAAAAAGAATTAACTTAAATTGATTTAGTGAACTCGTTTAAGCAAAGCTTAAACGAGTTCACTCACATGATCCACCCACAAACTCCTTTAAAATCCTTCCTTACTATTTTAAACAAGTATTACTAAAGCTAACTCCGTTAATTGAAATCCCAACAGCAGAAACATTATAAACTTTTCGACACTACAAATATCAAAGGGACAGAGTTTATTTGTTCTATCAAAACCGTTCTAGTAGGGCTACGACTATTTTTATTAAAAATAGTTATACGTACAAGCAAATATGTTTTTTTCTGTATAAGATATATTGATTTCAAATTAAGGAGGTGCGCTTAATATGACCGTACCTGTATTTTTCAAACAAGAAGCTGAACCTATTATCATTCCAGAAAGTGGAGAATTTGTAACTTTGCTTAAATTACCTATACCAGTCCGTTATAAACATTGTGTAATTAAAATTGATACTTTTTTTGAATTAAATTTTTTAGTTCAGTCAGCAGAAACATTACAGCAAGCCGAACCTTTTAAGTTAGCTTTGAACTATCAGCTACTTGATGGGTTTGGTGAAAATTGTAATGAAATAACACCTGTTTTAGCTGAAACCATCTCTGGAACTCCAGCAGGTTTATTTTTTGAAGCAGAAACTAAACAGTTATTTCAGGAAGAAAGCAATACAACACCTAATGCAACAGTTATTACAAATCCTCTAGTTAATGAAGCAGTTTATTTAGTAGCGAATATCAATGAAACTCAAGGAGTTTTTGTGCCTAGAGCACAGTTTAGAGCGATAAATGCAACAATACTTTCTTCAGCATAGCAATCAAAAATAGTTATACGTACAAGCAAAAAGCTTCCCATCATCATATAATACAATATCTTCTCTGCAAGGGAGGTGAATAAAATAACATGACAATTGCTTTTTTTACTCAAACTGATGATCCACCCATTTTATTACCAAGGGACGGAGGAGTGGTAACATTATTGTCTTTGGATATACCGAAATGTTACAAATATAATTTATTAAAAATTGATGCTTTTTTTGAATTAAATTTTTTAGTAGGTACTGAAGAAAGAGAGTCAACACTTCAACAAAATGTTCCCTTTATGGTGGATTTAAATTATCAATTATTTGATGGTGTTGGTGATGGTTGTATTGCACTGACTCCTAATTTAGCAGAAACGATTAGTGGAACTGCCATTCTTGCATCTGAAAATGGGGAAGAACAGTTGATAGATTTTGAAAGCAACACAACTCCAAACCTGACAATCGTTGCAGAAGGTTTAGTCAATCAAACTTTAAATTTGGTAGCAAATTTAAATAACTTACAGGGTGGAGTGATTCTCCCATTTGTAGCTTTTAGGGCAATAAATGTTACAGTATTCACTAATTAAATACAATATTACCTTTAAATAAGTTCATTCATAGTTGTCTGTAAAGGCAATTATTTAAATATACTAAAACAACATAAAGAAGGGGGGGATTAACTCAATGACTTCCTCTATATTTTTTGCCCAGACAGGTGATCCACCTATCGAATTACCTGAAACAGGTGAAGAGAGAGTTCTTTTAAACTTGCAAATACCAAAATGTCTTAAACATAGTTCTTTTAAAGTTGATAGTTTTTTTGAGCTCAATTTTCTATTAGCTGGAGCAACACCTCTACACGTAGTTGAACCTGCACCTTTTAAAATTGCACTAGAATACCAATTGCTAGATGGAATAGGAGATAATTGTAATGAAGTTACACCACGATTAGCTGAAACTATTAGCGGAACGGTTATAACTGGGGCTGAAAATAAAAATATTGACCCTGTCCAATTGGAAAGTAATACAACACCGAACTTAACTGCTGTTTGTGAGGAATTGCAAGAATCGTTTTATTTAGTTGCTAGTGTCAGAGAAATCCAAGGAGTGGCATTATTACCAACCGTTCAATTTCGTTCATTAAATGCATATACAGTAAGGTTTTGAAATTATAATCTAGTTTTAAAAAATTATTTTTCGAATTTATGTCGAAACATTAAAATGTTTAAAATGTAGTATAAGAGCGGATTTTTGTAACAAAGAAGTCAAGTTTGAATATACTATTATTGTAAGGAAGGAGGTTTTTATAAATTGGACTTAAAAATGAATGAAGTTAGAATAGAAGAAATTATAGATAATGTTAATGCTAATTTAGATGCAGAATTTTATAATATAGATTCAGCAAATGTAAAAAATACTAGGATTTTAGCCTCTGCTCAACCTGATACAAATGCATTTTTAGTAACAAAAACTGCACCTGAAAATATTATAAATACTATGGTAGCGTCAGGTGAATATTTACTGACGGCTCCTTCTTTAGATGCAAATCAAACTGAAGATAGAACGCTAGTATCGGTGAGATTTAAGGCGTTTGTAAAATGAATAAAAATGTTTTTAATATATTTCAAAAATTAAATACTAGTGAAGGTGCACTTATTCATAGACCAACCTTAAATGAAATCATTATTAAATTGCCTTTAAAAGATTTTAAAATTAAATTATTTACTCCTTTATTTGATATAGAGATTAACTCACCAGCCAAGATTAAAATTCTAGCCATTTCTAAAAATAGATTTGTAGTTGAAATTAAAACTAGTGAATTTAAACTTATTACTTTAGTCTCTAGATTAATACTTGAAGTTTTTAACCCTAAGGGAGATAGAATAATAAGAATCATTGCACCGCCTGAAAGATTGTGAAGAAAATTAAACATGGATCAGAATCAGATTAACTCTTTCATTGATTTAAATTATCACTCATTTGATGATATGATTCTAATGTAACTGTAATTGTACAAGAATAATCTTTGATTAGTTGTAAGTATTGAAGAAGCTAAGAGTTTCGGGTGTTCAATTAGATAAATTATACTTTATTATTAATTTAATATAAATATGAAAATAATTAACCCTTGCTCAATAGAGTGAGGGTTTTTAGGCATGTTGCCGAGCCGGTGGCTTGAAAAAAGCCTATCACCTAGCTAATGGGGAAGATAAGCTGTAAGCAAGGGCGTCTTTGGTTATTAACGATAAAATGATAACTTTATAAACTTTTTAAATAATTTTATTTAAAAAGTGAAACGATTGTTACATCAACTCCGTATTCCATATGGGATCAAAATTAAAGCGTATTTTTTTATGGTTATTTCGATGACACACACAGTAAGTAGTATGCTTTTTATTGTATTAGGAATACTATCCAAAAGCTTTTGACTTTGGGAAAAGGGAGAGAAAAAATAAGTGCTTATCATTGAATTAGCAGCTATCTTGTTATTTTCTAAATTAGCTGGAGATATTAGTGTAAGATTAGGGCAGCCAGCAGTATTAGGAAAATTATTAATTGGTATTGTTTTAGGTCCAACCGTGTTAGGGATTGTTACAAATACAGATGTATTAGAAGAAATCAGTCAAATTGGTGTTATCTTGTTAATGTTTATTGCAGGACTTGAAACGGATGTACAAGAATTTAAAAGAACTGGAAAATCTTCTACATATGTAGGTGTATTAGGTATTGTTGTTCCACTAACTATAGGTTATTTAGCAGGGATTTATATGGAATTACCAACATTGGAAGCTGTTTTTCTTGGGTTATTGCTTTCTGCTACGAGTGTAAGTATCTCAGTTCAAGCTTTAAAAGAAATGGGTAAATTGAAGTCAAAAGAAGGTACTACGATTTTAGGAGCAGCAGTAATTGACGATATCCTAGTCATTATATCATTAGCATTTCTAATGAGTTTAGCTGGTGGAGATGTTCAATTAGGAGAAGTGATTCTAAAGAAAGCGCTTTTCTTTGTTGTAGCTATTGGTTTGGCGTGGAAAGTAGTACCATGGGTGTTGAAAAAGTTTGCTCCTCTTAAGGTGAGTGAGGCGGTTATATCTGCAGGATTAATTATTTGTTTCAGTTATGCCTTTCTAGCTGAATATGCGGGGGTAGCTGGCATCATAGGTGCTTATATAGCTGGTGTTGCAATCAGTTTAACAAACTATAAACACGAAGTGTTTGAAAAAGTAGAAACGATTAGTTATTCTATTTTTGTACCCGTATTTTTTACATCTATTGGTGTTCAGATTGAGTTTATAGGAATAGGAGATCAAATTGGGCTTATTGTTTTTCTTAGTATTATTGCAATCTTAACTAAATTGCTTGGATCTGCGGTAGGAGCAAAACTTGCGGGTTTTAATTGGAGAAGTTCATTTGGAATTGGATCGGGAATGGTTTCTAGGGGAGAAGTGGCTTTAATTATTGCAGCAATAGGGTTAGAGGCAGCCTTATTAACTGAGAAGTTATTTGCAGTTATTGTAGTAGTGGTCTTAATTACAACTATTTTAACCCCACCTATGCTGAAATTGTTTTTTGATAAAAAACATGTGTAAACATACCTAAATGTAATTTAATATATTCACAACAAATTTTAAAGATTATTTATGATGACAAAAATAAAAATTGTAAGATACACTACATCAAAAATTATTGATTTATTGTTGAAAAAATATAATTTAAGTGGGAGGACTTAAAATGGAAATAAGATTGGCTGAGTTTAAAGATCTGATTCCTATTTTAAACATATATAATCAGGGGATTGAAGATCGTATTGCCACCCTTGAGACAGAAGTTAAAAATATGGAGTACATAAACAATTGGTTTAAAAATCGAGATGAGAAATATGTGGTTATTGTAGCTGAAGAAAATGAACAAATTGTAGGCTGGGCTTCTATAAATCCTTATAATTCAAGATGTGCTTATAATGGAGTTGGAGAGATCGCAATATATATTGAACGTGATTCTCGAGGAAAGGGCATTGGAAAAGCACTTTTAAGAGAACTTGAATTGAAGGCAACACAATTTGAATTTCATAAATTATTACTTTTTACATTTCCTTTTAACAAGTTAGGTCAAGGTCTTTATTTGAAAATGGGGTATAGAGAAGTTGGGGTCTTTAAAAATCAAGGAATATTAGATGGGAAATTTGTAGATGTGATGGCGATGGAAAAATTACTATAATTTAAAGTGATAACTCTATTAAGTTAAGGTAGTATAGTTGGAATTTATAAAGATGATTGGAAATTATTGTGTTATACTTGATGAAGTAAATGAGAACTTCAATCAGCACATACTTTAAGTATAAGATGGATAGGTTAAAGAATAACTTAGGGGGAATTTATACATGAGTGGAATTGCTAAAACACCTCAGCCACCATATTATGCAGTGATCTTCTCTTCCCAGCGAGCAGAAGGTGACAATGGTTATGGTAAAATGGCTGAAAAAATGGTAGATTTAGCTTCCCAGCAACAGGGTTTCTTAGGTGTGGAAAGTGCACGTGATGAGGGTTTGGGGATCACCGTATCCTATTGGGAATCTTTAGATGCAATTAAATTATGGAAGGAAAACTCGGCACACAAAATAGCACAAGATAAAGGCAAGACAGATTGGTACAAAAATTTCTCACTAAGGGTTTGTAAAGTAGAGAGAGATAAGTATTTCGAAATGTAGTTTCTTCAAAGCTAATTATATGCATTTATTTTTTACCCTAGCAAGCTCTTTGATCCTGATTTATAATAATTAAAGCAGGATTTTTTTAGAGGGGGATTACATATACAGTTCCAAGATTTTTAGGAATAATCTTTTTTAGAAACCATATCTTATTTGTGTAATCTTTCTGTCATAAAGTTTGGCAAATTTTCAAGTAGTTATATGAGTATATCTAAGGAGGTCATATGAAATGAAGCAAATACACTCTTCTTTTCAAGATGCAGTTAAGAACATCCACGATGGTTCAACGCTTATGGTAGGTGGATTTGGATTAGTTGGCATTCCTGAAAACTTATTATTAGCTTTAGTTGAAACAGGAGTAAAGGATTTAACAATTATATCTAACAACTGTGGTGTTGATGATTGGGGATTAGGACTGCTCTTGAAAAATAAACAGATAAAAAAAATGGTAGGTTCATACGTGGGAGAAAACAAAGAATTTGAACGCCAAGTGTTAGCTGGTGAAATAGAAATTGAACTAATTCCTCAAGGTACGTTAGCAGAACGAATTCGTGCAGGTGGAGCAGGGATACCTGCTTTTTATACTCCAGCTGGTGTTGGAACATCAATAGCAGAAGGTAAGGAAGTAAGAGAATTTAATGGAAAAGAATACTTGCTAGAGACCGCTTTAACCGCTGACCACAGTTTAGTCAGAGCTATAAAAGGCGATAAAATGGGGAACCTAGTTTATAATAAAACGGCTAGAAACTTCAATCCGATGATTGCTGCGGCAGGGAAAACAACCATTGCAGAATTAGAAGAATTAGTAGAAATAGGACAAATAGAGCCTGATCAAATTCACACACCGGGTGTTTATGTGCAAAATATAATTGTTGGACATCAAGAAAAACGAATTGAAAGAAAAACTATAAGACAAATATAAAGGAGAGAAGAACATGTCTGATAAACATCTTATTCGCGAGACCATTGCTAGAAGAGCAGAGCAAGAAATTGAAAGCGGTTTCTATGTAAATTTAGGAATTGGTATGCCTACGTTGGTTGCAAATTATTTACAAAAAGATAAACAGGTTGTTCTTCAATCTGAAAACGGATTATTGGGCATAGGTCCGTTTCCGACAGAAGATGAATTAGATCCAGATCTTATCAATGCTGGAAAAGAAACTGTAACAGCGATTCAAGGTGCTGCTTTTTTTGATAGTGCAGAATCTTTCGGAATGATTCGAGGGGGGCATATTGATATCGCTATTCTTGGCGGTATGGAGGTCTCTAAGAACGGAGATTTAGCAAACTGGATGATACCTGGAAAGATGATTAAAGGAATGGGAGGAGCAATGGATTTAGTCCATGGTGCAAAAAGAATCATCGTGATTATGGAGCATCTTAGTAAAAATGGTAAACATAAAATTGTAAATGAATGTGCTCTCCCCCTTACAGGTAAAGGTGTAGTGGATAGAATTATTACGGAGCGTGCTGTTCTTGATGTAACCGACAATGGGTTAAAGCTTGTAGAAATCTTGGATGATAGTTCTATATCAGAGATCCAGGCTGCAACAGAACCTAATCTAATCATAGAGGAAACTTTACTTAATCAATAATTTCATGACCTGAGGGGGATAATTATGAGAAATGTAGTGATTGTATCAGCAGTGCGAACACCTATTGGAACATTTGGGGGTGTTTTTAAAGATCTGAGCCCTATAGATTTAGCAGTACCTGTATTACAGGAAGCGGTTAAAAGGAGCAACATTGATAAAGAAGATGTAAATGAAATTATTTTAGGTCATTGTATTCAAAGAACAGATATGCCTAATATTGCTAGAACAGCTAGCTTAATAGCAGATTTTCCAGATACAACTACAGGTTTCACAATTCAACGTCAATGCTCATCAGGTATGCAAGCCATTATTTCTGCTGCCTTACAGATTCAAACTGGGTTATCAGATACCATTGTTGCCGGTGGTGTAGAAGCGATGAGCTCAAGTCCATATGTGCTCCATCAACATAGATGGGGAAAAAGATTACAACACGGAAAAGTATCAGATAGTGTTTGGGAAATATTAGAGGACCCTATTCATCATATTATGATGGGTGAAACAGCAGAGAATTTAGCAGATTTGCATCATATAACACGTGAAGAACAAGATGAAATATCATTACTTAGTCATCAAAGAGCATTACATGCAATTAATAAAGGGTATTTTGATTCTCAAATTGTACCAATCAAGGTCAAGAGTCGAAAACATGAAACGATAGTTACAAAAGATGAACATCCACGTGAAAATATTACGATAGAAAATCTGATGAAATTAAAGCCGGCTTTTCGTGATAATGGAACCGTGACTGCAGGGAATTCATCAGGATTAAATGATGGCGCTGCTGCTCTTGTACTTATGGATGAAGAACTTGCTTTAAAAAGAGGTCTGACCCCTCTAGCAAGAATAGTCGGATTTCAAATAGCTGGAGTAGATCCAAAACTGATGGGTCGTGGACCTGTACCTGCAATTCAGAAAGGCTTAGCAAAAGTAGATTGGTCTTTAGAGGAAGCAGATTTAATTGAAATTAATGAAGCATTTGCAGCTCAATATTTAGCGGTAGAAAAAGAATTAGGATTAGATCGAAATAAAACAAATGTAAATGGCAGTGGCATTAGTTTAGGACATCCTATCGGTTGTACCGGTGCAAGAATCGTTACAAGTCTTGTACATGAATTAAAAAGGCAGGAATTGAAAAAAGGGATTGCCTCCCTTTGTGTAGGTGGAGGCATGGGAGCGTCATTGTTTTTAGAAACAACTTAATAAATAGAGTGTAAAACCAGGGAGCAAAGTTTCCTGGTTTTTTTCTTTTCTAATGTGTATGGGTGGTATAAGATTGGGTTAACCCGATTATAAATGATTTTTTTAAAAATTTAGAATTAAATTTACCTGTTGTTGTCGCCCCATCCCGATGATTTACACTTGTTATGAAGAGGTTAAGTACTGGAAAAAATACATTCAAAATGTGATTAATGTTCATTATTTTCACATAGTACTTTACTTGTAATTTGAAGGAGGGCAACAACATGAAAGTGAATGTAATTAAATCAGTAAGAGATCCAAAATCTGACTTAAAAAATATTATATTATTAGGATCAGGTCAATTTGTTTCAATGTTTGGCACATCGATTTATTCTTTTGCAATCAGTTTATACATCTTAACGGTAACAGGATCTGGATTATCCTTTGCTACAAATTTAGTACTATCTATTTTACCAACGATCATATTAGGACCTATTGCTGGAGTATTAACAGATAGATTAAATCGTAAAATGATTATTGTAGGCTCAGATTTATTAAGTGGAGCGGTGCTGCTGCTTTTATTTTTTGTCAGTTTTGTACAATTCAATTTAATCTGGATTTACACAGTCACACTGATATTGAACATCCTTAGTACATTATTTTTTGTTTGTTTAGAATCTGCAAAGCCAAATGTCGTACTTGAAAAGAATTTAATGAAAGTGAATGCTTTAACGCAAATGATTTCTTCAAGCTCTTTTATTTTGGGACCTATGATAGGCGGATTAGTATTTGCTTTTATGGACATTAAATTATTCATTTTAATCAATGCGATATCTTTCCTTGTTTCAAGTTTATCTGAACTTCTTATTAATTTTAACTTTAGTACTGGTGATGACACGAAAGAAGTTAAAAAAGAGAAGACAAGAATTTTCAAAGATATGAAAGAAGGATTCTTATATTTAATCAGTCAAAAACAATTAACTGGAGTTCTAGGGTTATTCATACTCATCAATATTTTATATACATTTTCAGTTCAAATCCCTATACCCTATATCATTATTAATGTGTTGGAACTTAGTGATTTCTCGTTTGGTATCATTGAGGGTGCTTTTCCAATCGGTATGTTATTGGGAGCAATTATTGTAGGTAAATTTAGTGAGAAGTTAATGGAATACAATAAATTATTAATTTTAATGACGATGATTTCATCTGTGTTAATCTTCTTATTAGGTGTACCAATATTAATGATTAGTAATGAATTTAAAATGTTTTACACGATTTATTATGTTTTGATTCATGTGACATTTGGGATTGTTATTTCTTTTGTTGACATCCCTGTGTTGACCATGTTACAAAAAAAGATTCCAGATGAATTAAGAGGTAGAGTTCTTAGTGTTACAGTGACATTAGTGAAAGCGTTTGTACCGTTTGCTATGCTCATATCGGGCAGCATGTTAAATATCTTTCCTGCTTTTTGGTTAACTTTAGTTGGGGGAGTATTATTGTTGCTAATAAGTTTGAGATATTATGTTCGAAACGTGAAAAAAACTTCATTAGGATCACAACAAGCTTAAATAAAAACAATGATGTTGAAGTTCTGGATATGTTTGAAAATGATCAAATAAGAAATTAAGGTGATATGAATGAAAATAGGAAAATTTTCAAAAAAGAATAATATAAGTGTGGACAGCATTAGACATTACATGGACATGGGATTGATCATTGCTGAAAAGGTGGGGGGGAAATATTACTTTGAAGATACTTGCCACCAAGATTTAAAAGATATCCTCTACTTTAAAAAACTTGGGTTTACATTACATGAAATACAAACTATCTTTAGATACAAACGTCTCGGAATATTATCGCCCTTTCAGCAATTTGAGTATTATACAACTTTATTTGATAATAAATATAAAGAAATTGAAAATAAAATAAAAAAATATGAAGAAACAAAACAATATCTTCAAACAGAAATAGAGATGAATCAAAGTCGAAGGGAAAAACGTTTAAAACTAGGTATACCTTTATCAGCGCTTTCTCTGATGGCGTGCCACCAATGTCGAAGTAAATTAAATGTAAAAAATGCAGAAATTGAAAATAATCAATTATTAAATGGGAGTTTAAAATGTTTCTGTGGGAATCAATATTTCATTGAAGAAGGTATTTTATGTACAGAAGACCAATATGATAAGCTGAAAATAAGGAAAGAAAATGACCAAATAAGTATAACAAAGGATATCATTTCAGACTATATTCATACGGTAGATGGCAATCTTATAGATCAGATGTATAAATGTTTGGATTGGATGTATAAGAAAATAGACCCTAATGATATGGTAGATAAAAATATTTTGGAGCTTGGTACAGGTATAGGTTTATTGTTGAGACATGTTTATGAGATCATTCCAGATGAATCATTTTACATTGCTGTAGACCATCAATATGAATGTTTGCAATATGTGAAAAACACCTTGGAAACTAGTGATCAAACGAAAAACATACTATTTATTTGCTCTGACTTTTTAAATATTCCTATTAAAAATAAAAGTATAGATTATTTATTTGATCTTGGAGGGACCACGAATTATAACTTTGAACATGACACTTTTTTATTAAAAGAGACTGATCATTATTTAAAGGAAAACTGCAATATATATGGGACTTATATGTTGTTTAAAAACTTCATAGAAAATAGTATTGTACATCAGTTAAAACAAAGACATTTGTTTACATTCTCAGAAATGGAAAAACAAATGAAAATACTTCAATATAAAACGATCGATGATACCATCTTTGATGATGAAATAAAACCTGAGGATAAATATGAAAGTTATTTTGTTGAAGGAGAAAAAGTGTTTTCTTATTGTTATGCTGGGAAGAAAGTCCCGTTTAATCTTTAATTACCTCGGCTTTCTTGCATATCTCTCTAAGGAAACCTCATTATTTTAGTTGCTGTAAGTGAAGGTTCGAGATATGGTTATCGTGGAGGCAGCAGTTGGAATGACGATCCATCGTTCACATTGTTAGGCAAATATTCGACTGTAGAATTCAGGTGATAATGAAGTGCACCCCAATTGTTAGACACAATCTATCAGTTGGAAGTGCTCTTTTTCTTTGGGACATCGTTTGGAGATATTATACAATTAGTTGAGTTGAATTCTTGTAATTTGGCAAGTTGATATTGCAGCATTAGAAAAAGTCCCAAGATCACTTAAAATTAAAATACCTTCTCCAACTTGTGAAACAATTCCAGTTACGATATTTCCGTCTGCAAAGGGTGCTATTCCTCCAATAAATTCAAGATCCACTTCTTTTCCAATGAGCTGCTGCAATTCATTTGTAGCTGGATCCTCACAACAATTGCACTCTCCTTTTTTATCCTGGCGCACTGGTTTTAACTTAATATCAAAAGGAGGACTGATAACTCCAACTGCTGTGACATTACATATCGGAAACAATCCTTCATTCGTATTCGCTATAAAATTATCAACAGAAATAATTCTAACATCATCCACGTTAACAGGTGTAGCTATATCTACCTCACGTTCTACTAATTGTTGCATTACGCATTGCATCGGACAGACACAGCAATTACAGATTGTTCTATCAAAAGTTCCCATGATTTCACCTCCGTTCTTTTTTTATCTAATATATGTTATGAGTTTTATTAGAATTTTGATTAGATGTGTGTACCTAATGTTAAAATTGTGCTTTTGCGTACCTTAGGACATCGGAAGAATCAGGATTAGGAAAGGCATTTCTAGATACACACTGGATATATATTGCTATATAGTGGAATTTAAGTAAAAATTATGTAAAAATATAAAATGAAAAATAAAAAATATTTTAATTTAAAACTATATTTATGATTATTGTTTTTTAATGAAACTAAAGTATAATTTGAAAGGGTTTTGTAACTCGTTGAACATTATATTGAATAAGATACAGTAGACCACTTTAAGGGGGGGACATGATGTTTTCTGATCAAGAGCGAGATGCAATTTATAAGGTGATCCGTAAGAGAAGAGATGTTCGTTCATTTTTAACTAAATGTATACCAGAAGAAGTGATTGAAAGAATCATTGAAGCAGGACACCATGCACCATCTGTTGGATTTATGCAACCATGGAATTTTATTATCGTTCGTTCTCAAAAAATAAAGGAACAACTTGCCTGGGCAGCGGATAAAGAAAGACGGGCTTTGGCGATTCATTATGAGGGTGAACGTCAAGATCATTTTTTAAGTTTAAAAGTTGAGGGATTAAAGGAAGCTCCGATTACCATTTGTGTTACCTGTGACCCAACAAGAGGAGGCACTCATGTACTTGGTCGAAATTCTATTCCTGAAACAGATATGATGTCTGTTGCTTGCTCGATTCAAAATATGTGGCTTGCTTCTTGTGCAGAAGGAATAGCATTAGGTTGGGTCAGTTTTTATAAAAAAAATGACATAAGAGAAATTATGAAAATTCCACCTCACATAGATCCAGTAGCATTGTTATCTCTAGGTTATACAGATGAATATCCAGAAGCCCCAATATTGGAAACAAGTAAATGGGCTAAAAGGGAAGAGATAAGTAAATTAATATATGTAAATCATTGGGGATTGAAAAAATAACAAAGCAATATTTTAAAAACTTTAACCTCTAAAGTGTTGTATAGTTAAATAAAGAAGGGAGCTCATGTTATGACTAGAGAATATATTCAATACTATTCTTCACCAGTAGGACTTATACAATGTAAAAGTGATGACAATCGATTAATAGAAGTAAATTTTGTCGAGGAAGAGAATGAGCAAGCTTCATTAAAAATTCCATCAATTTTAAAAGAAACTCTTAAGCAGTTGGATGAATACTTTGCAGGGACAAGGACGAAATTTGATGTAAAACTACATTTAAATGGCACAGAATTTCAGGATACAGTATGGAAGGAACTAACTAATATTCCTTATGGAGAAGCAGTTTCTTATAAAACTGTAGCAGAAAGAATTGGGAATGGAAAAGCAGTAAGAGCAATTGGGAATGCAAATAATAAAAACAAAATTGTGATCATTGTTCCGTGCCATAGAGTTATGGGCAGTAATGGGAAGTTAGTAGGCTATGGCGGAGGATTATGGAGAAAAAAGTGGTTGTTGAACCACGAAAATATAGCTTTTCATTGAGCAGGTTATGATATACATCTCAAAGAATATATATATTTAAACAAATAAAAATGGGGTGTAGAAAATATGGAATTTGTAACAGAAATTAGAAATAAGTTAATCCAAAGTGTAGAGGATCTGAATGATGAACAAATAAATCAAAAGCAGACAAATGACGATTGGAGTATATTGCAAGTACTTCACCATTTGTATTTAACAGAGCATGTTATTCAAGCTGGTTTCAAACATGTAATCCAAAAAAATAAACAAAATCAAACAACGATCAAATCATTTGAGATTGTAACGAATCGAACAATTAAAAGAGAGGCCCCAGATTATACTCAACCAACTGATCAATACATGTCAAAACAAGAAATTTTGAGTCTATTAAGTGAGTCAAGAGATCAATTGATTGGTATTTTGAATAATATTGAAGATAGCCTTTTGTCACATCTTTCTATGTCACATCCTTTATTAGGCCGTTTAAACCTAGATCAATATTTGGAATTTATAGGTATTCATGAACAAAGACATATAAAACAAATAGAAGACTTGAAAGCTAGTATGATAGTAAGCTAATATAAGCGATATAGAGCAAGAGTGACTTCACTCTGTTTTAATAAAATCTGGATGAAACATAGGTCGTTTAGAGAGTGAGGAAGCAAAATGGGAGATATAGATAAAAGAGATCGTTTAAAGGAAAACCCATTCAGTTATAAGATAACTAAAGCGAATAAAACGATGATTTATTGGGATAACAGAATGATCAAAACGTTAAGTGAAAAAGAATCAAAAAAGTTTTTATCTAATATAGAAGGCAAGGATGATTATGCAATTCAACTTATATTAGCCAAACTTACAGGGAATTTTAAGCGGGGAAATGAGAAAAATAAATAAGATTAAAAATTATAGTTGAATTGATATTTTAAAAAAAGTCGATTTATAGTTTAAATGCCTATTCTAAAAAAATAGGCATTTAAACATTATTTACTACCTAAGTATGCATCTAACTTCATTGATGTTTTTCTAAACTTATTACAATTCCCTCGAGTAAATCTGCTATTCTGATCGCATTCTAATTTCATCTGAATAACCAGTAACCTCATTCATTCTCACTAACTCTACGATCAATCGCTTTTTCCATTGTTTTGTCTGTTAAATGCGCGTAGATTTGTGTCGTATCGGTAGATGCATGTCCTAATTGTTCTTGTGTTTTATATAGATCATTTTGCAAATAATAATCTGTTGCGAAAGAATGTCTTAGTTTATGAACAGTTAAATAAGGCTTTCCAAACCTTTTTGCATATTTAATGACCATTTCTTGAATAGCACGTTTAGACATTCTTTTACCTTGTTGTGCTCCATTTGGAATAGTAAGAAAGAAAGCTTTCTCTTTTTTCTGTGATTTATAAATTGTATCTCGATTGGATAAGTAATTTTGTATATACTTTATAGCATGATTTCTAAAATAAACTCTAGTTTTAAAAGTTTCATCATGATTTCCTTTTCTATATACATAAACCGTTTGTTTTTTTAAATCAATATCATCTAGGGTTAAATTAACAACTTCTGAAACCCGCAAACCAGAATGAAGAATTAGGCTAATAATGCAGACATCTCTATCTTTGTTTAGTTGATAAAAATATAAAGCCTGTTTATTTTTTGAAATGTCCTGTTCATAACCAGATTTAACATATTCAATAAACTCGACAATTTCACTTTCTTGTAATAACTTCCCTTCTAATTTATTCGCTATTTCCTTCGCTTTGTTCGTCCTTTTTATTTCAATTTTAGCCATAACGTTTCTTTTCAAAAGAGGATAGAAATTCTCATCTTCTGCTATTTGACTTAAGTAATGAAAAAGTGATCGAAGGGAGGAGAGTTTTCTAGTAATTGTGATTTTTGAATTTGAATTCTCTTTTCTAGTTGCCAAAAATGCTCTGAAATTATCAATACTTTCTGTATGTAGTTTCTCTAAGTGCTCTAAAGGAACATCTTTTATATTTTTAACATCAGATAAACCCTCAGCAAGTAACCAAGATAGAAATGTACTATAATCTCTAACATATTCAAGTAAAGTAGATGGTGAAAGATCCTGTAATTTGTGATTGATAAATTTCTCAATATACCAAGGCAGCGTTGGAATTATTTTATCTAGTTCTTGTCTATCTTTTAATTTTATAATGTTCATCATAAATTCCCCCTTGATAAAAATCTATCATTAAGATGTATAAACATTAGAATATCCACATCTTACTATTTTTTCATAAATGAACTAATAAATCAATGCAATATCCCTTGCAAAGTAAAAATAAATATGTTACCATAAAGTCACATTATATATGTGACTAAAAAGTAACATTTTAGATTGACATCATGATAAATTTAAATAATAAAGAGGAGGATATTCATGAATAATCAGAAAATAATTTCTAGAGAAGAATGGCTTGAAATACGAAAGGCTCACCTTGAAAAGGAAAAAGCATTTACGCTTCAAAAAGACCAATTGAGTCGAGATAGACGAGAACTCCCTTGGGTAAGAGTAGAAAAGGGATATGTGTTTGATGGTCCAAATGGTAAGGAAACTCTAGAAGAGCTTTTTGAGGGAAGAAGTCAACTTATTGTTTATCACTTTATGTTTGGACCTAATGAAAAAGAAGGTTGTAAGAGTTGTTCTTTTTGGGCAGATAACTTTAACGGAGCTATTGTTCATCTCAACCAAAGAGATATTACAATGATTGCTGTTTCTAAGGCAGGATTAAGCACATTAGAGGAGTATAAAAAGCGTATGGGATGGGGTTTTAAGTGGGTTTCATCCTTTAGTAATGATTTTAACCGAGATTATAAAGTTTCATTTACTAAAGATGAAATTAAAAAGGGAGAAAAGCTCTATAATTTTGGTACTGTCGAAGCACCTCACGATGAGGCGCATGGAATCAGTGTCTTTTATAAAAATGAGCAGGGTGAAGTGTTTCATACTTATTCTACTTATTCACGTGGTTTAGACATCGTAAATGGTGCGTATCAATATATGGACTTAGTTCCAAAAGGGCGAGGTAACGAAGAAGATCTTCCTTATAGTATGGCATGGTTACAAAGGCATGATAGTTATAACTAATAATAACCTTATGGTTACACTACACAATAAGTAAGGCTAGAAATTAAGAAACAGAAGAAGATTTCAAATTAATTATATGGGTAATTTGTCACCCCCAGAATGGAAAAACAATCGTTCTAATTAATCATCAGCATTTTATTCTGGGGATTTTTGTTTAAAGAGTTATTGATTTTTTCTTATGCAAACCTTAATGATGTCTTTTTCAATAAAATTATAAGCTACTTCTTCATTCGTTACAGAATGTGCTCCAAAGTTCTGTGTATTAGCGAAAACCTCACATAAAACGGTTGAACCAGTAATCATGAAAGAGTCATTCTCATTTGCATCTTCTCGATCAATAATACACTGAAAAGGAAGATCGTCAGTAATCGTAGTATCTTCTTTAACTCCGTTATCTAAGACTGCAGTATAGGTTATCGTCTTACGAAGGAAACCACTAATAATTACTTTTTCAGGACATACTTTTTCTATTTCGGCAAAGATTGTTTTATTGTTTGAAATGGGAGCATTATTTAATGCTGGAGGCACCAACTGCGTATTTCCCTCAACAACAACTTCACAGCAAGATTGTGGATTGCTTTCAAGAATAAGACCAGATACAACCTTCATTGGTCTCATCATATCATTATCTTCATGATCTAAAATATGGCAGTGCCATACATATCCAGGACCAAATGTAGGATCAAATGAAAATTGATTTACTCCAGGTTTGGAACCTCCTGATTCTATATTTTGTGGCGCAAAACGAAGTCTAAGTATGGTGACTTCATTTGGATTCGCTCGAAAAGTATCTTTCCATCCCTGTTCATTCAAATCTGGCTCCATAGGTTTGCCTATAAGATAGGGTTCTACATCTAAAGGGATCGTTGGATGCTGGAGGGGAGGTTTACCATTTAAACTTTCCCAATCCGCTAAGTATCTTTCAGAGTCAAAGAGCTGCCGACTGACCATTTGAAACTGAATCAAGTGTACGTGAATAGGATGGGTAGCTGCCGATACATTAGCTAAAACCCAATCCACAGTTGATCCAACCTGTGGTAATTCTGAGATCGGAGATTCCCACCTTTGACCGTCCAATAATAATTCACGAGGACCAGGTTCTGTTTCTTCACGCACCACATTTAGAGTGAAGGTTTGTTTTGGAACATCTGGAATCAGTATAGGTATGTTATTTAGTATGGGTGGAAGCCTCACTGGTCGTACTGGTTGTGTATCAAGCACAGTGAACTGCATAATTTGCCCTGTAGTATCTGGATCTGGTCGATTGCCACCAGGAAAAGGAGCAAAAGCATCATTTTTTACTATAATTTTAGTTCCAGGATGTAATTTTGAAAAATCAATTAAAACGTCAGCACGCTCTGCTGGTGCAAGTAGAAGTTCAGTCAGTGTTACTGGACTACGTAAAAATCCTCCATCAGAACCAATCTGTATAAACGACTGATCGTTTGATAGTTTTAGATTAAAGAATCTGGAATTCGCTCCATTAAGGAATCTAATACGGTACTGCCTACGTTCAACATCGAGGTTTGGCCAAACCTTACCATTCACCATAATGGAATTGCCTAAAAAATCATTAACCCAATAAGGATGAACTTCTGGATTAACACCGATGTTAGGGAACAATAATGAACCATCTTCATTAAATGAACGGTCCTGAATAACGATAGGAATTTCAAACGGTCCACTTGGAAGAAGCGGCTCTATATCATTATTTGGATCTCTCAACAAGTAAAATCCAGAAAGTCCAGCAACAACATTAAGTCGTGTGATACCAAGTGTATGATCATGGTACCATAGGGTAGTGGATTCCTGCTGGTTTGGATAAGTGAAGCGCGATTGAGTGAAGTTAGGCCCCGTTTTTTCCTCTCCAGCTGTAAACCACGATTCAGGACCACCATCAGAATCAGATCTAACTTCTCCACCGTGCAAGTGAGTAGATACGGGAACTGGACTTTGGGCTAGTGGATATCCCGGTGGAAATGATTGAAATGGTGGTTCTGGTGTGGGCATATTATTAGGATTTGCCCAGTGTAGGGTGGGATCAACTGGAAGAAAATGAGGATCAGTAAGGTTGTTTACCCACTGAACATTCACGGGGATTCCTCTAACAGCTTCAAAAGTAGGTCCTGGAGTAGCACTGAAACAAGAGCCATCTTCTATAATACCTTCGTAACCCCATACAAGTGTTTCAGGAAAATCTGGTGGAAGAAGTTGTTGCTTGAATCCAGTTGTAAAAACTGTATAGTTGTGACTCAGTACTTCACCTGTAGCTGGGTCCCTTACAACGAAAGGTTTAAATACAGGGGGAACCACTAATTGATTAACATACTTAGTAATTAACTTTGGATCTAAAGGCTTTGTCATTCTTTATCCTCCTTTGTTGTCTTGTGAATAATTTATATAATATAAAAAAAATACAATTACATGCTAATATATGTATCTTAAGTCTCAACATTTATGTCTTTTTTCTGAAGTTTGATGAGCCTTCTTTTTATTTAGGAATAAAAAAAACCGATTTCAACATGAAATCAGCGTTTTTTGAAGAAGTTGTTATGATTTTAAACTATGGTACTATTTCTCACGTATAAACTGATAAATAATTGCAGCTGCAATTGAACCTAATGTTGTAGCGACAATGTATATCCATAGATGCTCTAACGTTCCAGATAACATTGCAGGACCAATGGATCTGGCAGGATTCATTGAAGCTCCACTGATTGGTCCAGCAAACATTGCTTCAAGTCCAACTGTAGTACCGATTGCGATTCCAGCAAAAGACTTCACAGCTTTTCCATGAACGGCAGAACCTAGGATAACCATCATTAAAAAGAACGTAAGGATAAATTCAATGATAAAAGTTTGCAACCATCCCTCTCTAGGTAACGTAGCACCTAAATTAGCTATGTTCCCAAATAAAATTAGAAGGGTAGTACTTGCAGCCAAACCAGCCAAAATCTGAGTTGAAATATATAAAGCAGCTTCTTTTCCATCGATACTTCGATTTGTTAAAAATCCGATTGTCACAGCAGGGTTAAAATGTGCACCAGAAATATGACCGAATGTATAAATCATCGCCATCACAACAAGTCCCCAAGTTATAGCTACTCCAACATGTGTTAAATCTCCAGTAATCGAGTTCGTAACTATAGCACCTGTACCTGCTAATATTAAAAAGTAAGTGCCTAAAAATTCTGCTATTAGTTTTTTTGTCATAAGTTAATCTCCTAAATGTAAATGTATGGATAAAAAAAGATTCCTATTTTTCAATATCATCGTTAGAATCCTTTTATATTATGATCTATTTACAAGTTGCAATGCAACTATAAAATTGTAAACTGAATGTAAAATCCACATATGCCTAAGCATTCCATCATTTGAATTTCCCATATCCTCCTAATTCAATTAGATTTTATTACTTATTGTATGTCTTCAATGCTAAAATCGATATAATGAAGAGGGGCTGGAACTAAAAATAGACGTTTTCATAAAGGATGAACAAAACTTTTTTTAATATGATTTTTCCATAGAACTAGAAAGGAAGTTATTTAATGTATAATGATTATATTGATCGTATAATTAAATAAAAAAGGGGAAAAATTTATATCATGAAAATCTACATTCATTGTTTATTCGTTTTTATAATCTTCTTTTCTACTACAATTAATAGTTTTGCTCAAGAAGAAAAATTACCTGAGAGATTATTAGACGAACTCCATTCCATTGGTAATATCGCTTTTTATTATGAAAATTTAGTAACCGGAACATCAATGTCCTATCAAAAAGAAAAGGTCTATGCTGGGGCTAGCACAATAAAATTGCCTTTGGCTGTATATATTTATCAAGAAGCTGCCAATGGTAGCTTGAACTTGAATCAAAAGCTAACCTATTCAGTTTACCATTACTATGAAGGAAGTGGAGTAATTCAATTTCAGCCTTTTGGTACACAATATACCATTCGTGATTTAGTAAAAAAGATGATTGTACATAGTGATAATGTGGCTTATATTATGTTAACTGAGAAAATGGGAAGAGCGAACTTTCTCTCTTTTTTACAAGAAATAGGTGGAAAAAATATTTTTCCGAATGGATCTAATAGATTAAGTGCAGAAGACTTAGCCACCTATGTTAAATCATTAAATGAATTTATTGAAGAACATGAATTATTGGGGCAAGAATTGCTAGATGTTTTTGTTTATACGGATTATAATGACACGATACCTGCTGGTGCTAGCGAATTAAATGTAGCGCATAAAGTAGGTTATCTTCCATTAGAACTAATTTATCATGATGTTGGAATTGTATATGATGAACATCCATACATTCTTGTGATAATGACAAAGGGCGTACCATATGAAAAGGTAAGAGGCGTCATTGCTCAAATAACTAAAAAAATTCACAACATTCATTTGAATTTAAAACCAGTACATATTCAAGTGAACAATAAAAAAGTAGATTTTCCAGATGCTCAGCCGGTGATGAATCCTGAAGGAGGTACAACCTATGTTCCAGTTCGATTTATTACGGAACATTTAGGTGGACAAGTACATTGGTTTAACGGAATATTGAATGTAACTTTAAATGAAACAGAGATGATTTTTTATTTTGAAAATAAACAAAAGGTTTTAATTAATGGGGTTGAGGAAGAGTTAGGTTTTGAAATCATGGAGAGACATAATCGAATCTATGTGCCGCTTCGATTGATTACTGAAACCTTAGGTTTTCAAGTTCAATGGGAACAGAAAACTAGAACCATAAATATATAATAACCTTTTATAAAATAACCGAGATTGTTAGCACATCAAAATAACGAGGGAGGCAACAACAGTATGAAAATCATTGTTACTAGTATATTCGTACAAGATCAAGACAAGGCACTGGCGTTTTATACAGAAAAGCTAGGGTTTGTAAAAAAGGAGGACGTTCCCGTCGGAGAATTTAGGTGGTTAACTCTTGTTTCTCCCGATGATTTGGATGGAACAGAGATTTTACTCGAACCAAATGACAATCCTGCCGCCAAAGAGTATCAAAAGAAGATATTTACCGATGGCATCCCAGCAACAATGTTTGGCGTTGAAGATATTTATAAAGAGTACAAAGGGTTAATAGCAAAAGACGTGAGGTTTACTATGGAGCCGACAGAAATGGGAGAAGTCACAATGGCAATCTTCGACGATACATGCGGCAACCTTATACAGATAGTGCAGAAGTAACCAAGTATTAAACTAAAATCACTAGTGGTTTTCGACAATTTGGTGCGATTATGGAATAACATGAGTAGAAAATGATCAAACTTTATTTTAAAATTGCATTGAGAATGGATAGAAAGTGCATTGTAATCCCAAATTCTATGTGATAAGATAAATATGTTTTTATTATTCTAATTTTGAAAGGGGGGATTGAGGTGTTACATTCTGTAAAAGGTCGCACAGGATATTTATCATATGTGTATATTGTCCGTGCAATTTTTGCTGGTGTTGTTTTCAATGGGATACGTATGTCCATTTTTAATAAAACAACATCATATTACAGAATGTAAAAATCTCTTACCCAACTTTAATATACAGGTAATATCATTGGGAGGGCGATTTGCCCTCTTTTTTGTTTTTATAAAAACGGTTCCTTTTTCGTATTATCAATATGGTTTCCATATTTAAAATAGGGACTCTAGATTATCTGTATAAGATTAATTATAAATTTGTTTGTTCAAACCATGGGTTGATTTTTACTCATGGTTTTTTTGTATTTTCGAAAGGAGAAATTAAAATGATTGTTTGTGCATTTGATGATGTAAGTAAAACTTTAGGTGGAAACATGATTTTTGAAAAATTAAGATTTGAAGTCAAAGAAGGAGAATGTATTGGTTTAGTAGGGACAAATGGGAGTGGTAAAACAACCATTTTAAAACTCATATCTGGCATTGAACCTTGTGATGAAGGCAAAATTCATATTAAAAAAGAAGCCAAAGTTGGTTACCTTGAACAAATACCATCTTTTGATGAAGAGGAGACCGTTAGGGATGTATTGTGTGGAGCTTTTAAAGAGATCAACGAGTTAAATAAAAAAATGAGAGTTATCGAAGAAAAAATGGAAACAGATGCACACAATTTAGAAAAGTTATTGAAGCAATATGGGGATATGCAAGAAGTTTTTACTAAATTGGGAGGTTATGAAATGGAAGCATATCTTATGAAGATCTGTAACGGTTTAGGGATCACTTCTTTGTTGGATCAACCATTTTCAAAATGTAGTGGTGGAGAACAAACAAAAATTGGTTTGGGTCTAATATTATTAAAAAAACCTGAATTATTATTGTTAGATGAACCTACCAATCATTTAGATATTCAAGCATTACAATGGTTAGAAAGTTTTATGAAAACCTATCAAGGAACAGTCATCATTGTATCGCATGACCGTTATTTTTTAGATGAAGTCGTTATGAAAATGATTGAAATAGAAGATGGAGAGCTTCAAACGTATTATGGAAATTATTCTTATTATGTAGAAGAAAAGGAAAAAAGGCTTTTAAATCAATTCGCTGCATTTCAAGAACAGCAGAAAAAAATCAAAAAAATGAAAGAAACCATTAAACAACTCAGGGAATGGGCAAATCGAGCGAACCCGCCAAATGCAAAATTGTATAAGCGAGCCAAAAACATGGAAAGAGCACTTGAACGTATGGAAAAGATTAAAAAACCGAAATTAGAAAATACAAAAATGAAATTTGATCTTCAAATGAAAGAACGAAGTGGCAAAGAGGTGGTGAAGATTGAAAATGTCACAAAAGGTTTTAATGAAAATGTTCTTTTTAAAGAATTATCTTTTTCAGTACGTTATCAAGATCGCATTGCTTTAATTGGGAACAACGGAAGTGGAAAATCAACCTTACTAAAAATGATTTTGGATGAAATGTTACCAGATGAAGGTTCGGTCCAGATAGGCAGCAATGTTAGAATCGGTTATTTATCTCAACACGTGTTTAAAAATCAACATGAAGGAAGACTCATTGATTTATTCAGAGAGCAGGTTCATGTGACAGAAGCAGAAGCTCGACATATTTTAGCCAAATTTATGTTTTATGGACATTCCGTTTTTAAAAAAGTAAGTCAGTTAAGCGGTGGAGAAAGAATGCGAGTAAGGCTTGCACAGCTAATGAACCAAAACATGAACTTCATCATCTTAGATGAACCAACTAACCATTTAGATATTGATTCTCGAGAAGTTTTAGAGGAGACTTTGGAACAATTTGAAGGAACTATCTTATGTGTATCTCATGATCGCTATTTATTAAATCGTTGTTTTGATCAAACATACTGGCTTGAAAATGGTAAAATTTTTAAGTATATTGGTAATTACGATACTGCTAAACAAAAACATCAACTCTAACAGTTATATGAGGATGTGATGACTTTGGATAATATTGGGCTAGTACTTGAGGGTGGTGGATTAAGGGGCGTTTACACAGCAGGGATATTGGATTACTTTATTAAGAAGGAGTTTACCATTCCGTATATCATTGGTGCTTCTGCAGGAGCTTGTAACGCGACCTCATATATTTCAAAGCAATACGGTAGAAATAAAAAAGTAACCATTGATTACATTGATTATCCTGGGTATATCAGTGTTAGAAATTTAATTACAAAGAAAAGTTTGTTTGGTATGGATATTATTTTTGATGAGCTACCTAATAAACATGAACCGTTTGATTACGATGCGTTTCATTCTTCACCTCAAACTTTTAAAATTGTTGTTACAGATTGCGTAACAGGTAAACCAATTTATTTTGACAAAAACGAAGAACCCAGTAATGTATTTACGTTATTAAAAGCATCTATTAGTTTACCTTTAATTACCCAAATAGTTGAGTACGGTGAGTACAAGTTATTAGATGGGGGTATCGCTGATCCGATCCCCCTTAAAAAGTCTATAGAAGATGGGAATAAACGAAATATCGTTATCCTAACTAGAAATAAAGGGTATAAGAAAAAGCCTGCTAGTTTTAGATGGATGCTAAAAGCGAGGTACCACCGAAAATACAAAGGGTTAGTAAATACGATGATAAATCGTCACATTGAATACAATGCAACTTTACAATATGTTAATCATCTTGAGGAAAAAGGTGACATTTTTGTGTTCAGACCCGAACAACCTTTACAAGTGGATCGTTTAGAAAAAGATAAAACAAAACTAACACTATTGTATGAACAAGGAATTGAAGATGCTAAAAAACAATATGATCAACTTTTAAATTGGATAAATAAAAATGAGTAAAAAAAGCGTTTAAACATGGGGGAGAGGTTTTGAAAAGGAAAAAGAGGCTAGTTATTTTTAATTTAGTATTGTCATCATTTTTATTTGTATTTCGAATAATTCTGCTTATAGTTACAATACAATATTTCACTAATAATCGTGTTGGAGTCGTACATAGTTTGGAAGTGCCACCAAGAATATTTGAGCAGTTCACCATTCAAATTTTTCCATTGTTACTTTATTTGCTATTATCTATTGCTATGGCTATAAACGAGAGAAGGAAGCGACAATCAAGTGATATAAGTGGAATCTCTCATCTTGTTTATAAAGGCTCTCCCGATGTAGAAGACTACTTAAACGTAAGAAAAATTACAGGATTAAGTGAGAAAAGTGAAAAAGGAGCTAAACTTGGACTGAAAAATACAGTTTGTGCTATATCAATCTATCATGACTATAATTTGATCGGTATGGGTAGAATCATTGGAGATAAAGGTTGCTTCTATCAAATTGTAGATGTTGCTGTAGATCCAAATTATCAAGGTCAAGGATTCGGGAAATTGATTATGAATGAACTTACGACTTATTTAGACGAAAATGCACCCAATGGTGCTTATGTAAGTTTAATCGCAGATGAACCGGCAGACAAATTATATGAGAAATACGGGTTTAAATACACTTATCCAGCTTCTCATGGTATGTATAAATTGTCCCAAAGAAGTGAAGAGGTATAGTAAAGCTAGTAAAATATCTGTTTTCCATATTTCTCAAGAAAAATTTATAAAATGGATCATCTAAATTATGAGGTGCTCATTTAAATATTATTTACAAGAAAAGTATGAGGACATTCTGCCTCATACTTTTCTTGTGTTTAATCCATATACAGACTGTAGTTATTTTAAAATCATAAGTGGAACATTTTCCAATGAAAAAAAATGATTGCCAAAATATACGACTCCCTATATAATATTAAAATTACTCTAAAATTTTGGTAGACAGCTAGGAGGGGGAGAGAGTTATGAAATTTAAAGATTTTCATATTAATATTAAAATTCGTATTATTGAAACATTTATCAGTAGGTTCATAGGTAGTATGATATTTCCGTTTATGGCAATTTATCTTGCACAATATTATGGGCAAGGGATTACTGGATTGTTGCTTTTTATTAATGTTATTGTTGGGGTTGTATTTAATTTCTTTGGTGGTTTTATTTCTGATCGTTTAGGACGAAGAAAAATTATGATGTATGCGGAGATCATCAGGTTTTTTGCATTTTTTACGATGATGGCTTTTAACTCTCCTTGGGCTGAATCGGTTTTGATTACATTTTTAATGATGACTGTAAACACGATTTGTTGGGGATTTTCTGGACCAGCACATCAAGCTATGTTAATCGATGTAAGTACACCTGAACAGCGAAAGCTTATGTATTCAATAACCTATTGGGCAAACAATTTATCAATTGCTATAGGTGGAATTTTAGGTGCTTTTTTATTCAAAGATTATCTGTTCGAATTGTTAATTGGCTTGACATTGGCTTCTCTAGTTACTGTTTCATTGATCGTGTTTTTTATAAAAGAGAGTTATTTTCCAAATCAACAAGAAAATACCTCCTTTCACATATTGGAGATATTTGATGCTTATAAGATGGTATTTAAAGATCGCTTGTTCATTTGGTTTGTAGTAGCAGGAATTTTGGTTTTATCCATGGAATTTAATTTAACGAATTTTATTGCTATTCGTTTAAGTGAAGAAATGACAAATCAATATTTCCTAAATTGGGAGATTCAAGGAATTCAAATGTTAGGTATTTTAAGAACAGAAAATACAATTTTAGTTGCATTATTTGCAATATTTGCTGCAAAGTTTATTGAGAGATTTAAGGAGAAAAACGTTCTAATAATAGGTTGTTTAATGTTTGTTGTTGGGTATGGTGTGATTTCTTTTTCAAATAACATTTGGCTTTTATTTATTATGATGATAATTGCTACGGTTGGAGAAGTGATTAGAGTTCCTGTTGAACAATCAAGTATGGCTGCACTCCCACCTGATGATGCTAGAAGTTCATATATGGCTATAAAAGGAATGAGTTTTAATCTAAGCATGTTGATTTCATCTATCGTAGTAGCTTTAGGTGCATTTTTACCCTCTTTTGTAATGGCAATTATTATTACTTGCATTGGACTTCTAGGTACATCCATATATTATTTTATATTTGATAAAGTACAGTTGCGAGTAAATGCAAAGTGAACTCGTTTAAGCAAAGCTTATACATCGTGAATTCAGACCAATATTTATTCAAAGAAATGAGTAAACTTCCTAGTTCCCATTAGAGGTTTCTTGTGATATTCTAAGGGTGTAAATTTACACATAAAATTCACATCAATCTTACTGGTAATGTAAGCGAATGAAATGTATATATTAGTATAAAATATCATGAGTAATTTATATAAATATTAATAAATTTTTTTTAGTGAACGGGGAAGGAGAACATCACTATGAAATTTAAAAGTGTGTTTGATATTATAGGACCTGTGATGATTGGTCCATCTAGTTCTCATACGGCTGGAGCGGCGAGGATTGGTAAGGTTGCTCGTAGTTTATTTGGCAGACAGCCAAAATGGATTACAATATCGTTTTATGGCTCTTTTGCTAACACTTATAAAGGTCATGGAACAGATGTTGCAATTATTGGAGGCATTTTAGATTTTGATACTTTTGATGAACGTATCAAATCCTCACTTGGCATAGCGCACCAGCTAGGAATCAATGTTACTTTTAGAGAAGAGGAAGCAGTTACAGATCATCCCAATACCGCTAGAGTTAAGGTTGGAGATGATGCTGGTGAACTTGAACTAGTTGGTATTTCTATCGGTGGTGGGAAGATTGAAATTACAGAGTTGAACGGTTTTGAATTGAAATTGTCAGGTAATCATCCAGCAATTTTAATTGCACACAATGACAAATTTGGTGCTATTGCTTCTGTATCTAACTTATTAGCCAAACATCAAATTAATATTGGTCATATGGAAGTTTCCAGAAAGGAAAAAGGGAAACTTGCATTAATGACAATTGAGGTAGATCAGAATATTGATCAGTCTGTTTTGGATGATTTATCGTTACTACCAAATATATTACAGGTGACCAAGATTGTCGATTAACAAATTCCATAAGTAAGTAAAAAGTATTTGAAATATTTTTCAGTTTACAAAACAGGAAGTTTTAGTACAGTGTGACCAATTCTTCCGTGAAATGGAACGTGAATAGAGAGGAGAAAACTTAATGTTTCGTAATGTAGCTGAGCTTGTCCATTTAGCAGAAAGTAAAAACATTAAAATCGCTCAAGTTATGATTGAGCAAGAAATGGAAGTTAAAGAAAAAACACGTGAAGAAATACTTTCGTTAATGGGACAAAATTTAGATGTTATGGAAAGAGCAGTAGAAAAAGGATTAACTGGAGTCCATTCATTCTCTGGTTTAACAGGTGGAGATGCTGTTCTATTGCAAAAGTATATTCAAAAAGGACAGTTTTTAACTGGTGAAATCATTTTAGATGCAGTTAGTAAAGCTGTTGCTACAAATGAAGTGAATGCAGCAATGGGAACGATATGTGCTACGCCGACTGCTGGTTCAGCGGGTGTTGTACCAGGTACATTGTTTGCTTTAAAAAATAAATTAAATCCTTCTAGAGAACAAATGATTGAATTTTTATTTACAGCGGGAGCATTTGGGTTTGTTGTAGCCAACAATGCTTCCATTTCCGGAGCTGCAGGAGGTTGTCAGGCTGAGGTAGGATCAGCTGCAGGAATGGCTGCCGCATCAATTGTTGAAATGGCGGGCGGTACTCCAAAGCAATCTGCTGAAGCGATGGCGATTACTTTAAAAAATATGCTTGGTTTAGTTTGTGATCCAGTTGCAGGATTAGTTGAGGTACCTTGTGTGAAAAGAAATGCAATGGGAGCTTCAAATGCTATGATTGCTGCAGATATGGCATTAGCAGGTATTACAAGTCGTATTCCTTGTGATGAAGTCATTGATGCTATGTATAAAATAGGTCAAAATATGCCTACGGCATTAAAAGAAACTGCACAAGGTGGTTTAGCAGCTACACCTACAGGTAAGGAATTACAAGAAAAAATTTTTGGGGTGTCATTAAATAAAAACAATTGATGGAATATAAAGGAAAGATGTGCATTTTTGGATACTAGGACTATTTAAGGCCTTTTAATTTATTATTAGGTCTTTTTTTTATGAAAATTAACAATAAATAGCAAAATAAATATAAGTGATTTGTGAAAAGGTTAATAGTAGCCCTATTTATAAAATTTTTTACTAAAATGTCCATATAGGGTAAACAAATTATTAATTATAGTATATAATAAAACTAATAAAAACTTTGGTATAAAAGAGTTGAAGCGATTTTAATAAAACCTTACATGGTGTCCACCACATATGGATTTTTGTATTTATCTAGATTACAAAATATAATAATGAATTGATGATGGAGGTACAAGGTATGTCAAGTAACGTTTTACAGGATTTTTTAAAACAAAATTTGGATGATTTAAAAGAAAAGGGTTTATACAATGAAATAGATCCACTTGAAAGTTCAAACGGACCCGTCATTAAAATTAGTGGAAAAGAACTCATTAACTTATCCTCTAACAATTATTTGGGATTAGCAACGGATGAACGTTTAAAACAAGCGATGTTTGAAGCAATTAAGGAATATGGGGTGGGAGCAGGAGCTGTCCGCACTATAAACGGTACTTTTAAACTACATTTAGAATTAGAAGAAAAAATAGCAAAATTCAAACACACTGAAGCTGCTATTGCTTATCAATCTGGATTTAACTGCAATATGGCTGCCATATCAGCTGTCATGGATAAAAACGATGCTATATTGTCTGATGAATTAAATCATGCCTCCATTATTGATGGTTGTCGTTTATCCAGGGCAAAAATTATTAGAGTAAACCATTCCGATATGCTTGATTTAAGGAATAAAGCAAAAGAAGCTAAGGAATCTGGACTATATAATAAAATCATGGTGATCACTGACGGCGTTTTTTCAATGGATGGAGATATAGCCAAACTTCCTGAGATTGTTGAAATTGCTGAAGAATTTGATCTAATTACATATGTTGATGATGCTCATGGATCAGGAGTTTTAGGAAATGGAGCAGGAACAGTCAAACATTTTCAATTGTCAGATAAAGTAGATTTTCAAATTGGTACTTTATCAAAAGCGATAGGGGTAGTAGGTGGTTACGTAGCTGGTAAAAAAGATCTTATAGATTGGTTAAAGGTACGAAGCAGACCCTTTTTATTTTCCACTGCACTGACACCAGCTGATATCGCAGCAAGTATTAAATCCATCGATATTTTATCAGATAGCACTGAACTGCAAGAGAAATTATGGGAAAATAGCGAGTACTTGAAAAAAGGATTAACAAAACTTGGTTTTGATATTGGAGAAAGTGAAACTCCTATTACTCCATGTATTATCGGTGATGAATTACAAACGCAACAATTTAGCAAACGTCTTTACGAAGAAGGAGTTTATGCTAAATCCATTGTTTTTCCCACTGTACCAAAAGGAACAGGTAGAGTACGAAATATGCCAACAGCTGCGCATACAAAAGAAATGTTAGATCAAACTTTAGCCGTTTATGAAAAAGTAGGCAAAGAAATGAACTTGATATAAATAATACATTTAGAAAGGAGGAGAAATGGATGAAAAAAATTCTGATCACTGGAGCTTTAGGTCAAATTGGCTCTGAACTTGTATTAAAATTAAGAAAACTCTATGGAGCAGATAATGTGATTGCAACAGATATACGTAAAAATGATAGTATTGTGGTAACATCTGGTCCATTTGAATTGTTAGATGTAACAGATGAACAAAAAATGTATCAAATCGCGAAAAAGTATGAAGTTGACACCTTAATTCATTTGGTCGCTTTATTGTCAGCAACGGCGGAACAAAAACCATTACTTGCATGGAATTTAAATATGGGAAGTTTAATGAATGCACTAGAAGTATCTAGAGAGTTGAATTTACAATTTTTCACTCCAAGTTCAATAGGAGTTTTCGGCCCTACAACACCAGCAAATCATACACCTCAGGATACGATTTTAAGACCAACAACGATGTACGGAGTAAATAAGGTTTCTGGTGAGTTATTGTGTGATTATTACTTTCAAAAATTTGGGGTAGATACAAGGGGATTACGTTTCCCTGGACTTATATCCTATGGCACATTACCAGGGGGAGGGACTACAGATTACGCTGTAGAGATTTTTTATAGTGCAATAAAAAATCAGAGTTATACTTCATATATAGATAAAGGGACTTATATGGATATGATGTATATGCCAGATGCCATTCAATCTATTATTGACTTAATGGAAGCAGATTCTTCCAAACTTGTACACAGAAATGCATTTAACGTTACAGCGATGAGTGTTGCTCCCGAAGATTTTGCGAATGAAATTAAGAAATACATTCCTACGTTTACGATGAATTATCAAGTTGATTCCATTAAACAGTCTATTGCTGAAAGCTGGCCAAATTCAATTGATGCAACTTGTGCCAAGGAAGAATGGGGTTTTAAAGCTGAATATGATCTGTCAAAATTAACAAAAGATATGCTTGAAAAAATAAATAAAAAGCAGTTGTCTTTCTCTTAATTTGAAAGAATGAGGTAATAGAAGTGAATAGATGAAGTTCATGGAAGCTCAGAGCGGACACGATTTTTTCCACTTGGAATTTGGAAAATATAAAAGTGAACTAAGATAATAATACAAAAAAGAGGCTGGGACAAAACCCAATTAAAATGAATAAATCGCATGAAATCAATTTAATAATCCTTGATTTCATGCGATTTTATTTATGCGTATTTTTATGCAAAAATCAGTTAGTTTTCAACTTATATCCGAGCCTCTTCTATTCAAATAACACTATAAAATTTGAGATAAGAACAATTTCGTCCGTTCATGTTTGGGATTGTCAAATAGCTCTTCAGGTGTTCCTTCTTCAATAATTTCTCCATCATCGAACAAGATGATACGATCTGCAACCTCTCTAGCAAAGTTCATCTCATGAGTAACAACTAACATGGTCATACCTGATTTAGCCAATGTTTTCATAACATCTAGAACTTCTTTAATCATTTCAGGGTCTAGTGCAGAGGTGGGCTCATCAAATAACATGATTCTTGGCTGCATAGCTAATGCTCTAGCAATAGCTACACGCTGTTGTTGCCCGCCAGATAACTGACCAGGGAATTTATGTGCTTGCTCAGGTATACCTACTCTTTCTAATAATTCCATTGCAACTTTTTCAGCTTTCTCACGTTTCCATTTGCGAACCCATATTGGAGCTAGGGTAATATTTTTAATAATTGTCATATGAGGAAAGAGATTAAATTGCTGGAATACCATACCCGTTTCTTTACGTATCTTATCAATATTTGATACATCATGAGAGAGATTGATTTCATCAACGATAATTTCACCTTTTTGGAACTCCTCTAAAGCATTGATAGTTCTAATAAATGTTGATTTACCTGAGCCTGAAGGTCCAAGAATAACAACTACTTCACCTTGCTTTACGTTAACATCTACATCCTTTAACACATGAAGTTTTCCAAACCATTTATTTAAGTCCTTAACAACTATAATGTCTTCGCGTTCTTCTAGTGGTTTTTGTAAGTTCTTTTCATCTAACATATTGAGCCCCCCATTAACGATTTCCTACACTGAGTGATTTTTCTAATCTGCGACTCACATGAGCCATTAAGTAGCAGAAGATAAAGAATACAACTGCACCAAATACTAAAACCTCTAAATCTAAACCGATATATTCTGGTTTTGCGATTATAGATAAACCAATTTCTAAAATATCCAATAATCCAATAATTAGGACAAGTGTCGTATCTTTGAATATTGCAATATATTGACCTACAATAGCTGGAATAACAGCTTTTAATGCTTGTGGTAAGACGATGAAAATCATCATGTAAGTTGAGTTTAAACCCAAAGCCTGAGATGCTTCGAATTGACCTCTTGGAAGTGATTGTAAACCACCTCTTACATTCTCAGCCATGTAAGCTGCGCTAAACATAGTTAAAGCTACCATTGCCCCTATTACATCATTAATTTCAAAACCCCCAGTAAACAATGGAAGCATAAACTTAGCCATAAATAATACGGTGATCAATGGGATTCCACGAATGACTTCTATATAAATAACGCAAAAATATTTAACTACGGGTAATTTACTTCTTCTGCCTAAAGCTAATAAAATTCCTAATGGAAAGGAACATACGATAGCAACTAAAGCTAGAAGGATGTTTAACATAAATCCGCCCCATAGATTCGTACTTACTGATGGTAATATTCCAAGACCATTAATGAAGAATATGAGGAAAGGAAAGGATAGGAACCATCCAAAAAATGTAATTTTCTTAACCTTTGGAAATCTATGACCTATATAAAAGAAAGAAAGTAAAGTTACTAAGTTAGCAACAATCCATAAACGAGTTGAAAGCTCAATAAATGGAAATAACATCGATACAAATAGTAATCCTCCAATGGTAAAGGCTATGCTATTCATTACCCCTTTACCAAATCCCCAAGATAATCCCAGTAACGCATGGAAAAATAAAAGTAGCGTCCAAATTCTCCAGACCTCTTCTTCAGGATATCGACCAACTAATAAGAATTTTAATTCATTCGTGACCACATGCCAGTTAGCATCAAAGAATACCCAGGAGAAAGCACCTTTAAGAATAAAATAAGAAATTATTGAAATAATAACCGTTAATAAAGTATTAGACCAGCTACTAAACAAATTTTGTTTTAACCAACCACTCACTCCAATTGAAGCTTTAGGTGGTGCAGATTCAGTCTTTTTATGAGTTTTCTCTACATTCATTTGTTCATTCATATTTTGCACCTACCTTTCCACCAGTTGGAATTTTTTATTGAAAATGTTCATTATTATTGAAGTGATTACACTTAAAGTTAAATAGACTAGAATAACTAGAGTAATATTTTCAATGGCTCTTCCTGTTTGATTTAAAACTGTTCCACTTACGTAAACCAATTCAGGGTAACCAACTGCTACGGCTAAACTTGAGTTTTTAATTAAATTTAGATATTGGCTTGTTACTGGTGGAATAATAATTCTGATCGCTTGTGGAAATATAACTTTACTCATTGTTGTGCTATTTTTCAATCCAAGTGCTTTTGAAGCTTCAACCTGACCTTTAGAAATAGCTTGAATCCCACCACGGACAATTTCGGCTATATAAGTTGAAGTATATACAACAAGTGCAATTAAAATTGCTTTAAATTCAGGAGTGAGTATATAACCACCCTCAAATAATCTGCCGTTTATACTTGGATTATCAAAAGTAAATGGGGCAGTTCTTGTGACTATTAAAGCAATAATCAGTGTTCCAATGAATACAGTTAAAGACCACAAACCAGAACGTGTATTGTTACCAGTTTCAATTTGTTTTTTCATTAAACGCGATCGAACAACAACGGCTGTTATTAATCCTACAAAAAACAAGATAATCCATAGAGTAGATCCAGATGTAGCATTAAACCATGGCAGTGCAGTTCCCCGATTACTTATAAAAATTGGTCCAACCTTAAATTGTTCTTCAATCAATGGAAGTGGAAGGATGACAGCATAATACCAAATAAAAATTTGTACTAAAAGAGGGGTGTTTCTAAAAATTTCAACATATACTGTTGCTATTTTATTTAACAACCAGTTCTTAGATAACCTTGATATTCCAACGATAGTTCCAACAATACTTGCCAATATTATACCTATAATCCCTACCCTAATCGTATTTACTATACCAACCAAATAGGCTCTAAAATAAGAATCTTGTGGTCCGTATTCAATGTGGTTTTCACCTATATCAAAAAAAGCAGTGTTTGGCAAAAAGTTAAAACCAAATTCAATACCTAGCTTGTCCAATCCATTCATAGCGTTTGTAAAAAGAAATGAACCAATAAAGAGTACGAGAACTACGAAAACGATTTGCAATAGAATTGGAATAATTCTAGTATCACGCCAGAAAGGTGTAGCTGTTGTAGTTGATCTATTTTTTTTCATCTATTCGACACCTCACAAAATGTATAAAATAAGGCCTGCTCAAAGTTAAACTATAAGCAGACCTATTAAAAATGAATTTTGAGCTAAATGTACATTAACGGAATGGAGGTGAGTATAGTAATCCACCGTTTGTGTATAGATCATTTAGTCCACGATCTAAATTAAATACTGTATTTTTACCTAAATGGCGCTCAAAGATTTCTCCATAGTTACCTACTTGCTTGATTGCTTGATACGCGAAGTCATTATTAACTTCAAGCTGTTCTCCAAGATTACCATCTGTTCCTAACAAACGTTGGATAACTGGATCTGTACTATCTAAGAAAGAATCTACATTTTCAGAAGTAATACCTAATTCTTCAGCTTGAATCAGAGCATTTAATACCCATCTTGTTAAATCACCCATTTTATCGTCCCCACCTGCAACAACAGGACCTAATGGTTCTTTTGACATTGTATCGTCTAGAATCTTGTATGCGTCAGCATCCGCTATTGTAGATAGTCTAGAAACTAATCCTGATTTATCTGTTGTAAATGCATCAACAGAACCTGCTTCTAATGCTGCAATTGCCGCTTCTTGGTTATCGAATGTAACAGGCTCATAAGCAACATTAAGTTTAGCCATTTGGTCAGCAAGGTTTAACTCAGTTGTTGTACCTGTTTCAACTGCAATTCTCATACCATTCATATCAGTTAAAGTGTTAACACCACTATCCGCTCGAACCATCATACCTTGACCATCATAGAATGTAACTCCAGCAAAGTTTAATCCTAAGTCTACATCACGAGAAGTAGTCCAAGTAGTGTTACGTGATAGTAAGTCAATAGATCCAGTTTGAAGAGCAGTAAAACGCTCAGAAGCTGTAAGAGGTGAGAATTCTACTGCTTCAGCTTTACCTAATATAGCAGCGGCAACAGCTTTAGCAAAATCAACATCAAAACCTACATAGTCCCCACCTTCTAAATAACTAAATCCTGGTAGCTCACCATTTACACCAGCGTTTAACGTTCCTCTTTCTTTAATTTGATCTAGTACTGATAATGAGGATTCTGTACTTTCATCACTACTTGAACAACCAACTAATGCGATAGAAGCTAATAAAAATACACTTAATAATACCAAAATATTCTTTTTCATTTTTTTCCCCCTATAACTTCATAATTTTAGTAACATTATGATTATCATATTTCTATAGTTCAACTTTATGTGAAAATGTATAAATATTTATTTAAAACACTCACATAATACTTACATTGAATGATAAGAAATAGTAAAGAAATGTCACTTCTGTATACTAATATAATACAGTAATTCATATTTTACAAGATAATTTGAGTGATATAAATGTAACACCTTTATATAAAAGCGCTTACATTTAGTTGTAAAAAAAATGATAATGGAAAAATATGATATTGTAATTTTATAAGCATACAGTTAGTTTAAATTATTATAATATAAGAGATACAAGAACACAATGATATTTTTGTGTAAAGTAATAACAAATCAAAAATTTTATGCATAAAAAATGATTAATTTAATTGTTTAAATATAATTAGAATAGAGTAGTTTATGCACTTTTAGAATAATGACCATTGACAATTCACTTCTGTAATGATTATAATTACAGTATAAAATAATGAGTTAGGAAAGATGTAAATTTTTTTATTCAAACTGTTATATAATTTATTACAGTATTTAATTTCAAATCATTGAAAGGGGAATTTATAATGAAGTTATTTAAAGTAGGGGATTGGGTAAAAGGGGTTAGTAAAGAAGATGAGTTCTTTATCGGATATGTAGAACGAGTAAAAGATACATTAGTCAATATATATATTGTACAAAGCGATAACCCTCACTTAATAAACCGTAAAGTTAAAACATCAACTAATAAAATTACTGCAATGGAACCATCTGACATGTATTTTGAAGGAAATATTTTAAATCTAATCGATATTGCTTTGATAGAAAAAAATGAAGATGATTTTTTAAAGTATACGAATCAGCTTCATGAACTAAGATCAATTCATGAAAAAATGAATAACCTAGAAGAAATTAATTTTACTAGAGGCGAGGGATCTCATCGAATATAATTAGATTGACAACGATAAAACAACTCGATAAGATTAGCAGTGTAACAAAGGAGGAGCACTATAAAATGAACAGTGAATTTACATTAGCTGTACACAGCTTAGCTTATCTTTCGATATTACCAGATAAAATGTCTACTAGTGATTGCCTCGCTGAAAGTGCATCAGTTCATCCAGTGAGAATACGGAAAGTATTAAGTATTCTTAGGAAGCATGGTTATATAAAATCAAAAGAAGGTGCTGGAGGAGGGTTCATTTTAAATACAGACCCTAGCGATATTTCATTAAAAGATATTTATAAGATGACCTCCAAAGGTGCTTTACAACCAAAATGTTCAAAAAAAAATGAACATTGTATAATTGGAGCAAATATGCAAATTGTGTTAAATGGCATTTTTTCAGATGGTGAGCAACACCTCTGTGAGTTTTTAAGTCAATACACAATTGAAGACATTATAAACAAAGTAAAGTCCTAACTGTTTAATCTGATAAGAGGTTAGTAATTGATCCGTAAGATATGCTGTTCTTTCTACCTTTCTAAACAGACCGAAATATTTTCATTTTAAATTTTACAGTGTTTTATTACTAAAATAAATAAAACCTAGTAAATTTATATGGATAGTTTTAAATGATTGTATTATGATAGTAATAACCATACTATGTTTTAGGTCATTTTTCATTTTGGGACTGATAGAAGGGAGTTAACTAACTTGGAAACTGAGATCAATACTAGGCAGCGTATTCTAATCGCAGCGGAAGAATTATTTTCAAAAAAAGGGTTTGAAAAAGTCACTATTAGAGAAATAGGTAAAAATGCAAACTGCTCTCATGCAACGATATATTTTCATTTTAAAGACAAGAAAAACATTTTAGAAAAGCTAGCTGTAGCACCAATGAAAAAGTTGTTGTATGATTTAAAGGAAATTACAAAAAGTGATGATATAGATTCAAAAGAGAAATTAATGAGGATTTGTAAATTGCATCTACAGTTTGGTTTATCTAACGTATATTTGTACAAGCAATTTTTTTCTGCGGGTTTTAAAGCTGACTATTCAGAAGTATTTTCTGATGAATGGGATAAGTTTAAATTTGATATCTATGATTTACTTTTTAATGATTTTTTTCCAAATCATTTTAAAACCTCAGATCACAACCAACTTGTTTTAAACAGTAAACTTTTGCATTATCAGGTGCATGGAATTATAGTGGTTCACATTGCAGCTGGAAATTACTTCTTAAAAGAAGAAGGAGATTTAATTTCTTTAATTGAACAGACTGTCCATAATTTCACTCTAACTAGTATCCCATCTTGATTTAAATATTTTTTATTGAATAACTTCTTTGCTAAATTAAAAGCTATAGCTGGAAATTAATGATTATCAAATCCTATAACAAATACCCGTACCTAAAATAATAGGTGTGGGTATTTGTTTATTTAGAATTAAATTTTCCTTTTAAATAATAAATCAGGAATATTTTTTACTAATAGGGAATACTATGTTATACTACTACAGTAAAGTGATATAGGAATTTTCATTTTTCTGAAAACTTTTGAAAACTTTTGAAAAATATTCAATTTTTTTAAAAAAAATTTGAAAAATATATGAATTTTTTGTGGAATGTAGTTGTTAAAGACTTAAGAAAGGTATATAATAAATTAAGCTGATCTACCTTTGGTAGAATAGTGGAATTATTTAAACAGTCCGTTATACGAGGGAAATAACGGACTGTTTTTTTTATAACTTAAAAATTTTTAAAATTTCAAATTCTAAGTTTCAACAAAAACTACCTCTAAAGAAAACTAAATGATTGGCAAGTCTAGAATCGTTAGTTGCCCTTATACTATCTACATTTTAATTATTTAATTTATGATAGTGTAAAGAAGAATTCAGCTACCACCTCGAGAGACTCCGATAGGAGTTTTTGTTCTATGCAACATCACTGTTAAATTTGTTTTATTGAGCATATGACTTTACAGCGGTTCTATAGAAAACTTCACCATTTTCAGTAGTACCAACAATTTCGTAAGTTACATTGGTTGATTCAGAGTTAATTGTATTTATTATATCTGGTTTTAAACCTTTGATGTTCTTTTTCTTTTTATTTATCTTTATCTTTTTATCAATCTTTAATTTCTTTACTTTTTTAGATTTATCTTTTTCTTTGTTTGGTTTTTGATTTGCTTTTTCTTCTAACTCTGACCATTTTAGATCAAGCGCATTTGATCCTTCGAAATTAGTAATAATTAGAAAAGCATCTTCTTGTGAACTGTTCATAGTGATCGTCCAATCACCTGCAACAGGCTGGTCTATTATAAATGTTTGATTATAACTGCCTTTGAAAATATGGTTTACATCGGATGATTTAAATTGCTTTGCTTTTTTTGTATATTTTTTTCCTTCTGGAGAGGTAAGAGATACATCAACAAGCTCTTCACTTGTTAATATTTGAAAAGCAACTTGGTTATTACCTGATTCCACTGGAATTACTTCTTCAATAGATTGATTTATAGGTAGAGTATTCCCACGTATTAATTGTTCGGGTACATAGGTTGACTGATTGTTTGCTTCGTCTATAGAAAATGAAGGAGGGGAGAAAGAGTTCAAATTGTTTAAAATGACATCCATGTTTTCATAAGAAATATATCCCATACGAACATTATCGTGATCTACGTCATCTCCACCGCTAAAAAAGTGTATCCCATAAGGTAGCTGAGTGCTCGATACTGGTACTAACCCATCACTATCTTCACATAAATATAATCCACCAAACCAAAGTGCTGAGAATATAGGACCCCATCCAGTACCAGAAGCAGTGTAATAAGTATTTTTTAAAGCGTTTTCATGATTGTCCGTCAATAACCTGAATTTTTCCATTTCGCCTACTTGCATAGAATAAGTTCCATCATCTGTCTGTCCAATTAGATCTGCTAACCAGTTTGCCCACCAGCTATAAGCCAAGTCTGCTGTAGGTGTTCCATAATGAGGAGTGCTAAGCGTAATCACATCATCAACATAGGGCCAAGCGTCGTAATGTATTAATGCAGCTTGTGTGTCCACTCCACCTTTACTGTGTGAAACAATATTTACTTTTTCACCAAAATGATCATGTATTTCCTTTAACATCTCTGCAAGCATTTGACCATTATCCCACATATCAGCTGCATCTCCACCCGTTGCATCCACTAACTGCACAAATGCAGTACGATAGCCATTCGAATAGAAATAATCATACATATCATTTTCTCCGTAATATACTGTTTCTTCCCACCAATCTCTTGCATTTCCATGTAATCCTTGAACAAATACGATGGGGGACTTACTTTCATCAATTTCTAAAGGTTCGCCACCCAAATACCAGGTGCCTGGTACATCTTCAACATTTACTGGTGCTGGAGCCCTATTTATACTTGACCCACTAGCTGAAACGAATGATACTGATGATACAATCAAAAGTAATACTAAGAAGAGGATAACATATTTCATATACTCATCTCCCTTTTAATCATACTTAACTCCATTATAATTAATGTATAGTATTTAGTAAATATGTTATATTTTTACACGGTCAGGTTATTTAATTTATGAAGTGAACAATATAGGACGAAAGACTATTTGAGTTATTGGATAAAAACACATATGTTGAAAAAGTGAATTATTATAGTAGTATAGGAGTAGAATAGATCTGACTTTATTTTTTAAGTGGCAAATAAAATGAAATTTAATAATGAAATTCCTAATTTAATCCATATTTTACTTCTGTGAATTACTAATTTACATAATTTACATAAAAAAATACCAGTAAAAGGTTATATTTATAAATAATATATGGTATTATGTATAATAAATAAGAACAAATGTATTAGAGTATAAAATAAAATGATTTTATCAATGTAAAATATAATCTGTAAATATTATGAAGGGATAGGTGTAGTTTTATGAAAATATATCGCAAGGAGTTAGAGAATGTTACCATATCTATTCTGAATGATATTAAGAACAATCAACAAATGATTAATAAACTTAAAAATCGAATGATTACACATGGTATGTTGAGTGGTGAGGTAATTAGAATCATTTCAAATCCTGAGAAAATCAAAGATTTAAGTATCGGTATGCTCTATTTATTTATCATTCAGTTGCATAGTGTTACAGAAGATGAGCTCATTCATCCTAATATGTTAGGTTTATACAACTGTGAAATAAAATCAAAATTTTTGACTAAACTATCTGACAAATCTCAATACATCTATTTAAGAGTGTTTGAAATAAGTGCTGAAGTAGAAGTTGCTCGTGATACAGATTTATTTGATTTAGGACTAGATGACATTGAAATCATTTTATACTCATTGAGACCACTTACAACAGACGCAAGCCATGTGAATGGAAGAATCGTAACTTCATATATTAACTGGTCCTTACAACATGGATATAGTAAAGGAAACAAAAATGAATTAAGTGAGAAAAAAGTAAAATGGTTTGATCAATTTGTATATGATAAGAACCTTCAATTATATTTCAATGATAGTACAATACGTAAAATCGAAGATGATTGCCTGAATTATCAAGATATGGTCATTGTTCGATTATTGTTTGAAGGAGTACAAGGTAAATCTTTATCTGAAATTAGAAATATTCAAAAGGGAAATATGGATTTTAACACGAACACGGTACAGTTAAAAGATGAAAATGGAAATGAGCGGACAGTAAAGTTGAGTGATAGAGCGATCTCCATCATAGAGCGTGCATTCCAACAAGAAACATATATTAAAAAAAATGGCCAGATGGAAGAAGATGACCATATGAGTGATAAAACGAAATTAGTAGAAAATGATTACCTCATTCGCAGCTCATTAACAAAAACAACAAGTTATGAGAAAGAGGTTGAAAAGATGGTCGTATATCGTAGAATACAAACTATAGCTAAAACATTAGGAATTGAATGTTTAACAGCGAAAAACATTGTTCGTTCAGGAATGATTTATGAAGGAAAATTAATCTTAGAAAAAAAAGGTATATTAGAAAAGGAAGACTATCAAAAAATCTGCGATAAATTCGCGATGCCTAAACAAAATTGGTATCCTCTTAAAAAATTTATAAATGAAAAAACGATTGCCGAATTATATAATTAAAAGAACAGCATAATCTGGGTTATGACACCCTTTATTAAACTTCTATGCATATTGCTTTGATCACAATCTCAGATTCAAGAGGATCAACCAGCGTAATATATGTTGGTTGTTTTTTATTTCGTATAAACGATGCAGGCTTGTCATTTCATTCAAGAAAAATTGGCTAAATTAAATCTATTTATCATGTGTTAAATATAATTAAAGTAGATTTAATTTATAAAGTTATATAAGAAAATGAAAAAGAAATACTTTGAAGATGTATCATTATTAGGATTTTATATGAAAACTTTATCCTAAATTAGTAAATTAACTGTTGACAAGTGTTAAATATTATCAGATAATGGAAATACAAATAAATATCTTTTATATACTGAATAAAAAAGTACAAATATAAATTCTAATGAGGGAGGTTTTTGATGTTTTATTAATAAAATTAATATTAAGTTAATAAGAGATAAATAAAATAAAAATACATGTGTGCTACTTGACTTACAATTAATGCCATGCTAAAATTCAAATACAGAACACATGTTCTATTTTGTTCTCATTAAACTTTTTCGAAAGGAAGGGGTAAAAATAGGGATGGGAAAATGGGTATATATAAAAAAGAATGCAGATAAAAAGTGGGATCATATTTACAATACCAAAGAGGGGGCTATTAAAGCAGGTCGACAATTTTATAAAAATTCAAAACAATCGTTTCAAATCGGAGAATTATCTGAAGTATATATATGTGTTAATGGGGATCAGGTCATTGATCAAGTATGTAACGATGTTTCTGAACAGAGCAACTATTTTTCTAGGGAATGGATTCAATACATTGATGATTGTCAAATGTCTGATTTAAACACTTTGCTTACGAAAGTATTTAATAAATGGTTACATGATACGTTTAAAGGAATAGATGAGGATGAGAAACCAAGTTTTAATAATCTTGAGCGAATTGAAACTATATCATTTTAATATGAAATCTATTGCAATGATTTGTTTAGTGTTATATAAAATTAATTTAAACCCTAATAAAAACCTAAAAATATCAAATGGAGAGGATTGAAAAGGTGAAAATGATAAATTTATTAAATCAATTAGAAAAATTGCTTACAACAAAAATTAAAGAAAATGCACTACAATTAAATGTATTTGGATATTACGAGGTTTTGCTTCAGATAGAAGAATTAAATAAGATAATAAATGATATTGAAAACTATACATATCGACTTACTTTTGAAAAGGCTGAGAGCTCAGGATACTCTGGTGGAAAGATCAATATATTCCTTCTAAATGACAATGAAGTGCCTAAATATATTTATCAAATCAATTTAAGTAGGGATCGGATCGACCCTGGAGTTATCATACAAAAAATTGAAGACATGTCTTCATATAAAAGTAGTGATCATAAAGACTGGTGGGAATCAAAAGAACTGTTCGAGGAAAAATATGCACGAATAAAACGTGAGAATAAAAAAAGCAGAATTTGTGAAATCAATGAAGAAATTAAGAAATTAATATTAGAAAAAGAAGAGCTGCAAGGACTAGAATTTAACCACATCTAAAGATATAGAGGTGGTTGTATCTACATGGAGAACTCCAACAGGAGAGTTGCTAGGGTATTTAGATGAAAATGGAAAGATCATTACTTACAACTAAAGATTTCAGAAAGGGGATGTTTTCCATCACAAGCTCTAAAACCAATTTACATGAATTAAATCTATCTGATCCGAACGTGATTCAGTGGTTGATTTTATATCGAGATCAAATAGATATTTATTTCAATTCCAATGCAAACCGTTTTTTTGACCAAGCTGGAGATGTCAGAGAACTCAATCAAGAACTTATAAACACATATATTTATTTAGATAACATCATACAAGAGTCGCAATTGACTGATGAGCAGCTTGCTTTGTTAAAACTACTTTTCATGGGGTACACCTTATACGATGTTGCAACTTTACATCATAGCGATGTTCCTGTTCGTAAGATCAAACGAAAATTTGAAAGGATTTGCAACATCATATGGACAACAAATACATCCAAATGGAATCGTTGGGTACATCAGCATGTGCTGCACACACAATTAAAACAATGTAAAACTTGTCTGTACCAATTACCAAAAGTAAAATCCCATTTTAGAAAAAGATCAGATCACAAAGGAGATGGATTTTATAATGTATGCAGAGCTTGTGAGAAAAGAAAAAGAAATCAGAGAAAAAGAAGTGACACACAATTTGGTAAAAACAATGCTGAAATTAACAAACTTAGTAGAAACACATTATAGGAGTTAAATAAAATGAAAATTATTCTACCAAACAATGAAAAAATAAAACTAGACACAACGTTAAATTATGAACAAAGGCTTAAAGTCGTCAATGAGCTTTTAGATGAATGGTCTGAATATTTTATAGAAACATGGAAAAAAAGCAAAACAATCGTATGTTTAGAAATATTATCGAACTACTTATGTTTAGTTAAAGATGAAGGCAAAGGGAAATACCAAGAAGATAAATACATTTTATCCTCCCACAAAATGAAAAGGTTAAAGAGAGGCGATAAAAAAATATGTAATTTTTCAGATTTACCGATCGAACATCAGCAGCTAATAGGTTTAGTAGATTTCATGGATGAAGAAGGTGGGAGAGCATGAATGAGATGATGACTTCAATTCCTGTCAATATATATAATACGTTTGAGTTTAATGGAGAAATACATGAGATTGATTCAAATTTGGAGCAGTATAGAGTTAAAGACTTACCAGCAAAACAAGCAAACGGTTCATGGAATGATTGGGTGAATCTAGCAACGATGGATTGTGTCATTGTAATTCAAGATCAAGATCAAATAAACTTTTATGATCAAAAAGGGGAAGACATTACAAAGTTTGTTCATATTGTATTAGGTGATAAATAAAATAATTTTTAAGCATTTAAATTAAACAAACTATAATGGGTTAACTTTTTTAAGGGGGTGGTTATCAAAAAAGTCTGTAGTTTATCACAACGTATAGAAGCGACGAGACTTAGTTTTAAAACTCAAGAAACAAAACAAATAAAAGAGGAGAGATTTAATTATGGCATTAAACGGAATTGATATTGTAATTTTAGCAAACACAGGAACAGAGGCAGAACCGAACTTCACGGTTGTAGGTGGACAAAGAGGAGCTACATTAGAAGAGGTGTCCGAAACAGTAGATGTAACTAATAAAGGTTCCAATGGTTCTTATGAATACGAGTATGGTTTATATGGATTTACGATTTCTGCAGAAGGAGTATACATTCCAGACGATGCTGCTTATGTTGCATTAAAAGATGCAATCCGTAAGAAAGAAAAGGTGTTAGTGCAATGGAAAGAAGGAGCAGGTAACATTGAGCAAGGTTTATGTTTAGTCACTTCTCGATCAGTTGAAGGTCCTTATGACGGCGAAGCAACCTATTCTTTTGAATTTCAAGGCACAGGTACATTAACTACAAATCCAAGCGTTTAATTTAAGGAGGAAATCAATTGATGAGAACAGTTGAGGTTCATTTTGGAGAAACAACAAAACGGTTAAAGTTTGATTTTAATGCTATGTATGAGATCGAAGAAAGCATGGGTAAAGGAATTTCTGCGATTTTAAAAGAAGATCAAATTGGATTCCGAATGATACAAGTTTTCTATTATGCTGGTCTGAAACATGGAAAAGATCGTGGTATCACGCTAGATAATGTAGGTCAATTATTAACAAGTAAAATTCAAGACGAAGAATGCTCATTTGAAGATTTGATGCAGCCCATTTTAAAAGCATTGGATAAATCAGGTCTATTCGGTAAAGGTGTGAAGTTAGATCCATCAGCAGATTATGAGGAAGAGGAAAAAAACACAGTGGGGGTTTAGACTGGGATGAAATGCAGGCATTTGCCTACGGGATTTTAAGTCTGAAACCCCAAGAGTTTTGGTCATTAACCTTAGCTGAATATAATCTGATGATCAAAGGATATGAATTAAGAGAAGAACAAGAGTGGAGAAGAACAGCACAGCTTGCGGCATGGGTGATGTCCCCACACTTGAAACGTCCGATTACAGCGGACAAGTTATTTAAGAAAAAACAAACGAATCAAATCACTAGCCCAGAACAATCCAAACAAGTGCTTAATGAACTGATGGATGAATTTGGGATCGTGCAATAGAGCTTATCTGACATAGGATAAGCTCTATTTTATTTAGAAAGAAGGTGATAAGAGTGGCAATAGACACAAGTTTCTTATCCAATTTAGAACAACAGATTAGTAATCTTCAAACTTCATTTGAAGGTTTAACCGTTTCTGTAGAAGGTTCCTTAACTTCATCCTTAAGTAAGTTAAGTCAACCAACAGAACAAGTCAGTGGAGTAATGAACGGATTCTCGAATGTCATCGGAAGTGATTTAACGAATCTCGTTTCTACCACTTCAGACACCTTAGCTAAGTTTGGCATAGAAAACCAAGCGATAACAGACGGTTTGGCTTCTTTTTCAACTAAAGCACAAAGTGTAGGCACAGTTCTCTCTGAAAAAGCGGGAGCAGTTCAAGCCTTTGGACAAAATATGCAAAACATTACAGATTCGCTGCAGCCTTTGGATGCCCTCATTCCAGGTCTTGGAGAAAAGCTTCCAATGTTATCTGAAGGGATTGGAGCAGCAACTGGGTGGTTTACAGATATGAGTGCTTCTGCAATGGGCGTCGTTGATGGAATTAGTGGGACTATAGGTGCTGTAGATAGTGTAGTAGGAAGCCTCGGACCTTTAGGTGAAACCTTTGGTGCATTGAAAACATCGGTATTATCTTTAATACCTGGTGTATCTGGTTTAAATATTGCCATGTCTCCGATGACGGCGATTGTTTTGGCTGTCATTGCAGCGATAGCAGCGCTAATAGCTATCGGTGTGCTTGTCTATAAAAACTGGGATACGATTTCAGCAAAAGCGACAGAGATTTGGGGGTCAATTAAACAATATTTTATAGAGGTTTGGGAAGGAATTAAGTCCACCTTTACAACACAATTAGAAGCAATAACAGAGTTCATTTCAACGATATGGACTACCATTCAAGAAACGACAATGGAGTTATGGAACGGCATCAAAACCTTTTTCATAGAAATGTGGAGTGGTATCAGCACTCTTTTTACAGAAAGTTTAGAAGAAGTTCAGAAGTTTTTATCCACGACATGGAATGCAATCAAAGATACCGTAGTTGGCTTATGGAATGGTATTGTTGACTTCTTAACGACTACATTTTCGAACATTATAAACACTGTCACTGAAAAGTTTAATAGTGTGAAAGATACCATATCTGAAAAAATGGGTGCCATAAAGGACAATATCTTTGAAGTTTGGGACAACATTAAGGAATTTCTAGAGAATTTTGATTTATTACAGATAGGTAAAGACATTATGCAAGGATTATTAGATGGAATCAGTTCTATGGCATCAAGAATATGGGAAAAGGCAAAAGAGATTGCCGATAAGGTAAAAGATACTATCAAAAGTGCGCTGGGAATTGCTTCCCCTTCTAAAGTTATGAAACAGCTAGGAGAATGGACAGGAGATGGGTTTGTAATTGGACTAGAGCCGACACTTTCTGACCTTGGAAAAATTGATTTTGCAAGACCGATTTCTAACTCTATCTCCAATGGAATCCCACATATACAATCCAACTTAGAGAAATTAGTAGCAATGCCAAGTGTAGCATCACAACAAAATCAATTCGGGCAAGTAAAGGGCGGCATTACCCAAAACATTAACATCCATAGTCCAACCGCATTGTCTCCAATGGATATCAAAAGAAAAACGCTGCAAGCTTCTAGACAATTAGCGTTGGAATGGGGGATTTCATGAGCGAAAAGATGATTTTCACAAATGGAAGAGGAGATTCTATTGAATTAGGACAACAGTCACCGTATTTACTGCAAATGATAGAGGGGCTTGGCGGAAATGAGGTCGAGATACAAACGCAAAAAGCACCTTTCCAAGACGGTTCATCTTATATTGATTCCTTGTTAGATGAAAGAGAATTGAACTTTGAATTAATGATTTTAGTAGAATCCCCATCTGAACTATTTGAGAGAAGAAGGGAATTGTTAAATATATTTAATCCCAAACTAGGCAAAGGCTCTTTACAATACTTGTACCCTGCTGGAACCAAAGAATTAGAAGTAGTAGTGAGTCAGCCTCCTATTTTTCCAGATGGTAGTGGCAATCAAGGATTGAAATATCAGAAAGTGATTTTTAGTTTGTTATCTCCTTCTCCTTTTTGGACGGATGAATCAACTGAAAGTAAACCTTTGGTGGCATGGCTAGGTGCTTTAAAATTCCCATTATCTTTTCCTACTGAGATGGGTACAAGAGGGGATTCAGGAATTTTAAGCAATACTGGAGATGTCGCTTGCCCTGTGGAAATAGAAATTAAAGGATATACGAAAAATCCAATGATTAAAAATAAAACAACAGGGCAATTCATCAAAGTAAATCGTGAAATCGGTTATGAGGAGATATTACAAATATCAACAGCATTTGGAAAGAAAAAAGCTGATATTATTCGGAGTGACGGATCAATAGAGAATGCATTTAACTGGATTAATTTAAACAGTGTTTTCTGGAATTTAGCAGTTGGAGAAAATGAGATTGAATATACGAGTGAATCAGGTGAGAACGATTCAATTGTAAATGTAACATGGAAAAATCAGTACGTGGGGGTGTAGTCATTGGCAGAAAAATATTCATTTTTTAATAGTACAAACGAAGATCAAAGAACGTATGAAGCCCAAGATTGGGCAGATTACTTTAGTAAATTTTTAACTAGTGGAATTTATCATCAAAACAATATTCCAAAACTTGAAGTTAAAGCAGACGGGGATGACATGAGGAGTACCGTCGAAACAGGAAATGCCTTTATTAAGGGATTCAGTTATGAGAATACAAGTGATCTGTATTTAACACATGATTTACCAGAACCAGATATGGATCGAATTGATAGAATTGTTCTTCGACTAGATAAGAATATTTCCAATCGATATGTAAAAGCATTTGTTGTCAAAGGAGTATCCAGTGCAGATCCTCAACCACCCGCATTACAGCGAGATGAATGGATCTATGAAATTAGTCTAGCTCAAGTAAGAGTGATCGCTGGGAAGTCTTTTATTGAACAGTCTCAGATCACGGATGAAAGATTTGATGAGGATTTATGTGGATTGGTATCTTCTCTCATTAGTGTACCTACTAATGAGATGCAACAAGAGTGGGATGCTTTTATGCAAACCATTGAGAATAGCGGGTTTGTACCTAACATTGAAAAAGGTGCAGCAGATGGAGTCGCTACTCTGGATGGAGATGGGAATGTTCCTACTGAGCAGTTGGGGAATATACCAAATCCTCCAGATCCTATTGCAACTAATATTGGTACAGAAAATGGGAGTAATGTACAAATCGAGATTGACAATTTAAAGTCCTCTGTCAGTGATGGGAAAATACTAATCCGAAACGCTATCATTGACAGAGGTGGTACAGTTTCGGATGCTGATGATGATGGAGTATCGACATTTCAAGAGCTTTCTAATGCAATCTCAACGGTATCCCCAAATATTAAAGGGTATATTGAGGCGTCTTGGACTCATTCTGTTAGCTCTACCGGTAATATGATTATTGACATGGGAACTGGCTATAAAAGCTTATATATCAAAGCTGGATGGGAGTATTTCTATATGTATGACCCTGATGTAACAGGTCAATTTAAAATCATAGATTTAGACGGAGTAGTTAAAAGAACTGTTGTATCTACAAACTTGACAATTTCATCGGATTTTAATGTGTTTACATTGGATGATGGAAATGACTTGCTTATTTTCAAAGCATCAATTAACGGAGTTTCAAAAGTCATGGCTTATAACTTCAACTTAGATACACTTCTAGAAATCTATGATGCAAGCATACAGACATGCTCACATATTACTTGTGATGTGCGAAATGGCGACATATATCTTTCTATAAGCGAAGGAGATAACAACTACCATATTAATCATTATTCAATAACAGGCTCGTTGAAAAAGACTTCATTAACTCAAGGTGCTACAACAGGAGATGGTAATTGGTATCCGAGAGGTATTGCATTTGACCACACTAAAGAAGTGCTTGTCATGTGGGGAGTGAGCTCCGAAGATGCAGAAAATAATAATAATGACTTAGTTGAGTGGGATATCTATGGAAATACACTTACACCTCGTGGTATAAGTGGTTTGAGTAATGATTACCCTGATAGTAATACACTGTTCTTTGATGATTATGGAAGATGTCATTACTTTGCTAGATACTACTATCGTCGAGTTAGTCCTGATAGTAAACAAGTTTACACTCATCGTTATAGTTCTTATAGTGTTACTGGTAAAGGTCAAACAAACAGAAATGGAGATACAATCTTTTCATGTAGTTACAGTGATAAGGGATACTTGTTCACTTGGTCTGGAACGGATGATGAGTTGGGTTCGGGTTATTCGAGACGTACTCAAGTTAATGATAGTAATTACCACTACAACTGGTGGTTTTCCTCTGGACTTAATATGCAAGGCAAAGGTGCAGCTTATTCAAAGGGGAAAGATGGTGGTCAAGGTGTTTATGCAGGTATGACTTGTTACAGTTATGCTTATCTGCCGACATCGGGTGAATACTTGATTGGAGTGAAAGAACCGTTAACTGATTTTGCATATATCAACACATTAAACTCAAATCTTTTCGACTATAATTCTTTTAATCGTATCAAATCAGGTGACAAGTTTAATATATCAACTGCAAATAAAATGAAAGGTGCATTTGTTGGAAGATATGTATTCTTAGAAATATAAAGGGGGAAATAAAGTGATGGTGATTTACTTGAGCATCCAGAAATTCTACCAACTTTTGTAGAATCGCTAAATCGACTTTACCTTGAACATATGTATGATAGTCCAAAAGCTTAAGAAGTGGTGTATGCCACCAATAATATCCAAAAATATTACAAATATAAATTCATAACAATAAATATTTCAGAGTAACAAAAGGAACCATATAAAAATGTATAGGTTCTTTTAAATGGAGTGATAAAATGAAACCCATGAGAGTCTTATCTCCAACTATGGAAATTCTTGCTGAAATTGATGATTACGAAAGTCTCATATTCACCAGAAGTTTTCATGAAGTTGGAGAATTTAATTTAACAATTAACCGTCACAAAGAACATACAGACAAACTAATTAAAGGAAACCTCATTATACTAGGTTCAGACTTAAATAAAGTGGGGATTATCAAACATCGTGAGATTGGCTTAGATGAAAGTGGAAAACAATCTGAACAATGGTCTATTAAAGGGATTGAATTAAAAGGGATTGTAGGACAAAGAATTACGATTCCTTTAATAGGTACAGCATATGATTCGGTCGAAGGTAATGTGGAATCTATTATAAAACATTATGTAGTCAAACATATTGTCAATCCTGAAGATGGGAAACGTAAGATGGATATGATTGATATCGCTGAAAACTTAAGTCGAGGCGCAATATTAAAGTGGCAGTCCAGATTTGAGAATCTTTCTGATGAACTTTCTGCGATTTCGTTTGCTTCAGGAATTGGTTGGGGTATGAAGATAGATTTACATCAATTTAAATGGATATTAGATGTTATGGAAGGGCATAATCTTACCACTTCTCAATCGATTCACCCTCCCGTTATATTTAGCCCAGAATTTGATAGTTTAAAATCCTTACAATATTCAGAGAGTGATTACAATGTACGTAATGTTGGCTATGTCGCAGGTGAAGGTGAAGGTTTTGAACGTAGAATCATCAGTGTTGGTGAAACGGAAGGTATTTCTCGTATAGAAACGTTTATAGATGCACGTGATGTTAAAGAAGTAGACGAGGACAAACAACCTATTCCAGAAGATCAGATTATTCAACAACTAAAAGAAAAAGGACAACAAAACCTTCAAGAACTTATTCAAGAGCAGTTTCTTGAAGGACAAATCCTGACTCACTCACCTTTCAAATATGAGGAAGATTACGATCTTGGTGATATAGTAACCGTTCAGAACAAAGACTGGGGTGTAATCATGGATGCTAGAATTACTGAAATTACAGAAATATATGAACCAAATGGATTTCAGTTAGAAGCAACCTTTGGAAATACTAGGCCGACTTTGATATCTAAACTAAAACAAGAACTGAATCAAATAGGTGCAGAAGTTAGAAAATAGTGACAAAAAAGTGGTAAACAAAGTGTTGAAATTGACTTACTTAACAGAAACACTTACAGGAACCTTTAGCAAAACAAAGCATAGTCTAAGGATTTTATAAGTGTTAAATAAAATGATAATTTTCATTTTATTTAAAAAAAATTATGAAGAGGAGAGATTTAATTATGGCATTAAACGGAATTGATATTGTGATTTTAGCAAACACAGGAACAGAGGCAGAACCGAATTTCACGGTTGTAGGTGGACAAAGAGGAGCTACATTAGAAGAGGTATCTGAAACAGTAGATGTAACAAACAAAGGATCCAATGGCTCTTATGAGTATGAATATGGTTTATATGGATTTACGATTTCTGCTGAAGGAGTATATATACCAGACGATGCAGCTTATGTCGTTTTAAAAAATGCAATTCGCACTAAAGAGAAAGTATTGGTGCAATGGAAAGAAGGGGCAGGTAACATCGAACAAGGGTTATGTTTAGTCACTTCCCGTTCAGTTGAAGGTCCTTATGATGGGGAGGCTACGTATTCTTTTGAATTTCAAGGTACAGGTACATTAACTACAAATCCATAAGGTTATTCATAACTACAGAATTATTCAGTAGATTGACCCAAAGTTAATAATTGTAATTTTGGGTTATTTTATAGAGCTTATCTGACATAGGATAAGCTCTATTTTATTTAGAAAGAAGGTGATAAGAGTGGCAATAGACACAAGTTTCTTATCCAATTTAGAACAACAGATTAGTAATCTTCAAACTTCATTTGAAGGTTTAACCGTTTCTGTAGAAGGTTCCTTAACTTCATCCTTAAGTAAGTTAAGTCAACCAACAGAACAAGTCAGTGGAGTAATGAACGGATTCTCGAATGTCATCGGAAGTGATTTAACGAATCTCGTTTCTACCACTTCGGATATCTTGGCTAAGTTTGGTATAGAAAACCAAGCGATAACAGACGGTTTGGCTTCTTTTTCAACTAAAGCACAAAGTGTAGGCACAGTTCTCTCCGAAAAAGCAGGAGCAGTGCAAGCCTTTGGACAAAATATGCAAAACCTTACAGATTCGCTTCAGCCTTTGGATGCCCTCATTCCAGGTCTTGGAGAAAAGCTTCCAATGTTATCTGAAGGGATTGGAGCAGCAACTGGGTGGTTTACAGATATGAGTGCTTCTGCAATGGGAGTCGTTGATGGAATTAGTGGGACTATAGGTGCTGTGGATAGCGTAATAGGAAGCCTCGGACCTTTAGGTGAAACATTTAGTGCTTTGAAAACATCGGTATTATCTTTAATACCTGGCGTTTCTGGTTTAAATATTGCCATGTCTCCGATGACGGCGATTGTTTTGGCTGTCATTGCAGCGATAGCAGCGCTAATAGCTATCGGTGTGCTTGTCTATAAAAACTGGGATACGATTTCAGTAAAAGCGACAGAGATTTGGGGTTCCATTAAAGAATATTTTATAGAGGTTTGGGAAGGAATTAAGTCCACTTTTACAACACAATTAGAAGCAATAACAGAGTTCATTTCAATGATATGGACAACCATTCAAGAAACGACAATGGAGTTATGGAATGGCATCAAAACCTTTTTCATAGAACTGTGGGAAGGCATCAAATTACTATTTACTGAGAATTTAGAAGGAATTGTTACATTTATTACTGAAAAATGGAATTCGATCACAGATACGACGAAGGAATTATGGGAAGGGATTAAAACCTTTTTCATAGAGCTCTGGAGTGGTATCAGCACTCTTTTTACAGAAAGTTTAGAAGAATTACAGAAGTTTTTATCCACGACATGGAATGCAATCAAAGATACCGTAGTTGGTTTATGGAATGGTATTGTTGACTTCTTAACGACTACATTTTCGAACATTGTAAACACTGTCACTGAAAAGTTTAATAGTGTGAAAGAGACCATATCTGAAAAGATGGGTGCCATTAAGGACAATATCTTTGAAGTTTGGGACAATATTAAGGAATTTCTTGACAATTTTGATTTATTACAGATAGGAAAAGACATTATGCAAGGGCTATTAGATGGAATCAGTTCTATGGCATCAAGAATATGGGAAAAAGCAAAAGAGATTGCCGATAAAGTAAAAGATACTATCAAAAGTGCGCTGGGAATTGCTTCCCCTTCTAAAGTTATGAAGCAGCTAGGAGAATGGACAGGAGATGGATTCGCTATTGGGTTAGAGCGTACGATTTCAGATGTTCAAGGTGCTACAGGTACTTTAGCCGCTGCTGCAGTACCAACTTCATTAAATCCTTTAACAGCAAATGTTTCAGGTGATGTGAGAAATTCTATGATTGTTGTAGAACTTGATGGACGACAAATTGCTAGAGGAACACTGCCTCATATGGAAAGAGAAATTAGACTCAAGACAGGATTGAGGTGATGATATGATAATATCCATAGCAAATGAACAAGTAAAGATTCAATATGAATCGATTGAAATTGATGAAGCGATTGGTCAGCGATCAACCGCTTCTTTTACTGTACTAGATTTAAAAGGGCAGTATTATTTCTCTAAAGGTCAAAGAGTTGAGATAAAACAAGACAATAATTCTCTAGTATTTGGTGGTGTCATTGATCGATCTGTTGAAACTTATATTTCTCTAGCTGGTGAAGGAAAGATTCATAAAATTACTTGTACAGATTGGACTTTTTTATCTGATAAAAGAATAATTGCTAGAGCATATGAAAATAAATCAGCGGGTGAAATCGTTCAAGATATTGTAGATCATTTTTTATCTCATGAAGAAGTAAATGTAGGGAATGTACAGGCTGGTCCTAATGTCATTGAAGCCGTATTCAACTATATTCCGATTACTGACGCCATGGATGCGTTAGCAGAGAAAGCAGGTTTTGAATGGTGGATAGATAAACATCGACAGCTACATTTTGTAGATCCTTCAACTTATCCATCTAATATTTATATTAATGAACATTCTCCTATCCGAAATATAGAAGTGGAACCAGCGGGAGAGAAATATCGCAACAAACAGTATATTAAAGCAGGTAGAGATATTACAGATCCACAAACAGAATCTTTTAAAGGGAATGGATCACAGCAATCTTTTACGGTAGGATATCCAATTGCATTAGAGCCAATGATTAAAGTGAACAATGTTGTACAAACGGTTGGATTAAATAGCAGTGATGAAGATAAAAGCTGGTATTGGTCCAAAGAAAGCAATACGATTACCCAGGAGAAATCTGCAACACCTTTAGGGGAACAAGATACTTTAGAAATTACGTATCAAGGGTCTTTTGATATTATTGCTGTAACCTATGATAGTGATGAAGTGATTCAGCGTTCCTCTTTAGAAGGTGGGACAGGAATTCATGAATTTGTAGATGACGATCCTGATGTAAACAGTAGAGAAGCTGCTTTTCAGAGTGCAAATGCAAAGTTAGCGAAGTATGGGAAGATAGGGAAACGAATTAAATTCGAAACAGAATTAAGTGGTCTGCATGCAGGAGAATTACTGCGAATTGAACTCCCAACTTTTAATATTAACGATGATTATCTCATAGAAAGCATAGCGGCAAGTGAGAGAAATGAACGTTTTACTTATACAGTTACTGCGGTTGCAGGAGCTGTGACTGGTGGATGGGTTACATTTTTTAAAGAGATGGCGAATAAAGGGAAAGCTTTTGTGTTGCGGGAAAATATAAGTGAGAACGAAGTTTTAATTTTACTAGAGCAACTTACAGAATCTATCGGTATTCAGGATGAAATGACTTATAGCACCTTTGCTTGTCCTATTCCTAATGTTACGAATTATCCATCTCACGAAATATATCCTTGTTAGGAGGGTTTTTATGATAGAACAATGCGGATATAAAGGAATTGTAAATATTCAAGTCATGAATAAAGACGGTTCATCAGAGGAAATTACAAAAATTACAATACAAAATACAATCACGGATTCTTGGTTGAATGCTGTACGAGATGCAATGATGAATGCAAATTCAGATATAGAGATCAAGTATATTGCACTCGGAGATGATGATTCTGCTCCAAGTGCAACGCAGACAGTACTCGGAAACGAGCGATTCAGAAAAGCAATTACAAAACAAGATGCTGGGACTATAGGAAGGGTTGACTCCTCTTCCTACATCGCTCCTTATGAAGCCAACTTCCATATTAAAGAGGTTGGTTTTTTTGGTGGTTCAGAAGCAACTTCAGAAAAAGGCAGTGGGGTAATGGTTGCTAGAATCTTATACAATCATGAAAAAACAGATGAGGAATCTATTAACATTGTCAGAAGTGATATTTTAGGAAGGGCGTGATAAACATGGCTTATACAAAAACTACGTTTGTAAATGGTAGTGCTCCTGGTATTTCCGCTGAGGAGTTGAATAAGATTGGGGATGGGATTGAGGAGGCTCATAGTAACATTGAGGAGTTAATTGAAAAAGCTAAAATACAAGAGATTAGTGAACAAGACGCCAATATTACGGGTACAGAATACCCAGAAGGTTTAAGTTATTTTCAAACATCAGATGGTGTTTCAATGGGCTATCCTGCTAATTTAATCGTAGTACAGACAATTAGAACAAATTCTCAATACCGTATAACCCAATATGTAACTGATAATTCTAGTGGTGTAAATGGTTATTGGTACAGGATATATAGAGCAGATACAGGGTGGAGTGACTTTAAAAAATTAGCCACAGTTAATGAACAAAACACTTTTACCCAGCCACAAATAATTGAATCACCTGATTTCCCCATGAAGTTTGGAGGAAACCCTGCTAGATCAATAGATGGGGAAAATCATTATAGATTTGATGTTTATGAAGACAAGTTAAGAATACAATCAACCGATAGTAATTATGAGTATGTTGCTGGTATAATTGACTTCCTCCACGATGGTAATATAAAAATGCATCATGATTTTATTAGCTCAATTAGAGTTAAACCTGAAAGAGAAAGTACTAATGCTCATTTATGGTTTAGAGATTATGCCAGTGAGAGTCTTAATAGGGGATTATTATTTTGGGATAAAAGTTCAAACAGCATGAAATTAAGATCTTATAAACAAGATGGGTTGTCCAGTGCGAATGAATTTACGGTCAAAGAAGATAAGACAACTTCAACAAAACAAATTGAAGCACCAGACTTTATTGTAGATGGTGTAAGTTTAAAGCAATCTGTCAGTGATGGGAAAGATCAGATCCGAAACGCTATCATTGACCAAGGGGGAACAGTTTCGGACGTCGGCGCCGATAGCGTCAATACATTCCAAGAACTAACCGACGGCGTGTATAGCGCTGGAATTAAAATGAATGATACCACCGAAAATGATAACTATATTGATCCACTAGGAGGAGTAGGAAAAGGTGATCTTATCAATGTATCTGAAGGAATAGTTGCCAGTTCAACGCACCAATTTTCAACTAGTAGTCTTAATAATAGATATGTTTTTAAAGTGAATGACACACGAATGATAATTCTTCATAATGGGTCAGCAGAACTTTTCGATCTAAATGCAGATGGAAATCTAACGTCCGTGACTAATTTTGTTTGGGCTGAAGGTCGAGTCAATGGTTTTTCGGCGGTACAATTAACAACAACAAGTTATATTGTTGCTTATGATAATGGAGACGCTGGTTATGTGCAAAAGATTCTTCTTGATGGAACAACTCTTAGAACAGGAGGTGCATACTATCACCAATCGGGGAGAACCACAAACTCACAGTTAGGTCGTTTGAATGATACTTATGCCGTCTTAACCTATAATTCGACGGATCGATCTAGTTATGCACGCGGAAAAATTCTGTATTCGGCTACAACCTCCACAAGTGTAAGTCACTATTCGGAATACTCAATTAGAAGCAGTAAAAGTCTTTACATTGAGTTAGTAACACTTTCATCCAGCAAAGCACTAATCACATATAAAAGCGGTGGAAGTAATGGTGATGATGGCTTTGCTCAAGTTTTAAGTTTAAGCACGAGTAGTAGAAGTGTGTCCGCAGGTTCAACCTTTACATTTAACCACTACATGGACAGTTCAAGTAATCTGTTAAAGGTCAGTAGCTCACTAGCTTTAGTGGGTCATTCAGAAAATTCAGAAGCGTATATTTCCCTGCTTTATGTTAGCGGTACATCGGTTTCACTTGTACAAGAATATAAAGTAGACGGGACGGATTATGAAAAAGCGAGATTTATGTTGCTAAATTCGGGAAAAGTAGCTGCTTATTATGCGAAAAAAAATGCTGATGCCACTTACACAGGAACACTTGAAATATTGGAAGTGACTTCAACTGGAATAACCCCACTAGCCAAAACGACTTTAGATTTTGATAGTTTTAATGGCGGTAAAGATTGGGTGGATCTAGGGAACGGAAAACATTTACTTACACATCAACGTCGTGATTCAACGGGATGTGAAGTTTCAATATTCAATGAAGTGGATATCGTAACAAAGGCTGTACGCGATGCAGATGGAAATAAGTCTGCAAAAGGTGTGGTTAAAAGCGTCAACGGGGATCAAGTGACGGTGGTTAAGTTTTAAGGGGGAATGAATCGTGAGAGTAGTAGTTGATTTTAGAGATATCGTTGTCGATATGTTTCATACAGTTAAAATGTTAGATCATTGACAAGTGAAGTTAGTAAATGAATTAGATGTTATTGCCAAGTCTGCAGATCAAAGAGCAAAATCAGCACACCTTAGAATTGACGATATTAAAAAAAGATGACCGAGGTATCGAGTTTGGAAGACGACTGATCTTTGAAAATCGTATACATGGATTGAACAGCTAGTGGGATAGGTAGAGCGTCATAAAAAGGAAAACAAAAATTAATGTCATTCTAGGTGTAGAACCTTCAGGTGATTTTTGTATTAGCTTAGTCTATTTCCTTTAAGCAAAACCTTAAAGTAAAAGAATACGACTTTTTTTGTCGTAACTAAAATGCATGTGAAGAAAAGTAAAGAACTGGATAATTACTCTCGTACTAAAGACGGTGCAAAGAATGTGCACGAGTAATTACATGTTTAATAAATCATGACAACAAACTTAACAAATCTTTATTTCAAATTGACTTACTAATGTAGAAACACAAATTTAATTATCTCTAAAGATAACGAAGGTGTTAAATAAAACAAATATATTCAAGCTCTCAAAAAGGAAGTGATCCATTGGCAACCGAATTAAACGACCCTTGGCTAACTGCACTAGCAGATTGGACAAAAACATTGTACCAAGACAGCACCGTATATCAGACTGAACTCCCACCAGATTACGCAACTCCCTCAATACTATGGAGAGTTACAGAAGTCCAATTAGAACCCGTTACTAAACGTACTTTTTTAATGAAGAAACACGTAGTTACTCATGTGATAAACGAAACCTTATCAGAACAAAACACTCGCATAGTAAATTTATTACAACAACTAAAAGTAGCCAAGAAAATCCAAATAGATGCGAATACAAACAAATATATGACAATTCAAGATTTAAGTGCTTCATTAGAACAAAATCCAATTACTAACGGTCAAATCAACATAACAATGACTAGAATCGTGAGTGATCCAACAGAGGAAGTGCAAACCATGGATCATATTTCATCAACAGGATCGTTAAGTTAACTACGTAAAGGAGGTGAATGAATGGCGAAAGCAAGAAACAAACCTAAACCGAAACCAAGTGCAGCGATGTATCCGAAACAAATTTTCATTGAGCAGTCAAAGCAGATTTTTGGCTGTAATCCCGAAGTAGTTGTAGGCGCGTTGCATGGTCAGTCACAAGCACAATATACAAAACAAGAAGTTGAACAGTACATTGAAAATTTTAAGAATGGAGTGGTGAAGTAAGATGGCAAGTGGAACATGGAGTGAAACGAATAGACCTGTAAGACCTGGATCATATATGAACATCAGAGCACGTGCTTTAGGATCAATTCAATCTGGGACACGTGGGGTAGTAGCAATTCCAGTAAAAGCGAACTGGGGACCAGTAAAAGAAATCGCAGAAATTACAAGTGAAAGTGAATTAATTGCAACATATGGTAGTGACATTACAGACGATTTCACAGCTTATGAGTGCATCCGACTCATATTATTGGGTTCAGCAAGTAAGGTTCTTGCATACAGATTAGCAGATTCTTCTGCGGCAAAAGCCTCTGTAGCTTTAAGTAATGGATCAATAGATACAGTGAAACTCGAAACAAAATATGAAACTACTAGAGATTTTAACGTAACGGTAAGAGATAATCTTGTAGATAGTAACAGTAAAGACATCGTGTTATACGAAGGAAATACTCAACTTTATGTATTTACAGTGAGTAATACAATCTCTGCGGATGAAATAGTAGATTTCTTAAATGCAGAAAAAGAAAACAATTGGATTACAGCACAGAAACTAGCAGATGGAACAGGTTTACAAGATGTAGCTAACATTTCTCTTGCAAATGGGGATGCAGGTGTGTCTGCTATCACAAACGCAGACTATATCACAGCAACCTCTGCTTTTGAAGCCAACGATTTTAATGAATTTACATTAGATGGCGCAGAGGATGCAGCGTTGAAAACATCTGTAGTCGCTTGGATTAATCGTTTAAGGACGGAAGGAAAAATGGTGCAAGCATCATTAGGGGGTTCTTTAACAGAAGATACTGACATTAACAATGCCAATACCCGTTCAGCTTTATATAACCATGAGGCAATTAAAAATGTAGGGGTTAGTGCGAAGTTAGACGGAAAATTGTATTCCAGTGCCAAGGTAGCATGTTTTATTGCAGGACTAAATGCTGGACAATCTTTACGTGAAAGCTTGACGTATGCTGTGACACCTTTTGAAGACGTATCTCCACGTTTAACACACAATCAAGTTGTGAGTGCATTGCAAGCTGGAACAATCGTTTTAGTTCATGATGGTGAGAAGGTTGTAATCGAGCAAGGGATCAACACTTTAACTTCACTTAATGGAGAACAGAATAACTCATTCAAAAAGTGTAAAGCTGTTCGTGTCATGGATGCAATCAAAACAGATACATCATCTTATGATCAAGATAACATTGTAGGAAAACTAGCCAATAACGAAGATGGACAAGCTGCCTTTTTATCCAGTCGTAAACAATATTTTGAAACACTCGTTCAAGCAGGACTTATTAATGACTTTACCGTAGAGGTAGATCAAGATAAACAAACTGGAGCAAACGGTGATGAGTTTTATTGGAAATGGGAAGCAACAATCGTAGACATGATGGAAAAAATCTATGGCACAGGTAATGTGTAATAAAAGGAGGAAAAGTTGAATGTTAGAATCTGAACGTTTAATAAATGGTACATACGGCGAATTATGGGAAGATGGTGCACATCAACAAAACGTAGATGGTGTAACCGCAGAAGTAACTTTAGAATACGCCGATGTCAAATTATCTGGGGACCGCTGGAAACATTATAAACTAACTTCTATTGCTGGATCAGGTACGATCACTGGTTTCAAAGTAACATCTGACATGATTCAATCCCATAGTTGGGCAGAAGGTCCAAGAGGTGTACCTACAAAAACAGAACTGATTTCAAAATTAGATGATCCAGAAGCACATGGGCATGAGCGTGTCCGTTTGAAAAATGTAAAATTTGATAAAATCTTTTTAGCAAACTGGAAAGTTGGCGAGATCGTTAAGGAAGAAATTCCATTTAAGTTTAGTGGATTTGAAGTTTTAGATCCAATCGAAGCAGTTTAATTATAACTAAAAAAATAGGAGGGTGTTAGGATGAGTGAACAAGTTCAATTTAATGAAAATGACATTCTAAACAAACTATTAACAGCAAGTGAGAATTTACCAGAGAAGACAATCCGAATTCCAAGACTAGGGTTGTCTTTTTTAATGCGTGGACTCAAAGAACAGCAAATTGAAGATTTAGAAAGAAGATATACCGAAGTAAAAATGAATCGTGGAAAAGAAGAAAGAGAGTTAGATCGAGCTAGATATTCCAGAGCTTTAATTAACGCTTCTACCATCGCCATTGGTGGGGATTCAAACGTGAAATGGGATCACCCAGCCCTCCTTGACAAGTATAAAGCTTCAGCTGCAGAACAAGTTATCAAGAGAGCACTGCTGCCAGGAGAAATTAATTCACTTGTAGATGTTGTATTAGAATTATCTGCTTATTTTGATGAACCTGAAGAGGTAGAAGAGGTAAAAAACTTCTAAACAAACGGGGATTAATCTTCCTCGTTTGGGAATCAGCAAAAGCTTTAGGAAAGACGCCCGCAGAAATTTGGGCGCTTCCTATATCTGAAAAAAGATTTATTTTTGAAGCTTTACGTTATGACTTAGAAAATAATCAGGCTAGTAGAGGTGGTGATAACACTGGTCAATAACGAAATTATAATAGACTTAAATGATGAAGAGATCATTCAAAGTATTGAACAAACGGAAGAACGACTTACTCGATTTTTTGAACGCACAGAACGTAGGGTTCAAAACTTATCTAGGTCATCTGTTGATATTGAATTCACCATCGAAGATCGTTTCACATTCATTTTTGAACATATTCAGAGCTCACTGTTAAAACTTGAAGGAAGCAGCATCCGCCCTACAATTGAATTAGTAAACAATGTAACGGGGTCATTGGAGGAAATTGAACAAAAAGCAACGGATCTTTCATCTAAAACATGGAATGTGGTAGTCGATCTATCTGGTGATGCCTTAAAAACTTTACAAAACATGAAAAAAGAGCTTGCTAGCTTACCTAAAGAATTAAAGATCAAACAAGTGATCGAAACAGAAGAAATCTTTACTCCATCTGCATCCTTAGATTCATCCAGATCAACTTCTACAAGAGGTAAGAAACAAAGATCATCTAAAAGAAGAACCCCATCTAAATCGATTAGGAATTCTAAAAAAAATAAAAAGAGAAACCGAAATGTTAAAGGTAAAAAATCGATAGATTTTAATCCAATAGATGTGATGGATCGAGCAGTTGATTTTATAAATGCTTCTCCGGATGAAAGAATCGAAATGATAGCAGACTTCGCTTTAAATGAAATAGCCATCCCAAATAAAAAATCTAAACGTTCTACCAAGAAAAAAAATCTGAAGTCACGTTCTTCAAAACAACTCACTAAGCCATCTCAAAAAAATATACCTTCTCAATCTACTAAAAAGCTGCCAACCCTTTCTTCAAAAATGAAAATCCCATCCAAATTAAAGAGAATTGCTTCCAAAGGAAGTAAATTTCTTGGTAAAGCTTCTGCTCCTTTAAATGTAGCTATGGGAATCAAAGACCTTATAAACGCTAAAAAAGGAGAAAGAGCTAAAGTTACGGGAGACATAGTTGGAAGTGCAGCAGGTGGTTTAGTAGGTGCAAAAGCAGGAATTATGATCGGTGGTGCGATTGGTTCCATTATCCCAGGAGCAGGAACTGCAATTGGTGCTGCCGCAGGTGGGTTGATAGGTGGTGCAGTTGGTGCAATTGGTGGAAGTAAGATAGGTTCAAAAATAGGTGAGTTTGCAAAAACCAAGGTAGGCGGTTTCTTTGACAAAGGAAAAAATTTATTTAACAAAATCCCAAAAACAACGAGAAGTAAGTTGTCTTCAATTAAAAATTCACCCTCTTCCTCTAAAAAAGTACTTGGAACACTAGCAGGTTCAATTATCGGAATAAAAGGAATGAGTGATAAATCCGATTCTCTTAAAAGTATGAACTCGTTCTTAGGGTACGCAGCAACAGGAATGGAAGAAGTGTTTAAAAATCTGGAAAACAAAGATTTACAAAAGAATCCGAATACCAAATCAAAGTGGACAAAATTTAAAAGATTCTCTAAAGGATTAGGAATCCTCTCTACTGGCATTACAGCAGGTATTGGAATCAAAGAAGTTATGGAGACACCTAAAAATGAAAGACCGAAAAAGATTGGACAAGTAGTTGGAAATATTTCTGGTGGTGTAATAGGTACAATTGGAGGCGGTGCGTTATCCGCTATTCCTGGTGCTGGACCAGTTTTAGGACCCATCGGAGCTGTTGCAGGGTATCATTTTGGTGGACTTCTAGGAGAAAAAGCAGGAGGTTGGATCGGAGAAAAGATCGGCAATATCGATACGAAACATGTGATGAGTCAAATAAACAAAATGAAAAATACTGCAACAGAGAAAACAACTGAAATGGTCAGCAACCTTGTTTCAAATTTTAAAGAACTGCCGAATGCATTTGATGAACATTGGAGTGGTATGAAAGAAACCGTTACTAACAATATAAACAAAATCGATGAGACAATCGGGAAACATTGGAGCAAACTGCAAGCTCAAACGGATACAATTTGGAACGAAATAAAAGGTTCGATTTCAAACCATGTTAGAGAAGCTTATCATTCTGTTTCTTATTGGATGAATCAAATCGATGCTTTAATGAAATCAACCCCACAATCTAACGTTAACATTCCAAATACAAATACAAATAACGTTATACCTTTTCCTACGACTCCTACTATTCCAAAACAAAGAGCAAAGTACCCGTTAACTCCAAATCTATCTCCTTTTATCAACGAGAACAATGTTCTGCCTTTTTCTCATGATCCTAAACAAAACCCTTATCTAAACATACAGTCTGTAAATGCATCTTTAGAAAAGGATAACGTCAATGTTTATCAAGAAAAAGGGTTGAATATTGAAATCAATGTTGAAAGCTTCACAATGAAACAAAGTTCAGAAATCAATTACGATGAAATTGCACAAGAAGCTGGTCAAAGGTTTGCAATAGAAATCAAAAAAGTGATTGAAAATACGGCATAAGGGGAATTTTTGAACCATCCCATAAAGGAAGTGATTAGGTGGATTTTATATTTATTGAACCTAATGGTGGCGAACTTAGACTTCCTGTATCACCGAGTCAACTTACGGTTCGTCATCAGCAGCATAAAGAAACGATTCAGTTTATAACTAAAGGAGAAGTAGATTTTCCAAAAGGCAAAAAAATCGATGAAATCAGCTTCTCCTCTTTTTTCCCACTTTATTATGATGAAAGTTATTGTCAATATAAGGACTTTCCTACTCCACTTGAAGCTACAACAATGCTAAATGGCTGGATTGAATCAAAAAAGCCCGTTCGACTTGTCATTTCACAAATTGATTTAAGCATGTTGGTATTCATAGATGGTTTTACCACTACATACAAAGGAGGGGAGCCAGGGGACATTTATTATGATTTAACTTGTAGAGAATGGAGAGAAGTCAGTATCAAACAAGTGAATACGTTAAAACAGACAACTAATCGATCCGATACAAAAAAAACCTCCTCTATCTATGTAGTTAAATCAGGTGATTCCCTATATCGCATTGCTAAAAAGGAACTTGGCTCAGGTCCTCGTTGGTCTGAAATTTATCAGTTAAACAAAGGGGTTATAGGTAACAATCCAAACCTTATTTACCCTGGACAAAAGCTGGTGATGCCCTCATGACCTTTCAAGTGGTATTAAATCAAGATAGGGATATTACAGATTTAATTGAGAAACTATCATTGACAGATTCCATGGATCAAGTTGCTTATTCCGCTGAATTAACGCTAATCGTTACAGAGGATTTGCAGAAAACAGGCATTCATAATGGGCAAACGATTCAAGTATTTGTGCAAGAGTCTGACTCGACTACACAAACCGAAGTGATTCATGGAGTCATTTGGCATATTGAAAGTACGAAAAGAGCCACAAAACGATTAGAAATCACAGTCTATGATTTGAGTAAATATTTAACTGAAAGCGAAGAAGAATATTTGTTTACTTCAGGTCAAACGGCAAATCAACGTTTAAAAGAATACGCAAATGATTGGAATATCCCCTTGTGGAAAGTACCAGATACTCAAATTTCTTTAGCAAAAAGTAACATTGCGGTGAAAAAACTTTCCTCTTGGATTCAAAGTGACCTTCATGAAACAGCCAACAAAGGTGGTAAGTTATATCGAGTCAGAATGTGGCCCAAAGGCTTGGAACTTTTCGAGTTAGGTTCAAATGAAGTAGTTTGGGAAATCAACGAAGATATTTTTGAAGAAATAAAACAAACTCGTACATTAAACAACATTGCAACAAAAGTGAAGGTATTAGGGAAAAGTCAGGACAAACAATCTTCCCCAGTGCTTGCTGTTGAAGAAGGGGAAACGAATAAATACGGTACATTGCAAAAGATTATTCAAGACAGCAATATGACTACAGCTACAGAAGCAAAAAAAGCAGCGCAAGCCAAACTGAGTGGATACCAAGAGAATTTTTCCGCTGTAACGGTTGACATCCATTCCATTCGCGCAGGTGATTTAGTTCATATTAACAATTTAGATTTAATCGTGACCTTTGTTCGACATGAGTTAGGTAATCCGGGTCGGATGGAGATTAAGATGGGATCAAATGAATATGTGAAACGGAGGTATTTTACATGAGCAGTGTATTTCAAGATGCAGTATATGAAATGAAAAATTTAGTCAAATCCAATCTCCCCATGCCTTCTGTTCACTTTGGTACCATAACCTCTACTAGAGGCGTGAAGTTAGATCAGAACAAACATGAAATTCATGATCCTTATTATGCGGCTAATTTAAAAACAACTATAACCTTCGAACAACCTAATGAATATATGCCATCAAAAGCTGAAGCTGAGATCGATATAAAAAGTCAATTTGAAAAAGGTGATCGAGTACTTTGCTGCATCGTAGATGGCAAACAGGTAGTTATCTTAAGCAAGGTGGTGAAATAAAATGGCGAGTTTATTTCCAGAATCCATCCCATTTGAAGAACAACAAATTACAGAACAAGAAAGCGAACGATCCAAGAAAACTTGGGCTTTCGATTTTGAAAAAGGGGATTTTGTGAGAACACCAGATGGCAAAACTCCTTTTATAGAAGGCATTGACGCTTATAAACAATGGGTCATGTTTATTTTGTCTACACCACGTTATCGACATTTAGCTTATCCTCGTGATTATGGGCATGAATTTGATGATTTAATTTACCGCAATCTTCCTAGAGAAGCCAATGAAAGTGAGTTGAAAAGAATCATTACAGAAACGTTAATGGTTAATCCACAAACGAAAGAAGTTGGCGATTTTTCATTTTCATGGGAAGGAGATACAGTCGGTTATCAATTTACTGTTCGAACAATTTGGGGAGAAGAACAACTTGAAGGGAGGTTGATCGCATGAGTATAGAACTTCCAGATTTTTTACAAGACCAAACTGAAGAGAACATTCATCAAAGAATGTTAGAGCAGGTTCCCACCTCAATCGACACTTCAGAAGGAGAATTATATTACACTTTAACAAGGCCAACTGCCATTGAAAAAGCCGAAATGATCGAAATGCAGTTTAAAGGGATGTTGGAAATGGCGTTTCCTCAATTCGCTTCAAGTACCTATTTGGATTACCATGCTGAGATGAAAGGGGTCAAACGCAAACAAGCTCTGAAAGCCACTGGAATGATTTGTTTTAAAGGGGCAGCAGGTACATTTATTCCGGCAGGAACTGTTGCTGCTACCGCTTCAGATGGACACGTTTCCTCTATTGAATTTGTGACAACCGAGGAAGCCACTGTACCAGACACAGGAGAAGTAGAGGTTCAGATTGAAGCCATTGAAGCAGGCACGATTGGTAATGTCGTTATTGGTGCAATTCAAATTCTGTCTTCTTCCGTAAACGGCATCGTGCATGTGGAAAATCGGGAGCAGACCTCTGGGGGTACAGAGGCGGAAAATGATGAAAGTCTTCGCTTGCGTATTTTAGAAGAAAATAAAAATCAATCGTACGTAGGCAACATGAACGACTATCTCCGTTGGGCACAAGAAGTGGATGGAGTAGGGCAAGTATTTATTTTTCCTGAATTAGACGGTCCAGGCACCGTTGAGATTGTCGTATTAGACGCAAATGGAAATCCTGGTAATGAAGCTTTAATCCAAGATGTACAGGAGAAGATTAATGAAAATGCGGGGATCGGTGTCAAAGCCATTGTGAAATCTCCTACAGAATATCCAGTGCATTTGTCTTTTACATTAACGTTATATGCAGGAACCAATGAGACAGAAGTAAAGGAAAACATCATCCAAAACATTAGAACCGTCATCTCAAACATTGAAATTGGAGGCAGCATCATTCATTCCAAAATAGGGGCAGCGATTTCTTTTACAGCAGGTGTATTAGATTATAGCAATTTGCTCATCAATGGCAGTGAAAATAACATTGCACTTCCTGATTCCAACGTCGCTGTATTAGGAGATGTGAGTATGAATGAATAAAATAGAAGAAGAAATTTTACAAACGAGTGACAGTGGAAAAAGAATAATTCAATACGTTTCTCCGATTTTGCAAAACAGTCTGTTTGTACAAAGAGTATTTGAGAAAATAGGGACGGAGTTTGATCAGCTTCACGAATGGGCAGCAGATATACAGCTGCAGTTATTCCCGCAAACTGCAACTTGGGCGTTGTCTTATTGGGAGGAAGCTTATGGTCTCCCTGTGAATGAATTGAAAGATGATGAATTCCGAAGAAATCGAATTTTATCTACGATTCAAGCGAAAACCCAACAGCCGCTTACACGTGAACGTTTTAAAACAATCATTTCAAGTGCTGCAGGGGACTTACCTGTAGAGATCATCAGTCATTTTGATGAAGCAGGACAGGAACTAACAGATTACACATTTAAAGTGCTCATCAAAGCACTGGAGCAGGATTCTATTGACAATGAACTTGTGAAGTTTGTCAAACAAGTTATATATGAGATGAAACCGGCACATTTGTCTTATGAATTCTTTTTACGAGTATTGCTTACATTAGAGATGGACGTATCTCATGCGACTAAAATGGTTCTGCTTCAGCAAATAGCTACGGAAATCAGCTATAGCTATGCTAAACAAGAAACAATTCGTTTCAAGGCCGGTTTTATTGGACCAGGAACTTATCCTTTTACCCCTAATGCAGATGGAAGATATTTAGATGGATCTTGGGGCTTGGATGGTTCTTTTTTTAGTGATGGGGAAAATCCAGAGGGTATGAAGCATTACGTCTCTCAATCTGAGAAATTTTACACCCATATAAAGCTTTTAGTATTCACCGCGGTCTATCTTGATTATGAAAGCTATACATTGCTCAAAACACAAGTGAAAACGTTATTTGATTTCTCTTATTCTAACTCCAGTCACATGCATGTAAAAGCAGGCTTGGTGGGTGCAGGTGCATTTCCATTCGCTGAATCTAACGGTTTGTACTTAGATGGTTCCTCCGTTATGGATGGCAGTTTTATGTTAGACGGGAAAAATCCACTTGGAATAAATCATTATATGAAACAATCTGACAAACTTAGCATGAGAACGTACGTTCAAAATAATTTATTTAATGAAGAGGTGGTTTAACACATGGCAAGTGTAAAAACAAACAAAGGCAGAGAGAAATTAGCAAAAGCTCATGCCGGAAATATCTCATTACCCAAAGTGACAAAAATCGTTTTCGGTACAGGAGGTACAGATGGGAATGGTACGCCAAAATCGTTAACAGGGAATGAAAGTGCACTATTTAATCAGGTGATTTCTAAAAATGTAACGAAAAGTTTTCCTGACAACTACACCGCTAGATATTCTGTAAGTATAAATGCAGATGCTGACAATTTAATAGGTAAAAACATTAACGAAGCTGGTTTAATCGACGCAGACAACCATTTAGTCGCCATGAAAACCTTTACAAATAAAGGGTTAGACACTGGTACAACCATCGAATTTGATTACGATGCAGAATTTTAAGAAAGCGAGGTGTCCATATGCCACTTCAACCAGAAACGTTAACAAATCTGAACGGGTCTAAAAAAGTAGGTATCAATAAAATTGTTAAAGGGTTTACAGAAAGCACAAGAGCGTATCCAGAGAATTTTAACCAAGCGCTACAAACCTTAATCGATAACGACGTATCCCTCGAAGATGCTCAAGTGGGTTTAATTCGAAATTCCATTCATAGCGGATTCTTGGACATATCTGACCTAGAATTTGGAGAAAACAAAATTACATTAGTAGAAGAACAAGTAGCAAATATAAACGGTTATCTACTAACCATCCCAGAAGGCACAGAAATTGAACTACCAGAAGCACCAACAGAGGGAAAACGTGAGGACTTAGTTTTCCTTGAAGCTTGGTTCCCTATAGAGGGTAATGGGTATGAAATGAGTTGGAGGGTTAGAAGTGTTGCTGGGGTGGATTTTGAGGTATTTCCTGAAGGGATTGGGTATAGTTCTTCAGTAGCTATAGTAGCTACAGCTCAAGGAGGGAACGAAACTCCATTAGACGGTCACCCAGACTACAGAGCTACTTCTCATTTTGCTCCTGAATTTATTAGAAGAAGTTTAAGTAGTGGTGGAATTGGAATTAGTGATGTTGGTTTATATGTAGCAGGTCGAGGCAAAGCAAACGATATATCAAGTTTAAAAACATCAGACGGCTACGTCTATGCCATCCCAATGTTTCGTATCAAACGTAGAAATAGTGGAGGATATAACTCCAGTAATGGGAATGGTGCTAGGGAGTATAAAGAGCAGTGGCTATCATGGTCTGATTTTGGTGCTATCCCAACTAAAGATGAATTAGAAGTAACAATCAATAACAATGAAGTTGTTGACGAATGGGTGAGTGTTGGTGATCTTGTAAAAGATAACAGCGGTGTGTTATGGGGGATTATCACAAAAATTAATACTGATAGAAATAAAGTAGTTATCATGAACAATAATGGTAATTGGTCACAAACTGGTGGAACTATTCTAAGTATTTCAGACCGTCCAGACAACCTATACTCCAACATCATAGATCAACGTGACATCATCGACCTAAGACACAAAGTCAGTTTAACAGGCGAAGATTACAACAAGATTATGCAAGAAGAATTTAACCGACTCTTAGCAGGGGAAAACGGAAATGTTGGGATGAAGAAAGAGTATTTTGGGTTGGAGAAAGCACCGAGTTACATTGAACCTGAGTTGCAAGCTGTAAAAGTGAAAGGTAATGATGGGGTTGAACGTGAGTTAGTAAATTTGTTAAGTTATCGCGGAGATTTTGAACAAGATAGTAATAAGAACGGTATTCCTGATAGTCTATATTATTTTAATATTCAAGAGGGGGGTGTTTTAAGTACTTCTGAGGAAAGTGTTGATGGTGGGAAATCATTGCGAATCGATGCTAATGCTGGTGACATACATGCTACCAGAGGAGCAGACTTTAGATTTGGTGGCAAGTTAAATGGAAAGTATATTTTAGCCATCACGAAAACAAAATGTATAGGTAAAAATTCGACAAGCAGATTTTATTTATATGATGGCGAAAATAAGCTTGGTCTTGATAATTATATCACCGAAAGCCAAGAATGGGAAACAGCTTATGTTGCCGCATTAGTGCCAGAAGCCAATGATTTTCGTGTTATCCATTATAACTACTCCAATGTAGGAACTGTAAACTCAGTCTATTTCGATAAAACAAGAGTCTATGAAATTACAGAAGAAGAATATAACCTAATAGATGTAGATCCCGAATGGAAAGGGGATAAACTAGCAGAGAAGTTTCCTTATGTGAATGGCTATTCTAATGTTATTGAGAATTTGATACCTCCATTTTATGAGTGGGATCGTATCAATAATGATGCAACTATATTAAGTCCTTATGAATTGTATTTGAATCCTACTGGAACTTACAAATCAAGCAAAGTAAACATTAAGGTAGCTCCAAATACTGAGTATACTTTATTATTTCCTAAAATCTCAAGTCAACATTATTATGACATTGTGATGTATGATGAATCAGATAATCAAATAGACCAAAAATATAATGCTAGAGAAAATGCAGTTTTTACAACACCGAGTAATACTAAGAGTGTGTCTATTTTTCCTAGTAATGGGATAGATACGAGTGAGTATATATTTAAGAACCTAATGCTTATAAAGGGTAATCAGTTGGTCGAAATACAACCTTTCGTCCCATACGGAAAATGGTACGTCCCATATGACTATGCCAACCAAGAAACCAACACACGTTTTGACCTAACAGACCAAAAACGCATTCTATCAGATGCTCAAACAAGCCAAAAGGTGACCGATAAAATAGCAGTTTCATCGAATGACCATTTGAAGCATATTGAAGTTACTCAAGCTACCGAAGGTGCTTGGTCAACAGGAGATACGATTAAAGTTAAAGGATATGATGGAATTGTTAGTGGTGTGATAGATGAAGATACAGCAATCTCAGAGATTATTAGCTATGCAGATGGGCATATTCACAAGGATCTAACTTTAGATTCTACAAAATTTAAAGTAAGTGATGTGTCGAAACTTTCAATAGGAGATACTTATAATCTTTGGCAGCCAAACTACGATACAGATTATAGTCTCACTATTACAGTGATAGCTATAGATATTTTAAATAACATTATATCAACGGATGCAGAATACAACAGTACTGACATAAGTAGTTATTGGATTGTAGAAACCACACTAGACACATCAACACCAGTAGTCAAAGCAGACGGAATAAACGGAACATGGATGAATCTAGCAACGAGTGACGCAACATACACCATAGATACAGTTCCAAGTGATAATACAGCATCAATTATATTAGAATACAGTGTTAATTATGCAGGAGGTCAAGGAATTGAACATGTACCTAAGAACGTGCTGGAAGGTAAAGTAAATGGTCAGAAACTTGTTAAGTCTGATAATGGAATTGTGACGATTAAAGCTAATTTTGAAGGGAAGACACAAAATAATACGGATTTAAATCCTCATATGGCTAAAGAGAAGCACCATGCTAATGATATATCTATACCTAGTGCGATTACAGAAGAACATGGTGATAATGAGTATGATGATCTTTATTCCCTTGGTGGTGACATAAATATTGCCATTGCTGAAAACGGTGGAACTTGCCCTTTACACTTATTCTCATTCAACATCATACGAGCTATTCAAGACAAACTAGGCGAAGGGTTCTTTGAAGGTTGTGTGACGATTGAGGATAAGGTGCAGAGGGCGAAAGATAGGTTGCATTATATTTCTTTTTACTGGCACGGTTATGGTGAAAGCCCTAATGGTAATGTTGCATATCTAACAAAGTACAAAAATGGTGCTTGGGAAACAGGTGATTCGGTGTTTTCTCATGAAGCAGACGTTGTATCTATTTTGCAAAACAACATAGGGGCAACTATGCAGACAGCTATTGACTCAAACGGTTTCGTTCACTTCCTTGCTTACACTGATCCAAGTGATGGAGTAACCCCTAGCACTATTTACACAGATTACGTTGAGTTAGAAATACAAATCGATTTATCTGAAGCACGGTATGATGTGTTGGTTCCAGAAAATTCGTTTCCAGTGATGACTGAGAATTTACTTACACAGAATCAAGCGTTTCCTGTTGAGGTTGTATATGGAGTACAGAACAAAGCAGTATTAGAAATAAGTGATCTTGGAAAAGTGTCTTTATATATAGGTGAGGGTGCTAATTTAGGTAGTAGTCATAACATGGCTCGGTTTGATATGGATGTAATACCTAGTGGAAATGTAACATTTTCAGCAGATGTTGAAATTAAACAAGATTGCAGGATCGTAGCGAATTTATATGATAACGTCACATATTCGACTCGTACTGACAAAACAGTTAAAGCAGGGGACAAATTAAGGATTTCTGTTTCAAAGATGATTGACGAAAATTCAACTAGTAGAGCATTTTATTTATGGGCTAGTAATGTAGTTAATCCAGTTGAAGGTATGCACTTATTTGATTTTTCAAACCTAAAACTAGAAAAAGACATAAATCCTAACCCAATATGGACACCAGGACGCAAATCCAAAACTACGTTGAACTATTTAGGGAAGACGTTAGGAAATGATGTTAGTGTACCGCATAAATGGTTTTATTACACAGGACCAGATGCACCTAGTGTCGATATTTTGAGTGCTGAACACACTCAATTCGCACTAGATCAAATTGGAAAGCAAGACGGACAAATAGTTAGCTCCAGTGATAATCCTAGTGGGAGTACAAGATATGAGGTATTCGAATTCGACCTATCCCATTTAGGATTATCCTTATCCGAGCTAAAAGACAAACTTCGTAAACTTTCCATTTCATGGACTGGTTATGGTCAAGGTTACGATGGGAATGAATTGGCTTACGGAGCTAATGTGAAAATATGGAACACTGATACAGAAAATTGGAATGTAGCTACTTCTAACACTTTAGAAACACCATCAACATTAAGTCACTCAATTGCTAGCGATTTATCAGATAGGATCACCAACGACCAAAAAGTATACATCTTAGTTCACAGCACTCATCCAGCAGGAGCAAACTCAAACAGCATTGTATACACCGACTATATCAAGCTAGATGTAGAACTAAGTGAAGAAGTAGACTATGTAAAATCCAACGTAGTCAAAGTAAGAAAAGAAACCAAAGAATTAAAAATGGAATATCCAATTAAAGACTACCGTACAGGAATAACAGATAGTGTGGCTCTTTGGTATGAGTACGTTCCAGTACCTAAACCATTAGAATCGACTAAAAATGTAACGGTATTAGCAGAACGAGATGAAATATTAGTTTCAGACTTATCAAGTGCTGTAGGGGATAAACAAGGTATACATCATTGGATGAACCCACTTTACAGGGTTGGTAATGATTCATTAAAAGTGTTTGGTGAGTTTGGTTTTGCAAATATCCCATTAGCAGCAGACAGTAAGAATGTGAATGTTGGAAAGTCTATTCAAATCAATGGATCAGGATTTAAAGACTATTTTATAACTCAATATGGAATCTCCACCTTACAAAAGCCGATGGTTGGAATAATCGGTAATTTAGTTATGCATGAAAATGAGTTAAAACTATTTGTGGTGAGTATCTACAATGAAACTGGATTAATAGATACTTTTCAAAACGGTGTGGGGTTATTGCTACCGATTAAGGGTAAACCGTTAGTTAAATTAGATAAGGGTGAAAGAAATCCTGCTATTATACCTAATGCATGGAGAACGAAAACAGGAGAAATACAGGGGTACTTAGACCAAAACGGTGAGTTGATATTGACGTATCAATAGGGGGTGATATCTATGTCAACAAGCACTTCTTCAGGTCATTTTATAGACTTTAGTAGCGAAAAGGAAACGTTAACCAATGGATCAAGACCAGATTCATCATTGATTACTTTAGACTTTTACGATAATAATTACGTAAGAATTACACTGGATTATGAAATAGACAGATCCCATTATAGACGAATCATATCATATGATTTCACTCCACCTTACACAAGTGATGATTATGTAGATTCCGTAGAAATTAATGCTTATGATCGTGATGGTACTAAAACAACAACTTATCAGAGTGAAACTGATTATACCACCGAAAGAAATTATAGTGGTGACGTAAATCATTTACCTCCTAATTGTGTCCGAGTAAGTTGTGTAGTCGTTTTAGTCGATCCAGGAAGCACGTATAATTTTTCTAACACTTACAGAGGGGTTTGGCAACTAGTTTCTGAAATCAAGCAAGTCTCTCCACCTACTAATCTTAGAGTGACTGAAAATACAGGGAATACGATTTCTTTAGCATGGGATCAACCAATAGAACTATTAGATTTTGCTGGATATAAGGTGAGGTATGGTTCAAAAACGTATACCACAAGTGTTAATAGTGCAACATTTACTGTGCTTGAAGGTGAAACTTATACCTTTAATGTAATAGCGTATGACATTTACGATGAAGAATCTACAGGTGTAGAAATTATCGTTACAGCATTAGTTGAGCCTCCAAGTAAACCAGAAAGCTTATCTATTGTAGGGTTTTCAGAAAATACAGTAGATATAATTTGGAGTTCTTCCACAGATAATGTTGGTGTTGTAGGTTATAGGATTTATTTAGATGACGTGCTAATCACAACTGTGACGATAACAAATTATAATTTTACTGGGTTAGAGGGAGGTACTTTGTATTCACTCTCTGTAAGTGCTATAGACGCAGCAGGGAATGAATCTGAAAAGAATAGCATTCAAGGTAAAACATTTTTTAAACATTCGAATTTAACTTTACCTAACGAGAATCCATATTTGAAAGAAGTTATTGATTTTATACGAGAAAAGGTAAATCAGTTTAGGACCAGAAATGGTCTTGATCCAATTAACTGGACAGACACAACGATTATTAAAAAATCAACTCCAATTAAGGCTACTCAATGGAATGAGATAGAAGATTCTATTTTAGATGTCTACACACAGTTAGATATAGAACTAAACAATAAAGAAGCAAAACAACAGTTTGAAGAAACCATAATCGCCAAAGATCAAAGCTATCCTTTACAACTACTACCAAGGCGAATTGAGAACATCATAAAAGCACTACAAAACAGTTAGGAGGGATGTAAATGGCTAATGTCATTATAAACAGAGTAACTAATTTAGTGACTGGAGTGGATAGGGAACCACAACCACTTGAAATTGAAATTGAGGATGTGCATATAGAAGGGTTAACCAAGCAGGTTCCATACATTATACAACGTCATAGAGTGGATTCAAATGGTAATCTATTATACTTGCTTCCACAGGAACCAATTGAAATACAAGAGGAGATCCCTAAAACGATAGAAACCACAGAAATTACAGAAAATCCAGTGATGGTAAATACACCAACTCAAATTCCCATTTTCAATGAAGATGGCACACAAAAGCAGTATGAACGTACAGTCAGAGGAGAAACAACAGAGGTTATAGATGAACCAGTCATGATTGAAGTGGAGCAAGATGGGGAATCGATGGAGAAACAGAAAACTGATGAGGACGGAAACCTTTTATATTGGGGACAAGTAGGAACAGGACAGATGATTAACTGTACCATGGTGGAATTAATCCTAAATCAGAAACAAGATCCAGAGGGCAATCTATTATATTACAAGGAAGTAACTGAAACTAGCATCACCTATGAAGATCAGGATCCACTAGAAGTCATAAAAGAGGATGAACGATGGACAGAAGAACTTGCGCCTGCTTTAGAAGATGTTGAACAGATTAAAACGGTGAAGTTTGAGGATCAACCTTCTGTATTTACTTATGATGACATTATCAATGCACCAAAGACTCCACTTACAGCAGAGCAAGAGATTGAATTGTTGAAATCTGAAAATGCCACACTTATTCTTGATTCATTACAAAAAGAGAGTCAAATAGAATCTCTAGAGCGTGAAAATGCCACGCAATTTCTTAATTCACTTGAAAAAGAAACCCAAATCGAAGAACTAGAAACAGAACTAGCAGGACTTACATTATCGTTAGTAGAGAGAGGTGTGATTTAATGGATTGGTTTAAAATCGTTCAAAGGTATTACCCAAAGTATTATAGTAAAGAAAATGTAAAAGTATTTGTTGAAAGAACAAAGATCACAGAAGAACAATATGAACAAATCGTAGGTGAACCATATACAGTATAGGTTCTATTTTTATGTATGGACTTGGGTTGGAACACATTTTCAAACAAGCAAGTCAGTTGTCTATACGAAATGAAGAGTTTGAACATAGAATATATTAACCCCCTAGCAATAGGAGGGTGTGCGCTCATAGAATCCTTCTACGGAAACCTCACTATTTATATAGTGGGGTTTTAAACTATGAAAAATGTGTACTTATACCAGAACACCAGTCCAGTCAAAGTAGATTTTCTGAACATAAATTCAAAGCCCTGCCTGGGTTCTTTAATGTTAAAGAAGGTGGATAGATTGGAATTAATCATGAAGCTAATAAAATGGCAGCTAGAAATGGCACATCAATCTATTGAGTATCTAAATGAAAAAGGTCTAGTAAATGATGGTTATTTTCGTTATGTTAGATCGATTATCAAATAAAACTTTGAAAGGTGAAAATTTAATATGCATACATTTTTAAAAAGAATCAAACAACCACATATATTATTAATGCTTGCCACATTAATTTATCAAGGGTTCGAGTTTTATGGTTATGGAATCGAACAAGAAACCTTTGATTTGACTACCTATAGATGTAATTACATATCTCGCACTTGGAGTTACTGTTTATAAATCAGATAAAAATAAGTTGATATAGAAGTGATACAAAAAGTGGCTTATACGAGTTTCAAATTGACATACTTAGTAGATCGATATAAAAGTCAAGAAACGGAGGATGATAAGAGGCACTTTTAAACATATTGAATCTCAACTTTATCCCAAAATAATTTGCGTACAGACGCCCACCTCTATAGGTGGGATCTTCAAATCAGGTGGAGTGTTTAAGCAAAGCTTAAACAAGTTCACTGTTACAAGGAAATCAAAAAAAGTAATAGTGAAATTACAAAGCATGAGAACGTACGTTCAAACAATTTATTTAATGAAGAGGTGGTTTAACACATGGCAAGTGTAAAAACAAACAAAGGCAGGGAGAAATTAGCAAAAGCTCATGCCGGAAATATCTCATTACCCAAAGTGACAAAAATCGTTTTCGGTACAGGAGGTACAGATGGGAATGGTACACCAAAATCGTTAACAGGGAATGAAAGTGCATTATTTAATCAAGTGATTTCTAAAAATGTAACGAAAAGTTTTCCTGACAACTACACCGCTAGATATTCTGTGAGTATAAATGCAGATGCTGACAATTTAATAGGTAAAAACATTAACGAAGCTGGTTTAATCGACGCAGACAACCATTTAGTCGCCATGAAAACCTTTACAAATAAAGGGTTAGACACTGGTACAACCATCGAATTTGATTACGATGCAGAATTTTAAGAAAGCGAGGTGTCCAAATGCCACTTCAACCAGAAACGTTAACAAATCTGAACGGGTCTAAAAAAGTAGGTATCAATAAAATTGTTAAGGGGTTTACAGAAAGCACAAGAACGTATCCAGAGAATTTTAACCAAGCGCTACAAACCTTAATCGATAACGACGTATCCCTCGAAGATGCTCAAGTGGGTTTAATTCGAAATTCCATTCATAGCGGATTCTTGGACATATCTGACCTTGAATTTGGAGAAAACAAAATTATATTAGTAGAAGAACAAGTAGCAAATATAAACGGTTATCTACTAACCATCCCAGAAGGCACAGAAATTGAACTACCAGAAGCACCAACAGAGGGAAAGCGTGATGATCTGGTGTTTTTGGAAGCTTGGTTTCCTATAGAGGGTAATGGGTATGATATGAGTTGGAGGATTAGAAGTGTTGCAGGGGTGGATTTTGAGAAGTTTTCAGAAGGGTTAACATTTAAACATGATAGTACAACTTATAATTTCACAGTACAATCACAAGGTAGTAATGAGATTCCGTTAAATTTTACTGACGGAACTTCTATAAGTGATAATTATATTCGATTCGGTTGTTTCTATGACACTTATAGCCGAGGTATTTCCTCTATAGTTGGAAAGAAACTCGGTCTTGATGATGTTGGGGTTTACTTAGCAGGTGATGGAACACAGGAATCCAAAGACATCCTACAAACAGCAGACGGATACGTCTATGCTATCCCTATGTTTCGTATACCACGTAGAAACAGTGGAGGATATAGCGTTGAGAATGTGAATGGGGCTAGGGAGTATGTAAATGGACTTGTAAGTTTCAATCTACAAGGTGGTACAGTGGCAGGTGAAGAAATTACTTCTATCACAGAAGATCCATTATATTCAGCATTAAAAGTGGGAGATTTCTTACAATATGATGGTAAATATGATTTAGCTGAAGTTATTTTTATAAATGGAGATGGCACAATAACATATTTACCACTAAGAGGTGGTTATGGATGGTCAGAAAGATATCATTCTCCTTCAGACCGTCCAGACAACCTATACTCCAACATCATAGATCAACGTGACATCATCGACCTAAGACACAAAGTTAGTTTAACAGGTGAAGATTACAACAAGATCATGAACGAAGAATTTAACCAACTCTTAGCAGGGGAAAACGGAAATGTTGAGATGAAGAAAGAGTATTTTGGTTTGGATAAAGCACCGAGTTTTGTTGAGGTGCAGCAAGAGAGCTATCCTTATGTGGTTGAGAATTTAATTGATATCGAAAGAGATGTTTCTTATGACGGTTTTATAGATGGAGGTGGATTATTAGGCGGTATAGGTGGTTATAGTGAAGTTTTAACTCTTAATACAGTGATAGGTCAAGAATATACTTTAACTTTTGAAATTTATAATACAAACATTAATTCTAGCTCTTTAACATATGGTTTGCAAAAGATTCCTGGATATTATTCACGAGATGAAAGTATTTATGTCAATACTTCAACCGAACCTTTTATACAGGTTTCACGTACATTCACAGCAGAACAAAATCAATATTATCTCACTTTAGGAAGAAATAGTATTAGAGTTGGGTACTTGCAGCTAACAAAAGGCTCTCAACCAAACCCTACATTCGTCCCTCACGGCAAATGGTACGTCCCTGCTGACTATACAAACCAAGAAACCAACACACGTTTTGACTTAACCGACCAAAAACGTATTCTATCCGATGCTCAAACTAGTCAAAAAGTAACCGATAAAATAGAAGTTTTATCGGACGAACATTTACCTCATATTGAAGTTACACAAGCAACAAAAGGTGTTTGGACAGCAGGGGATACGATTAAAATCACATGCAAAAATGGATTGTTTGGATTAATCGACACCGTAGATAATTCTTTTGCAAAAGTAGTTAGAGGGGATGTTAACAGTACTGTTTTATATCTGGATGATGTCAGTGAATTTTCAGTAGGAGATAGTTTTTTGATCGTTAAACCAAGTGGAGATATTTGGTCAGGCACAACAAGGTTTATAACTGCCATAAATTCAACTGAAAAAACAATACAATTTGAAGCAGTTCTTGGTGCAGATGTAGATGCAAATTCAGTAATTATAAAAAGTATTGTTAAGGCAGACGGAATTGTTGGTAAATGGGATGGTGTTTTAACAAACGAATCAACTTATACAATAATTACACCCCCAAATAATAATAAAGAAACACTTACTATTGAATATCGTGTTAACTATCCAGGTGGAAATGGAATTGAACATGTACCTACGGAAGTGTTAGAAGGTGAAGTTAACAGACAAAAGTTAGTTAAGTCTGATGATGGGATTGTGACGATTAAGGCTAATTTTGAAGGGAAAACGAGTGAGGATACGGATTTGATACCACATACAGCTCACCCTGAAAATGACCCAGTACTATTTACACCTAATGACAACTGGGGAGGAGAAATAGGACAATTTAGATATGATCCAATTATGAAACTTAATTCTGAAATTATGAGTACAACAAGTACAGCAACCGACGATATACCACAAATCAAATTCTCCTTCAACATCATCCGAGCCATCACCGACAAACTAGGCGAGGGATTCTTTGAAGGTTGCGTGACAATTGAGGATAAGGTGCAGAGATCGAAGGATAGATTGAAAAGCATTGGTTGTAATTGGTGGGGATATGGTGAGTGTCCGAATGGGAATAAAGCTATTTTAAGTGGTTGGAGAGATGATGATAAATCATGGTATTTTTACGAGCCTTCTACCCATACAAACAGTGCTGTAACAAATATTATTTTCGGTGTAAATATAAGCGATCATCCTTATTATATTGACGATAACGGTTTCGTCCACTTCTTAGCCTATACCGATCCATCTGACGGAGTAACCGCATCTATCATCTATACAGACTATGTAGAGTTAGAAATTCAAGTTGATGTATCTGAAACAGGATACGATGTGTTAGTACCTGAAAATGAGTTTCCAGTGATGAATGAGAATTTACTTACACAGAATCAGGCGTTTCCTGTGGATTTGCATGATTTTGAACATAGAGACAACGGTATCATAACAATAGAGGAAGATGGATTAGCAAAGTTGGAAGCATCTGTTTTGGGAGACGGAATAAGGGTTAGCGAACTCAATGAGGTGAAACTAGATGAAAGATATACGTTTAGTTTAGAAATTATTAATCCGACAAATGTAGAGTTCATGATTGAGTTATATTCAGTTGAAGGCGTTGGTACAGTATATCATTATCAAGAAGTGAATAATACAAATGGATTATTTGTGATTAATTTCTCTGGTGCAGTAACGTCAAATTTAAAATTTCAAATATATAGTAGGTCAAACAGTGCAGTTAGTTTCTCTATCAAAAACTTAAAATTGGAAAAAGGAATCAATGAAAACCCAACATGGAGCGAAGGACGAAAATCTAAAACCACGTTGAATTATTTGGGGAAAGTCGTAGGGGATGATGTTAGTGTACCACACAGGGTGTATATAGGAAAATATCCAGATTTAACCCCTGATGATATAAATGGAATTTGGGACGGTGGATATGTAGAGACTAATTATAATAATATCCAAATTCAAAACGGAAATTTAAATGTAACACGAACTGGTGAAGAAGGTAAAGTAGCTCAAACATTATTCGAATTTGATTTATCACATATAGGTCTATCCCTATCTGAACTAAAAGATAAACTCCGTAAACTCACCGTCTCATGGACTGGATACGGACAAGGTGATGATGGGAATGGATTAACTTATGGGGCAAAAATACAACAATGGGATACAAATGCTAAACAGTGGGTGAGTAATGGTTCTAATATGGAAAGTTTATCGTCTATTCCGACAACGATTAGCTCTATAATGTCATCAACTAAGTGGATCACCAACAATCAAAAAGTATACATCCTAGTCCACAGCACCCATCCAGCAGGAGTAAACTCAAACAGCATTGTATACACCGACTATATCAAGCTAGATGTAGAACTAAGTGAAGAAGTAGATTATGTAAAATCAAATGTTGTAAAAGTCCGTAAAGAAACCAAAGAACTTAAAATGGAATATCCAATTAAAGACTACCGAACAGGAATAACCGACAGTGTGGCTCTTTGGTATGAGCATGTGCCTTATCAGGGGTTAGAAACTAAAAATGGAAAGATACTTTCTTTATCAGATAATTTAGTAATAACAACAAGAGGAACTGGAAGTCCACATATAAATGAATACTCTGGTGCTTCTCCTCAAATACCTATTTTATCGTATAAATTGCCAAAGGGAACGAATATTTATGACCATATGCTTTTAAATGAAGCAATCATTTTAAATAATCATTCAACATACTCTTCCGCTAATATGCCGTTAATATTTATTCCAAAGATTAATCATTGGAAATTAGAAATTGGAAGAGATGTAGGATATTATACTAACTCAATTGTTCCAATAATTGGAGAAGATTTAGCTGTAAGCATTCCGCATTTAAGTATCGCATATGCTCTTGCCACAATAGAAGGTGAATTCCATTTAAGAGTATATACTAATTACTCAAATGGTAGGACATGTATAACTGGTGGCTCTGCAACTTACAGTGAAGTGGCAGATTACAAAGTAAAAGGAAATATTTTAATCAAGGAGGTGTAGCATGACAGATACAGTAATCATAAACAGATCGACAAACAAGGTTGTGGGACTCAATCGAGAACCGCAGCCTTTTGAATTTGCAATCGAAAATGTGTATTTAGAAGGTGCAGAAAAAACTATCTACAACATCGAACAGAAACAAAAGTTTGATGAAGAAGGTAATGCTTTATATCTCCTACCTCAACCACAACTAGAAGTAAATGAAATAATCACTAAGACAGTTGAAACAACTGAAACAACGAGTGATCCAGTGGCGAATATAGAGACAATTCAAATTCCTGTGCTAGATGACCAAGGTAATCAGAAGGCATACCAAAAAACAGTCAGAGGTGAAACAACCGAAGTCACCAACGAACCAGTCATTGAGCAAGTTTGGAATGAAGAGACTGAGGAAAACGAAAATGTTCAAAAAGCAGACGAAGAAGGTAACTTACTCTATTGGGGGCAAGTTCCTACAGGTCAAATGATTCCACTCTTTACTATCGGTCAAGTAGAAGCCCACCAAATGGATGATGAAGGTAACTTACTTTATTACAAAGATATAGAGGAAACCTTAACAACATATGAAGATCAGAAACCAGCGGAAATTACGGATCAACATGTAGAATGGTCGGAAGAACTAGAACTAGCTTTTGAAAATGTTGAAATACCTGAGACAGTAAGTTTCAAAACGCATATGACTGAATTTACTTATGATGACATCATGGAAATTAAATCTAAACCTGTACCCCTCACTATAGAAGATGAACTTGAATTACTAAAAGAAGAAAATGCAAATCTCATTTTAGATTCTCTGCAAAAGGAAGGCCAAATTGAAGAGTTAGAAAGTGAGAATGCTACACAGTTTCTTGATTCGCTTAAAAAGGAAAATCAGATTGAAGAACTAGAAAGCGAGTTAGCTGGACTAACCTTATCATTAGTTGAAGGGGGTGTCATTTGATGAATTGGAAAAAGATTGTAAAGCGTTATTATCCGAAATATTACACTATTGATCAAGTGAAAGTGTTTGTTGAACGTGGAAAGATTACTGAAGCAGAGTTTTTAGAGATCACAGAACAGGAATTTGCAGCATAATTAAATGCTTTGATTAATCTGATAGAATTCCTTTTTAACAGTCTTAATTTCTATTTTTAAAAAATTAATTTTAATTAATATAGCATTTTACAAAAGAAAACAAGAAGCTTATACACTGAAGAGTAGTTTAATCACGCTGCTCTCTTTTTCATTTACAAATGATTATACTACTTTGGAGGAATGGGTTTAACATGGAAAAACAAGACATTGAAAGACTTGCAAAACTAGAGACTGAAATTAAAGCCATGCGCGATCTCATTATGAATATGGACAGCAAATTAGATATTTGGAATAAAACATTTGTCCCAAGAAATGAAATTAATGAAATGTTTAGAAGTCGTGATAAAGAAATTAATGAGTTAACCCAAGACATTGATAAAATGAGGAAAGATATTGCAAATAATTATCAGGATTCAACTACAAAATGGGAGCATTTGTGGTCCAAAGCAGTATGGTTCTTGATCGGACTTATTGGTTCTATATTTATGATCCTTGTAAAAGATTCAGTAGGTTAATGAGGAGGAAGTGACATGAATAATCTATTTGACAAAGTATTTTCTGTTGATGAGATAAAAATAAGTGCGTTAGTAATTGTATTAACACTATCATCTACTTTTGGATTAGTCATGTACGTAATAGAGGGAGATATTTCAGATAATCTGCTTTCACTACTAAGTACTTTGATATATGCAATCACAGGTATAAATGCTTTTAACATTACGAAAGAAGCAATACATGATTTTAAAAATTCCAAAAAAGAAGAAAATGTTGATAGTCCGATCTAAGAGGGGAGAGAATGAAATTGAGCTTTGAAATTAAATATCCCATCACAAAAGAATTCCTCACATCAGGGACCAAAAGACGATCTGGAATTAAAATGTCAAAAGTAGGATTTATTGTTGCTCATGATACTGGAAATGATGGTTCCACAGCATTGCAAAATATTACTTATTACGAGAATTCAAAAAATGACATGAGTGCATCAGCACATATTTTTGTAGATGACACGGGGATATATGAATGCATTCCATTCCTAACAGATACTCCAGAAAAAGCATGGCATGTTCAATACCAAAAAACGATGGATAATCATTTGTTTGGGGATGATGCAAATGATATCGCTGGTGGCGTTGAGCTTTGTTATTCCTACAAAAGAGGAAGAATCAACAATGAAGAATCTTATAAAAGATACGTTTGGGTTTTAGCTTATATTTGTTACAAGTTTGGATTGAACCCTGCTAAAACTGTTGTGGGTCATCATGTCTTAGATCCACAGCGAAAAACAGATCCACAAAACGCTCTTTCAAAAATGGGAAGATCCTATGACCAACTATTACAAGATATAGTAACGGAATACTATGATTGTTTATCTAAGGAGGACGTATTAATGCAGTTAAAAGAATGGCAAATTGAACTGGCTAATGATGCTATTGATAGATTGTATAAAAAAAAATTAATAGTGAATGCAGAAGATTGGAAAAAGAAACTGATTGAAAATCCTCAAGATATACTTCAAGATATGCCATGGTTATTTTTTGTGATGTTAGATAGATTAAGTGAAAATAATGATAGAGGTGTTAAATAAAATGGAAACTACTTGGATCATAATGATTAGTGCAGCAATTATAGGTTTAGGTGTGTATTTATTTCCTTATTTAAAACAAAAAGGTTATATAACAGAAGAAACAATGAATATGACAGATCAATTATTATTATTTTCTAAAATTATTATTAGTAAAAATATCAATGAAAATGATAAACATAAACTCGAGAACATATTTGATGTGATTCGTAAGGATTTATATGATCTGAATCATATTTCTGATACAAAAAGTTTAAACGAAAAAAAACAACTAACGATTTCAACAATTATAGCAAACTTAAATTCTCTAGATGTTGAAATTGATTATGAAAATGAATTACTAATTGAAATGATAGTAGATAATACATTAAATTATACTAAATAAATCTAAAAGATAAAAAAGTAACGCAATATGCAAAAATGAAGCAAATGCTAGCATTACTTTTTTATCTTATCAGTACTTTTGCACAAAATCCGTATTTTGTACATAAGTAAATTGATCGATGAAATCCTTTATATATCATGGGATTTCAATGAATTTGTAAAAGTAAACTTATAAATAAATAATCAATTTTATCTCAAAATCATAGTCCCCATTTCAATTATGTGTTTGATTTAAAATGAAAATGAAAAGTAAACAAAAAGAATCCGATTTGAATTATAAATTTGATCAAATGGATTCTAATTTTATCATAAAGATTGATTGAATGAGTAAAACATCTATTTACTGAAAGACTTTTTTTATTTCTAAATTCGCTGCTACTTCATGTACTTTTTTAATAGCTGCTTGCTTATTTCCTTCTGCTAAATCAGGTATAGCCATACCTTCTGCAAAGATACTTTCTATTTCAGTTACACCTAAGTATACTAAAGTTGTTTTTAATAAACTGTTAGCATGCTCTGATTCAGTATTTAAACTATCAGAATATATTTTACCTGAAGCCATAATATGAACAGCTTTTTTCCCTTTTAATATACCAAATGTTCCAGTTTCATTAGCTTCAAACGTTATTCCTTTCACTACAATTGTATCAATGTATGCCTTTAACACTGCTGGAAAGCTAAAATTCCACATTGGGTTTACAAATACATAACGATCTGCTTCAGCAAATTGTGTTGCTAATTGACTGATACGACCTACTTTAACTTGCTGTTCATTAGTTAATGATTCAAAACTTCCTCCAGCACCTAACTTAAACCATGCACTTAATATATCCGCATCAAGTAAAGGTATATTTTCTTTATATAAATCTAGTTTAACTATCTCTACATCTGGATTTTTCTTCTCATAGATTTCTAAAAACTCATTACCTACTTGGAGACTCACAGAGTTTTCGCCAGTTAAAGGATGTGCTGTAATATACAATAATTTTTTCATTTCATTTCTCCCTCTCAATTTTTAAATTTTTGAATAAACAACTCAAAATAAATTTATCATACCTAATATGACACCTATATGGCATAATTGATAAATAAGAGGTGGAGTTTTATGAAAATTGAACGTCTAATTGCTATTATCATGCTTCTTTTAGAGAGAGAAGTAGTACCCACAAGCGAACTTACTGAAAAGCTGGAAGTAAGTAGAAGAACCATATTTAGAGATATTGACACGTTAAATATGGCAGGACTCCCTATTATGACAACAAGAGGTTTTAAAGGTGGCGTGAGTTTGATGAAGACCTACAAAGTTGATAATAAATTATTTACTCCAAAAGATGTAAACAGTTTAATAACCAGCTTAAAAAGCTATTATCAATTGCTAGAAAACAAAGAAATTGCAAATACGTTGATAAAATTGGAGAGCCTTACAGAAGGAAATGAATCATTAAAACACAGATTTGATGAAGAATATTTTTCTATCGATCTAGAACCTAATCAAGGAAACCGCTCATTGAAAAATCTGATTAAAGTAATTGAAAAAGCGATGAAGGATAAACACTATTTGTTGTTCAAATACATAGACAAAAACGGTGAAGTTAGCGTTCGCAAGGTTGAACCTTACAAAGTTATCTTTAAAGAAAGGAGCTGGTACTTGCAAGCTTTTAGTTTAGAAAAAAACGACTATAGAGTATTCAAGCTTGCCAGAATGAATAAGTTACGGATTTCAGAAGAATTATTTACTCCACAGAATTTTACACCAATACCCATGAATAGTACGGATTGGATGACTGAAGATAAAGTACCAGTTACGATTAAAATAGATAAATCCATAAAAGATAGAGTTATTGAACGATTCGGAGAAGAATATATTATTGCCAACAACGGGGATGATTATTTAGCAAAATATCCAATTGCAGATAATGAACATGGATATAATCTACTTCTTTTGTTTGGAATGAAGTGTGAAATAATTGAACCTCTAAGTGTCAGAGAAAATTTCAAAAAATATATACAAAATATTTTAGGCAAATATAATGATGTGAATACTTAGAAAGGCGGCAGCATTCTTTGCGAAGGTAACTGACAAATAACCTATAAGTTTATCTATATTCCTTCATACATAAACTCGATGATCTCATCTTCTTCAATACTAACCCATATTTTCAAAAGTGAGACTTGCTGTTGGATCCATTGGGATAAGAAAAATGAGGATATTGATTCTCTAACATCTCGATCTTAAGTAACTACAAAAAACAATCTGCCCATACAGTTGTCTATAAAATAGATATTTTGTGACATAACAACAGAAACACATATTAGTCATGTCTAATATGTATCTCTATGCATGTTTCCTCACTTTTTTAAATTTTAGTCTTGATAATATGTATTTTGTACATAAGTCATTGTTTGATTCTGATGACGATAACAATATATTAGAACAGGAGTTTTTATTTCAGACTAATAAATATTTGGTTGATTCATATATCAGGTAACAAATGAACAGACTCTCTTTTAGAAATCCAAACTTCATTCATACATACTACTTGCGTGTAATATCTTAGCAAAATCACTCCACATTGGTTTTTCTGAAATAAAATCTGTATGTTCTGTGTCAATAATCCAAGCTTCCATAGCTTCTAGATATGAGTCAATAGTTATGTTTTCCCATTTAACTTCATTTTCTAAAAAGTCTTTCTTTTGTCATCACATTATCTGCATTAAGTTGCAATTTAGTATCCCCTCTCAAGATAAAATCAATTGTTTTGTTGTGTTTAAAAAAACAATTCTATTGTTTTCTCCTTATATCAATGTGTCAAATCAAGTGCTACCGCTAATTTAACCTGATTTATTTTACTTAATCCATGTTTATATTGATTAATTGATATAGATTCTATTATTGGTTCTATATTTGATCATAGAGAATTTAGACTCCCCCAATTTGTAACTTACTAACCACAATAAATAAAATCTAATATCTTTCCTTTACCAGTTACTCTACTTGCTGATTGAAGCTTAAATCTACTTCCTTTATAAACTAAATGGTTTATTGCATCATATGCTTCATCTTCTACGGTAAACATGTCAATTGTAACTTTATAAAGCTTACCTCTTTTTATTACTTCAATGTTCTTATCAGTTTCAATTTGTCCTGAAAAAAGAAGATCATTACCAAAATTAATAGCAGGTCTTATGAGAATTTTTGTACTTAAATCATTTGGTAATGCTTTTGGATTCTCATTCGGCTTATCAAAGTAAATTTCAGCCTCTAAAATTAACATTTTACTTCTCCTTATTATATCTTAAATAAATTTATTAAACTCATCTAAACTCTCAACATCTATAGTAATTGTTCCATTTTTAGAAATGTTAAATCAGCAAGTTCCTCCAACACATTTATTAATTGCAGAAATTTATCCAATAATAAATGGCTTTATCAATAGTTCTTGCCAAAACCCTTTGGACAATCTGTTAAATCGTCTGTATGTGAAAATGAAAAATATCAATTAATATTTTTAACTGTATCAATCAAGTTTATTAGATATAAATATCGTTTACTTTTTTTGAATCTTGAATTTATCTCTAATACATTCTCAATATATTTAGCAGACTTCATTAATACTTCATTCTTAAACTCTTCAAAAGTAATTCGTACGTTTTTCCAATCTGAATATTTATATCTTTCAAAAGGTTCTGAAACGATATAACCTGAACCTATTTCTTTCTGAGCTTCTATGACTCCAGCAATTAATTCATCATCAACCAACTTTAATTCAAACCAAGTTGATTATTCTAAAATTAATTCTAAACATTCAGTTTTTCCTATCTTTCAAAGTCATTTGGTAATCTCAACTTTGGACCAACTTGGATCAAAAAATGTATACTTTTGAAGTTTCTTTTGTAAAGTTTCCTTGGTAAATATTGTACTTAATTAGCAAACCCAACTGCAATATGAAACTTTTTTATTTTATGACATAAAAAATAGAAATACATATTAGTCATGTCTAATATGTGTTTCTATGCATGTTTCCTCACTTTTTTAAATTTTAGTACGTTGTTACAAATGGCAATCCTAAAACATTAGCTATTGTTCCGCGTTCTGGAAATATTTATTAATTACTCCTTTAATCCTTCTAACTCCAGCAGCAGAAGATTGTTCTTTTTTAATACTGAACTTTCCTAAGTTTGTTGTATCTTTTACATGAGGTCCTCCACATACTTCTCGACTCCAAACTTTCCCTTCGTTATCTTTGATTGTATACACCTTAACGATATCCGGATATTTATCCCAAAAATTCCCTTCAACATTACTTTCTTTCGCTTCAATTTTAGGCAGCTCTGAAATATAGGTAACTGCTTTTGATGAAATCGCATCATTCACATACTTTTCCACCTCAGCTATTTGCTCTGGCGTAAGTTTTTCATCATGGTTGAAGTCAAACCGTAATCGTTCTGAAGTAATATTACTTCCTTGTTGATGAACATGATCACCTAAAACTTCCCTTAAACCAGCAAGTAATAAATGAGATGCCGTGTGCAGCGCTGTTGTTTCTGTTGAATGTTCAGCTAATCCACCTTTAAATTTACCCACAGAAGCAGTTCTGCTCTTTTCAGCATGTTTCTTTGCCGCTTCTATATAAGACGCCTTGTCCTCCATGCTATATCCACTTTCAGTTAGAAATTCTTCCGTCAACTCCAAGGGAAACCCAAATGTTTCGTAAAAATAAAAGGCATCTGCACCTGTAACTTTACCCTTATGTTTTTGTATTTCAAATTCTCCTTGCTGTAAAGTTCTATAGAAAAGATTTTCTTCCTTATTTACTATTTCGATAACTTTCTTTTTATTACCTATCAAATCTTCATAAGCTGTTGCTTCATCTATATAAACTTCAGACAACTCACCCACAAAACTTCCTTGTATACCTATCATTAAGGGCTGTTGCAACCCTTTCTAATCCGCCTCCATAATCAATATTGGGATTTTGCATTTTTACAAATCCTGTGTCTTCTTTTTTGTAACACATAAATACGTTGTTCCCAATTTCTAAAAATCTCTCGCTATCAGAAGCAGGATGATCCAGTGAATCACCGCCTGGTTCAAGATCATAGAACATTTCACTATCAGTTCCACCCGGTTCTCCAACAGGCATATCCAATGGACTTCCAGCTCGACACCACCAATTTTCATTTTCATCGTATAAGAATATTTTTCCACCTCTAGATGCCCCATATTGATAGGGATCATCTTCAATAATAGGTTCAATACCAACTGATTTAAATTTTTCTGACCAGATTTGAATGGCTTCCGTATCTTTCTGTATATTCAAATCATCACTTCCTATAAAAGCACTGATATACAGCCTGCCAGGATCAATTCCTAATTCTATAATATGCCAATTCCAAATGGCATCGATTTGCTTTTTCTTATAGTTATTTTCATTTGCTTTAAACTCCCATCGACCTATCATTTCAAAAAATGTCAGATGCGACGTATCTCCTACTTCATCAATATCCACTGTCCTTAAACACTTCTGAATATTAGCAATCTCATTACCTATCGGATGCTTTTCCCCCAATAAATATGGAACCATAGGTTGCATTCCACTTCCTGTAAACAACGTTGAGGGATCATTTTCTGGTAACAAGCTAGAAGAGGGCACTTGGCTAGCCCCTATTCCTTTCATAAAATCAATATATGATTTTCTTAACTCATCCGGTGTCATTTTCACCATGCTCAATACCTCCATTTCAATTATTATTTCTTCTCGGAAAAATTATTTTGATGTTCAAACGAGTAGAAATAAAACAAAAAAGCCCTGAGCTGACATATTACTTGTCAACTTAGGGCGAACTATTATGTCCGTGTTACCACCTAATTTCAGATTTCTCTGCACTCTATCAATACGGGATATCTCCGATATTGTTTCCTGAATAACGGTGGAACTCCGTTGAAGCCTACTAAGATTCCTCTGTTCGGTTCACAGCTCCGAGACTGCTTCACTATTAGATCAATGAAGATTCGCACCAACCATCTTCTCTCTGTGAGATCCCTAATACCTACTATTTCTCATCATAGCCTTTTCGTTTTAAGTTAAACCAATGCTATCACACTCAACTTGCTCCGTCAATTTAATTCCACTATTTTTAATAAGGTATAAGTCTGTCGAATCTACCATCAGCTTTGGCAATTCGGATGCTTCGCATCCTCTGACTTCTGAGTATTTTGCTAGAATCTTTCTAATTCCACGATCCGTATATTTTTTATCCCAACTTGATTCAAATAAGTAGACAGCATTTTTATGTTTCATATTGTCACAATGTAATGCTAATAACTCTTTAAAAGACTCAGGAAATGGAACCATACGGTCTTTCTTTCCTTTTCCTTGGTTGATTCGCATTTGACAACGAACAAAATCAATCTCATCTAATTTAATATTTATTATTTCGCTTACTCGTACTCCTGGTATAGCGGAGTCATCATATCGTGAAGATATTTACTAATTTTAACAATTACAAGTTCATTAACACGAACACCTTGTTCAATAAGTGCGTCAGACTGATTAATAGATTGTTTTTATAGTACGCCCAACATTGGTAGGTGTTTTCTTCTGTGGTATGTGAGAGCCAATGAAATACAATGTTTCAACTCATTAATGGGTACTTCATCATTTTTATCAAAAATGATGGCTCTATTGCCTTCAAATTTAAAACTTTCTCCATAAAGTTCTCTGAATGTTTCTACCAAATTGGTAGTACAGACAAAATACATTGCATATTGATCTGAATTTGATTTTTTCAAATTCATTCTGATGGTACTCCCACTTTTTGTGAGATAACTTGGTTCTCCCCATTTTAATGTTTCTTCAATGTTATTTACTTCTTCTAAATCTGATGCTGTATCTAAAACAAGTTTTCTAAGGAACATTAACTTTTGACGCATGGTTTCTGGATATTTATTGAATACTTCTGCTACTTCAGGGTTTTCCAATTTATACATATCAATCATCACCTTTATCCCAGAGATTATATTGATTTTTCTACAAATAAAGTCTACATTTATAGTTTAAGGTTTGCAGCAACTTCTAAAGCTTGTTTTATTGCTACTTGTTTACCTTTTTCTCCTTCAGAGGACAGTCCTTCAGCCAAAATGCTTTCTATATTTGTGACTCCAATTGCTCCTAAATTATATTTAATAGTTTTTCCAGGTATGTTAATTGCGTCAATAGATCATACATATCCTCAAGGTAATTCGTCACAATAAATGAATCACATTCACAAGGCTTATAGTATTCAGAACTAGGATCTTCACCTAAATAACTAGTGTATTTTATCATTTGATTCATATTGTCCCCATAATACTGATTAATAGTATCTTTAATCACATCATAGGCGTCTTTTTCAGTATAAAACTTCGGAGTGGATTTCTCTATGACTTCCATTTCCCAGTTTTGTAAATCTATAAACCAACGTATGATTTGATCTTGATTCCCACTTTCTAAAGGCGCTTTAGATAATGCTTCTGGTTTATCCATGCTATTGATCAATCCCTTTACTTCGTCTAGTGAGTTAACTCTTAGCGGTGAAATTGGTCCATAGGTAATGTTCATCTTGCCTTGAACCATCGTAAGTGTAACAAAGTCCACTTATGGTTCTTTACTAATTTTTCTTGTAAAGCCGACCCTTATCACTTTTTTCAGTAGGCCAACTAAAATAAAATCTATATGTAATAGTGCCAATGTGCAGAGAGTTTACTATTCAATGTTCTTTTTATAAAAAGCATGATGAAGTTTTATTTGATTTTCTTCTTTATTCATTTAACTGAAAATCTTTGATGTCAGAAATATAGATAGCATCCATAGCATCAGTTGCTTCAATATGATACGCTAAATATTTAGAGGTTGTTATAGAGCTGTTCCAGTAGAATAAACATCCCCATCAGGTGTTTTAGTTTTTCCAGCTGGAACCGTTGTATTTAACCAATTCTTCAGGCCCATTATATACTTCATATCCTTCATTCTTTTTAACATCATATTTCCACACACCGTTGAATTCTCCAACTGCATTCGGTAAACCTAATAAATTTTCGATTTCGGTTCATGTCATTGTAGCATCAATATAGTTCTGAATATTTTCTTGAGTTATTTCTTCACTATATGCCCATCGTTTAAGCATCCTTTTTCTTCATCGTAATTCCGATTATATAAGCTTATTTCTCCAAGTAATAGGAGTGATTTCATTTATTATTTCAATAGGATAAGTATAATTAAAATTTTTAGATCCTTTTTGCGATATAAAATTTACCATAGAAACTAATCCATCTTTTAACGATGTCTTTGTTGAATAATCTAAAAGCTTTCTTGCTTTATCTGATGAACAAGTTGCATATTTCACTTCATTGGGTCTTATCGGAACATAAATAGGTTTTAGGGGAAAATTCATTATGTCAGCAATAGTTTCAGCAAGTTCATTAATAGAAACAAACTCTTCATCAGGTCCAACATTAATAATTTCTCCATTCACATTACCTTGCACTAATACTTTCTCTAGACAATATATTACATCATCAATATAAGAAAAACATCTTTTATGCGAGCCATCCCCATAAATAATTGGTTGTTTACTCTGCAACATTCGATTTATCATGATTGCTGCAACATTTCTAAATGGATCTGTATAACACTGTCTCGGCCCGATAATATTGTGTGGAACAATAACAACCCAATTAATTCCATTTAATTCACATAACTGTTTCACTACAAGCTCTGATGCATATTTAGCTACTCCATATGGAACAGTAGGATTACACAACATATCTTCTGTGAATGGCATTTTTTTTTGTTCTCCATATCTTGACATGCTAGAACAAAACACAAACTTTTTAACCTTATTTTGAACTGCTGCACTCAACACACTCATTGTTATTTGAAAAGTATTTTTAGTTATAAGATATGGGGAAAATAACGAAAAACCATCATGGGCAGTACAAGCCGCATGGAATACAATATCACAATCTTTCATAAGTGTTACCATAGTATCTAAATCACAATCAACTTGATGAAATTCTACACTATCGTTAACATTATCTATATCCCCTCCAATTAAGTTATCTACTCCAATGACTTCATTACCTAGCTTTATCAACCGATCTGCAAGGTGGCTTCCCAAAAAACCAGCTACTCCAGTGATAAAAATCCTCATAATTTCTTCTCCTTATATAACAAGTTTTGATCCTACAATATAGTCAATTTCCAGTTGAATTAATGCACTCTGACAAGTCCCAACCCACATTACCATCCGAAAGAAAATCTACTGCTTAACAACTTTATGCCATAATCCTGAAAAGAACCTAAACCATCGTATGATTACAGTAGGTGATCTCCAGGTCTTAACAAGCCAATCAAAGTAGTATTGATTTTATGTGTACCTGAAACAAAGTAATTATTAAGTCATATCTTCAATTTTAGATTTCAGTTCCTCCAATAACTTCTCATTATTGGTAACACAAGAACTATTAGGGATATACTCTGCCACTATGTCATTATGCTTTTTTGCCTCCGTATAATTACTAAGTGACATATAACAAGCACATAATTGCACATGGGGGAACCATGTATAGTAAAATGGTTGAATAAACGTACTATGTTGTGGGAAATCAATCACTGTGGCTATTTTATACCAACTAATAGCCTGGTGAATTTCATTTTTAAGATCGTGTATGTGACCTAATTTACAACAAATCTCTGCCCTAGGAGAATCAATATGGAAAGTATGCAAGCTACATGTAATCGCTTTATCTAATTCGTTAAAATGGATATGACAATCAGTAAGCTGCCCGTATATAAAAATTTGAATTTCATCACTGTATATGTTTTCGTTGAGGCATCTTTCATACCATTCCATCGCTTTTCTATATTGTTTGTTTCCAAAACATGCATTCGCATAGTAAAACGGATGCCCATTAGATAATATCTTGCCTTGCTCAATCACACTTTCATAAGTTTTTAAAATTCGATCTGAATGTAATTTATTTTTTTTATGTTTTATCACAATATTGGTTATGAATACTTCTCTCCCAGAGTAATCAAGTGCCGAGTGAACAAATCCTTTCCAACGAAAATTACATTCTCTTCTTACGATATTATCACGAAGTTGGGTAAGTGTTGGATTTCCCTCATCATCAAAGGCGTATTGATATTCCATCACCACAACATCCATTTTATAAATCGCAAGATTTTTTTTGAACTCGGAAATTTTTTTTTGGCTTTCTTCTGGAACAATGTCATCTGCATCTAACCACATAATATAGTCTTTCGTCGCTTTAGAAAAAGAGAAGTTTCGTGCTTCAGAAAGATCTCCCTTCCACTTAAAATCATAAATCTTGTCCGTATAATTCCTGGCTATCTCTTTTGTCTTATCCGTTGAACCTGAATCCACAATTATAATTTCATCTACTAAATGAGCGATAGACGATAAACATCTATTTAATACTTCTTCTTCATCTTTTACGTTCAAACAAAGACTTATCGTAGTCATAAAATCTTCCCCTCTCATCTGAACAATGAACTCATCTGTACTTATATAATATACTAATGGTACAGAGTAAATAGTGTCCCTAAACTTTAATCTAAGGACTTATAATTTAAGGACACTCCGTGTATTGAATTTATTTTTTTTTGTCGATATAAATCGCATTCAATGATCTATCCGTTACAACGGCCCTTGAAGTTGTATTAGTGCCACTAGGGTCTAATTTTCTCGCCTTCACTTGATAACAATTCATTCCAAGCGATGGGGTGTCACAAAACGTAAAGTTCGGTTGGTTGTTTTGCGTAAAAGATGCATTTAAAGGGAAAGAAGAGTTCGTAAATTCTAAATCAATCGAATGTCCTGATGTTACAGTTGATCCTATCTGTTGACTATTCTTACAAAGCGTGTATTCTACTGTAGCGGAAGGGTTTACTGCAGTGGGTGGTGGTCCAGAACTAGAATCAGTTCCCATGATGAATTCATCAACCGACCAATCCAGTTTCACTTTTTTATTCTGATCCTTCTCACAAACTTTCACCTCAAGAATGACTTGGTCCTGGTCGCTTAATTCAACCTCATCATCCCTAAAGTCACATTCTATCTTCGCTCCTTTTTTTAAAGCTGCCATGTTTATACCTCCTTTATTTTTTATAGTCTCTCGGCATTCGCCGAGTTAGATGGGACAAGTGCTTCCTTGACCCAATAAATTTTATTTCCTCCTCATGAGTAGGTGCGTCATCATCAACAAGGACTGGCTACTCGTGACTAAACTTACTCTATAAAAATTGGATCTGTCTGCCCATTTTTGTATATGGTCTCCATTTTCCATTTCTTTCAGTTCAAATCTGTCGGTTTTTCCCCCTGATCTATACTATGTAAAAGAAACGTTTTGGTATAGATGAATGCCTCTTCTCGACTGGTATTATAAAAAACTGGTTCATCACCCACACAAGTGATCTCCTTTTTGTGAGGTTGAACCTGTCTTCACAATAATGATTTAATTTCACCTGCATATGATATATAAGTATATATAGTAAATAGGTAAGAAATAAGAAACTTCATATGCTCCATGCGCTGTGTCGATCGAAAAGACAGCGAAGACAAACTGATTAATATCATAACGAATGATATGAAAATGAAACCGATAGAAATCGGGAATAAAAACTCAAAAATTACTTTTATTACAATTCATTCGGCAGTTTGACGAAAATCAGATATCTTTATGCAATACTAGTGAAATGAAATAGAGAAAATTATAAAACCCCAAAAATAGCGAGATATTTTAGAACAGAAAAATATTAGGTTGTTTGATGAACATTTCACCGTGGAACATTTTCTAAATAACTATCTAAAAGTGATAAATGAAATTGTCAAGAAACAAAAATTAAATAGTTAAAATTGGAGAGGGGTAAAAATATGTATGATTATTTAATTGTCGGAGCCGGTTTATTTGGCTCTGTATTTGCATACGAGGCCACTAAAAAGGGAAAAAAGTGTCTTGTGATTGATAAAAGGAACCATATTGGTGGAAATGTCTATAATGAAAAAAAAGAAGGAATTAATGTACACAAATATGGTGCCCATATATTTCATACTAATAATGAACAGATATGGAATTATGTAAATGGTTTTGTAGAGTTTAATAGATATACTCATTCACCAGTAGCAAATTATAAAGGTGAAATTTATAATCTTCCATTTAATATGAATACTTTTAATAAACTTTGGGGAGTAGTTACTCCAAAGGAAGCCAAAGAAAAAATTGAAGAGCAAAAAGGAAGAGTTGGTATTAATAATCCAACTAATTTAGAAGAACAAGCAATTTCTCTTGTTGGTACTGATATTTATGAAAAGTTAATAAAGGGTTATACAGAAAAACAATGGGGAAGGTCTGCTAAGGACTTACCTGCTTTTATAATTAAAAGACTACCAGTAAGGTTTACTTATGATAATAATTATTTTAATGATAAGTATCAAGGTATTCCAATAGGGGGATACAATGTGATAATCGAAAAAATGCTTGAAAAAAGTGATGTGAGACTAGAAGTTGACTATTTTGATAAAAAAGAAGAATTTGAGGGGATTGCACATAAAACTGTCTATACTGGTATGATTGATCAATATTATGACTATATCTATGGGGTATTAGAGTATAGAAGTTTAAAATTTGAGACTAATGTTGTTGAGGATACAGATAATTTTCAGGGAAATACTATAGTGAACTATACAGATAGAGATACACCATATACTAGGATCATAGAACATAAGCATTTTGAATATGGTACACAAGAAAAAACCATTATAAGTAAAGAATATCCAATTGAATGGAAGAAATGCAATGAGCCTTATTATCCAATTAATAATCAACAAAATAACGAAACATATAGGAAGTATAAAGAATTAGCGGATGGAGAACAAAATGTAATTTTTGGTGGAAGGCTAGCTAATTATAATTATTATGATATGCATCAGGTTATAGGAGCTGCACTTGTTGCAATAGAAAAAGAGTTTGGTGATAAATGACAAACGTAAGCGTCACTTCCCCGGATGGGAAATTGGCTTATGTCGCTAATAATGACGTTGAAATATGCAACCCATGTAAAGATTGAAATGGTTTAGAATCAACATCTGTTTAAAATTACCTCCCGTCATACTCCACTTCCTCAATTCTTCGATCCCTTATCACTTTTTTCAGTAGGCCAACTAAAATAAAATCTATATGTAATAGTGCCAATGTGCATAGAGTTTACTATTCAATGTTCTTTTTATAAAAAGCATGATGAAGTTTTATTGTTTTTCTTCTTTATTCATTTAACTGAAAATCTTTGATGTCAGAAACATAAATAACATCCATAGCATCGGATGCTTCAATATGATACGCTAAATATTTAGAGGTTGTTATAGTAGCTGTTCCAGTAGAATAAACATCACCATCAGGTGTTTTAGTTTTTCCAGCTTCAATAAGTACTTGTTCCAATTCTTTAGAAGAATCTGATGTAAATTTTATTATCATTGTAGTAGGCAAGTATCCTTCCGTTATACTAGGAATAAGTGCTTTTGACTTTTCATCAGGTTGGAAATAAAACTCGCCAAATAATGCTGAATAACTTACTTGCCCACTTAATTCTTGAACCCCCTCAGCCGTAGCAAAAACTCTATAATAAAAATCACCATCCATATCTATCCAGGATTCGTCTTTAATTTCCGTAATGGTCCAACCTACAATATTGTCACCTACTTTGGCAGTTGAAACAGAAACATCAGGGATTGTAAATTCACTTATAGAATCTCCATCATATTTCACTACTTTACCGTTCTCATTATAATACAATGTAAGCTGCTCAATTGAAAGATCATTATTCCATTTTATAAATAATTGCAGTTGCAAATCCTCATTTTTAAATCCTTCATAATCAATCACGCTGGAACCGTTGTATTTAACCAATTCTTCAGGCCCATTATATACTTCATATCCTTCATTTTTTTTAACATCATATCTCCACACACCGTTGAATTCTCCAACTGCATTCGGTAAACCTAATAAATTTTCGATTTCAGTTCGAGTCATTGTAGCATCAATATAGTTCTGAATATTTTTTTGAGTTATTTCTATAGGTTCTACCCTTGTTTTTTCATTAGTTTGCTCTTTTTCTTGTTGTGAGGTATTTATTGAACTAGTGTTATCATCTTTGTCTGAATTAGTCTCTCCAAAGTCAATGAATCCCGCAAAGATGATTCCTAGAGCTAATAGACTAGAAAAAATGATCCATTTCCTTGATTGTTTATTAAACATTTTAATTCACTCCATTCTTGATTTCATATCTGACTTACTGTCAGATATTCCTATCGATCCAGGAACCCAGTTACTTAACCTTGATGCTTTTATCTACTCCCTCAAATTAACCATCTTCAATTATGAAAATTCCAAATTGCTCTTGCACTTCTTATTTATAATTTTAAACAATTATCCTATATTATGGATATAAAAGGTTAACTTTGTCAAGATATAAATATTATTAACATCTGTGAAATGTGGTTTATAAAAATTTATTTTCTAAACTACACAAAACTAGTCTTTGTACATACGTATATAGATCGGTGTAACCCCTTATATCAATATAAATTTATAGAAATACAAATTAATAAAATCTAATTTGATTTCCCACTAGAAGATTCAAGTTAAAATAATCGAAGTAAGTTTACAGGATAGATATAAGTTCTTGTCTTTGATAGGGAAAGTATACAAGTTCTTGTCAAATGAAAAAGACAAGAACTTGTATACTTTAAATAAAAAAACCACGCTATGCGCGGATCTTAAAGAGTATATGTTCTTGTCGTAATACAGTCGGACGACAAGAACCTTATTATATTATATAAACATACTTTCTATTTAGATTCGTGATCGGTTGTTGAATAAGTATGATTGTTTTTTGTTTTGAAACACTTAATTTTGCCATTCGAATCCGAATTTAAAGATTCAGTCTTAAAAAACTCAGGATATAAATCTAATTTTGCTAGTTCATCAATCGGAAGCCAATGTAACGTTACTTTACCATATGACTCTTCAAAGAAAGCATGTTTCATATGGCGTAATTCGGCACTTGATTTAACCGAGTAAAAAAAAGAAATCTCGTGGTTAACAGTACCTTCATCAGAAGTAAAGAAGTTTTCGTGAACATACTTTAATTCACCAAGTTCAAGACGATGTTGAGTTTCCTCAAAAATTTCTCGTAAAATTGCTTCTTCTGCAGTTTCCCCAAATCTTACACGACCACCTATTGTATAATAAAACGAAGTTTTTTCATCTTTTGCCATTAAAATCTCATTTGAATCAATGATTATAGCCCCAACACGATAGCTAAATTTCCCATTTAGTATATCTAAAGTAATGTCCCCATTTATCATGTATTTCACCCACTAATCTGTTTTTTATTTTTGGATTTATGTTTTTGAATAAAATTCATTAGAATAAGCATTCATTAGACCCGACTCCCCTCTCTTACTGTGAAAGGAATCTTTTCATCCATAGGGTATAACTGAAATTGAGGTAAACGTAAACGTTTCGAGACCCTCTCCCATGGTACGATATTTTCCAATTAATAATGCAATACTTCTTTTAAGTTATTATCAGAAAGTATCTTTTTTTTTCATGGCTTATCATCAACAATATTGTCTCTCCTATTGTTGGATTTGAATAAAGTTTGATCAAAAACCTCACGCAGACCCACATTCTATGGCAAATAAAAAAAGAAAAAGTACTTCTCTTATTAGAGAAATGCATCAAATGATTAAATGAGGTTTAATTCCCCATTATCCATAAAAGTTTTTCATCTTTGCTATGTGTTATTTCTTCCAAGAGTTTAATTATTAATGGAACAAAGTGCTCAATAACCTCATCATTAATAATAGATTTTATAAATAACAACTCTTCAATAAGTGAAAGAACTTGTGTTTTATTTAGTTTTATATCACCATAAATATCAATCATCGGGACATAGTGTAATTTATAAGCATTACCAATACAAATAATTCTAGAACATATTGATTCTGATAAGTAGTAAGCATCTTGCTCTACCTCACCGTTAATTGAAAAGCAAACTTCTACATCGTCTAAATATCTGTTTAGGTCGAATAGTCGGCTAAACTTATCCATATCAATTTCACCTCTTGCTCTCAATTAGCACCATTTTCATCATAATGATTATTTTACTCTTCCTAAATCTAGCATATTGTTATTTAACAATCTGACCCAATTCATAAAGAAAGACGTTGCTCTATTAGAGAAAATAACCATTTTATGGGAGGTTTCCGATTAATTGTGCTATCCTACATACCAAGCATTTTCTTTGAAATCATTCCATTGCAAAATAAAACTCTTAGCATGAAGTTTTAAACTACAAAATTCATGTGTTCCTCCATTAATACCAAATATATCAAAAATGAAATAGTCTTTAACCTTTTTCTTATTAAACTCTAATAGTTCCATTTCTTCTAAATCAGTAATTAAGATGTTTACCTTCATGTTTTCTTCAAAGAGTATCACTTCATTCTTTGATACATTGATAAAAGTAAGCTCACATCTGTCTGTTGATTTTGCTAAATCATAAGGATTAATTGGATGTTTTTCTGAGATGTTAATAAATTCTAAACCTAAAGTAACTAGGTCCTTTTCTATTTTCACTTGTTCTACTAGACAATCATGAAAATCCAAGTAATCAAAATAATCGCTTGTGGTTTTATATCTCCAAGACCTCATTTTATTTTTCAACACCATTCTAATATCAGTGAATTTATCAAATAGTTTGCTTCCCAAAGCTTAAAAGTAATAGAAAAATTTCTCAGCACCAAAATTAGTTGAAATTCCTAAGTTGTTTTCAAGAAGAGATTTTATTGAATTGAAAAGTAATATTGTTCATTATAAAAATCATATAGGGGAATCAATATCTACTATAGATTCAGCCACCGAAGCTATAACAGTGAAAAGCATCTATTTAGAGGGAATATCTAATAACCATGGTAGAAATGCCTCTATACAAAGTTCAATTACATTGTCATCATCTTCTACATTTAATAACCGAATTTTAAAGTAATCCTCATCATTTTTATACAACACATCAACATCAATTACTTCTGTTGTTGCTCTTCTTATAATGTTTCCAAATAATTTGTATTCAGCAAGATACATATGTTTGCTATTCTTTGCTTCATAAAAGTGACTAACTCTTGCATCTTTTTTTAGATTTACTCCTATATTCATGCATAGAGATTTTACGTCTTCTGGAAAATAAATTGTTGCTAGTGCATAATTTTGGCAATATATACAGTTACAATCATCTTCATCTCCGATGAATGGAAGGTCTTTATAATATTCTAATGTCCTAGCATAATCAATCTCTATTTCATACTCAGCAAACTTATAAGTTCTCATATTAACTACACCTTCATTTCATAATATAACAATTAAGCAAAGTTGTACTAATAGATTATATCAGTTTTAATTAATTTATCCATATTATCAACTCCTACTTAGTTCCTTCGAAGATATTCTCAGCACACTTGAATCTTATATTTTAGGTAGCTCCATCTTTTAAAATAGTAACAAAATTACCTGCTGAATCTGTGACAACATCATAGTTATCCTTTCTAAAGAAGAAAGTCATGCCATCTGCTCGATTTCCATTTCCATAACTTCAGCAAGTCCTCTCCACATTGCTGTCCTTATTTCTCCAGCATTCTTATAAATATTATCAATGTAATTTCTCACAAAGTCTCTAATTTCTATCATATTCCAATTTGGTTAAATTACCAAATGTATCGATAAGATTCAGTAATTCTCTCTATGGATCATATGCAACATTATTTTCAGTTCCTTCTGCATCAATCATATAAATGCAACTATTTGTGTACAGTGAGTAGGCTGTAGAAATGACCCTGATTCTCTAAGTAGGTCTTCATCATTCGATATCCAGCCTCCGTAACGATGATAGAGTTCATGAATGCAGTCCAATAAATATATATGAATTATGCTTTAGATTGCTGGAATTAGGATTTCCATTTACAACAATACTAAAAAAAAGCATAGACAGGCTGATAATAACCTTTGGAATCTAATTGATTGTTTACCTCTAGGCTGTGTATATGGAAGGTTTAGATCATCTTAATTTCAGAGTAATGTTGAAAAGTTACAGCTCCTCAAGCGTTTTAAACTCGGATAGTCTCGCTTTCGTAGTGCGTTAGAAATTACCATTTACAAGATTACATGAATACCTCTATAATAAGCTTTTATTAAACTTAATTTTTTTCTACCAACACTCTATCGATGGTAAATTAATGTTCGATCTGGGGAAGACGATTGACTAGCGCTTGTATGCAGAAGATCAACGTCCCATTGAAATAGAGGTTACCCCCCAGTTTATCGGTAATTTTAAAACGCATGGACGTATATTATTTTTAAAAAATGAGACCAAACAAGGAGCTGTTATATGTGAAAAAGATATTCTTTGGAGTTTTACTTTCAATTTTTTTAATTATTACATCATCTATTACATATGCTGCAGGATTACAAATAAAAGTTGACGGCGTTGTTATTGCATCTGATGTGAAACCCGAAATTATGAACAATCGTACAATGGTGCCTGTACGTGTTATTAGTGAAAATTTGGGAGCTAATGTTCATTGGGCAAATTCAGAAGTTACTCTTACAAAAAACAATGTTAAAGTAATATTAAATTTGAACAGCACGACAGCGGAGGTAAACGGTAAAAAGATACTTCTTGATATAGAACCATATATAAAAAATAATCGTATGTTCGTTCCACTTCGCTTTATCGCTGAGACTTTTGAATGTGACGTGAATTACAGCAACTTTACAGTAACTATTAATACAAATCCATTGCATATAGATGGTGAACAAGTAAAAGCAATGCAACACGAATACCATATGACTATGGGCGGAGTAGTACAGCAAGTTAATGGGAATGCATATAACGAAGCAATTTATAATATTTTTATGGAAAATAAAGGAGATAAAGTCGGTGCCCCTGAACATTACTCATGGAGTCCTAATATAGACATTCTTGGATCTTATTATAAAGTAGGACAATATGAGTTTTTGGACCAGGAAGATGATATCCTAAAGAGTTTTGAGATTTATAATTTAGTTCATTCAGATTTAGAAGAATATCCAGAAATTTTACTTTATGACGTTACTGAAAACCAATGGTATTTATTTAGCAATAAGGCAGGGAAATCCATTAATCAGTTAATTAATACCGCCTCAAAGAACGGTTTTTTGAAGATTATCAGTGATACAGTTGTATAATATATTTAGAAGCAATAATATCGATCCTGAAGGTCATAAATTTGAATTTTATACTGGTCAATAAGACACATCCAGGTTTCAATGACTTTCTGGCAGCTCTTTTTTAAAAAATGTACAAAAAAACCGTCTCTTTTAGTAGAATGAAAGTTACCACACCTACATTTTAGAAAGGACGGTTTTTATGTTCAATCATCAGCCCCATTTTACTTTATACGATGTGTTAAAAATTAAGTTGTAGTTCTTATCTTTAAACCTTAAAATCTTCAATTACAAGATACTTATTATCTAGATTTAACTCATAATGTCTAACTTCATTTCCAAAGGTTTGAGTATAGTACTTTGCTTTTTCTAATATTTCAGTATTATTAATAATAACTCCAAAAGAGCCTTTCACAAATCCTCCTATCATTATTCCATTTTCTGCAACTTTACAAATTGTTTAATGTGATTTTTCACCACCTTTATACACATCAATTGTTATAACTAAATTATTTATACATACCATAATCTGCTATAACAAAGAAAAAATCCATTTTGAAAGAATATTGATCAAAATGGATTCTAAAACCGTCTCACCACAAGACGGGCTTTTGTATCATAAACCACATAGCTATTAATAGAATAGAAATGTAATAAATGACATATTGTTTAAGTTTATTGATTAGAATAATACGACTCTCTTCCTCCTCACTTTCAATTTTTCGAATGGCAGGTGAGAATATACGTTCCATAAAAATAATAGCACATATCAATAAAAGCACTGCCATGACAATCCACGATTCTAACCATTTCCATCCTCCTAACCAAATTAACAAGATTCCCATTATTATTAATACACGACCTGCATATTCTGATAACCTCAATACAAAACGTATTAATTCTAATTCTGATTCTTGATTTTCTACTTGATATTTTAGTTTGTTTAACAAAGGAAACAAAATAAAGATTGGACCAATAACTAGGATTACGCTAAATATATGTAAATATAAAATAATATTATAGACCGTAAACAAATGAAGACCTCCTATTATGATTTTAGTTGAAATGATATGATTTTAAACAAAAATTAATGATAAAAAAATCATATAAACAATAAGGTGGTTCTACCTCAAAAGAACGAAAAAGGCACTTGAGGTCCTCGTGCCTTTTTTTAATTTATGGTTAATTGAATTATTAAAGAATATGTTTTTGAATGACCTTTTATTTATATTTCTAAGTTTTTTGCTACTTCATGTGCTTTTTTAATTGCTGCTTGTTTACTTTCTTCTGCTTGCTTAGGTCCCATAGAAATACCTTCTGCAAAGATACTTTCCACATCAGTTACCCCTAAAAAACCTAAAACTGTTTTTAAAAGACTATTGGCATGTTCCGATCCTACCATTGGTCCATCAGAATATATGAGACCTGAAGCCATTATATGAACAGCTTTCTTCCCTTCTAATAAACCAATCATTCCGGTTTCAGTAGTCTTAAAAGTTTTCCCTGGAATTACAATTGTATCAATATATGCCTTTAACACAGCTGGAAAACTAAAATTCCACATTGGAGTTACAAATGCAGAACAATCTGCTTCAGCAAATTGTTCTGCTAATTCATCGATACGACCTACTTTAACTTGTTGTTCGTCAGTTAATGATTCGAAGCTTTCTCCTGCACTTAACTTACTCCATGCACTAATTACATCAGCATCAAGTGGAGGTATATTTTCTTCGTATAGATTTAGTTTAACAATTTCCACATCTGGATTTTTCTTTTCATAAGTTACTAAAAACTCTTTACCAATTTGGAGACTCACAGAATTTTCTTCAGATAATGGATGTGCTGTAATATACAATAATTTTCCCACTTATCTTCACCTCTCATGATTAAAATAAGAAACTAAATTTTGTTCGCGGTTTCTCCTAAAGTTCGGGGATGAACTGCTGCAAAGATTTTTTAAATCAATTTAAGAACTCATGAATAATCTTTTTTGTGTATTATTGATTTATTGTCTTAGTGATCTATTTAAATAGTACACTGACTTTAATTTATTGTCAATAATTGTTTTAAGTTTTTATGAATTTTATCAGCTTCTGTTCCCAAGATCGAATTATAATCGAATGTTTTTTGTCCCACTTGAAGGATATCACAGGCAGCCTAGAAAAGTGACAAAGACAAAAAACGACGTATCCTTCGGATGAATCGCTAACTGTTTAATTTTAAATTTTAATTCGTTTATATTTTTTAATTCTTCTTTTAATCGCTCCTGTACTTGTATACTTTAAATATAAAAACCCACGCTGTGCGTGGATCTTAATGAATATATGTTCTTGTAGTAATACACTATCGCAAGAAATATTTTACATAATCATTTTGAAGACTACTTACCCATCCTATCTTTTAATCTTTTTAATGATTGTTCGCTTTGTTCCTCAACTCTTTGAATAAGCTCATCTATTCTCTTTTGTCTCTTCTCCAAATATTCTTTACTCACATTTAAATTTTTAATCTTTACTAGATATTTATCCATAGAACTTTTTAATTCTTCTATTATTTCATTTTTTCTGCTATTTTCCATTGCAATTGTTTCTGATAACTTTTCCTTCAACCTTTCTTTTCTATTCTCCATCAATTCATTTTCTCTGCTATTATTTCTTGTCATTAATTCAGACAACTCTTCTCTTCTATTTTCCATTACGCACCTCTCCATTTATGTTATTTTAAAATTGCACAGGACTCGATACAACAATTAAAATTTGATTTTCACTTGTTCGTTTCAATACTTTGTAACCACTTGGGGATCTTGTAGCAATTCCATTTGAGTTAGGTTTGCAATAACCATTCACTTCACTTGTTCCGTCATCTCTCACTAATAACTGTCCGATTAATCCAACAGCCTCCCATTCTTCTCTTTCTAATCTTGGGGTATATTGTTTATTTGGATCAAATTCTGGATTTATCAATTGTCTTTTTTCTATCCTCTCAGGTGAGATGAGATTTCCGTTCTCATCTTTTTTCTCTGGGATGATTATCTCTTCGTATAGCACGCGGCCCCACTCATCTGTCATATATCTCTCATTCCATTCATATCCGGAACTACCTGCTAAAAAACCAGGGACAGCACTTGTTACACCTAGTACATATTCATCTTGATTTGTAGCTTTCCTTATTTTATCCCCTTCTGTTGTGACAAAGTATCCGACATCAATAGCTTTGCCATCCAATGTTTCAAACAATTCAGCGAAATCGCATCCTCTACCGGAAGTGATTTTCCCTGCAAAGCAGGCATCCCCAGTATTACCGCTTATAAGAGCCATCAAGGTATCATTCACTAAATGCCAGGAATTATCTTCAACAGCTTGACCTGATCGTCCCATAATATGCGCATTCACTCTATTATTTGTATCTGTACCGTTTCCTTCTGCATGAGAGCATTCACCAGAGGCAATTGTATTACAACCTTCCGCATGAGAAGCAAAACCTTCAGCTCTTGTTCCATCTCCTTCAGCGTGAGAACAATCATCTAAAGCTACCGTATTACAACCTTCGGCATGGGACGCAATACCTTCAGCTATCGTCCCTTCTCCTTCAGCATGGGCATTTATTCCCCTTGCTGTTGTATCACTACCTTCAGCATGGCTATTCATACCTCTTGCACTTGTTAATAACCCTTCAGCATGGCTATTCATACCTCTTGCAGTTGTTCCACTACCTTCGGCGTGGGAGCAGTCTTCAGAAGCTATTGTATTACAACCTTCTGCATGAGAAGCTAATCCTACCGCTTCTGTTAGTAATCCCTCTGCATGAGAATTATCTCCCAATGATTCAGATCCATTACCTTCCGCATGACTATTGGAACCTCTTGCAGTTGTAAATAGCCCTTCAGTGTGGGAATTTATACCTTCAGCTACTGTCCCTTCTCCTTCAGCATGAGAAGCTTCTCCCTCAGCTATCGTCCTACTTCCTTCGGCATGGGAGCTAATTGAATTTGCTATTGTTAAAAATCCTTCAGCATGAGCACTCCCATTATTAGTTGTTGTTCCAAATCCTTCGGCATGAGAAGCAAACGCTCCAGCTACTGTCCTAAATCCCTCAGCATGGGCAGCTTCTCCACTGGCTTCATTAGAATTTCCTTCCGCATGAGAATATACACCAGAAGCAATTGTATCAACTCCCTCAGCATGAGCAGCAACATGTGTTGCCATGGTCCTCAAACCTTCGGCGTGAGATTGACCTGCAGCTGCTAATGTAAAAGCCCCTTCCGCATGAGAAGCAAAACTTTCGGAAGTAGTAGATTCTCCTTCAGCATGAGTATTAAATCCTCCTGCAGTTGTTTCTGATCCTTCAGCGTGGGTATTAAAACCACGAGCTTCAGTACTAAACCCTTCCGCATGGCAACCGGCACCAAACGCCAAAGTTCCCTCTCCTTCGGCGTGAGAGTTCCTACCTCTCGCTGTCGTTAAGATTCCTTCGGCATGGGCGTTATTGAACAAGGCTAAAGTCTCCTCTCCTTCCGCATGGGAGCCAATACCTTGAGCATTTGTGAATCTACCTTCGGCATGAGCGGAAAAAGAGGCTATCGTTTCGATTCCTTCGGCATGGGAAGCTGTCCCATTAGCTTGAGTATTAGATCCTTCGGCATGGGAAAAGAGACCATTGGCTTGAGTATTAGATCCTTCCGCATGAGAATGATCACCTTGTGCTACGGTGTCTCTTCCTTCCGCATGAGAATGATCACCTTGTGCTACGGTGTCTCTTCCTTCCGCATGACTATCCGAACCTCTTGCAGTTGTTCTCAGCCCTTCGGCATGAGAAGCAACACCTTCAGCTACGGTGTCTCTTCCTTCTGCATGACTATTCGAACCTCTTGCAGTTGTTCTCAGCCCTTCGGCATGAGAAGCAACACCTTCAGTTACTGTCCCTTCTCCTTCCGCATGAGAAAAGTTTCCTTCTGCTGTTGTTAACCGCCCCTCCGTATGAGAAGCTCCCCCTTCTGCTGTTGTAAAATCTCCTTCCGCATGACTACTCGAACCACTTGCAGTTGTTCTTAGCCCTTCTGCATGAGAAGCAACACCTTCAGCTACTGTCCCTTCTCCTTCCGCATGAGAAAAGTCTCCTCCTGCTATTGTTAACCGCCCTTCCGTATGAGAAGCTTCTCCTTCTGCTGTTGTAAAATCTCCTTCCGCATGGCTATTCATACCTCCTGCAGTTGTTGACCGCCCTTCTGCATGGGAGTTCATACCTTGAGCATTTGTGGATCTACCTTCTGCGTGAGAGCAATCTTCAGAAGCTAACGTATTACATCCTTCCGCATGGGACGCAAAACCTTCTGCAGTTGTTCCACTACCTTCGGCATGAGAAGCTCTTCCCGAAGTTACTGTTGCATCGCCTTCCGCATGGGATCTTTCTCCAATTGCTTCTGTAAATGTTCCTTCGGCATGAGAAAAGTCTCCAAAAGCTCTAGTACCAAGTCCTTCCGCATGAGAAGTTATTCCTAATGCTTGTGTTCCATCTCCTTCCGCATGGGACCTTTCCCCAATTGCTTGCGTAAACACTCCTTCAGCATGAGAAAAATCTCCAGAAGCTCTAGTAGCAATTCCTTCAGCATGAGAAGTTGTTCCCTCAGCTATTGCTGTATCCCCTTCTGCATGGGATCTATTTCCATTTGCTTCCGAACGTACTCCTTCCGCATGAGAAAAATCTCCAGAAGCTATAGTAGCAACACCTTCCGCATGAGCTTGTTCACCAGAGGCAACTGTAGCTGTTCCCTCGGCATGAGCACCGATTCCTGTTGCTGTCGTTCCCTCTCCTTCTGCATGAGATCGATCTCCTTGAGCAAGCGTGTCAATTCCTTCCGCATGAGAATTATTTCCTGTTGCCTTTGTATTTCTACCTTCAGAATGAGCATTTTCTCCATCCGCCTGTGTAATATATCCTTCTGCATGACTGTTCAACCCTCTGGCAAGAGAACCTAACCCTTCGGCAGTAGAATTATCCCCTTGCGCTACGGTATCTCTGTTTTGAGCATGTGCATTATCACCACTTGCTGTTGTTTTTCTGCCTTCAGAATGAGCATTTTCTCCATCCGCCTGTGTAATATATCCTTCTGCATGACTGTTCAGCCCTCTGGCAAGAGAACCTAACCCTTCCGCGGTAGAATTATCCCCTTGTGCTACGGTATCTCTGTTTTGAGCATGTGCATAATCTCCACTGGATGTAGTATTTCTCCCTTCCGAGTGGGATGCTTCCCCTTCAGCATTCGTTTTAGTTCCCTCTGAGTGTGAGTAACTTCCATCTGCCGTTGTACAATCTCCTTCTGCATGAGATTGTATCCCCTTCGCTTTTGAACTTGCTCCTTCTGCATGTGAGGCTGTTCCAGTCGCCTGTGTTCCTTCTCCTTCCGCATGAGAATTATCCCCTTGTGCTACGGTGTCTTTTCCTTCCGCATGAGCATTATCACCCCTTGCTGCTGTATTTCTTCCCTCAGTATGTGAAGCATCTCCGCTAGATACTGTACTTCTTCCTTCTGCATGGGAATTTTCCCCGTCTGATGTCGTACCTCTCCCCTCAGCGAAAGAGTTATCTCCACTAGCTATCGTATTTCTTCCGAAAGCTGTGGCACAAGAACCTGTCGCTTCTCGATTACAGCTACTGCTCATTTACATCACTCCTCTTCTCTTGATGTGAACAATCAAATTAAAGAACCTTTTAATACGTTATGAGGCATAGGAATTAAACATTCTCATAAAGAAATAAATTTAATTAGAGGTGCAAAAGTCGATGCTACGCGTGATTTTTAGTAACTCTTTTTTATCATCCTGTATCCCTTCCCTAGCACATTTGGATGATATTTTCCGATCAAAAAAAGAACGTAATTCTACGCTCTTTCTGTTAACTGTTTAATCATAAAATTTTATTTGCTTACTATTACATTAGTGTTACTATGTTTGCTTAGAGCATATGAAGGTTTTCCAGAGTTAAAACTACATTTCCCCGCTTGTGTCCTTTTTCTACATACTTATGAGCTTCCACGGTTTCTTCCAATGGGTAGTGCCTATCTATGACAGATTTTATCTTTCCAGATTCGTAAAGATCTTTGAGAAGATTTAAATCTTCAAGTTTCCAGCTAAAATTTGCTGCAGTACCTATTACTTTCTTGTTACCTATCATTGAAGTCCATAGCATTTGAAAAATATTTGTTAGACCAAAATGTGTTAAGAGATAGCGTCCATTTTGATTTAGTGAGCTTTTACTTTGAGAAAATGAACTCTTACCCACCGTGTCAAAAATAATATCATAAGTCTCACCAGATAGAGTAAAATCCTCTTTCGTATAATCAATAACCTTATCAGCTCCGAGAGATTTCACCAGTTCTAAATTTGCAGTACTACAAACACCAGTAACTTCTGCCCCAAAGTACTTGGCAAGTTGAACCGCAAAAGTACCTACTGATCCAGAAGCACCATAAATAAGAACTTTCTCTCCGTTCTGAATTTTTCCTTTATTTCTAAGGTAAACTAACGCACTTAATGCCCCATTGGGAGCAGAGGCGGCTTCTTCATAAGTTATATTGGCAGGTTTTAATGCTATCAATCCACTTTCAGGCATACATTTATACTCGGCATAAGCTCCAAAGCTGAGACCGGTATAACCAAAAACTTGATCCCCTTTTTTAAAACGTTTTACTGATTTACCTAATGACTCTACTTCCCCTGCAAGCTCAAATCCCAGTATCTTTTTTTTAGGTTTTCTAAATCCAAATAATATTCCCGTGGGGAGCCAAAACAGAGGTGGAAATGTAAAACCTCTCTGTTTCGGGTCCTCTGCCGTAACCGTAGTCGCATATATTCTTATCAGTACTTCATTGTCCTTGGGGATAGGTTTTTCTACCTCTCCTAGTTGTAAAACTTCCGGTGGTCCGTATTTTTCATAAACAATCGCTTTCATAATTCACCTCCCAAGATAGCAATTTGAATTATTTTAGTAGATGACTCAATATATGAGCCACCTACTTAATATAGCTAACTAGCCTCATATACTTTTTTCAACCATTCTACAACGCTCTTTTGTTCTTTTTCATGCAATTGCTCTACTTCTTTCATATCTAGAATTTGACCTTTACGAATCACGACTATCATATCCAGAAGCGCTTCCACCTCTTGAATTTCATGGGTTGTAATAATTATTGTTTGATTCTCCAGATCGATATAAGAAAGCAATCCTTTGACTACGGATTCCCTTACCATAGGGTCTAATCCTGAGAAAGGTTCATCTAAAATAATATAGGGGACATCTCTCGCTAGAGACAATACAATTCTTAGACGTCCTCTATTTCCTTTTGATAGGTTTTTTACTTTTTGATCTGGGTTTAATTTCATAAATGTCATGATTTTATATGCTTTATTTAAATCAAAATCCTTAAATTGAGTGGAAAAGAAATCAATCGTTTGTTTAACAGTGTACATGACATAATATGCATCAAGTTCTGATAAATAAGTGACTATTTCACATATTTTTCGGTTTACTGGAATATTGTTCACTTTCACTGATCCTTTTGTTGGACGTATTAAACCAGCCATTAACTTCAACATCGTTGATTTTCCACTTCCATTTTCTCCAATGATGCCTATGATTTTTCCTTTTGGTAAACTAAGATTTATGTCATTTAATGCTTTTTGTGTTAAATAACTTTTTGAAACATTTTCAAATGTAATCATTTTATTCTCCTTCCTGTTCAATGTAATCTTTTAAACCCTGCACCATCTCATCTTTAGTAAATCCCATGTCTGCCATTTGAGATATAAACCTTGAGATATGTTCGTTTTTCAAATTATCTCTCAATTGATTTAATTTCATTTCATCTTTCGTAACAAATGTCCCCTGACCTCTTTTCGTTTCCACAATATCCATCCTTTCTAACTCACTATACGTACGTTGTACAGTATTTGGGTTCACTCCGGATTCAACAGCCATATCTCGAACTGATTTCAATTTCTCTCCTGCACGTAATTCATTCCGTACTATTTTATGATTAATACGATCCACTAACTGCATATATATTGGTTTTGTGGCTTGAAAATCCTCCATTTTTTACACCTCGACCTTCTTTTCTATCAACCATGCTGCAACTACAAAGAATAAAACACCTATTAAAGCATCAAACAAGTTTTCACCTAAATGATTGCTAACCTTCTCTCCAAATTCCTCATCATTGTGGTTAATAAATTCAAGTGTTGAAAACTCAAGATTATATTCACCCCATAGAATCAATTGATCATAAATAGCAGTGCTTTCAAAACTTGCAAAAATCCATATGAATAAATTAATGAGAACGATAATCACTAACACACTCCATCTACCAATTCGACTTTTAAGTACATGATAAATCGTCCAAAAAAACATGAAACATATACCGATTAAAAGTGATAAAAAAATAATATTAACTACGAAATAAAGTAGCAATTTTGTTAAGTCTCCTAGATAAAAACTCAATTCAGATAAAAAAGGAATTAGATTGATAGTCGTAAGAGTGATTAACACACCTAAAGATACAATCAATGCAATGAAACCGTTCACTAATTTGCTTCCTAACAAAACAATTGCTGACTGTGGATTGTGAAGCCACAAATGTAACTGTTTCCCTTCTTTGTTTAAACTCATCAAAATGTAATTCCCTATAAAAAGCACATGTATTGCCATAGCTATTACGAGTGGTATAAATTTGATCAAATCATTATCATCCAACACCCAATTTATGTTTGGTTGTTGAACAAATCCGATTTCACGAATATGCAAATACCAACCTAAGGCAAATACAGCTAAATCAATTAATAAAAAAACCAATAATCTGTTTTTCATTAATAAAAAGTCTTTTTTTAATAATCCTATCCAAGAATCCATATAAATCCTCCTCAAACATGTATTAATGTGTTTTATTGTTTTAGTGATCTAGTTACATAGTACACTAAGTTTATTTTGTTGTCAACATTATCCACACTAAATCATTCAAATTTTCATCAAAATAACACCCTATTCATTAGACATGTCAAGCAAATAAGTCTATCAATAGGGTGTTTATATCATATGTAGAGTTAGCAATCATTGGATTTTACAGCGTAAAGCCTAATTTCTCGTATTTATTTTGAGAAAATTAGGCTTTTTCCAACGTCTTACTTTTTCCCGTTGATAAATCGAGTACCGGTAAACGTAATAGGACCGAATAAAAAAACATCCGTACCATTTATACTTGGTGCACTCACAACCACCTTATAAGTTACATTTTTTTCTAAATTGGTAATGACATCTACAGTTTCTTCTGAAAATATTTGTCCTATACTATCATCATCCGTATCATCTATTTCTGTTTGCGCAGTATAAATCGGCACATTATTTTTTAATATGGCATGATCTATGATAAGTTCATCGCCCTGATTATTAGTTAAATGAAAAATACTGTTCAGCCAAATGCGATCCCCTGGGTTTAAACAGTCAAAAGTAATTTCTGCCACAACAGTAGGGCTAGCAGAGTTATCTGAAATCTCTATTCCTGTACCAGGACTATTTGCAGGGGTAACGAATTTAAATTGTTTGACTTCTGTTTTATTAAAAGCTACGCACTTTTTCCCTTTGGTAAATTGAGTACCAGTAAACGTAATAGGACCGAATAAAAAAACTTCCGTACCATTTATACTTGGTGTACTCACAACCACCTTATAAGTTACATTTTTTTCTAGATTGGTAATAACATCTACAGTTTCTTCTGAAAATATTTGTCCTATATTATCATCACCAAGACTATCTATTTCTGTTTGCGCAGTATAAATCGGCACATTATTTTTTAATATGGCATGATCTATGATAGGTTCTTCTGCACCCTGATTATTAGTTATATGAAAAATACTGTTCAGCCAAATGCGATCCCCTGGGTTTAAGCAGTCAAAAGTAATTTCTGCCACAACAGTAGGGTTAGCAGAGTTATCAGAAATCTCTTCTCCCGTACCGGGACTATTTGCAGGGGTAACGAACTCAAATTGTTTAACTTCTGTTTTATTAAACGGTAAACTATTTTTCCCTTTGGCAAATCGAGTACCGGTAAACGTAATCGGACCGAATAAAAAAACATCCGTACCATTTATACTTGGTGTACTCACAACCACCTTATAAGTTACATTTTTTTCTAGATTGGTAATGACATCTACAGTTTCTTCTGAAAATATTTGTCCTATATTATCGTCACTAGAACTATCTATTTCTGTTTGCGCAGTATAAATCGGTACATTATTTTTTAATATGGCATGATCTATGATAGGTTCTTCTGTGCTCTGATTATTAGTTAAATGAAAAATACTGTTCAGCCATATGGTATCCCCTGGGTTTAAACAGTCAAAAGTAATTTCTGCCACAACAGTAGGGTTAGCAGAGTTATCTGAAATCTCTTCTCCCGAACCGGGACTATTTGCAGGAGTAACGAACTCAAATTGTTTGACTTCTGTTTTATTATTAAAAGGCATGTTATCATCCTACCTCTATTCTTTGTTATTTGTTAGTTTTATTTTTCATATAGCAGAAAAAGAGTATGTGAATGATTTGACCCTTAGGGTCACACCTATTATTTCTGCTTATATAAATTTACCTACTATATATATTTATATGAAACGTAAAGGAGTAACGTATGGTCGTCTGTAATGATTCTTAAAAAAGGGCTATGTGTATAAGCAAAATTAAAAGCATAAGCAATATGCGCTTATGCTTTTAACAATGATATAAAATTTAAATGAATGCTTTTAGATCCAACTTGACATGTATTCATGATCTTCAAATCGTGTTGCTTCAGATACAACCTTTAATGGTTTAAAGGTATCAATCATGACAGCAAGTTCTGCTGTTTCTTTTTTGCCAATGCTGCCTTCTATTTTCCCAGGATGGGGTCCATGTGGTATGCCACTAGGATGAAGAGTTATCGAGCCTTCAGTTACTCCTTTACGACTCATAAAATTACCATCAACATAATAAAGGACCTCATCGCTGTTTACATTGCTATGGTAGTAAGGTGCTGGAATAGCATCAGGATGATAATCATAGAGTCTAGGAACAAACGAGCAAATCACAAAATTATGACCTTCAAAAGTTTGATGCACTGGCGGTGGTTGATGAATGCGTCCCGTAATGGGTTCAAAATCATGAATGCTAAATTTCCAAGGATATAAATATCCGTCCCAGCCAATGACATCAAGTGGATGATGATTAAACGTATGATCAGTTATCATTCCTCTTGATTTCGTTAAAACAGTGTACTCTCCCGTCTGATCGAATGTTTCTAATTTTTCAGGTCCGTGGATATCTCGCTCACAAAATGGACTATGTTCGAGCAATTGCCCGTATTCATTCCGATATCTTCTAGGAGTGGTTATTTGACTGCTTGCTTCAACGATGAGAAGTGTTTGCTTTTTTCCAGTGTCTGGTAGAACACGATAAATCGTCCCTATAGGTATAACGATATAATCCCCTTCTTTATAAAAAATACTGCCAAATATCGTTTCAATTTTTCCTGAACCATGATGTACAAATAATAACTCGTCACCATCACCACTCCGATAATAGTACTCCATTTCTTCTGTAGGTTTGACCACTCCAATAACTAAATCATCATTTCCTAACAAATATTCCCGTCCTAATACAGCATCTTTATGCTTTCCACACTTTTCTGTTAACAAATGTCTGTGTTTTAATGGAGTGTCTTCCTCATACTTTATTTTATTTGTTGGATATATTTTTGATTCCTTAACTATGGTAGGCATATTGTAATGATATAAGATGGATTGTGTACCTGAAAAACCTTTCGTACCCATTACTTGCTCTCGAAAAAGTGAGTGATCTTCTTTTTTATATTGTATATGACGTTTCTTTGGAATCGAGCCCATTTGACGATAATACAATGTACCCCTCCCCCTTACTCAACTATTTTATTTCGCAATACTCCAAGCCCTGTAATTTCAAGTTCAACCACATCACCCGGTTCCAACCACCGGTGTACATCAGTACCTAACTCTAATATACATCCACTGCCTACAGTACCTGAGCCGATGATATCACCAGGGTACAATGTTACATTTTGAGAAGCACGTTCGATCATTTCTGCAAAGGAGTAATAAATACTCTGGAAATTTCCCTTAGATAATGGCTTACCATTTACCGATGCAGTCATTTCTAATTGATAACGATCTCCAACCTTATATTGCTCTAGTTCATCCGAAGTCGCTATAAATGGACCGATTGAGGTGGCAAAGTCTTTACCTTTTGCTGGACCTAAACCTACCTTCATTTCCTTTGCCTGTATGTCACGTGCACTCCAATCGTTCATGATTGTATACCCCAATATATACTTCTCTGCTTGATCGACTGTAATGTTTTTTCCTTTTTTACCAATTACACAAGCAAGTTCAAGCTCAAAGTCTAAGCAGGAACAGTTCTTCGGTTTTTCAATTGATTGTTCAGGTCCTGTTATTGCTTTGTGGTTTGTAAAATAAAATACTGGCATCTCATACCATTCAGGAATAACAGTCAAACCACGTTTAGCTCTAGCCGTTTTTACATGTTCTTCAAAAGCATAAAAGTCACGAACACTAGGTGGGTGAGGTAACGGGGCACAAAGTGTAACATTTTCTAATGCATGAATAGATTCCTCATGAGCTTGTATATTCTCAATTAGAGTATAATATGTGTCATATTTATCAATAAAAGTAAGTAAATCATTAGGAAGTTTCCCATCACTAGCAATATTCATGTCAATGATTTTGTCCCCATTTAACCAACCTGCTCGCATATCTCCTGTTTCTGTAAGAAAGGTGACATATCTCACTTTGAATCACCACTTTTTTTTCTATTTAAAATAAAAGTGTCACTTATCGCTCTTGTATATGATTGACCAGCTAGTCTTCCAATAGGATTTAATTTACTAGTATTTATTTTCCCATCTTCATATAAGTGATCCGCGACATTTATAAGCTCAACCTTGCCAACAACTAAGCTACCTGAACCAGGATGAGACCCGTAATTGTGTAATTCATGCAGTGTACATTCCAAGTGAACTTGGCTTTCTTTCACTCGGGGTACATTCACTTTGTGTCCAGCCTCTTTTTCTAACCCAGAAACTATAAACTCATCTACTTCATAAGAATATTCTGTTGCACATTCATTTACTTGATTAATGATATTTTCACTTACAATATTTATAATGAATTGCTCAGTTGCTTCTATATTTTTTAACGTATCCTTTTTGGCTCCATCACTACCTCGAACCATTGGAGCAAAACAAATGAGCATCGGATCAGCGCTTATACATGTAAAAAAACTAAATGGTGCAAGATTTGCACGACCCTCACGATCAACGGTGGATACAAATGCAATAGGTCGTGGTAAGACTGATCCAATTAATAACTTATAAGCATCTTGCCAGGGTATCGTTCTGGGTTCAATAATCAAAATGTATCACCTCCACATTTTCAAACGTAGATTATAGGAATTCTGGGTATCTATAAATTACCTCTTCTAGCTTGCTCACGTTCAATTGATTCAAACAATGCCTTAAAATTACCTTCACCAAAACCTTTAGCACCTTTTCGTTGAATGACCTCAATAAACAATGTAGGACGATCTACAATAGGTTTTGTGAAAATTTGTAGTAAATATCCTTCATCATCACGATCAACTAATATTTTTAATTGCTTAAGTTTCTCCACTTCCTCATCAATTTTCCCAACACGCTCAGATAACATATCATAATACGAATCTGGTGTGTCTAAAAATTCTACACCATTTTTTCTTAATAATGAAACCGTTTTTATAATATCTTCAGTTAATAGAGCGATATGCTGTACCCCTGCCCCATTATTAAATTCTAAATATTCCTGTATTTGTGACTTTCGCTTGCCTTCGGCAGGTTCATTAATTGGGAATTTTATTCTACCTCCATTCGTCATAACTTTTGACATGAGTGCAGAATATTCCGTACTAATATCGTCATCATCAAAATGAAGGAGCTGTTTAAAGCCCATGACATTCTCATAATAACTTACCCATTCATCCATTTCTTCTACGTTTCCTACTACGTGATCAACAGCTACTAAACCTGTACTCTCGTATGGAATGTTCATGCTAATTGGTTCATAACCTGGCAAAAACATTCCATTATAGTTGGTGCGCTCGATTAAACTATGAATGGTGTCACCATAAGTACCGATAATCGCCTTTTTTATTGATCCATTATCATCTTTCAATGTTGTTGGAGGTAAAATTTCAATGGCGCCACGTTTAACTGCTTCAGTATAAGCGCTTTCAACATTATCAACGACTAAAGCTACGTCTTTAACCCCATCACCATGTTTTTTAACAAACGAAGTAACATGACTTGTTTCTTTTAATGACCCAGTTAGAATATAGCGAATATTATTTTGTTGTATAACATATGATACCGTTTCTCGATTACCTGTTTCTAATCCAGAATAAGCAATAACCTCAAAACCAAAAGTTTTACAAAAATAATGACAAGCTTGTTTTGCGTTTCCTACATAAAACTCAATATAGTCTACATTACTGACAGGGAAAAATTGTTCAAGATCTACTTGACTTTCAAATACTTGTTTCTCCATTGAAAAGCCCCCATTAATAAAAATTTTAATTATTCACAATTTTATAATAGTAAAATATGGTGTTCTTCTCAAGAATGTACTGCAAAGACAAAACGCTTTAGTTTGATGAAGGGAAAATCCTACCTATAGTTATTCCAAATGGGTTTGCTTCCGCCTGTGATCATTTCCGCTAGGGTAAGAATAAATGAATTGAGAATGATACAATTGCTCATACTACTTAACAAAGCATGTTCTTCTTAATGAAAATTTTGTAAAATCAACAAAATTGAGGTGATCTCTTGCTTAAATTACTTAAAAAATTCTTTTTTAATGACTTACAAGCTAATTCTAAATATAAAGAAAACCAAAAACATCAAAAACCTACATACTCTTACATTGAAGAAGAATTTTCAAAATGTGCTGATATTACAAAGAAAGAGTATCCTCGGATTCACGTTCAATTAATGTATTTTGAATATATGATTGCAAAAGATATTTTTGAAAAATTTCTTTTTTCAAAGATTGACAAATTAGATGAGAAAGATATTGTGGCATTTCTTTCACATAGTCAATTTCAAGCTAGCAACGATAGCAAAGAAGTAGTGAATGCACTTCTAGCAGGGAATATAATTATTTTCCATAAAAATCAAACTTATATATTTGCCGCTATTGACTTACAAACACGATCAATACAGACAGCAGAATCTGAAACCATTATCACAGGTTCACATGATGCCTTTAATGAAGATATAAATACAAATTTATCTCTTATTAGAAGAAGAGTAAAAAGCTCTAAATTGAAGGTTTTAAAATATTCTATTGGGAAAATAACAAAAAACACGGTGTATATTTTATATATTGAGGATCTTGCAAAAATAGATTTGGTAAATGATCTTAAAAATAGAATGGAAAACATTAAAATTGATGCCATTTATGATGTGAATATGTTAGTTCAATTAATTGAGGAGTACCCTACTTCCCCTTTTCCTCAGATTTTTACAACTGAACGTCCAGATGTAATGTCTTCTAAACTAACCGAAGGTAAAATTATTGGACTCATGAGCAATAGTCCATATGCTTTTAGTGTACCAGCAACTTTCTTTGATTTTGTACATTCGCCTGATGACTACAATCAACGTTGGCTCACAGGATCATTGATTAGAATATTTAGATTATTTGCATTTTTAATTACAGTGACTCTTACGGCATTGTATGTATCCATTACTACATTTCATTATGCAATGGTACCTGATTTACTATTACCTAGTTTAATTAAATCTAGAAGTAATGTTCCTTTTCCTCCTATCATAGAAGCGCTTATTATGGAGATTACCATTGAGTTGTTAAGAGAAGCGGGAGCACGACTGCCAACAAAAGTTGGACAAACTATTGGGATTGTTGGAGGGATTGTTATCGGCTCAGCTTCCGTTGAAGCAGGTATTACAAGTAATATCTTAATTATTTTTGTTGCCGTTTCTGCAATTGCATCCTTTGTCATTCCTAGTTATGTAATGAGTAGTTCAGTACGAATCATTCGATTTGGATTTATTATAATGGCTGGTTTTCTTGGTAATTTGGGAATTTGTATTGCTTTTGGTTTTTTAGTTTATTCACTTACTAGCCTTACAAGCTTAAAAGCTCCATACCTATCGCCGATCTCACCAACACATCCGTCTAATTGGTTAGACACATTAATTCGTGCTCCTTTCTCAACTTTAAATAATGAGTCTAATATAAGTAAACAGAGAAATACTTCTAAAAAGAATCAACGTTAGGGGGATCTACGATGAAGGAGAAACTCCATCCTTTTCAAATTACTATCCTTATATACATGATTCAATCAGGAATAACATTATTTAGCTTACCAAGGATAGCAGCAGGTGCATTTGGGACAAATGGATGGATTGGAGTTGCTATAATGTCAATTTTTCCAATGATCAATATCATGTTTATCGCGATGGTTTTCCATTTCGGTAAGGGAAGATCTATATTTGAGATTTTTGAAGACTTGATTCCAAAATTTCTATTGCGGCCATTTTTTCTTTGTTTAGCATTGTTATGGTGTGTACTTGGCATTTTAATTGGAAAGGATTTCGGGTTGTTATTTCGAATGTTATATTTCCCTGAATTATCTCCCACTGTGTATGTATTGTTTATGTTAATTTTTGTTTACTTGCTTGTGAGTAAAGGGCTATATCAAATTGGAAAAACAACCATTATTTTTTTCTTTATGACAATTTGGACCGTTTTTTTAATGGCTCTTTATGTTGAGGAATTTAAATTAACTCGATTAACACCATTTATTTTTAAAGGGGAAAAAGAAATATTAGCTCAAGGGATGGAACTTCTAACTGCTTATTTAGGATATGAGATTATCATCCTTATATTTCCTTACATTTTAAGATCTCGATCATCTATAAAAGCGATGTTCTACGGGAATTTATTTACGACATTTATAATATATGTACCGATTTGCTTCATAGCCTTTGGTGTTTTAAGCTTTGATCAATTAAAAAACGAGACTTTTCCAGTTTTAACTCTATTTGAGTATTTAGAATTTCCTTTTATTGAAAGAATTGAAAGCTTCATATTTAGTCTTTTCTCATTGAAAGCACTAATCACTGTTGTTATGTTTTATTGGGCGGGTGATCAAGTCTTTAGATATTCAATACCTCAACTAAAGCCAAAAGTATCGATTATTATCCTAATCATCATTTCTTTTGGTATTTCATATATTCCTAAATTTTTATTGGATGTTGAGAACTGGTTAAAATGGATTGGAAGAGCAGAGGCAATCATTGCTATGGGTTTACCAATCATCCTTTTGTTTATCATTGGCATTACAACTATAAAAAGAAAAAGGGTGAAAAGAGGGTGAAAATTTATGATTAGAGTATTAAATATAATTTTTATATTTTTATTAACTGGCTGTATGAGTAATTATGGTATTGATGATTTAGCAATGCTTAGTGGAGTCGGTTTTGACGCTTCTGAAGATGAGGGTAAGCATTTTGATATCACTACAATGTATCAGATTCCGTCAGAAACTGATGTTTTCGAATATTTACATGCAAATGCTGATTCATTAATGAATGCAGATATTGAGCTGATGTCACAAACAAAAAGAGAGGTAGTAAATGGTCAATTACGGATTAGTTTATTCGGAGAGCAATTAGCTAAGGATGGCATTTTTCCAATTATATTATCTTTTCTTCGTGACCCTTCGATTGGTCCACTAGTGTACCTAGCAGTTGCTAAAGGAACTGCTAAAGATGTATTGGTTACACAATTAAAAAAAGAACCGAATACAGGGTCTTATATTCAAACAATGTTAGAAAGATTGGATGAAGAAGACGTTTATCCTTCTGTCAACCTATTGCAGTTTGCAAGATCATATTATGATGATGGAATCGATCCCTATTTACCCATGATATTTAGCACAAAAAAGAATATTGTTCTAGAAGGTATTGCTCTTTTTAAAGACGATCGGATGATAACTTCAATTTCAAAAGAAAAAGCGATATTTATATTTTTGTTAAGTAAAGAGTTTAAAGAAGGAGTAGTTGATCTTGAAATAGAACTTGGGGGCAAAAAAGAAAATATTCACTTATCCTATGTATGTACTAAACACAAAATTAAAGTTTCTAAGGAAAATAAAAACAACTTTACTGTTAATTTTGAACTTCATCTAACTGGCAGTTTGGAAGGATACTCAGGGGATCAAACATTAAGCAAAGATAGTGTGCAAAAAGAGATAGAAAGTAAAGTTAATACAATTTTAAGTAGTGAAATGAAAGGAATGCTTTCTTTTCTCCAAAAACATAAAGTAGATACTATAGGGGTAGGTGAGTCTATTAGAAATAGCTTATCTTATGAGGAATGGAAAAATTTAAATTGGGATGAAGTATATCCTAAGATTAACTTCACTACTGATGTTACTATGAAAATAAGAAATATGAGTAAGTTTAAATGAGAAACTTAAGAGAGGGCTATCTTAAACACTGATCATCTTTGAATAAAGATGATCAGTGTTTACTAATTTTTTGAATATACAATTTTTTTAATGGTTTCTGTAGAAAGAAAATATTCATCAGCTAATTGACTAATGCTTCTCCCCTTTTTAAATTCATGCTTAAGGGTTGCATTCCTTTCATCAATTGCTTTTCTTCCACCAGAAAGTGTACCCCATTTTTGATAATTATTTTTGGATTTAGGTATATATAACATTTCTCCTTGAACATACTTTTGAAGTTCTATTAGAAGTTCTTCGGGTAATATTTCATTTGCTTTCACACTTTTCATTTCTGCTCGCCCCTTATTTATATTTTTCAATAAAATATAAGGTGCAAAGCCATACATATCAGAAATGATATCCTATTACCTAAGCGATATTAAATATCACCCCATGCAAAGTATCGCCTTCCAATACTAGGCTTTGCATGAGGCTGAATCCTGAACGAAACCAAAGTTAATACTCATCAAATATACACACTCCTATCTGTTTCATTAAACTGAAAATCCATTATGATAAATATTCTATCAGATTTAAATTATGCAGACTACTATGGAGTACTTTGTGCTCATTTAAGTAACTTTATGATATTCTACCTTTATTTAGGTGAAATCATGTTTCGAGGATTAACAAACTTATTAAATTCATTTTCAGTTAATAATCCTGACTTAATAGCTGCCTCCTTTAAAGTGATCCCTTCTTTATGAGCAAGTTTTGCAATTTTGGCTGAATTATCATACCCTATATGTGGATTTAAAGCTGTAACTAACATTAGGGAATTTTGCAAATAGTTTTGGATTTTTTCAGCATTGGGTTCAATACCTATCACACACTTTTCGTTAAAGCTGCGGATAGAGTCTGTCAACAATCTTACAGATTGAAGAAAATTATATATAATCACCGGTTTAAATACATTTAATTCGAAATTTCCTTGACTAGCTGCTATTCCAATCGTTACATCGTTTCCAATCACTTGAGCAGCAACCATTGTCAAAGCTTCACATTGGGTTGGATTTACTTTTCCTGGCATAATAGAGCTTCCAGGTTCATTTTCAGGAATGGTAATTTCACCAATCCCACATCGAGGTCCACTTGCTAACCACCTTACATCATTTGCTATCTTCATTAAATCAGCTGCTAGTGCTTTCAAAGCTCCATGTACGTAAACCATTTGATCATGACTTGTTAATGCATGAAACTTGTTTGATGCAGAGGTAAAATCAGAATTGAGCATTTCGCTTATTTCTTTTGCAACCATATCTCCAAACTGAGGATGTGCATTTAATCCTGTTCCAACGGCCGTCCCACCAATTGCAAGTTCTTTTAAGTACATTGTACTTTCATTGATCATCCTTTCATCTTTTTCGATCATATGATGCCATCCGCTAATTTCTTGTCCCAAAGTTAATGGTGTAGCGTCTTGAAGGTGTGTACGTCCTATTTTAACTACATTTTCAAACTCATTAACCTTATGCTTTAAAGTATTTTTAAGTTCAGATAATGCAGGTAATAATTTATTTTCAATTTCAACTACACTTGCGATATGAAGCGCTGTAGGAAACGTATCATTTGAACTTTGTGATCGATTTACGTCATCATTTGGATGAAGAATATCTTCATTTTCTTTTTGTTGTAATAGTTGATTACCTCTATTAGCAATGACTTCATTTACATTCATATTTGTTTGAGTCCCACTTCCAGTTTGCCAAACGACAAGCGGAAATTGATCATCCCACTTACCTGATAAGATTTCATCACATGTTTGATAAATTGCTTCTACCTTTTCTTTTGAAAGGTTTCCTAATTTATGATTAGAAATAGCTGCACTTTTTTTTAGAATAATGAATGCCCTTATGAGTTCAAGTGGCATTAATTCAGTGCCAATATTAAAGTTTTCTCTACTTCGTTGAGTTTGAGATCCCCATAATTTATCTAAAGGCACTTTAATCTCTCCCATGGAATCTTTTTCGATTCTGTAATTCATATTCATTCACTCCAATTTGAAATTTTCAAAATTTAGGTGCTTTTATAGTTCACTCTTATAGGCAATTCTTGACTAAATTCACACCCATTATCTCCCTAATCAGAAACTTTTAATCATTCATGATGCAATGACAGTCCATTCAAATAGAACAAAAACTCCTATCGGAGTCTCTCGAGGAGGTAAATAATTAAAAAGTAGATAGTATAAGGGCAACTAACGATTCTGCCTTCGTCTAGACTTGCCAATCATCGAGTTTTCTTTAGAGGTAGTTTTTGTTGAAACTTAGAATTTGAAATTTTATAAATCCTTAAGTTATGAAAAAACACCTGATTTGATAAATAGATAGATCAAATCAGGCGCTTTGGGGTTTAAGGGAACTACTAATTAATAATTGGTATTAATTGAATAGATGCTTTATTATTACCAATGTTAATTTCTTTTCCCTCTGAAAGATGATCCTTGATCACTAAATCTCGCATTAGTAAATTTTCTTTTAACATAGATTTAAACTTTTCAACAACTACTTGCAGTTCTTCGTCTGCACTGATTTCAATATCAATATGCATGTTTATAGGTAAGTTTAATTTTTTCCGATAATCTTGTATGGAACGAATCAATTCTCTTGCCATACCTTCTTGTAACAAATCATCAGTTAAGGCTACATCTAATGTAACTGTGTACTCACCATTTGAAGCAGAAGAATACCCTTCTTTGGCTACTTTTTCAACTATCACGTCTTCTAGAGACACTTTTACTTTCTCTAGAGATGTTTCCATGTTTAAGAATCCTGATTCTATCAATAAGTTGGATTCTTCTTGATTCAGTTGCTGCAGCCATTTATTGACGACATTTGATAACTTGCCGAATTTTCTAGCTGATTTTTTAAAATCTAATTTTAGATGTATAGAAGCAAATTTTTCTTCATCGTCGATCTCTTGAAAAGATTTTACATTTAATTCATCCATGATGATGTCTTGATACGGCTGCCAATTCATGTCTTTGTTATTGCTTAAAATTGAAAGACTTGCTAAAGGCTGTTTTACTTTTAAAGACAATGTATTTCGAATACTTCGCCCTAATTCAACTACTTGTAAAACGGCTTCCATTTCTTTTTCTAACTGTATGTTGATCACTTTTTCATCATAGTTTGGATATTCTGAAAGGTGTACACTTTTCCCAGTTAGATTGGAGTAGACATCTTCTGCTATAAACGGAGTTAATGGTGCTAACAATTGACTTGTTTTAGTTAATACTTCATATAGCGTTTCATACGCAGCAACTTTTTCAGCTGTCATTTCATTTGACCAGAAGCGGTCTCTGGATCTTCTTACATACCAATTACTTATTTCATCTAATAATTTTGCTACTTCTCTCGCCGCATTTGTAAAGTGATAATGCTCTAGATTTTCGCAAGCTGTTTTAACTGTGCTATGCAAACGAGATAGAACCCAATTATCTAATTTATTTTTTTTCACGGTATACTGTCTATTAGAATCATATCCATCTAATTTAGCATAAAGATCATAAAAACTATATACATTTCCTAAAGTATCCACTAGCTTGGATTTGGCTTCTTGTACGACTCTTTCAGAAAAACGTTTCGGATTCCATGGAGCACTATCCACAAGCAATGCCCATCTTAAAGAATCAGCACCATACTTTTGAATTAAATCTACTGGGTCTAGTGCATTCCCTTTACTTTTAGACATTTTTTGTCCATTTTCATCCAATATATGACCAAGAGATAATACTCTTTTATAAGGAGATTCCCCTGTAAATAAAGTTGATACAGCAAGAAGACTATAAAACCATCCGCGTGTTTGATCAATTCCCTCAATAACTACATCAGCAGGGTATTGTTTTTTGAAACGTGAGTTGTTTTCAAATGGATAATGAGTTTGTGCAAACGGCATAGAACCACTATCGAACCAAACATCTATAACTTCATCTGTTCTAGTCATCGTATCACCACAATGAGAACAACGAAGCTTTACTTGATCAACATAAGGTTTATGTAACTCAACCGTTTCATTCAGTGGTGTAATAGAAAGATTTTTTAGTTCTTCTATGCTTTTAGGAGCATATTGGTGATTACATTGGTCGCATTGCCAAACATTTAAAGGTGTTCCCCAATATCTTTTACGACTGATATTCCAATCTACCATTTGTTCTAGAAATTTTCCAAACCTACCATATTTAATGTGCTCAGGATGCCAAGTCACTTTCTCATTATTTTGGATAAATTGTTCCTTCAATGCTGTTGTTTTGATAAACCAGCTTTCGTTTGCATAATACAAAAGAGGTGAATCACAACGCCAACAATGAGGGTAGTTATGTTCATATTTTTCTTTACTGAATAATAAACCTTTTTCTGCAAGGTAACGAACAATATCTACATCACAGTCTTTTACAAAACGTCCTTCAAAATTAGGAACTTCATCAGTATACTGCCCTTTTTCATTCACAACGTTTACAAAAGAAAAATGATGATCTTGAACAACCTTATAATCATCTTCTCCGTATGCAGGCGCAATATGAACGATACCTGTACCACTATCCTCAGTTACATAATCCGCTTCTACCACCTTATGTCCAACTTCTACCTTTACGAAATCAAACGGAGGTATATAGGAAAATCCTTTTAATTCTGATCCCAAATGTACAGATAGGATTTCATAATTCTTCTTTAAAACTGAATCTGCTAATGATTCTGCTACTATAAATACCTCATTATCTACTTTCGCTCGAACATACCTCATTGCTGGATGTACTGCAAGTGCCACGTTAGCTGGCAAAGTCCAAGGTGTAGTAGTCCATCCAAGAAAGTACTCATTGTCACGATTTTGAATCTTGAATTTTACTGTTGCAGTTAAATCCTTTATCATCTTATATCCTTGTGCTACCTCATGAGAACTAAGGGACGTTTGACAACTAGGACAATAAGGGGATACTCGATGTCCTTTATTAAGCAAGCCTTTTTCATGAACCGTACCAAGGATATACCATATACTTTCAATGTATTCATTTTCTAATGTTACATATGGATTATCCATGTCTACCCAATACCCTAGTTGTTCAGTAAAATCTCGCCAATGCTTTTCATATTTAAAAACACTTTCTTTGCATTTCTCTATAAAAGCTTCAACACCATAATTTTCGATTTCATTTTTACCTGAGATGCCTAGCTCTTTTTCAACTCCTAATTCAACAGGCAATCCATGAGTATCCCACCCTGCTTTTCTCATGACCTGATGTCCAGTCATCGTTTTATATCTTGCAACAACGTCCTTAATTGTTCTACCTAATGCATGACCAACATGCGGTAATCCATTTGCAGTAGGAGGTCCTTCATAAAATACAAAGGAGGGTTTCCCTTCTCTATTATCTATAGATTTTTTAAAAGTATTTTCTTTAGACCAATGTTTTCTGACACGTTCTTCTCGTTGTTGAACCGTTTCTTTAATATTTTCTCGTTTCATTAGATATCGCTCCTAAAAATTTATTTAAAAAGCACACAAAAACCCATCCCTATAACAAGGGACGGGTTTAACCGCGATACCACCCTAATTCTATTGAATAAAGTCGTTCATCAATAGCACTTAGCAACGTACAATCATACGCGTTCCTTTTAACGGTAGACACCCGTTCAAGCTTAATCCATTTCAGCTTGACTTCTCGGAGAGGATTTTCAATTATGATCTGAACACTGGCTTTCAGCATATACCAGCTCTCTGGGGAACAAAATCATAAAATACTTGTTCTCGTCATCAAATTTGTGTGCTTTAAATTGGAAATAATTATAACTTATACGCTGCCTCTATGTCAATCAAGTTACTTTTCCACAATCTGTAGTTGACATCATTACATTTAACGTTATATACTGTAAAAGAAAATATTACAGTTAATGATAATTCATAATTAAAGGAGAAATAAAAATGGCACAAAATAATGAAGAATACTTAAATAAAGTTCAAGAAAGCAAAAAGAATGCAGAAGCACCAAAAAAATTAACGGACCAAAATTTCTTTACTATTGCAAAAGAAAGAAGTTCTGTTCGTTTTTATGATTCAGAGTTTAAAATAGATGAAAGAGAAATTAGAGAAATTTTAGAAACGGCTATCCTAGCCCCATCATCTAGCAATTTACAGCCATGGAGATTCTTAGTGATTCACAATCAAGAATTACAAGAAAAATTACTACCAATTGCAGCAAACCAACAACAAGTTGTTGATTCATCTGCGGTTATAGCTGTGTTAGGAGATTTAGAAGCTTATAAAAATGCTGAAGAGATTTATGGTAACTTAGTGAAAGTAGGAGCAATTCCAGAAGAGACTAAAGATTTCTATGTGAATCAAATTAATTCTCATTATGGAAATCTATCCCATGAAGATGCGATACGAGTTACTATGATTGATGGTGGATTAGTATCTATGCAACTCATGTTAACTGCAAAAGCAAAAGGATATGATACGGTTCCAATGGGTGGTTTTGATAAGGATCAGTTTATCGAAGCATTTAATATTCCTGAGAATCTTTCTCCAGTCATGTTAATTGCCCTAGGAAAAGCTGAAAAAGCAGGTTTTGGGAAAAATCGCTTACCACTTGATGAAGTAACAACTTGGAATACATTCTAATTAGCTAATTATAAAGTACTAAGATAGACATTCATTTGTATAAAAGTTAAATATCAAGTAGAAAATACATTAGACAATCTATAGATGAGAGGAAAATGTTTATGATTATGATTCACGCAATTATTCATGTAAATCCTGAGAAGGAACAAGATTTCTTGAAAGAAATCCAGTCTTTAATTAGGGACTCTAGAGCAGAAAGTGGTAACATTTCATATCAATTAATGAAAGACACAGAAAAAGAAAATGTGTATATGATGGTTGAAGAATGGAAAGATGTTGAAGCTGTACAAAGTCATAATAGCAGTGAACATTTTACAGCATTTGTTGGGAAAGCAAGTGAATATTTAACATCTCCTTTGGATGCTAAGGTTTATGAAGCAAAACTAATCGAAAAATAAAAGTATTATTCTTTTAATCTTTACAAATTTTGTAAGTTGATGTATACTACCTGTACAGCTAAAAGCTGATTGTCTTTCTCTTGGGTAATGAGTCGTTGAGGTCTTCCCACCACCTTCCTCACGACTCTTTTATTTTATTTAAAAATAATAATTCAGACTCTGATGATTGACCCAATGCTTTACAATGTCTTACAATGTATATTTTTTGTTCTCAATTTTACCCTCCAATGATATTACCAATTATCAGTCTCCTAAAATTCATAAACAAATTCAATCAAATCTCCAACTATGTAATCATTTTCTACTTTAAGACCTTTGATTGTTTCCCATGAAATTGTAAAAATACTTGAATTGTATGCTTTTATTATTTCTTCTTTACTTAATCCGTTAGCATAGAATACAAATTCTCTATAATATATTGCAAAATTTTCACTATCATTATCTTGTGAATGGGATTTTCCAAACCAATAGCGATCATTATCATCTATTGAGTCAATCTGTTTATTCCACATATCCATCCAAAACGAAGATAGATCAATTTTTCGAATAATCTTATCTGAATGATTCATTTCAAGATTAAATGTAAACTTTCTAAAATCATTTATGCTAGGATTGTCTAATCCATATGTTCCAACATGTTCAAATTCTTCTTCACTCAACTCTGATACCCGAACTTCAATTGAAATATCAGGTTCTTCTATGTAATTACATGAAACAGTAAGTACTAACATCGTAATAACATATAATAAAGATATCAAGATTTGTTTTAGTTTCATTATTTAATATCACCTTCCAGCCCCATACAATATAAAATTTATAATACCATAAAACCTAAATTGTTAATGTTGTTATTCCGGCACATCTAAAAATTTTTCCAAAAAAATAAAAGGCTCCTATTTTAACGAGCCTTTTAACATTTTGATTTATTAAGATGGTTTCTGCTCTAGTCTGTCAGATGCTTACCAATAAAAGTGAAAAATTAAGTTCTTTCCTTTATTTCCTCCATTTCCGTAAGCTTATAAGGTTATTTTTAATTAATCAACATCATCATAATTTAGATAATCTTTTAAGACATTTAAATAATAAAGATATTGAAAAAGTTCATATTGCTGGTGACTAATCAATTCTATTAAGGTTAAGTTATAGCGAGCCCTCCGTCAACACCGATGATTTGCCCTGTAAGCCAATCCGAATTTGGATCAGCTAAATTCACAATCCACCGTGCTACGTCATCTGTCTCGCCTCGTCGCCCTAGAGGGATTATTTGACGCTCCTGCTCCTTTACTTCATTAATCTGATCTTCCGTAAGTCCCATACGGTCGCGAAGGAAAGCAGTTTCAACTGGTCCACTAGCCACCGCATTAACGCGAATTCCCTTCGGAGCAAGCTCAAGAGCCCAGCAGCGTGTGAGATGTTCCAGAGCAGCCTTACTTGCTCCATAAAGGGATAAGCCTGCAGCAGCTTTACTTCCATATGTGCTAGATAGATTGATTATTGAACCTTTTGTTTCTTCTAGGTATGGAATGGCTGCTGCCGCAAGCATTGTCGGCCCAGTTACATTAACAGCAAAAATGTCATTAATCGATTTCGCATTCACATTGGCGAGTGGTTGAATGACGCCATTACCTGCATTGTTCACGATGATGTCAAGACGCCCCCAATGTTCCATTGCCGCAGCAACTGTTTTGGTTGCTGACTCAGGATCAGTGACGTCCGCTACAAATGCCTTAATGTTTGAATTACTAGACGCACTCTTCTGCAGTGGACCAATTCGACGCCCAGTGATTAGCACTTTTGCCCCCTTCGCAGATAACAACCGAGCTGCTGAGAGACCGATACCAGCACCTCCACCTGTGATTATCGCTACCTTATCTTTTAACATATTCATCTCTCCTTAGTTTTCACAAATTTAGTCTTTGTAACATTTGAGGAATTTTCCATTCCCTATATACTCGCTTAGGATTTGTCTTTAATAGATTTACTAAGAAAGCAGATCTTAGCCATTAACCTGTAGGAGCAAATTTTTGCTTGCTCAAGCCAGCATTTGACAGCCTCTGGCTAATTTTCAATATTTTACCCTTTAGCATTAAAAATGATATTCATAATGATAAATTAATTAACAGTTAATTAATTAACTAAAATAGAAACCTGTCCCTACTACAGGACAGAATTCTTACTATCTAAAACAACTTTTCCAACAAATTTTTCAACTGATTCTGTTCTTCCAGAGTAAGTTTATTACCTACATTTTGAACAATAAACTGTTCATATACAGGCCATACATTCAAAATGAGTTTATGACCCTCTGGTGTTAAACTTACTAGAATCCTTCTCCTATTGTTCGGGTCAAAATCCCTACGGATGCTGCCAGCTTGCTCCAAAGAATTTAATAAATTACTTATATTAGCCCTTGTGACAGCAAGGTCATCACTTAACTCGGAAGGAACCATCGGTCTCCCGCTAGACTTTAGGGCAACAAGTAAACACCACCGTCCCAACGTCAGTTCGAATTTCCCAAGTTGTTCTTCCAATTGTTGAACCAAATGATGTTCCGTTTTATAAAGTGTCAGAAACACATTGACCGATAGAAGAGGATGTTCAAAAGGAATCCATTTCTTAATACTATATACCCTCCTTTCAAATAGTTAATTAGTTAACTATTTGAAATTTAATCATAATATTCTTCACATCCTTTTGTCAAGTTCGGACACATATAGAGGTACACATTTTTGTCAAAGACGATTTATTCGTTCTTCTTAATTTAAAAGTTCTTGTTCTTTATATTTAATAATTGAAAGTCTTTGTAATCCTCTAGTGCTTTCAATTGCATTATCTATATGTTTAAGAGCTTTAAAACTATCCTCTTTTTTTCTACTTAATTCACAAAGTATAACTTCTTTCATCCATGGTTTTGAAAGTTCATGCATCATTTTCTGGGCTTTCTCGATTTGGTTATGTTCAATCGCTAACAAAGTTTCATAATATTTTTTAATAGGTTTATGTGTGATATTTTTTAATTGGTTTTCAATTGTTAAAAAATCTTTTTTATGATGAGCATAGTATATTTTGTATAACGATGCCCACTTGGGATTTTTATATTTCTTCTCTATTTTTAGAATAGCTTCTTTCGCTTCAAGATCAAGATCATTAAGTAAGGCATTGAAAAAATAATAAATTGGGTTTTTGCTGTTTTTTAAGAACTTTTTTACTTTTTTCATATCCTTGGTTAAGTAAATCGCTGTAATTGTAGGGAGATTTGAGATTGAAAATATGATCACTACTGTGATTGTAAATATAATCCAGAGTGGAATCTCGAACATTCCACCTAAGAATCCCATTAATACTCCAACAATAATTCCAATTAATAATTTTTTTATCATGTTCTACTCCTTAGATGAATTGTTTCTTATTACTTAAATATTTTTTTAGCATACTTTAATCCGTTTTTCATTGTCGGATATCTAAATGGCAAATCAAACAACGTTGTTTGTTTCAAGATACTTTTAATATGTGAAAATGTTTCAAAGCTATGTTTGCCATGATAAGCACCTACCCCACTATGGCCAACTCCTCCAAATGGAAGATGTGGGGTTGCAATGTGGTACATCGTATCGTTTATACAACCACCGCCATATGATACATTGTTAATAATTTGATCTTGAATCTGTTTGTTTTCTGAAAATACATAGAGAGCTAACGGTTTCGGTCGATCATTTATCATATTAATTACTTCTTCCACATTGTTATATTCCATAACAGGAAGTATTGGACCAAAAATTTCATCCTGCATGATAGGATCATCCCAAGTGATTTCGTCAATTATTGTTGGTTCAATGACATGTAAATCATTGTTCACTTTTCCGCCTTGTACGATTTTCCCATCAGTTAAATAACTCGCCAATCGATTAAAATGGCGATCATTTACTATATGAGTATAGTTTTCATTAGAAAGAGGTTGCTCAGTATAGAATTCCTTAATCGTTTCTTTCATTTTTATCATAAGTTCATCTTTTATAGAATGATGTACGAGCATATAATCTGGGGCAACACACGTTTGTCCCGCATTAAAGAACTTGCCCCAAACTATTCGTTTAGCCGCTAGTTTTAAGTTAGCTGTTTCATCCACTATAACTGGGCTTTTGCCACCAAGCTCCAACGTTATAGGTGTTAAATTTTTGGATGCAGCCTCCATGACAATTTTTCCCACAGGAACGCTGCCAGTGAAGAAAATATAATCAAAGGGTTCTTTTAATAACTCTGTACTCGTTTCCACTCCTCCTTCAACAACAGCTATATAATTTTCATCAAATGTAGAGGATATAAGTTCTTTAAGTAAGTGAGATACTGCTGGTGTTAATTCAGAAGGTTTTAATATGACAGTATTGCCAGCAGCAATAGCACCTAGAATTGGTGCAACAGCAAGTTGGAAAGGATAATTCCAAGGAGCTATCGTTAGAGTAACACCATATGGTTCTGGGAGTCGATAACTTGAGGAACCAAAGTGAGAAAGAGGAGTTTTGACCCTCTTTGGTTTCATCCATGAATGAAGTCTTTTTGTTATATCAGATATTTCTTGTAAAACAAAACCTATTTCTGATAGATAAGTATCAGTTACTGATTTATTTAAATCTTTCTTCAATGCAACGTTAATATTAGATTCATTTTCTAAAATTGCATTTTTTAATTTATTCAACGCATCCAATCTAAAATTAACATCTTTAGTTGCCCCTGAGAAATAAAATTGTTTTTGTTTTTTTACTAATTGGCTCATTTCCGACATTTTTCATTCTCCTTTTAAATTATTGGTTTTGGGTCATATCTTGGTTGTTAATAAAATCTTTATATGCCTTGATTTTATCCTCTAACATTTTTTCAGTAGTTAACAAGTTTTTTATTTGATTCTGAATAGATATCTGATGATTTTCTAATAACTCTAAACGTGTTTGGGTAGTATGTTCCCCTTCTTTAAATAATCTAGCATATTCCCTTATTTGTATAATAGGCATCTGTGTTTCTTTTAACTTCATAACAAATTTCAACCATTTGAGGTGTGATTCAGAATATACCCTTTCTTTGTTTCTATTTCGGTCTGGAATGATTATATTTTCTTTTTCATAATATCTCAATGTATGTGTACTCACACCTAATGAATTAGCTACTTCGCTTATGGTGTACATAAAAGCCTCCATAATATTGTATATTTTAAAGTTACATCATTTTGCTATTTTCTATTATAAATAACATTTGACTTTGAGTAAACTCTAATAATTATAATGAAAATTTGAACTAGAAGATCCAATCAATCAACGAGATTTAAAAGATAAAACTATAAACTCTATAAGAAGTGAAACAGGATTTTGACTAAAACAAGAAAAAAGAACTAATTTCCCTCATACAGAAATTTAGTCCTTTACGTTTCATTTAAAGTTGTTTACTTCATTATTTATTCTTCAAAAATCCATTTTTCCCCAAATGGAAAAGTTTGATCATGAATATTATTCACTTGATTAATACCTCTATACCAAGCAATCAACTGAGTACCCGACTTTTCATAAGTAATTTTATAAATAATATTATCTCTATCACTTTCATCTACGAATGGAGAAGTTTTTGGATTAACTTCATTTACCTCGGTTACGATTCCTCCCATTGTTGTAATGACACGATCGATTTCATCTAAATGTTTCTCTTTCAACTTTTGAAAACCCATGACAAGAGATATTGATATGACAATAACGATAATTGTAAAAAAAATGACTAATAATTTTGTTTTTTTGTTCATGATCTTCCACCTTAATTAAGTATAAATATTAGATAAGTATCCGTAAATTATATCACTTAATATATTTTAAGAGGAAAATTGATAGATTTCAACTTCCATTCAGATGTGTTGTACAATTGTATAATGGACACTCCCAAGATCCCTTTTTAAAATTAAGAATTGTAATTGAAGTATTATCAATATAAGTGTTGGTAAATCTCTGAGGAAGTATTTTTTGCAATGTTATTCCTATAAGAGCCCCGTGACTAACGACAAGAATTTTTTTATCCTCATAAGTTTCTATAATTTCTTTAAGAGTTGACTCTCCTCTCATGGCTACATCTTGTGATTTCTCCATTTGTATATCAGCTTCACGCCAATTTAATCCCCAATTTATAATTCTTTCGTTTTCAGTTAATCCTTCGATTTTTCCACAGTTAATTTCCCGTAATCTATCATCATATAAAAGATTTGATATATTTAAAGTCTTTTTTATTATATGGGCTGTTTCACTTGCTCTAGAAAGTGTACTTGATATCATTAAATCCCAGCGTTCCCCCTTTAATCTTGTTGCAACAGATTGAGCTTGTTTTCTTCCTTTATCGTTAAGAGGGATATCAGAATGTCCTTGTGCTTTTCCTTCTATGTTCCAGTCGGTAATTCCATGCCTTATCATTCCAATAGTAGTCAATTTCCCACCTCATCTTTTATTAAAACAAATTCCACGTTTAGTAAAACTACTAAAAAATCTTTCTTCAGTCACTGCACTATGGCTTTCTCCCCACTTTGAAGGATCTCTAAAAGAAATTGTAATCTCATTATTTTGGTGGATACCGCATACAACAACAAGGTGACCACCCTTTCGTCCATCTTCAGGAAAAGATTCAGTGATTGAAACAATGATAGGACCACTTTTTTCAAGGGTGGCTTGAAGTTGTTGACGATTTTTTATATAAATTGGCGTACCTTCTAATCCGTATTCAGCTCCTAGTTCAGCAAGTCCTTTATGAATCCACCCTTTAGAACAATAGGCATTTTGGTTTAACCCTTTTTTAAGTAATTCATATTGAGAAGGAGCTTTTCCACTAAAATGAGATATCATCATTCGAAGACATGCCAGTCCACAACATCTTTTTCCCCAATAATCTGAACCCTTTCCTTCAATAAGAGTGCCCTCTGGCCACTCATCAATTTCGAAACGCTGAGAATAGCGTGTTACATTAAAACAATAGTTCATTCCTTTGTCTGGGCTTACTATATTTATTAAATTATTTTCTGCATTCATACTTAGGTTCTTCTCCTTGTCTGTCTATTTAGGTCATCACCATAGTTTATAAATCCCCGTTTTTATACTTAACCCCCAACCAAACATGCATTCATAATTGATGATTTCTGCATGAATTGTATTAACCCCTTTGCGCCACCGAACGGGTATGGTAACATGATCAGATCGAATTCTCCCATCACTCACAGGAGGATTCCATAAACATTCTCCTTGATGTACTTCGACATTGTTAATCCACAATCTTATCTTATCACTATAACCTAGAAGTAAATTTGTATCTACATTCTCGGATAAGGAAAAAATACATTGCAATTGCACAGCAGTGCCTTTTTCAGTTAAGGTATATAATCTATTTAAATTAAGTATTCCATTTTCTTCAACAGTTGCTTTTATCCAATCTTTATGTATATGAGGTGGATTTTGATATAAATAAGGCTTTGATATCATCCACTCGGTAATATAGGTATCGTATGCTAGTTTTTGTAAGTCAGATTGTAATGGAGCATTTATTGATTTAGTAGGGTTAATTTCCTTTACTGAAAAGCAGCTTATATAACAAGGTAAATTCCCCCAAATTCCAATTTTACCTGCAGAGTTTCCTAACTGAAGTTTACGTATTATGAGCTGTGGAGAAGTTGAATCACCTACATAAACAGAAGCACTATTTGATTGAACCTCCAAGCTAAGTTTTACCCATTTTCCAACCGGTACAAATGCAGCGGCTTGATATGAAGAACCATGATATATTTGCCATGTACTCGATCCTTTCATAATTGGATCATATTGAATTTCCCCCATTGTTGTATCACTTTCAGGTGTAATGTAAACCAGCTCAAAGTTTTTTGAATCACGTGCACCAAATACAAGTCCTGCAAATCCAGTTGATTCTGGAAATGCAACTTCCGCTTCCAACCGATAGCTGTCCATGTTAATATCATCACTAAGTAATACAGGGCTAGTATGCAATTCTTCAAAATATAAAGCCTCTCTTCCGCAGAAAAATTTAGGTTTAGCTCCAGACTTTCCAAGATTAAAATGTCCTATGCTGTCTATTAATCCCCATTTTAAAGTAGACATAACAAACACCTCTCTGCTAAGAATTAAAATATACTTTGAAATATTACTAGTAGCAATCATTGTGGCTAGTTCTTGCACTTTGTTTCTAAAGTTAATCTTTATAGAGAAATTAAAAAGAATATAAATTTGAAGGAACTAAGAGATAAGAAATTGGTTGATTTTCGAAATAGTTATAGTTGTAATTGGAGAAAGTAAACAAGTTGATATTCCAACTCTTCAAGTTGGAATATTCGATTTGCAGAAGATGCGAGAAGAAAGAATAATACTAGATTTATACTAAAATTTAGTAAAATATATTAAATATAGATGTACGATACTATAATGGTATCATAACCAACTATATAAAGCACCTAAAATTTGTAAATCAAACTATTCTCACATTTGTATATATAAATATGGTATGATACTATTTTCTTAAAAAATGAGGTGAAATCATGGATTGTAGAATGGGTTGTGCAGCATGTTGTATCGTCATATCCATCTCCTCCCCTATACCAGGTATGCCAGAAGGAAAACCTGCTGGAATACGTTGTGTTCAACTAACACACGATAATAAATGTAAACTATTTGGTAAACCAGAACGTCCTGAGGTATGTGCATCACTTAAAGCATCGAGGGAAATTTGTGGTGAAAGCAATGAGGATGCGTTTAAAAACTTATCTATTTTGGAAAATGAGACTAACCCTTGAATTCTTTTATTAAACTCAATTAAGACTAATATTCCTAAATCAAATATTAGCCTTAACATAACTGTCTATTTTAAGAGAAAGCTGTTTATTATATAGTTATCTTTTTTATTTCACATTTTTGTTTTCTTTTCTCCATTTTCTTTCATAAAATGCCCACATAATTAAACCATATAATAATCCGATCATCAAACCGTTCAATAGAACTGCAATCACACCAGCTATCATATTTTGTAATGTGAAAATATTTAAAAAACCTACATCCTTACTCATATTATAAACTACGATAAGAATACCTACAGGAATTCCGTACGTTAATATGCCATGTTTCCAAATATATTTTATCTTCCCTTTTTTTCTGATTGTTCCCCAATCGTTACGTTTATTCTCTTTCATTTTTTACACCTTTCAAAATAATTATAGTTAATTCTAAATATTTACTTTAATTTCAGCTTTGCCAATGCATCAGCAAGCGCTGTATTTATTGGCTCTTCATCTTTTTTATTTTGTTTTTTCATATACTGAGATACATCTCTTTTGGATGCTTTGTTATGCTGTTCTTTTTCCTTTCGTTTCTGGAAGGAGGATAATTTTTCTCTGTAACTACAACTACAAACAAAAATTTGACCTTCTCCCTCTCCTCTTAATTCCATTTTTTTCTTACATTGAGGACAACGTGCATTTGTAGTTCTAGCTATATTTTTACGGTGTCCACAATCACGATCCTGACAGACAAGCATCTTTCCCTTTTTCCCGTTTACTGCTAACATTGGTTTTCCGCAATCTGGACATCGAGTTGTGGTCATGTTGTCATGTTTAAATTTTTGTTCACTTTGTTTTATTTCTGAGACAACTTTCTTAGCATAATTTCTCATATCTTGTACAAATGTTTGCTTTGCTAATTTTCCTTTGGAAATGGCCATTAGTTTCTGCTCCCATTGTGCTGTTAATGCAGGTGATTTGAGATCATCAGGAACTAAATCTAATAACTGTTTCCCTTTAGATGTAATATGGAGATACTTTCCTCTTTTTTCAATCAAAAATGTACTTAATATCTTTTCAATAATATCTGCTCTTGTAGCAACCGTTCCAAGCCCACCTGTTTCTCCTAAAGTACGAGCTAAAGAGGAGTTTTCTTTTTCAATATTCATATATTTCTGTGGGTTTTCCATTGCAGAAAGCAATGTGCCTTCTGTGAAATGTTCAGGCGGTTTCGTTTCTCCTTGTGTTTTTTTCAATTGAGGTACGTTCAGTTTTTCCCCTTTTTGAAACACTGGTAAAGTCTGATCTTTGTCCTGCTCGTATTTTCCTTCACTATCTAATTCGTCATTATAAGACTTCCCATATACCTCTTTCCAACCTAGTGAAAGCACCCTTTTCCCTCTTGCAGTAAAAATTGCTTCCCCTATTGTAGCGCGTACTACAGTTTGTTCATACTCCATAGGAGGACTTAAGACAGCTAGAAACCTTTTGACAACTAAATCATATATTTTCATCTCTTTATCGTTTAAATCTCTTAAGTTTACTTTTTCCTCTGTTGGGATAATCGCATGATGATCAGATACCTTGCTATTATCAACAAAAGATTTGTTAGGTTTAATATTTGTTTGTAGTAGTTTAGCAGCCATATCTCTATACGGAGATATGGAACATGCACGAATACGATCTTTTAATGTATCAACGATGTCTGATGAAAGATATCTTGAATCGGTTCTTGGGTAGGTTAAATATTTATGCGTCTCATATAAACGCTGCATAATAGATAACGTCTCTTTTGCAGAGTAACCAAACATGCGGTTTGCGTCTCTTTGTAATTCTGTTAAATCATATAATGCAGGAGCAAAGCTTTTCTTAGGTGTCTTTTTTACCTCTTGTACGATTAAAGATTGATTCCCTAAACTAGATAACAAGCGATCTATATGGGTTTCATCAAAGGACCGAGTATTTTTTGATTTATCATCTTGCCAAGTAAACTTAACTGAAGATTTAACTAATGCAGACAAACCATAAAAAGATTTAGGGCGGAAAGATCTAATCTCTTCTTCACGTTTTGCAATCATGGCTAAAGTAGGGGTTTGTACTCTCCCACAAGATAATTGAGCATTAAATTTACAGGTTAAAGCACGGGTACCATTAATACCCACAACCCAATCTGCTTCAGATCGAGCAACTGCAGAAGCATATAAATTTTCATATTGTTTTCCTGGTTTCAGATTGCGAAACCCTTCTTTAATCGCTTTATCTGTAACGGAAGAAATCCAGAGTCTTTGTACCGGTTTTCTTATGTGTGTTTTTTCGATGATCCATCTAGCAACCAACTCCCCTTCTCTTCCCGCATCCGTTGCTATTACGATGTCTTTTACATCTTTTCTGCTCATTTGTTGTTTTACAGATTGAAACTGCTTTGACGTTTTTCTAATTACAACTAGCTTTAATTTTTCTGGCAGCATCGGTAAATCATCCATACGCCACGTTTTATATTTATTATCATAAGATTCCGGATCGGCTAAAGTAACTAAGTGACCTAATGCCCATGTCACAATGTAATTTGATCCTTCAATAAATCCATTTCCTTTTTTATGACAATTCAACACTCTTGCTATATCTCTCCCTACAGAAGGTTTTTCTGCAAGCACTAAAGTTTTCATTTAACATCTCTCCACAATTTTTGTATTGAAACAATAGACTTACTATACCATATTCTTGTTTATATTTTGAAATTGCATTAAAATCAAAGTGATTGACATAACAGAAAATACAGATCAAAAAATCTTATATTTTTCTTGTTAACGATAAAGCTGAGGACCATTAAAACTACAAAATTAGGTGGGAAATATGTTAAATAAACCAAATATATTTATAAAATTATTAGAAACTTCTCATGCTGAGGATTTATTAACCCTGGAATTAAACAACAGATCGTTCTTTCAGCTTTATACGCCTTTAAGAGATGAGAAGTTTTATACACTAGATGGGCAATTAGAAAGGATTAAAAAAAGTATTTTGTTTGCAAAGGAAGATGCAGGCTATTCGTTTGGCATTTTTTTAATAGAAAGTAAAGAATTAATTGGGAATGTCGCTTTAACAGAAGTAGTGAGAAGTGATTTGCAAAGTTGCTGGTTAGGTTATTGTTTAGACAAACAACAAAATGGAAAAGGCTATATGACAGAAACAGTGAAACTTGCTGTAAACTATGCTTTTAAGGAGCTGAATCTACATAGAATTGAGGCGGGGGTTATGCCGCATAACATAGGGTCAATCAAAGTATTAGAAAAAGCAGGATTCCATAAAGAAGGGATTGCAAAAAAAAATGTAAGAATTAATGGGAAGTGGGAGGATCATCAGACATTTGCAATAATTAATATGGATACGATATAAACCCAAGAATATGATAATTATAGCAATCATGAACAAGGCTGCCCAATAAAAATGCGTTTCATTGTGGAAAAATGTACTTCTGCACCGCTCACGTAACTCCCACCGCTAGCGTACAATAAATTGGGAGGAGGTGTTTAAGTGATTCAACGTGAAGATGTTTTGGTCAAGTCTACTGGTATACAAATTCCTGCTGCAACGGTTTTTTATGCACATGCTACAGTTGCAAACCTTGACCCTAGAAGATCATGTAATATAAGAATTGTAGTATTTCAGTGGAATGGAGAGCCCAAAGTTTTATCTGATGACGAATTCAATATCCCACCATTGGGGTTTGAGGAAGTTTTTACCAGAATTGCTCCAAATCACTACGAAGTTAGAATCGAAGTTGACAGCATAAATTGCCTTACAACCGTTTTTGGTACAGATCAAACAGGAACTCCTCAACCAGGTTTCACTGTCCTTAATAGTGAATTAACTCCTGTTGATGTCCCAGTAAATCCTGAAGTTCTTCGTAAAGATCGTATAGAACGTAGGTGAGCTTTTTTTCTGGGTAAAATGATAGATTTAGACACTTTCTATAAGGGAGTGTCTTTGATTTTCCCCAATTGGCTATTCATTCCAATAATTCAACCGTACCTGTCTCTCCATTTACTCTTACCAATTGTCCATCTTTCAATATATTCGTTGCTGATGGAATTCCTACTACGGCAGGTATACCATATTCTCTTGCTACGATTCCACCATGACTCACAGGACCACCGTATTCCATGATTAATCCTTTTGCTGTTATAAATAATGGGGTCCAAGCAGGGTTCGTACTTTCAGTTACTAAAATTTCACCTTCTATTAATTTAGAATTCTTAGGATCAAATACAACTCTGACCTTGCCTTCATAAATACCTGCTGATAAAGGCATCCCTTGTAATACTTTACTATTTGGATCAAATTTTAGAGCTGAATAATATGTTTCCCCAGTATTTAAAACAATTCTTGGAATGTTTGTTCTAGATAATTGCTTATGATAGGTTTCCTTATTTTCGATCACGATTTGTTTCAAATTTTGCTTCTGCTTGATGTCGTTTACTCTTAAATAGAAAATATCTTGAGGTTCTTCTAGCAGCCCATCCTTTTGGAATTCTTCCCCAACATTGAGCATAACTCCCCTAGCAATTGTCATCATTCTTATGATATCAAATTTAGGATATTCTCTCATTCCAGCAGCGGTACGATAGTTAATCATCAATGTTCTCATCATATTCGCTTTTCTTTCACCTTTATCTACTTTTATCGTTTGATAGATTTCCTCAATTAATAAATCGGCTTTCTTAGCATTTTCTTCGATTTCTGCTATGTTTCGTTCATACATCTGATCTACCATATAAGATTTAATTAGATTGATTATATATTCAGGATCTTCTGACCATCTTTTCACACCAAAATCCAGCTCTAGCGTACTTCTGTGTCCAAATTTATTTAATAAATCCTTAACTTTTGGATGATGATTAGTTGGTTCAATCTGCTGTTCACCAAAGTATTTGGCAAGTTTATTTAGTGACATACCTAGTTCAACTGAAATACAACCCGGAAATGATTTGGTTAGAGGTGTGACATCAAATCGATTACCGTACATTTTTTTTAACTTCTTTTCAATTTTTGTCAGGTTCATATATTCTGTACAATACCACGCCTGCTTTGATACAGATAAAATAAAGGCTTCAACCATAACCGTTTTTAAAAATTCAAGTTTTTCCTCAAGTTTTTTGAGGTTCATTGCTTTTATTCTATGTTCTTGAATAACTGCTTCCCCTATAGCTTTCATATGTTCATAACGATTAGTAACTGGAACTTTTTTAGCTTCACGTAAATTTTTAACGCTTGTTAGAGCATATTTAAAAACTCCCCATGGGATTTTAAATTTAATCCCTTGACTTACAAACTGTTTCCCGTGCTGTTTGATCAAACGATTCATAGTCTCTTCAAACGGTAAGTCATTTCCAGAAAAAGCCTTGCTAAATTGTTTTCCAATCCATTTTTTAGATAATAAATAAGTAATTTCTGCAAAAATACGTCCATCAGCATTTTTAACAAATTCCTGATCTATTGGTTTTTTACGACTACTCATAATGTTAATGATTGCTGGCAATGTGTGACTAAACATATCAAAACCTAGAGGTGTAAAAGGTTCCTTCATACCTAACATGACTGTATTCACACATAAATAGGCTCTTATTTTGCCGTCCTGTTCAAAATGCTCTATAGGGAATAATGAAGTAATGTCTCTTGATTGAACGATAAAAAATTCATTTGAATCGTTGATTGCAAATTCAATATCTTGAGGTTTGGCAAAATAGTTTTGAATTTTCTCTGCTTCATTTACAATTTTTTGAATATGATAGTCTTCTAAAGAGCTTACTTTCGTTTTATTGATTTCTACAGGGACATTTTGAATTCCGCCTTCAGCATACTTACTCAAAATTTCTTTTGAAGCAATCTCTTGCTTAATAACCTCACCACTCTTTTTATCCACAGTATATTGATCAGGATTGACTTCTCCACTGACAATCGCTTCTCCTAACCCATAAGATGAGTTGATGAGTAATTCATTTCTTACCCCAGTTAAAGGATTTGAAGTAAAAATAATGCCAGATAATTTGGCATTAACCATTTCTTGAATTACAACTGCATGAGAAAAATCAGAAGTGATGTTATTTTTCATTCTATATTCAATCGCTCTTTCGTTCCATAAAGATTGCCAACATAAAATGATTTTTTCAATGATATCTTTGTTTGTTACATTTAAGTAACTGTTGTATTGCCCTGCAAAACTCATACCAGGTAAATCTTCTACTGTTGAACTGCTCCTAACAGCCACAACACCGCTAGAAATCTTTTTCAAATTCATGCTTATTTGTTCTTTTAACTCATTTTCAATAAATTGTTCAGCAAAAAAATTCTTTATGGCTTCTGATTTCTCAAAAGAAGGTTGACTGCTGTTAACAATATCATTTATCTTTTCTTTTAAGCCAATACTGTTTACGTAATGTTCATAAGTTTCAGAAGTAATAACAAATCCATTAGGGATCTTTAAACCGAAATTATACATCTTACTTAAGTTGTACCCTTTCCCTCCAACTAAGTTAAAATCTCCTTCTTCAATTTCATTAAACCATTTCATCTTATTTTACCTCTCCCCTCTCCCCTCTTCTGTTCATTTCTGGCACTTTGAACATAAGCAAGAGCTGCCTCTTTTATTTTAATCTGATGGCTTGTAAGCCCTAATGTTTGATTCAATAAGTTTTCAGTAAAATGCAATAAATTTTCAAAATTGTGTAATGCTTCAGATTCTTCTGTATAAACCACGTCCCTTGACTTGTTAAAAACCATCATAACTTCTCTCGTCCATAAACTAGCTAAAAACTCTGGGTGCTCGATCTCAAATATCCCCTCTTCATTTCCCTTCCTAAATAGTTTTAAATAACAATCAGTGTTGATGAGTTCAAATTGCTCTGCTAATTTTCTTAAAATAACGTGGTTCCCACTAAAGGAAAACAAAATTTTCATTTTTGGCCATTCTTCGATTTGATCGATCTTATATTCACTTATTTTCAAGAAGACAAGATTTAACAATTCAATTACTGTAAGCTCTTGATCTTGTAGAATTCGTTCATATTCCATTACTAAATCGTTTATATAATTCATAGTAATCGCTTCAAGAATTTCATCTTTTGATTTGAAGTGGTGATAAAATCCGCCTTTTGAACTCCCAGCTAATTCAATGATCTCAGCAACAGTTGTCTTTTCAACACCTTTTTCAGCGAATAACTTATATGCGGCGCTTATTATTTTTTGTTTTAAGTCCACCTTAAACACCCCCTCACAAACCGACCGTCGGTCTGTAATTAAATTTTACTCTGAGTTTGTAATTAAGTCAATGAAAAAAAGAAATCTTCCTAAACACAAACAAGGAAAATGATGTAAACTATAGTTAAAGATGAATTAAAGGGAGGAATTAACCAATGGCAGACTCTTTAAGCTTTGAGAATACGTTAGTATCTAATCTTGGGATTGAAATTATTGAAATCTCAGAAGAAAGAATCGTTGGAACGATGCCTGTTGATGAGAGAACTCATCAACCATTTGGAATATTACACGGAGGTGCATCTGTCGCTTTAGCAGAAACGGTTGCAAGCATCGGTACATTTTTTTTAATTGATCAAGAAAATGAAAATGTAGTAGGTTTAGAAATTAATGCAAATCATATTAAAGCAGTAAGAAGCGGAAAAGTAAAAGCAATTGGTACAACCTATCATCGTGGAAAAACAACAATGGTATGGGATATAAAAATTGTTGATGAAGAAGATAATTTAGTATGTATTTCAAGATGTACGATGGCTGTCATTAAAAAGAAGAAATTATAGTTTTATCACTAGGGAAAAAGCCTAATTCCTCAATATTTCAAACGAGAAATTAGGCTTAATGAGAGCTCTTAATCCTACTACATCTCCATGACCATTACTAAGATAATAATATGGACTGGCATAAGCATCTTCTGTTGAAACTAAACCATTGCCACGAATAAATCGTGTTTTTAATTTAGGAAATTGTCTCTTATTAATACAAGCTTTCTACAATCTTTCCAAGCTTCACATATTTTAGACATAACTAAATTGAATAAAGTAGTAATAATTACATTATCCCTAATCCTAGGAAACTAAAATATGCCACTATGGAACTAATAATCCAATGTGACATAAGGAACAACTGTACTTTAAGTTAGCATAATTATAAACTACTTAACAGACTCTGTATATCTTCTAATTCACAGCCCTCCCTTATAATTGCAATTACTTCCATACTAAATACATACTTTTCTAGTTTTTCAACAGTAAAAGGATTAAATAAATATCCTTCGGCCTCTTCAATACTAATTATATCTTTTTGTAATGCAGTTATTAGACCAAGCTGTATTACAGAAACTAGACGGTTATTTTCATTATTTTCGGAAATTTCAATTTTTATTTCCATATTATCACTCATTTATTAGACAAAATATAACATACATTATTTACTTGTGGTCAGACCTCGTAAAATTTTTATATAATTGTTTTCTATATTACATATACAACATAATAGCAGGAGGAGTTAAACTTGAAAAAAAGAACCGTATTTTCAATCTTATTTTTGTTGTCTTTTTTATTTTCTATGACAGCAATAGCGTCTGAAGAAATAGAGATAGAAGTGTGGATTAATGGAGTGCAATTACAATTTGAAGATGAACCTTTTATTGATAATAATACAACACTAGTTCCATTTAGAGCGTTGTTTAATGATTTAGGGTTAAATGTAAAGTGGGATCAGGAAACGAAGACTATAACAGGTGTAAATGAAGAATTAACGGTAGAGTTAACATTGAATAGCAATCTAGCAAAAGTAAACGGAGAATCTCTAGAGATGTTAGTTGTACCACAATTAGTAAATAATCGTACTTTTGTTCCTTTACGATTTGTAGGGGAATCAACTGGAGCTAATGTACAATGGGATGGTGCAAGTAAAACGATATCTATTACAAGCCCTGAAACAAAGGTAAATGATGAAGAATTGATACTGGAATTGTTTGATCAATATGAGGCATATTATAATGATAAAGATTTAGAAATTTTAAGCTTGTTTGAAAAACAAATAAAAGAAGAATGGGTAGAAGATTCATTTAAAAATGAATTTGAGCATACTCATAATCAAATTGAGGTTAAAGATTTAGAAATTTTGAGTATTGAGGATAATGAAGCCTATGTGTATGTTGAGGAAACATATGAAAGAATTGATGGACCGTTTTCTTTGGACTATAAGTATGAAATAGTATATTCATTAGCAAGACATAAGAACGACAAATGGCTTATTAATGACCTTGAATTTACATCATTTGATTATATTAATTTAGATGAACTGAAAAATTCAGACATAGATATTTCTGAAAAAGATGAAAAAGAAATCATTGCTACTTTTGAAAAACACTTAGATGCGTTTAAGGAAGAAAGTTATTCTAAATTAAAATCGACTTTACATGAAGATAGTGCAGCACTATCTGATTCTGAGTGGTTAGAAGTTTTCTTTAAAGAATTCCTATTTGCTGAGTTTGATTACACAACTGTTGATTTGGAAGAAGCATATGTCGTATATGCTGATGGAGATGAGGCAGGTCTATATGTAGCTTATAGTACGAAATCAATCTATTTAGAAACAGAAGAAGTTGATTATGAAAGTTACGAAGAGTTGGTTACTTTTAAAAAAGCAAGTAATGGAAAGTGGAAAATATTAAGCTTTGATACATTAGAATATAATATTGAATTTGAATAAATATATAAGATATGATTTTCTGAAGACTAAAAATAATAAACTAGCAGTATTAAAATTTGGATTTAAACTGGATAATGAATTGTATCCATTAGATGCATTGAATGAAGCAGTAGATTATATTGAATATCTTCATATAGTGTAGATTAAATAAAGTTTGATACAAACTTATATTCTATGACAAACAAATAGAATCCATTTTGAAAGAAAGATTGATCAAAATGGATTCTATATTGGTAATTCGCCAGATTGTTGAATAAAATCAATATAAATGAGTTTCAAATTATCTAGTCTCAAATAAAGTTCCAAGTTGAAAACGAAAACAATATTATTTTGTTCCGAATCATAATGAAAGGCACTTCTCCTAGAGGAAAATCGGATTAAAAATAGAACTATTGTCATTCTTTTTTATTGCAATTCAATCGGATTTTTCACTTACTATAAAAACATTATATTAACAATGATACCGCTTATAATAGCGACTCCAAATCCTGCAAAAACAAGATTTCTCTTTTCGCTAAGTTTTTTATTTCTTAATATCCCAATGACTAAACAGCTAATTGACTTAATCCAATAATATTTTAATTTAGACCGCTTATATTTGGGGTCTTTTCTCATCTCTCTTCAATTTGCTTTCAATAAAACTCTGATTATATTTACATTTATCGCAACAATTTTTATTCAAACTAATCCATTCTTCACATTCTCTGCACTGATGTTTAAAAATTTTTTTAGCCATTCTTCTTCATTTATATGAGCTTGTTAATCTGTTAATGGTCTATTAATTTCCCACACAAAATCATCTCCCTTTTTCCGATAAAATCCTAGTTTTATCTTTAAACAACCAAGAAAACAATTGTTTAAAAACCTGATGTGATATAATTAACAATAAAATTTTTTGTGAGGTCATAATGGATATTTCGAAATTATTAGATATTGCTATTTTTAGTATTTTAATTGGTGTCTTTACGCTTTTTGATACTAAATTCAACATTATAAAAACAATTCTTCATGCATTAATAGCGTTTAGTTCATTAACACTTCTTCATATATTATTTAGTTATTTTGGTATATGGAAATATATCGACTCAATATATGGCGATGTTTTTTTCTTAATCTTAATTATTGGAATTACTATGTACCTTGTTTATATAACTTTTTCCAAGAAATAATTTATTATTGATCTATAACCCCCAATCTCTTCAGTTAAAATTTTAGTTTTATTTTTTCAACCCAACAATTTGAAAATAATGCTATAAATTATTACCAAAATTTATCTACCCATTTATTGCTGTGCCACTCACTTACTATTTAGTACCACTGCTTTTAAGATGGTAGGATATATTTTTGGTGGGAAAGGTAAAACAAAAGAGATTCGTTATGTGGTCGGCTATTACAGTATCCCCTTAATCTACTTATATTTGATATTAGAGATGGATCAAATAATTAGATTTCTCTCTCTTGATATCTTAGCTATATTTTTGGTGATTATTTTTTATTCTTTTGTAATATTGATGATCTTTGTATTTTTGAAAAGCTTAGCTGAAGCTCATCAATTTTCTGTATGGAGAGTAATAATGTCACTTTACAATCTCCTTTATTAAACCAGTCTTCTCCAATAAACTCAACATGTTTATGTTTTAAATACTATCCTTTTGAATATAGTTTTCGATAGTTATTTAAATTATTAATATTTTCTTATTTAATATTGAATCAAAAATAATCCATAATTCATTGTTTTTTAATCTAGGTCATATTATGCCTATACAAAATTAGTATCTTTTGAATAATATAGATCAATTAAATAAGAAAGCAGGTGAAAAATAACGTGTTCTTTAAAAAAATAGATGTATCAGAATTTCAATTCGATATTCCTACGAATTCTCCTACTAATGAAGGAGGAATTTCAGACGAACCTGATAATCCTACTTTGGTTGCACAAATTACTTTTGACTGTTTAAAACCAGGGGATCTCATATGGTTGAATAGCATTTTTCACGTAAATAATGACAATGTTTTTGATATTACTGTATTTCACAGTATATTAAAAAATAATATTCCCATTTATTCGGCAGTGACAGAAGTTGATCGCGAAGGTAATGATGATTTTGGACAAATATTTTCACAACAATATGTCGATGTCGTTACCACTTTAGAAAAAAATATAATTTATCAGGTCGTTGCTAGTATAGAAGGACATGCTAATATAGATAGTTCATTTCCAAATGTTAATTTAGTTGGTCCTATTACCTTTACTGGAACTCGATTTGTCAAAGGTAAAAAGTGGGTTTAAAGAATTTATAACAAATTGGATAGAAGAAATGAAGACATCCCCCTTTAGGAAGGAGAGAGAGAAGTGGACAGCTTTACCATTTACTTAAAGGGGTTTTTTTTGCTTATTGTTTTTGATCTAGATTTAGTGGTTAGAAGATTTCTTCAAAGAATTTCTGCTGGGTTTCATGTTAGTGATAGGTAAGACTTTGAAGTAACCTCCGCCTTTTCCCCCACTCCACACCGTACAAGCAACTTTCATCGCATACGGCGTTCCATCAATAAATCATTAAACGGTCTACCTCCTTTCGTTATTATGTGGATACCAATCTATTTTTCTTGTTCGTAGTCTGTTAACCCTATCCAAAATATTTTTACAAGTATATACTTATATTACTCAAAACAATCATGAAAGGAAGATGTATATGGATAGAAAAAGTAAAAAGAGATGTCCATTTATCGATGCCTATTGTTATACTGTTTCTGAAACTAAACAAACACTTACTTCTCCCGACAATGAGGATCCTTTTAATCCATCTTTCACTGAAAATATAGTTCGGTTTACCACACAACCTCAAAATTGTAAAAATATTATTTTCCCCGATCCTGAAAATCAAAATACCTTTTTATTACAGTTATCAGGAGTATACCTTACGAAATGGATCATTACTCTCGTTAGTGATTCTCCCATTCCCGTATTGACGTATCTTACTACAGCACAAAATAGACTTTTTTCAGGCTCAATAAATACACGTGATGTGATGCCAGGAAACTTCAGTCAGCTAAGTGGACAGCATTTAGTAAAAGTGAAAGCTCCTATTCGCATACAATTGAGAGTTTCATCAACTAGTAATTCGATAGTGACACTACCAGTTAGAAATTTAAACAATATTGGTTGTTCTATAAGTGCTTCTTTCATGATTAAAAGAATTGATGATTTCTAAAGTAAATAGCTTAATCGAAAGATTAATTATTAAAAAAGCGCATGGCTTTTAACCGGTTCTGGTGCAAAAATAGTCTGCGAGAAAAATAGAATGCCTATTCCCTTCTAGTTTATGGATTAAGAGGATAGTCCGAACAATTTATGTATGAATTCTTTCTCATTTTGGACAGACTCCATCAGTTGAGGGTGAGAAACAGACAGACCACGTTCCTTCATTATTTCCACTAAAATCTCGTAAACTCAAACCTGTAACGAAGGTACCATCGGACGTTAAGAAGAATGATTTCAGATTGGTAATGCTTCCATTTAAATAAGTTTCTGGTTTCTATATCGATAACCTTTTTAGAACCATTATATCAGTATGAGCCCCTTCTATGAACTTTTTACACCAGAACAAAAAAACCATACTATTTGAACATATTATTAAATATAATCAAATTATGATAACGATTACAAAAAGTAGAAAGGATTTGATTTTATGGTTAGTTTGAAAAGGAAGTTGATTTTCATTTTTTCCATTATCTTTGTTTTATCTACTTACGGCTTACAACATTCCATTCCAAAAACGTATGCAGCAGTTAATATATATGTAAAAACGACTGCGGAAATACAGTCTGCGATGTTAAATGCCCAGCCAGGTCACAATATTATGATTGCACCAGGAACTTATGAATTACCAAACAATAGATACTATTCTAACGCAAATGGAACCTCATCCAATCCGATCACCATTACAAGTCAAGATCCTTCTAAACCTGCAGTGTTAAAGGGTGGAAATTTATCAACTGGAGGATATACCTTCTATATTACTGGCGATTATTGGGTTATTAAAGATCTCAAAATCACTTATGGACAAAAAGGAATTGTACTCGATAACTCTAATAATACTCATATTAATAGGGTAACTGTTTCTTATGTTGGTCAAGAGGGAATTCATGTAAGGGATGGCAGTTCTAACGTTACTATAGAAAACAGTATTGTTGAACATACTGGTGCAACTGGTGATCCCAAAGATATGGGGTACGGCGAAGGAATTTATGTTGGCTCAGATCGCTCTGTTTGGAAAGTGAATAAAGGAAACTCAGGTTATGATAGAAACGTAGATAATACCATAATAAAAAATAATATTATTGGACCAAATGTAACTGCTGAATTGATTGATATAAAAGAAGGAACTTCAGGCACATTAGTTTCGAACAATACTTTTTTGGGTTCAGGAATTTCAGGCCACAATTATGCAGACACTTTTATAGATGTGAAAGGAGTAAACGTAATTATTTTAGATAATGTTGGTTACGGTGGAAACAACCCTAACATTAAAGCAGAATTTGCGGAAGTAAACCGAACAAGCTCAAACCCTTGGGTTCCTTCTAATGAAACAGCGAATGGAAGCCTTACCAACACAGCAGATGGTAATTATTACATTAATAACGTATATATTCCGTGAATCCTTCTGATCCTACTAATTTAACTGCATCTGTATTTTCAAGCACTAGAATTACTCTTACTTGAACGGATTCAACAGACAATATTGGAGTGAAATTTATACGAAACGGGACACTTATAGGCACAAGTCGAAGAATCAATTATGTCCTTACTCCCATTTGAAGAAAAGAAGCTACCTGATTAAAAGATCCCACCTATAGAGGTGGGCGTCTTAACGCAAAAGATATAGAGATATAGTAAGATAAACTCTTAATCTCAAGCTGTAAGTTCAAATACTTTTATCGAATATACTAATAAATAATTAGATCATTGACATTTATTTTTGGATAGGGGTAAGGACATCAATTAACTTAGATTGATATAACTCGTTGTCCCAGTTCGCCTTTACATTCAATTGCAATTGATAATTATGAGGCTGCCCATCATAATTTATATCCGTGTACGTACCTTCTGAAACTTTAGAAATCCCCATATACTTCCCATCTTTATAAGCAGCAATAAAATAATAGGGTGTAAAACCGTCTTCATGATCATTAGAAGCAAGTTCATCACCAAAATAGTGCTTAATCGATGATTCGAGGTTGTTCCAGCTTAATTGAAGGCCACTTTCAGTAAGTTCCGTTTTTATATTAGTAAGCTTAAGAATCTCATCCATGTCTACTACATCAATCAAATCAGATTGATATAACTCGTTGTCCCAGTTCGCCTTTACATTCAATTGCAATTGATAATTATGAGGCTGCCCATCATAATTTATATCCGTGTACGTACCTTCTGAAACTTTAGAAATCCCCATATACTCCCCATCTTTATAAGCAGCAATAAAATAATAGGGTGTAAAACCGTCTTCATGATCATTAGAAGCAAGTTCATCACCAAAATAGTGCTTAATCGATGATTCGAGGTTGTTCCAGCTTAATTGAAGGCCACTTTCAGTAAGTTCCGTTTTTATATTAGTAAGCTTAAGAATCTCATCCATGTCTACTACATCAATCAAATCAGATTGATATAACTCGTTGTCCCAGTTCGCCTTTACATTCAATTGCAATTGATAATTATGAGGCTGCCCATCATAATTTATATCCGTATACGTACCTTCTGAAACTTTAGAAATCCCCATATACTCCCCATCTTTATAAGCAGCAATAAAATAATAGGGTGTAAAACCGTCTTCATGATCATTAGAAGCAAGTTCATCACCAAAATAGTGCTTAATCGCTGATTCGAGATTGTTCCAGCTTAATTGAAGGCCATTATCAGTAAGTTCCGTTTGTATATTAGTCAGCTGAAGAATCTTATCCATGTCTACTACATCAATCAAATCAGATTGATATAACTCGTTGTCCCAGTTCGCCTTTACATTCAATTGCAATTGATAATTATTAGGCTGCCCATCATAATTTATATCCGTGTACGTACCTTCTGAAACTTTAGAAATCCCCATATACTCCCCATCTTTATAAGCAGCAATAAAATAATAGGGTGTAAAACCGTCTTCATGATCATTAGAAGCAAGTTCATCACCAAAATAGTGCTTAATCGCTGATTCGAGATTGTTCCAGCTTAATTGAAGGCCATTATTAGTAAGTTCCGTTTGTATATTAGTCAGCTTAAGAATCTCATCCATGTCTACTACATCAATCAAACCAGAGTCATATAAAATGTTCTCCCAGCTCGCCTTTATATACAATCGCAATTGATAATTATGAGGCTGCCCATTATAATTTATATCCGTATACGTGCTACCTCCTGAAACTTCAGAAATCCCCATATACTCCCCATCTTTATAAATATAGACAACATAATAGGGTAAACCATCACCTCCATGATCAGTATCAGAAAGTGGTCCAAAGTAGCTTTGAACATCAGGGTTATCCCAACTTATTAAAAGACCACTATCAGTTAGTGATGTTTGAATATTCGTTGGTTTTAGATTTCTTTTATTCTCTTTAATAATTTCATCCACTATGTTCGTTTCGTTAAAATAGTCTAACATGATAATGTTTGTACGTGGATCATTCAAAAATCCGTTATTAACTTCTTCTGTCACTACATTGTTCGCTGGTACCGCGAAATCATAATGTAAACTTGGACAGCTCCCGTTTCCATTCAAAAAACAATTTAAATTCATTACAATAGGGTTTTGTAAATTTTCCTGTTGCGGAGTAAGAATTAATTGAGAAACATAAAGTTTTTCACTACTTGCATTATCAAGATCTCTATACATCTCCTCTCTTAAAACAGAGGGTTCATCTGTATCATGCCATTTACTATCCATACTACTTATCCTTGACAAGATCTTCTCATTATCAATATATTGAGAAATAGCCACTCTCGGATTAATTTTGTTTGCATGATTATCCTTTCCAAATAAAACCACGACATTTTTACCTTCAGACCATAATTGTTCTAATGTATTCGTTTGAAGTTCATCTAACGAGATTAATTGATTTGAAAATTTATTTTCAAGTTGGTCAACAAGATGGTCATAGCTGGTTTCTGTCATCTCATGAAAATGCTGAAAATCCAATATAATAATTTCTTTCGGATTTTGTGTTACAAAATGTTCCACTCCATTTAATATATCGTCTACCTTTTCACCATATAGTCCATGCATGGTACGTAAATCTGTTGGATCCTGTTTGAAAATTGGATCACATTCAACATCTACTGGAGTTTCAATGTCTACTGGAGTATCATCTTCAACTACATGGCAATTTGGATCCCACCACATAAAAGGACCTACACGTAAATCAACGTAGCGAGCTCCCTCATAAAGTTGCTCTTTAATGGTTAATTCTTGTGCTTGTCCCAGGTTTGCGACTTCATTTTCTCCAAACATTTCAACCAGTCTTCTATTAGAGTCATCATAGTCTGATAAATCATAATCACTCACATCTGTAGCTAAATGCCATTCTTCACCATCATCGAATGTAGCTGTCCCTGAATCATGGGTACCAGGCAATAAAACTTCCATTAACTTTAACTCTTCAAATGACGGATTATTGTCAGATACTTGTTCCATCCAATCACGCTTGTCTTCTATAACCGTTATCGTAGAAACCTTATCATTACCAACCCTATTATTTTTCAAATTAGCATCATCAGTATAAAATCTTTCATCCGTATCTGACCAATCGTCTTGATAAAGAGTAACATTATAATTACCAACAATTCTTAACGAACTTAACTTATCATCAAACCCAAATTCTTCATCTAAATTGTATCTCCCTGGACCAAATCTAAGCACTTGCCCACCATAATTTGTATGTTCATAGAGGTAAACCCCCTCTCCATCAGCAGGAAGTTCAAAAACTCTTATCGTAGAAACTTTATCATTACCAACATAATTATCAGATAAATCAGGATCATCGTCATAAAAAGGTTCTGTATTATCTGACCAATCATCTTGATAAAGTACCACTACATAATTACCAACGATTCTTAACGAACTTAACTTATCATCAAACCCAAATCCTTCATCTAGATTGTAGCTCCCTGGACCAAATCTAAGCACTTGCCCACCATAATTTGTATGTTCATAGAGGTAAACCCCCTTCATATGTTCGTAAAGATACACTCCTGGTTCTTCAGCGTTTACATTCAAACCATCAACTGAAAGTAACAAAGTAAACACCAATGTAAACACTAATAACAAACCAAATAGTGATAAACCCTTTTTCTGTATATTCATTTAATATGTCCTCCCTTTAAGTATACGATTAGAGATAATAAATAATGAAAGCGCTAACAATATGCGGTTAACTAAACTTAAGTATTTTATATTACATGTATTTAGAGATATATATATCTATCATTATTATTAGATTTGATCACCATAATTTTGTAAGACTTGATAAGTTCGAATTAGTTTTATTTAATGATAATTATCTAGCATTAATATTTATTTAATTCGATTAATATAAAAATTAATTGTTAATGAGAAGAGTTCAATTCCTCCTTTCTTTTTTGAAAATCTATTTCTATCATTTTTTTATACGCGTTAAGCATCAACCCCTTCAGTTTTCATTATAAAACTTCAATAAAATGATAGATATTAATATCTATTATATAATACTAATTTAGAAATTGATAGTTCTTTTTATTCGCATATTACTATTCATAGTTAGTAGGTAGGTTGGCGTACGGGTTTTATTCAAATAATTGCTTTGATCAAATGTAAAAGATAATGATGAACCTATTATTATAGTAGTTTTTCGCAGAGGTTTCTATGAGATCACCTTATTCTTAATGTCTTAATTTTTCTATCAATTACTTCTTGTTTTCGTCTAAACCATGGTCTAAAATGAATGTTAAACATATAAAGTTTTAGACGTTGTAAATACGGGAATAATTTCTCGATATACTAATAAAATCCATTAATGTTAAAATATTAAGAACAATAAGTAGTGTGAATGACATTGTAAAAATAACTGGAAAGACAATAAGGAGTGAGAGAATTTGGAGAAATTATCTACTAAAGAAAAAATAATCAATGCTTCTCTTGAATTATTTTCAGAGAATGGATATAAAGCAACAACGATAAAAGAAATCGCAGAAAAAGCGGGGACGAAAGAACTCACCGTTTATCGACATTTTGGCAAGAAAGAAAATATTTTGGAACGTATCAATACCATGATTACGACGCCTCTACCACTCATCACACATTACCTTGAGAATGAAGCTGTATATCAATTAGAGCAAGACTTAAGAAAGGTTTTGACGATCGTTGATCGAGAGCTTAACAAAAATCAACAGATTATTAAATTCATCTATAGAGAAAAAATTGATCTTCCAAATCAATATATGAATGGGGAAATATTAGTGGAATATTTTGATACCATGAAACAAAAAGGAAAGATCAAATCTTCTTTTGAATCTGACTCATTAAGTTTATTATTTTTTTCGAATATGTTAACGTCTTTTTTTTTAAAAGAAAGATTTAATGATGAACGAATTTCATCTTTACTTGAGAGTAATCAATATAAAGAAACCATTATAAGACTTTTTATAGAAGCTTTAGAAATAAATATTATAAAATAGAATTTTTACTCACTTTCCATGCAAAAATGAAATCAGCCAGAAATATAACTGGTTAACTCAATGAACTATTTGACATATTAATTTATGAAATCAATGAATGATTCAGCATGTGAATAATTCAAGAATGTAAGGTAAAGTTTCTTTGAACTTACTAATAAGATATAATCTTGAACGATATAGCGCTTTTCTTGAATAACGAAAACCTAATTTCTCGTTTAAATATAGAGAAACTAGGCTTTTTTTATCTTTTAAAATTCTTAACGTTGTAACCTTCTGATTTTATTGCAACTAAATCAAAATGTTTGATTTCCGCATAACCCGAATTTAACTCCCGTATTTTGGACATAATCTCTTTTTTCTAACGGATTCTTATTATTTCTTTTCTTTTTTGACCTTTCACTTTATAGCTGTAAGATGAACTTGCTTGACATGGAGCCTCCACGGGCATGATTGTCTTACCAAGAGCCAACTATGACTTAAGTTGGTATTGCTTAAATAAGCTATCATGACCGCCACTACGCTGAGGGCGTAAAATTCCCAGCTCTCTACACAGTCTGTATACTTTTTTCTAGTTAATAATGAGTTTATAGTTTTTTCGTAATTGCTTGGTTAATTTACGATACGCATCGCCTACGATTTGAAATAATCTTAAACAGTTTTTAAATCTTTAATCAATACTTCTCTGTCCTTTGGATCTTTTATATTTTCCCCAGCTTCATTGGCTAGTTTTAGATATTTTTTAGTATTTTCAATATCATTTTTCACTTTATATGCTCTAGCAATGGCTTCATAAGCAAAAACAAGATCCCAATCTCCGATTTGATTTTCTAAGCAAATATCTAAACATCTTTGACCATGGTAGATCGCTCTTTCAGACTTTTTTAATACGGAATAAACTCTTGAAATTTGCCACTCCCCTCTTGCTAAATTCTCTTCTTTACCGATAATTCCCCAATGATATCTTGATGCATGTGCAGCATGTATCATAGTATCATCTTCCATCGTAGTTCGGGATTCTTTTTCTAATAGATCCCATACTTGATTAAATAAACGAACAGCGCATTTCTTATGGAATTCCTCTAACGTATATAAATTGTCTTTTTCACTCATATCATCAATCCCTTAACTTAAACTATTGTCATATTATAACATTTAATAGATAATGCTAAATATTAAAATTAATACCCATAAATCTTTAATAATGGTTTCATGTAATACCGATAACTATCATTATTAAATTTGTAAACTTGAGTAGCCCCGCCTTGAGCTAATTCAAAGTATTCTTCAAAATCACCCTCTGTATAACTAGAAATCATTGATCGCCAAAATGGTATATTTGAGCTATTTGTTTTTAAAACTGCAATTTTAATTACCCATTTTCCATTAAAGCGATCAAAAAGTTGAATAATTTCATTTTTACATATAGCTTTGTCATCAAAAAAGTGATTTCTAAAATAATCATGGTATTTATAAATGGATTCACTATCAGAAAGTGGTGTGAATTGAATGATAGTCCCTTTCATGATGTGCTCATCGAAAATTAGTATTTGATCTAACATAAATTTCTTTTCTTTTTCGATTGATTTGAGTTCAATATTCATCATTTCACCCTTATTTGCAATTATTATCGTAACATGGTATCAGCCATTTTTTGTGAAAAATCACTCTAAATTAAGGTTCTTTAAACGTTCTACTGTCGCATATTTAGTGAAATTGAATGATTGCCAAGGCATTTTATAATCCCATAATCCACTTTGGCGAATTTGAAGTATTTCTTTTATTTCTGATTCCTTCTCTTTAGGATTGGATTCATATAATTCAATTAATGCGATAATACCAGGATCTGACTGACTCATGAAATGCACATCCATAACTCCTGTTTCCTCATATCTCTTCATATTTTCATTCACAACGAATTGATCTACATTCATGACATTCAAAAATGTGTAATAAATTAAAGCAGAAATAAAATAAAAATGACGAAGTGTCAATCTGTCAATCCATACTTTAGTTAATGTATAGGTAAAAACGATTCCCAGAAAGATCGTAAATGAATGAGGAAGAACTCTAAAAAATGTATAACCATAATATTCTTCATACAAATTTAAGCGAAGAAAGGCGGAAACAAGCATAATACCACTTGAAATGATAAGTATTGTTAATAATATTTGGATCAATCGTTTCATCTTTTTAGAGTCAACCTTCGTAAATGCTAAAACCCCACTTAACACGGATAAATTAATTAATGACACGAGCAATAATTCAAAAAATCCACGACGAGCATATTCTGAATAAGTATATCCTGCATGAAGGCTGTCACTAAAAAAATATTGAAACTGCACAGATACAAACAATAAATACACAACATCCAACAAAATTAGAAATGTAGCAATGATAATACCATCTAATGTAACTAGTTTTGACTCAACTGTATTTGATTCAATTACTTTATCAGAATTTCTTAAACTACCAATGAACCCAAATACGATGAATGTATATATGATAATGATAATTGCCCTACCAATCCATTCTCCAACTGGTACACCAATCATAAAATTAGGCAAGCTGCTGATTAAACTACTAAATTTTTGATCTGCAGATGAAAGTAAGCTGATGACGATGACTAACACGGGGAATGAGATCAAAAGCCCCAGAACTATTTTTTTAAATATCTGAATATGACCTTTTTCCACTTTAGAGTATATTGAAGTTTTCCTTGCTTTGAAAAACTGACTAAGGTATGAAAAAGATTCAACAATACTCTTAAAAATTAGTGACACAAACCTCCATTGATACCATTGAATTTTACTTTGACTCGAAATAAGCACGATATGAATAATGATCAAACAAGGAATGATAATCGCATTCATTGCATAGAAAAAGGGATTTGAATATAACAAGTAACTTAAGGCTAATAACCAAATGCAGATTAAAAGTAAAAATCCCAATCGATGATTTGATAAAGGAAACTTACGAAAACGCCAATAATATAACCAATAAAAGGCTACAACAAAAATAATGTAAGATATACCTACTGTTCCATGAAAAAAACTTTGTTCGAATAATACTGCTAAAAGAAAACATGCAGCTAATAATTTCAAATCTGACTTTTGCAGTTGTGAACTCATCACATTCCCTCCAATTTATAAGAAAATTAAAATATATAGATATTCTATGTAGCAATTTAAAAAAATTACACCGACTTCTTTTTCCCCCAACAAAAACCTATATAACTTATGGGATAGAGAAAAACCGTAGATGTGATACAAAGTAAAATAAATGTTTTAGTCAGTAAAGGATGAAACCATTCATGAGGTATGATTTGAAATAAGACTAATATCATAAGGGTTAAATTTGGAATAATAGCAATAACGAACGTTTTCTTTAATAATTTTTTCCCATTTGCACCGAAACTTTTACCCAATTCATATCCTAACAACGCCCAAAAGAACATATATAAAATCATTAATAAAGATGGAATTGAGATTAAAAACCTCCAAACTTCGCTAAACCATTTCAAGCCTAGTGTAAAATGTAATACAGTTAGTAATCCACCAAAGATAAAGAACAATAAGTTAACTAACAAAAAATAAATAAGCGTTCGATTTTGGGAGACAGCTAATTCTTCTCGCCAAATTCTAGCCACTCCTTTAGGTGTTCCTAATCGTTCTGTAATGTAAAACATCCACTCTTGTTCTGTTTGAATCTTAATATCGCAGTCATTTACAAGTTCAGATATATGTTGCTCATAATCAATAAGAATTTCTTCTTTCTCAGTATGTTTTTTAAGTTCATTACCCAGCTGTTCTAAATACAGCTTTTTTACTTTATGATAAGTCATGTTTTGTCTCACTTAATACTTTATTCATTACATTGACGAACTTTTCCCATTCTGAAGTTTTCTCGAGCAGCATTTCCTTGCCTTCTTCAGTAATTCTGTAATATTTACGGGCTGGTCCTTTTTCTTGTTCCTGCCAATAACATTCGATGTATGCTTGTTTCTCCAGTTTATGCAAAGCAGGGTATAAGGTACCTTCTTTTACTTGCAAAAGCTGCTCGCTTCGGCGTCCAAATTCTTTAGCTAGTTCATAACCATACATATCCCTCTCGTTTAACAATTGTAGTACAACTAATGAAGTGCTTCCCTTTACTAATTCTCTATTGAACATTTTCTCACCTACCTAGAAAACTTATGTATATAGATTATCATAGCACTTTTTAGGGAAAATATGCAACATATTTTAATAAATTCTTCCCTCAGTAAGAACAAAAACTCCAATCGGAGTCTCTCATGGAGGTAGCCGATAAGGGCAACTAACGATTCTGCCTTCGTCTAGACTTGCCAATCATCGAGTTTTATTTGGAGGTAGTTTTTGAAACTTATAATTTGAAATTTTATAAATTCCTAAGTTATAAAAAAACACAACTTTTGTAAAAGTTGTGAGAATCATAATTTACCTAATTTTTTGGCGTACTTTTCTTCATGTTTGAACTTAGGCTTTAGATTATACTGTCTTCCATACGCACTTCCATATCGAACAACTTTTTCAATTGTTTTACTATCTCTAAAAAATACACGTGGATCAGGTTTTGTATTTACCTCTAATATCCAAGGGTGCATTTTCTTATCGAGCCCGATATCCACTCCAATTTCTTTTAGGTTAGGATTATATTTCTGTAATTGCTTAACGATTTCTAAACACAACTGATGTAAATATTCCAAAAATTCCTTTTGCTCTGTTTCATCTTCATAAAAATGTTCCAACATCGTGTTAAAATCAACTGTGATGCCCCCACTGCTAACATTTGTGACTATTTTATTTTTTGGAGCTATTCTTGCCGCAGATCCCGTCACTTCCCATTTATTATTTAAATTTTTCTGAACCATAATGCGAAGATCCATTAATCTTTTTTTATATTTAAGCAACGCTATTCCTTTTTGAATGATATAATCTTTATTCTTTATATGTTTTTGTAGTGATTTGTATAATTCATCAAAGGTATCAAATCTTTGTATATTTGTAGTTTTTTGGAGTTTGTATCGTATTCCATCTATATTAGTTAATTTATTTATTTTCATGATACCAACTCCACCGGTACCTATAACTGGTTTAACATATACCATTTTATGTTTATTTAGCATATTTTGAAGTTTTTTAGAGTTTAATTTTTCAGTCTCAGGAACAAATTTACTTAATGTACGATTTTGTTGTAATACAACTGTCTTCTCCCATTTACTCGCAATAAATCTATCTTTTGAGATTGTAATCACCTCCAAATACATATACATTATTTTATGCAGGTGATTTAAAATGGTATGGACTGCTTAACATGGTAATAAGTCTAATTTTGAGTGATTTCCATGAGAATCATAAGTTTTAATTTCATTTCAGAGTTCATATTTAATCAAAGAAATATTTGCGAGATAATGTTCTAACAATTCTAAAAAAATATCTATATCCTTATAAGTAATTGCACCAATATTGGCAATTCTAAACGTTTTAAATTCATTTAATTTGCCTGGATAAATCATGATATTATGTTTGTAGAAATATTGATGCATATTTTGGAAGTTGTAGTCAGAATAATCTGGTTCATTTATTGCAGTAATGATTTTGGAATGGTGAGCTTCTGGGACTAAGTATGATAACCCTAGACGGCTTATTCCTCTAATTAATCTATCCCATGAACGGGTGTATCTAGCATATCGATCAGAAATGCCCTCTTCTTTTAATTCTATAATCGCCTGATTTAGTGCATACATCGTTTGAACTGGTGGTGTAAAACGCATTTGATTGTTTTTGGAGAAATATTTATATTGTTCATATAAATTCAAATAATAGCTCGGAATATCCGCATTTTCTAACTTTTCTAATTTACTTACTTTAGCTACAACAAACGAAATGCCAGCCATTCCTTGAAGATTTTTGTTTGAGCTAGCAGCCAAATAAGATATATTCATTTCATCCATCTGAATAGGAATTGCTGCATAAGTGCTCATCGCATCAACGATGAGATCAATATCATATTTATTACAAATGTCACCAATGAATTTCACATTGTTTAATAAACCTGTTGTCGTTTCATGATGCACGACTGCGAGATGGCTAATTTTATTTGAGCAATTTTGAATCCTTCGCTCTAAGAGTTCTAAGTCTAACGGTTCATAAGGCAAACTAGTAAACTCTACATAATTTAATTTATACGTTTTTGCAATTTTAACCATCCGTTCACCATATGCACCATTATTAATAATGAAAAGGGTATCTTCTTGAGACACACTAGAACATAAAATAGCTTCTACGGCAGAGGTACCAGATCCACTAAATAAAACAGTAGTATATTCAGCAGTGTCAGCAACAAATTGAGTTAAATCTGTGGATACAGAATTCATAAGCTGGCCAAATTCAACTTCACGAGGGCAAATATCTGGTACAACTTGTGCCAATTTAACGCTATCTGTTGTAGTTGCCGGACCTGGATTTAATAAAATATTTCTCTTAATACGATTCATTTATCCTTCACCTCTAATTACTCATAAAATGCATTAACCTTTCTTTAACCTCATAAGGTTTAATCGAAGGACGTCCTAACTTACTTTTAGATTCTTTGGAAATTTTTAAATATAAAAAAGTTAATCCTTTATTATCTTTCCAAACATTTATTTCTTTTTTTAGTTCGTTTAAGTTGTGTACATAAATTGAATTTACATATCCACATGAAGCAGCAATATTTATAAAATCAACATTATGTGATACTGTACTTTGTGCTCCAGTAGATTCATAAGCATGATTATCTAATAATATATGAAGCATATTTGATGGGTGATTATAACCATTCGAAGCTAAACACCCCATCCTCATTAGTAAAGAACCGTCCCCATCAAGAACAATGATGTTGTTGTCAGGTCGAGATAAAGCTAAACCTAACCCTATTGAGCTAACACATCCCATTGAACCAACCATATATAAATTATTGTATGCATCTTCGATTTCATATAATTCTCTTCCGGTTTTTCCTGTTGTAGCAATTTGAATGGTCTGATGATCTTTTAATTCATTAATTACTTTCAAAGACTCAAACCTAGAAGGAACTTGATTGTTTGAGTGACAGTCTAATTTTAGATGATTAACATGAGTAAGTAATTGCTCTTTTTTTAATTTTTCTTTTGAAAACGTATCTTTTCTTACGACGAAGAAAAAACAACGATTATTGTCCAAACAATGGTTTGCATAGTATAGTTGCTGGATCGCTTCATCTAAATGGGTGGATAAATATTGCCATTCGATCTGCATTAAATCAAGCATTTTTGTCGTTATCTGACCCATTAATTCATGTTGTGGTTCATCAGAAATCCCTTCCTCCCCTCGTAAACTCACGAAACCAAGAAATGGGATTCGAAAGGGAAATATTAGAGATGTTAATGGAGAAACAGCGTTTGATAATCCGGAATTCTGCATAAGAACAACTGGTTTAATACCTCCTATTGAAATGCCTGACGCTATCGCTACTGCTTCCCCTTCATTTGTTGCAGCAATGTATTCACATTCATTCATTGCATAATTTATTAAACTTTTTAGGAAAGAACAAGGGACGCCAATATACTTTAAAAAATTTAATTTTTTTAATTCATCTCCAAACTCTTTTGTATCAATCAAACCCTTCACCTTTCCTTCTGTTACTAAATTAAATACTGAAGAAAAGCCCGTACTATGATTAGTAGGGCACTACGACCTCAACATTAACTACTTTTATATCTCTTAATCCTTCGATACATACTTTTATCCTCAAGCATTTTAAAATGTGAGGTGAATGGTTTTAAGTTAGCTTCAAGAATCCATACATGACCATTCTGATCCAATGCTATATCTAATCCAAAAATACGATTTTTCTTATAATATTTAACTAAGTGGTGAGCTGAAGCTAAAGCTACTCTATCTATTTTCCTAAGTAGTGATTTATATGGAAGATTACTAATTGTAGACATCTGAATAGCTGCACTGGCTGGTAAAACATGCCCTTTACTCCTCGTTATGTTAGAAACAATAAAGCCTTCCCCAGCAACTTTTGCTACCTTGCCAGTAACAACCCATCTATTTGAATCTTTCTTCCTTTGCGTAATCACTCTAAAGTCAAAAGGACAATCATTAATGGTAGGTCTGAAGATACTTTGTTGAATAATATAATTATCGATTTTATCTTTCAAATACTTATAGGTTTTTTCTCTCCCCTTTTTTGTAACAATATGATCTTCACTATGAATTTTATACCGATTATTTCCTTCTGCAGACACTAAAATAACTCCACGTCCTCTACTCCCTTTGGATGGTTTTAATATTACATCTTCATATTTATTGAGAAATACACCAAAAACCTCTTTATCCATTAAGTATGTTTCAGGCATATATGGAATCAAGTCTTCATTTTTTATCATAAACTGATATTTAGCCCATTTATGTTTTCTTATTTTCCCCAGCGTAAACACCACCTTTTTACAAAATTTATTTCATATAAATTACTATCTATAATTTTTTTTCAGTTATATTTTTTTTAGGGAGATATTTACGTTCCGCTAAATCGAGCTCATTTGAATTTTGCAGCCTAAAAACCTCTTCGAGGGCAGCTACCAGGTTTTCTGCACGGTATATACTTTCGTCTCGATAAATCATTTCAGAAATATTTTTTATTGCATCAATGGAGGCTCTCAGATTGTGATTCGCCCAAATCACTAAATTAGCGCCTGCATCCTTAAACAGTTCAGTAGGAGTAGTGTAATATTTCGTAGGGACTAACACAATTGGCAACCTGCCTGACCATTCTTGCATAAACGATTCAATCTCTTTAAAATCCGATCTTTTGCTATGAATAAGTATCGCATCCGCTCCTGCTTGACGATAAGCTTCTGCACGTTTCAATGCTTCTTCTAATCCCCAACCTGTGATAAACGCTTCCACTCTGGCTACAACAATGAAATCATCATCTGTTTGAGCATCTTTCATTGCTTTAATTTTGCCGGAAAATTCATCAATGTCTGCAAGTGGTTGAGTTGCTGCATTAATAAATGAATTCGTTTTTGGAAACAATTTATCTTCTATACATACCCCTGCAATTTTACGTTGTTCTAATTTTTTTACTAGTCGCCTTGCATTGTTAAAATTACCGAAACCTGTATCTCCATCAAATAGAATTGGAATAGATGTAGCATCACTCATAAACTCTAAAATCTCCAACACTTGAGTCCAAGAAGCCTCATTATTGTCTCTAACTCCCATCGAAGCTGAGATCGATAAACCACTTGCCCATATTCCTTTAAACCCAGTTTCTTGTACAATGGTAGCTGATAAACCGTTATGAGCTTCCATAATAAAATCCAGCTCTTTTGAAGTGAGGATTTGTTTTAATTGTGTAGTTTTTTCCATAAAGTTCCCCTCTCACTCAACTTACATATTTCATGCTCATTTCTAAAGATGTTGATATTATCATATGCTGCATTTTTTTTTTGGGAAGGGAGTTTTTCATAAAAAGTTAAATTAAAATATTCAACATATATAAAAAATAAGATCCCTACCTTCTTGATTATCATATGGTAGGGATCTTTAATCTTTAATGTTCTATTGGAGGAATTTGAGTGGGTGAATTTTTAGACACATGAATTTCTGAGTTCTCATTCACAGAAGCAAAAAATACATCTTCTATTCGTACACTTTGATTTTGAAGCTGGGTCTCCAACCACTTCATGTCTTTTTGAATATAAGATAATACTTTTTCAGAAATGATCCCATCTAATATAATGGGGTAAGAAAATTTGTTATGTTTTAAATCTAGCCCAAGATCTTCTATAGTGACGGCTGACTTCAATGGTTTCTTGTACACCGACAACTTACCATTTGATTCTAATATCGCCATCTCAACATCTTCAATATTAAATATATCTTTTTCTCGCAACATTTGAAGAATATTATCAATAGAATAACGTTCCTTCTTCAAATTCTCTTTTAATAAATTTCCATTATGAATGACTACAGTAGGTTCAAAAGTAACCCATTTACCAAATTTCCTACTTTTAATCATTAAGGCATTCACAATACGCTGTAACAAACCAATTAAAAGCACTGCCACTATTGTTGATATGTGCTCTACTTTTAGATCTCCAATGTCTGCTCCAACTACAGCACCAATTGTAATAATAATGACAAAATCAAAAACTGGAATTTCACCGACAGATCTTTTCCCCATATAAAGTACCATCATTAAAAGTAAAGGGAAACTGGTGACGACACGTAATAAAAGTATTAAAAAATCTTTAATAAAATCCAATTCTTTTACCTGCCTTAGTGTTTAATATCAATCGTAAATAATAGAAATATTATTTCCAAAAGATTGAAATATTAATCTATTACAAAAAAGTAGAAGAGCGGTTATCAACCATTGACCTACGATATAGTTCCCTCGAAGAGTTAAAAAAAACTCTGAATGCAAATGGGTTTGAAATTTCTCAAAAAAAAAGCACTATCCCATTGGATTAGTGCTTTAAACATATTTGCTTAATTCAACTTATTCAATCACAGCACGATAACCTTCAGCAGTAAGTAGTTTACTCAATGCTTCTTTTACATCACCTTCAACTTCAACTTCAACTAACCAGCCACCGTCATAAGGTTCTGCGTTCACTTTTTCTGGCTCGCCTTCTAAGATATCGTTAATTTTTGTAACTTTACCAGATACGGGATAATAAATTTCAGACACCGTTTTTACTGACTCAATAGTCCCCATTACATCACCTTCGGAGAAACTGTCTCCAACTTCAGGAAACTCTACAAACACAATATCTCCCAACTGTTCTTGTGCATAATCAGTAATTCCAATTCGTACAACTTGTCCTTCTACTGATAATGTCCATTCGTGGTCTTCGCTGTACGCTAAATTTTCTCTTAATTCACTCATCTTCAACGCCTCACTTCAATCATTATTATTGTTAAAATATGTGAGTTCTATTCTAAGTCGGTTCAAAGATCAATCAATATTTTACTGACTTTAAAATCGAACTATCATCATTATGTATGGTTCTAATCCACGTCAGACATTCATATTCGTCTTCATCCGCATCAAAGTTTGTTTTCTAACTCAGCATAAATCAGGTTATAAGGCTATGTCAATATTCAGAATAAAATTAGTTTAAAAAATTATTATTGACACCTTTCCCTATCGAAGAATATAATTTTGATATACATGTCAAAAACAATAATATAACAAGCGGATGATGGTAGCGGGAGAGATTACCATAGTATAATAGGTAACGCCGAAGGAGTAAGCCTTCACAGGTGAATCTCTCAGGCAAAAGGACCTTTACTTGACGCACCTCTGGAGAGAATCCTGTTTTGATGAAAGGATCACCCAAGGGGAAACTTATACAAAACTATTTATTAATCTTTTACATATATTTTTGTGTAAGACAACTCTCAGGTACAAAGGACAGAGCATGGGGATCATATAACTATGAAACGCTTCAGTAATTGAAGCCAACGTAGCTAATTTTTCTTATGTCTGTCTTTTTTTCGTGTTTCCAAACTTATAGAAGAGGTGAAGAAATGAGTGAATTAAAAAGAACTCCTTTGTTTAACTTATATGAAAAGTATCCAACTGCACGTTGTATTGATTTCGGAGGCTGGGAATTACCTGTTCAATTTTTCGGGATTCAAAAAGAACATGAAGCTGTCAGAAACCAAGCTGGACTTTTTGATGTTTCTCATATGGGTGAATTTATCGTAACAGGTAAAGACGCTGAGCATTTTATTCAGCATATGACAACAAACGATGTAACAAAGTTGAATTTGAATCAAGCTCAATACACATTAATGTGTTATCCCGATGGTGGAGTCGTTGATGATTTGTTAGTATATAAAATCAGCGAAAACGAATTCATGTTAGTTGTTAATGCTTCGAATATTGACAAAGATTTAGAATGGTTACAAAAACACATTACAGGGAACGTAACCATTGAGAATAAATCAGATCAAACTGCATTATTAGCACTTCAAGGACCTAATGCTGAAAAAATCCTATCTCGTGTTACTGCTGATGATATTCATTCCCTATCCCCTTTCCACTTCATTCAACAAGCGAAAGTATGCGGTGCAGAAGTACTACTATCTCGAACTGGGTACACTGGTGAAGACGGTTTTGAAATTTATTGCTCATCGGAAGACGCATCGAAAGTATGGGAAGGTCTATTAAATTCATGTGAACCCGAAGAACTCACTCCTGTTGGATTAGGTGCACGTGATACACTCCGTTTTGAAGCAAGGTTACCCCTTTATGGTCAAGAACTATCCAAAGACATCACACCATTAGAAGCAAGTCTAGGTTTTTTCGTTAAATTAGATAAAGGTGAATTTATAGGAAGCAAAGCATTAACAGAACAAAAACAACAAGGTGTGTCAAGAAAATTAGTTGGCATTGAAATGATAGATAGAGGGATTCCTCGTCATGGATATTCCGTATTTGTAGATGATAAAAACATTGGAAATGTAACTACAGGTACACAATCCCCTACTTTAAAAAGAAATCTTGGTTTAGCTATCTTAGATATAGATTACACAAAATTAGATACAGAGGTATGGGTGGAAATTAGAGGTAAAAAATTAAAAGCCAAAGTAATTAAAGCCCCTTTCTATAAAAGACCAAAAGTGAAGAAAGAAGGAGAATAACTATGAAAAAGCATCGATATATACCGATGACAGAACAAGATCAAAGTGACATGCTCGCTACGATCGGTGCGGATTCCGTCGAAGAATTATTTTCAGATATACCTGAATCTATTCAATATAAAGGAACTATGCCGATGTCAGAAGCGTTAAGTGAGCCTGACTTATTAAAGCATATGAGTGAATTAGCTGAAAGAAATGCACACTTTGAACAAAATCCTTGCTTTTTAGGCGCAGGTATCTATGATCATCACATTCCAGTTGTCATTAACCATATGATCTCTCGTTCTGAATTTTACACGGCATATACACCTTATCAACCTGAAATTAGTCAGGGTGAGTTACAGGCCATCTTTGAATTTCAATCCTATATTTGTGAATTAACAGATATGAAGGTTGCAAATGCTAGTATGTACGATGGCGCTACCGCGTTAGCTGAAGCGGCAGCCTTAGCTAGTGGAGCCACAAGACGTAAACGTATTGTCGTTTCCAAAACAGTTCATCCTGAAGCTCGTGAAATATTACAAACAACTGCACATGGTTTAGGACTTGAAATCGCAGAAGTTGGATTTAAAAATGGCGTAACAAATGTTGATGAACTTAAAACATTAATTAATGAAGATACTGCTGCTGTTTTGATTCAATCTCCAAACTTTTTTGGTTGTATTGAAGATGTTAGAAGCATTGAACCTTTAGTGCATGAGAAAAAAGCTTTACTTGCCCTTAGTGTGAATCCAATGTCCCTTGGGTTATTAGAATCTCCTGGTAAACTTGGTGCAGATATTGTAGTTGGTGATGCACAACCGTTAGGTATCCCTGCTGCACTTGGTGGTCCAACATGTGGATTTTTCGCGGTAACTGAAAAATTAATGAGACGTATACCTGGTAGAGTTGTAGGTCAAACCACAGATACAGATGGGAAACGTGGATTTGTATTAACTTTGCAAGCGCGAGAGCAACATATTCGTCGTGAAAAAGCAACATCTAATATATGTTCCAACCAAGCTTTGCTTGCTTTATGTGCATCTATTTATATGACTACAATGGGGAAAGCTGGAATGCAAGAAGTAGCTCAGTTAAACATAAATAAATCTCATTATGCTGCAAAACGATTCTCTGAGTCTGGAAAACTTGCCTTTGATGCCCCATTTTTTAATGAGTTTGTAGTAAAACTTCCTGAAGGAACGGACGTAAATACAGTCAATTCTAAATTAATAGAAAAAGGTTATATCGGTGGATTTGATCTAGGATCTTCTTATCCTGATTTAAAAGGACATATGTTGTTAGCTGTTACTGAACGAAGAACAAAAGATGAAATTGATGGATTCATCCGTGAACTGGAGGAAATCATATGAAACCCGAAAAAAAATTGATTTTTGAACTTAGTAAACCAGGACGTGTTGCTTATTCTTTACCAGAATGTGATGTGCCTCAAGTATCTCTAAACGATGTTATACCAGAATCAATGCAACGAAGCAAAGCTGCTGAGTTGCCGGAGGTCTATGAAGTAGATGTTATTAGACATTACACAGAATTATCAAGATTAAACTTTGGGATCGATAATGGTTTTTATCCACTAGGGTCTTGTACGATGAAATACAATCCTAAAATCAATGAAGATACTGCTCGTTTTCCAGGGTTTGCTAAGATTCATCCTCATCAGCCAGAAGAAAGTATTCAAGGCGCACTTGAATTGCTTTACACTCTTCAAAATGATTTAGCTGTATTAACTGGAATGGATCAAGTTACGCTACAACCTGCTGCCGGTGCACATGGAGAATGGACTGGGCTAATGATGATTCGGGCTTATCATGAAAGCCGTGGAGAAAAAAGAACAAAGGTTATTGTTCCCGATTCTTCTCATGGAACAAATCCTGCAAGTGCAACTACAGCTGGCTATGAAACGATTACGATAAAATCTGATGAGCGTGGAATGGTTGACTTAGACGCTTTACGTAATGCTGTAGGTGACGATACTGCTGCATTGATGCTCACAAATCCAAGTACACTAGGATTATTCGAACAAGAAATTGTAGAAATCGCAAATATCGTTCATGAAGCAGGCGGATTGTTATATTACGATGGTGCAAATTCAAATGCCATTATGGGGATAACTCGCCCAGGTGATATGGGTTTTGATGTAGTACATTTAAATCTTCATAAAACAATGAGTACTCCTCATGGCGGTGGGGGTCCTGGTTCTGGTCCAGTTGGAGTGAAGAGTAAACTGATCCCGTTTCTACCAAAACCTATTGTTAATAAAAAAGAAGACGGCTCATTCTATTGGGATTATGATCGTCCTCAATCCATCGGTCGTGTAAAAGCATACTATGGAAATTTCGGTATTCTTGTTCGCGCATATACGTATATGCGCACATATGGACCAGACGGATTAAAACGTGTGTCTGAAGTAGCTGTTATCAATGCTAACTATATGATGCATCGTTTAGCACCATATTACGAGGTTGCTTATCCTGGAGTTTGTAAGCATGAGTTCGTATTATCTGGTAGAAAGTTAAAACAGTATGGTGTACGTACACTAGATGTTGCTAAAAGATTGCTTGATTTTGGATATCATCCACCAACGATCTACTTCCCTCTTAATGTTGAAGAATGTATTATGATTGAACCAACGGAAACGGAAAGCAAAGAAACACTTGATGGGTTTATTGACACCATGATTCAAATCGCTAAAGAAGCTGAAGAAAATCCTGAAATAGTTATCAAGGCTCCGTATGATACGGTTGTAAAACGTTTAGATGAAACAACAGCCGCACGAAAACCTGTATTAAACTGTTCTTGTGGTTAACAGTTACACCAAAAAAAGACAAATTAATTTAAATAGCCGATATTTCCTATACAAAGGAACTATCGGCTTTTATATTAAACATATCAACCTACATGAAACCTCATCTTCCTAGACTTGTACCTCTATTACTAGTTTTCATACTATTATAAAATTTCAATGGGGAAAGCTCCCCATTGAATAGTTAATCCACAATATCCTTTTTATCTTCTTGTTCAAGATCAACACCATGTACATTTACATTTACTTCTACTACAACAAGACCAGTCATTGAATGAATTGCTTCTTTTACATTTCCTTGGATGTTCGAAGCAATAACAGGAATCTCTTTTCCATATTCAACAATAATAGAAACATCAACGATGACTTCCCTTTCACCAACTTCCACTTTAATCCCTTTAGAAAGATTTTTGCGTCCGATCCACTCTGCGATTCCCCCTGCTATCCCACCACTCATACTTGCGACACCATCAACTTCAATTGTTGCCATTCCTGCTATGATTTCTACAACTTCGGGAACAATGTGCACTCTTCCAAGCTCTTTTCTTTCAAGCTCCAAATTCGTTAATGTTTTTGTAGAAGACATTATAATCCCACCTTTCTTCTCTGTCATAAAAGTTGAATGCGTTACCTCTTACACTAAATAAAATATGGCGAGTAAATAAGATCTATGACTGTTTAATCCAACAATTCAATCATAACGGTAACTGCTCTAAGCAAATCTTGTTCAGACCAGCTTGGAAGTTTAGGATTGTCAATGGCAAGTTCATGAGATGCAGGTATATGAACAAAACCAGAACGAGTAGATTTTTCCTCTTTTTTGATGTGATGCAACATCGTATACATCACATGATTACATAAATACGTACCTGCTGTATTTGAAATTGTAGCTGGTAGATTTGCATCTTTTAAACCATTTACGAGTATGCGAATAGGTAATGTTGAAAATAATCCGTCTGGACCATTAGATACAATGGGTTGATCTTGTTTCCTATTCCCTTTATTATCTGCTTCTCCATCATTACAATTAATTGCAATCCTTTCTGGAGTTATCTTAACATTTCCAGCTGCTAATCCTAAAGAAAGAACAACATCGGGCTCCGTTTCTTCATAATGTTTAATCATTTCTTGACCTGATTGTTCAAAATCTACAGATAAAACACGTCCATACACTTCATAATTGCCTATTGTGTGCCTATTTAATTGTTTTACAATTTGTTCAGTTGGATTGATAGGATAGTTTAAAAATGGTACAAATCCAGTTAAGAGTATCTTTTTCAATATAAAAACCCTCCGTAAAAAACGATTTTAGAAACATTAATTATTTTGATAAACATAATTCATTCATCATTTGTTTTTAAGTTTTTTTATAACTTTATCGATATCTTCAAAGCCATAAGCTACTTCTTCCAATACTTTTCCTGAGAAAACAAAAACCAATGATCTCCCCTTCTTTTGTTTCAGCTACATAAACAAATTGATTATTATACATCAGGAATTCATTCCAACGTTCTTTATACACTTCAACAGATTGGTTGTTTATTAAAAATAAACTAGTTCATACTACTTCTTATAACCTCATTATAATTGAAATGGATTCTGCTTATGAATAAATTTTGTAACAATTGAATTTGTTAAACACAATTATATGTTATTATTATTGGGGATTGTTAAATTTGAAATATAGTATTTCGTTAGGAGGATGTACCCTTTTGGACACTCAATTAAAAAATAAACTAATAAAAAATGATAGAGATTATGTGTGGCACCCTTTTACACAAATGAAAGATTACGAGAACCAGGACCATGTACTGATAGAAAAAGCCGAAGGCATTTATTTATATGACGCAGATGGAAACAAGTATTACGATACGGTTTCATCTTGGTGGGTTAACGTCCATGGACATTCACATCCACGTATTCGTGCAGCAATAGATAAACAGATGTCAGAGATGGATCACGTGATGTTTAGTGGGTTTACTCATAGACCTGCTATAGAACTTTCAGAAGAACTAGTTGAAATTACACCAGAAGGTTTAAATAAAGTATTTTTTTCAGATAATGGCTCTACCGCTGTAGAAGTTGCGTTAAAAATGTCATTTCAATATTGGCTTCATTTAGGAAAAAAAGAAAAAAATAAATTCGTCTTTTTGGATAATAGCTATCATGGAGATACCATTGGTGCAGTAAGTGTTGGTGGTGTGGAACTTTTCCATTCTGTTTTTAAACCCCTTCTTTTTGACTCATACAAGGTTTCATCTCCAAATCCATTTTTTTGGTCACAGCAGCAAGGTGCCTCTGAAGATGAAGCTGTTTCTATCTGTTTAGAAGAAGTCAGAACTTTGTTTGAAGAAAAGTCAGAGGAGATTGCTGGATTCGTCATGGAACCTTTAGTTCAAGCTGCAGGTGGAATGATTGTGTATCCTCCCTCCTATTTAATTGGTATTCGTAAATTATGTGATGAATTTGACATCCACCTTATTGCTGATGAAGTAGCTGTTGGATTTGGTAGAACAGGTAAGTTGTTTGCATGCGAACATGCTGGAATATCTCCAGACCTTATGTGTCTCTCGAAAGGTTTAACTGCAGGTGTTATGCCACTCTCAGTTACGTTAAGTACACTTAAAATATTTGATGCCTTTTATGATGAATATGAAACATATAAAACTTTTTTCCACGGACATAGTTTCACAGGTAATCCACTAGCTTGTGCCGTTGCACTTGAAAACCTGCAAATATTTGAAGATAACAAAGTAATAGACTCGATACAAGCAACTTCAGAATATTTACAACATCGGTTTCGTGAATTTGATAAGTTGAAACATATCGGAAACGTGAGAGGCATCGGCATGATTGCAGCGATGGATATCTTTGAAGATAAAGCTAAGGGGATAAGTTATGCAGCCAATAAAAGAACGGGATATCAAGTGTATTTGACAGGATTAAAACATGGTTTGATTATGCGTCCACTAGGAGATACGATTTATGTATGGCTTCCACTTTGCACAACGATTGATGATATAGATCAAATTTTATATAAGATTAATGATATATTGGTTGAATTAAAACTTGCATGAAAAGAGGCTGGGACAAAACCCAATTAAAATGAATAAATCGCATGAAATCAATTTAATAATCCTTGATTTCATGCGATTTTATTTATGCGTATTATGCAAAAATCAGTTAGTTTTCAACTTATGTCCCAGCCTCTTAACTTAATTTTCTTTAACATAGATCGATACTATCTAAATCATTTTAATGTTCTAAGTTGTTCAATCGTATACTTTACTGATATTTTTTCTGGATCACAAACAACTTCAATAAGTGAAGGTATTCGACTGTCTAAGGCTTGTTTTAAAGCGTTTTCAAATTCATGGTTATGTTCTACCTTTTGACCGAATACCCCCATTGATTCTGCCAATTTCACAAAATCTGGGTTTCCTAATTCAGTACCAATTACACGTTCAGGGAAATGTTTTTCTTGATGCATTCGAATGGTTCCATGCATATTATTGTTGAAAACGAGTGAAATAATTGGTGTTTGATAACGCACTGCCGTTTCTAGTTCCTGCAAAGTCATCATAAACCCACCATCTCCTGATAAAGATACAACTACTTTTTCAGGGCAAGCTAATTTAGCTCCAATTGCTGCAGGCAAACCATAACCCATGGCTCCTGAGGTTGGTCCAATATAGGTGTTTGGTTGAGAAAACTGAAAATAATTATGCAGCCAGCCAGAAAAATTGCCTGCATCATTTGTGAGAATTGCATCTTTAGGGAGGTTTTCTTGAAGAGTTTTAATGATCCCTTTCATTTCTATCCCTTTTGAAGATTCATCTATTGAATTTAAAGCTGAATTATTTTCATAACTTTTTCTGTGTTCCTCTGCCCACTTTCTCCACCCTATTGATACTCGTTTTTCATTTTTAATTTTTTGATTTAAAGCGGAGAGCGTTGCTTTTGAATCACCAATTAACGAAAGATCTGGTGGATACACTTTTCCAATCGTAGTGGATTCTATATCGCAATGAATGAGTTTATGGTGTGATTCAAATAAAGTATAACTTTGAGTTGTTACTTCTGAAAAACGTGTTCCTATTGCAATAATCAGATCTGACTCTTTCACAGTCTCTATTATATTATTAAATGTACCTAATCCTAAATGACCTACATATAAATCGTTTGTGTTAGGAAAAATATCATGTCTTCTAAAGGAACTAACCACGGGAATATGTAAAAGTTCTGCAAATTCCAGCAGTTCTGTTTCTGCATTTGATAGTTTAATTCCCCCTCCTGCTAATATTAATGGCTTATTAGATTCTTCAATCATTTGGATACAGTTAGACAACTCTAAATCAGTTGGAGTATGTCTTGGTTGATTTGTAGAATCTATAAATTTCATGGTTGCTTTCTCTGATAAAATATCTGCTGGAAGTGATACTACAACGGGACCTGGTCTGCCAGATTTTGCAATTCTAAATGCACGTTGGACGAATTCAGGGATTCTTTCTACATCTCGTATTTCTACAGCCCACTTACTAATAGGATCAAAAAAACGATCTAATTCAACCTCTTGAAAGCCTTCTCGTCCCCTAAATTTCCGATCTACCTGTCCTAAAAAAACGACCATTGGGGTAGAATCCTGATAAGCTGTATGGACTCCGATTGCTAAATTTGCAGCTCCAACTCCTCTTGTAGCCATAGCAACAGAAACATTCCCTGATGCCTTTGCATACGCTTCGGCCATAAATGAAGCTCCACCTTCGTGCCTTGCAGAAATCAGTTCTATTTCTGGTGTATCATAAATGACATCCATAATATCTAAATAACTCTCCCCTGGGACACAAAAAACATGATTAACATCTTTGTTTTTTATACATTGTACAACTGCTTCTGCTCCAGTCATAATTTCCGCCATATTATTTCCCCCTATTGCTGAATTCAAATTCTTTTAAATAATACACTATAAATTCATATTTCTGTTTTACAATATTATGTAATTACTCAATTATGATTATAGTATGATTCCATTATAATGCAATAGAAAAAAACGATAAGGAATTTTTCATCTTTTTTAAAATCCTTATTCCCAAGGAGGAGAATCGTCTAAAGCGTTGTGTCTGGGTTCTAAAGTTGAATTGGTTTGAAATTCTTCTTTAATCGAGTTTGGTCTTGTTTTTATTCTTTCAATCACAGATTCAAAATCTTCGGGATGAAGCAGTTCGATAGGTGAAACTCCCTTTTCAAACTGAAATGAATCTCCATCTATCATAACGACAAAACGACCATTTAGTTTGGCTAGGTGTATTTGATCACCATACTGTTCCAATAAACCCTTTACTTGAATTCCATCTAACTTAAACTTAAGCTCAATATCATCTTTCTGCTCTACTAGTTGATTGGCCGCTTGCATAACCTGTTCATGACTCCACCTTTGTTGTAATTCTCTTTTTTCAGATGCAGCCCATAATTCTAAGCTTTCTTCCTCTTTTTTTCGTTCTTCCTGTTCTATATGCCCTTCTTTATGCTGCCATTTATCCTCAACATATTGGTTTACCATCGTGATCATCTGTTCATTCACAATTTCTGGCATTGATTTTTCATAAGTGACATATTTAAGGAAGTCTTCAAAATACCTAGCATGAGATGACTGATGAATTTTTAGTTCATATTCCTCACGAATTCCAGGTTCAGGCATAAATGGATATTGTATCGATTTAATATTTCTTGCACTAATAGCCATTTCCACCTGTGAGATCAAATTCTTTTCATCTGAGATACGTGCTATTTTGGGTTCAAAATCACACTTCATTACGAAAACAAATGGTTCATCTCCATATTTGTCTATTTTAGCCCTAGCAATCACCAGTGCTCCTCCCCGCACGGAGCTTGTATCCATGTACATTCGAACTAGTTCATCGCTGAAATCTAAGTATTCCTGTTTATCTTGTGCTTGAAGTAATCTTTGGAACAAATTGTAGTTAGGATTGCTCGTGAGTTCATGCCCGGGTTCAACGATAAAATAACCAATTTTTGTAGGTGTTTGATTCGATTGAGGATGTTTCTCTACTTTTCGTTTTGTAATCCTTATATATTCTTCATCTAAAAAGCTCTTAATTTCACTTTGCTGATACTCTTCTCGATTTAATGTTTGATAATGTCGAAAGGAAAGGGATGTCCCATTTTCTTGTCCTTCATTTTGTATCACGAAAAATGATAAATACTCTACTATAAATTCCATACGTCATGTTTCCCCCTGTTGAACAACTATAATACCAAATCTATTGTATCATATCTCATTTCTTATACTATCTTGAGATTTGAATAACCTAAGAGGGAACATTGATTATTTCATTCCTTACCAAAATGCGGAATTTGCATAAAGCAAGACATATGTCCAATCAAGGATGCCATCCTAATCATAAGATATCTCATTAAATGAAGAAGAAGTTATGTTGTGTTTTTACTCAGAGCCTGGGAAATGGTGGATTAACGTATTAAAACAACCTGTATTAAAATATATACAAATGTATTGAGAGGAGTGAATTGCATGAAAATTCACTTATATGCCCTATGCTGGAACGAAGAAAAAATGCTACCCTATTTTTTCAAGCATTATGACAACATAGTTGACCAGTATTATATTTTTGATAATGACTCAACTGACAATTCATTATCAATTCTACGGTCGCATTCTAAAGTGATTGTGAACAGGTTTAAAATACAAGGTGATAATATGCTACTCTCATTGCTCTACCTATACAACCATTTTTGGAAACAAAGCAAGGCCGACTGGGTTATCATCTGTAACATAGATGAACATTTATATCATCCTAACCTTAGAGAATATCTACAAGTCTGTACTTTCGATGGGATCACAATCATTGAAGCTGAGGGTTATAACATGGTTTCAGATTCATTCCCCAATAATGACAAACCTTTGTATGAAAGTATAAAGGTTGGTGTTAAAAGTCCAGTTTTGGATAAACCTCAAATTTTCAAGCCGAATGAGATTAAAGAAATCAACTTTTCTGTTGGTAGGCATTTTGCTTCTCCTTCGGGTAATGTTAAAAAACCAATTAAAAAAGAAGTCAAACTTTTACATTATAAATATTTAGGTTTTGATTATTTTAACAGCCGATCGTCAGAATTAAAAACAAAACTTAGAAAAACCGATATAGCTAGACAATGGGGAAATCATTATTTATGGGATGAAAGAAAAAAACTCCAGGTATTTGAAAGTTTAAAAAAAGGAGCTGTTAAAATATTGTAAAGTTTATTAATTTATATGTTATTTATATTGAAATAACATCATATTATCAATGGAAAGAAACAATTTTTATTGTATAAGAAATCTATTGGTTACATTGACAAATGCCGATTGTCCAATAAAGATAAGGACAGACTTCCCCATACAGATAAAACTATACCGTATAGTTGGGAGTAAGAAACTATGATTTTCACCTTTATTACTAATGACCCTATTATGGCTAATTATGTACAATCTGCAGGAATAGATCGAATTATGATAGACTTGGAGGTAATAGGGAAGTCCATTCGCCAATCTGGTAAAAACCTTTTCTTATCTGATCACACGATCATCGATATTCCAATAATAAAGAAAAATTTTAAAAAAAATTCACTTTTGGTCCGTATAAATCCTATTAGTAAAAATTCAAAAAAAGAAGTAGAGACCGTGGTTCAGATGGGAGCTGATATCGTGATGCTTCCTTTTTTTCATACTATGGATGAAGTAAACACTTTCCTTAAACTAACAGATGGAGCTGTAATCAACAGCCTGTTAATTGAAACTAAGGAAGCAGCAGAATTACTTCCTAAAATAGTTGAATTGAAGGGGGTTCATGAAATTCATATAGGATTTAATGATCTTAGCATAAGTTATGGATACAAAACTATTTTTGAACCGATATTAAATGGGTCGTTAGAAGAATATGCCATGGTTATTAACAAAAAAAAATTACCGTGGGGGTTCGGCGGTATAGCAAAATTATCCGATACAACACTTCCCGTAAATCCAGAATTAATATTATTTGAACAATTAAGGTTAAAAACCTCTATAGGATGGTTAGGAAGAAGTTTCAGGGATTCGCTGGATAGGAATAATTTATGTTTGTCTCTTAAGGAAGAAGCTTTATTAATAAGAAATTTCCTGCATGATTACACTAATGCTCCAAAAGATTTTTTTGACCTTAAACATGCATCACTTTTGGAACAGATACAGAATACCTGAAAGAAAGATCTCTTCAGACTACCGGGAATATAGGAATCAAAGTCATTCATAGTTCATATTTATAATATATCTTCATGAATTAAGGAGGAAGAAAAGTGGACGAAATAGAAATTATGTCACTAAAAAAAGTAACAAATGAAAAAGGTTTTTTAATGGAAGTGCAGAGAAATGATGATGCAGAATTTCCTGGATTCGGTCAAGCATATATTACTGCTACGAACCCAGGAGTTATTAAGGCATGGTATCGGCATCGTAAACAAATAGACCAAATCACTCTAATAAGAGGTGAGTTGTTGCTAGTACTTTATGATACAAGGGAAAATTCGATTTCATTTAATCAGATTAAAGAAATATATATCGTAGAGAAAGACCCATTACTAGTACAAATTCCTCCGGGAGTATGGCACGGCTTCAAAACGTTAAGTAATGACCCGGCTATTCTTCTTCATATGAATAACATTGCTTATGATTTTGAAAATAAAGATGAAGACAGACTTCTTCCTAATGATAAAACTATACCTTATAAATGGGAAAGAAAGCTTTGAATCTCAATTTAACTATGATTTTTTTGATATTGATTCGACGGATAATTCATTATCAATGTTTTTCGGATGATTTTTATAAGTTAGGGATGCACTAATTATGTTTTGTTTTCCCAAGGGAATTTATTATAAGGGGATTTAATATTTAAAAATTCACAGAATTTTTTGTATGAGTTAGGTTGTGATAAATTAATGACTAATAGATCATTTGGTCTATATTTGAAATAATTTATGATTTCTCGGTTATGTTTTTCGTAATTCTTAATTAATACCTCCTTATTATATGGGTCATTTTCAGAAGCGCCATATACTTCTTTAAAAATTTTCCAAATATAACCTTTATAAAGATATCTAGCATTTTTTAGAACTTCTATTGTTGGTATTTTTCCTTTACCAAACAATTTTGCATGGAATCTAGTAATTGAACTATACCATTGTTCAGAATTATCACGAATACTTAAAATAAATTTGCTATCAGGATATGCTTTGTCAAGATGTTTATAAGTTTCTGGGAGACTAAAAGGAATATCTTGAAATACGTCTGCTGTTTTACAGTAATTTATAATACTATCAAAGTTTTTTCTATATATATAATCATCCATTAATAATTCTGCTTTTTGTTGATTGCCAACTGTATACCCTAAATCTCTAAAAGCTTTTTGTAGAGATGTCGTTCCGGTCTTATTTCTACCAATACAAAATATTTTAGTCACTTTTGCACCATCCCACATTTTTTACAATTTTAAATATCGATTGTTTAAATAATTAAATCTTAATTTATTTACCGATTTTTTCAATTATCCGTTATTTGATAATTTATGATCTCTTAAAAGAATGTGTTACTTAAAGCCAATACTATATAGAAAAAAACTATCCAAAAGATTTGGATAGCGTCTTTTATTAATTCTATTACTTCACTTTACGTTATAAAGTTGACGGTTCTTCTTTTTTTATATATACAAATTTTTTCTTCTGAATATAAGCCAATCTAAGTATTAAACAGACAGCCCCAACTGCTAATCCAGATATTAAACCTATCCAATATCCAAATGCCCCGTAACTTGTAAAGTTTGCTAAACAATAACCCAGTGGGAGTCCAATAATCCAGAACGACACAAATGCTAATATAAAAGTAGAATTTACATCTTTATATCCACGTAGAGCACCTTGAATTGGTGCAGCAATTGCGTCGGATAATTGGAAAAAAATAGCGAAAAATAGAAACTGTTTCGTTAACATTAATACAGTTGAATCTTGAGTATAAATTCCTGCAACTTGATCAATAAAGATAAACAAACCTAATGCACTTAATAAGGAAATAAGTATGGCCGAACTTATTCCTATATAACTATATTGCACTGCATCTCTATAACGTTTGGCACCAACTTCAAATCCGACTGAAATCGTAAGCGCCATGGATATACTTAATGGAATCATGTACAAAAAAGAAGCAAAGTTTAATGCTGACTGATGTGCAGCGATAGTATTTGTATCAAATTCACTCATCAATAACGTGACTGCTGCAAATATACTCGTTTCAAAAAAGATCGAAAAACCAATCGGTATTCCAATTTTCAACAATCTACCCCAAGCTTCAAAAGATATCTTCTCTATTTGACTAAACAATCTGTAATTTGAAAAAGGCTGAAATTTTTTGATCACGAATAGGGCAATCAACAATATGCTCCAATAAGTAATGGCTGAAGCGTAACCTGCACCTACACCACCTAATCTAGGGAAACCGAATTTCCCAAAAATCAGTACATAGTTAAAAAATAAATTTATAGGCAACGACAGCAATGTAATGAACATTGTCGTTCGAGTTTCTCCTAATCCATCTATGAAATATCTTAGTACATTGTATACAAACAAAGGAATTAATCCGAATGAAAGTGCTTTTAAATAATGGAATGCAATAACTCTTACATCTGACTCTAGATTCATGGATTGTAAAATGAGTTGCAAAAACAACAAGCCAAATATAATAATTACAAACGTGATCATAAGTGACAAATAGATGGTTTGGATTACAACTTTTGTGATTTTTTCATTTTTTCCAGCACCAACATATTGTGAAACAATAGGTGTCAAAGCCATTAAAATTCCCGAAAGACCAGTAAATATAGGAACCCATATACTTGAACCTATAGCTACTCCAGCTAAATCAGCAGGACTCACTTGCCCAGACATCACAGTATCAAAAAAGTTCATGGAAAATAAACCAAGCTGACTAATGAGTATAGGCAATAATATGGTGTTAAATTGTAGAAGTTTAGCTTTTTTAGTCTTTGTTTGAATCATCCTGTTATCCTCTTTTCATCGAAAACGTTAAAAATAATAGCTAGAATTATATCATAAAAGAGATTATTCAAACAGGTTGAATGTAAATTATTACAAGCGAAAGATTGAACTAGTAATCATACAATTCTGGTGATCGTATTCATCTATATTTCATTGACATAAGACCACCTAGAATTTAAATATTATTAAAGTTTTCGAAGTTTTATTTCATTGATTGTTTTGGAAATAAATTTTTCTAAAAAGTACTGTTCTGATCCTATTTTACCAAATTGCTGTACATTTACAGTGTTATCCTGAACCTCCTTGTCCCCTACAATGAGGATATAAGGAACCTTCTGCATCTTAGCTTCTCTAATTTTATATCCAAGTTTTTCTTCCCGCCAATCTATTTCCAATCTTATATTTACTGCATTCATCTGATCTTTAATTTCTTCAACATAATTTCGATGAGCTTCAATTGAAACTGGTAAGATTTTAACCTGTGTTGGAGCTATCCAAGTTGGGAATGCTCCAGCAAAATGTTCAATTAATATCCCTAAAAATCGATCTATTGAACCAAGAACAGCCCTATGAATCACAACAGGACGTTGTTTTTCGTTTTTCTCATTAATGTAACTTAGATCAAATTTTTCAGGCATTTGAAAATCCAATTGTACTGTTGCACATTGATGACTTCTGTTTATAGCATCCTTTATATGAAAATCAATTTTAGGTCCGTAAAAAGCGCCGTCTCCTTCATTAAGCCTGTATTCACAATCTAGATTTTCCAGAACATCTTTCAAAGCCCCTTCTGCTATATCCCATAATTCATCGTCACCTAGGGAGTCATCTGGTCTAGTAGATAATTCTATTTCATATTCGAAGCCGAAGATTTTATAAATAAGATCTATAGATTTTATAATAGAAATGATTTCACTTTTAATTTGTTCAGGTGTTACAAAAATATATTTGCATCATCCTGACAAAATGTCCGTACTCTTAATAATCCATTTAATGATCCACTAAACTCATGTCGATGGACCTGCCCAAATTCAGCCAATCTGAGTGGTAATTCTCGATAAGAATGTAATTTATTTTTAAAAATTAACATATGACCAGGACAATTCATTGGTTTCAAAGCAAAACGAGTATGATCTACATCTGAGAAATACATATTTTCTTTATAATGCGCCCAGTGTCCTGAATCTTCCCATAATTTTTGCTTCATCATAGAAGGAGTGCGTACCTCCTGGTAACTTAACTTTTGTTGAATCTCTCTTAGCATTGTTTCAAGTTCATTTCGAATGATTTGTCCCTTTGGCAAGTAAAACGGCATTCCTGCAGCTTCATCAGAAAACATGAATAGCTCAAGTTGTTGACCGAGTTTCTTATGATTTCTTTTTGATGCTTCTTCAAGAAAGGAAATATAACTTTTCATTTCCTTTTTTGAGGAAAATGAAACACCATAGATACGCTGAAGCATTTTATTATTGCTGTCCCCTCTCCAATATGCACCAGAAACCTTTGTTAATTTAAATGCTTTAATCAATCCAGTTGAAGGCAAATGAGGTCCACGACACAGATCTATAAATTCTCCTTGTTTGTATATTGTTATTTTTTCATCAACAGGAATGTCTTCTAACAGTTCTAATTTTAAGTCATCACCCATATCTTGAAACAGTTTCTCTGCCATATCTCTACTTATCACTATCCGTTGTATTTCTAAGTTTTCATCTATGATTTTTTGCATTTCTTTCTCTATTTCTGATAAATCTTCTGAAGATATTTTTTTGGGCAGGTCTATATCATAATAAAATCCATTTTCGATCACAGGTCCTACCCCTAATCTCACATTTCCGTAAATTCTTTTTACTGCTTGTGCTAACACATGTGCAGATGAATGTCTCATTATATCTATTCCTTCATTAGAATCTATAGTGATCATTTCTATTTTTGCATTCTCAGTTAATTTTCTATTCAAATCTACAATTTGGTTATTTACTTTCCCTGCTACTGCCCTCTTTTTTAAACTAGGGCTTATTGATTGTGTAATCTCCCCTAAAGTAATCCCTTTATTTAATTCCTTCATTTGTCCATCTGGAAAAACGATTTTAATACGATTTTTACTCATGAATAACACTCCATTTCCTCTTGAATAGTTTGTATAAAAAAAACACACCCATCCCAACAATAGGGACGAATGTGTTGTATATCCGTGGTTCCACCCAGATTCCCATCAATGATTCATCAATGGCTCTATTTGCTGTAACGTCGCATAACGGTATTGGTTTTCTTATTCCCCAATACAGCTCAAAGGTGGTAAGTTATTTTTCTGTGTTAGGAAGTTCTCAGCTTTCCTTCCTTCTCTGTATAACCGTTAAAATAACTATTGTCCTTTTCATTGCTTTTGAGCTCATATAAATTTTTTAAAAACAAAAAACACACTCATCCCAACAATAGGGACGAATGTGTTATATCCGTGGTTCCACCCAGATTCCCATCAATGAATTATCAATGGCTCCGTTTGCTGTAACGTCGCATAAACGATATTGGTTTTTCATTCCCCAATACAGCTCAAAGGTGGTAAGTTATTTTCCTGCGTTAGGAAGTTCTCAGCTTTCCTTCCTTCTCTGTATAACCGTTAAAATAACTATTGTCCTTTTCATTGCTTTCCTTTGTTTCATTATTTTCCATACTATACAACATAATAATAATGAAATCAATAAATATTTTTCGTAATTGGACTGACTACTTATTAACTGTATAAGTACATACAATGAATAATAAAGTATGATATAATAACAAAGGCTAAAAAGCGTTTGAGAATAGTTTTTTCTCACCAATTTATTCCTAGTTGGAGTATGATTACTTGTTAGGGAGGATTTATAATGGAATTTTTAAAAAAAAGTGATATTCCCGCTCATTTAAGAGAATATGTTATTGATCAACAATATGAGGAATATACACCTATTAATCACGCAGTTTGGCGATATGTTATGAGACAAAATGTTAACTTTTTTAAGAATGTTGCTCACGAAGCATACACAAATGGTGTAACGGCTTCAGGTATGGATATTGAAAGTATTCCAAGAGTTGAGGAAATGCATACTAGCTTGAAACCGTTTGACTGGGGAGCTGTAGCTATAGATGGTTACATTCCTGGTGTGATCTTTTTTGATTTTCAAGCCCACGGATTGTTACCCATTGGTACTGATATTCGAAAATTAGAAAATATTGAATATACCCCTGCACCAGATATCATACATGAAGCAGCAGGACATGCACCTATTCTTTGTGATGAGAAATATGCAGAATATGTAAAGTTATTTGGTCAAATTGGTCGTAGAGCGATTGCTACTAAAGAAGAGCATGAAGTATTTGAAGCTGTTCGTACATTATCTAATCTGTTGGAAAAAGGCAGCTCTACTAAAGAAGAAATTGCAGAAGCAGAACGAGTACTTGAAGAAAAACAACGAGCTGTTAAACATTTATCTGAGGCTGAAGAGATTTCTAGATTATACTGGTGGACAGTGGAATACGGTTTAATTGGGGATGTATCAAACCCTAAAATTTACGGCGCTGGTTTATTATCATCAGTAGGTGAAAGCAGTAGTTGTTTAACAGATGAAGTCAAAAAAATACCATTTGAATTAGAGCAGGTAATTTCTACAGGCTTTGATATAACGACAAAACAACCCCAATTATTTGTATGTAAAGACTTCGATCAATTAATCGATGCAGTTAAAGAATATGCAAAACGTATGGCATTTAACGTTGGTGGGACAGAAAGCTTAGAAAAAGCAATACGATCTGGTGCAACAGCAACGGCTGAATATAGCTCTGGTTTACAAGTTACAGGAACCATTTCTAAAATCATCAAGGATCAGAATCAGGAAGCTATTTACCTCCAAACATCTGGTGAAACTACATTATCTTATGATAATCATGTACTCGAAAGCCACGGTAAAGATGTTCATGCTGATGGATTTGGTTCACCAATCGGACTATTAAAAGGTATGAAAAAACCTCTAGAAGAATTATCAGACAATGAATTGCTTCAGAGTGGAATTGCTGTTGAAGAGCAGTGTAATCTTGAATTTGAAAGCGGGTTAACAGTAACAGGCTTAGTTCATGAAATAGTTAGGAAAAACAATATTATCATTCTCATTCGTCTTAAGAATGCTACAGTAACCTATGATCATGCAGATCTATTCAAACCTGAATGGGGAATGTATGATATGGCTGTAGGAGAAAATATTAAATCTGTTTATGCAGGCGCAGCTGATCCAGAAGCATACTTTACAATAGAAGAAGAGGAAATAGAAGAAAAGCAACCAATCTCTTTAAATCCATTAGAAAAACTTTATAAGAAAGTACGAAATTTGAGAGAATCAAAATACGACATCATGATTGTAGGAGAAACTCTATTAGAAGTTGTGGCCGATTTGAATCATAGCTATCCTAACGATTGGTTGTTACGATTAGAAGTGTTAGAAATTTTATCAGAACATGACATACATCAACAAGAGCAACAAAAGCTACGCCAAGATCTAATAGATTTAAAAGAACGAGATGCATCATTAAAAAATCTTATTACAAATGGATTAAAACTGATCTAATCTAAAACATCAAAAACACACTCATTCCCTAAAAAAGGAGCGAGTGTGTTTTTTTAATAAAGCTTGTTATTTAAAATTTTTTATCATCAACATGATTTAACCATGATTCAATTTCATTTACCACGGATTGTACCGTACCTTTATCAAAAGGCGAACTTAATTTAGCCTCTTTTACGAGTTTTAAAAATGGTAAACTACCACCTAGCTTACAAAGATGAATATAATCATCCCAAGCACGATTTCTATCTTCGTGCATCTTTTTCCAAAATTGAAATGCACAAACCTGTGCCAACGTATAATCAATATAATAAAATGGGTCCTCGAAAATATGACCTTGTTGATGCCAAAACCCACCTTGTTCTAAATAGTGATTTCCATCATAATCACGATGAGGTAAATATTTCTTTTCAATTTCTCTCCACATTTGTTTACGTTTCTTTGGCGTAGACTCTGGGTTTTCATAAACGAAATGTTGAAACTCATCTACAACGACACCGTATGGTATGAATAATAATGCTGAGCTTAAATGTGAAAATTTATACTTATCCGTATCTTCTTTGAAAAACAACTCCATCCAAGGCCAAGTAAAAAACTCCATACTCATAGAGTGAATTTCACATGCTTCATACGTAGGCCATACATATTCAGGATTTTCAAAATGACGGCTTTTATACACTTGAAATGCATGACCTGCTTCGTGAGTTAATACATCAATATCACCCGAAGTGCCATTAAAATTTGCAAAAATATAAGGAGATTTGTAATTAGGTACATATGTGCAGTAACCCCCCGCCATTTTCCCATCCTTTGCTAACAAGTCCATGAGATCGCTTTCTTTCATAAAACGGTAAAATTCATCCGTTTCCTTAGATAATTGTTCATACATCGTTTGACCATTATCCACAATCCAATCAGGGTTTCCTTTTGGAGTTGCGTTACCAGATTTGAATTCATAATTTTCATCATAATATTTTAGATGCTGAAGTTCTAATCTATTTTGTTGACGTCTTTTCAATTGTGTAGCGATGGGGACTATATATTGATGCACCTGATCTCTAAAAGCAGCAACCTCCCTTGCATCATAATCTGTACGTTTTAAACGAGCATAACCTAACTCTACAAAATTTTTGAAGCCTAGTTTTTTAGCAATTTTTGTTCGTATTTTCACAAGATCATCATAAAGTTGATCTAACTCTTCTTCGTTTTCTGAGAAAAACTTGTATCTTGCTTCATTTGCTCTTTTCCTTATTTCTCGATCATCAGATATGGTAAAAGGAAACAATTGAGCTAAAGTGTATTTTTTTTCATCAAAAGGAATTTCAGCAGATGCAATAAGCTCTGAATACTTTGTTTTATATTTGTTTTCCTTTTGTAAATCTTTCACAATTTCAGAGGACATGGTTTTGATTTCTATTTCTGCTAGTTCAAATAAATGACTTCCCCATTTCTTTTTTAGTTCTTCACGATATTTAGATCCAATCAATGCTTTATAGAACTTAGTAAATAACTCTTTAAATAGAGGTTCCGCCTCATCTAAGTAATCCTGCTCTGCTTTATAAAACTCATCCTTTGTATTTATAGAATGACGAATGCTTCCTAATTCAAACATGGAATAAAAATCATTATGAATGTTGTATAAATCCATCATTGATGCATTTTGCTCTTGCCACGTTGTTGCACTTGAAAATTGTTTTAGCTCTAAATCAAATTGTAAAGTAATTTCTTCCATATTTGGTCTTGTATACTTGTATTCTGAAAATTTCATTATATATTCTTCCTTTCCATTTACTTAATAAAATTAAAAGTAATCATAGAAAAATGTTTTATTCTTTGGAATTAAAGATTGCAGTATGCTCAGATCTTCATCAGTTCCATGAATCAAACCTACATTACTTAACTCTTGTGCAGTTTTGTACCCCAAGAACAGTGCTGTGAATGGACCAATCTCAATATGAAGTCCTTTTTTAGGAGGATGAGTACAATTGCTTCCTTCTTTAACAGGATAGAATGTAGCTTTCCCTTTTTTTATAATAATGGTTCCTTGATTCCATAAAGCAAAATTATCTGTTAAATGAATGATCACCGACTCATCACATTCATTAAAATGGTATTGACTTAAAAATAATTCAATATCCACAACGCGAGCCATAAAATAGGGATGCAGTATTGATTTCACCGTTGGATTCGGAAGCATGAATAACATATTTTCATGATTTGAACATGTAAGTTCCACTTCAGTAATCATAGAATCATGTTGACAAATAAAATTCCATAATCCTTTTTTTGCTTCTGCACTAAGGGCAATGAATTCTTGAACGATCAATTTTCCATTTTGTATCTCATATAAAATGTAACCTAGTATTTGACCATTATGATCAAAATAACCAGCGCATTTTTGATCTGGTAAAACTGAATCCTTCCACCACTCATTATTTCTTACGAGCATACCGTTGTATTTTTTTGCAAACTGCTCATATACCTCATTTAATATCAATAAGGTTTTAGATGTTCTAGTTACATCAACTCTTTTTACATACCCTTCTCCTTCTTTCTGCTTTAAAAATGTTAAATCGTTTACAGGAATAGTAATTTGCAACTCATCACTAAATAACTCCCATCCATACTTTCTATAAAATCCAATTTGAAATGGGTGTAAAAATGATATTGAGATTTTTTGATCTCTTAACATTTGCAATGAAGTATGTAATAATTTCTTTACTTTATTACCACGTCTTTGTTCAGGCCATGTAGCAACTCCAGCAATCCCACCCATACTCCACTCTTTGCCATCAATCCATATTTTATAATCAATCATTTCAAGCTTTGCCAACAGTTGATTGTCATTAAAATAGCCAATCATTTTCCGTTTTTGTTTTATTTTCTTCTTCTCTTCAGTTAATTGGTATTGAAATGCATATTCATGTAATGCAAAAACTTGCGGGTAGTCTTTTTCTAAAATTAGTCTGATCATCCCTTTCACCTCTTAACTGATCTACTTTTCTCATTTACATTACTCTCTCTCATATTACCTAATATTTTTTAAAATAAAAAGACATAGGTTATATTTCAAAATTACTACTCAAACTTTTTCTAATATAAATAATGACTGATAACGTGTTTTTAATAAATAGATAAAATAATTTAGAATCAAATTTGCCATAACAAAAACTCCTATCGAAACCATTTAAATTCCTACAAAAAAAGCTACAGATTCATTATTTCAACCTGTAGCTTACCTTAACTTTTTAAGTAATTCAATGTATTATTTAATAAAACTTAGGCTTATTATTTTTTTACACCTTGAGGTTTATTTGTCATTTTCATTTGATACTCATCTTCCAATAAATGCGCTCCTGCTATTCCTGGATTAGTCATTTCGTAAGGATCAAGAATAACATTAAGTTCATCTTCAGTTAACACGTCATGTAGTAAACATAATTCACGAACAGAACGATCCCCTTCGATTGCTTGTCTAGCAATCCTTGATACAATTTCATACCCTAAGTGAGGATTCAAAGCTGTAATGACACCTACACTTTTTTCTACATTTTCTCGGCAAATATCTTCATTTGCTTCTATTCCATCAAGACAATAGTCTTTAAATACTGTAAAGGCTTGATTCATTATTCTTAAAGACTGTAAAAGATTAAATACGAGCACGGGCTGCATTACATTTAATTCCAATTGTCCTGCTTGAGAAGCGAGATTTATCGTATGATCGTTTCCGATTACTTGGAATGCTACTTGATTCACAACCTCACACATAACAGGATTTACTTTTCCAGGCATAATAGATGAGCCAGGCTGACGTGGAGGTAAAGAAATTTCATTTATTCCTGTAATAGGTCCGGAAGCCAAGAGACGAAGATCATTAGCTATTTTAGACATATTAATCATACAAACTTTTAACGATGCAGATACTTCAGTTAATACATCCGTATTCTGAGTCGCATCCACCAAGTCTTCAGCACTATTTAGGGGAAATCCAGTGTACTCAGCTAACCTTTCTACTACTTCTGAAATATAACGAGGATCTGCATTTAAACCAGTACCTACAGCAGTAGCACCCATATTTACCTCATACATATGTGAACGAGTACGAGTAATACGCTCAATATCTCTTTTCAAAACTCGCGCATAGGCTGCAAATTCTTGCCCTAGTCTAATTGGAACCCCATCTTGTAAATGTGTTCGACCCATTTTAATAACATGATCAAATTGCTCTGCTTTTGCAACAAAACCCTTCTGAAGATTTTCCATCGTTGATAAAAGCTTATTCATCAAAGTAAGTACTGAAATACGTATGGCAGTAGGCATAACATCATTTGTCGATTGAGCCATATTCACATGACTGTTTGGACTTAAAACTGAATAATCTCCTTTTTTGCCTCCAATAAGTTCTATTGCTCTATTGGCGATCACTTCATTCGCATTCATGTTAAAGGATGTTCCTGCGCCCCCCTGAATAGAATCAACGATGAATTGATCATCGAATTTCCCTTCATACACTTCATCTGCTGCCTGCACAATAGCATTAGCATGCTGAGGCTGTAAACGTTTAATGTTCATATTTGTCATCGCTGCTGCCTTTTTCACAACTGCAATTGAACGTATTAACTCAACATCCATTTGGTGTCCAGTAATTGGAAAATTCTCTACCGCACGCAAGGTTTGAATCCCATAATAAGCATCTACAGGTACTTCTTTTGTACCAAGAAAATCTTTTTCAGTACGAAATTGTTTTGTTGACATCTCTCTATTCCCCTTTAATATGGTTTCCTAAAAATGATCATTAGCAGGTCAATAACAAAAGCCCCGAATGGAGCTTTAATTCTAAAATCAATAGTTTAGTTAATTTTTTTCCTAATAATAGCCAACCTTTCGGTCGGCTATTATTATTTTTAAATTGTATTTGTAGTTGTTTTACCTGTTGAAGGCGAAGTTCTGTCATACTTTTCTTCTGATTTCGCAATGTATTGTGCACAAGCAGCATCACCTGTGATATTTACTGCCGTTCTTGTCATATCAAGCAATCGATCTACTCCAAGTACAAGCGCAATGGCATCTAGGCTTAATCCAACTGATGTTAATACCATCGTTAACATGATAATACCTACACCTGGAACACCTGCTGTACCGATACTAGCTAACGTTGCTGTTAATACTATTGTTGCCAAATCAGCCATGGATAAATCAACTCCATATAGTTGAGCAATAAATACAGTAGCAACCCCTTGCATAATTGCTGTTCCATCCATGTTTATCGTTGCACCTAATGGTTGAACAAAACCACTAATACTTTTTGGTATTTTCAAATTTTTCTGTGCTGTATCCATAGATACAGGTAATGTAGCTGAACTACTTGATGTACTAAAAGCAACTGCAATCGCAGGGAAAAAGTTCTTAATGAATGTAAACGGATTCATCTTACCTAAAAAGTAAATTACTGAACCGTAAGTTAATCCTAAATGTATAAATAGTGCGAGTAGAACAGCACCAAAATAAAAAATCATTGCTTTTATTGCATCCATTCCTTGACCACCAATTGCAATTGCAATTAATGCAAATGCACCGATCGGAGCAAGCTTCATCACAACATCAACTAGGAACATTAAGATTTTATTAATTTCCTCAATAAACATTTTAACACCATCTACTTTTCCTTGCAATTGAGTTAGTGCAAATCCAAATAAGATGGAGAAAAAGATAATTTGTAACATATTTCCTTCAACCATAGCTTGGAACGCATTCGTAGGGATAATATTTAATAGCGTTTCCATAACTGGTGGTGCTTCTTTTCGCTCTACTGTAGTATCACTATCAAAATTTAATCCTTCTACATATCCAGGTTCAATAATATTACCTACAGATAATGCAATCATTAAAGCAATAGAAGTAGTAATTAAAAAGAAAATGACAGTTTTAATACCAATTCTACCTAATTTTTTAGGATCACTTATTCCAGCAGTACCTAAAATAATAGAAATAACAACAATTGGAACTACTAATAATTTAATTAATCCTATAAAAATTTTTCCTAGTGGATTTAAAACATATGTTTCTGCTACATCAAACCATTGTGGAATAAATAGATTAAATATAATACCAACAACTATACCTAAACACATTCCTATTACAATTTTTTTTGTTAATGACATACATTCACCTCTTTAAATTTTATTTTGCTTGTCATAATTTAGTTTGACTTAAACACTTAGTGAGTTACCACAGTGTCACATGAAATGCTAGTTCATTTTAATACAATAAAATATTTATTGTCAATGAAAAAATATGATTTAGTGATTAATAACAAACTTTTTTTGTATAATTATACTTGACAAAAACGTTGTTATATCAAGTGTTAGTTACATTTTAAATTTATCTTTAAAAAAATCTATAAATATAGTTTTTGAACGCCCTTTCAAATAAATTAAATCAATATTGATATTCATTTTAATAGGCGGTGTTAAAGCAACTCGAAAAAGCTGACCTTTTTCAAGCTCTTTTTTTACACAATGTTCTGGTAAAAAACTAATGCCCATTCCCTGGAGTAACAAATTTTTTGCTGTTTCCATATTGTCTACCTCTAACGCAATATTAGGCGTTATAAGATTACTTGAAAATAGACGATGGATATATAACCAGTCCATTGATCCATAGTCAAAAAAGATAAGCGGTTGTTTCCCAACATTTTCTAATGTTATCTTGCATTGATTTAATAATTCATGACCTGGAGGAACAAACAAATGAATTGGATCTTCATATAACAAAATAGATTCCACTTGTGGATGAGTTTCTGTTCTTACGATACCAAAGTCCACTTCTTTGCTTATGACTTTATTCAGTATATCTTTAGAATGACCCGTAACAATTTTTATTCGTACATTGTTAAATTGAGATTTTATTTCAGGTAATATTGTATGCAGAACATTGTTAGAAATCGAAAGAGCGCTGCCTATATTTAATTCATTTGGCAAAACTACTTGTTGCATGCCATACTTTGCATCTTGATAGGACTGTAATATTTTTTGAGCATGGGGAAAAAAATATTCGCCTTTATCAGTTAATGAGATATTTTTACCGTTGCGATTAAAAAGTTTTAAATTCATCTCACGTTCAAGAGACTGAATTCTAGCAGTAACAGAAGGTTGTGTTAAAAAAAGGGCTTCTGCTGCTTTATTAAAGCTCCCTAATTGACAAACATAAATAAAGGCCTCAATATTTTCAATATTCATAATTTACTCCTTTTGCATACTCACTTACTTGAATTGATTTTACTATATCACAAAGCGGACTAAAAGTTAGTGATAACTTAGAATTGAGCTATAATTAAAACATAATTTACCCAATTTAAGTAAGTAAATATCTATGAAAGTAAGTGATATACTTGAAAAATTATGAATTAGAAATGAATTTATATTGAAATTTTAAATCTTTCAGTATTGATTCCTCTAGCTACTTCGATGACTTTTTTGGCAATGATATCTGCTGGATCAATGATGCACATTTCCTTTTTTGATTTCAACACTAAAGGAACTTCAGTACAACCGGCAACAATGGCTTCAGCTCCATTCTTTTTCAATTGCTCAGCGACCATCGATAGATGCAAATAAGCTGAATCAAATCTCCCAGCTTTGATATCATATATTCCTTGCATTACTTTTTCCTGTAACTTATTGTCCGTACGAATATATTCAATATCATATTTTAGAAAATATCTTTGATACAACTTTGATTTCACAGTCCCATCTGTTGCTAATAAACCAACCTTCTTAAAGTTATTGGAATTTAAATAATAAGCTGTCTCAAGAGGAATGTGTAAGATCGGAATTTGTATAGCCTTCTTTACAGCATTATAATAAAAGTGTGCTGTATTACACGCAATAACAAGCAATTCGGCACCTGCATTTTGTAATCTTTGTGCTGATTGCACCAATAATGGAGTAGGATCTTCCCCTCTGCCTAATATTGCTGAAGAACGATCAGGTATTTGTGCGTTATTATCAGCAATAACGTGAATATGCTCTTGATCTTCTTTTGCTGGTGTATTCCTAATAATCTTTTCCATTAGATCCACAGTTGCCATAGGACCCATACCACCAATAATCCCTATTATTTTAGTCACTTTCATCACTCCTTTCAAGCATTCTAAATGTTACATTTTAAATTATAATGCTTTTTTGGAGTAAAGGATTATAGAATGATTCTATACATTTATAGAATGTTTAAATATACAATCTTAAGTTATGGCTAAGTAACATCAAGATATAGATTCTAAATCAAACCAATGATTTGTTAACCATGTTAATTCCTCTATGAATCTTTTTACTTTTGGTGCTTTCTTTTGCAACAATAAGTCCGATTTCATCTACCAAGTAACTTCTACTATCCAGACAAGTTTAATTGCTTTAACAATTTCAGAAATAGACAACGAATAAATGAAGTTATAGCCCTTAACAAATGAATTTAAAAGAGATATATCAATCGAATCATTATTAAATGCGTACGACATGATTGCTCTTCCTACATCATGCCATTGAAATGAATAACAATTGCGGTCAAAATCCAAAACAATCACATCATTATTGGTAAACAATACATTGTCAGATGCAAAATCAGAATGGGTAAACCCTTTTCGAATTTGTTTAAAAAACTGATCATCAAGGCTTTCAATAATTGCTTCTAGCTTCTTAATAAGTACTATGTATTGATTTTGATTAAGTTTTTCAACATTTTCTAATTGTGTTTGATAGTGTTTAAATAATACTTCACGACGGTTTTCAAAATGAAATCTTTCTTCTTCTGTAGATATCTCTTTAAATTGTTTATGCATCATCGCACATGTTTTACCCAAGGAATACATATGATCCTCTTTGATTGAATCAGGACTCATAGGATAACCTTCACAATATTCCATTAACATATACCATAGTTCAAGTTTAGGGGTCTGAATACCCCATAAACTTCTTTAAAGCAGTTCGTTTTAAATTCAAATGTCTTTTCCGCATGGCTTAGCATCGTTATCAAAGATTCAACCATTAAATTTTCTCCTTAATTCTTTCAAACTATCAAATTACCCACTATAATAATTAATATTACTTCATATCTTTTTAACAAATAAAACCCGATCTTGACCGTTCCCATTATAATTTGTATGTACAGAGACACCCTCAATTTCAATGTCCCCATCTTCTATATTAAACCCCAATCTTTGATGGAATAATATGGAGGTTTTATTAACAGGTGAGGTTAAACAATTTACAGTATTACGTTTGTTATGTTTTGCTATATCAAAAAAAGCATTATAAAGTTGTTTACCTACATTACATTTTCTATATTGTGGATGAACACCAACAAAATGAATATAAGCTTTGTCAGAGAATGTTTGTGATAAAAATCCGATTAAAAATCCAATAATTTCTTCATCTTTTTCAACAATGAAACTAGTCTTATTAAAATGGTTAAAAAATAGTTTTGGTAGTAAGTGCCTCATATTTCGTCCACCCCACCATTCGTCTATTAATGGACTAATTATTTCATAATCAGATGGTTTTAAAGAACGTATTTGCATATGCTTCACCTCTTGTTGTATTATCATTATTTTAATTCTTTGTTATTATTAAATTGCTTTTGGTTCCATAACTCATCAAAAGCTAGCTCCTCTTGATCAGAAATACTTTCATCATCAATAATTACTTTAGTTCCAGCTAATCTATCATGTAAACATCTATGATCATTTGTAAAAATAAATAATATATCAATAAGACCATATAAAGGTATAATACTTGCTATAAGTTCATTAATAAATGACCGCAAGAAAACATTCCTAAAGAATCCACCATTATTATTATTTTCATTATGTACAATCTTAATCTTTAATACTTTTTTACCTATAGAATATCCGTATCTCGTTAGTAAATATGCTTGATAAAAAACAAATGTTAAAACAATTCCAACAAAGAAAATGAGGGTTAAGTCCTCTCTTTCTTTAATAATGTAATTTGGTAACATGACAGAAATAAATATAACGATAACTAATAAAATAGTATCAATTATTTTTGCAAGTAATCTAGAACTTAAACTAGCTAGTTCATACTCTGGAATGGTAAATTCTTGAGTTGTACTTTTCTCATATATTGTAGTCATACGTTGAAATTTGCTCCTTAATAGAGTGAATTTATATTATCTAACTTCACTTTACAAATTTGTTATAATCTTGTTGACATCTAACAAATTATAAATAACCCCATCATTTTCTGATGGAACGTCATACAAGTTACTTTCCTTCCATAATGCCTTCATGCCTACACTTCGACTAGCTATCACATCATTTTCAGGATGATCTCCAACATAAACAGCTTCATTTTCCTTTACACCCAACTTTTTTAGCGTATTAAGAAATATTTTAGAATCCGGTTTGTTTATACCTTCCCATTCAGAAATGACAATGTGATCAAAAAAGTTTTCTATTTCTAACGCTTGAATATTGTTGTATTGAAATGATCCATAACCATTAGAAATAATCGCTAGCTTTAAACCTCTATTTTTTAATGCAGTTAACATTTCCATAAGTCCAGGAAAACCAATACAATGAAGTTGAAAGGAATTGATATAGTCTTCCAACAATTCATCTACAGTTATAGACAATTGATATTCCTTTATAAGTTGGTCATAGACTTTATCTTTCCAAACATATCCGTGATCATCTAAATCAATAAATCGTTGAATATAAGTTTGTTTGTCTATTTTCTTCAATGCATTTATTCGATCATGTTGATCTTCAACAAATAACTTTAAAGAATCTTCTCTGTTTAATAATGTACCATCTAAATCAAAGACGACTGCTTTAATCATCATTATCAACCACAACTCTGTCCCCTTTGCTAGTTGGTGTTGAAATAACTAAAAATTCAACATCACTAGAGGAATTGTTCATCATTTGGTGAGGGGTATTAGGAAGAATCTCTATTCCTTCATGTTCGTTTAACAAAATCATTTCATCCTTCACTTCTATTGTAGCTTGTCCTGATAATACAAAGAAAAATTGTTTAGATTTATTATGGAAATGTTTATTTTCAGTAGTGTGTGGAGGCATTTTCTCATGAATGATGCTTAATTCGTTAGATTTTGCTAGATGCCACCCGTCACATAACTTCCCCCAAATATAATGTTCAGCATTTTTTTTGCTTATTTTCATATAAATCCTCCGGTTTGTATTGAATGTTTATCATCGTCTTAGATGATTTTAATAATCTTATCTCTCAATTCATTTAAGGTATTTATTGATTCTACCTGAATATATTCTTTCTGATCTTTACGATTCAACCAAATCCCCTTCATATTTATTGTTCTACAAGCTAATATGTCAGTTTTTAAATCATCCCCAACATAAACACTTTCTGTTGGTTTAACATTCGCTCTTTCACAAGCTAATCTAAATATTTTTGAATTAGGTTTTGCTGCTCCAACCTCACTAGCAGATACTATGATTTCAAAGTAATCATAAACTCCAATTTTTTTGAGCTTCTGAATTTGCTGTTGTGCATCTCCATTGGTTATAATCCCAAGTCTATAATCCTGTAATTGTTGAAGACATGGAAAAACATCATCAAAAACTGTCCAACTTTCTTCAAAGTGAGCTAAGTAGATTTGAAAATACTGTTTAGCTTTTATATCATCAAGAGATGTTTCAAATAAATGAAAAACTTCTTTTATTCTTTCTATTTTTTGTTCCTCAAAAGTCAACGCACCTTTTAAAAATCTAGTAAAATGTTTCTTCCCAATTGCACACCAGTGATCATAAAATTCTTCTTCTGTAATTTTAAAAATATCAGTAAATTTGTTATATAATTTTTTTACTCCTTGATATTCAGCTTCTTTAAAATCTAAGAGCGTTTCGTCAATATCAAAAAAAATCATAATTGAACCACTCCAATGTTAAATCATCTATTATAGTGTTAACTTTTGGAAGTAACACTCATTTAATTTTTCTAAATAAAGCATATATGTAAGGACGTGGGTCTCCCTTAGAATTGATAAATGTATATTCTTGTTCTGCAATACATTCAAAAAAAGGAAGATTTTCTTTTAAATCCTGAATATCATATCTTCTAACCTCAAGACCAGCACATTTTGTAGCACCCTTTTTTGAGAATTCTGCAAAGATAGCATAACCACCAACTTTCAGACTAGAGGTTACATTTTTGAAATACTGCCCAATAGAGGCATCATCCGTTAAAAAGTGCAACACAGCTCGATCAATCCAAATATCTATCTTTTTCAAATCTGGTGGTAGTGGTTCAGAAATGTCCTGACAAAGCCATTCAATGCGATTATCCATATCCATATATTTGAGTTTTAATTTCTCAATAGCTTCTGAACTTAAATCATTTAAAACTAAATCTGCCTTAGATTGCAGTAGTTCATCAACTAAACCCGATGTTCCAACACCTGATACAAACATTTTAGAATCTCTCCATGTTCGGATTAGATTTAATAACTTTAATGTTTGTGAAAAATCTTCCTCATACCACCCTAGATTTTCATCCTCTGTTTTTTTGTATATTTTATCCCAATGTTCAGCTAGTTCCTTCACTTTCTCTCTCCTTGTAATAAAAGTTCATAAACTAATCTTTTAACCCTCTATACTTGCCAGTTCTCAATTCTTTAATATAAGCTTCAAGTTCAGGCATGTTTTCATCAACAGCTTGTTTTATTGAAAGTTCAATATCATAGGGAATTCTAACAATTTGGATTGAAACCGAACCCTGCTCTTTACTATCAAATTCTCCTTCAATAATTGCATATGAGGCTTGTTTAAGATCTAAAGGATTACCGACACTTCCTACATTAAACAATGTTTTCCCTCTATAGTTTTGTATGTAAGCATTATGAATATCTCCGTATCCTACCATATCAGGTTCTTTATCTGGAAAACCCGTACTTTCTGTATTGTTAAACATAGCAAGCCTTTCTTCCATTGAATCCCAGGGTTGAACTCTTTTATACACACTTTCTGCTGATGCATGAAATAATCGAACTAACTTTCCACTCATCCAAAAATCAATCGAATAAGGTAAACTTTTTAAATAATCAAGCCTTTGTTCTCCTAATCGTTTCTGATGCCATAACATTGTTTCATGTTCATGTTTCATCGTTATAGAATCATCCCAGTTTCCTTTAATGACTACATCACACTGTTCTTTTACTCTATCAACCGCTATTTCTGAATGAGGTCCTTTTCCAACCATATCACCTAAACAAAAAATTTTATGTATATCTCTATGCGTTATGTCTTTCATTACTGCATCATGAGCAGGAATATTGCCATGAATATCAGATATAATTGCAATTCGATTCATACGCACCTCCAAGTTGAAAGTTATATTTATATTTACGTTTTTAAGTAACACAAGGACACAAGGCTTATGTACTTTTTAATATGTAATTCACAACACTATCTTCAATGTTGCTTCCAATGATCTCTGTAGCTTGTTTCTTTAGTTCTGGTTTTGCATTAGAAACTGCGATGCGATTTTTTGCAATTTTGAACATGTTTAGATCACTCGTTTTACTGCCAAAAACAGTTAGTTGTTCTTTATTAACCCCATACTCCTTTAACAAGTAGTGAATTGCGTGTTCTTTTGTTGCTTTTTTATCATGAACGGTTAACCAAAACCATCCTTTTGTAAAGGGATTTTCTTTTAAGTATACTTCTACATGATTGGAATACATATCAAGGATCTTATTTCTAAGTTCTCTTAATACTTCATAATGTTCAATAATTGTGAAACATACAATTTGATCTTTCATTATACTCTTTAATTCGACTTTCTTTAAGCGGTTATCTTTCATTTGTTGTCTGTTTATTATATACCAATTTACTCCTTCATTTAAGATGGCTTCATAATATAGACAATCTTCTTTTCCATTAAAACTGGTAATTAGAGGTGTAAATCCGACTTCAGAAAATAAATGATATAAATCATTCGTTAAATTGGATTCAATATTGTTTATTTTAAGATGATGACCAGTCTCTATATCTGTTATCAATGCTCCTCCAAACTCTATAACCGGTAATGTAAGAGTTAAACCCTTTAAAGTTTGTCGAATGGAAAAAATACTTCTTGCACTCGCAACGGTAAAGAGCAAGCCATTATGTATGAGTATATTCAATTGGTGACGAGCATACTCAGATAGTTGTGCTTTATAGTTTAATAATGTTCCATCTAAACCAGAAATATGTAGGTGATTAACTTTTTCTTTTTTCATCAATATTTTCAAAGCCCTTCATTTTTTGGATGATCTAATATATCAGTATGTCCAAATTCTTTATTAAGTTCAACTCTTTTTAATCCATATAAATTACAAGTATGAATGAATGTCTTTTCTCTTTTCAAATTCAGCTCAAAAAAAGCCCATTAAATCAGAGCTTTTTTTAGGTATTTTCATATTTCAACATTTCATTCTTCAATTTTAGATTTCATTTCATCTATCATTTTTTCATTGTTGGTTACGTAGGAACTATTAGGAATATATTTGGCTGCCATGTCATTATGTTTTTTTGCTTTTTCAAGATTACCCAAAGACATGTAACATGCACATAATTGTATATGCGGAAGCCATGTATAACATGGTTGTTGAACATACACACTTTGCTCTGAAATATCAATAACAGTGGCAATTTTGTACCAGCTAATTGCTTTTTCTATTTCTTTTTTAAATTCGTAAATATAACCTAATCTACAGCAAACCTCTGCCCTAGGCGTGTTCAATTGGAATGTGTACAAGCAATATGCCAACGCTTGATCATATTGTTGAAAATGAATATAACAATCAACAAGTTTTAAATATGCATAAATTCGCTCATCTACGTTCTCAGAATCTTCTTTCAAAAATTTTTGGTACCATTCTAACGCTTCTCTATGTTTTTTATGATCAAAACATTCATTCGCATAATGCAACACATCTCTTGCAGTTAAGTCCTTGCCCTCTTCAATCGCTTTTTCATAAATTTTAATGTTTCGATCTGTATTTGGTTTGGTTTTTAAATGTTTTATAACAATATTCGTTACGAAAACTACCCCTGTAACATCAAGTATTTCATGAACTAACCCACTCCATTTAAAATTCCTTTCCCTTTTTACAATACGTTCGCGACGATGCGTAAATGTGGGGTTACCTTCCTCATCATAGGAATATTCATATTCCATCATGACACACTCCATGCTATGAGGGATAAGTTTGTCTTTCAGTTTTAATATTCGTTTGCGACTTTCTTCAGGTACAATATCATCTGCGTCGAGCCACATAATATAGTCACTTGTTGCTTTTGAAAAAGAAAAATTTCTCGCTGCAGAAAAATCATCTACCCACTCAAAATCAAAAATCTTGTCTGTATATTTCTTAGCAATTTCTTTTGTCTTATCGGTTGAACCTGTATCTACAATTATGATTTCATCTACTAAGTCAGCAATTGATACTAAACATCGATCAAGTACTTCCTCTTCATCTCTCACTATCATACAAAGACTTATTGTTGCCATACTCATATTATCTTCCCCTGCCTCGTAAGGTACAATTTTCATTCTTAAATGTATGTTATATATATGAAAAAAGATGAAATTGGGTTCCGATTTTAATAATCCATCCTCACTTATTTAAGATAATATATTTTTTTGTTCGAGATAACTAATTACTTGATTTAATGATTCCTCTAAAGATTGTTTATCTGTTTCAACAATAATTTCAGGTGTTACAGGTTCTTCGTAAGGACTATCAATACCTGTAAAACCTTTGATTTCTCCAGCACGCGCTTTTTTATACAGTCCTTTTGGATCCCTATTTTCACATTCATCCAAGCTGCATTTCACATAAATTTCCACAAATTCATTTTCATTCAATAATTCTCTTACTATTTTCCTATCTTTATAATAAGGAGAAATACAAGCAACGAGTGTTACTACCCCCGCATCCACCATTAATTTGGATATTTCTCCAATTCTACGGATGTTTTCAGTTCGATCCTTTGGACTAAATCCTAGGTTTTTATTTATACCGTGTCGAATATTATCCCCATCAAGAATATAGGTTAATATCCCTCTGTTGTGTAACACCTTCTCAACTTCTACAGATAATGTTGATTTACCCGATCCAGATAAACCTGTAAACCATAATACAGCACTTTTATGACCATTTAATTTTTGACGTTCTTCCTTAATTATTTTATATTCATGCCAATTCATATTACTTTTATTTATCTTCATAATTACCCCTATGTTTACTTTCCATTATTTTAGTTATTTTCATCAGACTCTTTCCATAATTCAATAATGATATTAATCAATAAATCATCTGTTAAACCTTCATACTCCTTCCATTTATTATTATCCAGTTCGATTTTTTCGTGAAACAACTTATCTCTTCCTAAAAAATGTTTTGCAACAAGCACATTTGATTCTTTATACTTTGAAATTATCTCTTTCCGAGCTGATGGTGATAATATGCAGTTATTAGAAAATTGTTTCTCGTTTTTTTTGGACTGTATATTATTAACCAAATGACTAACTTTTTCCATTAACTTTACTCTGCTATCAAGTGATAAATTATATTTATTTGTTCTTCTCACAATTTCTAATGCATCTCTATCTAGCGAAGGGTTAATTTTTTGTTTTTCATAATTAAAATCGTTTATATCCAAATTCAAGTGATCTATAAAGTCTAATACAACATCATCTTTCACATGATTTTCATATGGTCTTAAATGCACATTATTTTTACCGAATACTTCTACCCACGGTTTAAGAGAATGGTAATAATCTAAATCTAAATTATATTTCATATATTCATGAATTGTACCAGAAAATGGGCTCGCTGAGAGTTTAACAGACTGTTTATAACTGGATTCCAATGCATAATCTTGTCGTTTTAGATAAACTACAATTTCAAATTTATAGTCAATAAGCATTTTATAGAGAGTTTTGCAAAAAAGCTTATTGCTTGTAATGCCAGCATCTTCTGATGATAATATGCAAACATTACATTTACTTTCATCAAACTCTGTTTTTAATTTTTTAATGTAATACTCTGGGCTTTTTGGACATAGATCTTTATTTATACCTTTAATGGACCATGTGATTGGATGATGAAATTTATCAAATAAAATTGATGTAGGATACAATATACCCTTCTTTTTTAGCAGCTCTCTATTTTCAAATAAAAAAAATTGCAATGCTTTTGATCCTGTATGTGGTCTTCCAATATGAAAAACAATTTTTTTCTCGTATTTTCTTTTTTTAAAAATACTCATGTCTATTTCACCTCTTAACCCTAAAAGATAAATAAAACTCATATTTTGAATTTAATCATACAATTCAACAATACGATCTTTCATGTAATCCCAATTTCTCCCTCTTGATGTATCTAGCCCTGTATAAATCAAATTCTCCCTCAAAGACTCATCAGAAATAACTTCTTCAATTAACCTCATTGCCATGTCAATATCTCCTTGTTTATACATTAAGCAGTTTTCTCGATCTTTTAAATACTCTAAGTTTCCATCATTAGGAGAAACAAGTACAATACCACCAGTTGCCATCATTTCAAGAGGTGGGTAGGAAAAACTCTCCAAAACACTTGATTTTATCAATAAATGGCAATCTTGATATATTTTGTAGACCTCATCATTAGGAATACAGTGAAAAAATTTATCTACAATGTACCAATCTTTTGGTTTTCCCTGGTATGATAAATACCATACTTCATATTTCTCTCTATCTAATTGATTACTAATCTTAAAACTCTCATCTACATTTTTACTTTTGTCTTCAGAGTTACCTTCTATCAAAATTTTTATTTTTTTCTCTTTAAAATTTCTTTTTTTATATTTAAAGTTACAAAGATCAATTCCGTTTGGAGCATATTTTGATTGTTTCTTGTATTTATCATATAACCAACGAGAGCACCACTTGGATATCGTTATATATTTCAAGTCGTGGAATGAACTATAAGTCCTGTTTGAATACATCTTCATTAATTGGCCGTGATCATAAAAATCGGTTTCAAAATTTTGCACCAAATAATACCTTTTCTTTACTTTTGGATAATTGTTAACAAAATCTAATGTATCCCATAATGTGGCAACTAACTTGTGAAAGCAGCCCTGAAAAGTAGTATTTAAGGAAGACACCACATTAACTTCACCATCTTTATTTTTTATATTTTCATCACTTTTATCATTATTGATAATTGTTACATCATAACCATGATCACGTAATATATTACAATGTTTAATGGCAACATTTACTCCCCCACAAATAGTAGTTGTGGGTAAAACAAATGAAATATTGTGATTTAAATTTGATTCAATAAACCTCATTAATGATAATCCTGTGTATGAAGTTACATTATTCTTTCTAACCCTGTGATATGCATTTTCAGCTATACTTTTTCGTTTTTTAACATCTTCTATTAACAACTTCAAACTTAAATACCAATCTTCATTATCATTACATAGTAATCCGTCAACGCCATGTTTAATACAAGTATTAAAAGCTCCTACATTACTTGCGATTGTTGGTGTCTTGACAAAAGCAGCCTCTACCCATTTATTCTCAGATTTAGCTCTATTAAAAATCGTATTTTCTAGTGGACATATATTTATATCTACTGCAGAAATAATATTAGGCAGCTCTTGCCAATGATGAAATTTTTCTACGATAATTTGTTCTTTATAATTCTCTAATTCATCTGGAACATCTAATAGTCCAACAATTTTTACATATACATTTTTATACTCTGAAAGTATTCGTTTTATTATAGGAAGTATCATTTGAAAGTCATCATTATGCGTAATACTTCCACTAAAATAACCAATTACTATTTTTTTGCTAGCAGGTGCTTTTGTTTTAAGTGCTTCTAACGCTAAATATGCCATGTAATCAGAAGATACATTTCGATTAATAAATACTTCGCCATTTACATATTTGCTGAGTTCTTCTTTTAATGTTTCAGTGGTAGTAATCGCATGATCACATAACTTCAGAGTTTGTTGCATTCGATTGACTCCGTCCATATACAAATCATAATCATTCTGATTCATGGTTTGAATATACTTAATTTGATTCACATATTTAAAGTCTATGACTAAATCATCTATGTCAAAAAAGGTTACTTTGTTATAGTACTTACATTTCATAATAAATTCTTCAACGATATTCGTATGTGGACATCTAAAAAAAATAAATCCTCTATAATATTTAACTTTTTTCAAATCTAGGTCTTCATAGAAGACACTATCACATGAGTAACCATTAAATTGCAACTGCTCAATCTGATGAAGTACTCTGTACCTAAAAGGATGATCTAATGTACATCCGTTGATAAAAAGGATATCTTTATAAACATTTTTTTGTAATTTGTTATTCTGATAATTATAATTATCAAGCGGTATTTGATTATTCATCTGATTATAAGCATTAATCCTTTTTAATTTATTAATAATTTGATTTTTTTTATTTATGCTGGTGATTGCTTTAAAGAGCTGTTCATTCTTGCGAGTTATTTCTTTCTTCAAATCCTCAATTTCATTATTTTTTTGTTCCATTCCTATTCCCAAGTTTAAACCTATTTTTTTTAATATTTTCATGGGTATTGATGTTTCGATTCTATGCATTCCCGACACCTCAAAATATCTTTTTCATTATTTTAGTTTGATTTTTTATACATAACTTCGCTAAATTCTTGAATAAACCAATAACAGTATATGAAGATATATACCTTTTGTTTACGTCTTCGCTTCATTTTTTGCTAACATTTGAATTTTAGATATCGGTGTAGTTAAATACCTATTTTTTTTCATATGTCACAATTTTTAAAGAACATAATAATATAAGAATATATGTTTTAGCATGAATCGAGACAGCAGCTCATATTTGAATACTATGCGAGGAGTGAACATAATGAGAGTAAAGCGTGAAACAATAAATTTATATCTTGAACTATTAAAAAAAACCATATTGTTTGAGATTTGGGGAAAAAATGAAATATATTCTCCTACAGGTCTTCCTATACCTCCAGTATTAAATGAATTCTTAAAATCTCACAATTGGCCCACCGTTGCACATAGCATGATAGGACGACCCCGAATGAATCAATTACATGAAGCAATGGAAACCGTCATCAAAGAAAAGGTTGAAGGAGATTTCATAGAAACAGGTGTCTGGAGGGGGGGAAGTTGCATTTTCATGCGTGGATTTTTAAAAGCTTACAATATACACAACCGCAAAGTTTGGGTCGCTGATTCATTTAAAGGTTTGCCAGCACCTAATGCTGAAAAATACCCTCACGATAAAAATGATACTTTATATACAAGTGATTACTTGCGTGTTTCTTTAGAACAAGTTCAACAAAATTTTAGAAAATATGATTTACTTGATGATCAAGTGGAGTTTCTAGAAGGTTGGTTTAAAGATACTTTGCCGTCCGCTCCCATTGGTAAAATTGCTATCGCTAGACTAGATGGTGATTTATATGAATCTACTATGGATAGCTTAACAAGCCTTTATCATAAGGTTTCTCCAGGTGGATTTATCATTATAGATGATTACGAGTTGCCCACTTGTAAACCAGCGGTACATGATTTTCGTCAACAAAACACTATAAATGAACCGCTTGTTAGAATCGATCCCCATAGTGTATATTGGCGAAAACCTAAGAATCAAATAATTTCCAAATTAAATCGTATAGGGATTTAATTATAGAACCATACATCGGCATGCGACACATGCCGATGATATAGAAACAAAAGCTCCAATGTTACAAACCATTTTTGTCACCCTATTTTTTAATGATCTTTAAATGGAATAAAGGAACACAATTGTTTTTTCAACATAAATTATTCAATATAGAAAAATTATTGAAAATTTCCTGAAATAAGATTTTTATAAAATGACCATTGGTTAGGTTGAATAATAAAGATAAATCAACTTAGGAGGATTCCAAATGAAGGGGATTATTTTGGCTGGTGGGAGTGGAACTAGACTATATCCGTTAACAAAAGTACTCTCAAAGCAATTACTCCCTATATATGATAAACCTATGATTTATTATCCATTATCCGTATTGATGTTAGCAGGCATAAGAGAAATATTGATCATCTCTACTCCTCATGATACGCCAAGGTTTAAACAACTACTGAGAGATGGGGAAAATTTAGGGCTAGACTTATCTTATGAAGTACAAACCGAACCTAGAGGGATCGCTGAAGCATTTAAAATTGGTAAAAATTTTATTGGTGAAGATGATGTGTCATTAATACTAGGAGATAATATTTTTTATGGTCATCAATTTATAGATGTACTAGAACGAATAGCCACTCTAAAATCGGGAGCAACTATATTAGGTTATCCTGTAAGGGATCCTGAACGGTTTGGAGTAATTGAGTTAAACGACAGGAACCAAGTGATTTCAATTGAAGAAAAACCAGATAAACCGAAATCAAGATACGCAGTTACAGGATTATATTTTTACGACAATAAAGTAATAGATATTGTAGAAAATATTACTCCTTCTTCAAGAGGTGAACTTGAAATCACAGATGTAAACAAAGTTTATTTAAATTTAAATGAATTACGCGTTGAACTATTAGGAAGAGGATTTACATGGATCGATACTGGAACTCATGATACCTTACAAGAAGCAGCGGCATTTGTGAAAACCATAGAAAGTAGACAAAATTTAAAAATAGCATGTATTGAAGAAATTGCATATCGCAAAGGTTATATTACTAGAGAGCAACTACTTAAATTAGCGAAGTCTATGAAAACTAACAGTTACAGTGAATATCTGATAGACATGGTTAACAATTATTAACAATTAAGAAAACAACTATAGAGATGGGCGTCTTAACGCTAAATTAGCAGGATGAATGAGACGATAATGGTATGTCAAGCCATTACCAAAGGAAAGCCCTTATAATAAAGGTAATTTATGGTCTTATTATGTTTTTTCTGCTCATTTTATAAATTAGAGGTAATTTATGGTCTTATTATGGCTTAAAAAGAGGTATTATTAAATTTTTAGATAAAATTATTAAAATTAAGACCACTATTTACCTCTATTTACTTCTTAAAGACTAAATTCCTTCATATAAGACCACTATTTACCTCTATTTACTTCTTGAAAGCTAAATTCCTTCATTTAGACCACATTAAACACTTATTTTTGAGGTATAAGAAGCAAACAGGGTGCGAAAAGTGTGGTAAAAATTTTGAATTAACAAGTAGGGGGCTATCACTTGACACAACTTAAAGTACTAGTGACAGGAGCAGATGGACAATTAGGAAGTGATATGGTGCATAGACTTAAAAAAAATAGAGAAAAAGTGTTTGCTTTTGGCAGGAAGGAACTAGATATCACAGAAATTGAAAATGTATTCATTATAATGAAAGAAATACATCCTGATGTTGTCATTCATTGTGCGGCTTATACAAATGTCAATCTAGCAGAAAAAGAACCTAATCAAGCATTTTTAATAAACGGCTATGGAACAAGAAATATTGCTGCTGCTTCTGAACAAATAGGATCAAAATTAGTTTATATAAGTACTGACTATGTATTTGATGGGAATACATCCTCCCCTTATACAGAATTTGATCAGACTAACCCATTGAATCAGTATGGAAAATCAAAACTAGCGGGTGAACAATTTGTAAGTGAATTACACTCTAAGTTTTATATTGTTAGAACCTCATGGTTATATGGAAAATATGGTCATAACTTTGTTAAAACCATGCTTTCATTAGCAACTGAAAAAGACTCACTTTCAGTCATATCTGATCAAATAGGATGCCCAACCTATACGGTAGATTTAACAGAACGAATTGGTCAATTAATACATACAGAAAAATACGGCATGTATCACATCTCAAATGCTGGCAGTTGTTCATGGTATGAGCTTGCAGATTTAATCTTTAAAACTGAAAAGATAAAAGTAGAATTAAAAAAAACTCAATCTGATATGTTTGAAAACGATACTCCTCGCCCTGCTTATTCTGTATTAAATGATCGTGCTCTAATACTCAATGGTTTCAATGAAATGAGAAATTGGAAAGATGCAATAGAAGAATTTTTATCGGATTTAAAGAAATGATAATTTCCCATTTATCCTATGATTTTTAGTGTTAAGACACCTATCCCTTTAGGTGGTTCCTCCCTAGTCAGTGGAGTAGAGTCTCCATCTGATTTCAATAATGTTTAAGCTTTGCTTAAACGAGTTCACTTTTCATAAACTTTCTTAAATTCATCTTGCTGATTTATAATAAACTGATCATTGCACCCTTTTGGATATAAAACGCCCAAACCATATGAGTGATCAAATTCAATAGAAGGATATTGTTTTTTCAACATCTCCCATAATTTATATACACCAAAATCATCTTTTTTTACACAAATATCATGGAATAGAACAATACTATTTATTGATAGCTTTGGAAGCCAAGTTACATAATCATGTTTAACACTCTCAAAAGTGTGATAACCGTCTATCAGTAGAATATCAACTGTGTTGTCTTCAAAACTGCTTACTGCCTCATCAAATGTTGTCCTCATTAAAGTAGATATTTTAGGAAATTCTATATCAGAAATTTCCTTGACTTTTATATATATATCTTCTTCATATTTATCTGTATGAGGGTCTCCTTTCCAATGATCGATTGCAACGCATTTTGTAGGAATCTTTCCATCTTTTACTGCCTGACAAAAACTAAAATAGGATACTCCCGAATAAGTACCTAGTTCAACTACTAATTTGGGTTTTTTATTTCTTACTAAATCATATGAAAAATTCCTGTGACCATTGAATGCCGACGTATTAGGCGATACATATTTATCAATTAAAAATGTAGGTGTGTAATAGTTCCATTTCATCTTATTCATTTCCTCCAATTTACTTTATAGTTATATAAATATATTAAATTAAAAAAATCCAATATTTACAATTTGATACTCTATTTATTTTTTTCATTTAAACTTGTGATTACAATCTCTAACAATTGATTAATTCTATTTAAATAAGTTTCACTTTTTAATGTTTTTTGCATAGCTTTATTTGCCATTCTTTTTCTTTCAAATGAATGAGATAAATAATAATCAATTTTTTGTATCAAATCAACAGGTGAAGTATACGTTCCAATATCCTTCCCAGGTATATAAACATTTTCTAATTCTTCACGATAATCTGTTAGTTGAAAAGCTCCACAAGCAGATATTTCAAATGTTCTTGGATTCAGAGATTGTGCTGGAATTTTAATTGAATTTATATTAATTTCTGGATTCTCAATAGAGCGATGCATATTTATAACTATTTTAGCCCCATTATAATATTTAGCTGTTTCCTCATAAGATATTCTATTATTTATTAATATACAGTCATGAAGTGAAGAACCCTTAAGTTCATCCCAATTCGGTCCTATAATCCGTATATTTCTTTTAAATAATTCATCATCAATTGACTTAAAAAATTGTAATCTATCAGGATGTGCGTTCCCCACAAACAGAACACTAGTGTTGTATTTAGATTCCAAATCTTTTTTTTGATTGAATATGTCATGATCTGCAGCTAGAGGAAGAAAATATACATTTTCGCAGCCAAAAGATTTATAAAAATCTATACAGCCTTTTTCAATTGTAAACACAACATCATAATTTGGCGCTATAGCCTTTGTGAAATCTGTATAATATGGATCATCTATAAACCATACAGCCATCTTAAAACCTAAATTTTTTAATAAATTTATTTTTGGTGCTGATACGTACCAACCATCAAAAAATAGAATAAGGTGAGGATTGATTTCAAGAGCTACTTTATGAATATGTTGATTTGGTGAAACGATATGAACCTGTTGTATTTCTTTTTTAAATGACTTGATGATTGATGTCTCCAATGTATCATAAGGGGTGTTTTTACCAGATTTTACAAATAAAAGAGTTAAATTCTTCTTATTAATATTCTCGTTTAAAAGATAATCTGAATCACGCTCTTTTCTTCTTCTATTTATAAATTTCATTATAATACTAACTCCTTTAATCTTGATAAATGGTTTCAACTTGCATGATTAATTGTTATTTTTAAATTTTTAAATCATAAATAAGAGAAATTCCTCACTTTGGAAAATCTTATCCAAAAGATACAACTTCTTTCTTAAAGGTATGTTATATATATATGAAAAACGATGTTGGGGAGTTCCAATTAGGAGAGGGATTGTATCAAAATGTGTTTTTTTATATTGGAAGCTTTCTAAACGTAATTTTTGAACATAAACCTTCAACCATTCATATAATATGAAAATGAAATCCGAAGTTTAAAGGAGTTTTACTGTGATTAGCAAATTTAATGAACCTATTATGGTTACTAGACCTTTATTACCGAGTTTACAAAATATTAACAATCAGTTGCAAGAAATATGGGAAAGTAAATGGATTACAAATAATGGTCCTAAAAATAAAGAATTGCGAGAAGCATTAAAAGAATATTTAGCTGTTAATCATTTGTCATTGTTTAGTAACGGTACATTAGGTCTGTTATTAGGTATTAAATCTTTAGAGTTAACTGGAGAAGTGATTACAACTCCTTTTACATTCCCAGCCACAGTGGGAGCACTTGAATGGAATGGATTAACTCCAGTGTTTTGTGATATTGACAATGTAACTTTAACTATAGATGCCAATAAGATTGAAGCACTAATCACTGAGCGAACCAGTGCAATTTTGGCTGTACACGTTTTGGGTATACCTTGTGAAGTGGACAAAATTCAACAAGTTGCTGATAAATATCATTTGAAAGTCATTTATGATGGTGCTCATGTTTTTGGGGCAAAGCTTAATTGCAAGCCAATAGGGGAATTTGGTGATATGACGATGTTTAGCTTTCATGCCACCAAATTATTTAACACTATTGAAGGAGGGGCGGTTACATTTAAAGATAAGACTTTAGATAGAAAGCTCCAGCTATTTAAAAATTTTGGGATTAGCGGTCCAGATACTGTAGAATTGTCTGGTATAAACGCTAAACTAAATGAAATTCAAGCAGCAGTTGGATTAGAAGTACTTAAATTAGTGCCAGAACAGCGTAAAAAACGTCATTATATAAAACAACTATATGAAACAAATTTAAAAACAATTTCTGGGATTAGAATAGTAACAAAACATGAAGAACAAGAGAGCAGCTATCAGTTTTTTATTATTGAGATAAATGAAAAAGAATTTGGCATTAATCGTAATCAATTACATGAAAAGTTGAAAGATTACAATGTGTTCACTCGCAAGTATTTTTATCCATTATGCAGTGATTTCACATGGTATCATGATCTTCCATCCGCTCAGCAAAAATATCTTCCTACAGCTTATGAAAAAATTGAGACCGTTTTAGCTTTACCGTTTTATGGAGAATTAACGACGGAGGAGGTGATACAAATTTGTGAAATTATCAAGTTTATTCAAAAAAAAGCATCAACTGATGTATTAGCGAACTGGGAATAATTCATTAATTATTTTGGAGTGATATTATGGTAAATGGAAAATATTGCATTGCTATTATGTGTGTAGGAACTATTGTTGGGCAGTCAGTAGTTACTTCCTGCAACCTATCAAATTTACCTATAAAAACGATTGGATTAGGTACAGATCCATTTGCTTTTTGTGGTTATGAATGTGATGAAATGGATTACGTCCCTTCTATTTATTCCAAGGATTACATTTCAGAGTTAATTAAAAAATGCAAAAAATATGCTGTTGATTTAATCATCCCTGGTTTAGATGATGATGCTTTAATCTTATCTCAAAACATAAACAAATTAACTGAAGAAGGACTGCAAGTGATCGTATCTGAAAAAGAGTTAATTGAATTGACTAGTGATAAGGCATATATGTGTGAGCAACTTACTCCTATTGCTGATATTTTCGTAAAAAGCTACACCCTTTCAGAGGTACTATCATGGATCGATCAACATAAATTCCCGTTAATTGCCAAACCACGTGAGGGATCTGGTTCAGAAGGGGTTAAGATATTATTGAAAAAAGAAGATTTGTCAAGACTCACTGACCAACATATCATTCAGGAATTGGCAGTACCAAAACAAGACGATCCATTTCGTAAAGAATACCTAAATCAAATTGCCAAAGGTATAAATTGTCAACTTTCTGAAATATCAATTCAGGTAGTTACGAATAAAAAAGGGAAAATGATAGGTAAAATGGCTTTATATAATAAAAAAATGAAAAATGGCGTACCGATTGAAACATTACCTTACGATGATGATGATATATGGTCTGAAATAGATAAATTGCTTCCCACTCTTCGGGATTTAGGGCACAGAGGACCTTTAAATATTCAAGGACGATTAACTGATGAGGGTTTAAAAATATTTGAAATGAATCCACGGTTTTCAGCGAATACAGGCATGAGGGCTATGGTGGGATTTAATGAGGTTGAAAGCTGTATTAAAGACTGGCTCGATCTTCAATCACCCATTGCTCCCCTAAAAGCTAATTATAATAAATTTACGATTAGAAAACCGACAGAAAAAATAATTTCTGTTGAAAACAATATAAAAATAAAACAATTATCAACACAGATATATAAACCATCGCTTAATTTAAAGAAGAGTATTTTAATAACAGGAGCTAGTGGTTTTTTAGCACAAGCCTTAATTAAACGATTATCATCTGAAAACTGCAATATTTTAGCGTTTAGTAGAAAAAAGGATAATATTAAATCATTTTATAAAGAGAATGACAACGTTTCTTCTTTTGATCATCATGATCTTCATAATGGAAATTTACAATTAGGGCAGGTAGATTATTTAATTCATTGTGGTTTTGCCCGCTCACACCACACAAATGAACAAATTGCAGATAGTTTAAATTTCACAAATAAACTGATGGAATCCGCGATTGCACATCAAATTCCTGCTGTTATCAACATTTCTTCACAGAGTGTGTATGGAACAAAACAATCTACTAAATGGACAGAAGATACATCAGTTATACCTGAAACTGTATATGCTCAGGCCAAGTATGCAACAGAGTTAATGACGAGCACCGTACATAAGATCAATAAACATTCATTCGAGACCTCATTAAGGCTATCAACTTTATCTGGTGGCTTAACAGGGTTAGTACCTATGGATTTGATTACAAAGTTTGTAAATCATGTACTCAATAATGAAACAATAGAAATATGGGATGGAGAGCGGAAAATAGAGAGGTTAGATGTAAGAGATGTAGCTGATGCAATAGCCGCCCTATTAAAAACAGACTATAGAAATTGGAAATCAGTTTATAACTTAGGAACGGGTCATTCACACTCAATATTAGAAATTGCAAATATGGTAGCGGATGTAGCTAAATCAAAATATGGTTTAAAGGTTGATATTAAAATAAGCCCTGAAAGTAGGAAAACTTCTTCAGTTATGGACTCATCCCAATTTTTTGAATTAACTAATTGGAAACCTCAATTTTCTTTAGAGGATACTATTGTGTCATTATTTGAATGCCTTAAACCTTGATACTGGATCTATCCTACGCCCCAACTGGCGAACTGAAAATTGGAATATTTCATTAATTATATTGGAGTGATATTATGGTAAATGGAAAATATTGCATTGCTATCATGTGTGTAGGAACTATTGTCGGGCAGTCAGTAATTACTTCCTGCAACCTATCAAATTTACCTATAAAAACGATCGGATTAGGTACAGATCCATTTGCTTTTGGAGGTTATGAATGTGATGAAATGGATTACGTCCCTTCTATTTATTCCAAGGATTATATTTCAGAGTTAATTAAAAAATGCAAAAAATATGCCGTTGATTTAATCATCCCAGGTTTAGATGATGATGCTTTAATCTTATCTCAAAACATAAACAAATTAACAGAAGAAGGACTACAAGTGATTGTATCTGAGAAAGAGTTAATTGAATTGACTAGAGATAAGGCATATATCTGTGAGAAGCTTACTCCTATTGCTGATATTTTCGTGAAAAGCTACACCCTTTCAGAAGTACAATCATGGTTCGACCAACATAAATTCCCATTGATTGCTAAACCGCGAGGGGGAGCTGGTTCGAATGGGGTTGAGATATTATTGAAAAAAGAAGATTTGGCAAGACTTACTGACCAACATATTATTCAGGAATTAGCAATTCCAAAACAAGACGATCCATTTCGTGAAGAATATCTAAATCAAATTGCCAAAGGTATAAATTGTCAGTTTTCTGAAATCTCTATTCAGGTAGTTACGAATAAAGAAGGGAAATTGATAGGTAAAATGGTATTATATAAGAAAAAAATGAAAAATGGCGTAGCAACTGAAACACTTCCTTACAAAGATGACTATATATGGTCTGAAATAGATAAATTGCTTCCTACTTTGCGGGATTTAGGACATAGAGGTCCTTTAAATATTCAAGGACGATTAACTGATCAGGGTTTAAAAATATTTGAAATGAATCCGCGATTTACAGGGACTACAGGTATGAGGGCTATGATGGGGTTTAATGAGGTTGAAAGTTGTATTAAAGAATGGCTCGATCTTCAATCATCCACTGGTCCACTAAAAGTTAATTATAATAAATTTGCAATTAAACAAACGACAGAAAAAATAATTTCTGTTGAAAACAATCTAAAAATTAAACACTTATCAACACAGATATATAAACCATCACTTAATTTAAAGAAGAGTATTTTAATAACAGGAGCTAGTGGTTACTTAGCACAAGCCTTAATTAAACGATTATCATCTGAAAACTGCAATATTTTAGCGTTTAGTAGAAAAAAGGATAATATTAAATCATTTTATAAAGAGAATGACAACGTTTCTTCTTTTGATCACCATGATCTTCATAATGGAAATTTACAATTAGGGCAGGTAGATTATTTAATTCATTGTGGTTTTGCCCGCTCACACCACACAAATGAACAAATTGCAGATAGTTTAAATTTCACAAATAAACTGATGGATTCTGCGATTGCACATCAAATTCCTGCTGTTATCAACATTTCTTCACAAAGTGTGTATGGAACAAAACAGTCTACTAAATGGACAGAAGATACATCAGTTATACCTGAAACTGTATATGCTCAGGCCAAGTATGCAACAGAGTTAATGACGAGCACCGTACATAAGATCAATAAACATTCATTCGAGACTTCATTAAGGTTATCAACTTTATCTGGTGGTTTAACAGGATTAGTACCTATGGATTTGATTACAAAGTTTGTTAATCATGTACTCAATAATGAAACAATAGAAATATGGGATAGAAAGCAGAAAATAGAGAGGTTAGATGTAAGAGATGCAGCTGATGCAATAGTCGCCTTATTAAAAACAGACTATAGAAATTGGAAATCAGTTTATAACGTAGGAACAGGTCATTCACACTCAATATTAGAAATTGCGAATATGGTAGCGGATGTAGCTAAATCAAAATATGGTTTAAAGGTTGATATTAAAATAAGCCCTGAAAGTAGAAAAACTTCTTCAGTTATGGACTCATCCCAATTTTTTGAGTTAACTAATTGGAAACCTCAATTTTCTTTAGAGGATACCATTGTGTCATTATTTGAATGCCTAGAGCCTTGAAACATTTGCTCACTCACATTTCGAACATTCTGTAAGGTAGAGTATCACTCATTTTTTCATCATTTCTAGACACGATTTAATGTTATATTCGTTCCATTAAAGAAATTGCCTCATCTCTAATTTGTGTGTAGCCGTTACTATCTTGTAAATAAATACGAGGTGGACAATTAATAAAACAGTTATTAAAGGGCATGGTGTATGCTCCGGCATTGTGAATCTTGATAATATCTCCGACCCTAAATTCATTATAATCATTAAGATTGAGAATCCTGTCATATTCAAGACATGTGCTCCCACATATTATCTGCTTAGAAACCAATTTGCGATCTAAAGAATAAGTAGAAAAGTCAAGCTCTCTTTTATTCAAAAATGGATTTACATGTAATAGTGAACCATCTACAGTTATGATATTTGTATTTCTAATAACTCTTGTATTGATTACTCTTGTTAAATAATAAACTGCTGTTGCAAGAAGCGAAGATCCAGGCTCAAGAATTAGTTGTACCTTGTCTGGTGGAATAACTTTCTTTAGTTCGTAAGCTATGGTCTTGCTATATTCCTCCATAGTAGGTTTATTCTGAAACTTTCTACCTCCCCAAAAGCCACCACCCATATCTATAAACTTTAAACCATCTTTCATTTTGTACTTTAAAATTAACTCAGCTACTTTTTTTGCAATTGCTTTGAACACTGATAGGCTACGTGTTTTTGTTGTATAATGAAGATGCAAGCCACGAACAGTACAGTTTAACTTATCTAGATATAAGAGTGCATTTTCAAATTCTCCATTTTCAACACAAAATCCAAATCTACTAAATTCATCTTCGAAATTAGTTTCACCATTGCAAATACTCTCTAGGTCAAAATTCACCCTTATTCCAATATTAATTCCATCCTTCTTAATGTTTGGTAAAATTTTTTCTATAAGCTTAAGGTCTTGGAAATTATCAAGATTAACAATACTGCCTTCACTAAGTGCTTTTTGAACTGTTTCGCAATCCTTTTGAGGTCCGTTATATATTATTTCCTTAGGTTCATATCCTTGAGAAATTGCATAGTAGTATTCATCACTTGAGACTGCTTCCGAGTAAAAACCATTTTTTTTTGCATAGGATAAAAAAAATGGTAAATGATTGGTTTTTATAGAATACCCTAGTATAATATTATAACCCCACTCTTTAATGAACTCTGATTTAATATTGTTAATATTTTGTTCAAATTGGTTTAAATCAATTACATAACATGGTGTAGCAAGCCTATGATGCTCCATTTTACAATTTTTTTGCTCCACAACTTACTATACCCTCTTTCTTAATCTAATGAAGTAACAAATTCATTGTATTTCCTTGCAATAATCATCTTTTTAATTACTTTTTTATCAATGGGTTGATTTGTAAAACACCTCAAATGATTAGATACTACGTCATAGCCAGCCATACAGCTAAATTTTACTCCTCCAGAAAACCGAGGATTTATTTCAAGGAAAAACACTTCCCCAGAGTTAGTTTGTATAAATTCAAAATTAACCGCACCAATAATGTCTACCTTTCGTGCAATTTCAGCACTTAAATTTCCCAACTCTTTATTTTCAATTATTTCGACTGTAGTTCCTGCTCCTGAACTATTCCTGAGCAACTCGCGGCGACCTATGCATACTACATCATCTGTTTTAGAATCCCTTATAACGTCTACTGTAATAATATTTCCATTTAACAATGGTTGAACAATGTTTTCATTACCATTTAAAACTTCCTTTAATGTTTCGTACTCTTTATAATCATAAACTGGTCTGCAACCTTGGCTGCTTCTACCTAATACAGGTTTAATAAATACAGGCAACTGAACATGATTATTATCTACTTCAAATAAGAGCTTAGTGGGAATTAACTGTTTGATCCCTTGTTCTAATAAAAACTTGGGCAATAGATATTTATTCCTACATAGCTTTATGGTCTGATCATCAGAGATACAAGCGAATACCCCTTGTCTTTGAAGTTCTTTTTTTATTCCTGATAGTATATCCACTTCCGGATCAGTTAATGGAAAAATATATTGAACATCATGTTCTTTACAAATATTTTTTATAGAGTTTATATAACCTTCTTTATCATGCGTATAAGGAACTTGATAAAAACTATTTACGTTATATGCATTAACTATCCATTCCTTAGGATAAATATCACATCCGATGACTTTGTGACCAGCTTCTTTAAGTGTTTTAATGACAATATCTGCCGAAAATGATCCAATTGCAGTTACTAATATACTGAACATTTTTACTGGCTCCTTCTTGCCTTACTATCTCTGCCTAGGTATTTTTTGGAACAATACATCCTATCATTATCATATTCAATCTCCATTTTCATATTTTAATTTCATTTCCTCTAGGACCTTCTCATTATTAGTTACATAAGCACTATTCGGTATATACTTTGCTGCTAAATCATTATGTCGTTTAGCTTCTTGAAAATTCCCTATAGAAACATAACAAGCGAATAATTGCAAGTGAGGAAGCCATGTATAACAATGTTGTTGTATATACGTACTATGCATCGGAATATCAACAGCAGTTGCTATTTTATACCAGTTTATTGCTTTTAGAATCTCTTTTTTTGTTTCGTAAAGATAACCTAATCTACAACAAACCTCTGCACGCGGGTAATCAAGTTGGAAAGATTTCAAACCGTTTAAAATAGCTTTGTCAAATTCGTTTAGTTGAATTAGACAATCAACAATTTTTAAGTATCCATACACTCTTTGATCTACAAGATCAGAATCTTCAAATTCTTTCAAATATTCTTCATACAACTTCAAAGCTTTATCATATTGTTGATTATCATAACATTCATTCGCATAGTTAAACCTATCTCTAATAGATAAAGTCTCCCCTAGTTTCAATGCTTTTTCATATATTTTAATATTTCGATCTGAATGTGCTTTCATTCTTTTATGTTTTATCACAATATTTGTGACGTGTGCAGTTCCTGAGACATCAAGGATCTCGTGAACTTTTCCAACCCACTTAAAATTGCAATCTCTTTTAACAATTCGCTCCCGACGATGTGCAAATGTTGAGTTTCCCTCTGCATCAAAAGCATATTGATATTCCATCAAAACACTCTTCATATTGTGAGTTATCAGCTTATTCTTCAGTTCTAAAATTTGTTGACGACTTTCATCTGGAACAATGTCATCCGCATCAAGCCACATAATATACTCTTTTGTTGATTTTGAAAATGAGAAGTTTCGCGCTTTAGAAAAATCATCTATCCATTCAAAATCATAAATCTTGTCAGTAAATTTTCTTGCAATTTCTTTTGTGTTATCGGTTGAACCTGTATCAACAATGATAATTTCATCCACAATATCAGCAATGGTCGAAAGACATCTTTCCAATACTTCTTCCTCATCTCTAACAATCATACAAAGACTTATAGACGCTTCAGTCATACCATCTACTCCCAACATCAAAAAAATTCATAATTCATGTGACTACATTATTAATATGAACAATGATTCTATATGGTTCTGATAAAAATGAAAAATCATATGATAAATTAGAGGTGAACCTATGAATGAAAAATTAGTGGCATTTATTTGTTGTGTAAGTGACGAGAAGTTGTTTATGGAATGCGTAAAACACATCAGAAGTCTATATGTACCCAAAGAATTTCAAATTGAAATTCTCCCATTATTTAATAGTAAAGACATTACAATTAGTTACAACAAAGCTATGAAGAAAAGTAATGCAAAGTATAAAGTGTACATTCATCAAGATAGTTTTATTATGAATAAAAATTTCATTATGGATATTTTAAAGATTTTTTCGAAAAGTGAACAAATTGGTATGATAGGGGTTGCTGGAGTTGTGCAATTACCACATACAGGCGTTTGGTGGGAAGGTGATGTTCGATTTGGGAAAGTAATTGAATACCGACAAACGTTTAACTATCTTACATTTCAAGAAGTTAAAGAGTTATATGTTAATGTTCATTCCGTTGATGGCTTGCTGCTTGTGACCCAACACGATATCGAATGGGATGAACAAATTAAAGGATTTCACTTTTACGATACATCTCAATGCATAAAGTTTAATAAGAAAGGGTTAAGTGTAGTGATTCCTCGTCAGCCTATGCCTTGGGTACTTCACTTTATAAGGGAAAGACAAACTAACTTTGCAGAATTTAACCAATCACGAAAAAAATTCTTGGATTTATATCTAGATGATCTAAAATCAGGATAGCTTTAGGATAGCTTATTTAATACTATACATTATTATCACTTTCTAAGTTTTCTCGTATCTTTGCAAGACTTTCACAAAATTCTGTTAAAGTTTGTGAAGGTGATGAAACATTGATCCTTACCTTTTCAAGGTATTGTGAAATAGCATGTTTGAAATCTTTATTCGAAGTTAAAAATCCATAGGCTCTACTACTTATTAATGCATGCCCCCATTCCTCTAACCCTTTATTAAACACATTTAACTTGTTTTGGTTTTGACTCGAATGGATTCGAAACCAACTTAGTGTTTCTGGAATATAAATCGTTTTTCCTTTTACAAGTAAAGTAAGCCATGAAGCTATGTCAATATTTATAGGATATTTTCTTCCACAGAAAGTACCAAAAGGGCTAGTTAGATCTCGTTTGCGAAATAAAACAACTGTAGGTTCTCCTATTACGTTTGTTAAAGTCGTAAGAACAATATCCCCTAGTCTCTTACCATCCATTAGAACATCTGTTGGAAACAAACGTGTAGTTGCCGGAATATTTTTCAACAAATTTCCTTGTTTGTCAATAGGTTGACGATGAGCCGTTATAAGTTTTATTTCGTGATTTTTATCCATTAAATAATACTTCATCATCTTTTCAATCTTATAATTATGAAGCAGATCATCATCCATTAGAAAATTTATAAATTCCCCATTTGCTTGATCTAATAACATATTTGCATTTTTAAATAATCTGAGATTATGTTTGTTCTTTATATAAATAATATTTTCATACTGAGGGAGATATTTTTCTTTCATTAATTTTTCAGTTTCCGTATTTGTACTATCATCTCCGATAAGAATCTCAATATTAGGATAAGTTTGTCTTAGTGCGCTTTCAAGACATCGTTCAAAGTACTTCGGTCGATTGAAAGTTGGTATTAATATGCTTACTAAAGGAAATTGTTTATGTTCCCTCGATTCTATTTCATCTTCATAGCTCATGATTTAATAACTCCTTCATTTTAATTGTACTGACAACAAAGCTTTATACTAACATATGTTTTTTCATGCCATCTGTGAAGCTATAAAATTTATTAATAATTGCAAATTAACAATTTATCTTTAATCTATAATGAAGTGACGAATACGAATTACGTGTGAAGTGGAAAGGTTGTTTTAAATATGAGAATAAGTATTATCATGCTGACACACAATCAACTGCCTTATACGAAAAAGTGCATTGAAAGCATAAGGAAAAATACTTCTAGTTTACATTATGAATTAATCGTAGTGGACAATGCATCGAATGATGGTACATTAGACTACTTAAATGAGCAAACTGACCTTCGTGTCATTTCCAATCAAGAGAATGTAGGTTATTCAAAAGCAAATAATCAAGGGGTCAAAATTGCTGTTGGTGATGTCATTGTGTTTTTGAATAACGACACAGTCGTTACACAAGGATGGCTACAATCATTAGTATCTGCTTTATATTCAAAAGAAAAAATAGCTATGGTTGGGCCTGTTACGAATAATGATAATATTAATGGTATACAAAAGATTAAAGTACACTATAACCAAGATACGCTAGAAGGACTTAGTGAATTTTCAGAAAGTCATTGCGCTCAACATGCAAATCGTAATAAGAAAGTCTTAAGACTTGTTGGTTTTGCACTAGCCTGTAAAAAAGAGGTGTTAAATAAGATAGGGCTTTTTGATGAAGCGTTTGGTATTGGAAATTTTGAAGATGATGATTTGTGCTTAAGGATGTTGATAAAAGGGTATGAATTAAGAATTGTCCAAGATTGTTTTGTTCATCATTTTGGTAGTATAACATTTAAAAACAAAGATATAGATTTTGCTAAGTTAATGGAAAATAACAAGATTGTATTTAAAAAAAAATGGGGATTTGATGCACACTATTTCATAAATCCTAGACTAGATCTAATCTCCTTAGTTCCTGAATCTATTTCACGAATTTTAGACATCGGTTGTGGGATGGGTGCGATGGCTCTAGAATTAATGAATCAACGTTCATGCGAGGTTGTAGGAATAGAAAAACATAATCTAGCATTTCATTTTGCAAAACAACATCTTGATCAAGTTTTTCATGAAGATATTGAAACAATTGAGCTTTCAGAAGAAAAGCTAGGAACATTTGATTGTATTATTTGTGCGGATATTTTACAACATTTAAAAGATCCATGGAATATTGTAAAAAATCTGGTGAAGCTTCTAAATGAAAATGGTTATTTAATTGTATCAATTCCTAATGTTTCCAATCTAGAAATAATAGCTGGATTGTTACAAGGTAATTTTTCATATAATACATCAGAAATTTTGAATCAAAAGCATTTAAGATTTTTTACGTACACATCATTACCATTTCTTTTTCCACAAGAGATGGTTATAGAGAATGTGACCTCCATAAATACAAACGTTACAGAAAGAGGGATAGAACTTCTAAAAGAATTAAAAGCATTGGGAGAAAAATACGGTTTAAATACAAATCAACTTAAAGCCACAACATATAAATTTATTGTGAAAACCAGAAAACGATCTCACTAAAATTTTTGAGGGAAAATCCTCTAAAGATTATCCCTCTATATAGCATATCACCAGATTATTTTTTATCGAAACAAACAGCCGCCAATGATCTATCTAGTAAAGTTGCCACACTAGTAGCACCATCACCTGGTTGTAAAAGTAACGCTTTAAGCTCATAATTATTTACACCACAGACTGGGTTTTCATCACAGAAAGTAAAATTTGGCTGTGATTCATGCTCAAAGGATAAAGTTTGAGTAGCATCAGATACACCCGGTATATTTAATAAACTGTCAATTCTATGTGAAGAAGTAACAGTTGATCCTATCATGACTCCATTTCTGCAAAGTGTGTATTCTACCGCAGCATTGGGCGATACTTCAAGAACTTCTGAAGGACCATCCAGATCCAATGACGAGAGAAATTCACAAACAGACCAATCTAGCTTCACGTTTTTGTTCTTATTCCTTACACAAACGGTTACTCCTAAAATTTGTGATGGTGTTCCAGATTCTAAGTTAACAACAGCATCTCTAAAATCACATTCTATCTTTGGATTTTTGTTAAAAGCTGACAAGAGAGTTCCTCCTTTCATAATCAGATAATTTATTCTATTCAACATCAATGTTATTTGTATAGGCAGAATATAAAATCATCCAAAAATGGTCGATTGTAATAGTACCTCTTCAATTTTTAATCAGAAATTCTTATTTGGAACACATCTTGTTAAAGATCATAAAATATCACTGGGAGGGATTTTTTGATGAATTTCATAAATACTCAACTACCCGATGTATTCATTGTAGAACCTCAGTCATTTGTAGATCATCGTGGTTATTTTATGGAGAGTTATCAAAAAGATAAATTTGTTGAAGCAGGTTTATCATCAGATTTTATCCAAGATAATCATTCCTTTTCAAAGGAAGCTGGAGTCATTCGAGGGTTGCACTATCAATTAAATCCTAAATCTCAAACAAAACTAATACGTGTAGTCACGGGTGTCATACTAGATATTGTTGTAGATATTAGAAAAGGCTCCCCTACATTTTCCCAATGGTTAGGTGTCATTTTAAGTGAATATAACAACAGACAATTATACATTCCTAAAGGTTTTGCACATGGTTTTTGTACATTGACCACAAACACAACTATATTATACAAAGTTGATGAACCGTTTTCTTCAGAAGATGACAGAGGAATTGCTTGGAATGATCCTGATATTGGGATCGAATGGCCTGTTTCAAAACCGATTCTATCTACAAGAGATGAAAAACACCCTTTATTAAAAGATATTGAAAATAATTTTTATTGGGAGAAGATAGGATGAACGTATTAATTACTGGTGGTGCAGGTTTTATCGGTAGTCATTTTATACATCATATTTTGGGTAAATATGAGAATTACCATGTGGTGAATGTAGATAGATTAACCTATGCAAGTAATTTGTCTAATGTAGCAAAATTTGAACATCATCCTCATTATACGTTTATAAAAAGTAACATCGAAAACAAAGATCTAATGAATCATATTGTGAAAAGCTATAATATTGATATCATTGTCAATTTCGCAGCTGAAACTCATGTGGATAGAAGTATCCATGATTCATCCATATTTGTGAAAACAAATGTTTTAGGTACCCAAACCTTACTTAATGTAGCCTTGGAAAATAACATTCGAAAGTTTATCCAAATTTCAACAGATGAAGTTTATGGTGCTTTAGGAGATCATGGTTATTTTACAGAAACAACACCTTTATCCCCCAAAAACCCATATTCAGCGAGTAAAGCGAGTGCAGATCATTTGGTTCTTGCTTATCATTCGACCTATGGCATTCCTGTAAATATTACTCGTTGTTCAAACAATTATGGTCCCCATCAATTTCCTGAAAAACTCATTCCAAAATTAATTTTAAACACTTTAAAAGAAAAAAAACTACCTATATATGGCGATGGGAAAAATGTAAGGGATTGGATTCATGTAAGCGACCATTGTGTAGCAATTGACCTTATCATTCATCAAGGTAAATCCGGAGAAATCTTTAATATCGGTAGTCACAACGAACGTAGCAACCTTGAAATCGCCGAATTCATCATAGAAAAACTTGGTAAATCCAAAGATCTAATCACCTATGTACAAGATCGATTAGGTCATGATCACCGTTATGCCATTGATGCTGCTAAAATTACTGAAGATTTAAATTGGAAGCCACACATTACTTTTGAAAAAGGAATAGAAGATACAATTCAGTGGTATGTCAAAAATAAAGATTGGTTGAAGGGAAATTAACGAATATGACTGACATTCATTACAGGTGAGCGTTTTGTTAGAGAAAGAAGAGTTATTCTTCTTTTCTCCAATAAACACTAACATTATCAATTCTTATTAATGATTCATTTATATTGTTTTGTTGGCGAAAATCATGAACCGCTGGTTTACATGTAGGTAACTCATAATCATCAATTATAATAAACCCTCCACGAGAAACCTTATGATATAGATTTGTTAAACTATCCATGGTGGATTCATAAAGGTCACCATCAAGCCTCGCAATAGCGATTTTTTGAATAGATGCTGACGGTAATGTATCTTTAAACCACCCTTCAAGAAATTTTACTTGATCATCAAGTAAATCATATTTTCTAAAATTTTGTTGAACTTGTTCTAAAGAAACACGTAAATAATCACTGGTATATAATGTATCACCTGTATCATGTGGGTATTTTTTCACATTAGGAGCTGGTAAACCTTTAAATGAATCTGCAACCCAAACATTTCGGTTTTGAATATTGTAAGCTTTTAAAAATCCACGCATGAAAATGCAACTTCCTCCTCTCCAGACACCTGTTTCTATGAAATCTCCTTCAACCTTTTCTTTGATAACAGTTTCCATTGCTTCATGTAGTTGGTTCATTCGAAGGCGTCCTATCATGCTATGAGCAATAATCGGCCAATCTATGCCAACTCGTCTAGCTTCAGGATTAGGTTGAGTTACTTGTACTAATTGTAAATTATGGGTTTGTATAAATTCATTTAATTGTGAAGGTATGGGAATTCCTACAGGTTGGTATTTTTCATGTTCTAACCAAATTTCGAACAATATCGCTTTTTTTAATAATTCAAGAAATAAATTTCTTTCATGGTTTACAGTCAATTTGTTCACTCTTCTCATAGTATTAATGAACCTGATTATAATAGAATTTTTCATGTTCAATCTCCTCTTTCCTTCATTTATATTATAATCAATCAACTTATTTATTTAGATGTCTGATTACTTTTGATATTTATCAAGATACTACCGTTTATCATTGCTATTGTAATAATGTTCATGATTTTGAGTATCTGATCACCAATTCTCCTCTATGATCTCACTATTAATAGATACTCCTGCACAATATCCTTCACTTGCTGATTTGATTAAACCAGAAAAGAGATTTTTTGCATCTCCAATAATATATAAACCAGAAACATCGGTTAACCCATTCTGTTTCGTTATATAAGCATCATTTTCATCTATTCTGCAACCTAGCTTTTCTGGAATTTTACAACTTTGAGTTTCTTTTATTCCTTCAATAAAAGCTGCAGTTCTTAAAATAAGTTTTCCATTTTCTAATTGAAAACTTTGCAACTTTCCATTTTCAGAATTCAAATGTTTTATTTTATTCTCTATGATTGTAATTTGATGTTGAACCAAATTCTTTTTTTGTTCCATGTTTAGATTTGCTGAGCCATTAGTAAATAAAACAAGATTTGAACTCCAATTTTGTACCGATCTTGTATATTCAAAAATTCGATCTGAATTCCCTATTACAGCAAGTGGCTGATCTCTAAATTCCCAACCATCACAATAAGGGCAGGGAAACGCACTCCGTCCATAGATTTCTTTTAATCCATCTATATGAGGTAAATGATCCGTTACACCCGTTGCAAATAGTATTTTTAAACTATAAAGTTTAACTCCATTCTTGGTTATTGTTTCAAAATGTTTTTCTTTTTTTTCAACATGAACAACTTGTTCATTCATTAATTCAACATGCTTATATTTTGCTAGTTCATTCCTACTAATATTTTTAAATTCATGAGGTGTTATACCATCCCTAGTTAAATAACCGTGAGATTCATAAGTCACATTATGTCTGGGTTTATTGTCATCAATTAACATTACTTTTCTCTTAGAGCGCCCTAACACAAGTGCAGCACTTAGCCCTGCTGGTCCACCACCTACAATCACTATATCAAAAAGATTTCTTAACTCTTTCATTTATATAACCTCACTTCTATAGATTTCCAGTACTATATTTTTATTGTATTCAAGTTAAAGACTGAACGTATGGACGGCAGTGGAATTGATAAATAAATGATCACTATAACCTAAAAATAAATATATTAACTACCATTACACAATCAATTGAATTCAAACATAATGAACATATTTCATATGAAAAAGTACATCTTTATTTAATATGTAATTGTCTTTCAATTCTTCGTTGGCACATTATCCTTTTCTAAATCATAAAATAAAAGAGAATCAAAAATGAAAACTGCGGAGGGATTTTTTTGAATTTCATAAATACAAAACTGCCTGTAGTAACTATTATAGAACCACAGTTGTTCGAAGATCATCGTGGTTTTGTTATGGAGAGCTATCAAAAAGATAAAGTATAGTCAGCTCTATTAAAAATGATTTAGATATTTATAGAGCTGACAATTTGTTTAGTTACCTTCCAACAGTTCCTTGATTTCAGTGATTTGAGATTGTGGATAACCGAATTTATTTAGACTATACTCCTCTACATGTGACAAGCTATTCTTGTTTTCTCTCCAATCAGGGTAACTTTTTTGGGTAAGTCCAAATGCGTAGAAAACTTTCCAAGCACCATTTAAGGGATCGGCTTCTTCTGTTCTACTTAAATGTTCTGCCATATGAGAAAGTATATAACCAACATCCATCCCAATCTCAACAGCCTTTTTTTTATATTCCGGTTCTATTCTATATAAGGGTAAATCTATTTTTATATTTTTGAAATGTTTTTTCCATAGAGAACTTTTTATCATAACACAACCAAAAAAAATAAAAATTGCATTTGTCATAAATCTTATTGTATATTCTTTTTTTTCAAATAATAGATTTGGAGGGCTAGGGGTGCTTTTTAACCTGTTCAATACAGCAGGCCAAACTAATGAGACAAAGGCTAATTGGGGGAAATCTTCAAAAGACTGGGACATTACTTCTATCCAATTATTATTAGGAACAATCGTATCATCATCTAATATGATTAAATTCTCACCTGTTGAGTGATCAGCCCCATAATCAAACCCTCTTACATTTCCTAAGTTTTGTCCAGGGTCTAGCACTTTCACTCTTGGGTGGTTAAGATGATACAAATAATCCATTACATCTTGATATGGGGGGTGGTTATTTACTAAAATAATTTCTGTATTTTGATCAGTACTCTTAATTACAGCATCTAAACATTTCTTGATCAATGGTAAAGTATTATAACATCTAATTATAACAGAATTTTTCATGTTCTCTCTCCTTTTTCATCTCTTCTAAACTTAAATTTTCATCACTTTCATTTTATTAAATAAATCATTATCTTTTGAAAACATCTTTCAGTATTATATGTTTTTAGATTTTGAAAATTGAAAGTCCATAGTTTGTTTGTATAAATCACTATAAATTATAAAGATTTTGTATATATTCATAAACTCCCTCATTCCATGGACGAAGCTCATCAAAGCCTTGAACTTTTAAAGCCATATTTTCTAAAGTTGAATATTTTGGTCTCAAACTATTCGGTTCTGAATCATTAACTTTAATAGGCACTAAATGATAGTCACTTATACCCAAACTGTCTAGTACAAGTTGAAAATAATCATACTTTGAACAAATTCCACTACTTGTGACATGATAAATCCCATACAAATCAGTCATTATGATTTTAATTATAAATTGAGCTAAATCACTAGTTGGAGTTGGGGATCCAAATAAATCTGTTTCAATGTTTATGCTATTTTTCTTTAATATAGTATCTTGCATCCACTTTATAAACCTCTCACCGCATAACCAAGATGTTCGAATAATAAAGTATCGGCTGTGCAAAGTTTGCACTATTTTCTCTGCTGCAGCTTTAGTTTTTCCATATATATTCACTGGAGAGGGTTCATCAAATTCTGTATAACTAGGATGTAGACCATCAAATACGTAAGCCGTACTTAAAAATAAAAATTTTGCATTAACTTTTTCTGATGCGACAGCTACGTTACGTGTACCTAAAGTGTTTAAATGATAAGCTTGATCAGGATACTTTGTTAGAAAATCTACATTAGCATTAGCAGCACAATGAATGACTATATTGGGTTGAATGTTATTTATAATTTGATTCACTTCATCATAATTTGTTACGTTCATTTCTTCTTTTGTAAATTCATGTAAGTTTAAATTATTATTTCCTGTAAGTTTTATTATTTCTTTTGCTAATTGACTTTTTGCACCTGTAATTAAGATTTTCACTTCCCACCTCCTAAATAAATAACTAGAATATTTCAGAATTTTTCAAGATTTACATCCAAGGATTGATATAGTTCTGATATAATTTCCATTCTTTGAAGAATATTCTCCTTCTCATTCATATATATAATATCTTGACCAATCACTTTTTGGTAAAAAGCATCTATCATATTATAAAAGTGATTATCTTGTTTCACTTTTATTATTTTTTCATTATTTTGTTTCACAACTAATATTTCTGCATCTAAATTTATTGGTCTGGAAAAGCCTCTATTCACTTTTAAATAACCATCACTTCCCCAAATGATATAATCATTACGATACATATACCCAAATCCATAGGTAAGATGAGCAGAGAAAGAAGTGAAATGTAATTGTAAACTACCTCTCGTATCAACCTCTGAATTATCATCTTTATATATTTTATAGTTGTAATCTACTAGTTTCTCATTTGCTAAATTTAAACATAAACTTAGTGGATATATTAAATTATCTAAAATTGCTCCTCCTCCAATTGTTTTTTGGCTTCTAATATTATCTTGTGGTAATGATGGAAAACCGAAAGATGATTCAATGGATCTTATTTTTCCAATTGTACCTTCCAAAACACTCTCTCTGACTTTTTGGTATAGTGAATGATAGGTATACATTAGGGCTTCCATTGCAACTATATTATTTTGTAAAGCTAACGATACTAATTCTTCAGCTTCTTTTAATGAAACTGTAAACGTTTTTTCCATTAAAAGATGTTTTCCTGATTGAAGTACTTTTTTCCCCCATAGATAATGAAGACCTACAGGTAAAGATACGTAAATTGCATCTATATCATCATCATTTATTAGCTCATCATATGAATACGGTAATGTTTTAAATAATTTAGAAAATTTCAATGCTTTATCATTAGATCTAGAAGCTACCCCAGCCAACTGAAAATTTGGATGATTACAAATGGCTGGTAAGAGTGCTTTTTGAGAAATATTTGAACAACCTAAAACACCAATTTTGATGATTTTCTTCATCTATCCATCACTCCAAAGTCTACACATGAAATTATCGTTCTTGCTTCTACATTTACAAAACATTCATTTTTCAACATTTCTTTTAATTGATATAATGTTACCCATTTAAAACCATTTTTTATTTTGATTTCATCTTCTATAAATATGATCATATATTGATTTTGACAATGATAGAATCTTCCTCCTTCTTCCGATAATATTTGGGAATAAAGAATTTTTTCATTTTTTGCATTCTGAAAGAAATCCATATAAGCAACTGAAGAATATGAAGAAACATTATGGACAGTAGGTCCAATTTCAACTCCATCATGGTAACCATATTGCTCACAAGCTTGAGCTAAAAAATGGTAAAGTCCATTTATTTTTTTCACTATAAATCCGTTTAATTTAACCTGATGATCAACAACTATAGGCTGTGACCAAGTATTAACTTCTCTATTTTCTATGTGAATTTTCAAATAATTAACCTCAAATTCATCATAATTATGATTAAAAATACGTTTATTATTTTTATTCCAACCTTTATCTAAAAGTTCATTTAAACTTATCATTTCTATTTCAAATCTTTTCTTCTTTTTAAGATCTAATAACCATGCGTTAATGTGTTCTAATGAATTAACAGCACCCTTATGATTAAGCGCTGATTGCAATAACATTTTGCCATGTATATTCCACTTCATCATTCTTTCAGAATCCTCTAACTTATCAGAGTACTTTTTGTTGTCTAAATTATGGTTAGAAAAACTGAAACATGAAATAATAGATCTCAGATCCATATTAATAAGATTAGGTTTTCTTAATAAATCAAAGATCTCACCCAATGAAATCCAATAAAAATCAGGTCTTAGTTTAATTTGATAACCTTCTGCTAATTCTGCAATCATATTATAATTTCTCTTTGCGTAAAATTTATTTCCTAGTTCTGATTGTAATTGCTTAAATATCACTTTAGAGTTATTAGAATTAGTAAAGTATTCAAGATAAGGCACTGATTTCCCACTATGGACCTGTGTATAATTACTCTCAGTAGCTTGAACAGTTGGAGATACTTGTATGAAATTAACATTTCCTGGCTCTATTTTAAGCTGTACTAATAAATACTTAGCACCATCTTCCTCTTTCATGATTAACCCGAGAATTCCATGTTCCGGTTGATTTATGATTGGACGATATAATAACTTTTTATGAACTTGATCTTTAATTTTCATTCCTTGTATTACAAAAAATTTTCCACTCTCATGTTTAAGATTACCAGAATGATCAAAAAACCATTTGTCCATTTCATGAAAGGAAATGTTTTTAATTAATGGAGTCACTTTATGATCTACGAAACTATTATTTTTTATCCTTTTTGATAATTCTTTTTTATTGATAAATGAGCTAATGAGTAATGGTCTATTTAATGTTGGATTATCTATGACATCCATTCCCCCAACTCCTCCTCAGAGACCCTTCTTCCACTAGCATATACTTTTAACGCATAATATGTGCTTTAGAATTACAATTTCAACTTAAAAACACAAAATAAGATCTCCTTTCAAAAAAACAAATACATATAGAAAAAACGCCACTGATCTCTCAGTGACGTTTTAACTAACATGGGTTGAATTATATTGTTTTTAATTTTGAATTTAAATGATGTATAATATCTTTTCGTGTTACGATTCCAATAAAATGTTCAAGGTCATCAATAATAGGTACAAAGTTTTGTCTGATTGTTAGATCTATTAAATCCTCAATTTCTCCCCGTACATGGATAGATTTATAACTATTGTATAGTGGGATGTCATTTAATTTAATTTTGCTGTAATTGTCAATTGATTCTCCAATCATTTCGTGCATTTGCCATAACAAATCACCCTCAGATATCGTTCCTATATACTTACCTTGATCATCAATAATAGGAACAGTTGCATAACGATAATGTCTCATCTTTTCAAGAACTTGTCTCATACTCCATGATTCATTTAAATAAATGACCTCAGACTTTGGTGTAAGAAAAAAAGCTACGTTCATTAATGTTTCACCTCGGTTAAATTACTTCGTTTTCTCTTTATTAACATTTCATGATTCTATCGAGGGAGTGAGGAATATCATGAATAAATCCATTTACTATCATAACATAAAGTACTCATAATTTCAGATGAATCACAATAAGTGGAAAAAAATTATTACCTCTATAAACTATATTATTCAATATTCTAAAGTTAAATGAATGCTACGTGAAAATAAAATAAATTAAACTTCAAACTACACGCTTGCTGTTTTTTTCTCCGAAACCCTAGCTAGGTTTGTGCTAGAAAGTGTAAACAGGATTAAACCAGACCAAATAAACATAAAACTAATCAGTTGTATTTTTGAAAACGGTTCATGATACACAAATATAGCCAGTATTAAACTTATCGTTGGCGCTAAATATTGAAAAAAACCATTTAATGATAGCGAAATTCTTTGTAATCCCTCAGCAAAAAATAATAATGGCAAAGCAGTTGCTACTCCCGTACAAATTAACAAAATAGTTGTTGATAATGAGGAGGTTAAAAAAGTCCCGGCACCTCTTCCTTGTAAGCTACTTAGATAAATCAATGCTATTGGCAATACTAGAGCTGTTTCAATAGCCAGAGAAAATACAGAATCAAGCTTAATTATTTTTTTTACTAATCCATATAATGCAAAACTAAGGGCTAGAGCAATTGATATTAGAGGGATTTGTCCATGTTGAATCGTTAATATAGCTACACCTATTCCTGCAAAAAACAACGCAATGATATGCCAATTGGACATCTTCTCTCTTAGAACAATCACTCCTAATAAAACACTAAGTAAAGGATTCATATAATAACCAAGACTTGCTTCAACTATTTGTTCATGATTCACAGCCCAAATATATATGAACCAATTACAGCTAATAAGCATCCCTGCAATTAAAACAGGTATCATACTTTTGGGAGTTTTCCAAAACAAATATATCTGCTGCCTGAACGTTGAAGATTTCTTAGTTACATAAATAATTCCGATTACGAAAACAAAAGACCACACAATTCGATGAGCCAAAATTTCTCCTGCTGGGACATGTTCGATCCACTTCCAATAAATCGGAAGCAATCCCCATAGAACATACGCTGCAAGTGAGTATAAAGTTCCAATAAAAAATGTATTTTTATTTGTATTCAAACAAACAACCCCTTGTAATAATTTCGAAATAAAATGATACATAAATAGAATTAAAAAATGTGGAGCCATTCGAATGATGAGCTGTGCAATACCAAACCTCTTATAAAATTATATATATTGTGAAACATCAATCCCATTTAAATGTGATGCTAGCAATAATAAACGCTACAATCATCCATCCACTTAATAAAAGAGCTTCACTCCATAAAGTTGTTAAATCAGCACCTACATTCATAATCTGTCTAAAAGCTGTACTTAAATGAGCAATAGGAAGAGAGTTTACAATAGGCTGTAAATATGATGGCATATCGTCGATTGGAAAAAAGACACCGCCTAGAAACAATAACGGGAATGAAATAAAGCCAGCTATAGGTCCTGCACTCTCAGGTGTTTTAGCTACAGAGGCAATAATGAAACCAATTGACATAAAGGTTAATGTTCCTAAAACGACAAACATAATTAATAATAACCAAGATCCATTTACTTGTGTTCCAAAAATGAAACTTCCTACTAATAATACGATTAAAGCTTGTAGACCATTTAATATGAGTCTAGCTGTAATTTGAGCAGCAATAAAAGTGGACGCTTTCAAAGTTGTACTTTGCATTCTTCGAAGAACTCCTCGTTCTCTCCAGGATGCAATTTGACCAGCCACACCATTAAGGTTATTTGACATGATCATCATCGCTACAATACCTGGGACAAGAAAATCAATGTACTGCAAATTTATAGATTGTAGTCCTTCTTGTTGTACTGTAATAACAGGTTCATAACCAGCCATTTGCTTACTAATATGATCTACTACACCTTCAACTAATCCAATTCCAATCGTTGACCTTAATTGATCAGTTTCATCGTAATACAAAATAATATTGGATGATCCATCTACAGCATTAACTTCATCACTATACCCTTCAGGTACAATTGCGATAAGTTGAATATCTCCTTGTTTAAGCTGTTCCTTTGCAATCAATTCATCTTCTGAAACCTCAAATTGTATAGATACTGGAGCATCAACAGAAGTTTGATTTGATATTAATCCATCTACAAACATCTTGGAATCGTTTGATTCATCCATATCAATGATAACACCTTGTAAAGAAACGTCGTTCCCTCCACCTAAAAAGGAGCCAATCATAATCATTAAAAAAATAGGGAAAAATAATGTCCAAAAAAGAACTTGACGATTACGTATAAATATTCTCAATTGTGCTATCGTTAATTGTCGATATCCCTTCATTCTTCTCTCAGACTCCTTCCTGTCATATGTATAAATACATCCTCTAATGTAGCCGTTCTAGTTTGTAAATCAGCTAAATTAATCTTTTTTTCTTCTGCTTGTTGTATTAAATCTGTTAAAGTTTCCTGTAATTGATCTGTATACAATACATAGGTGTCATGATGAATATCCACTTGCTTCACCGCAGCCATTTTACCAAACTCATGCTCCAACTGTTTTTTATCAGCATCATTCAACAAATCCATATTTGATAAATTAAACTCCACTGCACTTTGCGAGTCTAGGCTTTTTATTAACTCTTGAGGTGTGTTCAAAGCAATGATATTGCCTTGATCTACTAAACATATACGATCACATAATATATGGGCTTCATCCATGTAATGAGTAGATAATATGATCGTCTTCCCCTTCTCTTTTAATTTTAAAATAATATCCCATAACGTTCTTCTAGCTTGTGGGTCAAGGCCCGTTGTAGGCTCGTCCAAGAAAATAACTTTAGGATCATTAACTAAAGCTAACGCAATGGCCAGACGTTGTTTCTGTCCTCCTGAAAGATTTTTTACCCTATCGTTCATTTTTTCCTCTAGATTAACACTTTCTAACAAAGGTTCAATTTCAACAGGCTTAGGATAAAAACTTGCATACATTTGTGTGATTTCTTTTACTTTTAATAAATCAAACAATGAAGTAGATTGAAGCTGAACACCAATGACTTCTTTTACTTTATATAACTGTTTCTGAGTATCGAAACCTGCAACTAAAGCTCTCCCACCATCAGGTTTCCTCAATCCCTCTATCATTTCCATCGTTGTAGTTTTCCCAGCACCATTAGGACCTAATAATCCAAAAACCTCACCTTGCTTTACTTCAAAATCAATTTTATTCACTGCAATGAATTGACCATATTTTTTAAACAATTCTTGTATTTTAATAACGGGTTCACCCCTATTTAATTCACTCATTACTTGCTTCTCACCCTCCTATGAACTTTAAATTTTTATGATTGAACTTAATAAAATCCGAGTGCTTCTAATATTTTTTCTCCAAGTCTCCTATCTTCACCTTTGAAAGGATAACAATGAATATGAATAGCTGGGTTAAAATTCAATTCTATAATGCTGTAATTTTCTTTGATATATTGTGAATGATCATCTTTAATAATCATATCTACTCCACAAATAGAAGCTCCCACTGTTTGTGCAGCAAATACGGCGATATCTTTATACGATTTATGAATAGTATCTGTAAAATCAATACTATCTCCACCAGTACTTATGTTAGAGTTCTCTCTTAAGTAAACGATCTCTCCCATCTTGGGAATGGATTGAAAATTCAACCCTTGACTAGCTAAAAACATTTCCTCACTTTCACCTAATTTGATTTTTTCTAAGGGAGTTCTATATCCCTCACCTCTTAAAGGATTTGTATTTTTTTCCTGTACTAATTTTTCTATATTCGAATGTCCATCCCCTGCTACATTAGCCGGAACTCGATGCAGAATACCTACAACTTCATCTTGAATCACAAAAAACCGATATTCTTTACCACTTATGAATTGTTCTATCAGTATAGAATCGTCGTATTGAAACGCCAGTTCAACAGCTCTCTTGTATGTGTGTTGGGAATAATTCTCTTTTAGTATCGATATACCCAAACCAAAATTTGTTGATTTTGGTTTAATGACAATTGCTATTTCTTTAAAATAAAAGTAATCTGATAATGCTTTATCCATAGCAAGATAATGCTTACCCATAGGAACATTTATGTCTTGTTCATACAACACTTTTTTTGTTACTAATTTATTTTCCATCAATTGAATGGTACTGTATGAATCCAATGATGTTTTCGTTGCTTGTTTAATATATTCTTTCTTAGATCCTTTAAACAATAATATAAAATTGTCTTTTCGATCTAAAATCTCAAAATAAACTCCTTTCTTTATCGCATCTTTTAATAAAATTTGTGTGGATAGTTCCATATCTTCATAGCCTATAAGATTATAAGGTTTTGCTTTACTTCTATTCAAATATTGCTTTGCTTTATCCATATGGAACTGAATAAACGATTTTTCTCGGATTGCTTTTAATATTAGTGATGAGGTACCTTTTTCAGGATGTTTAAATTTTTGTTTTGCATTATAAATAATTTGTTGGAAATATTCCCTCCTTATACCTAGATTAGAAACAAAAGTATCCATCTCATTTAAAATTTCAATCCCCCATGTATGCATTGAAACTACTTCTTGAAATGTTTTAAAAAGCTTCAGGTTTTGCTTTCTGCCTAAGCTAGCAGTTAACTCATGATTTATTAGAGAAGTCATCTGTGAGTTTTCATTTTTATTTATTTCTTTTTTATATAAACCAAATAAAGTAAATAAATGAACAAAATAAAGAGTTTCTAAATCTACACCTATTTTTAAAAATGGATTTAAATCAAGAATCCTTAACTCAAGGTACTCAATTCCTTCCTTCTCTAGTGATGTTAATAAATTAGAATTATTCTTCGATTTCAATCGAACCGGACTATAATATTCTTTAGCACTTTGAAGTTTACCTTCTTTTATCAGCTTTTTCATATCACTTACATACTCATCTACAGTACGATAGGATACAATCAACTCACCTTCATTTCTATAACCACAAACCCCATTCCGAAAAGAACTGGCATATTGAAAATATGAACTTTCTTGATCTAGCTTCTCCATGATCTCTACGCATTCCTTTTTATAACTTGAATGCACACCCGGACTAGCTCCAAACAAATAAATGAGCAACCATCTGTATTCCAAAATATGTCTGCTTATTTGTAAATAAATATCGTTTTTAAACTGCTTAAAAGTTTTATTTGTTTCTGATTCTTTATAAGTTTTTTTTAAAAACTCCTCTTGTAAAGAAAAGTTATAATGAATCCCAGAAATCATTTGTTTCTTCTTACCGTGACCAGCTGCTAATTTCTCTCTGTACTGTTCAGCTTCTTTTCCCTTTTTCGAATTTTCGTATTTTGCAATTGGAATCTGTTCTTCTTCAGGAAGCATAGGGGGATTACTCTGTGGCCATAAATATTCTTCTTTAAGCTCTAATGTAATGATGTGATGGATATTTTCTAGAAAATTAAAACTTTCTTCAAGTGTATGAAACATCGGTGTAATCATTTCTATTTGACTCTCTGAAAAATCAGTCGTAATAAATGGATGTGTTAATTTATTCCCAAAAACTGCAGGGTGAGGGGTTAAAGCGAGTTCACCTAATTCATTCACCCTTACATTTTCTTTTTCTAAACCAAAATTCCCTTTTAAAAGTTCGTGTTCAAGCTTCAAGTTTTGAACAATTTCATAAAATTGATTCTCCATTTAATTTCTTCACCTTCCTTTCTGAAAAGTTTATATCATCCAGTGAAAGAAAAAGTTAAGTAATATAAACTTGCATAATACAAGTTTTAATTCGAAATTCACTCAATTTGCTGGAGTACAACAAACCGCGGTTTTATTCATTGAAATATTTAATAATTCAATGGATCTTATGATCGTATCCCGTTCGAAATCACTTAATTGGGACAATACTTGCTCAAGATAAATGTCAAATTCTTGATCTATTTTTGATCGAATTTCCCTACCTCTATCTGTTAGGGACAAAATATGAATTCGATTATCATTTAAATCAGGTGTTTTTTTAACTAAGTTTTTATCAACCAAATTTTTAACTTGTCGACTAAAAGTTGTGATATCCATACTCAAAGCACCTGCAATATCTTGCATTGAAGGTTGGTTTTGGCGATTTACTTCATATAATATATGACTTTGCACAAGTGATAGTTCCTTGCCACAACAATTTACACAAGATTGCTCATTTAGTATGCCAAACTTCCTAGATAATATTAACATGGAGTCTCTAAACTGATTCATTGCGTCAACCCCTTATTGTATGTTCAGTAAGATTATAGCTATATTATTTGTAATTTGCAAGTAATTGCCGATTTGAAGTCACCCTTGTATTAATTAGCCCTATAAAGGATGAATCAAAAACTCTATTTAACTCCTAATAAACTGAGTAATTCTAAATCTAAATCTAACATCTTTCTCTCTTTTTTTAATTGGATCTCAATATCAATACCTGTTTCTTCTGAGTTTAAAATGATTTTATTTTGTAATTCTTTCATTGAATATCCTAAATAACTACATATTTGATGAACTGTTTTATGTGCTACTCTTTTTCCTCGTTCCATTTTTGAAATCGAAGAAATTGACAAGCCACTCTCTATTGATAATTTTTTTTGTGTCAGTTGCTTCTTTTCTCGGAGTAAATATATGTTAATCCCTATCATTTCAGATTTTGTAACTTCTCTATTTTCTAACTCCTTCAATTTATTAAGTATTTTTTGTGAAGGTTTATGTAAAATCACAGTTCCCATCTTGATGTCTCCTTTAAATCTGTTAAAGTCCTTTTTAAATATTTTTGTTTTTACCTCTTAAATATTTAATTTTAATAGATTCATTTTAAAATAACAATGCTTTGAAAAATTTTATCCAAAAATATTTTGCGTACAGACGCCCACCTCTATAGGTGGGATTTTCAAATCAGGTGGAGTAGAGTCTTCATCTGATTTCTCGATGTTTAAGCAAAGCTTAAACGATTCACTTATAAACAACAGTTGTAAACATGCCGCCAGTATTTGTTGTAGAATTATTAGATATATGATGAGGAATATGACAATGCAATGGCCATACCCCAGGATTATTGGTAAAAAACTGAGTATCATATGTTTCACCAGCACCTACTAATATCGTATTTTTCAAATATTGATTACTCTCTGTAAAAGAATTGCCATCAGTAGCAGTCACTTTAAATTGGTGTCCATGTAGATGGATGGGGTGAGCATTCATTCCTAAATTACCAATTCTAATTCTTATGTTTTCACCTTTATTAACGAAGAGTGGTAAAGTATAAGGAAAGCACCTTCCGTTTATAGTAAAGAAATTTAAATCGTGTGACATAGGATCAAGGTTATATGTGCCTGGAACTAATGTGCCTTCTTTGAGTCCTATAACTGCAAACTCTTGTAACATAATAAAATAGTCTCTTTGAACTACAGATTGTTTTTGAGGTGGTTCTAATATTATAAAAGTTCCACCTAGTCCCATCATTTCTTGTTTAGCAGTATGGTAATGTGTATGATACATATGTGAACCTGGTGGATTAGTAATTTTAAATTGATAGTCAAAATAATGATTTGGATCAATCCTTGGTGATGGTTCTACTTCTGGCACTCCATCCATGACATTAGGAACATCTAACCCATGCCAATGAACACTTGTAGGTTCTGGAAGCTTATTATATACTCTAATATTTACTCTATCTCCGTGAAAAACCTGTATTGTAGGACCTGGAATATTCCCATTATATCCCCACCCATTCATATACAGTCCAGGCAGCAATTGTTGGGTAACAGGTTCGGCTACTAATGTAAAGTGTTTCATACCATCTTTCATAACGTAAGGTAGGTTAGGAATCCCTGGAGTTATAACCAATTTAATCTCCCCCTTAATGTATTAGAAGGGCAGTAATTTAAGCTTTATTATATTGTATGTGCAATCTTTAAGATATAGATATGTTACAATTCAATTATTTAATCATACAACGATCTCCAAAGATAAAACGCAGCGTAAGACTCCCAACCTTTCCATTGTTTAACTAAATCCTCTATTTCATCAATGGATGGTTTTTGGTTTAATGCTAAGATTGTTTTTAAAGCATTATGAATTCCTACATCTGCTATAGGAAATGCACTATTAATAGAAAAACACTTCATAATGGTATAATCTGCTGTCCATTTTCCTATTCCTCTAATAGAAGTAAGTTGATTCATCATTTTATCATAATTATTTTCAAATCTTAGTTTTTTTTGATTTAAGGTTCCATCCATTATCATCTTTGCAACCCCAACAATATACTCTGCTTTTCTTGTTGAAATTTGCATTTCCCTTAAATCTTCAATACGGATTTCACATATACGACCCGCATTTGGAAAGATCCAATAATCTTCATCTTCATTTGTAAATTTTTCACCATATGTATGAACAAAACGTTTTTTTAATGTATAAGCAAACTTCAAATTGATCTGTTGTCCAAGAATAGACCAACATAACGCTTCAAATAAATCATTAATTTTAATTAGTCTTAATCCAAAATAAGACTTAATAAGTTTTCCCATGATGGGATCATTTCTCAAAGAGGAATAAAACGGGTTCAGATCTGTATCAAGATCAAACATATCCCAAATATATTTTGCGGTTTGAGCCCTCATCCAACTTGTTGGAATTCCATTCAAAAATGCAATGATCATTTTTTTATCAACACTTGATATTTTTAATAACACAAATCTTTTATCAAATTTTAGCAATTTAAACACATTATTTTGAACAACCTTATGTAAACATTCTTCTTCTGATCTTTTAAAAAAAACCAAACATTCATTAAAATCAAATTCATTAGGAAGTTCGATTTCTATACTATCAACGCAATCAACCCATTTGATATGGAAAACATTAGGGTTGCACAATTTACAAGGCTGAAAACCCTTAGCTTCTGCCTCATCATAAGAGTGAACAAATTCTGCCTGTTCAATTTTAGGTAAGGCTGCCTCACATGAAGCTAAACAATAAGTTTGATTTAACTTATTACACATAAAAATATCCCCATCATATGATGAATCGGAATTTTTCATAATCTGATACATCTCATCATGACTTAGCTTATGTTCCATAACCAATTCCTCATTTCTCATTTCCTCCAAGTAATATAAGATATATAGTATATATTATATAGATCAAGAAACATAAGCTCAATTCAATATAATGGATAATAACCTAATTCATTTAATGATTGAGCCATCAAATAATAGCCTTTACCGTTTGGATGGAATTTGTCTGATGATAATAATTCTTTTTCTCTTCCTACAAAAATTGGATATATGTTAGCGATGCGGATATTCTTACCTTCAAAGCTTTGTATATGTTGATTAAATCGTCTAACCCAAGCTTCGGTTCCAGCTGTATTTGGGAATGGATTATATAAATTCATCCCCCTTAAAATATAATTTTTTCTATCATATCTTTTTATTCGATGGATAGTATCAATGATATTATCAAAATTACAATTAAATCGCTTTAGAGCTGCAGCTAATACACTTTGATTTTTACTTCTTAAAAATTGTAGTGCAGCATTTTTCATATCATTCCCACCTACCGTAATGGAAATCAGTTCCGATTGCATGATTAGTACTTGAATCTCCTCAGAATTAGAAACCATATCTAAAACATCATCTGAAGTTGCACCAGACACACCTATATTTTCACAAAAAACATATTTTTTTAATTCTTTATTTGTCATTGAAATATACCTAGGTACAAAACCATATTGTGGAGATGGGGCACCTACACCAACCGTTAAGGAATCACCTAAAGCCAAATAGTTAATCAACTTGAATCATCCTCTCTAGCCTTTTGTATTAACCGACCTTTTTTGGTTCTATATCCTATGCAATTATTTCGTAATGGGTTCACGCCCATTAGAATAAATGACCATAATTGTTTACTAGGTCTAGAGAGATTAAAAAAAACTCCTTCAATTATGATGTGTATTTATGTAGGAACCCACATAATTTCACACCATTCTTAAAGGAATTTTTTTATTCAACAACAATGAATTACTTTACATTTACTTTCGTATTAAAATAGAACTTCTTTAATTCTCTAAAACTGATAAAAGTTTTTCGTCTCTCATCCCAAAGTTTAAAACGAAGTGATTTTAAACTGGTTCCTATTTTAATGGTAGTTGCCTTTTTTAATTCAGAAATTGATTTATGCACCTTTTCCAAATTATAATTAGGTATTTTTGAGCTCAAATGATGAACATGATGGAAACCAATATTTCCAGTAATCCACTGTAAAATTTTTGGTAATTCATAATAGGAGCTGCCATCTATTGCGGCTTTAACATAATCCCAATTCTCTTCATCTTCAAAATAAGAATCTTCAAATTGATGTTGAACATAAAATAACCATATTCCTAGTACACCACTAACAAAAAGAATGGGCGCTTGAATCATTAAGAATGCTTTCCATCCAATGGCAAAACACATTAAAGTATATACAACAATAATAAACAAATTAGTCAAATAAGTGCTGATTCGTTCTTTCCTTTTTGCATCTTTTGCATTAAAACGATTTAAAATAATTAAAATATAAATGGGACCTAATCCAAACATTATAAGTGGATTTCTATATAGACGGTAGGCTAATCTTTTCCAGAATGATGCTTTCATGTATTCATCAACTGTAAGAACCCATATATCTCCAGTACCTCTTTTATTAAGATTTCCATTTGTAGCGTGATGAATGGAATGTTCTCTTTTCCATTTTTCATAAGGAAACAAGGTTAATACTCCACTTATCGAACCGAGAATATCATTTTTCATTCGACTTTTGAAAAAGGATTGATGGCAGCAATCATGAAATATAATAAAAATTCGTACTAAAAACCCTGAAGCAGGGATCGAAAACAAAAGAGATAACCAAAAAGAAACATTTAAACTTAGATACGCTGCGAACCATAGTAAAAAAAACGGTAGAAATGTATTCAATACTTGCCTCGTACTTGATTTGGTACTAGATTTTTCGAAAGGTGCTAGCAATTTTTTAAAATTAATGCGGTTTTTTTTGCTCATGTTTTCCCCCTAAACAATTTAAAGTTCATAGTTAATCGTTAATCGTGTTTTTTATTTTGTTATTTTAGACGTTAAATCAAGAGTTTCCACTTCAAATTGTTTAAATCTAGCAAAAATATTCATTCTTTGAAAATATGAATAAACAATAAACAATCATTAAGCACAACATATCTATTATACATTGTTTCGTATCAAGAGACTAATGTTTATTTATTTTTTAATCCATCTTAGATTCTTTCTTAAAAAATCCAAAAATCCCTGTCGTTTGTACGATATTAGTAAAAGCGTTAGGATCTGTATCACTTAACACTTTTTTCAAGTCAAATAATTCATAACGAGTGATCACAATTAATAACATCTCTTTATCTTCTTTGGAATAAGAGCCTTTTGCAGGAAGTTTTGTAATTCCTCTAGATAGTTTTTCTCGAATCGCTGCTTCTAATTGATCAGGTTTTGATGTAATAATCATCGCTGTTAATTTAATATGACGTGTATGTATTGCATCAATTACACGAGTTGAAGCATATAAAGCCACTAATGTATAAAGTGCATTTTGCCAACCATACAATGCTCCAGCAGCTGTAATAATAGCTCCATTTAAGATTAAATAGTAAGTTCCTGCAGGTCGATCCTTCAATCTTGATAGTATCATTACAATGACATCCATACCTCCAGTAGAAGCACCCCACTTTAGAGTCAATCCCACACCAATTGCAGACATAACACCTCCGAAAACAGCATTTAATAAAATATCATTTTCAGCTACAGCATAAACTGGAATAAACTTCATAAACAGGGCTAATAACATAACACTAAAAAAACTATACAGAGTAAAAGATTTCCCTAAATATCTCCAACCCACAATTGCGATAGGGATATTCAATATAAATAAGACAGTACCTGTAGAGATAGGATATGGAAATGGCGTAAAATCTTCAACAACACTTGATATAAGCTGAGCTAGTCCAGCAAAACCACTTGAATAAACATCTGCGGGTATTAAAAATAAATTAAAAGCTACAGCATTGAAAAATGCGCCTATAATAACAATAAATGTTTTAATGACCCGAGTTTTGGTTATATTTTTTCTCAAAAATAATAGTATATTAAATTGTATTTTTTTTGTTTTTTTACTAACCAAAATCTCCCGTTGCCAAAACCTTATAAAACTCTATAAAGTCATGTTTATTTCCCTGTTCATCGTGTCCGATTTTGCCATGGCTACTCTCGTTTGATATAACACATCCAAGGGCGTAAATTCCCATACAACAAATGGTACACATCAACGATATCTTTTAAAGTGATATTACGCTGATTTGTTGATAGTTTGATAGATTCAGACTTGCATTATAGTCTCGATCTATCACCAAACCACATGAATTACATTGGTATGTACGATCTGATAGTTTAAGGTCTTTTTTTACTTCTCCACAACAACTACATGTCTTAGAAGATGGATACCATTTATCAGCGAGTATTAATTCAATTCCATAAAACTTACATTTGTACTCCATTTGTTTTTTAAACTCATGTAAACATTGTTTTGCAATCGCTTTGGATAAATGTTTGTTTTTCATCATGCCTTTAATATTCAAATCTTCCATAACAACTTTAGATGGCTTGGTTTTCACGATCTCATTCGTTGTTTGATGCAAATAATTGTTTCTTATATTTGCTAATTTACGGTGTACTAACTTTATTTTCTTTTCGAGTTTTATAATGTTGCATGTTTTGACGAAACGGTTTCCCTCCTTATTCATTTCATATTTTTTTGATAGGGTGCGTTGCAACCTACGCAACTTCTTTTCCATCTTTTTGATTCTTTTTGTTTTGTTTATATTTTTAAACGTCATTCCATTACTACATACAGCTAAATCTTTAATACCTACATCAACACCGATAACTTCATCTGTTAATTCAATTTTCGATTGTTCTTCTTCCACTCCAACGGATAAATACCAGTACTTTCCGTCAAAACTTACTCTAGGGTTCATGTATTTCACTTCCATCGGAATTTGTTCAGTTGTGTTAACCCATCCTACCTTTTCGATCAACACTTTCATTGGCTTTACTTTCAACTTTTCCGTGTCATTGTAAAACGATGGTTTACTTTTACGTCTGCTCTTAAACTTTGGTTTGTCAGCCAGACCTTTAAAGAAACGTTTATAAGCATTACAAGCATCTTTAACAGCTTGTTTAGCCACGTTATTTGACACTTCATTTAGCCATTGCAACTCAGTTTTCTTTAATTGGGTTAGTTCTTTCCTCAACGTACCATCTAAGATAAACTTCCCACCGTTGTTGTAGTTTTCTTCTTGTCTTGCCAATGTCCAGTTGTAGATGAATCTTGCTGTACCAACGGATTGCCAAAGCTTCTGCTCTTGCTCTTCATTCGGCTTGATTCTAATTTTCTTGGCTAGGATCATCTTCAACTAACTCCTTAATCATTTTCTTAGCTTTGTTGGCTCTTTTACCTTGAAGTCTGCAACTAAACACAATTTGAATTAAATCCTCAACTAATTCTTGTTCTTCGGTTTTTTCCGTGTGATCTATAATTTCAATTGTTGTTCCATATTTGTCACATAGATTTTCTATTAATTCAAAACCAAATCGAATTAAACGATCTTTATAAAGGATGACTACTTTCTCTACTTCTGAATTCGTAATCTTATCTATGAGTTGATTTAATCCCTTTTTATTGTAGTTAATCCCACTGCCAATATCAGAAATGATTTCAAATTGATAACCTTTTGCTAACATATAGGTTCTTACGTTTTCTATCTGTCTTTCAAGATCATCTTTTTGCTTATGGGAGGACACTCTACAATAACTGACACGTGATCAGGCTTAAATTTTCCTTGTTTATCCCAATTTCGCAATGTATCCTTTGTTTTTCCAATTAACTTTGCAAATTGGCCTATTGAGTAATATTTCAAATCTATCAACTCCTTATCCTAATTATACCAACTATAGTAAAAAAAGATAAAGAGTTTTATAGACTTTCATAATTGTTATTTAACTGTTATTACCCTCCTAACTTCGCTCTTATCACACAGAATTACTATACCTGCAAGGTGAAATAAAAGTCAATCATTTTAAACACATATTTAATTTTAAAATTTCAATAACTTACTTTAATAAAAATCCTTCAAATAAAGGATCTGATGGGTCTACAACAAATTGATGCATGCCTGTAATAAATGCTCTTCCACAAATATGAGGAACAATAAATTTTGATTTTGTTAGCTTATTATGATCTAAGGATATACTGCAATTGGCTCTAGCTCCTATGATACTCTCGAGGATAATTCGCTCTCCTATACCTAGTTTTCCTTTTTGATGAAGCTGTGCCAATTGCACACCTACTCCAGCTCCATAGGGAGAGCGATCAATTTGCCCATTTCCAAATATAGTAACATAGCGTAAATTTGAATCAGAATTTTCAGGTGAGTTAGAAAAAATAGTTCCCTTAATAATTTGATTCTCTTCTTGTATCAGATTCAATTCTTCAATCTCTTTCATTATAATTTGAGTCCATTTTTTAAGTTCAGGGAGCTGATCTATTTCAACTTTTAAACCTAATTCTGCTGCATTAATCATCACATAAAAAGAATCATTACTAAACCCAAGGTCGATCATTAGATCTATTCCATGTGAACGAATTGCAATGTTGTTTTTATAGACGTATGCGGGTATAAGATCGAGCGAAACCTCTATAACCTGAGATTCTTTAAATACTGGTTTTGTAACTACTTTTCCAGAAGGAGTATCTATAATTACTTGCTTGTATTCATTTAATTGAACCATTCCCGTTTCTAACATGTATGTAATAACTGCAATAATACTATGGCTGCATAAAATGTAATCTTCATCATGATTAATAAATAAAACACCAAATTCAGATTCCTCATCAATTGGAGGTGTGATGATACATCCTTTCATGCCTAAATGACCTCGAGGTTCACTAAGTAAGATGTTTTTTACGTAATCAAAGTGATCATGAAAATAAACATGTTTCTCCAACATTGTATTCCCCATTATAAAAGGGATTCCTGCGGTAATAACTCTTAAAGGTTCACCAGCTGAATGAAGATCCGTCGTCGTAAAGTGTTTTACCATTTCCATCACTTATCCACTCCTATTTATTAATGATCTTCAGCTTGTGGAATGAGTAAAAACCCTTCATTCAACTCATCCTCATCATGACTAAAAAAGGTGTGAAATCCCATGACCCATGCAGATCCTGTAATTTCTGTGACAACTGCAGGAAGTTTTCCAACTTGTGTTTTTTCTTTGACCTTCGCTTTAAACAAAGTGCCAACTATACTTTCATGTACGAACTCATCTTCTATTTTAATTTGTTCATATGCAAATAAAGTTGCTAATTTGGCAGAAGTTCCTGTTCCACATGGTGAGCGATCAATACCTCCGGGAGGCACAACAACAGTATTTTTCACATGAGCATCTTTATGGGATGGATCCGTAAAAAACTCCACATGAGTACAACCGTGAATAAAGGGAAATTGAGGATGAACAACTTTAACGGTTCGATTAATTTCTTTTCGAATTTTTATGGCTAATTCTATAATTTCCGCTGAATTAGAAGGGATTAAATCAATATCTAGTCTCCTAGCATCTGTAATGGCATAAAAATTTCCTCCATAGGCAATATCACATGATATGTTCCCAATACCTTCAATGTATACCTCAACACTTTTGTACAAAAATGAGTCTATATTAAGAAAAGAAACTTCCCTTGCTTTTCCCTTTTCAACTAATATTTCCGTCTTTACCAACCCTGCTGGTGTATCTAAAGTTAACGTTGTTATAGGTTCTACAACATCTACCATACCGGATTCAATCATCGCCGTACAAAACCCAATTGTATCGTGGCCACACATCGGTAAATAACCACCTGTCTCAATATAAATAACACCTAAGTCTGCATCAGGATGGCATGGTTCCACTAGTAAAACTCCAGACATCACATCGTGACCTCTCGGCTCAAACATCAGCAATTTTCGAATCCAATCAAACTCTTCTTTCATTTGAAGCATTTTATCCGACATCGTTTTACCAGACAATTTAGGAAGTCCACTGATGACAGTTCGAGTTGGATTTCCACCAGTATGAGTATCTATTGTTTTAAACATCTTATTACTTTTCATAAATACACCCTCTTATGTTTGAATCGTGGACACATTTTGAAATCTACTAAAACGTAGAGGATCGGTAGGGACGATAGTATTACTTTGTTCATGTAATAACTCTTTCATTAATTTCCCAGTAATTGCAGCAAGACTAATACCGTCTCCTTCATGACCTGCAGCAATATAATAATTTGGAATTTTCTCTACTGGGGAGACAATGGGTAAGTGATCAGGTGTCCATGGTCTTAACCCTGCATATGAACGAATAAGTAGGAAATCAGCTATTTTGGGATAAAATCGGATCGTTCTGCGGGCAATACAATTAACTACATCCATATCCACCTTTGTGTTAAATCCTACAAATTCACGACTGCTTCCGATTAAAAAGTTCTGGCTTTCTGTCGGTTCAAATACAAGTGCTACACCATACTTATCTGTATCCTCATCTACTTTTCTTTCTTTACCGAATTTAGACATCAAATATCCAAATTCCATCACTTTTCTCAATCCTACAGGCATATCTCGTGAAGCTACTATGATATGACCTTTTCTTGGTTTAATAGGAATATTTAAATCTAGCATACTTCCTAAGAACGGTGCCCAAACCCCACCTGCATTAACTATTTTTTTTGCAATAATTTCACCTTGATCCGTGTTAACTTTAAATAAACCCGTTTCAGTATTCCTTGTCATTCCTTTTACTTCACATCTAAGTTTCACTTTTGCTCCATACTTTATAGCTCCTTGAAACAAAGAATACGTAAACAAATAAGGATTAATGGTTGAGTCAGATTCACATTCAAGTCCACCCAATAAATCATCAGCAAAATAAGGAGATTCTTGTTTGATGTCACTTCGATCTAACATTTTAATAGAAAGACCTGCTTTTTTCTGTCTATCTACCCAACACTGTGCAGCGATCATCTCGTCTTCACTTTCACAAACTAAAATACTGCCAGGGGCTCGATATTCAAATCCAAGCTCAAGTTCTTTGCTTAGTTGGTGAACTAGTTTTTGACTTTCTAAAGACATCAGACTATCAAATCCGGGTTCTTTATCAATGGCTAGAATATTTCCATCACAACGAGAGGAGGTACCACAAGCAATATCACCCTTGTCAATGAGAGTAACTTCCATTCCGCTTTTTGCAGCATAATAGGCAATCGCTGCACCTATAACACCACCACCAATGATTAATACCTCTGTATTTCTACTCTCCATAGAAATTCCTCTTTTTCATAATTAAACCCTTATCTTTAAATGACATATACACTTTCTTACGCCCATTACGTATATCAGAATGAAATTGAATCGTCGCTTGATCACGAGTGTGTTCAACTGCTTTCATAGCTTGTTTTAGTTGAACTTCAATCATTTCTTTTTTATTTATCAAATCTTGAACCACAGAGTAGCCAGCTACTGTTCCTTGATTCATAGCTATCTTAGCGTTTTCAATGCCGGTGATGTTTCCAGCAACATACAAACCTTCTAATGGTGTTTTCATCTTTTCACTATGGACAGGGACATGACCACCTAATTCAGAAACATATTGAAATGGACAACCAGTTATTGCAGCTAACTCTACTAATGGATATAGCCCACCTGCAATGCAGACAAAATCAGCTGGAACGAATTCTTCTGAGGATAAAATAGGCTCTCCTTTCATATCTACATGCGCTACACGAACACCTTCAACCTGCTTATCGCCTACAATTTCAATTACTGCTTTTCGTAAATGGACTGGTATACCCCAGACTTTCATCCCACCTTTAGGATAAAACTTTAATGCTAAAGAGTGAAGAAATTCATATTTCATTAATTTGCTACCAAAACGAATGAATTTTGATGGAGCTAAAGAAGCTGCTTTCAACATAGATCTCATAGTAATTAATGGGTTCCCATGATCACCATTAGCTATATTTATACCAGGTAGATACATACTGGAAACTTCAATTCCTGCCAATTGCAACTCTCTGGAAATGGCTGATGACAAAATATTAATGCCTACGATTATTCCTCGATTTCCAACTTTGACTCTGTGTACATTTGTCATCACCTGAGCAGCTCCAATCGACATCACGCCTGGAAGTGTCCAACCTGGAATAGGTATTGGAATTTCAGCAGCACCAGTAGCTAACAATAGTGCCTTTGTTTGAAAGTCCCCTATTGTAGTATAAACTTTCCAACTTTTATTTAATTTTTTTATGTTGTAAACAGAAACACCACATTCGACTTCTACTTTTAACTGTTGAGCTTCATCATTTAGTTTCTTAGCTTCCTCCATACCATTCCACCAAGTACCATCCGGTTCCTCATGTAATTGCCCAAGTAATCGCCCACCAGCTTTCATAAACTCATCAATAACTTTTACTTTTAAACCATTTTTGGCACAAACGTTAGCTGCTGATAAGCCAGCAGGTCCAGCTCCTACGATAATTACATCTATCATAGTGTTTCACCTTTCTTAAATGGTGTAGGCAATTTCTTTCCAGAATTTACGCACATCCCCTCTTCTATTAAAGTTAGACATGCGCGCACTGATTTTTGATTGCCAACGGTTACACGACATTCCATACAATGACCAATATTGCAGTAGATTCCACGTAAATTTCCTGTCTCCTCATGGCAGCGTAAAACACGCTCTCCATTTGCCAACAGAGCAGCTGCTATTGTTTCCCCGTCATAGCCAATATATTCTTTGTTATCAAAAGTAAAATGAACCTTATCTCGTTCTTTTAAACGACCGAGAACAGGGTGATCCACAATTCTACTTTTAGTCATGATCCATTTCCCCTAATAATGAAAATGTAACTGGACGTATTGGAGCTTGATAACCAAGCGGTATATCATGTGGTGTAGGATCATTTGTACACTTTTGGACAATTGTATCTATCAAAGCACGACATGTCCTACCCCCACATTGACCCATGCCTGCTCTAGTACGCAGTTTTAGCTCTCTTGAGGAGCATCGATATGACTCTGCAGCATGAACTAATTGATCCAATGTTACTTCTTCACAACGACATATGATTGTTTTACGGTCTCTCATAACAATCCCCCTGATTCACTAAAAAAACAACATTTAGCGCATTCTTCCCTTGCCAATAAAGGTTGAAGTTTCCTTTGTTCTTAGAATGTGTGTTTAATTGCGCAAGTTTTAATTTCACTATAAAAACTTAAAGCAGCCTGTCCTTGCTCACGAGTATGTGAGCTTGAAAGTTTCATCCCACCAAATGGAGCCTGATATTCTACTCCAGCTGTTTCTTGATTCACTCTTACCATACCAGCATTTGCTTCATCTAAAAATCGATGTGCCTTAGATAAATCAGTTGTAAATAAAGAAGCGCTTAGACCAAATATGGTTTGGTTACATAGTTCAATTGCTTCTTCAAAGCTTTTAGCCTGTAAAGTCACTGCCACTGGTCCGAAGATCTCTTCTTGTACTAGCGAATGGTTCGCCTGTACTCCAGATGCAATTAATGGTTTAATGTAATATCCCTCTTCTGAAATTGAAGTTTGACATTCCGCAATAACTTCTGCTTGACTACGAGCCATTTCAGTATATGAATTCACAATGTCATATTGAGATTTTGAAGCAACTGGACCTAAATAAGCAGCAGGATCTAATGCATTTGAAATGTTAATGTCTGACACAGCTTTTTCTAACTGTTCAATAAAAGCAGGATAAATCTCTTTTTGTACAATTATTCTGCTTGTAGCTGTACACTTTTGACCAGAAGAACGGAACGCCCCACTGATGACCATTGGAATGGTTTTAGCTAAATCAGCATCGTTCAAAATAATAGCAGCATTTTTACCGCCCATTTCTGTTTGATATTTAATATTTCTACTTGCGCATGTAGCTGCAATTCTTCTCCCTGTTTCAGTTGATCCAGTAAAACTAAGTCCATTTATATCAGTTTTCTCTAGTAAAGTTTCTCCTATAACTCTTCCTTTTCCAATTACTAGATTTAATACACCCGCCGGCAATCCTGCTTCTTCAAATATTTCTGCCATCTTAGTTGCAGTTAATGATGTAATTTCAGCAGGTTTCCAAATGACAGTATTACCACATATCAATGCTGGTGCAAATTTCCAAATTGGAATCGCCACAGGAAAATTCCAGGGAGTAATGACACCAACAACACCTAATGGTACACGACGTGAATATTGTAGTACGTTGATATCACTGGAAGGAATGATTGATCCATCTGAGCGAACACCTTCACCGGCGTAATAACGCAATAAGTGAATTCCTCTGGTTACTTCACCTTTCATTTCAGTGATGGGTTTACCCATTTCAGAACTTGCTAGAGTAGCTAACTCTTCACTATGCTTTTCAAGAGATGCAGCCATTTTATACAAATGTTCACCACGAACAGCTCCTGTAAGTTTAGACCATTGTTTAAAGGCTTGTTTAGATGACTGCTCTGCCTGCAATACTTGTGATTCATCGGATAAGTGAATCACGCCTACTTCTTTTTGGAGATTTGAAGGATTTTTCACAACTGCAATACCATTGTTAGGAGTAATCCATTCTCCTCCTATCCAATTTTTACTGTTCATAAAGTTACATTCCTTTCTATTAAATTTTAACTTCATCTTTGCTTATTGCTAGTTCATATGCTTCCTTAATTAGTTTCAAATCTGATGAACTTAATGGTAATCGTGGAGGACGAGTTGGTCCACCAGGTCTTCCTGCTAATTCTAATGTATACTTGATTGCTTGCACTAATTCAGGTCTTGCATCATAGTGGAATAAAGGCAATAACTTACGGTATAAAGGGAGTGCTTCTTCTGTTTTTCCTTGTCTGCCTAATTCAAATATTTTTACACTTTCCTTAGGTAAAGCGTTGGCAAATCCAGCAATCCATCCTGTTGTTCCCATTAATGGACCTTCGAAACCTAAATCATCTACTCCAATTAAAATCTCTAAATCAGCACTTGCATATATATCTTGAACTCTACGAATATCTCCGGAAAACTCTTTAACAGCAACTACATTTTTAATCTTAGACAACTTGCCTAATAATTCCGGGGTTAAGTCGGTTTTATAATCATGTGGATTATTATATGCAATGATTGGCAATCCCACATTTGAAATCGCTTCATAATGTGCAATAATCTCCGATTCACTTGGATTATAATTAATAGGAGGAAGTGCCATAACACCTGCTGCTCCAGCATCTTTCGCATGTTGAACCCAATAAACAACTTGGTCAGTTGAAGGTGCGCCTGTACCTACAACTACTGATACTCTTCCAGCTGCAGTTTCAATTACTGTTTCAACAACTTTCGCTCTCTCTTCCTTAGTAAGGGCCGCATATTCTCCGACAGACCCAGCCGGTATTAAACCATGAACTCCTTCACGAATTAACCAGTCACAATGATCTCTTAATCCACTATAATCCACCTCATTATTTTTGGTAAATGGTGTAACAATGGCTACAAAAACACCTTCAAACTGTTTCAATAGAATCTCTCCTTATTGTATTTTTTAAACAAAACCAAACATTTCAAATGAATTAAATTGAAAATGCTGATTTTGTTCAAACTTTCTGTTATATGTTCATTGATCTATATATTTATCTACATTTCTACTCACATGATCTTCCATCGCTTTTCTTGCTTTTTCTTGATCACCTTCAGTAATAGCATCCGTTATATTTTGTAAATCTATCGCTTGTTGTTTTCTCCATTCTTTCGTATCTACTTTCTCTATACTCAATGATGATTTCTGAAGGATTCCATGAGTAGCCATCATAATCGCGACACGAATTTTATTGTGGGAAGCGTTTGCAACCTCTTCATGAAACATAAGATCATATTCTACCAACGTAGACCAAGGGGTATCAAAAGTACTCGATTCATCTCTAAATAAATTTGTAATTTCCTGTAAACGATCCAATTGCCCTTGTGTAGCTCTTTTAGCTGCTAAATATGCAGTTTGACTTTCAAAATCTGTTCTGAATTCACCCAACTCTTCGGCAGTTGCTCCCCTAAAACGTATTAATGCTTCAATAGAACGTCCTACTTGCTCTGGTTTAGGTTCAACAATGATAATTCCACCTTTAACTCCTCTGCGTACTTCTACCATTTTTTCAGTTTCTAAGACACGAATTGCCTCACGTACACTAGATCGGCTCACTTGAAACATCTCAGCCAAATCACGCTCACTAGGTAAACGATCTCCACTTTTTAGCTGTCCGCTGTAAATGGCTTCTTGAATTTGCATTGCAATGTCTTCAAATCCTCTTACAGGTTGAACCTTATTGAAGATCCCTCCTAAACTTACTTTATCTTTCATAACGTACTCCTTATGTTGTTAAATTCAAAAAAAGTCTAATGGTCATACCATTTTTAATTAAAATACAATACTTTCCAATCAGAGTCAAGAAAAAAATGAATATTTAATAAAAGAGATTTGCGATCTTTTATTTCATTCGAAGATATGTTACAAATAGACTAATGCCCATCGGGTGCAGTTACATAAGAAGTGAGGTATAAATGAGCATGGTGCAAGTAGAAAAACAAACAGAAATACCGCAAAACCAAACTGTTTTTATCATTGTATATTTGATGGGTTTTACTCATTTTCTTAATGATTTAGTTCAAGCCATTGTTCCTGCTTTGTATCCAATTTTAAGAGAAAGTTTAAATCTTTCATACTTCCAAATAGGAATATTGGGTTTTACTTTAAGTATTACCACTGCGATCATACAACCGTTCATGGGTTGGTGGGGGGATACACGATTTAATCCCTATTCACTGCCACTAGGAATGTTATTTACATTAATAGGAGTCTTATTTATCGGTATTGTAGATGACTACTATTTACTACTTATCGGCATTATGTTTATCGGTATAGGTTCCGCTGTATTTCATCCAGAAGGTTCAAGAGTTGTATATTTTGCTGCAGGAAACAAAAGGGGTTTATCACAATCCATTTTTCAAGTGGGTGGTAATTTTGGACAAGCGTTTGCCCCTATTATGGCTGCATTAGTATTTGCCCCTTTAGGTAAATCAGGAACTCTATGGTTTAGTGTAGCGGTTATGATAGCAATACTCTTTCTAATGAAAGTATCAATTTGGTATAAAAAAACTTATAGTCATCAAATTTTAAAGAAAAAACAAAGTAATCATCAGACATCCCATATTGATAAAAAGAAAATAATATATGTCTTCTCTATTTTAATCATTTTTATTATTGCAAGAACATGGTACTATTCAGGAATCACAAGTTACTATCAGTTTTATATTATGGAAAAATATCGTCTTACATTTAGTGATGCTCAAGTGTATGTTTTTCTCTTTTTATTTGGTGGCGTGTTAGGTACCTTTTTAGGGGGAACGTTATCGGATCGATGGGGTAGAAAGAACATCATGTTATTATCTATGTTTGGTACAGTTCCCTTTTCATTAGCGCTGCCTTTTGCTACTCCCTATTGGGCTATGTTATTTTGTTTCATGATCGGATTGATCATGCTTTCTAGCTTTACTGTTATGGTCGTATACGCTCAAGAATTGATCCCTAACAAAATTGGAACTGTCACTGGCATTATACTAGGTTTAGCTTTTGGTTTAGGCGCTATCGGTTCTGGAGTTCTGGGATTAACGATTGATATCATAGATTTAGATCAAGTCATGTATTGGTTAAGTTTTTTACCACTTGTAGGTATATTGCTTATATTTCTTCCAAAAGGAAATTGATCAATCCTAAAAGATATAAAATTTACTTTTTTGATGATTTTTTCCAGATCTTTTGGTTGTATTTTTCATTTAAAATAGGAGCGTACAAAAGTCAATCTATTCAATCCCAAAAGCAATTTTCATATCTGTCAGTTGTATAATTAATATGATATTCCCTTATATTGGCATGTTTGTTGGTACTCCTTTTTCATTACTCTATGAAAGAATCGGCTGTCCGATAAGTCTCTTAAAAGTAAAGAAAAGCTGAAGAAAAATCACTCATATTTCTTCAGCTTCTTTTAACATGGTAATTGCTTCACAAAATTAGCGTCAAAATGAAAATGTTTGTTATGCCCCTTCAATCTTTGTTCATTTTTATATCATTTATGCATCTTACTTTGAACCTTGTTCACCTTTTCCTCCATATTTAAAGGTTTATCTCTTCTATCGTCTATACGTATATTAGTTGCAACTCTTTGGGCACCTTTTGAAAATGGAATTTCATGAATCGCCTTGATGACTTCAAATAAATCATCTAAATCTCCTTCAATAAGTGTACTCATAGGTGTGAGCTGAACTTTTATCTTATCTTTAAACTTTTCAAGCTTTTTATGGATTTCTACTACAAAATCACTAACACTAGGATTTTGTGTTCCGATTGGAATGATAGTAATATCAGCGATTGCCATTTTAAATTACTCCTTTCTATTATTAATACTCATGATAAGTTTTCCCTGTTGAATTATATTTTTAAATTAATAATATCAAAAAAATCACCTTCTTCATTATATAGAGGGTAAAATTACAATGCTCATTGATGTATATGATGAAATTAAAGATGTACATGTATAAGCGAATTTTGTGTAGTCTAAAAGCACAGCTTAAGGACATGATAGCTTATTAAAGCAATACCAACTTAAGTCTTATTGACTCTTGGTAGACAATCATGCCCGTGGTGGCTTCATGTCAAGCAAGTTCATCTTAAAGCAATAAAGTGAAAGGTCAAAAAGAAAAGAAATAATAAGAAGCCGTTAGAAAAAGAGAGATTATGTCCAAAATACGGGGGTTAATCCGGTATTGTTTAAAATAATTTAGGGATATTGAAGGGAATTTCAATTTATTTAAGATTGAATTCCTCTTATTAAAATAGGCATCATTACTTCTATGAGATGATCTTGAGGTGGTAATGAAATATCTAAAAATCTTTGTCGTGTTAAGAAAGAACCTAGTATAGAAGTTATAAAAGTAAATGTTAGATTATCTGAGTCGATATCTTCTCTTATTATTCCTTTGTTTTTCAATTCGTCAAAATAATGAATGAATAAGTATCTTATCTCCAGTAAACTTTTATCTGATATAACAGATTTTATATCCTTCTCTTTAAAAATAATCATCATTATTTGGGCGTTATCTAGCAATTGATTATAAAACAACTTGGTAATTTCCTTCAAATCTACTTCCAGTTCATATGTTGCTTCATTTTCAATATAATTTCTTAAAATTGGTAAAGAAGATTTAAATGTACCCATGATCTCTTCATAAATCTTTTCTTTTGTTTCAAAAATTCTGAATACTGTCATTTCTGTAACACCTGCTTCAAGTGCAATTTTTTTTAATGTTGCACCCTTGTAACCATTTTCAGAAAACAACTTAAGACTAGCCTTTAATATCTTCTCTCTTGTAGTTAATTGTCTATTATTTTTTATACTCATCATTTTATTACTTCCTTTCATACTTACAGTCTCATAAGTTATCATCATTCAGACGCACTATCATTAATTTTAACATAAATGTTAGAATCTCACCACATTTCAGTATAAATCATGCAACTTGATGTTATTTTATCAGACATTAAGTTAACATCTAATTATTATTTTATCGTATTAACGTTAAATATCTACATACAAAAAGAACCTTTCTTACCACCATAGTAATAAAAGGTACTTTCTTTTTCATATTATTGAGTTATTGAATATCGTAAATAATCAAAATTTGATGTTGGAATAATCTGAACCACTTCTCCATATTGGTTCTTATAAATCTCAAATTCCTGAAAGGTTTCAATTAAGATCTCTCCATCAATTTTTGAATCAACCAATTGCTTTTCTAATGTCACAAAATATGTATCACCTTTCTTTTTATATTCAGACCTATCTAATAGGGAATTAACAGGAACTTCCTCCGTCCATTCCACGATATAAGCTGCTTCACTACCTTCTTTTATATGTGATGGTTGGTGATGATTTTGAGGAATAATAAGAAGTAATACAAGAATTACATTTATAAAAACAATAAACATCGTTAAATAAATCATCCGGTGCGATCTTTTATTCAAAATGACTCTCCCCTCCTTACAGTCATTCTTATACTATTATCATATGCATGTCTGTAACAGAAAAAACCTCCAAAATAGATAGTTCTTCATCTATTTAATGGAGGTTAGAGAAAGTATGTCTATATTAACAATTTATTTTAATGCATTTAATTTTCCTGCTGCTTCATCTAAATTTGCTTTAACATCCTCACCATTCACAACAATTTTTTGGAACACTTCTAAATAGATTGGCTCTGCATCAGTCCAGTATGGTTCATTCCCTCTCGGTTCTGCATAATTTAACGCTTGTTGTATAGCTTCAAAATATGGTTCTTGGTACCCTTGAACTAAACCATATGCATCAGATCTAACAGAAGGCCAGGCTAATTCGCTCACAAGTAATTCCTGCACATCTTTAGACATTAAAAATTCTGCAAACTGGATAGCTTCATCAACTTTTGTAGATCCTTTAGGAATACCAATCACTTCTCCACCTAATACATGTGACTCTTTCACAGGTCCACTCCATCCACTATACGCTTTTATTTCATCTTTTCCTTGATTATGAAATTCAGGAATGTAAAATGGCCAGTTTGTTCCAAGATATACGCTATCTTTTAATAAGTATTCATTCATCGTGTCCCAAGCTGCTGTTGAACTCTGCTCATTTAAATACGGATATAGTTCCTGTAAAAATTCAAAAGCTTGTACACTTCCTTCATCATTTAATGTGTAAGGATCACCACCTGCTTGTTTAATAAAATCAAACATATGCAAGATGTTATCCGCTTGTAAATTTGCTTTGATTGCTACTCGTCCTTGACCAGTTGCATCATTCGTTTCTTTTGCAACATTTAGTAGTTCCTCCCAAGTAGTTGGCACCTCTAAACCTAACTCACTAAATTTACTCTCGTTATAGAAAGCAATTTCTACATTTGGACGATAAGGTAAAAACAATCTTTTTCCATCGAATTCAGTTGCTTCTAACATCCCAGGAATGACAGCTTCGGGAATTTGTCCATTATATTGCGATAAATCTTCAACTAAATCTCTAGTCACTAATCCAGATAAATTATTGATATCTTGAGCAAACATATCTATATTTATTTGCCCTGATTCTACTTGTGCAGTAAGACTGTTTATTAAATCTTCAGCTTTTAATTCAACTGCCTCAATCTTTATACCTGTTTCAGATTCAAATGCAGGTAATATTTCATTATTAAATAAATCCCATTCTGTTTCCGCCATACCGAAAGCAACACGTAATGTATTCGAATCAGCAGGTGGTTCATTCTCAGTTGCTGGCTGTTCGGTATTTTCATTATCAGTTGGTGCTTGGACCTCATCATCTGCTGTAGAACAACCAACGATCGCTACACCAAATATAAAGATAACCGCTAAAATAGATAAAAACATTTTATTAAACTTCATTTTGTTTTCCCCCTGTTTTTGCTAATTTTTTGAAAGTAAAATTTACTTTACAGCACCCGATAACATCCCAGATTTTAAATACCTTTGTAAATAGAACGTTATAATAATAATCGGAATTGTAAGAATCGTAGAATACGCTGCCGCTGTAAAATAACTACCAGTTGTTATAATTTCAAATGTTTTAATAGGCAACGTCCCTTCAACGGTAGTTAAATATCTAGCATATAAAAACTCATTCCAAGAATTCAACCATACAAACATGGCCCCTACAGCAATTCCAGGTGCTGCGATTGGAAATATAATTTTACGAAGTGTTGTTATTCTTCCTGCACCATCTATCATCGCTGATTTTTCCACATCTCTAGGTATAACCTGAAAAGTACCTACTAAAATCCAAGCCAAAAACGGTAAATTAGGTATTAAATGTGCGAGGATCAACCCAAAAGTTGTATCCGTCAATTGCCAAGATACGAATCGAGTTGCTATAGGTAATGCTATACCAACATCAGGAAACATTCTTGTAAATAATAGTCCTAAAATAATCATGTAACCTATACTTTTTGGCATTCTAGAAATTACGTATGATGCTGGTGCAGCAATGATAATGGCCATGATTGTTGTCAGAGTTGCAACGCTAAAGCTTTTCCATATTGGCATATATAACTTTTGAATCGTTTCTTCCCCGAAAAAGATTTTTTTGGTAGTACTTACATCCCTGACCTTCTGTAATTCTGTTCGGTTGAGTTTATATGTTTTTCCATCTATAAAAGTTAGCTTTCTAGTTACACCATTTATTGTATATTGTTCATCTGGGGTAATTATAATTTGCTCTTTTTTTTCACTTTCAACCGTAAGTTCATCCATATTGATTTTGTATACGATTTGTCCTGAATCTGTTTTTTTATCCGTAAGAATAATATTTTTCCAATGCTCAAGTGTAATATCATGAACTAAAAAAGTTGGATGATCAGTATTCACTTCACTTGGTTCACTAATAGATACTTTCACTAAAATATAGACTGGAAAAATCATCATAAAAGCAATTAATAAAAGTAAAGGAAACGAAATGAATTTGAAAATGCGATCTGAAGTTAGTTTATTCATCTATTTTCCCTCGCTTCCTTCCTTTCTACTATAAAGAAATAAAGTAAAATAAATATGATAATAATAAATAATAAAATAACTGCAGCTGCTCCTGACAATCCATATTGATTTCTTTGAAAAGCTTCATAAGCAAAGGTCGATAACACAGGTACATTTTTTCCTGTCATGACAAGTGGCAATTCAAATATTCTAAAAGAATCAATAGCTCTTAAAATAATTGCCATCGTAATCGATGGTTTTAGTAACGGTAAAGTGATATGCCAAAATTTTTTCCAACCATTTGCTCCATCTATAGAAGACGCTTCATAAACATCTTCTCCTATACTTTCTAATCCAGCTAGTAAAAGTAGAATGGTTAGAGGCAAAACCTTCCACATATCTGCAAAAATGATAACTGCTAATGATTCAAACCCTCCACCTAGCCAATAAGGTTGGGTGCTTACTATACCTAAGCGAAATAACAATTCATTGAAGTAACCTGTCTGACCAAATACAAAAAGAAGAGTTACACCTGAAACAAGAGTAGGTACCCCCATCGGAATCAACATAATAGTTCTAAAAAAACCTCTACCAAAAAATTTTCTTTTTAAAATCAAAGCAATGACTAAAGCGATTACAATCTGCACAGTAATGCCAATGATAGTAATGAAAATAGTGTTAAACAAAGCGCTGTTAAAATCAATATGAGAGAAAAGGGATTCATAATTTATCAATGAAACTTGCTTGCTTTTATCATCAATAAAACTAATTTGCATCGTTTGAAATACAGGTATAAATGTAAAATAAATCAAATAAGCGAACAACGGAAGTACCATCAATATTTCCAACCAGTACTTCTTTACAAATCTCACTTTAGATCTCTCCTCCTTTTAGTGATCCCTCATTCACCTTAAACCCTCCCTCTATTTTTTCTTTTTCATATGGAACTTATTCAGTCTTAAATTTTGATCTACTGTTTCTATAATTTCAATTCTGAAAAGCTTTTCAAGATTACGATTTAATTTTAACTGATTACAAATCACTCGTCAATATCAAATGTTAGTAATCAGTAAAAATTATAAATAAGTAGGTTGAGCCTTATGTTTAAGACTAATTCTTATTAAATACAGTATGCCTAATGATTAACTCATGTTTCAAATATATACTTTCAGGAGGCTGTTTTTCTTCTATATATTGAAATAATAAAGCTGCTGCACTTTTCCCAATATCATAAATAGGCTGAGAAACAGTAGTTAATGGTGGAGATACCATACGTGAAAAATCAATATTATCAAATCCGACGATGGAGATGTGTTTTGGAATTTGTATGTTTCTTTCTTGTAGAAATGACATCGCACCCAGAGCCATTAAATCAGATGCTGCAAACACTGCTGTGATTTCAGGTTTTTGAGCATAAAGCTTACTCATAGCTTCATATCCACTATCAAAATCTAAATTGCCAAAGGAAACAGATTGATCAGAAAAAGGAATATTTTCATCTTTCAATGCTTCAAAAAAACCATCATGTCTTGGTTTTCCAGCAATGGGGTCACTTAAAGAGCCACTGATCATTCCTATAGAATGATGACCATTTTTTATTAAAAATTTAGTTGCATCATAACTAGCTTGAAAATCATTTACTTTCACATATGGTAAATTACGGTCCTCACTTTTTGTTGCTGCAAGTACAGCTGGTTTGTTTAAATCCTGAAATGATTCATATACATAGTCACTAATTACGGCACTAGTAAAAATAACACCATCAATTTTTTTCTTTTTAAAGTACAACATATATTCTCGAAAACGCTCATCATCCTGCTCTGTATTGCAAATGATGACATTGTTTTTTTTCATTCTTGCTGCATCTTCAATGCCTCGAAAAAGCGAAGAATAAAATGGATTGGATATATCGGGAATAATAGCTGCAATAGTCATTGTTCTGTTGTCCCTTAGCCCTGCTGCGAAGGGGTTAGGTTCATAATTTAATTCTTTGATGGCTTCTAACACTTTTTTACGTTTTTCAAGTCTAACTGAAGATGGATTATTAACAACCCTTGAAACAGTAGAAATAGATACACCTGCTTTTCTGGCGACATCATGTATTGTAGCTGACAATGATTTACCTCCTTGAAAATACTTTCAAATCCCCCGCATAATTGACGTGAAGTATCGGAAGTTTAAATATAGCATTTTTTATAATATTCTTTACAAGTATACGAAAAAAGTGTAATAATTAAAATGTTTCTATTTTTGATTAACAATTTTGAAAAGCTTTTCAATTAATAAAAATTCCACTTCATATTACAAATGGAGGCATGACATGAAAAAAACTTGGTGGAAAGAGGCTGTTGTATATCAAGTTTACTGGAGAAGTTTTTATGACTCCAATGGAGACGGTTTTGGTGATTTACAAGGTCTCATAAAAAAATTAGACTACATTGAAAATCTTGGAGTTGACGTCATCTGGTTAAACCCTATCTATGAATCACCTGATGTTGACAATGGTTATGATATAAGTAATTATTTTGACATTACACCACGTGCAGGATCTATGGAAATATGGGACCTGCTTTTAAATGAGGTTCACAATAGAGGGATGAAATTAATCATGGATTTAGTTGTAAATCATACCTCTTATGAACATCCATGGTTTATTGAATCACGTTCTTCTTTAACAAATGAGAAACGAGATTGGTACATTTGGAAAGATCCAAAAAATGGTCAAGAGCCAAACAATTGGCGTTCTTATTTTACACCTTCTGTATGGGAGTTTGATGAATTAACAAATCAATATTATATGCATTCCTTTGCCATCCAACAACCTGATTTAAATTGGAACAATCCAAAGGTTCGTGAGGCTATCTATGACATGATGAGATTTTGGCTGGATAAAGGGATAGATGGGTTTAGAATGGATGTGATAAACTTACTTGCTAAACCAAAAGATTTTTCCAATGTTGAAAACCCAGAAAACATTCAATACCTTGGAAATAACCCAGGTATCCATGAGTATTTACGTGAAATGAATGATAAAGTATTAAAACATTACGACATTATGACAGTTGGAGAAGTTCCTTTTGTCACTCCTGAGATGGGACAACAATATGTTGCAGAGGAAAATAAAGAATTAAATACTTTATTTCACTTTCAAGTTGCAGATGATATGCCTACATGGGACACGGTGAAATACAAATCAATTCAAAAAGAGTGGTATGAAGCATTAAAAGATTCGGGATGGAATTCGCAATTTTTAAATAATCATGACCATACAAGACAAGTTACGAGATACGGTAATGATCAAAAATATAGAGTGGAGTCAGCAAAGTTGTTAGCAACAATGCTCCATACATTGCCTGGAATACCTTATATATTTCAAGGTGAAGAAATAGGCATGACAGGAGTTAATTATGAAACAATTGAAGAATATAAAGATATTGCGATGATAAATAAATACAAAGAAGAAGTGAACAAAGGGAAAAACCCTAAAGATGTAATCCATGCTTTAAAACTTCTGAGCAGAGATAATTCACGTACACCTGTTCAGTGGGATGATACAAAAAATGCTGGTTTTACAAATGGAATCCCTTGGATTAATGTCAATCCAAATTATAAACAAATTAATGTAAAATCAACTTTAAAAGATCCAAATTCCATTTATTATTATTATCAAAAACTCATTTCTCTCAGAAAAAAGTATGAAATTATGGTTTATGGAGAATATGAGGATTTACTGCCAGAAGACAAGCATTTATACGTGTATACAAGAAAGAAGGAAAACAAAGTATGGATGGTCATTCTAAATCATTCTGATCATCATCAAATGTTCAGATTTCCTGCACCTTATCAGAATATAAAGAAAAATCTAATCATCAACAATTACCAAGATGCAGAAGTTGTTTTAGAGAATGACGAAATAGAATTAAGACCACATGAAGCTTTGGTCTATCATATATTTTGATCAGATTAAATGTTAATTCGACATGATGTCCTACGAACGTACAAAAAATATGAATGCTGTTGTCGATTCATTATAATATTTATCTTTCTATGCGCTCGCCCGGGAAATACTCATAATTCATTTCCCTTGATTGTTGTAGACATTAATAGATAAAAAACAAAAGAGCAGCTGAAGAAAATAGTATTGTTATTCTTCAGCTGCTTTATTTTTTGAGACTTTATCAAAGGTAAGCCTTACTTTTTGCTTATTTGTAAATTAGTCACTTTTTTAATTTCATAAGAACCATTTAATAACTCATCCTTAATGATGTTTAATTTCAATAATCCATTAATTTTTGAGATGTCTGCTTTAGACATTAATCTCCATAAGTCCTCATCAGGGAGTGATTTATATAATACATCATCGTCATATACTCTCCTCTCCTGAGGCACAACTTTAACTTGATAACTTTCAAAATCCATTTCTGTTTCATTGACTTTTTCCATAAAAGAAAGAATGTCATCACGTAAAATGGATAGTTCCTCTGTGATTTGCTTCTGTTTTGATTTAAGCTCAACGTATTTTTTTATTTTTTCGATCACCATTTACCCCACCTTAAAAATCATTTATATTATGTATATGTATTTGAAGTGAGGTTAAGAATGGGGATTCATTTCATATTTTCATAGAAATCATACCATTCTAATAAGTCAATTATTTTAGGAGAATCAGCTTAATGAACAACTCTAAACCATTCCCCGTTCCACTTTGGATTATTTTACTCATTGGAATTATAGCTATTTCTTTTTCCTCTATCTTCATTCGATGGTCCGATGCACCCGTATCTGTTATGGCAATGTATCGCTTATATTTTACTAACCTATTCATGATGCCATTCGTAATGAAATACTGGAACGAAATTAAGACGCTCTCCAAACATGACTGGTTTTATTTATCTTTATCTGGTCTTTTATTAGGATTACATTTTTTATTGTGGATGGGTTCTTTAAGATTTACATCTGTAGCAAATTCAACAGCAATAGTAGCATTAGAACCTATATTTGTGCTCATTGGCTCTTTTCTATTTTTCAAAATAAGAACAAATATTGTATCAGTGGTTGGTATGTTTATCGCAGTTCTAGGTGCAGCTTTAATTGGGTGGGGAGATTTTAGAGTTTCTTCAGAAGCATTCTTTGGAGATCTATTAGCTTTGTTAGGAGCAATTGCAGTTGCATTACATATGCTTATTGGAAAACAATTACTACGCAAAATGTCCAATTATGTTTATAGTTTCATTGTATTTTTAGCAGCAGCTTTTTCACTTCATATTTATAATTTAATTTTAGGATATTCTTTATTTAATTATGCTTCAATAGATTGGGGAATTTTTATCCTATTGGCTATCGTACCAACAGTATTTGGCCATTTACTATTTAATTGGTTATTAAAATATATGAATGCCACAACTGTATCTATGTCTATATTAGGGGAACCTTTAGGAGCAGCTTTACTTGCATATTTCCTGCTGAATGAACATATTTCTATTCAACAAGCTTTTGCTGGACTTATATTATTATTTGGAGTTTGGTTATTCATAAAGTTTAACGTTAAAGATCAATCTAAAATATTAAATCAATAAAAACATAATAAAACCCGTCTTTAGGTTATGACTAAGACGGGCTTTATAACTTTATTCTATTATGTTTTCACCATCGTCACATGTGGTATATTTGCATCTAAAAACTCTCCAGATACTGTTTTATAACCTTGTTTTTCGTAAAAAGATTCTGCTTGAGTTTGTGCATTTAACTTAAATTGTTTTAAATCCATCTTATGCCCTACAGTCTCTAACTCATCCATAATCAGTTTACCTAACCCAAATTTACGGTGACTTTTTAAAACACATATTCGTTCTAATTTTCCATAACCATCTGCTTCTCGAATGCGTCCAGTAGCTATAGGTTTTCCTTCATCATAAATAATTACATGTGTAGACTCATCCTCGAATTCATCTATCTCAATTTCTGGTGGTACTTTCTGTTCTTCAACAAATACATCCATTCGTACTTTATATGCATCTTGAAGTTCTTGATCATTTTCTACAACTTTTACTTTCATATATAGCCGTCTTCCTTTCAAGTTAATTCAATATTTCATGATTATAGCAAGGAATTGAAGTATTTGTCGAGATAGTGTTCACTTTCAAAAAAACCTACATTACTGATCATAGGATTGAATAGCTACTGCATCTCTTACTAATGAAACAAATTGTATTTGTTTTTCTCCTACTGCGTTTTGTTCAGCTAATTCTAATACTTGCGTCAAAGTACTTTCTACTAAATAAAACGAACCCTATTTTATTCATTATAAAAAAACCCCCTTTAATCCATAGACGGTATAAAGGAGGAAAATGTTGTAACTTTATTCATGTTTATATTAATAAATTTCTTTGCCTCTATAATCCTGTGCACGAAAACCTTGTCCCGTAGCAGACTCTTTATCCAATAAAACTGGTACTAACATACCTGGCAGAACACTACTTAAATCATTTTCCGCATTGGGTCCACCTAAATCAGTTTTAATCCAACCGGGGTCAATATAACTAACTTTTACATTTACATCTTTAAGTTCAAAGGATAAATCCTTCGTATATTTATCCACTGCTGCTTTTGATACACTATACGCTACTAAATGGGGTTGATCTTGAATACCAGAGCTTACATTCACAATTCGCCCATACCCTTTTTCTTTCATGGCAGGAGCAAATGCATTACATAATAATGTTAAACTAAATACATTCACCTGCATAATCTCTTGCCAATCTTCCATTGTATATTCAAAAATGGGTTTATATATATTACTAAGTCCAGCATTATTGTATAAAATATCAATATGACCTATTTCTTTTACCTGTTGAATAATATGATTGACACCTTCGAGAGTAGATAATTCACCTTCTACTGAATAAACCTTTACTCCTTTAGCTTCGATCATTTTTTTCATATGTAATGTATTTTCAATTTTCCTCCCATGAACAATGACATCACATCCTCTATCTGCTAAACCTTCTGCAACTCTTGCACCAATTCCGCGACTAGATCCCGTTACTAAAGCTAACTGACCGTCTAACCTTTTCATATTTCATCCCTCCAATTTTCATGGATCATTTTAACATAGTTCTTATTTAATTTCTAATACTTTACGTAGAGAGTACTAATATAACCCATAGTTTTAATGTACTCGTCATGGACTCTATACTACTTACTAATCTTCTATCAAATGTACTTGAACTGATTGAATAAGGCATAGGCGAATAGATCAGATAGAATGGAAATTTATTCCTTAAACTTGTTAATTAAAAAGAGAAAACTACCTAGAAATATCTGGGGAATGTCGTTTTGAAATAGATATTAAGAATCCAGCCCTCAAGGAAACTACTGTAGAGGGCCAATTATTTCTATTTTACAACTAGATACAAAGGATGTATTTTCTCCATCTATCCGTTCTCTCGTCAGGTTTATTTTGGCGTGATCACTATGGCAAATGGATCATCCCCAACAGGAACGGTCGCAATTACACTATTCGTACTGGTCGCAATCACGGATACGGTATCATCACCTCTATTTGCAACATAAACAAATTTCCCATCCGGCGTGATCTCTAATGCCTCTGGATCATCCCCAACAGGAACGGTCGCAATCACACTATTCGTACTGGTCGCAATCACGGATACGGTAGCGTCATCTTCATTTGCAATATACACAAATTTCCCATCCGGCGTGATCATCATACCTACTTGGAAATCTAAATTTCCAACGTCTATTGTTGCAATCACACTATTCGTACTGGTCGCAATCACGGATACGGTAGCGTCATCTTCATTTGCAATATACACAAATTTCCCATCCGGCGTGATCTCTATGGCATTTGGATCATTCCCAATAGGAACGGTCGCAATTACACTATTCGTACTGGTCGCAATCACGGATACGGTAGCGTCATTTGCATTTGCAACATACACAAATTTTCCATCCGGTGTGGTCACTATGGCAAATGGAAAAAGCCCAACAGGAACGGTCGCAATCACACTATTCGTACTGGTCGCAATCACGGATACGGTAGCGTCATCTCTATTTGAAACACAAACAAATTTTCCATCCGGCGTGGTCACTATGGCACCTGGAAAATCCCCAACAGGAACAGTCGCAATCACACTATTTGTACTGGTCGCAATCACAGATACGGTATCGTCAATTGCATTTACAACATACACAAATTTCCCATCCGGCGTGAACTCTAATGCCTCTGGTTCATCCCCAACAGGAACGGTCGCAATCACACTATTCGTACTGGTCGCAATCACGGATACGGTAGCGTCAACTAAATTTGCAACATAAACAAATTTTCCATCCGGCGTGGTCTCTATAGTCTCTGGACTATCCCCAACAGGAACGGTCGCAATTACACTATTCGTACTGGTTGCAATTACGGATACGGTAGCGTCATTTGCATTTACAACATAAACAAACCCCATTTGATTCTCTCCTCCTTCATCAATTCATCGTTACCTCAAGATATGACAGAGTCTTCAGTCTGCCTCAAGACACACAACGTCATTCATATAAAACTCAATGTTGATAGAGTATTTGTACATTAAGGTTTGCTGTAGAACAACATTGACATGTTACTAAGCCATCCCTCTCCGTGAATATTCAAGAAGGTATCCTAATTAGCTAATCTCACCGTCCCGTTATAACTTCCACGACCCCATTAAAACTGGGATCTCCTGTATTTGCAACGCCAGTAATGATAAGCTTACATACCTGTTTTGCGATTAAAGATTTTTTCTGTCCCGGTTGAATAAGGATGGGGCCTACGATGTCCATACCAGCTTGGCCTCGTAAAGTTGCCATGAAATCACAGTTACAGAACTCACAAGGAGTACTGTCAAATTCACGAATAGGATCATTTTTGATATTAATACAGATATCCACATTGGTGTCAGAAAAAACATATTGTTCTGATAGTGGAGCCCCCGCCCCATCGATACAATCTTGAACAATACAACCATCGATTTCACATAAGCAACATTCATTAATCGTAACTTTACAATCTGGACAACATTTCTTTTTCCAAGGGGCTGTATTACAAATACTATACCTAGACGGAAGTAACCATCTATCCGTTCTCTCGTCAGGTTTATTTTGGCGTGATCACTATGGCAAATGGATCATCCCCAACAGGAACGGTCGCAATTACACTATTCGTACTGGTACCAATCACGGATACGGTATCATCACCTCTATTTGCAACATAAACAAATTTCCCATCCGGCGTGATCTCTAATGCCTCTGGATCATCCCCAACAGGAACGGTCGCAATCACACTATTCGTACTGGTCGCAATCACGGATACGGTAGCGTCATCTTCATTTGCAATATACACAAATTTCCCATCCGGCGTAATCATCATACCTACTTGGAAATCTAAATTTCCAACGTCTATTGTTGCAATCACACTATTCGTACTGGTCGCAATCACGGATACGGTAGCGTCATCTTCATTTGCAACATAAACGAATTTCCCATCCGGCGTGATCTCTATGGCATTTGGATCATTCCCAACAGGAACGGTCGCAATTACACTATTCGTACTGGTACCAATCACGGATACGGTATTGTCATTTGCATTTGCAACATAAACAAATTTTCCATCCGGTGTGGTCACTATGGCAAATGGAAAAAGCCCAACAGGAACGGTCGCAATCACACTATTCGTACTGGTCGCAATCACGGATACGGTAGCGTCATCTCTATTTGCAACACAAACAAATTTCCCATCCGGCGTGGTCACTATGGCACCTGGAAAAAGCCCAACAGGAACAGTCGCAATCACACTATTCGTACTGGTCGCAATCACAGATACGGTATCGTCAATTGCATTTACAACATACACAAATTTCCCATCCGGCGTGATCTCTAATGCCTCTGGATCATCCCCAACAGGAACAGTCGCAATCACACTATTCGTACTGGTCGCAATCACGGATACGGTATTATCGCTAAATTCATTTACAACATACACAAATTTCCCATCCGGCGTGATCTCTATGGCAAATGGATCATCCCCAACAGGAACGGTCGCAATTACACTATTCGTACTGGTTGCAATTACGGATACGGTAGCGTCATTTGCATTTACAACATAAACAAACCCCATTTGATTCTCTCCTCCTTCATCAATTCATCGTTACCTCAAGATATGACAGATTCTTCAGTCTGCCTCAAGACACACAACGTCATTCAAACTCAATATTGATAGAGTATTTGTACATTAAGGTTTGCTGTAGAACAACATTGATATGTTGCTAAGTCACACCTCTCATTGAATATTCAAGAAGGTATCCTAATCAGCTAATCTCACCGTCCCGTTATAACTTCCACGCACCCCATTAAAACTGGGATCTCCTGTATTTGCAACGCCAGTAATGATAAGCTTACATACCTGTTTTGCGATTAAGGATTTTTTCTGTCCCGGTTGAATAAGGATGGGGCCTACGATGTCCATACCAGCTTGGTCTCGTAAAGTTGCCATGAAATCACAGTTACAGAACTCACAAGGAGTACTGTCAAATTCACGAATAGGATCATTTTTGATATTAATACAGATATCCACATTGGTGTCAGAAAAAACATATTGTTCTGATAGTGGAGCCCCCGCCCCATCGATACAATCTTGAACAATACAACCATCGATCTCACATAAGCAACATTCATTAATCGTAACTTTACAATCTGGACAACATTTCTTTTTCCAAGGGGCTGTATTACAATTACAACTCATAATAAAATCACACCTTTATTAGATTATTTATTTGATGAAATATAGTATGCATTGGATGATATACATGATTGGACATTTGTCTTCGTTTATATAAAAATTCCACATTTGTCTGTATCAATATGGGATATGATTGGAAGACCCTCGATCAGGAAATCGAAAAGAACATAAGTTAATAGATATTTTAACAATTGCCGTAACCGCGACGATTTGTGGTGCCAACAAGTGGACGGAGATGGAAGAGTTCGGGTGCGCGAAACAGGATTGGTTCTCGTCTTTCTTGGAACTTCCAAATGGTATTCCATCACATGATACTTTCGGACGTGTATTTTCAATGATTTGCTCCAATACCTTTGAAAAATGTTTCATGTTATGGGTTCAAGAGGTCATCGAAAAAATTGAAGGTGTGGTTGCCATTGATGGTAAATCTGTTCGTCGCTCTCACGGTAAGACACAAGGAAAGAGAGCGATCCATCTTGTAAGTGCCTGGGCGACGGAAAACGGAATGGCACTTGTGCAACAGAAAGTAGATGAAAAATCTAATGAAATTACAGCCATTCCAAAAATACTAGATAGCCTTGTGCTGTAAACGAGGTATCGAAACCAAACGAAAAAAAGCAGGTTGGGATAACGATTATTTGCTTAAAATTTTGAACCTACTTTAAACAAGTCTAATGCAATTGCCCTGGTAGAGAGTAAAAAACGACTTTACAACGTCATCAAATTATTGTATATTGATTTAGAAATTACTTACTAAATCAAGGGAGGAATGTTTTATGACAATCAAATTACGAGTTTATACGTTAATTGCATTGAACAATACACAACCCTCCATTTGTAATACGATTATCAGTTAGTTCGATTACTTCAATTGATTACTGTACCGTGGGTTGTGTATTAAACTCACGGTTTTTTAATGGATAGATAGATTTATCTTCATATCTACTACTATGACCGTATAATACGGTCTTTTTTAAATTAAAATTTACAGTATATAACAATTGGAGGCTTTTACATTGAATATAAACAAATTAGGTTGGAACGAATATTTTGAAAATGAATTTTTACCATATAAGGAAAAACAATTTACAGTTGGTCGTGTGGCATTAGAACACAAACGTTTATACAGAGTATATACGGAAATCGGAGAGGTATTAGGAGAAGTATCAGGGAGATTTAGATTTGAATCCACTTCACGAGAAGATTATCCTGCTGTTGGTGATTGGGTTGTCCTTCAACAAATGGAAGGGGAAAACAAAGCGATCATCCATGCGGTTTTACCACGAACAAGTAAGTTCTCAAGAAAAGTAGCAGGTATCATAACAGAGGAACAAATCGTGGCAGCGAATGTAGACACAGTTTTTATCGTAATTTCTTTAAATGACGATTTTAATATGAGAAGAATTGAAAGATATTTAGTCATGGTATGGGAAAGTGGTGCAAATCCTGTGATATTGTTAAGTAAAGCGGATTTATGTGATGATGTTAATGAAAAAGTATCCCAAGTTGAATCGATTGCGATTGGAGTTCCCATTTGTGTCATTAGTTCAGTAGAAAAAACAGGAATTGAACAACTAGATCCCTATATGAATGCAGGACAAACGATTACGCTTACAGGTTCATCTGGTGTAGGTAAATCTACTTTAGTAAATTTATTAATGGAAGAAGAAGTGCAAGAGATTCAAGATATAAGAAATGATGATAAGGGTAAACATACAACAACATATCGAGAACTCTTTGTATTGCCGAATGATGTGATCATGGTGGATACCCCTGGAATGAGAGAATTTCAACTTTGGGAAGCAGATGATAGCTTTGACCATACTTTCTCAGATATTGAACAATTAGCAAGTGAGTGTCATTTTAAAGACTGCTCTCACAATAATGAACCGAAATGTGCAGTTAAAATAGCAATCCAAGATGGCATTCTAGAAGCTTCGCGATATGAAAGCTACTTAAAACTGAAAAAAGAACTTGCATTTTTGGAAAGAAAAAATAATAAAAAAGCTCAGAAACTTGAAAAAGACAAGTGGAAAAAAATAGCTGGCGATCGTACAAAATTTAATCGTCCGTAAGTTTTAAAAATTTAAAAAAAATTTATTAAAAGGAACTGGGACAAAACCCAATTAAAATGAATAAATCGCATGAAATCAATTTAATAATCCTTGATTTCATGCGATTTTATTTATGCGTATTATGCAAAAATTAGTTAGTTTTCAACTTATGTCCCAGCCTCTTTTAATATTATTTAATTTTTATCCGAACTTCTCCATCTATTGTGGAAGGAAAATCAGTAAGTGTAAATGTAAGCGGGTAGCTATATTCTAACTTTGGAATGTTAACCAAGAATTTCTCAGTATTTTCATCACTTACATAATCCCCAGTGGACTCAACTTTATACATTTTCCCACTTGCATCTATAAAATCAGATTCTATTTTTGTATACATGGATTTATTTAATAATAAAGAATCACTTCTTGTTATTGTAAAATCTAAACTTAAAACTTCATCACTGTCTTTAATACTGCTAAGTTCAATATTATCGTTTGACGTTTTTATTTCGTCATTTTGAGTAAGTTCCACTTGAAATTGCATTGCATTTTTATCTAATGCACGAATTGTAGATACATCAATAAACAATTCTTTAGGATATTCAAAGTAATTGCTTTCTAAATAAAGAAGATGCTCATTTTCATTCAGATAAGTGCCTGAAAAGCCTCTGTTTACAGTCCCCCATACATTCCCTAGGTTATCTGTGATTCTTAGGTCTTCTAGTCCAAAAATCTTTTTTGAATTATTGTCGTCAAAAGAAACCCTGAGCTCGGAGCGTGTAGGATAAATTATTAATTCATGAAATGTAATTGATTGTTCCTCTATTTGTGCAGTTTGGTTGATTAAATAAAACCTATTTTTATTTTCAAACTGCTTTTTATCCACTTGAAATGGAATTGACCAGGTGCTCACTAATTCTTTTGATTCGGATAAGTTATCTCCTACTTCCAATTTTAACTTTAGGATCATATCTTCAGGTATATTTTCATCAATAAAATAAAAATCAATTCGATCATAAATTATATTGGATTGTTCATCATTATGAACAGGAGAACCATATGTACTTCCAGCACCATACGATTCACCATTTGTTTTCAATAATTCTACAGAATTAGAAAAAACCCTTTTATAGTCCTTTACACCCTCCATAGAATAAAAAACAATCATTTTAGCTTCATCAATAATAATTGAGTCTATTGTGATTATTATTCCTTCTTGTTCATCTGATTTTTCGATCTTTTGAATAAAATTATGTTCGACTGCAGTTAATAATCCTTTTTCGAGTTGGATTAGTTCGTTAATTTCATTTCTATTAGATTCTTCCACAAAAAACATTGGAAGCTTCCAAATTGTGATGATTGTAGCTATTAAAAAACAAATGCTAAAGATAATTATTGATTTTCTGTATTTCTCTCTCTCCATAGTTGTTTTCCATCCTTCCTGATCTATAAATTATACTTTCTAAAATAGAAATAGTAGCGGTAGGATGTTTAATAACAACAAAACTAAGCTCACAATCAAACCGTAACGCCATAATTAACTTGTTTTATTTTTACCTTTATTCACCTGTAAAACTTCTCTCTCATCTTTTTCTTGTACTTCATTACGGATGGATTCCTTGATATTAATATCCCCACCTCTTTTCATAAGCACTATACTATTGAACTAATAGTTGTGTAATAATTCAGAGGACTAAATTTATTAGAGAGACAAATTAAAAAGATTATCCAATTTTTTGGACAATCTTCTATTAATTAGTCTTCCAATTATTTAATTTTCAAACGAACATCTTTATGAATTGTCGAAGGGTAGTCTACGATTCTTAATTTTATTGGGTTATTATATTCTTCTTGAGGAATATCAACTGTTTTTGTTTTTTCTCCCATTGTTCCGATTGAAGCAGCTAGATAGAAATTTTGTTTCATATCAGTATACTCCCATGCAAATTCTAATATATCTCTCTGGTAATCATCCTGCATCATAAAATTTAGTGAAGTATAAGTAGTTAATTTATCCATTGCAGGTCCAAATTTCACCTCATTTACCTTGTATAAGGAAATTTTATCATCAGGAGCTCTCATTATGATTTCTTCATCAAGGTCTACAAGTAAGTCCAATTTGTCCTTATCTACAGCTCTTATTGAAGAGAAGGTTATATACATCTCTTCTAGTTCTTCAAAGTAACTGCTCTCTAAGAATAGGATAGCCTCTGTTTCTTTAAATAAATATGGACTGTTGTCTTTTTCTAATGGGTTCCACTCGTTGGCTTTATTATCGACAATTCGTAAATCATTAAAACCTGAGATTTTTTTTGTGTTACTTTCATCAAATTTCATCTTTAATTCAGTTCGTGTAGGATAAATAGAAAGTGATTCAAAAGTAATCCATTGACCTTCAACTTCAACCGTTTCGTTAAGTGAGATTATTTCACTCTCATTTTCAATCAATGTTTTATTCACACTAAATTCTAAGTTCAATGTTTCAGAAAAGCTATTCACTTTATTATTCCATGCTGCCGCATCCAAATCTACTTTTAAAATGAAATCATTAGGAATCTCTTCTTTTAACGCAAATTCAACTTTATTAAATACTGAATTGTCAACGCCTGTTTTATAATCAAGGATTTCCAGACTACCATATGCATATCTTTCATCATCGAGGGTAAACAAATCTGTAGAAACACGAACACTACTAAAATTTTTAATTTCGTTTACAGTATAAAACAAAACCATTTTCTCCTCATCTATAATCACTTGATCAATAGTTACTGTCAGATCATCGTACTCAGCTGATTCTCCTACCGATTGAACATAACCATGGTCTACAGCAGATTTAAGACCTTTATCAAAATAAATTAACTCTACCACCTTTGAAAAAACAGGAATGTTATTCATGTACATTGCTAGTGACGGTGATACTCTTATTGAACCTATTAATAAAAATAGAAGTAAACTAGCAGTGATTAGGGAAATTCTAAATTGTCTCCTGACCTTCCTCTTTCTATTCACTTTAGAAATCCCTCTTTTAATATATAAATCAATATTTTCAGGTATGGGCAAGTCTTTATATTGTTCTTTTAATCCACCAAACAAATTTGCTTCTTGATCAGACATCAAATGAACCCCCTTTCCGCTTCATTTGTTTTCTTAATAGCTTTAACGATTTGTTTAACCAGGTTTTCACTGTTCCTTCTGGACTTTCAACAACCTCTGCAATTTGTGGAATCGTTAAATCGTGAACATATTTCAACTTGATAACTTCTTGATATTTGGGATCTAATAGATTCACCATCTTTTCTAAATCTATTTTTGTAAGAATTTTATTTTCATCTTGTTGAACAGATGTTTCGAACTCATTTACTTCTGCTCGTTTTTTCCTTTTTAATTCATCATTACAATAATTCAATAAAATACGAATTAACCATGTGGAAAAATACTGAGGATTTTTAAGTTTCTTTATTTTAATAAAAGCTCTATATGTTACTTCCTGAATAGCTTCAAGAGAATCTTGTTCATTTTTAAAATAAGAGAACGCAATTTTATATAATTGAACTTTATGTATTGAAATTAATTCATTAAATGCATCATCATTTTTATTTTGAGCCTTTTTTACAAGTTGTTCTATCTCCAATACTTTCCCTCCCTCACTGTTTATGTAATTATTAGACGGAATATTGGATTAAATGGTTTTAGTTTTTTTCAAAAATAACAATCTAAAATAAAATTGTAATATGCCCCTTTTTATTTAAACATCGATCATATGATTTCTTGTTATTTCACTATATCAAAAAAAAGGCGTCCATCATTTAGACACCTTCTTTAATTTTCAATTTTAGCAAAGTCTTTAATGGTAAAAGTGACGAATTAAAGAATCACTGAACTTCTACCTTATGCTCTTTATGATCATGAATTTGATCACCCTTTTCAACATGTACTGTAACATTATAAGTACCTTTGGAAGTGAAAGTATAATTTGATTTGTACATCCCCTGCATATCCTCAGTTGCATCGACATATTCATGTTTCTCATTATCGTCTAACCAAATCTCTAATTGCACACTGGCATCAGTTAACAAATGATCACCTTGTTGAAGATGTGCTGTTAATTCTACTTCTTTATTTGCAACCACATTTTCAGTACCCATTAAATGTATTCCTAATCCACCTTCATTAGAATCCTCCATGGTACCGTCCATGTTCTCATGATTCATTTCGCCTGAATCCATATCCGTCATTTCATCCACTTCTCCAACAGTGAACTGACTCTTAGGCATATTATGCATATTTCTTGCAGTCACATGTGCAGTTACCGTATACACGCCGTCTTCTTCAAATGTTTCTTCCACAGCGTAAACACCATCTCCTTGATGAGTTCCATAGGAGAAAGTAGATTGTTCATTGCGATCTTTCTTAAATTCAAATTTCACTTCACTTGCATCTTCTATTTTTTCAGAATCAAGAGTAACAATAGCCTCAATATTAACAGGTTGTCCTTTTTGAATTTCTTCTGGACTAATATGAATGTCTACATCAAACAATTTCGGTGGAGGCATTTCAGATGATGTTTCCTCTGGTTTCTCAGCACAACCTGTAACAAAAGCGATGATCATAATGATGAATATGAACGATTTTAGTAATGAGTTTTTTCCCATTTGTTATGAATTCCTTCCTTTGTCTTTAGTCTCAAATCAATCACACTGTTAAATTGAATAATTTAATTGTTAAGATCATTGTTTACAACAAATTACTTGTTTAAAACAAGTAATCGTAATGCAGATCACTTTACAGTCTACATTTCTACTAAGTGTGATACAATATATAATAGAAATTCATTATGAAAAATTAATGAACAAAAAAACACAAAACAGTGAACGAATGTTATAATTTTATATCATCGTCCACTGTTTATAGTTTTGTCTGAATTAATATCTTAATTCAAACTATGATTTTTAGCGTTAAGACGCCCAGCTCTATAGGTGGTTTCTCCCTAATTAGGTGGAGTAGAGTCTCCATCTGATTTCACGATGTTTAAGCTTTGCTTAAACGAGTTCACTAGTAAACGCCTCTAATATGGTCAAACACTTCACTCTTATAAAAATCGTTCAATTTTTTCATTTCTTCCATTGTAAATGAAGGAACGTCAATTGCCTGTAGATTATCTTCTACTTGTTTCACATTTTTAAATCCTGGAATGACGCAGCTTACTTCTTCGTGGTCAAGGATCCAACGCAGCGCTGCTCTTGTCATATTCCCCCTACCCTCTGCAATCCAAGTTAATTGACTTGCTAATTCCGCTCCTTTTGATAAACCTAATCCTGCAAATGTTTCACCTACATTAAACATTTCTCCATTTTCATTAAAACGACGATGGTCATCTTCTTCAAAAGTGCTTTGTTCTGTGAATTTCCCTGTTAACAAGCCACTAGCTAAAGGTAATCTAACTAAAATACCTGTTCCATTTTTCTTAGCTTTTGGTAGAAGTTCTTCAGCAGGCTTTTGTCTAAATATGTTAAAAATAACTTGCAAAGCAGCTACATTTGGGTTTTCTAAACATAATAATCCTTCTTCTACCGTTTCTACACTAACTCCATAATGACGGATTTTTCCTTCTTCTTGTAATTTATTTAATACTTCAAACACGCTGCCGTTTCTTAATATTTCTATTGGAGGACAATGAATTTGATAAAGATCAATAGCTTCTCTATTAAGCTTTTTTAAACTCGTTTCACAGTAATTACGAACAGATTCCATTGAATATGTATTAGGATCATGAATGTCTCCAAAACGACAAAATTTAGTCCCTATACGAATTAAATCCTCTTTCCCCTTGGTAGCCTTTGCTAACAATTCTTCACTGTGTCCCCCACCATAAACATCCGCAGTGTCAAAAAAATTAACACCTTCATCCATTGCTTTATGTAGTGCCTCTAATGATTCTTCGTCTTTTGTTGAACCCCAAGAACCACCAATTGCCCAGGTACCAAAACTAACTTCACTTACGTTTAAATCCCTATTACCTAGTTGTCTATAATTCATATCCTCTTCCTCCAGTCATTAAACAAACTTAGTTATATCTTAACAAGATTTCATTCTCTAATCAATCATCTCTAACCACCATTAGCCAGATCAAATGATGTTTTAAATACCGCAAAAGAATAAAATTAATTATATATGAAATGAAGATGAACTAAAGGTAGGTATTTGAATATTTTTTTAATTATGGGCTCATACCCAATCAAATTAATAAATTCACAAATATACTACAAGTGTGAATACTTTAATAAAGAGATCAACATGAATTTTATTTCAATATTTATTCTTAAAAATACACAGGAGCCTTTTCTTAAAAAAATAGTGCAAATGTCCAAACAAAATACAAAAATCAGAATATGATGTTATTGAAATAACATTTCAACTTCAAATTAATGAAAGGAGTTAAACAAATGAGTGATAAGGATTGTGCAAGTGTTACCCCTATTCTATCTGATTGTACTTCAACAACTAAACCAGCACCAAGTGAAACCTTTAAAGTAGATTGTGTTTTAGGTACTGTAGATGTTCAATTAGATATTGAAGCAGACATCAACTTAGACACACCAGCTTTAGATATTAAAGATATTGACAAAGAGGTGTGCCTCACACAGTGTGAATTTATTGATGTAACAAGTCCTGCTGAAGTTTGTGATCTAACTGGAAAGCTATTTTTAGGTGGGTTTGTTCGCAAAAATATACGTTTTTCCACTGTTGGATGTGTAAGTGATCAAGGTATATCTGGCGATATTCGTCATGTTACTGTAAACGTACCTTTTAATTGTGCTGTACCTGTTGAAGGATTATTCCCACAACTTGATCACAACGATAGTGCAGAAAAAAGCTTTCAAGGTCGTAAGCTTACTCAATATGACCTAAGTATATGGCAACCTATAAATGCACCAGTAGAATGTACAATTAACAATGTTACGATTAACGAAAGGGATTTATTCAAAAATCGTACCCCATTATCTTATGGTCCTAAAGATGAAGGTACTTTCTGTACATTAAGAGAAAAAATGGTCGTCCAATTAAACATTACTCTAACTCAAAAAAAAGTTGTCACATTACCATCTAAAACTAGCACTTGTTGATAAAATAATGAAATGCACAAATATAATTTAAAATTTATAAATTCACCTTTAATTAGATAGTTAGAGGTGAATTTTTTTTAATAAATAAAACCCATGTTAATTTAAAATAGTTTATAAATCCCATGAAACAGGCTTCAACATATTTTTAGAATAAAAAATATAAATTAGCCCGTTTCTTAATATATATCGGCTAATAACCAATCAAAAAGATATAAAGAAGAATATAATATCTAAATCTATAGAGAAAGGAGTAAAATATAGTGTTTGATAAATATGATGATAGCGCAACAGTGAGACCAATATTTTCTAATTGTACTTCTCAGACTACACCAGCACAACCAGATACCTTTCTATGGGATGTTGTTCTAGGATCGTTGGATGTTCAAATCGACATCGAGGCTGAAATTGAATTAGATAGCCCTGCTTTAGATATTAAAGATATTGACAAAGAAGTTTGTGTTACTCAATGTGAATTTATTGAAATTACCCATACAAATACTCCCTGTCAATTAGCAGGTAAGTTATTTCTTGGTGGATTTGTTCGTAAAAATATACGATATTCTACAGTAGAATACGATTCAAATAATGGAGTTTGTGGTAAAATTAGACATTGTACTGTGCATGTTCCATTCAATTGTGCAATTCCTGTAGAAAATGTATTCCCAATATTCGATCACAATGAAAGTGCAACAAAAAGTTTCCATGGACGTAAACTTACCCAGTACGATCAATCAATATGGCAACCGATAAACGCACCTATAATATGTGAAGTTGAACAAGTAACAATTAATGAAAGAGATTTATTTAACAATCGTACTCCGTTACTATACGGTCCTAAAAATGAAGGAACATTCACATCAATTACAGAAAAAATGGTTGTCAGCTTAACGATAACAATAATGCAAAAACAAGTAAAAACAGTACCCCCACCTACCCAAACTCCAGCTAGTGTTACAGTACCAACACCTGTTCCAGAACCTGAACCACCTGTTCCAGAACCTGAACCACCTGTCCCTGAACCAGAACCTGAACCAGAGCCAGAGCCAGAACCTGAACCTGAACCAGAGCCAGAACCAGAGCCAGAACCTGTTTCTGTATGTCCTGAACCTGAGGAAGAAAAACCCATTAAATGTTTTGAACTTGAGTCAGAAAAGAAAGAAGAAGATTCAGAAATAAATAATAATAGTGATGACATTGCAACAATTAAATCAGCAGTTCAGAAAGAAGTCAGTGAGAATATTGAAGTTGAAGCTCAACCAGAACTGGTCGATTCTCTAGAACAAGAAAAGACATTCGAAAATGAAAACAGCCAAATATCTGGATTAGATGAAGAAATAAACGAATTAAAAGAACTTATGGAGAATATGAATGATAAAATCACTTTAAATGCTGAAGTTCATGAAAAAACACAGTCAGAGATTCAGGAAAAAACACTTGAAATCAACAATGATGAGATGACTGTATTAAACAATGAGATTTCACAATTACAAACAGATGAACCTGAAGTTACAGCAAATCAAAGTTCTGATTTAAATGAAAATAATGAAGAATTAAAAACAGAAGTTGAAAATGCAAAAAATGAAGCTAATGTCTCAAAAACAGAAACAGGTTTCTTCCCATGGTTGAAAAAATTATTTACAAAAAAAGTAAAAGAAGAATATTAGTTAACAAGTGAATAATTTAAACAGCAGAGAATATATTCTTCTCTGCTGTTTGCATGTTATATTTCAATGTTATCTCCACTATTTAAAATATGACACTTGATTCCTTGTTCATCTAAATTCTGAGCAAAACTATCTACATCCTGTTCTATGATAGGAAAGGTATTATAATGTATTGGAATTACTCTATTAGTCTGAAGCCACTTTGCAGCAATCAAAGCATCCTCAGGTCCCATCGTGAAGTTGTCACCAATTGGTAATGCGGCTACATCAATCTCATTTAATTCACCAATGATTTTCATATCACCAAACAACCCTGTATCACCAGCATGATAAAATGTATGATCATTCATGGTTAATAAAATACCAGCAGGCATTCCAGTATAAATCGTATGATCTCCATGATTTACAGAAGAACCATGGAATGCTTGAGTTAATTTAACCTTAAATCCTTCAAATTGAAATGCACCACCAATATGCATGGGATGTACTTTTGCACCCTGTGATTGGCAATACATGGCTAATTCATATGTCGCTATAATAGGGCATTGATTTTCAGAAGCAATCTGCAAACAATCTCCAAAATGGTCCTCATGTCCATGACTTAATATGATCGCATCTACGTTAAAATCTTCTGGAGAAGCTGACGTCTGTGAATTCCCTTTTAAAAAAGGATCAATTAAGATTCTTTTATTATTACCTTCTACTAGAAAACATGAATGTCCATAAAAAGTGACTTTCATAATATCATCATCCTTTCTCTATATTCATATAAACTTTAGAACTAAAGCTCTTATACGGGTTTAATTCTTATGTTATTCAAAGGTTTTGATATATGCTGATTTAATCCTCTCAAGTCCTTCTACTAAAACTTCTCTAGGGCATCCTATATTCATTCTCGTAAAGCCATCTCCATTTTCGCCAAAAATGAATCCATCACTTAATGCTACTTTAGCTTCTTTCAACATAAACTCTCGTAATTGTTGCCCATTCATTTTCAAATCTCTGCAATCTAGCCAAACAAGATATGTTCCTTCAGACTGGATGACTTTAATTAATGGCATATTTGTTTCTACATATTGTTTTACATACTGATTGTTATCGTATATGTATTCTAAACAATGTTCTAACCACTCGCCACCTTGTCTATATGAAACTTCTGCAGCTACCCTTCCGAAAGTATTCATCATATTTAAAGAGTACTTGCTGATTTCCTTTCTAAATTTAATCCTTATATCAGCATTTGAAATAACTACGCTTGAAGCTTGCAAACCTGCAATATTAAACGTCTTACTAGGTGCTATGCAAGTTATGGTTTGTTGAGCTAACTCTTCACTAATGGAAGCTAGTGGGATATGTTTACTTTGTTTAAACACTAAATCTGCATGAATTTCATCAGAAACTATAATAATGTTGTGTTTTATGCAGATCTCCCCTAAACGTGTCAACTCATCTTTGGTCCATACTCTACCTACTGGGTTGTGCGGACTACATAGTAACAACATTTTTACAGAAGAATCTAGTTGGGTTTCTAATTTATCTAAATCCATTCGATAGGTATCATCATCTAAAACAAGGGCATTGTCAACAATTTCCCTCCCACTTCTTTTTATAACATCAAAAAAAGGATAGTATACAGGAGATTGTAAAACTACTTTATCCCCTGGTTCAGTTAAACAAGCAATCAAGAATCCAATTGTAGGCATTACTCCAGGAGAATAAGATAACCATTCTTTTTCGATTTTCCAATCATGCCTTTGTTCAAACCAACTTATAACGGCTTCATCATAAGAATTAGGAGAGGATGAGTATCCGTAAACACCATGTTCTGCTCTATTAATTAATGCATCCACTACAGGTTTAGGCGACCGAAAATCCATGTCTGCTACCCACATGGGTAATACTTCTTCGCTGTCAAAAAGCTTCTTTCTTTCATCCCATTTATATGAAAACGTTTGATTGCGATCAATAGTTTCATCAAAATATTTATGCATTTGATACACCTCTGATTATTTATTTTTTTCAAAGTATTCCGCTAATGTAACTATCATGCTTCCCATTCTTTCTACTTCAGGAGTTACAACTCTACTAACTCCCTCTTCCCTTATAGCAGCTTCAGTCACTTTTCCAACAGATAATACCAATACTTTCTCATTTAAGGCATGAATGAATTCTGACCGCTTCTGATTTTTGTCAGCATATTCAACCATAAATCGAATTTGAGGTCCACTAGTAAAAGCAACCACATCCACTTCACCATTCAAAATTTCAGAAACAATTTGTTCCATTTTTTCATCAGCAGGCGGTATATGTCTATAAGGTAATATTTCAAAATAATTAGCACCTGATTTTTCTAACCAATCAATCATTTTTGGTGCAGGAGCACCATAAAGCTGTAGTGCTATATGTTTTCCTTCTAAGTGATAAGGTTCGAACATTCGAGTAAGTCCCAATGTTGTCCCATCATCATCTCTTATGGTTGGTTGTATTCCCAGTTTTTTTAGAACATTCACTGTTTTATATCCTCTTGCAGCAATTTTCGCTTGCTTTAAAGCATGTATAAATTGATCTTCATTCCCTGTTTCTTTAGCTAGCTTATGTAATTTATCCGTTCCAATTCCTGTTGTAAAAATAATCCAATCACATTTTTCATGCAGCAATCGATGTAATGACGCTTTTACATTAGAATCATCAAGGAAAACTGTACCTTGAGCAGGACGTATCAATGGGGTACCTCCGAAATTTTCAATAAGTTTGCTGATTTCATCCGCTTTTCTTTCACCAGCTATTGCAATCTTCTTCCCCTCAAGCTTTTTCAAAGTTCACTCATCTCCTATGTATGTACATGATTATATATTATAACATTAGTTAGAAGAAAATCATCTACCTATGAACTCTAAAAGACGTCTCAAAAGCCTATTCGATTCATCTATTGAAACTTTATTATTACTTCAAAATTTAAAACTTCTCTAATCCATATTTGTTGTTCCAACAGTAGCAAATTCTTGATCATACCTTATTAAGGTTTGCAGTACAGCAAAACAATATTCCTTACAAATCAAGAAAGTAAATATACCGAATGTTTGTTTTAAAATTATCACATACTAAATGAAGTTTATATTGTTTCTTATTCAAGAAGGAGGTATGACTATGGCTGAAAAGAGTCAGCATCAACAAAACTTACAAAATGCTGTAGAGAGAGCAGATGATGCAATTACTTTGCTGCAAAAATCACAACAAGATGTATTAAAGTCCAAAGCAACTGCAAGTCCACAGGATATCAAAAGATCTGAAGATCGGTTGGATTATGCATTGACAAATTTAAAAAAGGTACAAACAAATCTAGATTTTCAAGCAAACAAGTCTCAAGAACAGCAAATACAATATATGCAACAGCAATTAACTCAAACAAAAGAAGATGCACTTGAAGTTCAAGAAATAGAAGCTTCTCCATTACAAAATAAAAAAAGGTAACTCATATTCTCAAACACTTATAATTAGAGGATTTAAAATTTAAGAGGCTGGGACATAAGTTGAAAACTAACTGATTTTTGCATAATACCCATAAATAAAATCGCATGAAATCAAGGATTATTAAATTGATTTCATGCGATTTATTCATTTTAATTGGGTTTTGTCCCAGCCTATTTTTTGGTTATAATATGAAATTTATTCAACATTTTGTAACATTTTAAGTTTAAATTGTGATGTTTTTCACATTAATTAAAGATCAATCGTTTTAAAATATGAATATAAATTAAATATATTTACCACATGAAAAGGTTAGAAATGCAAAAAACTCTTAAGGAGCTGAGTAAAATGTTTGTTAAGTTTTTAAGAAACAATATTTATGCTTCTATCGTGTTTTTATTTTTCAGATTATACTTAGGCTGGGAATGGTTAACTGCAGGTTGGAGTAAAATCAATGGAGATTTTGATGCTTCTGGATATTTAAAAGGAGCTGTTGGTAAAGCAACTGGCGAACATCCTGCTGTACAAACATGGTGGGCAAACTTCCTAGAAGGTTTTGCAATTCCCAATGTTGAACTATTCAATTTTCTCGTAGCATGGGGTGAATTTTTAGTAGGTTTAGCATTACTTCTTGGTATTTTTACTACCTTTGCAGCTCTAATGGGAATCATTATGAACTTTGCATTCTTATTATCTGGTACAACAAGTACAAACCCGCAGATGGTTATTTTAACAATATTTATTCTAGTAGCAGGAGCAAATGCTGGTAAAATAGGTCTAGATTATTACGTAATACCATTTGTTAGAAATTTATTTAAAAGAAACCGTACTGTAGATACTTCATATATAGAAAAATAAGTAATTCTCTATACTCCTTAGATAAAAAATTAATATCTCTCCACTCCATATCCTATGTTCATGTGAGCATAGGAATTTTTATACCTACACCAGTTATCTTCTAGCTGATTGATACATCAAAATATTTTATTTTCATAATTTTAACTTTTGTAACCTAAGAGAATTACTTACTACTGAAACTGAACTTAGTGCCATTGCTGCTCCAGCCATCCAAGGTTCTAATAATCCCATTATTGCAAAAGGAATAGCTATTAAATTATAAAGGAGTGCGAAGCTCAAATTTTGTTTAATATTTCTCATCGTGTTACTACTTAATTTTATTGCTTTTGAAACATCTAACAAATCATTTTTCATTAAATTTACGTCAGCTGCTGCATTCGTTAAGTCTGTTCCAGTTCCCATCGCAATTCCAATATTTGCTGCTGCTAAAGCAGGAGCGTCGTTCATACCATCCCCCACAAATACAACATTTTCTCCTTTTTGCTGCCATTGCCTAACTAAGTCACCTTTATCCTTTGGTAAAGCTTTTGAATAAATATGTTTAATCCCAACTTCTTTGGCAATCGCTTTGGATGTATAATCATGATCACCTGTTACCATTACAAGCTTAAACCGAAATTGTTTTAATAAATGAATAGCTTCAATCGAATTTTGTTTTATAGTATCAGCAACATATATCATACCTGCAAACTTTTTTTGAATAGATACAAATAATACACTTTTCCCCTGCTCTTGCAGCTGTTGTACCCTTCTATTGTTTATATCAATAGGTACACCTTGATTTTCTAACAACTGCTTAGTACCAATGATCACATCAGAACCTTGAACACTTCCACTTATACCATAACCTGGAAAAGTAATGATAGAGTGCGAATCAGGTAAAATTAATCTTTTATTTTTTGCTTCTTTCACTATAGCTTTAGCCATAGGATGTTCAGAATAAGTTTCTACTGCTGCAGCCATTCGCAGTAAATATAATTCAGGAACATTTATACTAATAACTTTAGTGACTGAGGGCTTCCCTTCGGTTATAGTTCCTGTTTTATCAAGAAAAATAACACTACCATGATTTAAAGCTTCAATGTGACTCCCCTCTTTAAATAATATTCCATTCTCTGCAGCTCTTCCAGTAGCAACCATAATGGATGTGGGTGTTGCTAAACCTATTGCGCAAGGACATGCAATAACCATCACTGCAATTGCATGTTCTAAAGATAACGCAAAATCTCCAGAACTTATTACATAATACCAAGTGAAAAAAGTGAATAAGGATAAACTAACAATAACGGGGACAAATATTCCAGCAAATCGATCTGCTAAGCGTTGAATTGGTGGTTTGGAGACCTGTGCTTCCTCAATGAACTTATTCATTTGTGCTATCGTAGATCGTTCGCCAGTTCTTGTAGCAACAATCTTAAGTAATCCATTCATATTGATTGAGCCACTAATTGTAAAGTCTCCTTGTTTCTTTTCAATTGGAATTGATTCTCCAGTGATCATAGATTCATCAATGGCTGAATTTCCTTCAAGAATTTTTCCATCAACAGGAATGTGTTCTCCAGCATGAATAATCATTATATCTCCCACCTGAATCATTTCAGCTGGAACAGACATGGAAATGTTATCTCTAATAATCGTCGTTTCCTTCATTCCAATGTCCTGTAATCGATGAACAACTTGAAGCGTTTTACTTCTCGCTTTCAATTCTAATAATTTACCTAATAATACAACGGTTATGATCATAGAGCTTGTCTCAAAATAAAGAGGTACATTGTGATTTGTTACTGAGGAAGATATAGAAGTCAGGGATAAATAATGACTGTAAAAATAAGCAGAAGAAGTACCTAGCACAACTAACACATCCATATTCGCACTTCTATTTTTGACTGCATGATACGCACTAAAGTAAAATGGCATACCGATCACAAATTGAACTGGAGTTGCCAACATTAATTGAAACCAAGAATTCATGAACAACTCTGGAACCCAAATACTAGATGTAAAAGAAAAGTGTGTAAACATAGTCCATAATAAAGGCATAGTTAATACGGCTGATATAACAAACCTGTTCCGTAAACTTCTATACTCTATTTTACGGAAATCTATCTGTTTCTTTAATATATCTTTATAAATATTTGCACCAAATCCTAACTTTTCAATTCTATGAATGATTTGATCTATACTTATTTTTCTTTGATTAAATCGTACTGAAGCTCGCTCTATCGCCAGATTCACTTTTGCTTCGTGAATGGACTCGATTTTACCCAATGATTTCTCAATTCTAGCAGCACAATTACCACATGTCATGCCAGAGATTTGTATTGTGACTTGTCCTTCTTTTTCATCCAATAAAGACATAATACCGCCCCCAATTTACTTTATTCACATGGACAATCTATCGTATATATCCAATGTATGAAAAAGAACTTCTTGAAATGATAAATAGCCCAAAAGTTATTTAGCTTCTGGGCTACAAAAAAAATTTTTATTCTAACGACTTAATATCTTTAATAATTTGATCAAAATCAGGATTATTTCCATCATATTTCGTCAAGATTATCCCCTTCTGATCAATCAAATAAAATGCAGTTCCATGAATGACTTGGTCAGAATTTTCATCTTTCTGCACAATGGTTAGAAATGAGTTTTTCGCAAACTTTTGGATGATCTCATCCGAATATCCAGTTAAAAGATGCCAGTTGGAGAAATCTGCTCCGAATTTACTTACGTATTCCATTAAAACCTCAGGTGTATCAATACTTGGGTCCACACTAAAAGATACTATCTCTGCATCTACACCCGCTTCTTTCATTTTTGATTGTAGCTGAACCATATTGTATGTCATGCCTGGACATACTGTAGTACAGTTTGTAAAAATAAAATCAGCTATCCAAACCTTATTTTCTAAATCAGATAAACCAAAAGGGACATTTTCTTGATTCGTATAAGTAAAATTTTCGACTTCAATATTTAGATCATTCGGTTTTTCGCTTGAAAAACTACATGCAGATATGATGGATAAAAAACAAATACTTAATATGATTGTATTTAATCTATATCTATACACAAAACCCCTCCTAAATTAATGCTGATCTGTATGTCCCTCAGTCGATTCATCCATAGGATTATCTGATTCAGAATGGTCTTCATCAATAGTATGAGACATCTCTACTTGACCTACTTTTATTACTAGGCTAGGCATATTATGCATATCTCTTGCAGTAACATGGGATATAATCGTATATATTCCTTCTTGATTAAATGTTTTTTGAATTGAATAAACTCCATCACCTTGGTGTTGTCCTTGCACCATCTCTGAGTCTTCTTTTCCTTTCATTCGAATCTCAAATTTCACTTCACTTGCATCTTCTACTGATTCATTATTTTGAGATACTACAGCTTCAAAGGTTACTTCACTCCCAACCTCTACATTTTCAGAATCAGTTTTTATTTCCACCTCAAGTGGACTTAGAGACTCTTCCATAGTATTGTCCATAGAGTTCATATTGATATGTGTTTCATTTTCTGAACTTCCATTGGAACAGCCTGTAAGTACTATAGTTAGTATTATTAAAATTGATATTAATGATCTCATCTTTTTCCTCCAACAATAATTTGATTAACTTTTTAGGTTCATTCTAATTTCTCTCATAAATCAGAAGTTTTAGGTTGAATATATTGCCCTACTATAAATGACATTTTATGTACTAACAGCATGATTGCACCACCCAATTTTTGATCAACATCAGTAGGTATCATGTTATACCTATTAAGACACTTAAATCTACATTTTGGACCAAAATAGAGTAGCATATTAAATTGAGCAGCAAGAGAAATTTAATCACAGCAACCTTTATTCTTACCTTGCATTTGATTAAAAACCATATGAAAGGCTTCTGAAAAAGAATAAATGGTTCCCCCAAAACCAAGTGCAAATTGAATTGCATGTTCTTTGTGCTGAAATGCTAATACTTGAGGTTGACAGCATCCAAGATTCAAAGAAGTATCCATTAAGTACCAAGCAGAAGTTGCACTGATCGTTGTTTGCACTAAGAAATCTGGGCAAATTGCTTGTAATACTTTATCTCCCAATTGTTGGTGTCGCAACAAACCACAGTGTGCACAGCAAGTCGTTTCAATACTTTGATCTTGTAAAATTAATCGATAGGCTAACCTTTGATTTATTGGACTATAACAATAAACACAATCTTGCTTGTTAACAAAAGCTCCGTTCCGTTCCTGATTCAACGAAATCCCGCCAAAAGTTTTAATAATCAATCCTTCTTCAACTAACGGTTTTATATCACGGTGAATGGTCATTTCAGATACACTAAACATTTCACTTAACTGAGTAATTTTTAATGATTTTTTTTCACGAACATAATCCAGTATTTGATTTCTTCTTTCAGTTGGCAGCATCTTTTAACCCCTCCTTTTTTTCATAACTATGAGATAAAATCACACATTTTAACAAATACAAACAAAATTTTATCATACTTAATATTTCTATAGACAAGTGTTTTTCTAAAATGTTTGAACTTTTTTTGAAAACACATGTTATAAAATCACATATTTTAAACACATAAAATAAAAATCTAAATTAAATAGTAAAAAATCGGCATAACGTTTAAAGTTATACCGACTTTCATAGCCCCAATTAATTCATGTTATTATCCGCTCTGAGTGTGTATACACATTTATTTTACTTCCTCTTACAAATCCAATCACTGTAATCCCTAAATCGTCAGCCAAATCAAGTGCTAAATTTGTTGGTGCTGATTTTGAAATGATCAATCCCACCCCTATTTTAGCAACCTTTAAAAGAACCTCTGAAGAGATACGACCACTAAACACAATGCATTTTTCGTGGAAAGTCATTTTTTGCAGTAAACACTGGCCATATATTTTATCTAACACATTATGTCTGCCTATATCTGATTGGAATATTAAGATCTCTGTCCGATTACAAAGTGCCCCTTGATGGACTCCTCCTGTTTTTTTAAAATGCTTTGATTGATCCTCTAACAATGACATTAAATTCAGACATTGGGAAACTGTCATAGACACTTTACTATTTATTGTTTTAGCCGTTTTTACATCATTTTGAAAATAAAATTGTCTACTTTTACCGCAACAGGAACCAACAAAACGTTTTTCATTAAAATCACTTACATTTATAGATTTATTTTTTAATTCTATGAATGCAAATCCCGTATTTATATCTATATTTATGTCTCTTATATCCTCAATTGAACGAATCAATCCTTCACCAGCCAAAAAACCGATTATTAACTCTTTTAAATGCGTTGGTGTACAAACTAACGTTGCAAACTCTTTCCCATTTATTTTTATCGTAAGCGCAAATTCTATAGCTATATCATCTGAAACTTCTTTTACTTGTTCATTCATTTTTTTTAGGTCAAATTTTAATATCTGCCTTTTTTGCATCACTTTATCATCATGAACATCCATCAGCTTACATCCATTTCTAAATCTTCAATTCTTTTTTCAATGTATTTCACATCTTTTTGAGCATGAAAAGATTCTGCCTTTTCTATTATTACCTTTGTATTGTATTCAGGTATTCCAGCATGCTGCTCATATACCCCTTTTGGTATTAAAACATTTCCTTCTGGCCAATAAACCTCAACATTTCCTCTTCTAATATTCACAAATTTAGCTCGACCGTGGAATAACCCATATTGATTGTATACAACAACTGCATCATTTTCTGAAATGTATAGTTCTTTAGCATCGTCCTGATGTATAAGAACATCATTTCTACCAGCTGAATTAAAAGGATCATTTGAACCATAGATCATGGAATTAAACTGTTTGCCTCTCCTAGTTGTAATATTAAAGTGACCTTCATTTTTTCTCATTTCTGGCAAATGGATAGGTATTAGTTTTGCTTTTCCGTCTTCAGTAGGAAAAACTCCATCTTCACATAACCAAGCTCCACCCCATTGAAAAAAATCACCCTTTTTAGATAAATGCTGAATTCCATCATAATTCCGATTTGCTGTTGCTATTTCTTCTCTGATTGATTGTGTATTTTGGAAGTTGATAAGGTCTTTAAATTCTGGTTTCATTCGTTTAACCAATTCAACGTAAATTTGCCACTCTGCTCTGGCTTGTTCTATTCTAGGGCCTTTAATTTCTGGTGAAAAATAAACCATTCTTTCTGTTGAAGTTGAAGTACCACCGCCAGATTGTTCATATCTAGTTTGAGCAGGCAGTACGATAACTGCTTCCTTACTGTCTACCAAAGTAGAAGAATTCAATATAATATCTTGATGTACACGAACCTCAACATTTTCTAAACACTTTCTAACAAATGCTGGGTCCGGCATTGTCTCAAGAAAATTCCCACCAGACATATAATATACCTTTAATTTTTGCTCATTATCTTCAGAAAGGAGTGTCTTTTCTAACGATACCCCCACGATATCTCCTTGCCAATCAGGTAGTTTAAAGCCCCATATCTCCTCAATTCGCTTTTTATGGATTGAATCAAATCCACCACCTGGTAAGCTGAATGGATCTGCCCCCATCTCACCTGCACCTTGTACCCCTGAATGACCTCTTATTGGCATGACTCCACAATGCTCTTTTCCTATAAATCCTTGCAATAATGCTAAATTTGCAACCTGAGATATATTATCTGATCCAAAACGATGCTGAGTTAATCCCATGGACCAAACAAATACAGCAGATTTAGCATTTGCTAATAATTCTGCTAGTTGTATGATTCGATGATGTGAAATTCCTGAAGAAGACACTATTTCATCCCATTTTTCTCGTTGAATATGGTTCTTTAAGTTTTCATATCCTTGCACATGTTTTTTTACAAAATCATGGTGAATTGCTGTTCCTGGAGTTTTAGCCTCCATATCAAACCAATGTTTAATAATCCCATTCATAAAGGCAATGTCACCACCAATGTTCACTTGATAAAAATCATCTGCGATTTTTGTTCCAAATAACGCAGATTCAGTAATCGAAGGTATCCAATATTGATCCATCGCGGGTTCATGATATGGATTTATGATAATAATTTTGGTCCCTTTTTGTTTTGCAGCATACATATACTTCGTTGAAACAGGTTGATTATTCGCTGCAACAGATCCCCAAAAAATTAATACATCTGTCCCTATCCAATCTTTATAACTACAACTAGATGCCCCTATACCAAGTGAACGAGTTAATGCTGTTTTTGAAGGAGAATGACATATCCGAGAAGCATTATCAATATGATTTGTACCGATTAATCGAGCAGCCTTCGCAGCTGTATAATAAACTTCATTCGTGATGCCACGAGAAGTTAAATAAAATGCGATTTGTTTCGGGTCTATTAATTTCATTTTTGTAGCTATAAAATCTAGTGCTTGATCCCACGTGATTCGCTGAAATTTGTTATCTCCTGCATTTCGAATTAATGGATATGGAATTCGTCCTAATTGTCTCAACTCCGCACTGTTTAATTTCTGCAACTCTGAGATATCTTTGTGTAACACGTCTGTTTTTATAGCGGGCATAGTACTTAATCTTAGAACATTTAAACGGGTCGTGCATACATGTGGACCTGTTAATGTTTGATCTTTTAATCCGCTTACACCTAAAGCACAGCCATCACAAACACCTTGAGTTAATATTCTTCCTGCATAGGGCATCTGGTCTCTATTTTCCCAAACCACTTTTAAAGTATCCTTAATATGATGAGGTTTGACCTTGCCAAATCCAAATGGAACTTTACTTACCCACAGTTTGGGATTTAATTTCTTTGAAATTTTGATAGGACCTGAATGTTTTGTATTCCCCATACCATCATCTCCAATGAGTCATTATATTTATGAGATAACCACATACGTGTCAATTGTATTTATATATCCATATTTTTTTCCCAGGCTGTTAAATCTGCAGGCGTATTCATATTAAAAAATATGTTTCCTTGATTCGTCCATTCTCCCCATTCCTGTTCTAATATCTTGTATGTTAAGAGTGAATCAATGTAGGTTGTCATTTTTTTATTACCATCTTTTAAATACTCATATATTTCATTTTTTTGATTTCGATATATACCAGCTAAAGGGTGCATACGTCCGTTATCTATCGGGATAATGATGTCAGACTCGGAATGAGTCAACGTACATTGCTGTAATCCCTTTAAATAAGAAATATTCATATTTGGCATATCATTAGCTAAAACAAAATACCACTCTGCTTTCACATGTCTCATCCCCGTATACAAACCTGCCAAAGGTCCAAGTCCTTTAAATTGTTGGTCATCCTGTAAAACTGAAATATTTTTATTTTGTATGAATAATTTATTTAGTCTTAGCACATCATTTTCATGGCTTATAATAATCGTGTGCTCAGAAACCTTTTGTGATATATATACTAAGTGTTCAATCATCAATTGATCTCTACGAGGGAGAAAAGTTTTTGAAGTTCCCATTCTTCTACTTTGTCCCCCTGCTAATATCAATGTAACCCATTTATGCATATTCATTATCCTTTACAATTTCTACATGAAGTCCTTTTAATGTATTATAATAGATATACTAAGTTATGAAAAATCTAACTTTAAATTAAAACGTTCTCTCAACTTGGAGGAATCATTGATGATAAATACAAATAATTGTTCAAATATATTAGATTCATATCAGAGACCTTTACGTGATTTAAGAATTTCGGTTACTGATCGATGTAATTTCCGATGCTCCTATTGTATGCCGGCAGAGATATTTGGGCCTGATTTTGAATTTTTACCTAAAAACAAGCTTTTATCTTTCGAGGAATTGGAAAGACTAGTTAAAATCTTTGCAAGTATAGGCGTTGAAAAGATCCGGATTACTGGAGGAGAGCCCCTCTTAAGAAAACAGCTGCCTGCTTTAATCCATCAAATTTCTCAAGTAAATGGAATTAAGGATATTGCATTAACTACAAATGGCTCATTATTAAAAAAATTCACACCTGCTTTAAAAGATGCTGGTTTAAATCGAATAACAGTAAGTATTGACAGTTTAAATCAAGAACGTTTTAAACAAATGAACGGAGTAGGGCATAATGTAGAGCCTATTTTAGAAGCTATAGACTATGCTCATGAGGCGGGTTTTCCAATAAAAATCAATATGGTTGTAAAAAAGGGAATAAATGAGCAAGATATTTTACCAATGGCTAAATATTTTAAAAATAAAGGACACACGTTAAGATTTATTGAATTTATGGATGTAGGAAATAGCAATGGGTGGAAATTAGATGAAGTTGTTCCAAGTAAACAAATTTTAGATATGATCCATAAAGAAATGCCGTTAGAATCTGTAGAAGCGAATTATTTTGGAGAAGTAGCCAAAAGGTATAGATATAAAGGATCTAATACGGAGATTGGATTTATTTCATCCGTTACCCAAGCATTTTGCTCCTCATGCACCAGAGCAAGATTATCTGCAGAAGGTTTTTTATACACTTGTTTATTTGCAAATAAAAGTCATGATTTGCGAACTCCTTTAAGAGACGGAGCTACAGATAAAGAAATAGAACAAAACATTCTTAATATTTGGAATATACGAGATGACCGTTATTCAGAAGTTAGATTGAAAGAAACAAAGGGACTGAATAGAAAAAAAGTTGAAATGTCTCATATTGGTGGATAGAGTTAACAATTTCACCCCAAACTAAGTTCATAAAAATGTCATGTTTATTGTTGAGGTATCATTGTGTTTAAAATCAAAATCGTTTATCCTAAATTAGGAATTTCAATCATGTTATAGACCAATGAAATTAGAAATGAATTAATGAATTAGGAGGAACCTATGTCAAACCATTCACCTGTGAAACAACGAAATTTCACACCGTTCATTATTGCTTTATCCATTATCCTAGTGACTGTTGTCGCACTATTATACTTCCTACCTTCGTTTGAAGTTGAAGTTGGATTTGATATCACTTTGCTGCCAATGCTTAATGCTATATTTAACAGCTTTACATTTATCTTTTTATTGTTAGCTTTAATTTCAATAAAGAAGAAAAACATTAAAGTACATCGTAATTTTATTATAATGGCTTTTTCAACTACATTTTTATTCTTGATATCATATGTAACTTATCATTCTTTAAGTGAATCTACATTGTACGGTGGAGAAGGTCTTTTACGTTATATTTATTATTTTGTTTTATTATCACACATATTATTGTCCATCGTGATTGTACCACTAGCACTCATCTCCATCACGCGAGGTTTTAATATGCAAATTGAACGTCATCGTAAAATTTCACGATGGACGATGCCGATTTGGCTATATGTTAGTTTAACAGGTGTACTCGTTTATTTATTGATTTCACCTTATTACTAAGATACCCACAAAAGTGAAGTAATAATGCTTTGAAGATTAATCCTAATACTTTTGCGGGGCCATAACAAAATACACCCCAAAAATTGCTTTCAGCACAGGAATTGCTGATCCTACGTTGGTCACAAGGATGTGACTGAATTTAAGTAGTGTTTGGGGGCCCCACAATCATAAAATAAATTCCCTGAAAGTGAAGTAATAATGTTTTGAAGATTAAATTAATACTTTTGCGGGACCCATAACAAAATACACCCCAAAAATATTCTTTCAGCACAGGAAGTGCTGATCCTACGTTGGTCACAAGGATGTGGCTGAATTTAAGTAGGGTTCGGGGGCCCCATAATCATAAAATAAATTCCCTGAAAGTGAAATAATAATGATTTTAAGATTAATCCTAATACTTTTGCGGGACCGGATTTAATAAACCAAGGTAAAGAGTACATGGATTTCTAGTTTATGGATGAATAGGTGTCTAAATCAAAACAGGAGGTTTTGATTTAGACATTTGTCACAGGATGTGATAAGAATTAAGTCTGACTTCAAAGTGATCCTCGGAAATAGCGGGAAATTTTGCACTAGCGTTGCATCAAAGATAACATAGAAAATAAAATGAGTATAATTTACTAAAAATGGAATTTATGATGTGATTTTCATGGAATTATCATAAAAAAACTCCTATTGTAAAGATAAGGACGCGTTACCCATAATCTAAACAAAAGGAGCCAACCATGGGTAACATACACAATTTCCATACCATTTGTCAATGTTTTTCTTTGATTTCGAAGGAAAATTTCCTTTTTCCTATTGCAGACTATCGTACGCATAAGTTAACTACGATAAAAAGTATCAAGTTATTTCTAGCCTCTCAAATTGCGAATTGGGAAAATTATAAACAAATTTCAAGAGAATTACGTACCAGTGAAGCTCTTCAGCAAAGTCTAGATCTACCAAGTATTAGTCCGTCTCAACTCTCACGTCGAATAAGAGAACTACCTACAGAAATGTTAGAAGCGTTATTCTTTGAAATGATCGGTAAAGTAAAGTCTAAAACTTCTATCGCTTGTAGCAGAGTCGGCCCACTTCGGATTCTTGATTCTACTAGCTTGAAGCTTCCTGCTACTTTAGCTAATTGGGCGAAGATTAATCATAAATCGACCCAAGTCAAGATTCATATGCGTGTGCTTTCTCTTCCAAATGGAAGAGTCATTCCAGAAAAAGCGATCCCTTCAACAGGAAATGTGAATGATTGTGAAACCATGGATATCCTAGTGGAAGATCACGACACCATATACGTTATGGATCGTGGTTATGTAAAATACGCACAGTTCGATCAGTGGATCGAAGACAATGTTCGCTTCGTGATGCGTATTAATGAAAAGCATGGGGTTTTAAGGGTTGAGGAAGAACTGCCTGTTCCACCGGACACCCACATTATTCGGGACGCGATCATCCAATTAGGAAGTGCGTATACACAAACGGAAAAAAGCATAAGACTTGTAGAGTTTATGGATGAAAAAGAACGTAAATATAGAATAGCTACCTCTTGTTTTGACTTAAGTGCAACAGAGATTGCAGATATTTATCGTCAACGATGGCTTATTGAATTATTCTTTAAATGGTTGAAGCAACACCTACGTCTTGTAAAACTATACAGCTATGAACCTCAAGGAATTTGGAATCAAATTTTTATTGTACTCATCGCCTATGCAATTGCCATGTATATTGAGCTAGGAAGCAGAACTAAACTAAGTACCTGGGATGTACTACAATGTCTACGAACTTGTTGGGATAAAAAGTGGTCCGTTATGTTGAGTGAACTTCATCTGAAACCTACTCGAAACTCAAAGGGGAGACAGAAAGTGCCTCGATCGGTGAAACCACCTCCGAGATTAAATACATCGGTAGGTATCATCAAGCCAAAGAAAAGATAAATTAGGGAAAGAAATAACATCCAAAAAATGGATTAACGCGTCATTTTCTGACCTCTTCACTTTTTTCCTAATTTCTCAAAAAGAAAATTGTAAAATTTTTCTAAATTACTTATTTTACAAACTATGTTGCTTTTTTTGCAACGCTAATGGAAATTTTGGTCCTATTCTTATCAAATTAACTTAAAAATAAAAATAGCGGTAATTTATGGTCTTATAATTTCCAAATTCGCATCATTTCATCAAATCTGGACTAAAAACAGTGATATAAGACCTTTATTTCCCGCTATTTTTTAAAAATCATCAAAAAAGGATGGAATAAGTCCATTTATTACCCTTAGTTCAATACGAATTCACTTTTTCATGTTACAAACCCTTATAAATAGGATTAAAAATCAATTATTTCATTAATTGACTCATATGTGCTCGCAAATTAGATGCATAATTGCTGCTTAACAAGTCTGTACCTGCAATGATGGCATTTTTATATTTCTCACTTGGTGCAATTTCTGAGTCTTCTTTATTTATCACTTCATAAGTAAATGCTTTTATTTCAACTCCATTAAATAACACACTGACATTGATTCTTCTATACATAGGATGTATAAACTCTTCCCCAGCACGTTCTCTACGATCTAGGTCAGGTATAAGATGATTTGGAAGCAAATAAAGTATACCTTCCATAACATGGTCAGGTGTAAAAAGAATATCAGCGATTCCTCCCTTACCCCATTTATCTGATTCCCTAGTAAAAGCTACTTTATAATTCATTAGTTCTGCTCTACCCAATACTTCAAATTCATGAACTGTTCCTTTAAATGAGCTTCGATTCATACAAGAACCATAAGCAAAATAATATGATCTACTTTGAGAATTTTGTTTATTTTTCACAATCATCACTTCTTATTTTTTGTATTATTAACATCAATATAACAAAAAAGTGTGGGTCACAACAAGCCCACACTTTTTAGAATTTGAATATATAAAACCAACCTAATTACTCACCGAAAATAACATACTGAGCTATATTTTTCGAATGATCTCCCATTCTTTCTAAATTACTCAAGATATCCAAAAATACAGCACCTGAGGTTCCACTACATAAATTTTGGTTTAATCGTTTAATATGTGCTTTACGGAATTGTTTCTCCATATTATCTAATTCAGCTTCATTTTCTAATACTTGCTCAGCTAATTTCTTATCATCATTCTCTAAACTTTCAATGGATTGTTGAATCGTTTTGTCCGTAAGCTCAATCATTTTTTTCAATTCAGAACATGCTTCATCCGAGAACTCAGCTTTTTTTAGAATGGATAAATCAGCTAGTTCCATAATGTTTTCTGAATGATCACCTATTCTTTCAATATCATTGATCGATTGCATTAGAACTGATGCTTTACCTGATTCTTTTTCACTAAGTTCATTTTGTTGAATTTTCACTAAATATTCAGTTGTTTTTTTATCAAGTTCATTAATTAACTCTTCTGTTTGTTCTACCATATTTCTTGATTTATCATTTTTATTAAAGAAGTAATTTGAGGCTTCCTGTAAGCTTTCTCGTGCAAGCTCACCCATACGAATGATTTCGTGTTGAGCTTGCCCTAATCCAACAGATGGATTCGACAATAAACGTTCGTCTAAGTATTTGGCTTCAAACTCTAATTCCTTCATTTCACCTGGAACAAGTTTTGTAACAAGATAAGCTAACAACCCTACAAACGGCAATTGTATCAATGTGTTAGTTATGTTAAAGAAGCCATGTCCATAAGCTATTTGCATACTTACACTTGCGCCAGTAAAGTCCCCTAACCATATGATTAATTGAGTGACTGGGTATAGAAAAATTATAAATAAAGTGGCTCCAATGATATTAAAAATTACATGTGCCGCGGCAGCACGTCTTGCCGCTACTGAAGCACCAATTGATGCAATGATAGCAGTAATTGTCGTTCCAATATTATCTCCAAACAAAACAGGTAATGCTTGTCTAATATTGATCAAGTCCTCCGAAGCTATAGTTTGTAATATACCTATCGTTGCACTTGAACTTTGAACAATCACCGTAAATATTGTTCCTACAATTACACCTAATATTGGATTATCCAAATTAATAATAAAATCCTTAAACACTTCAAGGTCTTTTAGTGGCTTAACCCCACTCCCCATCGTTTTCAATCCATAAAACAACATACCAAATCCAAAAATGACTTGTCCTATGTAATTGTACAATTTTTTCTTTAAAAAGAAGATAAGAAATACCCCAACTGCTATTATCGGGAGTGCATAGTTTTGAATTTTAACACCTGCGATGATAAAAGCTGTCATCGTAGTTCCTATGTTAGCACCCATAATCACTCCGATGGATTGTCTTAATGTCATTAAACCTGCGTTGACTAAACCAACAGCTAATACCGTTGTACCTGAAGAAGACTGTATTAATATCGTAACTACTACCCCAACTAGAACACCTAACAACGGATTCGTAGTGTATTTAGCTAACAAACTTCTTAATTTGTCGCCAGCAGTTTTCTGTAAGCCTTCTGACATATACTTTAAACCGAATAAAAAGATTCCTAATCCACCTACAAATTTAAAAATCAAATCCTGCCAGTCCATAAGTCTTCAAATCCCCCTGATTTTATTTATAAACACTGTTCGACAAAAATCGTCCTGTATTATTATACCTAGATGTGAGGGATTTGAAAACAAAAACTTTAAAGATTGATTTACGAATGTAAATTAAGATATGATTTATGTAGCAAATTATAATAATGGAAGGGGTTTATTTTATGAAATATTCGCATAAAGAAGAAATAGTAAATGCCATTACACACGGCATCGGCGCTTTATTGAGTATTGCAGCACTTGTTTTATTAATTGTGTTTTCAAGCCTCTACGGATCTCCTTGGCATATTGTTAGTTTTACAATATTCGGGTCTACTATGGTTTTACTTTATGTATTTTCCACCTTATTGCACAGTTTTAAAGAAGGGGTTACAAAAAATGTATTTGAAATATTAGATCATTCCGCAATCTATTTGTTAATTGCTGGAACATACACACCTTTTGTACTAGTTACACTCAGAGGTCCGTTAGGTTGGACTATATTTGGTATCATTTGGGGACTCGCGATTATCGGAATTGTCTTTAAAGTATTTTTTGTAAAAAGGTTCATTATACTATCTACAATATTTTATGTTTTAATGGGTTGGATGATTGTGATAGGTATTAAACCCTTGTATGAAAACATGATATTTAATGGTTTTGTTTGGCTAGTACTCGGAGGAATATTGTATACTGCTGGAACCATTTTTTACGTTTGGAGAAAATTCCCTTACCATCATGCAGTATGGCATCTATTTGTACTTGCAGGAAGTGTGTCCCATTTCTTTGCTGTTTTATATTTATTACCTGATTTATTGTAACGCAAAACAATTCCAATATAGAAATGTGGGGTTGTAAAACGAGTGAACTCGTTTAAGCAAAGCTTAAACATCGTGAAATTAGCTAGAGACTCTTCTCCATCTGATTAAGGAGAAACCACCTTTAGAGGGGAGCGTCTTAATGCTAAAATCATGGAATAGATTCCGGTTTAAGCCCGTTTTAACTTGTAATGGTGGATAGATGTCTTAACATCAAAAGTTTAAGTGTAAATGGACGTCAAGCCTCTTAAACTGGATGGACAATCATCCTCCACTTACAGGTGGAATAAAAGCAACTTCATCATGATCTGTAACAGCTGAATCTTGATCTACATATTCCTGATTAATTGAAGCAAAGCTTTTATCCAATTCATTTATGAATGCTGTTGAAGTATATTGTTTTTTTAACAATTGTTTGACATTTTCAACTGTCATACTCGGTTTAATGATATCTATTTCAATTTCTCGAACACCTGCCGCATCAGCTAAACCAGCAAATAATAATATTTTTACCAATTAAAACACTTCCTTTTTTAGATTTTTCTTTACTTCTTCGAGTAAATTAAGGACAAAATTGAATTGATATCATCTATAGAAAATACTGGATGATCATTACATCTAACAGGAATCCATGTAACGGCAGCAATGACATTTTCCAAACTTGAAAGAAGTTCGATATCTTCTTCAGATTTGATCATAACAATTTTCTGATATTTTTCAAGTTTAAAACCTTCCACAAAGATCAAATCTTTGTCTTTCATATTAGTTAATAATTTATTTAGTGGTGTATATTTTTTATGTATGATGCAGGTTTCGTGTCCTTTATCAGATGTAATCGCAATACTTTCAGCACCAGCTTTCTGATACATCCAAGTATCCCTGCCTTCCATATCCAGCTCAAACTCATGTGCATCATGTTTAATTGCTCCAACCGTAAATCCATCTGCTTGTAACTTTTCAATTAATCTGCATATTAATGTCGTTTTCCCAGTATTTTTGTATCCAACAACTTGAATGACTTTTTGTTTGTTCATGATATCACTCCAATTCCTTTAACCGTATAACTGTAACTAAATCTCCTTTACTTAATCCTTGTCCACCAGCTGGAATTACGATTAAGCAGTTCGCATCTTTAATGGAAACCATAATGCTTGATTTATCTTCACCAATAGGTTTAACATACACAGAACCCTGATCAATCCTACTCTTTGCCCTGATAAACCTTTGGAATGCGTTCACTTTAGTAAAGTCCTCCTCAAGATACGCCTTGAAAGTATTCGGATATAACTGATCGCTTCCCTGCATTCCTTTAATAACAGGTCGAATAAACAGTTCAAAACCTACAAAACATGCACCTGGATTACCTGATAATGCAAATAGAAAGTGATTTTGAAAAACACCAACTGTTGTGGGACTGCCGGGGCGCATAGCTACTTTATTGAATATCATTTCCCCTTCATTCCACTGCTGAAAAAAATCAAACATGATATCATAATCACCAACAGAAACACCTCCAGTGGTAATCACTACATCAACCGTTTCAATCAATTCTAATATTTTATTTTTAGCAATATTTAAATCATCAGGCAATTTATCAATACATACTGGATTTCCACCTGCTTCTAATACAAGAGAGGTAATCATACTAGAATTGCTATTTCTAATTTTTCCCAACTTTAAAGGTTCCTGAATATCTTGAAGTTCTGATCCAGTGGCAATGATGGCAACTGTAGGTTTTTTATATACATCTACTGAATGAAAGCCATAAGTTGCAAGCAGCGTTATTTCCCCAGCACCAATTTTCCTTCCTTTGTTCATTAATGGAGTTCCTGATTTGATTTCTTCTCCAATGTTAGTTACATTTTGTTTTTTGTTTATCTCTCTTTTTATACGAATGTATTTTTTATCATTTTCAATGAATTCTTCGGTCATTTCAAACATAATGACTGCATCCGCTCCGTCAGGCAACATTGCACCTGTCATAATTCTCGCAGCTTGTTTTGATGAAATAGATTGTGAAGGTACTTTTCCAGATGGAATTGTTTCTGTAACTTCAAAAATCGTTGGATTTGAGGAGGAGATATCCTTTGTATCGATTGATCGGATCGCATAACCATCCATACCTGATCTTCGAAAATGAGGGAGGTCAATTGGTGCAATAAAATCTTGCGCCAATCGCCTCCCAAACGATTCATTCAAAGAAACCTTCTCAATATTAACATCTTGAATATGTTTAAATATAAGCTTTTGTGCTACTGGAACTTGTACTATGTTTCTCTTAAATTTTGAAGGAATATCTTTATTTCCTATCATGTATCATCTTCCTCTCACAAAGAACTATTCAATTGAGACTTATTTATGGTCAGTTTAATATGAGTACCTTTTTCAGGCTCAGAATCAATTTCTAAGTGACCATTCACTGCCCTAGCCCTCTCTTCCATACTAAACAAACCTACGCCCTTCATATCCCTTTGTCTTACAAATCCGTGACCGTAATCCATAATACTAACTTCAATCCCGTTCTCATCCTCTATCATTTTTACAAATGCTTCTGAAACATCTGCATATTTTCCAATGTTCGTCAAAGCTTCTTGAATTACACGATAAATGGTAGTTTCTATATCTATTTGTAAACGTTTTTTTATGTTTGTGTCTAGTTGCACCTCAATACCATAATGCTGTGAATATTCTTTCAAATAAGAACGAATGGCTGGAACTACACCTAAATCATCTAAAACAGAAGGTCTAAGCTCCCAAGACATATCGCGAATTTCTTGTATGATATTTGAAACATCATTCCGCATTATTTCTAAGTTATCATGTTCAATGTCATGAGAGATCTGATCAATTTGAATGAGTAGAGAAAATAATCGCTGGCCAATTCCATCGTGTAGTTCTCTAGATATTTTCCTTCTTTCGTCCTCTTGTACATTCATAAGTTTAGTCATCATATTTTTAAGTTCTTTTTCAGCTTGTTTTAGTTTTGTAATTTCCGTACGAATAGATAAAAACTGATAAGGTTGGTTTGCTTCGTTTAAAAAAGGGACTATTGTTGTATTCACCCAATAAAGCGAACCATCCTTCGCTTTATTTCTAATCTCACCTTTCCATACTTCGCCGTTCAATATCGTATTCCATAGATTGCTCATGAATTTTTCAGAATGATGTCCAGAATTAACAATACGATGATTTCGTCCTATTAATTCTTCTCTTGAATATTTTGATATTTCACAGAACTTATCATTAACATAATTAATGATGCCATGCTGATCCGTTACTGCCACAATAGACGATTCATCTAGTGCGGTTTTAAGATCCACTAATTGGTTTAATGTTTCTTGTAATTTTTCCTTTGTTTTTGAAGAAACGATACTAGCATCTATATTGGAAAGAAGATGTTTTACATTTTGATTAATATCAGGATATTGATTATTTCTATTCAAAATGAAGCAGCCCCTTTTTTAAAGCATATTTCACTAATTCCGGCCTTGTTCTTAAATTCAATTTCTCCATTAATTTGCTTTTATGTGTTTCAACTGTTTTCACACTAATGTTTAATTGTTCACCAATGTCCTTATTGGCATACCCTTTAGCTACCCAAGTTAATACTTCTTTTTCACGATCAGATAATAAATCAAAAGTATCAAAATTCTCCCCTTGTTTTACTTTCTCAAGATATTCTTCCATTAATGTTTTGATCGCTGAAGGGTATAAATAAGCAGATCCTGAAGCCACACAGTGAATGGCATTTAATAATTCTTCATGAGGAGCGCTTTTAAGAATGTATCCAGAAGCCCCAGCTTGAATTACTCGAAACAAATACTCTTCATCATCGTGCATGGTAAGAATCAATATGTTTGTTTCTGGCATTAATTTTTTAAGTTCAGTGGTAGCTGACAAGCCATCTTTTCCCTGTGGCATACTAAGATCCATTAGTACAACATCAGGTTTTAAATCAAGAGATTTTTGAATTGCCTCATTACCTTCGGCAGCTTCACCAATGACTTCAACATGTGGATTAGCATCTAACAACATCATTAGACCTGTCCTGACAACTGCATGATCGTCTACGATGAGAATTTTTGTCATATCATATCCCTACTTCCATGAATATAGATATTTTAAAAAGCTTAGGGCCCGCAAAAGTAATAAGTCGATCATAAACTGCCACCTACAATTCCGACACCAGTTCATCCATGAATTGGATATCTTCAATGCAAATTCACTTCACTTTTGTGGGTATTATATCAGTTTATCATAAATGTTAAAATTGGTTAACCGCAATGAGAACAGCCTTTTTTGTTAGGATACACTTGAACACTATATCCGTATATCGAGGTTAATATCTCCAATTCTAAATGTTCCTCAATATAGGAAATTAATTGCTCTTCATTTTCCCAGGTTCCTTTGCCTCTAATCTCTATTGTGGCAATTTCCATGTTATCCTTTTCTTTCGTATCTATAAAAAAATCTGCTTGTTTACCAAATAACTGACTCATCTGTCCCTTTACTTTATCCGATAATGCTAATCCTTTTTTTTGAATGAAACATATCTCCATACGAAAATCATTCACCTAGTCCACCTTCCTCTTCAAAAATAGTTAAATATTACGGACTACTGCGAAGCATACCTTCATTTTTTGGAACACAGCTTAAACATTCTTTTCTTTGTGGTAGATGAATAGTGCTATTGGAAATAAGACCAGATTTAATACTGCATAAATAACTGTCGCTGTATAATTTTCAAAATAATATTGATGAATTGCTTTTTGAGTAAATATAATGTTTAAAAAAAGTACGACACAAAGTAAGATTACACCTCTATAACTACGTTTCATATCGTTTCACCCCTGTTGCTACGATTTTACCCGCTTCAACTTGAATTGTAATTTCAGGAAGTGGTCTTCTTGGTGGTCCAGCCGTTGGTGAACCTGTTTTTACATCGAAGAAGCCATGGTGACATGGACATACAAGCTCACTTTTACTTTGTTCCCAAAAAACTGGGCAACGAAGATGTGTACATGCATTTTGATATGCTTTATATTCATTTTCACCTAATCGGACCAACAATGCTGAATCATGATCCGTTGGATAAGCAAACTCAAATGCATCCCCAATGTTTAATTTTTTTACATCGATAATTTCTTTTTTTGGATATTTTTTCTCTCTTAAACCCATTAACTCTGTAGCAGCAATAGAACCCCATGGCAGTGTAGAAACAGCAAATAACCCTGCAGCTCCAACCATCGTTTTCATGAATCCTCTTCGATCTAATTTACGTTCATTACTTTTATTAATATTATGAGTATAATTATCTTCGTCAAAAGGGATTTTATTATTCTTATCCATTTTTTTCACTCCCTAACGATTATTTGAGTTTATTATTCAAAATGTTTAACAAGTCACTTCATAAACGGTTGATGGGCCCCGAAAAAGTATTAGGTATAATCTACTAAAGCTTCACTTCACTTTTATTGTTAACTCTTGCTTGGGGTCCCCGAAAAGTATTCGGAATTTACAACTTTGATTTTTGTTCACTTTTTGGGGTAAATTAGAATAGTTTTTCTTTACCTTCTAATATACCCGGCAAACTGACATGTACATTCGTTTTATTTTCTAAATATGGATCTTCCATACTAGCCATCATTCCATTGTTTAATCTAAATTGACTTTTCTTAACTGCTAACTCTTCTTCAGTTACCCATTGTAAAGTATTGGTAGGACACACACTAGCGCACATCGGAGGAATACCATCCTTCGTACGATCTATACATAAATCACATTTATACATTAAGTTTTGCTCTACATCAAATTTTGGAATTCCATATGGGCAGGCGATTGTACAATTTTGACAACCAAGGCATTTTTCCGTCATTGCTGATAAAACTGCACCTGTCTCGTGCACTTGAATCGCTTGAACTGGACAACTTCTTGCACAAGGTGGATTTTCGCAGTGTAAACACATCATTGGCATCGTTTGACGGTCTACAAATGGATTTACATCAATGACATAATTTCGGTTTCTTTGTTCATGTCCTCCACACTGTGTACAAGCAGCAAGGCACGAACGACAACCTATACAATTTTCGAGTTCAATATATAAAACTTTTTTCATTGTTCACACCTCACAGTTTTTCTATTTGAGCTGCACATACTTTAAATTCAGGCATTCGAGACATCGGATCTAAAGCTGCATTTGTTAATAGGTTGATAGATTGTTCATGACCAAAATGATAGGGAACAAATACAGTATCTTTACGAATCGCCTCTGTTATTTTCACTTTATAGTTTGCTTCTCCACGTCTTGTGAATAAACGTATGACTTGATCATGTTCGATCTTATACTTAGCAGCCAGTTCAGGATGAACTTCTACATAAGGTTCAGGACACATATCTTTCAAAAATGGTATTCTTCTAGTCTGATTTCCTGATAAATAATGATATACCACCCTACCTGTAGTTAATCTAAGTGGATATTGTTCATCAGGTTCTTCTCCAGGAGGTCTGTATGGAAGCGCACAAATTTTGGCTTTCCCATCAGGATGGTAAAATTTCTTATCTAAAAACATATGTGGGGTTCCATCTACACTCTCCTCATTACAAGGCCAAAACACTCCATTTTGTTTTTCAATTTTTTCCCACGTTGCCCCCGAATAATCTGCATTTCCACCTTTAGTTGCTAATCTAAATTCGTCTGCTACATCTTTTGCCGTTTTCAAATGTTCAAAATATTTTCCTTTTCCATAACGTTTGGCAATTTCGATTTGTATCTCCCAGTCCGTTTTACACTCACCTAATGGTTTTTGGGCTCTATTGATTTTAATGATTCTTCCTTCTAAATTTGTAACCGTTCCTTCATCCTCCGACCAAGTTGTAGAAGGCAACACAACATCTGCAAATTCAGCAGATTCAGACATATAAAAATCTGAACAAACCATAAAATCTAAATTTTTCATTGCGTTTTTCACAAAATTTAAATTTGGAGCGGATACGGCTGGATTTGAACATAATAAATACATCCCACGAATTTCTTTTTTATCCATTAATTCAAACAATTCATAAGCTGAAACTCCAGGCCCAGGCATTTCCTCTGGTTTAATTCCCCACACTTCACACACTTCTTTTACATGCTGAGGATTCGTAATTTTTCTATATCCAGGAAGCAAATCTGATTTTTGACCATGTTCTCTTCCACCCTGTCCATTCCCTTGTCCAGTAAATGTTGCCACACCTGATTTAGGTCTTCCAATTTTACCTGAGACTAAAGCCATATTAATATAAGCTGAAACGTTATCTACACCTTTAGATTGCTGCTCAACTCCTCTAGCAAACATAACAATAGCATTTGGTGCTTTACCATAAATTTCTGCAGCTCTTATTAGTTTTTCTGGACTTACACCTGTGATTTCACTGGTATATTCAGGAGTAAACAATGCTACTAATTCTTTTGTTTCTTCAAAACCGTTAGTATGTTGATTAATAAACTCTTCATCAATGTGCCCGTTTTTAATTAATAAATGGACCATACAATTCGCCAAGGCTAAATCCGTACCAGGTTTTAAATCTAAATGAAGATCAGCACGTCTAGCAATCGGTGTTTCACGAGGGTCAACAACAATTAGATATCCTCCACGATTCTGTACCTCCCAAACTCGATACATGGATGTTGGGTGGCATTCAGCGGTATTACTACCAGCAATGAATAAACAGTCTGTTTGATGTAAATCTGTCCAAGGTAAACTGGAACCACGATCCACCCCTAGTGATCTTAAAGAACCACCTGCGGCACTCGCCATACAAAATCGACCATTATAATCAATATATTTTGTTTTTAAGGCAACTCTAGCAAATTTACCTGTTAAGTAACATTTTTCATTTGTCATTGATACACCGCTGTATACTGATAAGGTATCATCACCATGTTTCTCTTGCAGTGCTTTAAAGTTCTTTACAATAAGATCAAGAGCCTCATCCCAACTAGCCTCACGAAATCCCTCTTTCGTTCCTTTTTTAGAAGCATCATCACGTATTAATGGTTTTAAAAGGCGATCTTTATGATTTGTTTGTTGATATGCAGTGACTCCCTTAGGACACATTTTACCTTCTGTTACAGGCCACTCATAGCGAGGTTCAACGCCGATGATTTTATTCGTTTTTGTATTTACACGAAGATTCATCCCACACTGCATGCCGCAATAACTACAATGAGTTTTAATTAGTTCTTCATTTGGATGATTGACATTCTTCGGAATCTCTTTTAGAGCTTTAACCTCTTGCATCTTGATTCGCCTCCTTTGCTTTTGTTAGATGAGTTTTTACACCACTAAATTTTGAAATCCGATAATTTCGTCGACAAGGTAAACATAACTCCGCTAAGTGGAAACCTTCTTCTTTTTTAAATTGAATCGCGTTTTGATTTAATACATCGATAACATCGTTAGATTGTTCAGTAGATACAAATTCGCTACTACAAACTTTACATTTTTTCATGGACTGTTTCGCATAATGTTCTCTATAGTTTTTGACATAGATACCTAAAGGTCGCATAGGAATATGGGCAAGTTTACCAAAAGGTAAGTAAATTAAAGTCACAATTACTGAAAATTGATGTACTAGTGATAATTCAGGTTGGAGAAACCCATGAAAAAACACATTGCTAACTGTAAGTAATAATCCCGAAATACTAACAAAAAGAAGCATATATAAGGGCATAAAATCAAAAATAACAGTTTGTTCAGCTCTAGCTTGCATATTTTTCAAACGTCTATATATAGCCATGCTTGCACCAGTAATAACCATAATTGCTGTAATGTTTAAGGAGTTATAAAAGAGGAAAGCTAAAAACCCATCCGCACTAATTTTAATCAAATTTAACCCCATAAAAACGACCGTATAAACTCCATTATCATCCATTGTAAAATACATCCATCCAAACACTAATGGGAAAGTTACCAAACAAGAGATAATCACTCCCCATCCCATCATCATATGTTGGAACCATCTGTAAATACCTCTATTCCATATGAAACGTTGCATTCCGATATCAGTAGTTGTGGTTTTAACCGTTTTTTTGCGAAAAATTAGCTTCTTTCCTTTTTTGATCATTAATTTTGCAGGTGGTCTTTCACTCCAACTTAAAAAGCGATAAAATAAACCGATTAAAAACACTAACGTCCCCACCATGTAACCATATAGATTTAAATCCATATGCGTAAACATTCTTGAACCAACATACGTCATAATGAATAGAATCAGTATTGTAAAAAACATATGCATCGCAAACCTAGAAGCGAAGGCTCTTTGAATGGAGGGTTGATTTTGATTTACTTTCGTATTCATTCTGGGTTAACCTCCTAACTTTCTATTTGTTTTATTTGATTTTGGTTTTCTAAGTGATTGAAATATTTCTCTATCGTTTGAGTTATAATTTTGAATCATAGAACCTAACTGTTCCGCTATGCTCTCTAATAATTCAATGGTTTGTTTATCAAAATCTCTTAGGATTCTGCTGCCTATCATCAATACTCCAGTAACAGCATGTTTCAAAGTAACAGGTACAGCGGCAACAGCTTCCAAACTTTCAGCGAGTAATATGGGGTATTCACGAAGATCAATTAACCTTTTATCATATTGTGAATCAAATATAACAGGGCGACCATGCTTAATGACTTGCCCAGCAATTCCTTTTCCTGGACGAAGTCTTATTCGTTTATAACGCTCGTTTCGATTGCCAGAAACGTATTTCCAACGAATGATATATTCTTGATGATCTAGGATAGCAAATCCTGCAAAATCACTTGAGCTTAGTAAACGAATACCTTCCAAATGCTTCTCAATCTCTGGTTGCAAGCTGCCCATTGGGAAAACCTCCTTTCTTGTGAATTTAAGTGAGGGTAGAACCATAGAACCCCCACTTAAATTTCAATTCTTAAATCTTTTATGATGTTTCATTTATCCTAGATCAGGGAATTCCCCCATCTTAACATTTAATTTCTGCATTTTTTCGAGAATACCAATACCATGTTACGAACAAACTAATCACGTAATATGCTATAAAAGCGTATAAGGCTGCATTTGGTGAACCCGTTGCAGAAATTGATGTACCAAATGCTTTGGGAATAAAGAAGGCACCATATGCTGCGATTGCTGAAGTGAAACCTAACACAGGAGCAGCTTCTTTTGGTTCAAATATTACTGGAATCATACGGAACGTAGAGCCATTAGCTACACCAGTTGTTACAAATAAGACCATAAACATGAGGAAGAATCCCCAGAAGTTATCGGCATTTAAGAAGTAAACAACTCCACCAGTTGCTAATATCATGACAATAACATCCCAAAATGTAACACGTGCACCACCCAATTTATCAGCCAACCAACCTCCTACAGGACGAATCAGTGCTCCCACTAATGGTCCGAGGAAAGCAAATTGTAATGGATTTACTTCAGGAAATTGTGTTTTGATTAATAATGGAAATGCTGCGGAATAACCAATAAAAGAACCGAAACACATCGTATATAACCAGCTCATAATCCAAGTATGTTTTCTTTTAAAAACAACAGCCTGTTCTCTAAAAGAAGCTTGAGCTGAAGCTAAATTATTCATTCCGAAAAAGGCTGCGATACAAGTAATTACAATAGGTATAACCCAAACGTAAGCCGCATTTTGCATCCAAACTTCTCTCGTCCCGCTATCCGTTATCATCGTTTGAGGTTCCCCACCAAAAACACCGAACATGCTTAGTCCTATAACCACAGGCACTAGAAATTGAACAACACTTACACCTAAATTACCTAAACCTGCATTTAATCCTAACGCTGCTCCTTTTACCTCTTTCGGATAAAAGAAACTGATATTCGCCATGGAAGAAGCAAAGTTACCTCCACCAAATCCGCATAATGCAGATAAAATAGCCATTGTCATAAAAGATGTTGATGGATCTTGAACTGCTATCCCTATTCCAATTGCTGGAATTAGTAATGATGCTGTTGTTATAATCGTCCAGTTCCTACCTCCAAATATAGGAACCATAAAACTATAAAATACTCTCAATGTTGCACCAACTAATCCAGGTAATGCTGCTAATGTAAATAATTGATTGTCAGTAAAATTAAATCCAATACTATTTAAGTTAACTGCTACTGCTGACCAAACCATCCACACACAAAATGCTAGTAATAATGCTGGAATTGATATCCATAAATTTCTGGTGGCTACTCTTTTTCCTGACTGTGTCCAGAAAGTTTTATTTTCTGGTTCCCAATTTTTTATTGTACTCTGCATCCTAATCTCCTCCAGATCTTTTAATATAAATAAAAGAATTAATTTAAAGGATAGTAAAGTATAAAATATTGTTATACTTTCTTCCTCAACAAAAGCTTAAGCTAATGAAGTATTCGACTACTTCTTTGAAAGGTCCGATAAGAGCTTTTGTTATACTTTTATTGTAGTTCCAAAGGTAAGATATGTAATTCGGGGAACTCCCTGAAAAGGGGTGGTAAAAACCCCTATTTCACAAAAAAGAAAACACTTTCTCAATTCATAAACTGGAAAGAATAATTTGAAACACAATACAGAATCTAATCGTATAAATAGTAAGAAATCATATGTACTTTTTTAATGCATTCACTTTGAGAAAGAAATGAGGTAATAACATGATTGTTGTAACAACAGAAAATTTAAAAGGTTATGAAGTGAAGGAGACAAAAGGTCCTGTATTTGGCGTTGTTGTACGTGCAAGAGGAATAGGAAATGACATTGTAGCAGGTTTACGCTCATTGGTAGGAGGAGAAATAAAAGAATATACTGTATTACTCGAGGATTCAAGAAAACAAGCTATTGATCGTATGGTAGAAAATGCAAGTGTAATGGGTGCTAACGCCATCATCATGATGCGTTTTGACTCCGGTTCAAACGGACAATTAAGTGAGGTTGCTGCTTATGGTACGGCTGTCATAGTTGAAAAGGTAGCTGAAGAATAATGGAATCCTTTTTCTATCTATTTGCTTTTGCACCCATTATAATTATCATTGGAGCACTTCTTCTCCAACCCCTTTTAGACAAAAGAGCAGATGACGGAGACGGAGATAGAATTCCAGCTGGTTACGAAGAAACAAATGAGATCTTTATTGATCCTATTTCAAAGGAACGGAAACAAGTTTACTACAATTCAAAAAATGGAGATCGGTATTACAGAGTTATTACAAGTCCAAGAGAAGATGAATAATTTTCTTGGCTTATACTACCTCTCATAATTGTAATTTTTCAGTGTTCATAGCAATGGAAACAAACCCAGAAAATGAAACTACATTTTAAGTTTCATTTTCTGGGTTTTTAATTTTAAGAAAAATAAATATTCCGTAGAATTAACATCTGAGAAAATATTCCTTAGGGTGAAACATTTTATATATTAGCTACGTTCTTTATAAAAAAGGGGGAAATATAGATGAAAAAGAAAATATTGTTTATTTTTGTAATTGGTGTAGTTTCAGTACTTCTTGTTTCTTGTAGTAGTGCTGAATACAAAGAAAGTAGTGTTGAAGAAGCAGATGGATATGCATTGACTGATGAAGCACCGTCAGAAGAAGCAGCATTTGAAGAAGCAATTTCATTTGATACTGATGCAGCTCTAACTAATGAATCCAATAAGAGTATTGAAGAAATTCAGTCAGAATCTATTCAAAAAGATACACAAAGAATGATTATTTACAATGCAGACTTATCTATAGATGTAGAGGATTATTTGCAAACTCAACAAAAAATAGAACAAATATTATTACATATGAATGGCTATATCGTAAATTCATCAGTATATCGATATTCAGAACAAAATATAAGTGCACATCTTGATGTAAGAATTCCTCAAGCTCAATTTACTAAATTTTTAGAAGAAGTAGAAGCTCTGAGTATAAAAGTGAGAAATCGAAACATATCTGGAAGAGATGTTACTGAAGAATATGTAGATTTAGAATCAAGAATTAAATCAAAAGAAATCGTTGAAGAAAGACTTTTAGGTTTCATGGAAAATGCAGATAAAACAGAAGATTTGTTAAAAATATCGAATGATTTAGCAAGAATTCAAGAAGAAATTGAGCAAATAAAGGGCAGAATGATTTATTTGCAAAATCATAGTGCCTTGGCAAGTGTGTCTATTTCCATCAATGAAGATAAAGTCATTGTCCCCGAATTAAATAATGAAGATTTAAATGTATTGGCTAAAACCAAAGAACAATTTGTCAACTCTATGAATGGTTTGATACACTTTTTTGCAAATTTATTTATACTAGTTATAGGCAACTCACCTGTTTTAATCATTTTAGGACTAATCACAATAGCAGTAATCTTTTTCATTCGCAAATATAGAAACAAACAAGAGTGAACACGTTTAAGCAAAGCTTAAACATCGTGTAACCAGATGGAGACTCTACTCCAGCTTATTAAGGAGAAACCACCTATAGGTGAGCGTCTAAATGTATTACAAATCATTGGATATATTTGAAATTAATCTTTTAAAAAATAGTTCCAAGATAAGATAAATCTGGAATTATTTTAAAGGGGCTGGGACAAAAACCAGTAATTTAAACTAAAGATGCCTTTATAAACAAAAACCTGTTTATGGGGGCATCTGCTATTATTAAAATATTTAAAAGAAAAAAAGAACAACCTCTATTTTTAAATTTAAGTAATCCTTGTGAAGTTTTTTGCTGCCCCCTTCTGCTTTCAAAACTCCCTCATATAATTAAGCGTTTAAAAATTAAACTGTGAAAACATTATGAAGATGATTACTAACCCAAAATTATAAGCGGAATTTTATCTAAAGTGATCTCCACATTCATAACGTCAATATTCCTCATCAACTAAAGGAATCCCTCTTCATCACATT